>NZ_CP143542.1:2993844-4408267 GCF_046237605.1 Paraperibacillus marinus | reverse complement strand
ATTTATTGGAAATTCAATGGCTTCAGTATCAGCTTTTGCAGGCTTTTTGGGCGGCTGCGGGATGTCGAAGCTTTCTTCCCCTTGATTTTGGGGAATCATGAATTTCACCTCAAGCTCTTCACCGGTCAGATCCAGCAAAACCCCGGATATTAAATGGGAATACCTTTCCTCCAGCCAGTCACGTGCAAAATCATTGGGCGCAACGACTGTCAGAGTGTCTCCCTGAAGTGTGTGGGCCTTTGTGGATTTCAGCCATGTATCAAAACTGGGCTTGCTTATTTTTGTTTCGATCTTTCCCAGCGCTTTGTTCCATAAAGCGGCAATGTTCTCCAAAAATTATCCCTCCTAACGAGGACCAGCAATATTTTAATAGGTAAGCAGAATGTGCGTTATGTTTTTTTAATTTTATTCAACCGCAATAAAACCTCGTGCCTGTATAAGGGTTGTATAACAAAAAAATACTTCAGGTACAGACGAGGTTTATGATTATGCATAAGTATGAATGTTGAAAACATATTATAAGGAAAGAAAACGACTATTCGACAATATCCACCCCATGTGGACAATTAAATACACATTCCCTGAATAAGCTATCCACAAGTTATGCACACTCTGTGGATAAACGAAGTTTGTGGATAAAGTTATCCAGAGTGAAAACACAAATATAATATCAAATAAATGAGAAGGTTGCAATGTTTTTTAAGTTTATCCACAATTGTCCAATGCTGTGTAAAAGTATTGTCCACAGCCGTCTGACTTGTGAAAAACTTGTCGATAAAAGCTGTGGATATTTGAAAAGTGTCGAAAAAATATCCACAATCCGTCTGAAGGAGGAAAAAGGCAGCGCAGAGATCTTCCCGGGCTCCCAGGAGAAAATGAAATTCCAGACCAGGAAATTTACATAGAGGGTTGACAAAAGCGGCCTCTCCTCTCTATACTTACAAAGACTGTCTGTAACTGTTATTCCTCAGGGAGGTGTCATACATGAAAAGAACTTACCAACCAAATACACGTAAACACAGCAAAGTTCACGGTTTCCGCGCTCGCATGAGCACAAAAAACGGACGTAAAGTTTTAGCTGCTCGTCGTCGTAAAGGCAGAAAAGTATTATCTGCATAGGCCACTGAAATGATCAGTGGTCTTTTTTTCTAGTATGGCAGATTGAGCAGGGCTCTTTTTTTGTGGAAAAGGGGCGGAGCTGCATGCATCTTATGTCATCAGGCAGCCGGGTGAACATCATTTATCTTCTGGCATACCTGCCTGCGCCTTACTACGCTCCACCGCCTTATTGTACTTGTTCCTGCTTTTGACTAGGTTCCTTTCCATGCATGAGCCAGTAGAGAACTCCAGTTAGTTTTAGTGAATTTTTGTTCAGTGAAGGTGTAATGATGAATAAAAAGTTAAGAATTAAGAAGAATGAAGAATTTCAAACAGTTTTCCAAAGAGGAACTTCAGTCGCGAACCGGCAGTTTGTCGTATACATCCTTGAAAAGAAAGACCAGGATTTCTTCAGGATCGGCTTGTCGATCAGCAAGAAGATAGGAAATGCTGTAGTCCGGAATCAGATCAAGCGATATTTACGACAGGCATTCCTCGAGCTGAACCAGGATGTATTTCCTGGGAGAGATTATGTGATCATTGCCAGAAAGCCGGCAGCCGATCTGGATTTTTTTCAGGTGAAGAGCAGTTTGATTCATGTTCTTAAGGTCGGGAAAACAATTAATCCAAAGATAAAAAATGAACGTTTAGATAAATAAGCAAGTTGTGAAAGCTTTATGGACAGGGTTAAAATATGCAGGCAATGCTGATGAAAAAATGGTACAATACTGTGTAATACATATTGAATCAATTTGGACAGGCATTAGCTTTAAGACGCCCGTAACTTCTTTAAAAAGGAAAATAAAAGGCAGATACCTGTTAAATGTTGACCCACTAGCAATAAGGAGGAAAAGTCGGTTGAAGAAGAAAATCATACTGGCTATAGGTTTGGTTTCCATGATGCTGCTGATGGCAGGGTGTACCGAAGTGAACAAGCCTATAACAGCAGAAAGCACTGGTTTCTGGAACGAATATATCGTTTACCCGCTGTCATTATTCATCATTAAAGTGGCAGAGGTTGTAGGAGGAAGCTACGGGATATCCATTATCATCGTCACGCTCATACTCCGTCTCGCAATCCTGCCTCTGATGATCAAGCAGATCAGAAGTTCAAAAGCTATGCAGGCGCTTCAGCCTGATATGCAGGAACTGCGGAAGAAGTACAGCTCCAAGGATGCAGCTACACAGCAGAAGCTACAGCAGGAAACAATGGCTCTTTTCCAAAAGCACGGTGTTAATCCGCTTGCAGGATGTTTCCCGCTGATTGTACAGATGCCGATACTCATTGGCTTCTATCATGCCATCAGCAGGACCAGGGAAATTGCGAATCACAACTTCCTCTGGTTTGACCTTGGAGAGCATGATCCTTACTATATCCTGCCTATCGTGGCGGGTATCACGACATTCATTCAGCAGAAGATGTCCATGGCAGGAACTGCCGGACAAAATCCGCAGATGGCCATGATGCTTTGGATCATGCCGATCATGATTGTAGTGTTCGCGATTAATTTCCCGGCTGCTCTTTCTCTATACTGGGTAGTGGGTAACTTGTTCATGATTGTACAGACCTACTTCATCAAAGGGCCGGAATTGAAATCTGCCGCTGCAGCGAAGGCCTCAGGAGGAGCGAAAAAGTGAGACAAATAACGGCTACTGGACAATCGGTCGATGCAGCAGTCGAGTCAGCACTTGCTCAATTGAGTACAACCCGGGAACGGGTGGAGATTGAAATCCTGGAAGAAGGAAAAAAAGGGTTTCTTGGAATATTCGGAAGCAGGGAGGCTGTGGTTAAAGTAACACTGCCTCCGGACCCTATAGAAGAAACCTTGAATTATATTAAAAATATCAGCAGCCAGATGGGTGTGGATGTTGATATTGAGGTAAAGCGGTCGGGGAAAACGGCAGTCTATTACTTATCAGGTGAAAAGATTGCCGTCCTGATCGGCAAGAGGGGCCAGACGCTGAATGCCTTGCAATACCTGGCCCAGCTTGCGGCAAATGGGAGCTCCAGGCAATATTTGACCGTCATCCTTGATGCGGAGGACTACCGGGCAAGAAGAGCCGAAACGCTCTCAAACCTTGCCAGAAGGACTGCGGAAAGAGTGATGAGGACTGGCAGGGAAGCTGCCCTTGACCCCATGCCGAATTATGAACGTAAAATCATCCATGCCGCCCTGGTCGGGTTTCGCGAAATAGAAACTTATTCCAGCGGCTCAGATCCTTACCGTCATATTGTCATAGCACCAAAAAAGAAGTAATAGGAAATCCGGTCCTGTATGAAACAGGGCCGGATTTTTTTTGCCTGCTTCAGAATGAATAATTCTTACCAATGGGCCGGAACGGCTATTATTGTTATTCACATGTGGATAAGTTAAAATAAAGGGTATTACTATTAAGCCAATTGGAAAAAGTGTGGATAACTATAATTGAACTTATGCCTGTTTTTTTATAAAATAGGATATTGTTCTAAATTTCTTTATAAGTGAGATGAAAATATGGAATTTGATACAATTACAGCAGTCTCGACTCCTATGGGAGAAGGCGCCATTGCAATTGTACGATTAAGCGGCGATGAAGCAATTTCCATCGCTGATAAAATATATAGAGGCCCAGGCGGCAAAACGTTATCTGAAAGAGAATCCCATACGATCCATTATGGCACCCTGGTCGATCCTAAAACCGATATGACGGTGGAAGAAGTGATGGTATCTGTCATGAGGGGGCCAAAAACCTTCACCCGGGAGGATGTAGTCGAGATTAACTGCCATGGAGGACTGGTGTCCGTCAATCGCGTACTGCAGCTTGTTCTTGCCAATGGAGCCAGACTTGCAGAGCCGGGAGAGTTCACAAAACGCGCCTTCCTGAATGGCCGGATCGATCTTTCACAGGCTGAAGCGGTCATGGATTTGATCCGGGCGAAAACCGACCGGGCCATGAATGTAGCCCTCGGCCAGATGGAAGGAAGGCTTTCTAAGCTGATCAGGGGGCTCAGGCAGGAGATATTGGAAACACTCGCTCATGTTGAGGTGAACATTGATTATCCCGAATATGATGATGTCGAGGAAATGACGCACAACATTTTCCTGGATAAAGCCAATCATGTGAAAATGGAACTTGAACGGCTGCTCAGAACCTCCGAACAGGGAAAAATATTGCGAGAGGGACTGTCAACTGTCATCATCGGCCGTCCCAATGTAGGGAAATCTTCCCTGCTCAACAGTTTAGTGCACGAAAACAAGGCCATTGTAACAGACATACCCGGCACAACACGGGATGTTATTGAGGAATATGTGAATGTAAGAGGCGTGCCCCTCAGATTGCTGGATACAGCCGGAATCCGGGAAACAGAGGACATTGTAGAACGGATCGGAGTGGAAAGGTCGAGGGCTGTCCTGAAAGAAGCCGACCTGATCCTGCTTGTGCTGAATAATGCGGATGAACTGACATTTGAAGATGAACAGCTGTTTGAAGCTGCAAAGGGCATGGATGTGATAGTAATCATCAATAAAATGGACCTTGCACCGAAAATTGATATGGAGAAGGTCGAACAGCTGGCAGCCGGCCGCCCGGTCGTCACGACATCCCTGCTTGAGGACAAAGGGGTGGACGAACTGGAAGAGGCCATCGCTTCTTTATTTTTTGCAGGTACCCTGGAGGCTGGAGATATGACCTATCTTTCGAACTCCCGCCACATTGCCTTGATCGGACAGGCTCAATCCGCCATCACAGACGCCATTGACGCCATTGAGGCCGGCACACCGATTGACCTTGTGCAGATCGACTTTACCCGCACATGGGAGCTTCTCGGTGAAATCACAGGGGACAACGTACACGAAAGCCTCATCGACCAGCTCTTCTCACAATTCTGCTTAGGGAAATAGAAAAGCGGAGTGCGGTCCGAAGCGAAGCGAAGGAGTCATCCGACCGGGATAAGAAAAGCAGCATCAAAAGGCCGGTTTTGCCTTTTGATGCTGCTGGGCTTATACCCGAGGATGACAGCACGCAGCTAGACAAGAAAAGCGGAGTGCGGTCCGAAGCAGAGTGGAAAATATTCAGAGGGTTTCGAACCTATTTGGAACTATATTAGATAGATTGCGGAAACCAGAAATATTACTAAAATGATTTTCTAAAAGGTTTCTTAACTAATTTTTCAAAGAGAATTCATTATGAAGTAAGGTTGATTACAGCGGGTGTGCGAGACTCCTGCGGGTTATGCGGGACAGGTGAGACCCAGCAGGCAAAGCTGAGGAGGTTTACCTCCCGCCCCGCGCAGGTGGAGTGCCTGCAGCGAAAGATCATCCTTCTTATCCATAGCAGATAAGTTTGCGAAAACATCGTTGAAAATAAAAAGGAGGTAAGGAAATGCCTTACGAAGCTGGTACGTATGATGTAATTGTTATCGGGGCTGGCCATGCAGGTGTTGAAGCAGGTCTGGCGGCTGCAAGGCTCGGAGCCAAGACGCTCATGCTTACCATTAATCTTGATATGGTTGCCTTCATGCCATGCAACCCTTCTGTCGGAGGTCCGGCCAAGGGGATTGTCGTCAGGGAGATTGATGCCCTTGGCGGTGAAATGGGAAGAAATATAGATAAGACTCATATTCAAATGAGGATGCTGAACACGGGGAAAGGTCCTGCCGTAAGGGCGCTTAGGGCACAGGCGGATAAATTCCTCTATCAGCACGAAATGAAAAAGACAATAGAAAACGAAGAAAACCTGGATCTTGTCCAGGGAATGGTAGAGCAACTGATTATTGAAGATGGCGTCTGCAAAGGAGTCATCACTCAGACAGGGGCAGCTTATCATTCGAAGACAGTTGTCATCACGACAGGAACGTTCCTGCGGGGAGAAATCATCCTCGGCGAGCTGAAATACTCAAGCGGTCCGAACAATCAGCAGCCTTCCATTAAGCTGTCTGAGCATCTAGAAGAATTGGGCTTTGATATGGTCCGTTTCAAAACGGGAACTCCTCCGCGTGTTCACAGTGAAACGATCGATTACAGCAAAACAGAGATACAGCCCGGTGACGATGTTCCAAGGGCATTTTCATATGAAACGACAAAATTCATTACAGACCAGCTGCCATGCTGGCTGACTTATACAAGCGAAGTCACCCATCAAATCATTGATGACAATCTGCACCGATCCCCTATGTACTCAGGCATGATCAAAGGCACAGGCCCGCGTTACTGTCCGTCCATTGAGGATAAGGTGGTCCGTTTCCATGATAAGCCGCGCCATCAGATATTCCTTGAACCTGAAGGAAGGAATACTCATGAAGTCTATGTTCAGGGTCTGTCGACAAGCCTTCCGGAGGATGTCCAGAAGCAGGTGCTTGCATCCATCCCAGGTCTTGAGAATGTCCAGCTGATGAGGGCTGGCTATGCGATTGAATATGATTCCATCGTCCCTACCCAGCTTTGGCCGACTCTTGAAACCAAGAAGGTTCCCAACTTGTTCACAGCCGGTCAGATCAATGGCACATCAGGCTATGAAGAGGCAGCAGGGCAGGGGCTTATGGCCGGGATTAATGCCGGCCTGAAGGCACTCGGCAAGGGAGAGCTTATCTTAAGCCGCTCTGATGCCTATATCGGGGTGCTGATCGATGACCTGGTAACGAAGGGGACCAATGAACCGTACCGCCTTCTGACTTCACGTGCGGAATACCGCCTATTGCTGAGGCATGATAATGCAGACCTCAGGCTGACAGAAAAGGGTTATGAAATCGGCATGATCAAGGAAGAAAGATTTTCCAGATTCACCGATAAAAAAGCAAGTATCGCTGCCGAGCTTGAACGGCTGAAATCCCTTTTCATCAAGCCGACTCCTGAAGTTCAAGAGCTGATTGTATCCAAGGGAGGAAGCGAACTGAAAGACGGAATCCGGGCATCCGATTTGCTGAAACGGCCTGAAATGGGTTACGAACACATCCATCAGCTCGTTCCGGCAGATCATGAAATAGATCCGGAAGTATCCGAACAGGTGGAAATCCAGATTAAGTATGAAGGGTATATTGAAAAATCCCTGCAGCAGGTAGACAAGCTTAAAAAGATGGAAAACAAGAAGATCCCTGAAAACATTGATTATGATGCCATCCATGGCCTTGCATCAGAGGCGAGGCAGAAGCTGAAAGAAGTGCGTCCGCTGTCTGTGGCACAGGCTTCAAGGATTTCCGGGGTAAACCCTGCCGACACTTCCATTCTTCTGGTATATTTAGAACAGGGAAAAATAGCGCGCATCAGCCAATAACCCTGCCTCGGGCTTTTTTAGCAGGGAGTAAAGAGGTTCTCACATGAAAATAGAACAATTCCAATCCATGCTTGGGGAGAAGGGCATCACCCTTACTTCCCTCCAGCTTGAACAGTTTCAATCCTATTATCAGATTCTCGTTGAATGGAACGAAAAAATGAATCTGACTGCGATCACTGATAAAGAGGAAGTCTATTTAAAGCATTTTTATGACTCCATCTCAGCTGCCTTTTATTTTGATTTCACTAAACCGCTTAAGATCTGTGATGTAGGAGCAGGTGCAGGATTTCCAAGTCTTCCGCTGAAAATCTGCTTTCCGGAGCTTGAAGTGTCCATTGTTGATTCCCTTAACAAGCGGATTTCATTTTTAAATCACCTGGCTGCTTCTCTTAAGCTCGACAATGTATCCTTTTACCATGACAGGGCAGAGAGCTTCGGCCAGAATCCCGCCCACCGTGAGCAGTATGATGTGGTGACAGCCCGGGCAGTTGCCAGGATGTCTGTACTCAGCGAATTATGCCTGCCGCTCGTGAAACAGGGAGGATATTTTGTGGCCATGAAGGGTGCGAACGGGTCCGAGGAAACAGAAACAGGCGATAAGGCAGTAAAGACATTGGGCGGTAAAGTAGAGAGCATCCACTCTTTTATCCTTCCTTATGAAGAAAGTGAAAGAAATATCGTCATTGTCAGCAAAAAGAAGCCGACACCTAAAAAATATCCGAGGAAGCCTGGGACGCCTAATAAACAGCCGCTTGAATGATTCCGTGATCTGGATGAAATTTGGCGGTGCCAAAAGCAGGAACCAGTCATTTAGAAGAAGAATATGTAGTGTGGGAGTTTCTAAAAGGTGGTGTATGTAAATGAAGCATCCTTTTTCACGTTTTTTTGGATTAGGGGAAAAAGCTGTGGAACAACAAGGGCTGCAAGAAGAAAGCGAAAAAACGGCTAAAGAAGAAATCCAAAACATACCGATTGATGATATTACTCCGAACCGGTATCAGCCTAGGACCGTTTTTGATGATGATAAAATCTCAGAACTTGCCCAGACGATCAGGACACATGGCATCATCCAGCCGATTGTCGTCCGCAAGTATGGTGAGAATAAATATGAAATCATAGCCGGTGAACGAAGATACCGGGCTATGACGAAGCTTGGGTGGGACACGGTCCCGGTTATTGTGAAGGATTTCAATGATAAAGAGACTGCTTCTGTTGCATTGATTGAGAATTTGCAGCGTGAAGAGCTGTCTCCCATTGAAGAGGCTATGGCCTATGCAAGGCTGCTCGAGCTTCATGAACTTACCCAGGAAGCGCTGGCTCAGCGTCTTGGGATCGGCCAGTCAACCGTTGCCAATAAGCTGCGGCTCTTGAAGCTTCCTGAACCCGTACAGGAAGCAGTACTGAACAAGCAGATCACTGAACGCCATGCGCGGTCCTTGATTCCCTTGAAGGATCCTGCCATGCAGGCGGCACTGGTGACTGAGATCATCGAGAAGAATCTCAATGTCAAACAGACGGAGGAGCGCATCGTCAAAATGCTCACCCCTCCCGATACCAAGCCAAAGCCGCGCCGCAAGGCTTTCAGCAAGGATATGCGCATTGCTGTCAATACAATCAGGCAGTCGCTCTCCATGGTTACAGATAATGGGATCAATCTGGATTCTGCTGAAGAAGAGTTTGAGGAATATTACCAGTTCACCATCAAGATACCAAAGAAAAAGTAGACATCATCATTTTTTACACTCTATGAATCTATTATGAGGGCTGCAGCTTTTGACAGTCCTTTTTTTCATGCCAAAAGAATTTGAAAAGGAATAAAATCAATTCAATCACTAATCATTCATGATAAACTAGAGGGGTAAGCCAAAAAAAATAGATGGATAAATAGATATAGAATCAAGGGAGCAATAAAAAGGCAGGTGACATCGTGGGAAAAGTAATTGCCATAGCCAACCAAAAAGGGGGAGTGGGTAAAACCACTACCTCCGTTAATCTTGGGGCATGTCTGGCATACATAGGCAAAAAGGTATTATTAGTAGATATAGATCCTCAAGGCAATGCAACAAGCGGCATAGGGATCGAGAAAGCTGATGTGGAGCAGTGTATATATGATGTACTGGTCGATGATGTGGAAGCAGCAGATGTGATAAAGGGCACGAAGGTCGAAAACTTATATGCCATCCCGGCTACCATCCAGCTGGCAGGTGCCGAAATTGAGCTTGTACCGACTATTTCCCGGGAAGTAAGACTGCGTCGCGCACTCGAGCAGGTCAAAGACCGCTTTGATTATATCATCATAGACTGTCCGCCATCGCTCGGGCTGCTGACCATCAATTCCCTGACCGCTTCAGATGCGGTCCTGATTCCGGTGCAGTGTGAATATTACGCGCTCGAAGGCTTGAGCCAGCTGCTCAATACAGTCCGGCTTGTCCAAAAGCATTTGAATCAGGACCTTAAGATTGAAGGAGTTCTGCTTACCATGCTTGATGCCCGGACAAACCTGGGTATACAGGTAATAGAAGAAGTGAAGAAATACTTTCAGGATAAAGTGTACAAAACCATCATTCCAAGGAATGTCAGGCTGAGTGAAGCACCGAGCCACGGGGAGCCGATAATAATCTATGATCCTAAGTCCAGGGGAGCAGAAGTATATTTAGACTTGGCAAAGGAAGTGGTGTCACATGGCTAAAGGGCTGGGAAAAGGAATCAATGCGCTCTTTCCGAATCTTGAAGCGAACAAGGAAGATATCATTCAAGAAGTGAAGCTTAAGGAGCTCAGGCCAAACCCCTATCAGCCAAGAAAAGTGTTTCAGCCGGCGGCTATAGAGGAGCTCAGGAATTCCATTGAACAGCATGGGATCCTTCAGCCCCTCATTGTGCGAAAGAGCATCAAGGGTTATGAAATCGTTGCCGGGGAAAGGAGATTCCGCGCAGCAAAAGAAGCCGGGTTCCAAAAGGTTCCGGTTGTTGTCCGCAGCTTCAATGAGCAGCAGATGATGGAGCTTGCCCTGCTTGAAAACCTGCAGCGGGAAGATCTGAATCCTCTTGAGGAGGCCATGGCCTACCAAACGCTGCTTGAAAAGCTCGATCTTACACAGGAGGAGCTGTCCAAGCGGCTTGGCAAAAGCCGTCCTCACATAGCCAACCATATCAGGCTGCTTTCCCTGCCGGCAGAAATCCAGGATCTTATATCAGAAGGCAAAATTTCAATGGGACATGGCCGGGCTCTGCTCAGTCTGAAGGATAAATCCCTGATTCCGCAGGCTGCCGGGAAGTGCCTGAAGGAAGGGATGAATGTCCGCCAGCTCGAAGGTATGATCAATGGGCTGAATGAAGATGTTCCACGTGAAACAGAAAAGAAAAAGCCTGAGAAAAAGGATGTATTCATAAAAGAGCGGGAGAATACTCTCCGGGAAAGATTCGGCACAACTGTCACCATCAAACAGTCCAAGAAAAAAGGGAAGATTGAAATTGAATTTTTCTCAAAAGAAGATCTGGACCGTATTCTTGAGCTTTTGGATGATCAGCATCTTTCCTCATAAAGGTTTATCAAGGTCCTGGCCGGGAATCCCCTTTCAGGCCTTTATTTAATTGATATTAATGATAAAGGTGATAAGTGATGGTATTATTGGGAACTCTGGTGAATGCAGCAGCCATTTTGACCGGAACTCTGCTTGGGAAGATTTTTCACAGAATTCCAGAAAAGATCAAGGAAACTGTTATGTCTGGAATCGGGCTTGCTGTTATCGTCCTTGGCCTGCAGATGGGCTTTAAGAGCCAGGAATATTTAGTTGTCATACTGAGCCTTGTATTCGGTGCGGTTCTCGGCGAATGGTGGGATCTTGATGCAAAGTTGAATGCCTGCGGAGAATGGCTTGAAGCAAAGCTTGGAGGAAGGAAGGAAAATCAGACTTCCATTTCACAAGGCTTTGTAACAGCCACACTCATCTTCCTGATTGGTGCTATGGCAGTCATCGGCGCACTGGACAGCGGGATACGCGGTGATCATGATGTGCTTTATACCAAGGCGGTCATTGATGGCTTTACAGCCCTGGTGCTGGCGACAACCCTTGGAATCGGCGTGATCTTCTCCGCCATCCCGGTTGTCCTCTACCAGGGGCTGATTGCGTTATTTGCCAATCAAATCAATGAATTTGTCCCTAAAGCACTCATGGACAGCTTCATTCTGGAAATGACTTCAGCCGGCGGAATCATGATATTTGCAATCGGATTGAATTTGATTGGACTGACCAAAATCAGGGTGGCCAATCTCCTGCCGGGAATTCTCGTGACAGCAGTGCTCGTGACCCTGCTTTATTATAATCCGATCGGTTAAAAAGAGAGGCTGCCGTCCAATTGGGCGGCAGCCTTATCTATGATCAGGGTGTCTGTTCCTGTTCAAATGCAATATTCAAATGTGGCACAGTTGGTCTGCTGCGGGTGACCAATCCTGCAGAATAGATGCCATCAGCAATGGATTTTGCCATTTTAAGAACGAGACTTAATCTTGTATTCTGAAGCACGAAGAATTCCATAAAGCCGCTGACATTCACAATACCGGTGATATGCATATGCCCTACGGCCGGAAGGTCTTTATTCACACCGGCACCCGGTTTAATGGGTCCTGCTCCCACTTGGATCGATCCCACACTCTTCAGCCGTCCAAGGCATGCATCTATGCCAATGATGAATGGGTTGATATGCTTGGCCTTGATTTCCCGGAGCTTTTCCTCCAGATTCACTGCATGGATCGGATCCTCGAGTGTACCGTACACATGGAAGAGGGGGGCGGCTTTTTCCTCAAGCAGGGTACCGACAAGAGGACCGAGCGAATCACCTGTGGAACGGTCTGTTCCTATACATATAATGACAATAGGCTGACCGGCGCTTGCAGAAAGATATGAAACTAATTCGCTGCTTATTTTCTTTGAAGCGTCCAGTTCCTCACAAAGAATCCGTACCATCCTGCTGGAATTATCGAATATATTTGGTTTAAAGCTCATTATCCCACTCCTCAGTAAAAGTATTATCAGTATACGGAAATTTTAGGGAATCTATACGCAGCTATTTGGGGAAACTACAAAATTAGTAATACAGGTAAAAAAATTCGTTCTTCCTCTATACCCAATGTCTAATTGTACAAAAACGCCTAGTTTCTTGTTAAAATGGGAATAGCGGCCTCGGAAACGTTTTTTTTACATGCTCTTACATGCTCTATAGAAAGTTGGTGCCATCATGAATTATGCAGAAAAATTATACAAGCACTCAGTGACGGTGCTGACGAAAGAAGAAATGTGGATTGGCTTTGGCTTAGGAATATTGAAAATCCTGATGATCCTGCTTGTTTCGGCACTCATCATCCGATACGGAAAATCAGTTGTACATAAGTTCTTCTTCATGCGTGCGACCGGTCCGCTCCGCATCTCGGAGCGAAGGGAAGCAACGCTTTTGAAACTATTAGGCAATGTGATAAGATATGTTGTCTTTTTTGTGGCGATCATGGCGATTCTTCAGGTGTTTTCCATTGATGTGAAGGCATTGCTCGCTGGTGCGGGAATAGTGGGCCTTGCTGTCGGTTTCGGCGCGCAGAGCCTGGTGAAGGATATTATCACAGGATTCTTCATTATCCTGGAGGATCAATTTTCGGTTGGAGATTATATCAAGATCGGACAGTTTGAAGGGACCGTTGAAGAAATTGGCCTTAGGACCACTAAAATAAAAAACTTCACCGGAGAGCTTCTTATTGTCCCGAATGGGAATATAACGGAAGTCACGAACTTTTCCATCCACAATAGTGTTGCTGTGGTGGACATCGGAATCAGTTATGATGAAGATATAGAAATGGCAGAAACGTATATCCAGGAGCTCCTGGAATCGATAAAAGATAAATACGAGGAAATTGTGGATCCGCCTAAGCTCCTCGGGATTCAAAACGTCAAGCAGAACGAAATCATTCTCCGGGTCGTGGCAGAAACCACTCCCATGAATCACTGGTTCATTGCCCGCGCTCTAAGAAAGGAAATCAAAGTGCTGCTTGATGAAAAAGGGATAAAGATCCCATATCCGCGCATGGTGATGTATAACCAGGCAGAAGAAAAAGTAAATAAGAAGCATGAATAGTCAGAACGGGAGGATTTGGCCATGGCCGATAAAGAATTTGGTTTAAATGATGTGGTAGAGATGAAAAAAGCCCATCCATGCGGTGCTAATGCCTGGAAGGTCATTCGGATGGGAATGGATATCAGGGTCAAATGCGAAGGCTGCGGCCATAGTGTGATGATCCCGCGGAAGGAATTTACGAGGAAGGTCAAGAAGATCCTTGTGAAACATGACCCTGAATAATCAAAGGGAAGGTGAATGGAATGAAATCCGAAAAAGAAAAGATGCTTGCAGGGGAGTATTACCAGGCATGGGACCCTGAGCTGGTCGAAGAGCGGGCAAGAGCACGCCGCCTGACAGCCCGGTTTAATGCAGCAGCAGAAGCCCAGTCGGATGAACGGACTTCCCTGTTAAAGCAGCTATTCGGTGCAACTGGTGAAAATATCTATATCGAACCAGACTTCCGGTGTGATTACGGCTCGAATATCTATGCGGGCGAAAACTTTTATGCAAATTTCAATTGCGTGATATTGGATGTTTGTGAAGTGAGGTTTGGAGATAACTGCCTCCTTGCTCCCGGAGTTCATATTTATACTGCGGCCCATCCGCTCGATGCGGCTGAACGGGTGTCAGGCCTTGAATATGGCAAGCCGGTGACCATTGGCAGCAATGTCTGGCTCGGCGGCGGCTGCATCATCAACCCGGGGATCACAATCGGTGACAATGCGGTCATTGCTTCCGGTGCCGTAGTGACAAAGGACGTGCCCCCAAACACAGTAGTCGGGGGAAATCCGGCCCGTATCCTGAAACAGCTGGATTAACAATCTGCTTCCTTTTCATGGGAAGCTTTTTTGCTGGCGGGGGAGCTTTTTCAGCCTCGTCAGAAAAGGCGGCCATCTGCATTGGCACTTGTCTTTTTCAGGGCTAATCTCTATAATTGGAAAAGGTTTAGGTAATTTGAAAATCTATTTTTTGACACATAGACAAGAATAATCCCAAGAGGAAGTGAATATAGATATGGCTTTAACAGCAGGCATAGTAGGTTTGCCAAACGTAGGCAAATCTACTTTATTTAATGCAATTACACAGGCAGGAATTGAATCTGCCAACTATCCATTTTGTACAATTGAACCAAACGTAGGAATCGTAGAGGTGCCGGACAGCCGCCTCCGCAAGCTGACAGAACTGGTTCAGCCTAAGAAGACGGTACCGACCACTTTCGAATTCACAGACATCGCCGGAATTGTAAAGGGCGCAAGCAAAGGCGAAGGTCTTGGCAACAAATTCCTCTCCCACATTCGTGAAGTAGATGCCATCTGTCACGTTGTGCGCTGCTTCGAAGACGAAAACATCACTCACGTCTCAGGAAAAGTGGATCCGGTCGATGATATAGAAACCATTAATCTTGAATTGATCCTGGCTGATCTTGAATCAGTGGACAAACGCATTGAACGCGTAGGCAAAATGGCTAAGCAAAAGGATAAAGAAGCCATCGCTGAGCACGAAGTCCTTGTCCTTCTAAAGGATGCTCTCGAATCAGAAAAGCCGGCACGCACGGTTGAATTCACGGAAGAGCAGCAGAAGCTGGCTAAAAGGATGCACCTCTTGACGTCTAAGCCTGTTCTTTATGTGGCCAATGTAAGCGAAGATGATGTAGCTGATCCGTCTGAAAATGAATACGTCCAGCGTGTCCGGGCCTTTGCAGAATCAGACAATGCCGAAGTCATCGTAGTCTGTGCAAGAATCGAAGAAGAAATATCGGAGCTGGAAGGCGAAGAAAAACAAGAATTCCTGTCTGAGCTCGGCATCGAAGAATCCGGCCTTGACCAGCTGATCCGTGCGGCATACAGCCTGATCGGCCTTGCCACCTACTTCACAGCAGGCGTACAGGAAGTCCGCGCCTGGACCTTCAAAAAAGGCATGAAAGCACCTCAATGTGCCGGCGTCATCCACACCGACTTCGAACGCGGCTTCATCCGCGCCGAAACTGTCTCCTACGACGACCTCATGGCCGGCGGCTCCATGGCAGCAGCCAAAGAAGCCGGAAAAGTCCGCCTCGAGGGCAAAGAATACGTAGTCCAGGACGGAGACGTTATACACTTTAGGTTTAATGTATAAAAGCGGAAAGCGGTGCTTTTCAAAGTAGATTTTTTGTAGGGCATATTGTTATACAGATTGTATGAGACAACAAAATTAATTAGATAAGCAGACACCTGACAGAAGTAAGAAGGGCGGCATCAAAAGGCCGCCCTTTGCCTTTTGGAGGCGACATACTTACGGCCGAAGGTGTCAGTTTGGAGCTGGATAGACTAAAAGCGGAGAACGGTGCTTTTCAAAGTAGATTTTTGGTAGAGCATATTGATACGCAGCTAGTATTAGACAACAAAATTAATTAGAAAAGCAGACACCTGACAGAAGTAAGAAGGGCGGCATCAAAAGGCCGCCCTTTGCCTTTTGAAGGCGACATACTTACGGCCGAAGGTGTCAGTTTGGAGCTGGATAGACTAAAAGCGGAAAGCGGTGCCTTCTAAACGAGACACATCGAGCGCAGAATGCAGCGCAAATCGCGAGTAAAATAGATCTTCATAAGAAGGCAGAGACACGAACAGCATAAGACGAGCAGGCCATGAGAAGCGATTTATCTTCTCATGGCCTGTTTGTTAGTATGAAATATATAAACGCAAGTAAATTGTGGTTTTTCGCAAGTAAAGTAAACAATTCCGCAAGTAAAGTATAGTTTTCTGCAAGTAAATAATAAAATCCGCAAGTAAAGTAATGAAGTTTGCAAGTAAATAGTCAATTTCCGCAAGTAAATGTTAAAAATGAGCGGTTTTAATGTATTGATTATTAAAAAAATGAGTAGGTATATTGAATTTTTAGAAGTTCATAACCTTTAAGCTTAATCTTGTCTCTTTTTATGCAAAAAAATGAGGGTTTTTCGCTATTATTTAAATTTTCATCCCAAATTCCAAACCCCTTATTCTAAATAAAGCAGCTGTTAAACATCTTTATATAATACTGCATAGCTTTATTGCAATCTGGTCACTTATATGCTATAATTTCTTATTGTGAGTAATTGAATGTAATTGCTCCTTGCCCTTAATTGGGCCGCTTAGACCAAAAGGAGGTGACAGTGATGACAAAGTACGAAATTATGTACATCATCCGTCCAAACATTGAGGAAGATAGCAAGAAAGCTCTAGTTGAGCGTTTCAACACAATCCTTACTGATAATGGTGCGGAATTAACCGAGTCAAAAGACTGGGGCAAACGTCGTTTAGCATACGAAATCAATGATTTCCGTGATGGCTACTACCAGCTAATTCACATGAGTGCTGATGCTGCTGCAGTTCAAGAATTTGACCGTTTAGCTAAGATCAGCGAAGACATTATCCGTCATATCGTTGTTAAAGAAGAAGTATAATAACCTTTCAATATAAACTTTTGTTTCAGTTGAAACAATGGACGGGAGTTGATTCTGATGATGAACCGCGTTATTCTTGTGGGACGTTTAACAAAAGATCCAGAGCTGCGCTATACTCCAAACGGAGTGCCGGTTGCAACTTTTACATTGGCTGTTAATCGTGCTTTTACTAACCAGCAGGGTGAACGTGAAGCGGACTTTATTAATTGTGTGGTATGGCGTAAACCAGCTGAGAATGTCGCAAACTACCTCAAAAAGGGAAGTTTGGCAGGCGTTGACGGCCGGGTCCAGACTCGCAACTATGAAGGCCAGGATGGTAAGAGAGTATATGTCACTGAAATACTGGCTGAGAGCGTCCAATTTCTTGAACCTAGGAACAGCAATGCTGGCGGTGGAGATAGGAATGAAGGCGGGTTCTACGGCGGGCGCCAGCAGGAGTCCTCGTACGGACAGCAAAATCAAAATCAGAATCAACCACAACGAAACAACAACAATAACTATACACGCGTAGACGAAGATCCATTTGCGAATAACGGACAAACCATCGATATTTCAGATGACGATCTTCCATTCTAAGGAATACGCAAAAAATTCATAATAAAGGAGTGAATACACATGGCAATGGGCGGACGTAAAGGTGGACGCGCAAAGCGTCGTAAAGTATGTTACTTCACAGCACACGGAATCACACACATCGACTACAAAGATGTAGATCTTCTTAAGAAGTTCGTTTCTGAACGCGGTAAAATTTTACCACGTCGTGTGACTGGTACACATGCTAAATACCAACGTAAACTTACAGTAGCTATCAAGCGTGCTCGCACGATGGCTCTTCTACCATACGTAGTAGGAGAATAAGGTAAAACGAAAGACACCCGATTTAATTGGGTGTCTTTTTTTATGTCCAGACACGTGGGATAAAGCTTATATAGTTATATCGAATCTTAAAATATGAGTTCTCAATTAGTATAGTGATGAAGTTTCCTCTTCATTATTTTCTAAATATTGGTATAATGTGAATATTTCAAGATGGTATTTATCCATAGGAAAAAAACTATTAAAAGGAGTATGGAAATGTCACTCATCCTTCATACTGAACGTTTAACTTTAAGGCCGTTTAAACTTAGCGATGCGCCTAGAGTCCAAGAATTAGCGGGAGATAAAGAAGTGGCAGCAACAACGTTAGGTATTCCTAACCCATATCTTCTCGAGGCAGCGGAAAATTGGATTAAGAATCATCCCGGATTTTGACATTGCATATGAGGTTCATTATTTTCTTGTCAAAATAGCAGGCGGTCATCAATATATACAAGATCCTGATCATCTCATATACGATGTGGGCTGGAAGTCTGTTCCTGAGATACAACAGTTAGAGTTGACTTACCCGGAAGACAAAGATACTTTGATAGAATTTGTGAATTCAAGTAAATGTTAAGATGCGGTTGAACAAGCATTAAGGTGTGTGAGGCATTTAATAGGGACTTGGTTCATTGGGCTAATAAAGAGATCAAACCAGTTATCTCAGAATGGATAATAAAGTAGTCAGCAGTGTGTAACTAAGGTCATATTGCTACAGGAGGATTTTAAGTTGTTTCTAAAACATAAAAGCGATCCCGATTTTTCTCCTATATTGGAACACGTGTTACATACATATGATAAGGTAATCTGCTCAGGTGCAGCTGCATTTGTGATTCATAATGACACGATTGTTTTAGAAGAATATATAGGGAAACAATCAATTAAAGAGGACGCACGAATCGTGCAGGAAGATACCCAGTTTCATGCAGCTTCTGTAAGGAAGAGCTATATTGGTTTTGCGGCAGCTTATGCTGTGTATCATGGTTATATAAAGAGTATAGATGAACTGGTATTGAACTACCTTCCGGGGCTTGAGGCTGCTTTCTGGGAGAACACAACCATTAGGCACTTACTCACTCATACCCATGGGCTGAGCGAAAAGGAAGGCTCTATTTATCGTGAATTTCCAGCCGGGGAAGGCTGGTCCTATAGACAAATTGGGGTAACCACGCTGAATGAAATTATAAAGAGGACCACTGAGAAAACAATATCCGAGATTTTGCACGAGCAGGTTTTCGTTCCATTAGGTTTTAAAGAAACAAATTGGCACTCCCATAAAAATGAACAGCTGGTTGATGTCATTCTGCGATATGAAGAGGATGGCGATTGGAAAACTAGTGATAGTACAGCCGGCGATAAAATGAATATGTATATTTCGGCACGCGAGTTAGCCTTTTGGGGCTATTTTCATTTAAAAGAAGGGAATATAAATGGAAAACAAATTGTCCCGAAAGAAATGATTCGAATGGCGGTGTCGCTGCAGAGTCCAGCAACAATAGAAAGGGATCTGCCGCAAAATGGATTCCTATGGTTCGTGAAAGATGTAAATGCAAAGAAAACGGAGATTGGCGAACATGTTCCTAAAAGGTCATTTCAAATACTCGGATATACAGGTGTGACCTTATTGGCAATACCAGAACAGAACCTGGTTGCCGTTCGTATGTTTAATAGTTTTGGATCGCCTGAAGGACATGATTACCTGGCTGATGTTAGATCGTTTGGAGACACTGTGATCGGGTGTGTAAATAGATAGGAAGATCATATTCCACTTAATATTTAAAAAGCATCCTCCAATTTGAAGGATGCTTTCCTGCTGTATAAAGATCTTTGCTGTCTTATCGCAGCTTATCAGTAATCAGTACCCCTATAGGAGTTTAAACCAATAAAAACCAGTGAATAGAAAACAAAGAGAGGTGATGACAATGAGCAGCTGTAATCTCGATCACAGCCGGGAAGATGTGCTTCATAAGCTGAGTCAGCAGGATGAGTTCCTTCCGCATGGACTGACCGGAGAAATAGAAAGTTTTTTAGGAGAGGAACAGAGCCAGGAAACATTGAATGAGGTGTTTCATCTGCTGAAGAAATATGATTTGTCTTCCACAGAGGAAAGAGAGAGCCGTAATGAGCGGCTGGAGGCTTTATTGGTGAAGGGATAAGGAGAAGTTTAACGGGTTTCCCTGCATTTATGGTTTCTTCATCAGTCTGCGGGGTAGAGTGCTAGGTAAGTGCTATACATATCATTCAAAAGGGGTGTCGTTTTGGGCAATCGCAAGGATGAACAGCTGGAACAGTACAGGGTGGATGATCAGGGTGAAAAGTTGACGACCAATCAAGGATTGAAAGTGTCTGAGGATGAGTTTTCGCTAAAAGCGGGGGAACGCGGTCCGACACTGATGGAGGATTTTCATTTCCGCGAAAAGATGACTCATTTTGATCATGAGCGGATTCCTGAACGAATTGTCCATGCCCGCGGGTTTGCTGCGCATGGGGAATTTGAGGTGTATGAATCGATGAAGGAGTATACAAGGGCCGGATTTCTGCAGGATCCTTCTGTCAAGACTCCTGTTTTCGTACGTTTCTCCACGGTAGCCGGTTCACGCGGCTCAAGTGAAACGGTCCGGGATGCCCGCGGCTTTGCGGTGAAATTTTACACGGAGGAAGGCAATTATGATTTAGTCGGAAACAACATCCCGGTATTCTTTATCCAGGATGCCATTAAATTTCCGGATTTGGTTCATGCATTAAAGCCGGAGCCTCATAATGAGATTCCACAGGCAGCTTCTGCTCATGATACATTCTGGGACTTTGTGGCGAATA
Organism: Paraperibacillus marinus; assembly: GCF_046237605.1. Classification (GTDB taxonomy): domain Bacteria; phylum Bacillota; class Bacilli; order Bacillales; family DSM-1321; genus Paraperibacillus; species Paraperibacillus marinus. Next base: position 4,387,722 of record NZ_CP143542.1, on the reverse strand, counting down.
ATCAGGAATCAGCGCATATGGTGATGTGGGCGATGAGTGACCGGGCTATACCAAGAAGCTTCCGGATGATGGAAGGCTTTGGTGTACATACATTCCGATTTGTAAATGAAGAGGGGAAATCCCGCTTTGTAAAGTTTCACTGGAAACCGGTGCTTGGCACTCATTCTCTTGTTTGGGACGAAGCCCAAAAGATTTCCGGAAAGGACCCGGATTTCCACCGGAGAGACTTATATGACTCGATTGAAAATGGGGATTTCCCGCAATATGAGCTCGGGGTCCAGATGATTGATGAGGAAGATGAGTTTGCTTTTGATTTTGATCTATTAGATCCGACCAAGCTTTGGCCTGAGGAGGATGTTCCGGTAAAGCTGGTGGGAAAGATGACGCTGAACCGCAATGTGGATAATGTGTTCGCTGAAACCGAACAAGCGGCATTCCACCCCGGACATGTTGTGCCCGGCATCGATTTTTCAAATGACCCGCTGCTTCAGGGGCGCTTGTTCTCTTACACAGATACACAGCTGCTCCGCCTTGGAGGACCCAACTTCCATGAACTGCCGATCAACCGCCCTGTCTGTCCCTTCCATAATAATCAGCGGGATGGATTCGGACGCCAGACGATCAACCGGGGACGGGTTTCCTACCACAGGAATTCGCTGGCGCAAAATACTCCAGCACCAGCTTCTGTTGAAGAAGGGGGATACGCCCACTACCAGGAAAAGGTGGAAGGATATAAGGTCCGCAAGCGAAGCGACAGTTTTAAGGACCATTTCTCCCAGGCGTCCCTGTTCTGGAACAGCATGAGCCAGCCGGAGAAACAGCATATTATGGAGGCTTTCAGCTTTGAGCTTGGTAAAGTGAAAAGCGAATCCGTTAAGCAGCAGGTTGTCAATATGTTCGCACATGTCAGCCTGGAGCTTGCCCAAGGTTTTGCCGAAGCAATTGGGGCCGAGTTGCCGAAAACAGGAGGACCGCAGGTAATGAAGTCTTCTCCGGCATTAAGCCAGGAAAATACAAAGAAGCTTCCTTCTACACGAAAAGTGGGTGTAATTCTGGATGAGGGTTTCAATGGGGAAGAAGTTGTCTCCATTCTAAGCAGCCTGAAAGCAGAGGGCATTCAGACGGAAATCATCAGCAGCAAGCTCGGCATGCTGAAGGGATCGGATGGAAGTGAACAAAAAGTGGATCACACCTTCCTCACCAGTGACTCCGTCCTGTTTGATGCGATTTATGCGGCCGGCGGTAAAGGGGCAGACAGGCCATTTTCCATGCAGGCTTCCAAGTTCCTGCTGGAGGCTTTCATGCATTACAAGCCGATAGGAGCGACCCATGAAGGTGTCAAATGGCTTGCGGCCAATGAACTTGAGAATACTCCAGGTACAGTGAGCGGCCAGGACCCTCTGCAATTTGCCAGGGACTTTGCAGAAGCCATTTCTGCGCACCGCCACTGGGAACGAAAGATAAACGGATAGAATGTTTGGCGGCCTTCAAAAGTGAGGCCGCTTTTGATTGATGAGCAGGCATTAATCAGGATGGGAGCTCCGCCACCGTATCTCTTTCAATGAGGCTGGCTGTAAGCTCATCATGGGTTATCCCGTCCTTGTCAATCGATTGTAAAAAGAGCTTTCTGCCCATCTGGGAAAGAGGAATTTCGAGAGTGGTGATTTTCATGATCTGAGCAATCGGCTCGTTATCAAACCCAATGATAGAAAGGTCACCAGGTACCGGGATTCCCGAATCCTGGCAGCAGGTCAGGATGCCTGCCGCCACCTGGTCGCTTGAAACAATCAGGGCAGTGGGGCGGTCCTCGAGCCCTGACAGCCGCTGTACCACTTTTAATCCGTCTTCGAAGTTAAAGCAGTCGTGAAAGATAAAGCTCTGGCTGAAGGGTTTGCCATATTTCCTCAGATGGTCCCTATATGCCTTCTCTCTCTGTGTGCTGTTGCTGCCTGAATTCCTCCCGATACAATAGCCGATCTTCTCATGTCCTTTATGGTGCAGATACTCAAGTGCGTGATTAAACGTTTTATAGTGATCGATGAAAGTGGAGGATATCTCGGTGCCTCTGGTATCTTCACATAAAATGATCGGGCCGTAAGCGTGATATTTATTAATAATCTCAAGCCCCGAAATTCTGGAGCAAATGATCAATGCATCCACCTGTTTGTTCTTCAGCATGTCCATCGCCTGAATTTCTTTGTCTTTTTCATAGGCCGTCTGAAACAGAACGAGCGTATAGTTGTGTTTAACAGCCTCGCCGGCAATACCTTCCACCAGCTGTCCGAAATAAGGATGGTTGGTGAACGGGATGACGACGCCGATGAGGAAGGTCTGCCCAATGCTTAGATGCACGGCATTGATGTTCTGCTGATAGCTGCAGGCTTCCATGGCACGCTTTACAGCTTCCTGCTTCTCTTTGCTTACATACGGATGGTGATTCAGCACGCGGGAGACGGTCGTCACGGATACGCCGGCAAGCTTTGCAATCTCTTTAATATTTGCCATATAAACTCCTTCTCTTTTCTTCTTGCTCTGAAATGCGTTTCATCATTTACCATGAACGTAAACAGAGGGAGGGATATAGATGGACACAGCAGTTGGATTATTCTGCCTGATTTTAATCTGCGGAGCGGTTGTATGTTTTTCGTCACTGACCGTTTTCGCTTATCAGCGCAGCTGGAAGGTAAACAGAACGGATGACGCTTTTGCTTACTTATTTGACGTATATGACGATGGCGAGTAACGCGGCAGACTTCCGAATATCTTGTCGGCAAGCTTCGGAAGCTCCTCATAGCTTTCAAAGGTATATTCATGGCTGAAAGGTTCCCAGCTGCTATTTTGCTTCCAAATGGCCGCCATCCCGGCATTGGCCGCTGCCCGGATGTCATTGTCAGGATGATCGCCTGCATATATGGCACAATCGGCTGGCACCTGCAGCTCCTCCAGTGCTTTTAAGAAGATGCGGCTGTCCGGTTTTTTCATGCCGGCTTCCTCTGAAATGAGGATAATATCCATAAATGGTTCAAGCGCCAGTGCCTGGATGGAATGCCTTTGGAACTGTGTTCTTCCATTTGTAATCAACCCCAGAAGATATCCCTTTTCCTTAAGGTTCCGAAGTGCTTCGTATATCCCCTCGAAAGGGGCACAATGGGCATGGAAGTTTGTTATATAATCATTCAGAAGCTCCTCCGGGCCTACAGATGAAATGCCATGCCGGTCTAACAGCAGCCTGTATACCTCATCCTTCCACCTGTATCCGCGCGCGTCCAGTTCAATAAAACTGTTTCTGTACTCCAGTTCAGATAAGGAAGAAAAGTGATTCAGATAGCGTTTGTATTGTTCCGAAGCAAAACGATAAATGGAACGGTCCCGGTCGAGAAGGGTGCCGTCGAGATCAAATAGAATGGCTTTTTTCATAGATTTCTCTCCTATCATTTCCGCCCCGGATTTTGATAAAACAATCTAACCATGCCGCAAGATTGATTGTGGAGCATATAATGGATAAAATAAATATAAGGGATAACTCGGTTTTTTTAAAGGAAGTGAATGTATGGCCAACGGAAGAAAGATTGCAGAGAGTGCAGCCTTATTGGCTGTTTTTTGTATTTTGGTGTTCCTGTCTATCCAGCTGCCGGTGCTTGGCAACCTCCTGCTGTTCATCCTGCCCCTCCCGTTCATCCTCGTGGCGGGCAAACATTCGTTAGGATGGACACTTGGTGTACTTGCTGCAGGCACCCTGGTATCAAGCATCATTGGCACACTGCTCTTCGCGCCAGTCGCCCTCTTGTTTGGGGGAACTGGGGTTGTTATCGGGTATCATATACGTAAGGGAAGTTCATTCGGGACGATATATATCAGTTCGGTCCTGACCTTTTTGATTGGTTTTGTGGGATTGTTTGTCTTCTCTATCGTGTTCCTCGAGCAGAATGTCCTCGAGGCCACTATTGAAATGTTCAAGGACAGCCTTAAGCAGTCCTCACAGCTGCTGGAAGGGATGGGGCAGAATCCTGAAGAGGCAATGAAGCGGCTTACGGAGAGCCTGGATATGCTCATGGTCCTTGCACCAAGCCTGTTTGTGATCACTTCCATGATCATGGTGATCCTGATCCTGCTTGCAGTCACACCGATCATCAAGCGGCTGGGAAGGCTCGGCATTAAGTGGCCGCCAATACGCAATCTGCAGCTTCCGAAAAGCATTTTGTGGTATTATCTAATCGTATTGATACTCTCGTTTTTCATTGATGTAAGCCAGAAGGATACTATGTATATGGTTATAGTGAATATCCTGTATGTATTGCAGCTGCTGCTGCTGCTTCAGGGGTATTCCTTCCTCTTTTTCTACAGCCGCCTAAAAGGTTGGCCAAAAGCCCTTACATGGTTTATAGTGATTTTATCCTTCCTGGTACCAATTTTCCATTATGCTGTGAGGATATTAGGTATAATGGACTTAGGATTTAAATTAAGAGAAACTCTCAGTAAGAAATAGCTTACCGAGTGATTCAAGCTTTTAGGAGCTGAAAAAATGCCGTCGTATTTAAAAAAGCAGCATAGACAATCCATCAGATATCTTCTCTATATCCTGATATTCGCTGTAGCTGCACTATTGGCTGTCCTCGCTTTTCACCAGTGGATCATTGCACTGGCAGCAGCCGCTGTAATGGCAGTTCTGTTTTATATCATCATCCGTTTAGAATATAAGACCAGCCGGGAAACGGAAGAGTATATCTCGACCCTTTCCTACCGCCTGAAGAAGGTAGGTGAAGAAGCGCTTCTTGAGATGCCGATCGGTATCATGCTGATTAATGAAGATTACTTTATCGAGTGGACCAATCCATTCATAAGTTCTTGTTTTAATGAAGATACCCTCGTGGGCAGGTCTTTGTACGATGTAGCGGATGTTCTTATTCCGCTGATCAAGCAGGAAGTGGAATCGGAAACTATTACACTCGTAGACCGCAAGTTCAGGATCATTCATAAGCGTGAAGAACGATTGCTGTATTTCTTCGATGTGACCGAACAGGTTGAAATCGAGAAGCTTTATGAGGACGAGAGAACCGTTATCTCCATCATATTCCTGGATAATTATGATGACCTTACCCAGAACATGGATGATCATAAACGCAGCAGCATCAACTCCCTCGTGACTTCTCTGCTGAACAGGTGGTCACAGGAGAATGGCATCTTCTTGAAAAGAGTATCAGTCGACCGGTTTATTGCGGTTTATAACGAACATATCCTGGGGCATCTGGAAAAGAGTAAATTCTCGATTCTCGATGAGATCAGGGAGACAACCGCCAAGCAGAATGTGCCCCTGACCCTGAGCATCGGGGTGGGATCAGGCGTCTCTTCGCTGCCGGAGCTTGGCATCCTAGCCCAGTCAAGCCTTGACTTGGCCTTAGGACGAGGCGGGGATCAGGTGGCCATCAAATTGAACAATGGAAAGGTGAAATTCTACGGAGGCAAAACCAACCCGATCGAAAAGCGGACCAGGGTCCGTGCAAGGGTTATCTCGCATGCACTCCGTGATATCATCGTCGACAGCGACAAGGTCATTGTTATGGGGCATAAGTTCCCTGACCTCGATGCAGTGGGCTCATCCATAGGCATCTTGAAGATTGCCGGTATGAATCAGCGGGAAGCATACAGTGTCATCAACTTCAATGAGCTAGAAACAGGTGTGGAGAGGCTCCTTGAGGAGACAAAGCAGACGCCGGACTTGTTTGAGCGCTTCATCAGTCCGGAGGAAGCGTATGAAATGATTACGGAAGAAACGCTTCTTGTCGTGGTCGATACTCATAAGCCGTCCATGCTCATCGATGAGAAGCTCTTGAACCGATTTGACAAGGTGGTCGTGATCGACCATCATCGCCGCGGCGAAGAATTCATCGCCAATTCCCTGCTAGTCTATATGGAGCCATATGCGTCATCGACTGCAGAGCTAGTGACCGAGCTGCTCGAATATCAGCCGAAGCGCGGCAAGATTGAAATGCTGGAGGCTACGGCCCTGCTTTCGGGCATCATTGTCGATACCAAGAGCTTTACCCTCCGGACAGGCGCCAGGACCTTTGACGCTGCTTCCTATCTAAGGGCGCATGGTGCTGATACGGTACTCGTCCAGAAGTTCCTCAAGGAAAGTGTTGAGACCTATATCAAGCGTGCCAAGCTGATTGAATCTGTCTCCTTTTATCGCGATGGCATTGCCATCGCCAAGAGCAGCACCGATCAGATGAACAATCAGGTGATGATTGCACAGGCCGCCGACACACTCCTGACCATGGACGGCGTCACGGCATCTTTTGTCATCTCAAGAAGGGATGAGGATGTGGTCGGAATCAGCGCAAGGTCGCTTGGGGATATCAATGTCCAGGTAATCATGGAAGCATTGGAAGGCGGCGGCCACCTGACGAATGCCGCCACCCAGCTTGCGGATATTTCAATAGAAGAAGCAGAAACCAGATTAATTGAGGCAATAGATGAATATTTAGAAGGGGGAACTAAGGAATGAAAGTAATTTTTCTCAAAGACGTTAAAGGCAAAGGGAAAAAAGGGGAAGTCAAAAACGTAGCGGATGGCTATGCGCAAAATTTCCTGCTGAAGCAGGGACTTGCGGTAGAAGCGACCAACTCAGCGGTAGCCACATTGAACGGCCAGAAGAAAAAAGAAGAAAAAGCTGCTGAAAACCAGCTGCAGGAAGCTATCGAACTGAAGGAAAAGATCGAGAAGCTGACCGTGGAACTGACAGCTAAATCTGGAGAGGGCGGCAGGCTGTTTGGATCCATTACAAGCAAGCAGATCGCCGAAGAGCTTCTGAAAAAGCATAAGATCAAGATTGATAAGAGGAAAATCGAGCTTGAGGACGGGATCCGTACCCTTGGGCATACGAAAGTTCCAGTCAAGCTGCACAACGAAGTGACAGCCACTTTGACAGTTGCCGTAAAAGAACAGAAATAATTGGACCGTGAAATACCGGCCTAGAAATGATAAAATGTGATGAGGCTTTATCTACTTTGAAGCTTCATCACATTTTTTTACTTATTCCTATTTTACTATCCTATTACAAACATATACAAAGCCAGAGTATAAAGGGGGGCAAAAAGTATTGAATGAATTATATACAGACCGCATTCCTCCGCAGAATATAGAAGCTGAACAGGCTGTCCTTGGCGCCATTTTCCTCGAACCTTCTTCACTTACGCTGGCATCTGAGGTATTGATCCCCGAGGATTTCTACCGGAATGCCCATCAAAAGATTTTCGATGTTATGCAAAGGCTGAGTGATTCAGGAAAGCCGGTCGATCTTGTTACTGTAACGGAAGACCTGCAGGCATCCAAGCAGCTGGAGGATGTAGGCGGAGTATCCTATTTGAGCGAACTGGCAGGTTCTGTACCGACTGCCGCAAATATTGAGTACTATGCCCGCATTGTTGAAGAAAAATCCCTTCTCCGCAGACTGATCCGTACAGCGACCACCATCGCCCAGGACGGATACGCCCGTGAGGATGAAGTGGAAAATCTTCTCGGAGAAGCAGAAAAAAACATCATGGAGGTGGCCAACCGGAAAAACTCCGGTGCCTTCCAGAATATCAAGGACGTACTCGTCAAGGCATACGACAATATTGAACTCCTTCACAACCGGGTCGGAGATATAACAGGCATTCCTACCGGATTCTCAGAGCTTGATAGAATGACAGCCGGATTCCAGCGGAATGACCTGATCATCGTCGCCGCCCGTCCATCGGTCGGTAAGACAGCCTTCGCTTTGAACATCGCTCAGAATGTGGCTACCAAGGCAGGCGAGAATGTAGCCATATTCTCCCTGGAGATGGGAGCAGAGCAGCTGGTCATGCGTATGCTCTGTGCCGAGGGCAACATCAACGCGCAAAATCTGCGTACAGGCTCTTTGACGGATGAAGACTGGCGAAAGCTTACGATGGCGATGGGAAGCCTTTCAAACAGCGGCATTTTCATTGACGATACCCCAGGCGTACGGATTAGTGAAATCCGTTCTAAATGCCGCCGGCTCAAACAGGAGCACGGCCTTGGGATGATCCTGATTGATTATCTCCAATTGATCCAGGGTAACGGCCGCTCAGGCGAGAACCGCCAGCAGGAAGTATCTGAGATTTCACGTTCCCTTAAAGCCCTTGCCCGTGAGCTGCAAGTCCCGGTCATTGCCTTGTCACAGCTTTCACGTGGAGTGGAACAGCGCCAGGACAAGCGCCCGATGATGTCAGATATCCGTGAATCAGGAAGTATCGAGCAGGATGCGGATATCGTAGCCTTCTTATACCGTGATGATTATTATGACAAAGAAAGCGAAAATAAAAACATTATTGAAATCATCATTGCCAAACAGCGTAACGGCCCGGTCGGTACCGTATCCCTTGCGTTTGTTAAGGAATATAATAAATTCGTAAACCTGGAACGCAGATTTGATGACGCTGCCGTGCCACCAGGGGCATGAATCACCGCACCAGCTTCGGCTGGTGCTTTTTGTTTCTCTTTTTATAACCTGATACATAGATTCGCCAAGTTAGCTTAAAGATAAATAAAGGTGATGTTAAAGGAAAAGGGCGAACGAATAACAGCAAATGAAAAATATTGTTCGGTTTTTGTTTGACTAACATGTTGATTTCCTGATAAAATGAACGTGTTTGACAGGCAGCTGATAAAAATCAGCTGAACGTAAATTTGGAGGTGCTTGTAAGAATGTCTTCAGTAGTTGTGGTTGGAACCCAGTGGGGTGACGAGGGAAAAGGTAAAATAACAGACTTTCTATCAGAGAATGCAGAGGCGATTGCTCGTTACCAGGGTGGTAACAATGCAGGCCATACGATAAAATTCAACGGCGAAACATATAAGCTGCATTTAATTCCATCAGGCATTTTCTATAGTGATAAAATCTGTGTGATTGGCAACGGAATGGTCGTAGATCCGAAGGCTCTTGTAAAAGAACTTGCCTATCTCCATGAACGCGGCATCACAACTGACAATCTGCGCATCAGCAACCGTGCACATGTAATTCTTCCATATCATTTGAAGCTTGATGAAGTGGAGGAAGAGCGGAAAGGTGCCAATAAGATTGGAACGACTAAAAAGGGCATCGGTCCTGCATACATGGACAAAGCTGCACGAAACGGAATCAGAATTTCAGATTTATTAGAACGGGATACATTCGCAGAAAAACTGGCCAGGAATCTTGAAGAAAAGAACCGCCTGCTGGAACGCTTCTATGAGACGAATGGATTCACAATTGAAGAGATTCTGGATGAATACTATGAGTATGGCCAGCAGATCAAGCAATATGTGTGTGATACTTCTGTCGTACTTGACGATGCTCTGGATGCCGGCAAGCGTGTTCTATTTGAAGGGGCTCAGGGTGTTATGCTCGATATCGACCAGGGTACCTATCCATTCGTAACTTCCTCAAACCCTGTGGCTGGCGGAGTGACCATCGGTTCAGGAGTGGGGCCGACTAAGATCAACCATGTTGTTGGTGTCTGCAAAGCGTACACTTCACGGGTAGGAGACGGGCCATTCCCGACTGAACTTGATAATGAAATCGGCCATCAGATCCGCGAAGTGGGCCGTGAATATGGAACAACTACCGGACGCCCGCGCCGTGTCGGCTGGTTTGACTCTGTAGTCGTGCGCCATGCCCGCCGTGTGAGCGGATTGACTGATCTATCCCTGAACTCAATTGATGTACTGACAGGTATTGAAACCCTTAAAATCTGTGTAGCTTACAGCCACAAGGGAAAAGTTATGGATGAATATCCGGCAAGCCTTAAAATCCTTGCGGAGAGCGAGCCGGTGTACGAAGAGCTTCCAGGCTGGACAGAAGACATCACAGGCTGCAAATCCCTGGATGAACTCCCGGAAAATGCCCGCCACTACGTAGAGCGTGTATCACAGCTCGTAGGTGTGCCGCTTTCCATGTTCTCAGTAGGACCGGACCGTACACAGACAAACATCGTCAGAAGCCCTTGGAGACTGATTTAAATTAAATCCAGAGGGGCTGTCCCAAAATGGTCCGCCTCCTGTTCCTGCCACACGGTCTGGGTACAGGAGGCGGCCGGAAATCGGGGCAGTCCTTTCTGCATTTATTGAAGGATCATAGGCGGATGCCATTATTCTAAAAAAGTGTTGTAAGTGAAGAAATTCAAAAGATATCAGCTTTCAATATTTTTTTAGAAAAGTAGTTGCTATCAATTGCTTTTATATGCTACTATTAAAAACGTTGCTGAAACATGTTCAGCAAAGCTTAATAGCCATTAGCTCAGCCGGTAGAGCACGGCCGAGTAAACTGCGAAGCATCTCAACAGCGCTCAAGTCGAGCCGCTGCTTGAATAAACTTTCTGAGACTTGAGTGTCGCAGGATTTAACTGAAATGGTTCAGCAAAACAAAATATTAATAGAGAGCCATTAGCTCAGCCGGTAGAGCATCTGACTTTTAATCAGAGGGTCGAAGGTTCGAATCCTTCATGGCTCACCATTTATGGCCCCTTGGTCAAGCGGTTAAGACACCGCCCTTTCACGGCGGTAACACGGGTTCGAATCCCGTAGGGGTCATTTTATTTTTGCTTCCATACATAAGCAGTAATAGCAGCTTGAAAAGCGCTTCTAATAAGGTCCCGTGGTGTAGCGACGAGCAAATCATCGCCGAATAAACAGCGAGTTGTCTCGACGCATGATCTTCCCTGATTTTGCTGGAAGAGGAAGAGACAGTTAACCCGCAGTAATTCAGGGCATGAAGAAAAATTTTATATATTAATAAGGTCCCGTGGTGTAGCGGTTAACATGCCTGCCTGTCACGCAGGAGATCGCGGGTTCGATTCCCGTCGGGACCGCCATTTTTAACACAACTTAATCTAAGGGTTGTGATAAGCGAAAAGTTCGAGGAAGCGACTGAGCGAACACCGGAGCGTATGTATATACGTGAGGATGTGAGTGATGGAGCTGACGAAGAAATTTGAAGCTTAGCGCAAGCCGTAATATGGCTCAGTAGCTCAGTCGGTAGAGCACGTCCGAATAAACTACTATGAGAGTGCTCCAGCACACAAATCGAGCCGCTGCTTGCAAAAACTTCCTGAGATTTGTGTGAAGGTTATTGGTATCATTAAAGAAGGAAATAAACATTTTAATACGGCTCAGTAGCTCAGTCGGTAGAGCACGTCCGGATAAGCAACTATGAGAGTGCTCCAGCACACAAATCGAGTCGCTGCTTGAAAAAACTTCCTGAGATTTGTGTGAAGGTTATTGGTATCACTTAAGAAGGAAATAAACATTTTAATACGGCTCAGTAGCTCAGTCGGTAGAGCAAAGGACTGAAAATCCTTGTGTCGGCGGTTCGATTCCGTCCTGAGCCATCCTTTTAAGAAGCGCCCTCTGGGCGCTTTTTTGCTGTTATTTTTTGCTATGTCATTATTTTTGTACGTAAAAACAACAACCTTTTCTTAAAGATTGTTGTTTTATTAAGTATTGTAAGGAAAATAGCATTGTTAAACAGAGTTGATTGGAGCGTAAGGTGCGAGACTCCTAATCCAGCTGCGAGACTTTCACCCTCGAGTCATAAGTCAAGCAGTCCACAGGAAGAAGACCACTTCCTATGGCCTCCTCGCCTTTTGCTTGGCTAACGCATAAGTGCGACTAAGCTTCTGTCTTCGCTTACGCTCGCCAATCAGCAAGTCTTCTTTATCGGGTCTCTGCCTGCCAATATAGTTTATATTCTAATCTAAATCGGCAAACATGGAGCTTTAAATACGAGTAAATATAGCAGGCACCGTTCTCCGCTTCTTGATGCGGGATATGCGGGACAGGTGAGATCCCGGCAGGCAGGGCCGAGGAGGCTCACCGCCCGCCCCGCTCCAATGGAGCACACTGGAGAGGAAATCAACGTTCTTGTTCAACAGCCAAAATGTTTGCGAAAGCAGCTGAAAATAACCGGCGGGAGACACTTACAATACAGCATAAAAGATAAATTTGGAAAACTGCCATGGGAAATTAAGACTCTACTTAAAGGACACTGCCAGCAAAATGACGCTAAGTATACAGTTATATTACAAAAGCGTTACTTTGGACCTACTCGTGATTAAGGTGTGTTAAGGTCGTAATTGGTTTTAATAAAAAGATATCTTACTAAAGCATAGGTGACGAGTAACCTGACAGCTTTTTTGTACTGGAGGCATAGTGATTCGTGAATAGAGCTAAAAGCTTCAATAAATATACAAAACATCTCATACAGAAGGTTATGATCTTTACTGTCATTTTGATAATGGGAACCTTTCACTCGGCCGCTGCGTTTGGACCGCTTCTGCCGACTATTTATAAGGTTTACTATAAAGATACATATCTTGGCGATGTATCCGATAAGAAGAACATTAAGGATGCCGTGAAGGAACGGCTGGAGGCAGCCGAGAGCGAATATCCCGGCTACTCTTTTTCAATGAAAAAAGATATCACGCTAAAATCCGAGACGGTGCTTTTTCCAAAGACGGATGATAAAAAGATAGCGGAGAAAGTGGACGAACTTCCGCTTGAAGCGAAGTCTTATGCCTTAGAGGTGGATGGCAAAAAGGTCGCTTACCTCCCGGAAAAAAAAGAGGCTGAGGAGACGATTGAAGAGTTGAAGACTCAGTATCTTTCTAAAGCAGAGAAGAAAAAGGTGGAAGCAGCGAAATCGACTGAGCTGCCCCAGCTGAATATTCGCTTGAGTAAAGACGTAAGCATTTCCAAGGAAAAGGTTGATCCCTCCCAAATTGTAGAGCCGAAAGAAGCGCTGCATGCCTTAAACGCGGGAAAGACAGAGCAGAAAGAGTACAAGGCCAGGGCGGGGGAAAAGCCGGAGGCCATTGCTTCAAAGCATCATATGAAGCTTGAGGAATTGACCCAGCTGAATCCCGAACTTAAGGACCGCGAAAAATTAAAGGACGATGGGGTCCTTAAAGTGCTGAATCGAGTTCCATTTGTGGATGTTATCATCCAAAAGGAAGTATCAGAAACCAAAGAAATCCCAAATGCGCGTAAAGTAGTCAAGAGCAGCGGCCTTCTTAAAGGGGAAACGGAGGTCAAGCAAGAGGGGAAGAAGGGTGAACAGAGAATTCATTCCCTGGTGCTGCTTGAAAACGGTGTACAGATAGAGAAAAAGATTGAAACAGTAGAGGAAATTAAGAAGCCGGTTCCGACCATCATTGAAAAGGGAACAAAGGTCCTCCCCTCCGTGGGCAGCGGGGAATTTACGTGGCCGGCAGTGGACGGGATCATCACTAGCAAGATGGGCTCGCGCTGGGGCCGCATGCATAAAGGAATCGATATTGCCGGACCATCAAAGCGGACCATCAAAGCGAGTGATAATGGCGTTGTGAAGTTTGCCGGAATGAGCAACGGCTACGGCAACAAAGTGATCATCGACCATCAAAACGGATATGAGACCCTATACGGCCACCTGGCCTCCATCTCTATTAAAGAAGGAGATGTCGTGGCAGCAGGAACAAAGATAGGGGTCATGGGGTCGACTGGTGATTCCACAGGGGTCCATCTTCATTTTGAAGTCAGGAAAAACGGAATCCTGAAAAATCCGCTGAACTATATAAACAAATAATCCCGACCCGTATAAGGGGCACAAATAAAACAGTGTCCTTTATACGGGTTTTTCTGTGGAAAAGGGGCGGAGCTGCATGTATCATATGGCTTCCTGCAGCTAGGTGTTAACATCATTTATCTTGCTGGCATTCCTGATGTGCCTTACTCCGCTCCACCGCCTTATTGTGTTTGTTCCTGCTCTTGTCCAGGTTCTTTTTCATGCATGGGTGCGAGTAGAAAACTCATGTTTGTTTTTTTTATAAAAAAATCGGGTCATTTACGTCCATTTAACAGTAAACGCCTTCCAATCAATTATAAAAGATGATTTAAGTGCTATATCATGATAAATTATAATAGAGAACATATGTCTGATAGAAAGCGGTATACATGATACTTAAACATAGAGATATTCGAGATTGATATAAAGGAGCAATATCATGGATAAAAGAATCCTAGTGGTTGATGATGAAAAGCCGATTGCAGATATTTTACAATTCAATTTAAAAAAAGAGGGCTATGAAGTCCAATGCGCGTATGACGGAAATGATGCAGTCAAGATGGTCGAGGAAATCCAGCCGGACCTCATCCTCCTTGATATCATGCTCCCTGGCCGGGATGGCATGGAGGTCTGCCGTGAAGTCCGCAAAAAACATGATATTCCCATTATCATGCTGACGGCAAAGGACTCTGAGATCGATAAGGTACTGGGTCTCGAGCTTGGGGCTGACGATTATGTCACAAAGCCATTCAGCACAAGAGAGATCATTGCGAGGGTAAAGGCAAACCTGAGACGCCAGCAGGCAGCTCCTGCGCCTGACCAGAATGAGGATGATTCGAAGGAAATAGCGGTAGGTTCCCTTATTATCCATCCGGATGCTTATATTGCTTCCAAGCGCGGAGACACCATTGAACTGACGCACAGGGAGTTCGAGCTGCTTCACTATCTGGCCAAACATATCGGCCAGGTTATGACACGGGAGCATCTGCTTCAGACTGTCTGGGGCTATGATTATTATGGCGACGTCCGCACGGTGGATGTGACGGTAAGGCGCCTGAGAGAAAAAATTGAAGACAACCCAAGCCATCCGGCATGGATTGTGACCAGACGCGGAGTAGGTTACTATCTGCGCAACCCTGAACAGGAGTAATCGTGAATGAAAAAGGTAGGATTTTTTAGATCTATCCATCTTAAATTTGTCTTAATTTATGTATTGCTCATTCTTGTTGCCATGCAGATCATTGCCGTCTATTTTGTGGACGGGCTCGAGGATAAGCTCAGGGCAAATTTCGAAAGCTCTTTGAAGCAGCAGGTAAATATTCTATCTTTCAGTATTGAAGAAGAGATGGTGAAGGAACGGGATAAAAATTCTGCCACACTGGAAGAAGAGATCAATCAGCTGCTTCGGGATAATAAAGCCGGTGATATCCAGGAAATCCAGGTGATCGACAGCGGCAGCAAGATCATCGGTACATCCAAGGCGGATGATGGAGACGGCATTGTAGGAAGAAGGAGCACCAATAATCTGGTGAAGCTTTCCCTGCTTGGCACAGAGCAGAGCAATGTGCAGGTTGTGAAGAAAACAGGAAAGCGGATCTGGGTATTATCTTCCCCCATCAAATCACGGGGGGAGACCATCGGGGCGATCTATTTAAAGGCAGATATCGAATCAGTGTTCGAGCAAATCAAGGAAATCAATAAAATCTTCACAACTGGAACGGCGATTGCGCTTGGAATCACGGCCATCCTCGGCATCCTGCTGGCGCAGACCATTACCCGCCCGATGTCGGACATGAGAAGGCAGGCCCTGGCGATGGCCAAAGGGAACTTCTCACGGAAGGTTAAAGTTTACGGGTATGATGAAATCGGCCAGCTTGCCATCACGTTCAATAACCTGACGAAAAAGCTTCAGGATGCCCAGTCATCCACAGAAGGTGAGCGGAGAAAGCTTGCGTCCGTGCTCTCCTACATGACAGACGGTGTTATAGCGACCGACAGGAAGGGCCGGATCATCCTGATCAATGAACAGGCAGCAAAGATGCTGAATGTTTCACGTGAAACAGTGATTTCCCAGGATATCGTGCCGCTCTTAGACCTTGAAGATCAATATACGTTCGAAGGACTGCTGGAGGAGACGGAGTCTGTTATCCTCGATAACAGCACCACCGCAAAGGATTTGATTCTGCGCGCCAATTTTTCAGTCATCCAGCGTGAGACCGGGTTTGTGAACGGTTTGATCGCTGTGCTTCATGATATCACCGAGCAGGAAAAGGTGGAGGAAGAACGCAGGGAATTTGTCGCGAACGTATCGCACGAGCTGCGGACTCCGCTTACGACCATGCGGAGCTATTTAGAGGCATTGACCGAGGGAGCCTGGCGCGATGAAAGCATTGCGCCGAATTTCCTCAAGGTCACCCAAAAGGAGACAGAGCGGATGATCCGGCTCGTAAATGACCTTCTGCAGCTGTCCAAGCTCGACAGCAAGGATTATAAGATTACGAAGGACTGGGTGGATTTCACTGAATTCTTCCATCACATCATTGACCGGTTTGAAATGTCGAAGGACCAGAATGTTTCCTTTGTCCGCGAACTGCCTGATAAAGCAATCTTTGTAGAGATTGATGAGGATAAAATCACCCAGATCATAGACAATATTATTTCGAATGCCTTGAAGTACTCGCCTGAGGGCGGGCAGATCCGCTTCAGGGTGCGTGAGCTCGACGGTGAAATAGAGATCAGCATCAAGGACCAGGGCATGGGTATACCTAAGGATAATGTTGTGAAGGTATTTGAGCGGTTTTACCGCGTCGACCGGGCCAGGTCCAGGAAACTTGGCGGCACAGGCCTTGGTCTTGCCATAGCCAAGGAAATGGTCACAGCGCATGAAGGCAAGATCTGGGCCGAGAGTGAAGAAGGAAAGGGAACAGCAATTTTCTTCACCCTGCCTTATAATCCGGATCAAGAGGATGAATGGGCATGAGGGTCGAGAAGTATAAAAGCATAATCCTATCCCTGCTGGTTTTGGTCAGCATCTTTCTTACCTGGAGAATTTGGTCCTATCAGCCTGATTATGAAGAATCAAGAGATCAAAGCAGCCAATATATACAGGTCACAACTAAAGATAAGCAGGAAGTCGACAGTGTCATCAGGCCGACTGAAGTTATCTATCATAAAAACAATCAGCATTATGTCACCTCAAGCGAGCTTGAGATCAGCAAGGTGATGAAGGAGATCACGAAATGGTCTTATGCAAATTTTTATGATATATCCAGTCAGGTTTCTGAAGATGAGTTTCTGGATTTTGTCCATGGCGATGGAAAGACCGAAATCATCTTTCCGGAGAAGGTTCCTCTTTATCTATATAATTCCGTATTGCAGATGGAGGAAAGGAACCTTCCTAAAGGGAGCTTTGACCGCATTATCTTCAGTGTGAACAGCAAAAGGAATAACCAGGTTTATGTGTACTTTATTTCGTATGCGGACCGGAAGATTTATCAGTGCAGGGTCAATGCGGACAATATTGACAGATTTGAGCAGAATACCTACCGGTTTGCCTCTGCACTCTATGGAGATAGTGCCTATGAGAAGCATATCATCGGCAAAACACGTGCCGTCTTTCTTCCTGAGAAGAACATAAAGGTACCGCGCGTTACTTATAAAACGTTAGATTTGGAAATCGAAAGGTTCAAGAGTACACTTTTTAATGATCCCAACTATGTCAAAAAGACCCGGGTGACAAGAGGGGAAGAATATACCGAGGAATTTACGGACGGCTTCAGGCTCCTGAACATTTACTGGGATACGATGACCATGTCCTATGTGAATCCAACCAAGGAGACCAGTTATGATGGAAGCCCGTCCCAGCTCATCCGCAACAGCCTTGAATTCGTAAACGAGCATGCAGGCTGGGATGACAGCTACCGGTATGCCGGCTTTAATCCGCTTGACCAGAAGATCACATACCGGATGTATATGAATGGAATGCCGGTCTTTAATGAATCCGGTATGTCCGAAATCGTCCAATTCTGGGGACAGGAGAACGTCTTTCAATATTCCCGGCCCATCTTCACTCTCGATTTCCCTATTCCCATCGACGATGCCAAGGTGAAAATGCCAGGTGGAAGCGAAGTCCTGCAGGAACTGCAGGCTGTCAAGAATATCAAGAGTGAGCTGATCCAGGATATAAAAATTGGGTATGAACTTAAGCGTAATACTGAGGCTGATAATCTAGTGGGTCTTGAGCCTGCCTGGTATTACCGATATGCCGGTGTATGGAAGAAAGTTCCTTTCGGCAAGCCGGGAGGCGATATTATTGGATTGGAACAAAACTAAGACCATCTTTATCATAGTCTTTTTAATACTGGATGCCTTCCTGCTGTATCAATATATTGATAAACGCAGCTCGCTGGACTATGATTATGCAACAGAGCCGGATTTTCAGGACAGGCTGAAGGAAAACGGCATCAATGTGAGCGCCGTCCCGACAGATGCCCATAGTGAAAAATATATCATTGCCAAAAGCAAGGTATTCAAGAAAGAAGATTTTTCATCCTTAAAAACACAGAAGATGACGATCAATGATGGGTCTTCTGTATACGCAACGCTGAAGGTGTCCTATAAGCTCAGTGACCCCAAGAGTGCCGATGAAGCAGAGAAGTTCGTCCGTGAAAATGTCCTGAACGGAGATGAGTATAGATTCTGGAATTATTCGGCTAAGGATAAGACCATTCTCATGTCCCAGACATACAACCGGAAGGTCATTTATCTGAATGACAGCGGGCAGCTGAAGCTTTTCCTGAACAAGCAGAACCAGATTTATGCATACAGCCAGACATTTCTGAGCAATATTGAGGAATTCAAGGAAAAGGAAGAAATCATCTCGGCCATGAAAGCGGTCGAAACGCTCTTCAACAAAGGAAAGCTTCCCGAAAAAAGCAAAATTACAAAGGTGACCCTTGGATATTATACGGTTGTGCCGGTCAAGACAGCTTCCCAGGTGCTGACGCCAACCTGGCATATTACCGTTGACGATAAAAATGATTTCTTTGTCAATGCGATTGAAGGCCAGATCTTTCAAGTGTCATCTGATGAAGAAAAATTGGAGTGAAGAAGATATGTCAATGCATTTTAGTGTTCTCGCGAGCGGGAGTACGGGAAATGCGATATTTGTAGAAGCGGACGGACAGTCATTTTTAGTGGATGCGGGCCTGAGCGGAAAGCAGATGGATCTATTATTCAAACAGATCGGAAAAGATCCATCCGAGCTCTCCGGCCTTCTTGTGACTCATGAACACAGCGATCACATCAAGGGACTCGGCATCCTTGCGAGAAAATACAAACTCCCGGTCTATGCAAATGCCAAGACCTGGGCAGCGATGGAGCGCAATATCGGCGAGGTGCCTCTCGATCAGAAATTCACCTTTGACATGGAAACGGTGAAGAGCTTCGGAGGTCTCGATATTGAATCATTCGGAGTCTCACATGACGCTGCCGAGCCGATGTTTTATGTGTTCCATCATGGCGGCAAGAAGCTGGTTCTGATTACAGATACAGGCTATGTGAGCGACCGGATGAAGGGTATCATCTCCAATGCGGATATGTATGTGTTCGAGAGCAATCATGACGTGCAGATGCTCCGGATGGGACGATACCCCTGGAATACAAAACGCCGGATCCTGAGCGATGTCGGGCATGTATCTAACGAAGATGCCGCCATCGCCATGAGTGAAGTGGCAGGCGATAACACGAAACGGATCTATCTTGCCCATCTGAGCCTCGACAACAACATGAAGGACCTGGCCCGGATGTCGGTGGCCCAGACGCTTGAGACGAGGGGAATCAGGATCGGGGAGCAATTTGAATTATATGATACTGACTGCAAGGTTCCGACTGAGCTGATTAGTGTATAAAAGGAATGGGGGAGAAATCCTTCATTCTTTTTTTGTATTTAGCCAGGTGTGGGGCTTTATGTTAGAATTTTGCAAATTAATCAGTATAATTAGGGGTACGAGCTGCCGAAACTAGCAGATACATTCAAAGGAAAAGAGGTCTGATGGATGGGATACTACGATCAAGATTATCAAACCAGGTCAAACAGGGGCGGAAGCCGAAGAGGCTATTTCTTTTCTGGCTTAATCGGTGCCATTATCGGGGCACTTCTGATATCGTATATACTGCCGATGATGAGGGGCACGGATGAGGATGTCAGCAATACGACAGGCGGCGGCAATTCAAGCCGGCAGGAGCCGATTAAGCAGAATGTCTCATTGAATGTGAATACGGCCGTCACAGAGGCTGTGGAGAAGGCCGGTGACGCAGTGGTAGGCATCACCAACATCCAGCAGACAGGCGCCTGGAACGAAGGCAGCGGGGCAGCCGGCACCGGCTCCGGGGTGGTTTATAAAAAAAGCGGCAAAAAAGCTTATATCGTGACAAACCACCATGTGGTCGAAGATGCCAGCCGAATTGAAGTGAGCCTTGCGAACGGCACGAAAATCCCTGGAAAGCTCCGGGGAAGCGATATATGGACAGATCTTGCAGTGGTTGAGGTAGATTCAGACAAAATCAAGACTGTAGCCGATTTTGGCGACTCCAAGGCACTGAAGGCAGGAGAGCCAGTCATCGCCATCGGGAATCCCCTTGGCCTCCAGTTTTCCGGTTCAGTAACACAGGGTGTTATATCGGGTCTTGAGAGGACGATAGAAATTGATGTGAATCAGGATGGAGCTGTAGATTGGAATTCCGAGGTTATTCAGACTGACGCAGCCATCAACCCGGGCAACAGCGGCGGGGCGCTCGTGAATCTGAAGGGCCAGGTCATCGGAATCAATTCAATGAAGATTGCCCAGCAGTCTGTAGAAGGAATCGGTCTTTCCATTCCCATTAACACAGCCATCCCTGTGATCGAGGATCTTGAGCGGTACGGGGAAGTAAGGCGTCCGTATATGGGAGTGGATCTGCGTTCAGTCGAACAGATTTCCCAATACCATCAGCAAAACACATTAAAGCTTCCGTCCAAAGTCACTTCCGGTGTGGCCATCGTGGATGTGCAGTCCGGTTCGCCGGCTGCTAAGGCGGGCATCAAGGAACTGGATGTGATCGTTGAGATGGACGGTGAAAAGATCAAGGATGTCGCTGAGCTGAGACAGCATCTTTATAACAAAAAGAAAATCGGCCAGTCCATGAAGATCAAACTGTACCGTGCAGGCAAGCTGCAGGAAGTTACCATGAACCTGAGCACGAATGATACATTTTAATAAAGAATAAAAGCAGAAAGCTTGAGGCTTTTCTGCTTTTTCTTTTCATGATACGATTTCTGTGGATAATTTTATTGGAACCGCACTGTATTTATATGTGGATAAATAAGAGGTAAAGGGAACGCTAACCTAAAATGAAATCAAGGAGGAAAAAAACATGATTTATTGCTGCAAGGAACATGTAGATCTGGCGCTGGATACTGTGGTGGATGAGCATGAAGTGGCTCCATTTTTAAAAGAAGTAAATACCGAAAATGAGATATCAACAACCTGTGAATATTGTGATAATCCCGCTGTATATATAGTGGCGAACTAATATTCCCATACAAGATGTGGATAGAAAATGTGGATATGTGGATAAACTTTGTGGATAACATGTTTGTAATCATTTCGTAAAGGTTGTGTAAAGTGTGAATATCTCAATTGTCACGGTTGGCAAGCTAAAAGAGAAATATCTTAAACAGGGAATTGAGGAATACATCAAGAGAATGTCACCATACGCAAAAGTAGACATCATCGAAGTACCCGACGAAAAAGCACCCGAAACCCTGAGTGCCACCGAGATGGAACAGATCAAGGCCAAAGAAGGAGAGCGGATCCTGAGCAAAATCAGCCAGGACGCCCATGTCATCGCCCTCGCCATCCAGGGGAAACAAAAAACATCAGAAGAGCTTGCCGACACCATCGACAAGCTCGCCACCTACGGCAAAAGCAAAATCGCCTTTGTCATCGGCGGCTCCCTCGGCCTCAGCAAGGCCGTCATGCAGCGCGCCGATGACTCCCTCTCCTTCTCCAAAATGACCTTCCCGCACCAGCTGATGCGGCTGATTCTGGTTGAGCAGGTGTACCGGGCTTTTCGGATTAATCGGGGGGAGCCTTATCATAAGTAAATGAGGTTTTTATTCTATACAAAGAAATTGACACCTAGACTCACTATGTCTAGGTGTCATTTATTTTGTCATGAGATGTATCCGAGGTCTAAAGAAACGGTGTTAGGAAATTTTGTCCTTGCAAAGAGCTTCACTCAAGTTAGTTTCATAGTTTTGGTCACTTGATTCGGATTTATAAAAATCTTGTTTATCCAAGAACACGGTGGCTAAGGTACCCCCAACCAGACCCCAGAATGGCGCTCCGATATGGAGAATAGAGATCCCAGAGATTGTGATTATAAAGGAAAAGAGGGCTCCTGATTTGAATGGACCAGAGAAACTCATTTTCAAAGAGTCAACCAGTACACTAATCATGGCGACGCCACCTAGTAATTGAATTAATGAGGCAGGAATGACATGTGGAATTTGCGAAGCTATTGGAGAGAATAGAGCTAATAGACAAGATAATACTCCTAATACAATAGCAGCGACATACCTATGTTCAAGTTTGCCTGATTCTTTGTTAACAAGTAAGCCCGTCATGGGACCTGCAATACAGGCTGGGTGGCCCCCAAAAAAAGCATTTATAATGGTACCGATTCCGCTCCAATTGGTCATGGCATTGATCGGTGGACGATAGCCATGGGTTTCTAAAATAGCAATCCCTTGGGCATTTTGAATAGCAATAACCGTTAAGAGTAATGGAATGACAAGTTCCCCTACAACGGAAAAACTAAATGATGGGATGACAAAATGGGGAATGCCCATTGTTATATGGAGAGGCTGTACAGAAACGTTCGGCAAAAATTTAAGACAAAGAATTGCTGCAATGATCGCCCCTAATATAGGCGGAAACTTTTTTGAAAATCGTAAGAAAAAAGAAAGAGCAAGAAAGACAAGTAACGGGATTCCGTTGAGTAAAGGATTTTTTACAACCGAGCCGATCATTTCAGTTCCGAAAGGGAGTAAGACGCCTGACACCATCCCCATCATAACTGGCATAGGCAAAACCTTCATCATTTTTGTAACAATGCCAGATAATCCTAAAAGAAAAATAAGGATCCCGGTTATAATATAGGCACCAACCACTTGGTTGAAAGAATAATGGGTTAAGCTTGAGCCGACAAGAATGGCTCCAGGTATTGAAAAGGCATAGCCTATGGGTTGCCCATAATATAAGGAGACGATGAGCGTTAGGAGTCCCCCCATTCCATAAATGGCGAAAATCCATGAGCTGGTTATGCTGCCAGACAAATGACCTTTTGCAGCAGCTTGTAAAACAATTAATAATGGTCCTGCTGAACCAAAAAGCCAGGCCACAAATCCATTCGATATATTCCCAACCGATAAAAGCTTTGGAAATTGTATGGTATTTTTTATGAACAACAAAGTCACACTCCTTCAACTAATGAATTACACTACATCTCAGTGTATACTCAATTTATCAATACTTAAAATATCTGTTTTGTCTTTTTACTATACCTTTTGGGTATGATGGAGGTTTCATATTGGATATTCGACAGTTAAAATATTTTGTCACTATAGCAGAAGAAGGTAATATTACGACTGCTGCAAAGAAATTAAATATTGCTCAACCCCCTTTGAGTAGACAACTCAAACAAATGGAAGAAGAGCTAGGCGTCATTTTATTTGATCGAGATAACAAAAGTCTTAATTTAACCTTGGAGGGGGAAAGATTACTTCTTCGAGCAAAAGAACTTTTAAATAAACTTGATGAAACAATGGTTGAAGTTCAAGAATTGAGGAAAGACGCCAGTGGGATTTTATCTGTTGGATCCAATCTTTATTGTGCATCTTTAATTCTTTCTAAAGTGGTAGATATTCGTGAGAAAAATCCTGGTCTTACTTTCAAAGTATGGGAAGGTGAAACGATTCATCTCATAAAAATGTTATCTGAACGTCAGATTGAGATTGCGATAACAAATAGTCCAATAACAGAAAAAAGTATCTCTCAAATGACATTGGAAAGTGACCCATATGTGCTTGTTTTACCTGAAAAATGGACGTGGAGTGGATCAGAACAATGCAGGTTAGAGGAAATCATCGATTTGCCATTGATTCTTCTACGACCAAACTATGGTTTAGGTGCGTATGGACAAATTGTCAATGAATTTAAACGGTTAGATTTAGAACCAAATATACTGTGCGAATGTCAGGATTTAATTATGTTACTTGGTCTCGTTTCATCGGGGTTTGGTGCAACGATCTTACCACTCTCATTATTATCCCTCCATTCATTGGGAGGATTGAGAGTCATTCAGCTAAAGGATCAGACCTTAATATCTGAACCTAAAGTAATTTGGAGGAAGAATAGTTACTTATCAAAAGCAGCAAAAGAATTTTTAAAACTTTTTTAGACACCAAGATTATTTACTCAAAAGTAAAAGATTTCAACGTTGAAAAATGGCAAATAAAATGAAACAGGTATTAGTTTTGACTGTGGTAAAGTAAATCTTTAAATGAAAAATAAAATATATTCATGGTTTTATAACATCATTTATTCGTTACGGAGAACCTTATCATAAGTAAATGAGGTATTTGTGGGAATATAAGATTCTAAACATTGAATAACACTTAATCTATTTATAAAAGAACCATTTCATAAGTAAAGGAAGTTTCTTTGTGTAAATAAAGCCGGCTGCGATCAGCAGCCGGCTTTATTTTTATATCCAATTACAATTATTGAAATACCGATTTATCGGGAAATCTCATTGTTTCTTTATACACTCTGCAACCAGGTTTTCAAACAAAACCTTCTAGTACAATCTTACCAATCGTCCTATTGCTCTCCAAAATTTTGTGGGCTTGACGGAGATTTTCTGCTGAGATCGGTCCAATGACTTCAGCCAATGTTGTCCTCAATTCTTGATGGTCCACAGCATCAGCAATACGATTAAGCAAAAGATGCTGCTCAATCATATCATCTGTTTCGTAAACAGGGCGAGTGAACATAAACTCCCACACGAAGGTGACGCTTTTTTGCTTAAGCAATTTGAGGTCCAGCGGAGAGGTTGGATCATCAATTGCGCACACAACTCCTTGCGGAGAAATAGCTTCGCTAATACCGGCCCAGTGTTTTTCCAAAGCATTCAGGCAAAAAATGTACGGAACATTTGTAAATCCAATTGCTTGAAGTTGTGGAAGGAGCGGGTCATGGTGATTAATGGTATAGTCCGCGCCCATTGATTTAACCCAGCTAACAGTTTCCGATCGGGAAGCAGTCCCAATTACAGTAAGCCCCGCTTGTTTGGCAAGCTGAGTAGCAATGGAACCTACCCCCCCGGCTGCGCCAATGATCAGCAGAGCCTTTCCTTTGTTAGCGCCCGGATCCTGGGAAATCGACATACGGGTAAATAACGCTTCCCAAGCTGTAATGGAGGTTAGGGGAAGAGCCGCGGCTTCCACAAAACTTAAGGAAACAGGTTTGCGTCCAACGATTCGTTCATCGACCAGATGGTATTCACTGTTTCCGCCTTGTCGTGCAATACTTCCAGCATAAAAAACTTCATCCCCTGGACGAAACAATGAACAGTCCGGTCCTGTTTCTTCGACGACTCCTGCTACATCCCAACCTAGAATTTTAGGGACTTCCTCAACTCTTTCCTTAGGAGCCCTTACCTTTGTATCAACAGGGTTTACTGATATGGCCGCAACTTTGACCAAAATGTCGCGACCCGTTGCTTTTGGTTTTTCTACCACTACGTCCACCAGGCTTTGGGGGTTGTCAATTGGAAGGTAACGAGTTAATCCTACCGCCTTCATTGTGTTCATAATCAACCACATCCTTTCCTTATTAGTATACCCGTTATTAGTAGTGGCTTAAAATAATTACTTTTAGCCTATAGTTTCTAAGCATCAGTGGAATTTAGTATTTATAAAGATGTGAATGAGGTGTTAATAGTATGGAAGATATAACCTTATGACCTTATAACTTTTAGATCCATTAACGTAGACCATTACTGTCTTTTGTTTGAATTCATTTGAATACCGTTCAAATTGTTGTCCTTTCTTGGCCATAGAAAAATCCCCTCCAAGTATCATTCTTAACTCCATGGTACCATGAAGGTTTTTTTGAATGTCTACTTAAAGGGGATAATAACATTGTCTGGAGGCAAGTCGGCTTTTTTTAATAAATTTTAGATAGTAGCAATCGCTAGAAGTAGTATCAGCAATAGTTTCTAAATGAAAAACATTGATGAAATATTTTACTACATAGATATTGCAATTTCTTTTTCTTCATTAAACTTGCTGATTATGCCTATTTGATAATTTCATTGATATAAACGCGATTTTGAAATAGACCATTTAAATGACTATTCTGCTTTTTTTACCATAAAGCAAACGAGCATACAAGGTTCACTGCTAGTATTAATGCACCAGTGCTCCTCACCAGCTGGGATCAGTGTTGCATCTCCAGCCATTTCTACACTGTATTCACCATTACAATAAGTTTCCACTTTTCCACTGAATATGTAAGAGTACTCATCCTCATCATGACAGCTCATACCCACAGCTGGAACTCTTTCACCTGGTGTAAGTGAAATGACATGCTCACTTCTTTAAAATTCCCTTTATTTATGAAAAGTTTCTTCATTTCATAAAATGACATGCCAATGGGCTCTACTTGATTAACATTGATTTTTTCCATTTCATTCTCCCACCTATTCTTTTTGAAGTTTTGGATCTAGGAAGTCTCGGAGACCATCCCTACGAAGTTAGCGCCTACAGAAATGGAGAAAATGGCTAAACCAGGGAAGGTGGACACCCTAGAATGTATTGGTGAAGCGAAAGCTTATGGAGTAATGGATGGAATCAGAATACCTGTAAAGTTGAATGTGACCTGGCAATTGGAGGATGGACCATTTACTTGGTATAAGCTTGAAGTTTTGAAGGCGGAGTATAATTAAATGGAAAAGTCTTGATTAGATTTACTTGGTAGAACCATTTGAGGTGAACCGTATCATAAGTAAATGATGTTCGAATACTCTATAGAATGACTTCTTACCAATTTGTTCGTATTAAAAGTTTAAGAAACGACTAACAAGTACCAATGCATACCCTTTACTCAGTAAATAAATCCTCTTAATGAGGATTTTTTTTGTTTCGTATAGTTGAAAGAAGGTGGGGATTTTTTGAGAAGGCTCATTATACTACAAATGCGATTGAAGGGTATCACCGCCATCACAGTTAGCCATTTATTTGGGAATCGATGAGAAGCTGAGCTTTCCGCTTGACCAAAGCATGGATCCGGCTTGACATGGAGCCTCTGGGCATGATTTCCGGCGATTGGGCGATACCTTCTAAAAACAAAGGCATCGCTCGATTCATAGCCTATCTCCCCGCCACTCCAATTAAAGCCTTTACATATAGCGAAGTGAAAACCCATTTACACAAAAACCCCTATTTTTCAGGATTGTCATAAATCCATAAAGTGAGGATGGAATCTATTGGTGCAGTTCCATTAGCAACAGCATTTACTTTATCCATAAATTTCTCGTGGATCAAATATTTTAGTGGTTGTTCTACCTTATTGAAATACTTAAATGCTTCTATTGCCATTTTATCCCACTCTTTATAATAAGTTAAATAGTCATTTGCATATACTCTTGTTCTTGATGATCCTTCTGCTGGTATACTTTCGAACTTTTCATCCCCGCCCAGCGTTCCATAATCACATGTTAATTGTTCGCCAGGTTGAATGTCTCTCGCAGCTAACTCAAAATCATAAGCTGTATCTACAACATTGGGATTGAAACTATGATTAATATACCTTGCGTGATCCCAATTAAGAACATATTCAGTGTCATTATCTTCATATGCATATTTATATATTACCTCTTTTCGTGCATCATCAAGACTTTCAATGTACTCTTTTTTAAGAATGATATCTAATTCATCTTTAATCCAGGTAATGGTTCCTTTGGGGATTAATTTTGTTGCAAACAGACCAACACCGATTTCCTCACTTACAAATCGAATTTCTGTATCGGGGTGTATCATAGTTTTATTCCTCCTTAAATACTGTGAAAAATCTATAGATAAACCTTTAAGGATAAAAGCAAATGGTTTTACAAAAATACATGGTGACTATATCCAATATATTTATGTAAGTAGTTATCAATTGGAGACTCCAATCATGTGTCGTACATTTTTTTATAATCAACATTAGAAATAAGACAAAAATTTATTTTACGATATGGATAGACACGGCCGTCACTTGTCAAACTTATTGTTCATATGCTAATAAATCTAAACTTAAATAATTAATTTGCAAGGGATGGATTAAATGAGGAGTATAGGCGCAGCAATTTCAATTTTTGGCAGTGCTGGTGGAGTTGCAAGAGCATTGTTGTCATTATTGAATAAATCTATTAAAGATTCAACTAATCCACTACACAAATTGATAAAGCAAATTACGTTGCACTTAATTGATATAGAACAAAAGGATATTGCTTACTACAATGAAATTTGTCCCAACTTGATTAATCAAATAGTATTAAATCAGATCGACCTTACAGACTTAGAAGAGGTACGTAAACATATCTGTGAAACTGAAACTTTGTTAATCGTCGATTTATCTTGGGCAGATACGATAGATATTCTAGATATATGTAATGAATTTGGGGTTTTTTATGTAAATACAGCTTTAGAAAATACAGAAGTAGATGAAGATCAAAATCTAAAAGGATTTACTTTGCTGGAACGTTTTTATCGATTTGAAGATGCTAAAAATAGGTTTACAAATATGAAAGGGATTGTTTGTTCTGGAATGAATCCTGGGGTTGTGCAATGGATGGCTTATTCCATAATGGCGATGCATCCTAATGAAAAACCCCTAGCATGTTATATTGTCGAAAAAGATACCACATTCTATAAGGAAAAATCACTTCTGGCGAAGACTATATGTACTACATGGTCACCAGAGTGTTTTTTAGATGAGGCAATATTAAATTATCCGATGTTTGTTAAGGGAGGAGTACCTCTTCATCTATATAAGGAGGTTTATGCTCAAGAATTTAAGGTTACATTAGGGGATATCCAATTTTATGGCTGCTTAATGCCACATGAGGAAGTTTTAAGTCTAGGAACCCTTTATAATATGGAAACGGGGTTCATATATAAAGTAAACGATTATACAACACAAACAATCCGGGCTAATCTTGAATGTGTAGACGATTTATTGAATTGGAACTTGAAAGTTTTAGATCCTGCAGAGGCTGAATTAGAGGGAGAAGACTTGGTAGGAGTTCTACTTGTGTACAAAGATAGAGAGCGATTTATGTATAATGTTATGAACAGTCAATTCACATTTGAAAAATATGGATCAAATGCAACTTATATTCAGGTTGCTTGTGGTGTTTACGCAGGGATTTGTACGTTGTTATTAGATACGATCCCCAATGGTGTATTTTATGTTGAAGAATTACTGGAAAAGGATAAGAACATTGGTTATGGGAAATACATCACTCAATATATGCCAGATTTTGTAATAGGTGAGAACCAAAAGTCTGATGGTCTTATTCTAGATAGAATGAAAAAAGTCTATAAGAAGTAAAAAAGAAGTGCTGCTCACTTGAACCATTCAAAAGTTGTACTATTTCCATCGAAAAAAGAAACTCATATGCCGGTTTCGTGCTTCAGGTTAGTCTTGCCTCAGGCCTGGATTCTTACAAGTAAGGATCTATTGGCGGGAGGGTAAAATTAGGTTTGTTGGAGTGGGCGCCTGCTGGCGCTTTTTTAGTGAACCATTTGCTCCCCTTTCACTCTTTACACTCAAAGAATAAAACCCATACAATCTTAACAAGATATGTAAATTACTGTTATAATATTTTGTATACATAGCATAAGAATCAGCATAACTGAATGACAGTAAAGGGGAGCGGCGAATGTCTGAGTTGAATGATAATTTGTTAAAGATGAATGATGAAAAGCGTCCGAAAAACAAGGTGGAAAGAAAAGAAGGGGAACCGACTGGTGCCTTTAAGGGGGCCAGCTGGGCAGCTTTGGTTGTAGGAGTTGCGGCTTATCTGATCGGCTTGTTTAATGCCGACATGCAGCTGAATGAGAAGGGGTATTATTTTGCTGTATTGATATTCGGTCTGTATGCAGCGGTATCCCTGCAGAAAGCTGTACGGGATAAGGAAGAGGATATTCCGGTTTCGGGCATCTATTACGGGCTCAGCTGGTTTGCGCTTATTGTAGCTATTTCACTAATGGCGATCGGCCTCTATAATGCCGGAAGCATTGTTTTAAGTGAAAAAGGATTTTACGGTATGTCCTTTGTTCTTAGTGTATTTGCGGCCATTACGATTCAAAAGAATATCCGGGATACACAGGTAGCCAGAGGAAGAGATTAAAAAAATCGTTAAAAATAAAGGCAGAAATCATAAGTGATTTCTGCCTTTTACTATTTTCATATAGTTTTTATGAAGTTTATTAAAGAAGACATGCCTCTATCTACATCCTACCAAAAATTGAAATATAAGTCTATTATTACTTTTATATAGATGGGATAATTAACTTGCGCAAATACTTCATAACGTTATGGTGAAATGAAGGTCTAGATGAAACAGAATATATATGATAACAAAACGTTTTTCGAGAAATACCAAGCGATACGATCACGAGAGAATAATTATAACAATTTACTTGAGCAGCCGAACTTTTTTGCTCTGCTTCCACCCCTAAAAAATAAAATGGTATTGGACATTGGCTGTGGAATGGGAGACTTTGCAGCTCATTGTATTAGTCAGGGTGCTAAACAGGTAACTGGGATTGATATTTCTTCAAACATGATTGCCAGTGCCAAGAAGCGTCATATTCATGAGGGTCTGACTTTTAAGCAGGCTGCTTTTGAAGATCTGACAGTACCTCCTGACCACATTGATTTTGTCAGCAGTTCTTTGGCATTTCACTATATTGCAGATTTTCAGCATCTTATAAAGAAGATCAGTAAGGCATTAGGCAAGGGTGGAACCTTATTGTTTTCTCTGGAGCATCCAATCGTAACAGCCAATAAGGGAAAAGAAAATTGGATCACCGATCAGGAAGGTAACCTGCTCTATTATGCAGTAGACAATTATCAGGATGAAGGCTTACGTACTCAGAATTGGTTAGTTGATCATGTAATGATGTATCACCGTACCATGTCGACGATTCTAAATACGCTTATTGAAAATGGGCTGCACATCGAAAAAGTGATGGAGCCGATGCCGACTGAAGAAGCAGTAACACATTTGCCAAGTCTTGTTAAAGAGTTTCGCCGGCCTTCATTTTTAATTGTTAAGAGTAAAAAGGTATAACTTTAATCATAATAAAACAACAAAGCACCAGTCCTGTAATAGGCCTGGTGCTTTGTTCTATTAAATAAGGGATATCTGATCTAAACAGCCTCTCTTTTTACTGCCCAATACAGTAATGGCTTCCGCAATCTTCTCCATGCCGTATAGGATTTGATGCCCAGACACCTGAGAAATGCATAAACGAATGAGGCTGTCCCTGTTAAAACCGGTTAAGAACATCCTATCCGTATCATCTATTAATATTTGTTGATCTGAAAGAATATGGGCCAATTTTTTTGCTGATACAGTCTCAGGTAAATAAATAGAAAGATAAAATCCCGAATCCGGCTTTGTATAGCGGGTGCCTTCAGGAAGCCACTGCTCACAGGCACTTTTTAGTAATTGGATTTTTTGAAAATATACGGTCTTAATCTTCTTCAAATGACTTTGATACATCCCGCTTTTTAAATAAATATCCAGAGCGCCTTGTGAAAGGACGGGGCTGTTGAAGTCAGCACTGAATTTGTATCGTAAAAAGCTCTTCATCATGGTCTGGGGCAGAACCACACTGGCAATCCGCAGACCGGGAAGAAAGACTTTTGAAAAGCTTTGAATATAAATGACTCTTCCAGATGGATCAAAAGCGAAAAACGGATCCGCTTTTTTATCGCGCTCTAGTTCACCGAGAAAATCATCTTCTACGATATAGACATCATATTTCTCCGCCAGCTCTACAATCTTCTTCTTCTCGCTATTTGTATAGGAATGTCCCAGTGGATTATGAAATCTCGGAATAACATAGAAAAACTTGATATCGTTGTTTTTAAACATATATTCAAGGCGTTCTAAATCAATTCCATTCATGGATAATTCAATTCCGAATGTCACAGCCTGGTTGATGTCGAGCGATTCAATCATTCCAAAATAGGTGGGCTGTTCAATCAGGATATTTCGTTTGCCATTTGGAAAGGGGAGGGCCGTTAATAAATGGATCGCCTGCTGTGAGCCGGACACGATGACTACACGCCCGGGTTCGGTAAATACCTGAGAACATTGCAGGTTTTTCACGATTTCTGTACGCAGGGAATGAAGTCCTTGCTGCTCTGAATAGGTGAAGATTTCTTCTTTATATTTTTCAATTGCCTGATTTAGGCAATGCTGAAATTCAATGTATGGCAGCAAATGCTTATCAGGTCCGGCAGATAAAAAATCAATAACATCAGGATGATTTTCATGGAGTTTAAATTCATTCACAATATAGTAGCCGCTTTGAGGTTTCGCATAAATGAAGTGCTCTTTTTCAAGCTCGGCGTAGGCTTTAATAACGGTATTTTTACTGCAGCTAAATGATTCAGACAGCTGGCGGACCGAGGGAAGCTTGCTGCCGGCAGCTAACTCTCCGTCTGTAAGCTGCTGCTTAATCTCTTCTACAATCTTCATATATTTTGGCTTCAATACCGCTCCACCCTCCATAAACTGTACCCTGACAGATGCAGAAAACAGCAATAGTATCCAAGAAGTGTATCTAATATGATGTGATTATACCAAAAGCATCCTCGTTTTTTGGAGCATTTTTGTAAAAGTTGGGGGAGGTAACGGAATGGAAAAAGGAAAAGCCGGGTTATGGTTAGGTTTAGTGGGGGTAATCTGCTTTAGTCTGACTTTGCCGGCAACCCGTATCGCGGTTGTTTACTTCGGCACCACAACAGTGGGGCTGGGAAGAACCGTTATTGCAGCCCTATTGGCGGGGATTATACTGATTGTAAAAAAGGAAAAGATACCGAATCGGCAGCAATTTAAAAGTATTTTGATTGTTGCAGCAGGAGCTGTCCTGGGTTTCCCGCTCATCACTTCATGGGTGATGAAAACACTGCCAGTTTCGCACGGAGCAGTGGAGCTGGCCTTATTGCCGTTAGCAACAGCAGGTATTGCCATGTTAAGGGCAGGGGAAAGGCCTTCCTTGAGATTTTGGATGGCAAGTTTCACTGGTGCGGGAGCCGTCATTTTATATGCGGCGCATTTAGGTCTTGGAACACTTCAATTTGAGGATCTTGGACTCTTGGCTGCCGTCATTATTTTAGGCCTTAGTTATGCGGAGGGAGGAAAGCTGTCAAAAGAAATGGGAAGCTGGCAAGTAATCGCATGGGCCATCGTGATAGGCGCCCCTTTCTTCCTGATCCCAGTAACCGCGGATATATCGGTGGAGATGTTACATGCCCCCATACAGGCCTGGGTCAGTTTGCTTTATTTATCCATTGTAAGCCAGTTCCTCGCGTATGTTGCCTGGTATGGAGGCATGGCAATGGGCGGTATCGCGCGGGTAAGCCAGCTGCAATATTTGCAGCCGTTCCTGATGATTTTGTTTGCTGCACTCTTTTTAGGAGAATCCATTACAATGGTGACCATATTAGCGGCAATCATCGTAGTTATTGCTGTATTCATTGGTAAAAATGCTGCGATATCTAAGCCTGACACAATGAAATCAGCACAAATAAAAGAGAGTGCTAAAATGGAGAGTAAGTAGTGAATCACAAACACTTCATCCTTTCAGGAACCCAGTTCCATTCACTCAGGGTTTTACATTTCCATGTCATAAACATCTACCACCAAGTAAATGATGTTTCAAAGACTTGCAGCGCAGAAATACGCGGCCGGGATACTAAAATGGTATTTAATAAATTTGAATGTAAAGGACTAAAAGAAGTAGATTTAAATTGGATATTTGTCCATTTCAGCACATATTAATTTTCCATATCTTATTGAAGGAAACTCCCATGTTTCTCCGTACTAATAAACCCCATTGCATCCACCACGATAGAAAAATTTATCAAGAACCAGGCACTACAAAAAAATTTCATCATATATAGGTGATATCCGTTCGGATTTGATGAGGAGGATATCATGCGACCTATGTTACCTATGGAAAAATATTTTGGGCAGTTAGAATTGGTGCATGCTTTTTATGGGGCTATGCCTACAGGTGTCAGCGTTTCCGAAACCGGGCGTATTTTTGTTTGCTTTCCGAAATGGGGAGACGACGTTCCATTTACTGTGGCGGAATTGGTTGAGGGTGAATTGAAGCCTTATCCCAGTTTAGAATCCAACTTGGTCAATACTGGTAATATTACTATGACTTTTGTCAGTGTCCAAAGTATCGTTGCTGATGGAAGAGGGACTCTTTGGGTAGTAGATACAGGGGCACCAAATTTTTCTGAACCTATTCAAGGGGGAGCAAAATTAGTTGCTGTTGATTTAAACACGAATAAAATAAGGAGAGTATACACCTTTACAAAAGATGTTGTCCTGCCAACAACTTATCTGAATGATGTCCGTTTGGATTTTCGGGTTGGAAGAGCAGGCTATGCATATATAACGGATTCTTCTACCAGAGGGCCAGGGGCTATTATCGTTGTAGATTTAGAAAATGGGAATGCGTTTAGACGGTTAAATGGGGCAATATCCACTTCGCCTGATCCCCAATTTTTACCGAAAGTAGAAGGTGAAATTTTGATGAACCGGAACCCGGACGGCTCAACTTTCCCATTTAGATTGGCTTCCGATAGTTTAGCGATATCCTCTGATGGAAAGGTTTTATTTTATGCTCCGTTATCCAGCCGTCAGCTGTTCTCGATCTCAACAGAAGCCCTAAGAGACAGAAGGATACAGGACATGAACTTATCCCAATATGTGCAGTATTGGGGGGAAAAAGGTGCGTCTGACGGAATGATCACCGGCGCAAAAGGAACCGTTTATGCAGGAGACTATGAAAACAACAGTATCCGGAAGATATTACCGAATGGCGCAATGGAAACAATCGCACATGACCCGAGAATTTTATGGCCGGATACTTTTTCGATTGGTCCTGATCAATACTTATATGTCATTGTGAATCAATTACATCGGCAGGCGAGATTTCATTATGGAAGAGACCTGCGGGAAAAGCCATATAGTTTACTTCGTATGAGAATTGATGAATTCCCTGCTCCTACCTTTTCATAATGATCTAAAACGAAGGCAGCTATCTCTCATCAGGGAGCTGCCTTTTTATAATTAAATTCTTGCAATATTATATGTATTCCCGCAGCTTCGCTATATAATAAAGAAGTGAATAACTCAAATTGATAAGCCTGCATCATCTTAGATGTAAAAAATAATGCACCAGAGGCATGAAGCTACATAAGGATCAACCTACGGTAAGAGGAAAAATTTTGAATGAAACCAGGAGGTAATCATGGGAAGATTAGTTCACTTCGAAATTCATGTGGATGACATGGAACGGGCAAAGACATTTTATGGTGAGGTATTTGGATGGTCATTTCAAGATTGGAGTGATTTCGCAGGGATGCCTTACTTTGGAGCGGTGACTGGCGATGGGAATGAACCTGGGATTAATGGTGCTTTAATGCAGCGTCAAAGTCCTCCGCCGGAAGCAGGCCAGGCTCTTAATGGGTATGCCTGTACAATGGGTGTCGATAATTATGACGATACGGAAGCCAAAATTCTTGAGAATGGCGGCAAGGTCGCATTGCCCAAATATGCACTGCCTGGAATGGCGTGGCAAGGATACTATATGGATACCGAAAGGAATATATTTGGAATTCATCAAGCTGATGAGAATGCAAAATAGAATTCATGTTTGGTGAATACCGGGAACCACCCTTTTATCCTTGCTGAGAATGAGCTATGAGATTGCCTGGAACTACCCCTTTCAACATCTCTTTAGTTAAGGCTCTATTTTAAAAGATTGTTGTTTTTTAATGATCAATTTAGGAGATTGGATTGTTAAACGTGATTAATTGGAATGTAAGGTGTATAGATTTCCGCGGGAAAAAGCGGGAGAGGTGAGACCCCGCAGGCAAAGCCAAGGAGGCTCACCGCCCGCCCCGCGGAAAAGCGAGTGCCTCTCGCTGCAATCAGTGCTCTGTTCAATATTCCTTTCTATCTCTTTTTTGCATGTTTCTAACATGATCTGAGTGATAAGGCGAACCCACAACTTCATTTACGACACTAAATGGGTTGCCATCCAGGTCAAAGAAATCAAAAAACTTCATGCCGCCAAAATCGTCAATTTCACTGGTAACGATGCCGTTGTTTTTAAAATGTTGATGGGCAGTTTCAATATCATCCACGACAAAATTATAATACGAATTTTTCTGGCTGCCCCTGGTGGTAAATTCAGTGGGCTGCGGGGAATCAACTTTTACCAAAGCTAATTGTGTCGACCCTGATGGTAAATAAAAGCCAGCACCATCTTCCCAGCTGTCAATTTTCTTTACACCAAGAAACTTTTCATACCATTCCGTAGATTTTTCAATGTCTATAACTGGAATAAAAATACCGCCTACTTTAAACATAATTTTCCTCCCTCGATTTAAATTCATATTTATAACGTTCATAATAGTTTGGAAGTTACACATTCATGAAATTTTTTTAAAAGGTGTTAAAAAAATGGTGTTTGAAGATTTAGAGTCTGTGATCAAAAAGCTTTATAAATATTGCCTAAAGCTGTCAGGGTCACCTTGGGCAGCCGAGGATCTTGTCCAAGAAACAATGCTTAAGGTGTATAAAATAAAGAAATCCGAGCCAGAAAAAGAGCTGGCATTTTCATATTTATGTACGGTGGCTAAAAACAACTTTATCGATGAAAAAAGGAAATATAAAGAAAGTGTTCATTTTAATGAAGACTTATACGGAGAAGAATACCCTTCTATGGATGACTATAGTTTTATGGAAACCTTACTCACCACCTTGCCATTGAAACAGTCTATGCTGCTTACCTTAAAGGATGTATTCGGATACACCACAAAAGAAATGGCACAAATGCTGAGAATAAGTAATGAATCCATTAAAACAGCCCTTCATCGTTCCAGGAAAAAATTAAAATCATACCATGATGTAGGCGGGGAATTCCTGACTCCTAATATCGAGCTGATTGCAGCACTCTCAAAAGCAATACGGGAAGCAAAACCGATGCAAATATTTTATTATTATCGGCTGTTAGAATCACAAAACTTTATAGTAAGAAAAAGTCCTGGGCATTCTGTATTCCATGTTATTGACCCGGATGGAAACATTCTACAGATGGGATCTTAGTCACATGGACGCTGGGATTTAGTAAAAATTAAGGAGAACGTCCATTGTATGCGGACGGTCTCCTTTTGTTTCTTAAACTTGTACTTCACTCATCAATGCATGAGTATTGTCTTCCGTATCTTTAAAAAATGCCATCCATGTTTCGGTCTGTCCCATTTTCGCGACAATATGTGGTTCATCGATAAAGATCACGTCTTTACCTGATAAGCGCCCATAAGAATCTTTAATATCATCTACATGAAAATAAAGGACTGAGCTGGAATGGGAAAATTCCTCTTTTTCTGGAAGTGACAGGAGAAGCCGCAGCCCATTACACTCAAAGAAAGCCATGCTGTCTGTGTTAAATAGAAGGGAAAGACCTAATTTCTCTTTATAAAAATCCAAGGCCCTATGTAAGTCTTTAACTGGCACTCCAATTTGCCCAACTTTTTGTATCAGCTGCATATTCATTAAACAGTGCTCCTTTTAATTTGTATTCAGATCCAATGATTTCTTATTCGACAAGACCATCGTTTAACCTTCTAATAAGGGGGCCGTTTCTTATAAAAAGAATGAAATAGCAATCTCTTAAAAGCTATAATGGATAAGCAGGGAATTATAGTATAAGAGGGCTAGGCGATAATGATTGAATAGTAAGGAGTGTTCATATGAGTCAAATTCTCCAAATGGGAGCAAACACAGTGCTAAGTTCCCCGAAGGGCAATGTTACGGTCAGCTACGAAGTGTCTAGCACCATAGATGTTTCCTTAACAGCTTTCCTTTTAACGGATGGGGACAAGGTACAGGGTGACAGCGGCATTATTTTCTATAATCAGCCAGTGAGTTCTTCTGGTGCAGCTGCCCTGCTGCCGGCAGAGACAGCTGGACATACGAAAGTACATAGTATTAACTTTGATTTGAGTAAAGTCCCGTCGGGTATCTCTAAAATAGCGGTCACTCTGACAGAGGATAATAGCACGGGTTTTTCAAACGTAAGGAATTTAAAGGCCGAGATCCGTACAGATCAAAGTATTATCCAATTAACTCCATCCAGTTTCACTAATGAAAATGGAATCGTTGTATTAGAATTATATGTAAGGAACGGTCAGACAAAGGTAAGGTCCATCTGGCGCGGATTTGATTCCGGGCTTGAGGGGCTATGTAAAAATTACGGTGTTGAGGTTGAGCCAGATGAGCAGAGCAAGCCGGCTGAACCTATTCAAAATGCACCAACAGTACCGGAGAAAGCCATGCCTATCCCTGAGAGTAAGCGAAGCACGCTATCATCGGTAAACCTTGAGAAGGTTAAAGGGAAGATCAGCCTCGAGAAAGGACAGAAGCCTGTTATCATTGATAAAACACCAGAGATCACGGCTACGGTCTCCTGGAAGACTGGGACAGATTATGATATATACGCTTTGGTGTCCACAAAGAATGGCAGGCAGATCGATGTAGCCATGTTTGGGGCGAAAGGAACGCCTCCCCTCAAGAGTTATGGCAGGGGAGCAGTGGAACATATGGGGGATGTCCGGAGGAACAGCGGTTCAACCAAGACTGAGAAAATTAAGTTAAGGCTGACAGATGATATTCTCGCAGTGGTTCCGGTCGTATATTCGGCCCAGTCAAATGGAACAGGCTCATTCTACCGTTACAAAGTGTCCATGAGCATCGATAATCATCAGGGAACCTCCGTAA
Organism: Paraperibacillus marinus; assembly: GCF_046237605.1. GTDB lineage: Bacteria > Bacillota > Bacilli > Bacillales > DSM-1321 > Paraperibacillus > Paraperibacillus marinus. Next base: position 4,348,949 of record NZ_CP143542.1, on the reverse strand, counting down.
CCATATCTGCCAAAAACGCAAATGATAATGACAGAATTTATTCCTGTGTACCCGGTATCCTTCAAAACACACCGGACGGGGTCATAATCAGCCCGCTTGAGCTCTACAGTGCTCCAAATTCAGAACGCCGGCCAAAGCTTAGGATGGGGCGCTCCAATATGGTGGAAGTGATCATGGATGAAGGGCCGATAAATGATTACAAGTAGATTTATCATGTGGAAGCTGATTGAAACAAAGGAGACCGTTCATTTTATGAGGCGGTCTCCTTTTGGTGTCTCGTAACCTCTCAGGCTCCTTTTACAGTATATGGTCCAATATCGATTGTTTCATATATTCGATTCCGCCTGGTTGACAGGACCTGAAAATGCTACTAAAATGATAAAAATAGTTATCGTACCAAAATAATAGAATAACTCGCAATGATGGCTGTGGATCACACTACAGCAGGAGCGGTTTCTGGAGAGACCGTCTGGATTCAGACGGCGCCGAAGGGTTCACAATCTCAGGCAAAAGGACAGAAGGATATCGAATTTTATTTATTATGCTATTGCTTGCGTAAAAATATGATTTTACTATTCTTTTGTAAAAGAGATTGGAGGTCCTCCGATCTCTTTTTTTTATTTTGACTTATTAATAGGGGGAGTCAGGAATGGCACAGCAGGAATTAAAAAGGGATTTGGCAAATCGGCATGTTCAGTTGATTGCGATTGGCGGTACGATTGGTACAGGGTTATTTTTGGGGTCCGGCAAAGCCATTCAGCTGGCCGGCCCGTCAATCATCCTTGCATATTTAGTGGTGGGCACCGCCCTGTTTTTTGTCATGAGGGCACTCGGGGAGCTGCTGCTGTCCAAAGCAGGTTATCAAAGCTTCCCGGACATAGCGGAAGATTATCTAGGGCCAAAGGCGGCATTTATAACCGGATGGACATACTGGTTTTGCTGGATTATGACGGCTATGGCAGATGTCATTGCGGTCGGCGTGTATGTGCGGTACTGGTTTGATATCCCCGAGTGGATGCCGGCCGTCATCTGCCTCGTCATTTTATTAGGCTTTAATTTATTGACGGTAAAGCTGTTTGGGGAATTGGAGTTTTGGTTTGCCCTGATCAAGGTTGTCACGATCCTTGCCCTGATTGCAATAGGGGTTATTTTAATGTTGGCAGGCTTCGAGACAGGATCAGGCAAAGTTACAATTGAAAATTTGTGGGCGCATGGAGGGCTGTTTCCGAATGGAATGACCGGTTTCCTGCTTTCATTCCAGATGGCTGTGTTTGCCTTTGTTGGGGTGGAATTAGTGGGGGTATCGGCTGCGGAAACGTCCAATCCCAAAAAGAACATTCCCTCAGCCATTAATAAAATCCCATTCAGAATCCTGTTTTTCTATGTGGGGGCACTGATTGTCCTTTTAAGTATCAGCCCCTGGACTGAACTGAATGCAGCGGAAAGTCCCTTTGTGAAGACCTTTGCTTTAATCGGGATCCCGGTTGCTGCAGGGATCATCAATTTTGTTGTGTTGACATCCGCTGCGTCTGCCTGTAATAGCGGAATGTTTTCCACCAGCAGAATCTTATACAGCTTAAGCCGTAACCGTCAGGCTCCTGCCCGTTATGGAAAACTGAATAAAAACCATGTGCCTGATCATGCCTTATTTCTGTCGGCACTCGTCATTTCTGCCGGGGCTCTATTGAGCAAGCTGATCCCGGAACAAGCATTCAGTATCGTCACAACCATCAGTGCCATCTGCTTTATCTGGGTGTGGGGCATCATTTTGATTTGCCATATCAAATATAAGAAAAATCGCCCGGCACTGCAGGAAGCGTCTACATTCAAGGCACCTTTCGCACCCTATATCAACTATGCAGTCCTGGCGCTGTTTGCCATTATCTTGGTGATTATGCTGTTTTCTGAGGCAACGCGGCCGGCCCTGCTGGGAACACCGCTCTGGTTCATCCTGCTGGCTATATTGTATTCATCTAAGAGAAAGCAATAAGGGATAACGGGCATTTAGTAAGATGCCCGTTTGGATCCTTAGCTTTAAAGGACCTGCTCTTCGGCATCCTTACTTTTGAGACTGAGGCGCTTGGCAGCAGAACTTTGTTCAGTGGAAACGGGAACATGCTCCATTGCTTTACCCAGACCATAGCCGGGCATATTGGCATAAATGGATTCATAGCTTCCGGCTTTAATCTGGTAGGTTTCATGATAGATTCCGACGGCATCATTGCGGCCTGCTTTTTTATTGAAATTTTTCCATGCCGTCAAATGTCTTTCATTTTTTGCATAGGAAAGGAGATCCTCCGCCGTCCGCCAATATTGGATCATGCAGGTCGTCCTGAGGCCAAAGTAGCTTTCCATAGATAAGAAGCCCAGGCTGTCTTTGTTAGTATATAATTCCCTGATCATCCCGGGCATCGCATTAAAGACCGGCAGCCACTGATGGACCGCCCAGGGCTTATTGACTCTCATCCCGATTATAAAAACAACAAGGTCATCTGTGTTCTTTGTCGTAAAGCGTCCGCTGTGGATGTTTCTGGCCATTGCTATCCCTCCTGTTATATAAGGTGTTCATCGTTCATTAAAAAACTTTTGGTACACATGAATCAGGGCATCCAATATTTTACTGCCCATTTAGCTTACTGATGCAAAAAAATACATTTATCTTTATGATAAAGAAGAAAGGGAAAATTTTCAATTTAATCTGAATTTTAAGAAATTTATATCCTGTTGAATGTACTCAGGAGACAAAAGCTGAAGGAGCAAGCCGTGCTAAGACTCAAGCTTAAGGATGCAAGGAGGTGGCTGATTTATGATCCGAGAAGTGTGTGTTGAAAACTTTGTATCAATCCCGGAGAAGATTGCCAAAGGAGCAGAGCGTATCGAGCTGTGTGACAATCTCTCTGCAGGCGGCACGACGGTCAGCCATGGTGTTGCCGTACGGGCCATTAATTACTGCCGGAGAATGGGAGTCAAGGTCATGACTATGGTGCGGCCGAGGGGCGGGAATTTTGTTTATAGCCAGGAAGAACTAGAAATTATGAAGCAGGACCTTGTTCATCTGAAACAGTTAGGCACAGATGGAGTGGTGATAGGCTGCTTGACGGAAGCTGGGTCGATTGATGAAGAAGCAATGTCTATCCTCCTGAAGCTGGCAGAGGGGCTTGAAGTCACCTTTCATATGGCATTTGACCACATAGTTCCTGAAAGACAATTTGGAGCGATTGACTGGCTGGCGGAGCGCGGAGTTCACCGCATCTTAACTCATGGCGGCCCACCTGATACCAGCATTGAACAGAACCTGCCAAGACTGAAGGAATATGCGGACTATGCAGCAGGGAGGATCATCATCCTGCCAGGCGGCGGGATTACGGATGAAAATCTCCATTCCATTGCAAGTGCGCTTCAGGTTACAGAGGTTCATGGAACGAGGGTAGCAGGGTAAAAGATGAAACAGCGTATTCGTGCCGCTGCTCCTTACGGAAAGCGCAGAAAAAAAGGAGAATGCCCATAGCAGGCGTTCTCCTTTTGTCTTGTATTCTATTTAAAATACGGAACCTTCTTCAATACAGCACAAACCGGGATGGCTACAAGGATCCCAATTACGTTCTGAACGATATTGCCCGGGATGGATGCGGCTGGCACAATCCAGCTTTTGTATAAAACGGCTTCACACACATAATAGCCGGCAAGCATGAACGGTGCGGAGACGATGGCAGCGAGCAGATTCATTCCGATGCTGCTTCCATTGCGCCCTCTGGAATGCGCGATTTTTCCGACAATATAGCCTTGCAGGCCGCGGGTCAAGAAGGAGAACGGAGCCCATAATGTCCAGCCGGAAATCAAGTCGAACAGCCCCATTCCGACTGCACCGGCAATCGCGCCTTTTTTAGGGCCGAATAGGAAAGATACTATAAAGAGCATGGCCGTTCCAAGGTGGACCAGGCCGCCATTTGCCGTGATCGGCAGTTTAATATTCAAGAAGAGGGTGGCAACGAGGACAAGCGCAATCAGCATGGATGTCAGAACTAAGTCAAACGTGCGCCTGCTTGAATAACTAGTTGTTTTTTGCATAGGGATGACCTTCCTTTTTTAAATATAACGCAGCTGCGTTTTTACGTTATGGATAATTTAACAAAGGATTGATGTTTTTAAAAGTATCAATTTAGTTAAAAACGATGGGGTCAGTTTTTTCTTTCCCAATTATAAAAAAGCACATCAGCTTGGCGATGTGCTTTTTCACTGTCCTTATTGTAGGAAATCATCAGGACAAATCTGAAATATTCAGCTGATATGCCCTGACAATAATCCCGTCATCTGCCGGTTCAAAGTCAAACTGCGGCAGGCGTTTAAACCCAAAACTCTCATAAACTTTGATTGCATCTTTCATGAATTCACCGGTATGAAGGCCGATCGCCCCATATCCCTTTGCCTGGGCACGGCTGATGCATTCATCGATCAGTGCGGTGGCAGCGCCTTTTCCCCTTGCCTCAGGCGCCACCGCCAGCATGCGGATTTCGGGATAGTCCAGTTCATCGACATATCCTTCATAGGCATCAGTCTTAGCAGGGAACAAAGCCACGCTCCCGGCCAGCTTCCCATCAATCAGAGCCGTAATCAGCTCCACACCCTCCTGTTCATCAGCAGTTGAAGAAATAGCCTTGTGCAGTGCATTCCAATGAGCGGCCGGTAGCACCTCCATATATTGGCAATAGGCGTCAACCCTTTGAATGCGGATAGCAGGCAGCATCGCCTTTTCAGCGTTGCGGATTTCTATGGTTCCCATGCATGGGTCACTCTCCTTAGAATAAAAATTTTTCCTTTGTTCCGCTTAATACATCTCTATCATGCTCCGTCAGCCAGCTGGATAGATCCGGGCCCATTGGCAGGATCTTCGGTTCCGCTTTGTCAGGCGAGATTGTAATGGATAAATGATAATGTCTTTTAATGGCGTCAAAATCTGTGGTGTCACCGAAGCCTGGAGTTTGGAATAAATCCCGCGCATAGCCCCACAGATTTTCGTACTCACGGATTAATTTATGATTGGTATTAAAAGCTGTGTAATAGGCAGCATCAAAACGAACAAGCGTGGTATACAGCCTGATATCTGAATCTGTTATGCTGTCTCCGAATAAAAAACGCTGACTGGCCAGGCGTCTATCCATTTCATCCAGGCGGCGAAACAAAGTTTCATAGGCAGCTTCATATGATTCTTGTGACTGTGCAAACCCGCATTTATAAACACCATTGTTTATATCCGAAAAAATGATTTCATTTAAACAATCTATCTCCGTCCGCAGATTCTCCGGGTATAGATTGGGGGCATGTTCCTTATGGTATGGCTGCCAGACGGTTTCCAGATAATTAGTCAATTTAAAGTAATCATTGTTCACAACTTTGTGAGTAAGAGTATCCACCATTGCTGGCACTGTCGGACGGCCCGAGTAGCCGGGATCGGTACTCTTGTAAATATCGCTCATGAATTGAATCCCGAGAACCGGATCCAGCCCGTCTATATCGAGGGAGAACTCCCAATCCACCCGGGGAAGCTTCGGACGCATGGGACTTACCGTTCCCAGACTGATGGCGTCTTCCAATCCGAGCAGGCTGCGGGCAATAACTGACCGATGTGCCCAGGGGCAGGCAGCAGACCATAACAGCCTGTAACGCCCCGCTTCAACCGGGAGATCGCCAGGCTTGTCGCCGAATGGAGTGGTAAATCGGTTCACCTGGCGTTTAAAGGAGCCATCCGCATTCATTTCAGCCGGTTTATCTTGAGACATAAATAGCGATCCCTCCTGTTTATAACTCTCTTAAATGAGATATCTTGAAACCATTATAATTTATCTGACTATTATTTGCTGAAGTTTTTTAAGACAGACTCATTCCTCTTAAGGAATAATTCTCGAATTCGAGGTATAATGAAAGAAAAAGAAATCAGGAGGGTTTATTATGGAAATTGGAATCAGTACGTTCGTAGAAACAACCCCTGACGTTAAAACAGGGAAAGTTATCAGCCATGCTGAACGTCTGAGGGAGGTCGTCGAGGAGATTGTTCTGGCCGATCAAGTGGGCCTGGATGTGTTTGGGGTAGGAGAGCATCACCGCCATGATTTTGCCGCATCATCTCCTGCTGTGGTCCTGGCAGCTGCAGCATCGCAGACTAAGCGAATTAGGCTTACAAGTGCGGTGACGGTCCTGTCCTCTGCAGATCCGGTCCGTGTGTTCCAGGATTTCGCCACACTGGATGGAATCTCAAATGGCCGGGCCGAAATCATGGCCGGCCGCGGGTCCTTCATCGAGTCCTTTCCACTATTCGGTTATGATTTGAATGATTATGACGAGCTATTCGAAGAAAAGCTGGACTTGCTGCTCACATTACAGAAATCCGAATATGTATCATGGTCGGGCAGACATCGTGCGGCCATCAACAATCTCGGTGTATATCCGAGACCGGTCCAGGACCCGCTGCCCGTCTGGATAGGAAGCGGAGGCAACAGCCAGTCGGTCATACGGGCCGGCCTCATGGGGCTTCCGCTTGTCCTCGCCATTATCGGCGGACGACCGGTCCAGTTCGCACCGCTCGTCCAGCTCTACAAAAAAGCGGCAGCCCAGGCTGGCCACGATCCAGCCAAACTGCCGATCGCATCCCATTCGCATGGATTTATTGCAGAAGATGATAAGACGGCAGCCGATAAATTTTTCGCCCCGACCCAGCAGGTAATGAATGTACTGGGCAGAGAACGCGGCTGGGGGCACTATGACCGTGCTGCCTTCGATGCAGCGCGCAGCTTTGAAGGTGCACTATATGTCGGTAATCCGGAAACAGTAGCCCAAAAGATCATTCATCTCCGGAAAAATGTAGGTATCACACGCTTCATGCTCCATGTGCCAGTCGGTTCCATGCCTCATGAAGATGTCATGATGGCGATTGAACTCCTGGGGAAAAAAGTGGCGCCGCTTGTCAGGGAAGAAGTAGCGGAATGGGAAGGCCGGCAGTGATATCGAAGGCCAAATTTGAGGTGAAGGACATTTCAAACCGGGATTGGAAGAAAAAAGTCCTTCATCAGGGGTATGAAGGACATTTCGAATTGGGATTGGAGCCAAGAAGTCCTTCATCGTTACGGGTCACTCATAATAGGACCATTGATGAACTCCTTTTATCTTAAAATTCTTGTCTAATACTCTCTTTATTCTCTTTTTTGATTCTACTATGTCACACCATTCATGCATGGCATTGGTTGTTATTTTTTGTCCGGGAAAAAGCAGTTGGAATTCTTTTATAGTACGTAATATGGAAGAGGCAGCTGGTTCTGTGTGTCCGCAATCCCCACAGATGCATTTATGTCCTTTGGTATAAGTAGAAAAGGAACTGCAATGCCTACAAATAATGCCTTTACGGAGCTGTTCATATTCATAGGGTGGCAGAAGTTTAAAGGGTGATTCTTGAATATGCAGTGAAATCAGTTTATCTGCGATCGCGGTGTACCTATCAGTAAGCCTGGAAGGTGTTTTGTTTAAATGGGTAATGAGGCTTTGGATTTGGCTTGTAAAAATGAAAGGTGCGTTGAGGGGCGAGTGATATAGGGTGAAAGCTGGATTGATAAAGACGATAGAAGCGTGAAGGGGAATTTTGCAGCCGAAGCCGAGGTGCTGCAGCAGCTGTCGCAGCAGAGATTCGCTTCTGTTTAATTGATTAAGCGGACTGGTTATTTCTATCTTTGGCTTTTTATAAAATCGATCTGACTCAAAATAGTAATCTCCTTCATAATTTTTTATTTCGAAAAGGTAGATGCTTTCTGAGGTGATGAGCAGGGAATCAATTTGAAAGACTGTGTTGTTTTGCTTTAGCAGCAAATCATTTAGCAGAAGGCATTCGCATTTAAGGTTTTCCATTTTGGAATCAAATAGAAGCTCACCTTCATAGCCTTTGCTCAGGTTAGTATAATACTGTTTGTCTCTCTCGGTGAAGTCCATCCGCTCATTCAGGACTTTAAAAGTGAGTAGGTCGCGGGCTTTTATAAGGTGCTTATAAGCCATTATTCAACTCCTGTTCTTTAATTTTGTTCACTGCTATTCCATTATATTAGACTTTTATATTCAAAAAAAGCCGCCCCGCTATCCAAAAGATAGCAAAGCGGCTTTTATCAATTCCGGATCAAATAATCAAAAGCACCAAGTGCAGCAGTAGCACCTGAACCCATGGAAATGATGATCTGTTTATACGCGCTGTCGGTGCAATCGCCTGCGGCGAATACACCAGGCATGCTTGTGGCACCATGCTTGTCTACGACGATTTCCCCCATGCGCGTGCGGTCCAAGATTCCGTCCAGCCAGTCGGTGTTCGGCACAAGGCCGATTTGAACGAACACACCGTCTAATTGGATATGCTGAATGGTTTCTGTGTCGCGTTCCATATAGGAAATGCCGTTTACCTTGTCAGTACCGGTAATTTCCTTGGTCTGGACGTTCTTCAGGACGGTTACGTTAGGAAGGCTGTACAGGCGGTCCTGCAGTACAGCATCAGCTTTAAGCTCGGGCATGAACTCGAGAACGGTAACATGCTTCACGATTCCCGCGAGGTCGATGGCTGCCTCGATGCCGGAGTTTCCGCCGCCGATTACGGCTACATGCTTTCCTTCAAATAACGGTCCGTCACAGTGCGGGCAATAAGCCACGCCTTTATTCTTAAACTCCGCTTCGCCAGGGACGCCGACATTGCGCCAGCGGGCACCAGTTGAAAGGATGACGGTCTTGCTTTTAAGAACAGCACCGTTTTCAAGCTCCAGTTCGATATGGTCTTTCTTTTCGAGCCGCTTGGCACGCTGCAGATTCATTACATCAATGCCATATTCTTTTACATGTTCTTCAAGGCTTGCTACAAGCTTAGGGCCTTCGGTATGCTTCACGCTTATGAAGTTCTCGATGCCCAATGTGTCCATTACCTGTCCGCCAAAGCGTTCAGCGACAATGCCGGTACGGATGCCTTTACGGGCTGCATAAATCGCAGCGCTGGCACCGGCAGGTCCGCCTCCGACTACGAGAACATCATACGGATCTTTATCAGCAAGCTCTGCTGCATCAGGTCCGTTCCCCAGTTTAGCGAGGATTTCCTCAAGCGTCATGCGGCCGGAGCCGAAAGATTCGCCATTCAGGAACACGGTCGGCACGGCCATGATATCCTTTGATTCCACTTCTTCCTTAAAAGCGGCGCCATCAATCATGGTGTGGGTGATGCCTTCATTCAGGATGCTCATCAAGTTGAGAGCCTGTACGACATCAGGACAGTTGTGGCAGCTTAAGGAGATATAGGATTCAAAGTGGTATTGACCTTCTATCTTTTTAATTTGCTCGATTATTTTCTGATCCACTTTAGGGGCTCTTCCGCTTACCTGCAGAAGTGCAAGTACAAGGGAAGTGAATTCATGCCCTAAAGGGATGCCCGCAAAGGTTACACCTGTGTCTTCGCCGATGCGGTTCACGCTGAAGCTCGGTGTTCTTTGCAGCTGGGCTGTTTCAACCTTGATGTATGCTGACATGGAAGCCAATTCATCAACTAAAGCCAGCATGTCGCGGGATACATCATCTGATCCTGCGCTGACCTTCAACAGGACATTGCCCTCTAGCAGTTGAAGATATTGGGCTAACTGTGCCTTTATATCTGCATCTAATAACATGAAATCAAACTCCTTAAATTTTTCCTACAAGGTCAAGGCTTGGCTTCAGTGTTTCAGAGCCTTCCTGCCATTTAGCCGGGCATACTTCGCCTGGGTTGTTGCGTACATATTGAGCAGCTTTGATTTTGTTTACAAGTGTGCTTGCGTCGCGGCCAATGCCGTCTGCATTGATTTCAACGGTTTGAATCACACCATCCGGATCGATGATGAAAGTACCGCGGTCTGCAAGTCCTTCGTCTTCATTCAGCACATCGAAGTTCCTTGAGATTTTTTGTGAAGGATCACCAATCATGATGTATTCGATCTTGCCAATAGTATCTGAATTATCATGCCATGCTTTATGTGTAAAATGTGTATCGGTAGAAACGGAATATACTTCAACGCCAAGGTCTTTAAGAGTGGCATATTCGTTCTGCAGATCTTCTAGTTCTGTTGGGCATACGAAAGTGAAGTCGGCTGGGTAAAAGCATACGACACTCCATTTTCCTTTGAATTCCGCTTCTGACACATCGATGAAATCACCATTGTGGTAAGCTTTTGCTGCGAATGGTTTTACTTCTGATCCAATTAAAGACATATGTAACATCCTCCTGGTAGTGGGTTTATAGAATCATTCGATGAGATTCTCATTAGAATAATTCTAATTCGATATTCATTATTATATAAAACCTGTTGGATTGTCAAAGAGAAAGAGTTTAAATTCGATTATAATCATTACAATGTGAACATTTTATTACAATAGTAATAACGAAAATATTTTCGTTTCAAAAAATTTGAAGTAAAGATAAAAAATTAACCTTTCCGGACCGATAAGTAGTATGAGTAATATTGCAGGTATGACAAGCAGGTCCTTCTAAACGAGAATAAAAGAATTGCCATACCAGAGGGGATAAATTTTATTGAGAAAGTTTGCATCTTTTGAGGAGTTTAAGAGGGTGCTTTATTTAAGCATGATTCCTCTGATTGTATTGGCAATTATCACCTATAATTTTATGGAAAACAATCATGAACAGAACCGGCTCGCCGTTTTATTGTCGAAGATCCTGCTTGGATGGTACACGCTAAGCTGGATTTTAGTATATAAGAAGCGCCTGATGCCCTTCGTGGAGCTTACGACTCTTTTTTTCATAAGCTTCGCTCACATTGCCACGGTATATGATGTAATTTTTAATTCCTTGGCATATGGAAAGGATGGGGAGATCGGGGTTTCTGTAATATGGGTGCCAGCGGTACTGCTGACATTTTTTTTAATTCTGAGGGGCAGGCAGGGTGCCGTCTATTCTCTTGCTGTATTTCTGATTCTTTTAATCTTCGGTATTTGTAACTACTCTCACCTGACTGATGAATCCTTGATTTCGCTGGCTCAGTTCTATTTTGCCTACCTTTTTTACATTCTCGTCTTTTACTCTTCCATCCATATATTCAGCCTGTTTACAGAGATTGAAGGCATAAAAAAATATGCTTTTACGGATGCGCTGACAGGCATCTCCAACCGGCATCACATTGATGCTTCATTAGAAAGCCGCATTCAGGGGCTGCAGGGTACAGGCAAAAGGCTGACCCTTATTTTCTTTGATATGGACCACTTTAAGAAAATCAATGATCAGTTTGGTCATAAGACTGGTGACTCTGTATTAAAGGAGCTGTCATCCTTGGTAAAAAGTTCGCTATCAGAACATGAATTATTTGGAAGGTGGGGCGGGGAGGAATTTATTATTCTTACTGATAAATCAGGAGAAGAGGGAGAGGCACTGGCTGGGAACCTGCAGACGCAGATCCGGAATTTCCGCTTTACAAAGGCAGGGAAGCTGACCGTAAGCTTTGGTGTCACAGAATTCAAGCAGGGAGATACCGTCCACTCCCTGCTCATCAGAGCGGATAAGGGGCTGTATGTATCTAAAAATAACGGCCGGAATAGAATTACATTAATTTGTTGATGCTGCTCACAATGCCGATAACAAGCCCTTGAAGGGATGCTTCAAGGGCTTTCATGCGGCCCGGCAGCTGCATGAAGTCCACGGACGCTTATTTCATGATCAAGTGCTTGTGTGAGGGCCGGGGGTATTGTATAATTGACTTGTGAAATAATTCACAAATAAAAACATAAAATTTTTTCTTTTACTCATATATATATCAGCATTCAATGACTTAACTTCTTTATAATAGAAAAACCCTTAAAATCAATGTGAATTAATTCACAATTTAGGAGGCTGTTCATATGAACCTCACACAGGGAAATAAGGTAGTTTTAGTAGGAACAGGAGCTGTTGGATCGAGCTATGCTTATTCATTGATCAATCAAGGGCTGTGCGATGAACTGGTCGTGGTGGACTTGAATGAGGAAAAAGCCAAAGGCGATGTAATGGACCTTGCTCAAGGGATGGTGTATGCCCCAAGTCCGGTCCATATCAAATTTGGGTCCTATACCGACTGCCGGGATGCAGCCATCGTCGTTTTGTGCGCAGGAGCAGCCCAGAAACCGGGAGAAACAAGGCTGCAGCTGGTAAATAAAAATGTAAACATATATAAAAGCATCGTTGCGCAGATCATGGCATCCGGTTTCAATGGCATTTTCCTGACAGCGGGGAATCCGGTCGATATTTTGTCCTATGCCGTCTGGAAATTCTCTGGGCTCCCAAAAGAAAGAATCATTGGTTCCGGAACTATCCTTGATACAGCAAGACTCCGCTCCTTGCTTGGGGAAGAATTTGATACAGCCCCGGCAAGCATTCATGCCTATATCATCGGTGAGCATGGAGATTCCCAGGTTCCGGTCTGGAGCACAGCCAATATTTCCGGAACACCGATCGCACCGAAATTGCCTCAGGAAAGAAAAGATGAAATAGCCCGTGAGGTCCGGGACGCAGCTTATAAAATCATCGAAGCCAAGGGTGCCACATACTATGGGATTGCGATGGGACTGGCTAGAATCACTAAGGCGATACTGAAGAATGAGAATGCTGTACTCCCTGCAGGAGTCCTGCTGGAAGGCGAGAACGGGCATAGTGATGTGTTCATCGGCATGCCTGTCACCATTAATCGCTCCGGAATCAAGAATATTATGGAGCTTTCCTTGGATGAAAGTGAAAAAGGGAAGCTTGCGCAGTCGGTCAGCACTCTGAAAGCCATTCAAGCGAACGTGTTTGAATAAGGGGAAATAAAATAAGGAATCGGGGCAGCGGCTCTGATTCCTTTTTTAGCTAGACTGATTCACTATGCTTTCCTAATGAAAAGTTTTTGCGGCGGTAGACGCTAAGGGCCACTCCGATTAAGAAAGAATTTAACAAGGCCGGTGTAAGGCCGTGGCTTATGAATGGCAGCGAAATGGAGATAAAAGGGAATAACCCGAGCGTCATCCCGACATTGTATAAAAATTGAACAGAAAACAAGCTGATGACGCCAAGTACCAGCTGCCTTCCAAAGCGATCTTTTATCAGCCGGGAAATTGTCACCATGCGGACGGCCAATAACAAAAGGATAAGGACAAGCAGACCGGCTGTAATCCAGCCGTAATGATAGGTGATATTCACAAAAACAAAGTCCGTAAGCATGTCAGTTGTACTCAGTTCCTGTGTGTGGGCACCAGACCAGCCGCCCGAACTCATCATCTTTTTTACCTGGAGATATTGAAATCCCTCATTCTGTGAGTATTTTCCCGGATTTAGAAAGCTTAGGATTCTTAGTTTCTGGTAGCCCTCGGTGGTAAACCAAAACAGCGTCAAAAAGGCAGCTGATAAGAGGGCGGCAGCTGCAGCTGTCATATATTTTATTTTCTGCCTGACGGAGCTTCCCCAAAATAGCATGAAAACAAGGATGCTATAAATCATGATCACCGGCAGATTGGGAAGGAGCATAAATAGAAAAATGGTCGTTAAAAAGGTGAAAACAACGAGCCAAAATTTGGGCTGACTTTTTGAAAAATAAGAAGCCCAGAATAAAAACAAGAATGGCAGTGCGGTGATGCCGCTGATGCTTATGCCGGTTCCGGCCATAATGATATAAGGCCTTCCATTTATGGAAGCATTGGGATGGAAGGCCAATATATACAGCAAGGCGATTCCGCATGCCAAAAAGATCCAGCTGAATTTATGAAGCTTCCGGTAATCAAAGAACATCATGGCAAGGGCAGTTATAACGCTGATTACAACAAATAGTGCCTGACGATGAATGATGAGTTCCCCTGGATAAATATCCTGTGGGCTTAAAACAGGCAGAAATCCCATACCGATAGCTGCGGCAAATAAAAAAAGGAGCAGCCAATCCACCTTTGGACGATGAAGTTTATTAAACTGTATGCCCAGCTTTGAAGCACTGCCCATCTGCATGACAGCCTTTTCTTCTGCCTCGGCTTGACTCCACCCTTGTGTAATCCACTCATTCTTGGACTGATTGAGATGACAGGAAAGTTCTTTTTCAACAAGAATCTTCGCTTCTTTGGATTTAATATGATCCAAGACTTCTTCAAGGAAGTTTTCTCCCATACTTTTCATTTTCCTTTAACCCTCCATCAACTCTCTCAGAGCAGGTTGTACCGCTGCAGACTCCTTTAAAGCCTTGCGGAGAAGCTTACTGCCTTTGTCGGCAAGAACATAATATTTTTCATTCGTTTCCTTCCAATGCGCCTCGAGGCAACCTTTTTGTTCAAGACGGTGCAGCAGCATATAAAGGGATCCCTCATCATTATCAAAGTTTTGAATGCCGCGCGCCCTGATTTTCTGGTTAAGTTCGTAGCCCGTTTTTTCCTGTGTGAGAAGCTGCAGGACTGCGATTAACAGCTCTGCATCAGATTTAATATTTTTGCTGTTTATTCGGTTATGTACAAGCCTTTTGTGTTCAGAGGTAAAGGTTAAATTATTAAATACTGTTTTCTTCATTGCTTTCTTAATAGAATTTAATCGGTCATTCATTGGCTGTTACCTCCAGACATTCTTTCAGCAGTTCTTTAGCTCTCTTCAGCCTGGTCTTAATCGTATTTTTGTTCATGCCAGTCAAATAGGATATTTCCTTTATGGTAAGATCTTCGAAATAGTGAAGATAAATGGTCTCCCTATAAGGATTCGGCAGGTCCATGACAGCCGATGCGAGCCTTTCATCTTCGTCTCTTTGAATAATCCTGTCTTCCACATCATCCTTTCTACTGACTTCCTGTCTAGCTTTTTCTTCCGCGATGACTATGTTCCTGACATGCCAGCTTTTCAGATAATCCTTGCAATGATTGACAGCAATCCGCCACAGCCAGGTCTTAATCTTGGCTTTGTGATTGTATTGATGGAGATTTTTATAGCATTTAATGAATATTTCTTGTGTAAGGTCTTCTGCAATGGCTGTGTTTTTCACATACGAATAAACAAGCTGCAGAATATCCTGTCCATATAAGTCCATAATTTTATCCAGGATTGCTTCTCTATCTTCCATTATTAGAATCTCAGTTATTGAATCTTCCACATTCTCTGCTCCCTTCCACCATTAGACGAGACAGGCGGCTGTTTGGTTTTCTTTTTAAGGAGTGTATTAAAGACAAGGAGCACAGGAAGGGGAAACAGCAGATGCCCCGGCATGCTACCTTTGCCGGGGCACTGAGATATTAACCCGCATGCCGCATTAGGGCAGACCACCTTACCACCCAGTAAAATGCAGCAGTTATTATATGAATTCCAGCTGGAATCCCATATGGCCAGAGCATATATACCATTTCCAGCTCTTTCGAGTAAGTAGTCGATGAGTGTTTCCTCCGTCCCATTATATTCCCGTGATTAAAATTCCACATAGGCTGCATGTAAACCTTCCTCACAAGCCAATTAAATAGGGGATGAAGTGATAAACTAATAGTATCGATTCAGGATGGTATTTAAGGGAAGGCAGGAATGAAGCATGCAGTTTTTAACTCATGAACTGGCACAGGAAATTGTGGATCGGACCATGAAAATCATAAATAGAAACATAAATGTTATGAATGAAAAAGGAATTATCATAGGCTCAGGTGACAGTGAGAGGATCCATCAGCTTCATGACGGGGCAGTTCTTGTTCTTAAAAATGGGGAGAGTATGGAGATTGATGAAGACAGGGCTGGAATGATGAAAGGCTCTAAGCCGGGGATCAATCTACCAATCCGCTTCAATAAACAGATAGTTGGTGTGGTAGGGATAACTGGTGAGCCCCAGCAGATCCAGCATTACGCACAGCTCGTGAAAATGGCGGCGGAATTAGTACTGGAGCAGTCTTTTTTATTGGAGAGAGTCCAATGGAAGCAAAGGATTCAAAGTGAAATCGTGAATCAGCTCATATCAGAAGAAGGCTTGAATGAGGACTGGATCAAGGATCGTGCCGGAATATTGGGACTGAATTTGGCTCAGCCGAGAATGGCAATTGTCTTAAAGCCACAAAATCCAGAGGCAAATCAGGAGCTGATTAAATCTGTTCAATATCAGCTGGGGAAGAATGACCTGGCCGGTGTGACGCTGGGAAATGAAATAGTCATCCTTAAAGAGAAGGCCGAAACAGATTCTCCAAACGAATTGACAGCTTTGCTGAAGAGGCTTCTGGCAGCGGCAGAGGGAGGGGTGCTGATTGGAAGCGGCGGGACGGCACCCGGCCTGAAGGAGTTGAAGTATTCCTACCAGCAGGCACAGAGAGCGATCCTTGCAGGAAGCAGAATCCTTCCGGATGCCTGCATTTACCGCTATGAAGATCTCAGGATAGAGACAATGCTTGTAAAGCTTGCGAAGGATGAATATGATCAGCAAACATTCTCTTCTTATCAGAAGCTTTTGGAGCAGGGAAACAAGGAACTTGTACATACACTTGATGTATACATAAAAGAGGGAGGGGACTTGAGCAGGGTGGCAGAGAGTCTGTTCATTCACCGCAATACACTGAGGTACCGGCTGGACAAAATTGCTGAGCTGACAAATAAAGATCCCCGGAATGTAAAAGATCTGATGGAGCTGTATACAGCGAGATTGGTCCATGAACTGGGTTGATTGTGCATTTGCACAATCGGAGAGAGGAAATAGTCGGGAAATTTCATCATCATTCACAATGTAAACTCATCAGAAAACGCTTACAATATAGAAAACTAGCAAACTAGCGGAGGGAAAACATCATGGATATTACAGTAAGCGCTTTCGGGGCAGTGTGTGCCCTGGTCATTGCCATCATATTGATCCTGAAAAAGGTGCCGCCTGCTTATGGAATGGTAGCCGGAGCATTGATTGGCGGCCTGATTGGCGGAGTAAATATAACAGATACCGTTAATTTGATGATGGAAGGTGCAAAGGGCATCATTCCGGCTGTGCTTAGAATTCTGGCTGCCGGGATTCTGGCAGGTGTCCTGATTGAATCTGGTGCTGCCTTGTCCATTGCCGAAACGATCGTCAAAAAACTGGGTGAGGCACGCGCACTCCTTGCTCTCGCGATAGCCACAATGATTCTTACATCCGTGGGGGTTTTCATAGATGTAGCCGTCATTACAGTTTCACCGATAGCCCTTGCTATCGCCAAGAGAGCAAAGCTGTCCAAAATGGCCATATTGATTGCCATGATAGGCGGAGGCAAGGCGGGAAACATCATGTCGCCAAATCCAAATGCGATTGCAGCCTCCGATGCTTTTAACGTACCGCTTACCTCTATTATGGCTGCCGGCATCATTCCAGCTATATTCGGACTTGCAGTCACCTATATCATCGCGAAGAAGCTTGTCCATAAAGGCTCTGCAGTGATGGGCGGAGACATAGAAATGACAGAGAACACAAAAGTGCCTGTATTTATCACAGCCCTTGCCGGTCCTCTGGTTACGATCATTCTGCTTGCCCTGAGACCATTATTTGATATCAGCATCGATCCGATGGTTGCCCTGCCAATTGGAGGGATCGCTGGCGCTATTGCCATGAAAAAGACAAGGAAGATCAATGATTATGCAATATCCGGCTTAAGCAGGATGTCCGGGGTGGCCATCATGCTCCTTGGGACCGGTACTTTGGCGGGCATCATAGCCAATTCAAGATTAAAAGATGTTTTTATAGATGCATTAAGCTCTTCCGGCCTGCCGGCCTATCTGCTTGCCCCGGCATCAGGGATATTCATGTCGGCTGCAACGGCCTCAACAACAGCAGGGACCGCAGTGGCCAGCGGCGTGTTCAGCAGTACCATCCTGGGCCTTGGAGTATCTGCCCTTGCCGGTGCGGCCATGATTCATGCCGGTGCTACGGTGCTCGATCATCTGCCGCACGGAAGCTTCTTCCATGCCACAGCAGGAAGCGTCAATATGGATATTAAAGAACGTTTGAAAGTAATGCCCTATGAATCGCTGGTCGGTTTGACTCTCGCCGTCGTATCTACACTCATTTTCGGGGTGTTTAAGCTGTTTGGATAAGAAAGCGGAATCTTTTAGAAAGGGAGGATAGGGACCATGAAGATCGTGATAGCACCTGATTCATTTAAAGAAAGCTTAACTGCGCTGGAAGCTGTCCATGCCATTGAGACAGGATTCAAATCCATCTTTCCGGATGCGGAATATTGCAGGCTGCCGATGGCAGACGGCGGAGAAGGGACGGTACAGTCACTGGTGGATGCCACAGGAGGCAGAATAGAGGATCGGACCGTGACCGGCCCGCTTGGCAAGCCTGTCAAAGCATTCTTTGGGCTTAGCGGCGATGGGCAGACGGCCGTGATTGAGATGGCGGCTGCTTCCGGCCTGCACCTGGTGCCCCCGGCAGAGCGTAACCCGCTTGTCACTACAACCAGGGGAACGGGAGAGTTAATTGCTGCAGCACTTGATACGGGCGTGAAACATATCATCATTGGAATTGGCGGAAGTGCCACGAATGATGGAGGTGCCGGAATGATCCAGGCGCTGGGGGGAAGACTGCTGGATGCTTTGGGTAAGGAAATAGGTCCTGGAGGCGGCACACTTCGTGAGCTTGCCACAATCGACTTGTCCGGCCTTGATGTGAGATTGCAGGACGTAAGGATTGAAGCAGCATGCGATGTGGATAATCCATTGACGGGGCGGAGCGGCGCTTCCGCTGTCTTTGGCCCTCAAAAAGGCGCCAGTCCCGAAATGGTGGAGCTGCTTGACCAGAATCTCACCCATTTTGCCGACATAGCTGAAAAAGCCCTCGGCAGGTCCTTCAGGAATTCAGAAGGTGCAGGAGCAGCCGGAGGTCTTGGTGCGGGCCTGCTCGCCTTCCTTCACGCTGAATTGAAAAGAGGGGTACAAATTGTTCTGGAAGCTGTGAGATTTGAGGAAGCTGTAAAGGATGCCGACTTTGTCATCACAGGGGAAGGCCGCATAGACAGCCAGACCATCCATGGAAAAACGCCGATAGGAGTAGCAAAAGCTGCAAAAAAGTATGGTGTGCCGGTCATAGCGGTTGCAGGATCCTTATCCAGGGACAGTGAAGTGGTTCTTGAACATGGAATTGATGCGCTTTTCACCATCGTTCCCGGCATCACCACACTCACGGATGCATTTGAACATGCGGGAGAGTATATGGAAAGAACAGCAAGAAGCATTGCGGCGGCTATGAAGATAGCCAAACGATAAAAAACGGGAGGAGCTGTGGCGGACAGCTCCTTTTTTCTATGTAGAAAAAAGTCTGGCTGCTTCCTTTCAGCGTGCAATTGAGGACTTTACCCAAAAACATTCAGGTGTTGATGTTCCACGTGAAACATATGGTGAAGGCCGTGTCCTCCCGGGGACTACCGGCTTTTTTTATGCATTTTATAGAAAAATAGCAATTGAAATCAAAAATTATCATTAAAAACCTCTTATAATGAAGTATAGAACACGAGCGGCAGAGGAGGCGGCCATCATTGAATACATACTCTCAAGCAATCATACAGGCGGCCCGGTATATAGAGCAGCAAATCCACGAAGAGATCACTTTGGATGAAATCGCCAGTCAGGCCGCATTTTCAAAGTTCCACTTCACCCGTATATTCAAGGCACTGACAAAAGAAACGGCAGGCGATTATATCCGCAAGCGCAGGCTGACCCTGGCCGCAAGGGAGCTGATAGATACAGATATTCCTATCCTGCAGATAGGCCTCCATTATGGATACAGCTCCCAGGAAGCTTTTACGCGTGCCTTTAAAAGCTTTATCGGAATGTCTCCACAGAGCTACCGCCAAAAAGGCGTGCATCATGTTAACCTCTACAAGGAAGAACTGTCGCCATCTCTGCTGGAAGAGTTAGTCCTGCAGCCATACAGCGTCTCGGTCCTTGAAAAGCCGTCCTTTTGTATCGGCGGACTTGCCATGGAGGGACCTGTCACCAACCATCAAATATCTAAGCTATGGAACCAGTTTTATGATGAACTGAAAGAACATAAAATGGATCCGGTAATTGCTGTTTGTTATGGCTATGAATCCCTGGGTGATCAGGACACTTCCTTATATTTGGCGGCTATTGAAGTGGATTCACTGGATCATCTGCCTGAGGGATGGAACGGTGTGATGATCCCGGAGCAGAAATATGCTGTGTTTTCAGCCGGAAACATCATAGAGCATATTCCGTTCATTATGGATGAAATATACAAAAATCAGCTTCCTGCCCGGGGCTTAAAACCAAGTCTTGATTACTGTTTTGAGTTTTACGATGCGGACTACACGGCAAACGATCGTGCCCATGACCTGCAGATATTTATACCGATTGAATAGGGGGAAAAGGAAATGTATATTGGCAACGGTGCTTATTGTTATGCAAATTCAGCAAGCATGCTGATCAGGGGGTTCGGAGAGGAGGCTGAGCCGTCTCTGCTTGAAGTATTGTCGGGAGTGGGCCTTGGAATTACCCTGTATAAAAACGGGCATCTGTTCCTGCATAACAATACCTGCGATCCCGATACAGGAATTTCCCATGCCATGCGTGCCCTAGGGTATTCGTTTACTGAGGCATATTCACAAGAGGGAGAGGGATGCCCGCTTCAAAGCGTAAGAAAGGTGCTGGAGGACGGGACAGCTATGCTTGGCCCGGTTGATATGGGTTATCTTACATATGCGCCGAATCATATGTATGCCAAAGGATCAGATCACTATATCCTGGCCTATGCGATGGATGACGAATTCATCTACCTTCATGATCCCGCCTGTTTCCCCCACGTGAGGCTGCCGCTCGGCAGGCTTGTACAGGCCTGGCGGGCAGAGGATCTCCCGTACGGACGCGGACCGTATCAATATTGGCATTCCATTAAGAGAGAAAGCTCTCCATCCAGGGAAGAAATGTATGTAGATTCTCTAGTATACTTTAGACATCTTTATGAAAACACGGATGAAATGGGCGTGCAGATAGGAGCGAAAACTGGCAGGAAAGCGATCGAGGCATTGATAGAAAACGTGGAGAGAAAAGAAGTATCACAAGAAGTGATCAATGATCTCAAATATTTTGTCTTTCAGCTGGGAGCCAAAAGGGCTGGTGATTATGCCGTATATTTTAAGGAAAAGCATCCTGTACTATCTCAAGCGAAAAGAGAACAGTCCAGGGTCCTCGGGCTCTGCCACTCCTTGATCGTGGAGGGAAACTGGCAGGAACTCACTGTTAATCTCCGGGAATTTGCGGAGCTTGAAGATGAGTTTAAGGCTTCCTTGTTGGGGTTGGCGGATATTGAAATGAGCTGAGGGTTTAGTAAGAAGGAGTGGAATTCTATCTTCCGCCAAGGGGCTGCACTTTTGTACCTATCAGGTTATATTTTTTTCAATTAGATAAATAAAATCTTATAAAAATCTTCATACTATGGTAAAATGACACCAAAAGGTGTCATTTTATTAATTTGGAGGTTTTATACTATGAAAAATGATCTGCCGGAAATTCGTAAGACTATTGTGCTTAAAGCACCAATCGAGAAGGTGTGGAGAGCTGTATCAACATCAGCGGGCCTTGCAGCCTGGTGGATGGACAATACTATGGAGCCTGTGCTGGGTCATGAATTTGTCCTGCATACAGGTCAATTTGGCGATTCACCATGTAAGATTACACAATTGGAGCCGCCAAACCGGATTGGATTTGACTGGGATAAGGAATGGCATCTTACTTTTGAATTGAAAGAGACGGGAGAAGGGGAAACGGAGTTTACCCTGATTCATTCAGGCTGGAATGCTGATAAATTGAAAATACGTGAAATCATGAATGGCGGCTGGGAAAAAATCGTCAATGAAAAGCTGCCAGCTTACCTTGAGGCGTAATGTGGAGGAAACTTCCTCTGCACATGATGTATTCCGGGCGGTTGCCGATCCTGTCCGGCGCAGGATGCTGAAGCTTCTTTCAGATAAGGAGCTGCCGATTGCGGCGATTTCAGATTGTTTCCCGATCAGCAGGACTGGAGTTAAAAAGCATTTAATCTTCCTTTCAGATGCCGGCCTTGTCCGCCACAGGAAGGTAGGACGGGAAATGCGGTACACGCTTAACGCTGAGCCATTGGCAGAAATTAAGGACTGGCTGTCCTTTTTTGAGGAATACTGGGACGACAGGCTTGCCGCTCTCAAGGATTATGTAGAAAATGACAGCGATCAACAGTGATAGGAATGGGACGCACCTCGTGCTCCCATTTTTTCAATTGGAAGAAGATGGACTGCCGGAAGAAAGCAAGGGTAATATAGAGGTAGAAAACTAGAAAGAGGATGTAAGTATGGTTTTATTTAAAACAGTATCTGATCTTTTTATGGCGGGATTGTTATGTATCATCATAGACAGTCTATGGATCGTCCCAATATGACCAATTAGAAAACTACCCGCATGCTGCCTATAATTTCTTATGGGCAGGTTTAGTATTGGTGATTCTGTCCTTTTTATGGATGTCCTATAAGGGAAGGGACACTGTGAAGGAACATGTACAATTAAAGAAAAGGAATGATAACCGAATCTATATCCGGAAGTTTTGGGAACGCTTCAGATATTATCAGCTGCAGTTTGCAGGATGCATAGCAGCGGGCTGACGATTAGGGCATTATTTGATTTTTGGCCTGCTATCAGCCTGATCATGCCGGTCATTGTTTTTTTCTATGTTTTTCCGCATCATATTCATCACGTATCAGGATGAGAAAGGCGTAAAAGAGAAGCCGGAAGCAGCACATCCCAGGGTTTTGAAGCTGTTGAACGCACTCGACTACCGGAAGCACCCATTCAGCCTGCCGCTTATTCTGCTCCTGCTATTAGCGCTGGCCTTTCTTCTTTCGAAGGAATATGGATTCCACCTTGCAACTGAAATAAGCGGCAGTCACTGCTATGTGATCACCATACCGGATGTGCTGAATTACCTGGCCGCTCTCGCCTTTGCCTCCGGCGTTGTGTTCATCATCCATAACAGTGGCTTTTTTGGCATCTGCCAGGCCCGGCAGGACCATGACGTGGTTATGGCCATTCACTATGGGGAGATTGTTTTTGCAGGTGCCGTTTTTTTGATGTGGCTGCTGATGTGGCTTTAATCCCGGCAGAGTTTTAATGCAGTTTTTAATAGGGATCACGATGGATCCTTACGAATAAACTGAAAGAAAATGAACACCTTCAGGAGGAGAATTATGAAGACCTTCCTCATCACCACCCAGATCCTGTATGCCCTCTGCCTAGTTCCCTGGCTTCCGATCTGGGGATTGTCGTTCATGAGCTTTGATGCGGGCATCCATTTCGGCAATACAGCTTTTGTCCTTGGAGTAGGGGCTTACCCGGTGGCATTCCTCACGTGTTCCATACTTGCCTGGGTATTCCGCATCCGTTCTAAAAGAAAGGCTGTCATCATCAACCTTATCCCATTTCTTTGGATAGCAGGATTCGGCCTGCTGCTTATCTTATTTTAAATCAAAAATGATCCCGCACAGATGGAGTGCGGGATCTTCTTATTATACAAACAAACTGAGCAGCAGGACGAACCCGAGTCCAGCAACAGAAATGATCGTCTCAAGCAGAGTCCAGGTTGCGAAGGTCTCTTTCATGCTTAACCCGAAATATTCCTTGAACATCCAGAAGCCTGCATCATTCACATGGGAGGCAATCAGACTGCCTGCCCCTGTAGCCAGAACCACGAGTGCCAGATTGACATCCGTCTGGCCAAGCAGCGGGATGACCAGGCCGGCTGTTGTCAGCGCAGACACGGTTGCAGATCCGAGTGAGATACGCAGGATGGCTGCGATGATCCAGGCAAGCAGGATCGGCGATAGAGACGTGTCTTTGAACAGTTCAGCTACATAATCGCCTACACCGCCGTCAATCAGCACTTGCTTGAAGGCACCGCCGCCGCCGATGATAAGGAGCATCATGCCGATATGGGCGATTGCATTGGTACAAGAATTCATTACGTCCTTAATTGGGATCTTCCTTGCCAGACCCATGGTATAAACCGCGACCAGCAGGGAAATCAGCATGGAAGTGGAAGCATCCCCGATAAAACGAATGGCTGCAAGCATACTGTTATCTTCAACGCCCATTGTTTTTTGAACAAGGGTGATGATAGTGGCGATGGACATTAGGATTACCGGAAGCATGGCTGTGAATACACTGATTCCAAAACCAGGAGTGTCTTCAAGCTTAAACGTTTTTTGTTCTCCTAAAGAAGCGATATTGCCTGTTTTGTTGAACGAAGCCGGAACGAGCCTTTTGGCGATCTTTGTAAATACCGGACCGGCCAAAATAACGGTAGGAACAGCGATGATGAAGCCATAAAGCAGTACCTGCCCCAGGTCGGCGCCATATTCACCCGCAATGACGGTTGGTCCCGGATGCGGCGGCAAAAATCCGTGTGTGACTGATAAAGCTGCTACCATCGGAATGCCGAGGAACAGGATGGAAATCTTTAATTCTCTTGAAATAGCAAACACAATCGGGATTAATAGTACAAGACCCACTTCAAAGAACAGGGCAATTCCGATGATGAAAGAAGCGGCAACTACTGCCCATTGGATATTCTTTTCACCGAATTTATTAACCAATGTCATGGCGATGCGCTGTGCGCCGCCTGAATCTGCGATTAATTTTCCAAGCATGGCGCCAAGACCAAAAATCAGGGCCAGATGGCCGAGTGTCCCGCCGAGGCCGGCTTCAATTGTTTTGACGATGTCCGTAAGCGGCATGCCCAATGCCAGGGCGACACCGAATGAAACGATGATCAAGGAAATGAATGTGTTGAGCTTCAAGCCCATGATCAATAATAGAAGAGCTAAAATTCCAAGTGCAACAATAACTAATGGCATGAGTGATTCCCCCTAAACGTTAAATATTTATTTTTTATTGATTAAACTCCTTTGGTACTTGGCAATCTGTGTGTAATCCTCTTCAAGGACTCTGGAGAGGTTGATGAAGATAGGCATCAG
Organism: Paraperibacillus marinus; assembly: GCF_046237605.1. Lineage (GTDB taxonomy): Bacteria > Bacillota > Bacilli > Bacillales > DSM-1321 > Paraperibacillus > Paraperibacillus marinus. The sequence goes on along the minus strand of NZ_CP143542.1, from coordinate 4,323,980 downwards.
CTGTCTGTATTCTTTTGCTGCCTCTTCCATTGGCGTATGTCTATAAGTGCTTCCCACCATTTCAGAAACAATGTCGAAGGAATCAATCTTTCCTGTGGCATAGAGCCCCAGGATGCACGCCCCTAGACAGGAGCTTTCATAGCTCTCCGGGACGACCACTTCAGATTCAAAAATGTCGGCCATCATCTGGCGCCATACCTCTGAACGGGCGAAACCGCCGGTTGCCTGGATGCGGGTGACAGGGCCGTCCATACACTCAATTAGAGCAAGAAATACCGTGTATAGATTGTAGATGACGCCTTCTAAGGCAGCGCGGATCATATGCTCCTTCTTATGTGACATCGTCAGGCCGAAGAAAGAGCCGCGGACATCAGGATTCCATAACGGTGCACGCTCACCTGCAAGATAGGGGTGGAACAAGAGGCCGTCTGATCCAGGCCTTACACGTTCTGCTATCTTGGTCAATACCTGATAGGGATCGATTCCCAGCCTCTTCGCCGTTTCAATCTCAGATGAAGCAAATTCATCGCGGATCCAGCGCAGGACCATTCCGCCATTATTGACAGGACCGCCGATCACCCAGTGATTTTCAGTAAGGGCATAACAGAAGATCCTGCCTTTATCGTCCACCTGCGGCTGGTCGATGATCGTGCGGATCGCACCGCTTGTCCCGATGGTAATGGCGATTTCGCCTTTTTTTATGGCATTCACCCCAAGATTTGAAAGAACGCCGTCACTTGCGCCGATCACAAAAGGCGTGGCCGGATCGAGATGCATGTCCCTGGCCAGTTCTTCATCACAATTGCTGAATATGGCAGTAGTTGGGACAAGATCAGATAATTGGCCGGCAGTGATTCCTGCTATTTGCAGAGCTTCCGCATCCCAGTCCAGATTTTTTAAATTCATCATGCCGGTAGCGGAAGCGATGGAGTGATCAACCACATAGTGATCAAAGAGCCTTTTGAAGATATATTCTTTAATTCCAATGTACTTCTTGGCCCTGGAAGCGATTTCAGGGCGTTCATTCGTGATCCAGGCAATCTTGCTCAGCGGGGACATAGGATGAATGGGTGTACCCGTGCGCTTATATATTTCATGGCCGTTCAGTTCATCCTTAATTTTATGGGTCCACGCTTCACTCCTGTTATCCGCCCAGGTAATACAGGGCGTCAGCGGCCGGTCGTTATCATCCATGGCAATCAGGCTGTGCATGGCGCTGCTGAACGATACGAAGGAGATTTTCTTTTCTTGATGGCGCTTCATGATATTCCCGGCGGCAAGGATAAAAGCCTCGAATATTTCTACCGGATCCTGCTCTGCAGTCGATATATCAGGGGTATAGAGCGGATATCCGATATTTTCCTGCTGAATCACTTTTCCATTTTCATTAAATAAAACGGCTTTTGTGCTCGTTGTTCCAATATCAATCCCCAGCATATAGCTAGTCATTTTTTCTCCACTCCTTCTGCCAGCATCTTCTGTGACATCCATAAGTCATCCACTTTTCCCTGGACGTCATCAAAATTCTGATGCAGCGATTTAATCATCTTAGCCCGGTCCCTTGTTTTAATGGCTTCAATGTATAGTTCATGATTTTCTATGATGCGTGTGAAATCCTCGTAATTTTCTTTGATCCGGACCCGCATCGATATCAGGATAAAGCTTTCCATGACAGGCTTCAGGTTAGTCCAGATCATCAGCATATAAGAATGATTGACGGCCCGGATGATTGTTTCGTGGAACAGAACATCCTGGAAGGAGAATTCGTCCGCATCGCTATATTTGAATGCGACTTTCATCATTTCCAGAATCTTGCTGAGTTCCTTTACTAATTCATCTGTCTCGATTCTTGCAAGCCTCTCAAAGACAAACGTTTCAATCAGCAGCCGTACATCATATATTTCTTCAATTTCCTTTTCCGTCAGTCCGAGCACCACCGCACCCATTCGTTCAAGCCGGATGATGTTTTCCGAGGACAGGATCTTGAAGGCCTCGCGCACCGGAGAGCGGGAGACAGAAAATTCAGCAGCAATTTTATTTTCAGATAAGATGGCACCGCTTTCAATATAGCCGGAAATGATCCTCATCCTTAGCTCAGATGCCAGGCGGTCTCCTGTGGAAGCTTTGGACAGCCATTTGGCAGGATATAAAAATTCGTTCGGATCAGCCATATAATCACCTTCTTAGCAGTCAAGTATACTTGTATACAAGTATTATAGCGTTTTCATTTAAATTTGCAAGCGCTTTTATTTTGTAACATTTGGGAACTCCAATGGTGCTGCCTTCATACATATAAGAAATATTGCGGATTCCGCTCGCTTGTTTAATTTTTCTGTTGGCATAAGAAAGGGGGATACCAGGATGGAAAAGGTAAGAGATGTTCTGGATTCATTAAACCAGCCGACAAGGGAGGAACTTAAAAAGGCGCTGCTTGACTTGGAGCTGACCCTTGAAGATGTAGAGCCTTTGCTGAAAACAGCAGGAGGCAGGCCTTATTATCGTAAGCTTCTGTATCACAATGAGGAAGTCGAACTGCTTGTGATGAACTGGTCCCAGCTGGAATGCGCTCCCCATGATCATGGGGCTTCACAAGGCTGGATCCAGGTGCTTTCCGGCAGTTCTCTCAATACGGTATATAGGGTGGATGAAAATGGCTGGCCTGAAGAGTTGTTTGAGGAGCTTCACCAAGATGGGAAGCTTTTTTATGCACCAAGAAAAGGAGTCCACAAGATGAAGGCGGCTGGCCCTGAACTGGTGACTCTGCATCTTTATTCTCCGCCGATCAGGGGGATGAAGGTTTATGATCTGGCGGTCTGTGCGGCTTGTATTGTGTCGGATGAATGCGGTGCATGGTGGCCGGAGGAGCTTGCCCAGGAAATCAGAAAGATACGATTGGAGAAACAAAAAAAGCAACTTCCTAATGTTAAATAGAAAGAGCGCCTGATTTTTTAGGATCTCTTTTTTTTGGCTCTTTTCTAAAAGATTGTTGTTTTTGGTTGAGTGTTGTGAGGAGATATAATTATTAAGCTAGTGGACTTACGCTTCAGGTGCGAGACTCCTGCGGGATATGCGGGACAGGTGAGACCCCGCAGGCAAGCCGAGGAGGCTCAGCGCCCGCCCCTAAGGTCCGCGAGTGCCTGCAGCGGAAATCCACTTGTTTAATTCAACAGCCACAATGAATGCGAAAACAGCCTTTTTTTTTTGCAAAGGAATTCAAAAGGTGGTTATATGAACAAAGTAGGGTAAAGAGAGGGGAAGAAGATTCTGATATCTTCATCTGCACAAAGACGGCAAGTATACTATTTTTTAGGAGGAATTTCACATGTCAAAACATGTTTTAATTATAGTCACCACTGCTGACAAAATGAATGACGGCCATTCTACAGGCCTCTGGCTGTCAGAATTCGGAGAGGCGTATGTAGCCTTTGCAAAGGCAGGCTAAGAAGTGACGGTTGCAAGCCCGCGCGGCGGACAAGCACCTGTGGATGACCGCAGTCTTGAAGGCGGCGAAACACCACAGGAAATACTGGATACAGCTCAATACCTTGAAAACACGCTGAAAATTGAGGATGTTCAAGATCTTTCAAGATTTGATGCCGTTTTCCTTCCTGGCGGCCATGGGACGATGTTTGACCTGCCAGACAATACAAGGCTTCAAGAGATTGTCAGGGAGATGTATGAGGGGGACAAAGTGGTAGCGGCTGTATGCCACGGTCCCGCCGGCTTAACGGGAGTCGAGCTTTCCGACGGAACCCCGCTTGTCGCAGGCAGGAAACTAGCTGCCTTCACAGACAGCGAAGAACGGGCAACTGGGCTTGATGTCCACATGCCGTTCCTGCTTGAGTCGCATCTGCGGGAGCTCGGTGCCCATGTGATTACGGCAGCTGACTGGGCGGATCATGTGATCAGTGATGGAAATCTGATCACCGGTCAGAACCCGCAATCAACTGAGAGCGTAGCAAAGGCTGTTGTTGAGAAATTAGGAAAGTGAAAATTGGAGGCTGTCCTTATGGGCAGCCTCTTATTTATTCTGACTTCCTGTTCCAATCCTGCGGGAGCGAGCGGGATAGCTCAAGACATAAAATAGAGGATTTTACATTAATTCTATACGTTTTTGCTCATTTTCTAATATTTTTCGCTTTTGTGACCTGCATTTTTAACGGCAGGTACTCAAATTTTACATTAAGAGAAGCATACGCCCAGCGCCCAGCGGCCTTTAGTCGCCGAACTGAGACCTTTACTATCCGAATCGCACAGTTTACTATCCAACCCTCATCCTTTACTATCCGGAATCAAAATTTACTATCCGAAACTGTCCTTTTACTCGCCGTTCCGATGCGGGGAATAAAGACGCCAGCAGCTGTCAGGATAACCGGCACAGGAAAGCCGGAATTTATGCAGCCATTGGCATTCCTTCCTTAAGCCCAATCAGTTTACAAACGGGGCAAATAGGAGTAATTTTATTGATTGTAAATCTGCATAAATAACAGCACTGAATAAATAATAAAGCATTCAGATAAGATAGAAGGAGTTTTTCAGCTATGACAAACCAAAAGATTAATGACTTTAATGAAATCGTTAAGGGACGCCGTTCAATCAAGAATTATGATCCGGCTGTAAAAATAAGCAAAGAGGAAATGGAAGAGATCCTGGCACTTGCGACCACCGCACCATCTTCGGTCAATATGCAGCCATGGCGCTTCCTGGTAATCGAAAGTCCGGAAGGGAAGGCGACTCTCGCGCCGCTTGCCCGCTTCAATCAAAACCAGGTTGAAACTTCAGCCGCAGTGATTGCCATATTCGGCGATCTTAACAACTTTGAGAAGTTTGAAGAAATTTACGGCAGGGCAGTAGAAGAAGGACATATGCCGCTTGAGGTAAAGGAAGGTATTCACAAATCATTCACCGGTTATTTTGAAACGATTTCCCGCGCTGACATGGAAGATGTGGTGCTGGTGGATGGCGGCCTTGTTTCCATGCAGCTGATGCTGGCTGCCCGTGCTTATGGATATGATACAAATCCGATCGGCGGCTTTGAAAAAGATCGGATCGCAGAAGCATTCGGAATGGACAAAGAGCGCTATATCCCTGTTATGCTTATCTCAATCGGTAAAGCAGCGGATACTGGCCATAAGTCGGTCCGCCTTCCAATCGACCGTGTGGCACAGTGGAAGTAAGCTGACCAAAAACACAAGAAGAGGGGAAGATATTCAATGATTATTATTCACGCTACATTCCATGTTAATCCAGCCAGACAGGATGAGTTCCTGGCAGAACTGCAGCCGCTGATCGCTGCTTCACGCGAAGAAAGTGGCAATGTGTCTTACAGCCTCCAAAAGGATACAGAAAACGAAAATGTCTTCACCATGATTGAGGTTTGGAAGGATGCTGGGGCAGTCGCAACCCATAACCAAAGCAGCCACTTCACTTCATTTGTCGGCAAAGCAAAGGACTTTTTGACTGCTCCGCTTGATGTGAAGGCATTCGATGGACAGCCTGTAAAATTGTAAATTTTTGATAAAAAAGCCCCTGCCTGTTAATCCGGCTGGGGCTTTTTGGAAAATAAGGTTTATGGGAGAATATTGCCTGCAGCACGATAAATGCTGTACCACTCTTCACGAGTGAGGTGGACATCGCCTGCTTTGATACACTCTTGTAAGCGGCCGGTATTCATGGTGCCGATCACAGGCTGCATATGTGCCGGGTGGCGCAGTAGCCAGGCAACAGCTATCGTCGTATTGCTGACATTATATTTTGCTGCAATTTCGTCGATTTGCTTGTTCAGTTCAGGGAATTTCTCGTTTCCAAGAAATACGCCTTCAAAGAATCCGAATTGGAATGGAGACCACGGCTGGATGGTGATGTCATGAAGGCGGCAGTAGTCCAGCACACTGCCGTCACGCTCCACCGCTGAATCGTTTTCCATGTTTACATTGATCCCGTTTGAAATCATATTGGCATTGGTGATGCTGAGCTGAAGCTGGTTGGCGACCAGGGGCTGTTTCACATATTTCCTCAGCAGCTCGATCTGCATTGGCTTTTGGTTGGAAACACCAAAGTGGCGCACCTTTCCTGAAGTCTCGAGAATATCGAATGCTTCTGCTACTTCTTCCGGCTCCACTAAGGCATCCGGGCGGTGAAGCAGGAGGATATCAAGATAATCGGTTTTTAAGCGCTTTAAAATACCGTCGACTGACTCAAGGATATAGTCTTTGGAGAAATCGAACATTCCTTTGCGGATGCCGCATTTAGACTGGAGGATCATCTTCTCGCGCACGCCGGCACTCATGCCTGCAGCATCTGCGAAGATTTCCTCGCATTCTCCGCTGCCGTAAATATCCGCATGGTCAAAGAAGTTGGCACCTTCATCAAGTGCGGTCTGTACAAAGCGCTCCGCCTCGGCTTTATCCAGGGAATTGATGCGCATGCACCCGACTGCAACAACAGGGACTTCTAATTGGCTGCTTCCAAGCTTCATCGTTCTCATGTTTAACATCCTCCAATATTGGAATATAGTAATAGCGTCACCGATTTTCCGGGACTTTTTAATGTAATTTTATTTTGACACAGAAGGGCGGCAGGCTCAATTTTTAAGGCATGCAAGTCTTCTGGCCACTTTAACGGGATAAAATGGAGTATAATAACAAAAAGTTCTTTACTAAGAGATAGTTGTTTTTTTAGAACTGATTTTTGTGAGTATTTTCGTAAAGGTGACTTCAGCTTATAATTTTACCTATCTGAGCCCTTGGTTCCTGTTTTCTTCACATAAAACCCGACTAAAGGAAGGTTTTCATTTTGAAGAATAAGCAGCTTTCAGGTGAGAAAAACGGAGATAAACTGTCATCTTTATTAGAAAAGATAGGCAGACAAGGGTTACAAGAGTGATATGGAATGCTAGGCATAAATCGACACGGAGATGAATCTGTCATTGATCCAGTTTTTGATAGGATAAAGATTATAGTAAAAAGAAAAAGATACAATGAGAGTGATGCTTTGATTTTAGGCTTAGAACTTCTTAATAAGTTTAAAGACCGGAATCAGGAAATACTAAAAATATTTGAATGGTTAAAAACAAATAAATGGGACTTTCTATTTGAAATGGAAAAGTATTATATAAGACTTGTGAAAAAACAACCTTAACAAAATCATCTCAAACAACAGGAGTAGGTAGCAGTGGATAAGCAAAACAGCAGGTATAGATGGGTCGTATTCGCCTCGGTATTATTTACATATTTTTTGATCGTCAGCCAGCGGACAGCACCAGGCTTGATTTCAGACCAGCTCATGAAGGACTTCAGTGTGACGGCTTCCACAATCGGACTGCTTACCAGCGTCCAGTTCCTTGCCTATTCCAGTCTGCAGGTCCCGATCGGGGTTCTGTCTGACCGGTTCGGGCCCAATTTCTTCCTTGTCTTTGGAACGCTGCTCACCGGGCTTGGTACCGTTTTATACAGCACAGCGCCGAATGAGCATATCCTTCTTGCGGCAAGGCTTATGGTCGGGATTGGGGATGCCACGATCTGGGTCAACCTGGTTCTGATTTTGAGCCAGTGGTTTAAGGTAAGAGAGTTTGTAGGACTGCTGGGCTTTGCCGGCATGTCCGGGAGCCTTGGTTTTTTAATGGCGACCGTTCCGTTTTCAGCCTGGATCGCTTTTTCAGGATGGCGGATGCCATTTTTCACAACAGGAATCATTCTGTGCGCCTGTTCGATGCTTCTATATGTTGTACTGATCAAGAAGCCGGCCCGCATGGAGAAGGATCTTCCCAAAAAAGAAAAGAAATCTTCAGTGAAACGGGAAAAAACATGGGTGCTCCTGCGCAGAATATTCAGTGACCGTCAGGCATGGGCAGCCTTTCTGTGTCACTTTGGGGCAGTCGGCACTTATGTGGGCTTCATTGGATCCTGGGCTGTGCCCTATGGCATGCATGTCTATGATATGAGCCGCTCTGAATCGAGCCAGCTCATCATGGTCGGCCTGCTGGGCGCGATCATCGGTGCCCCGCTCACCGGATGGATCTCAAGCCGCATCGATTCGATCAAGCGGCCATACGTGATCGTCCATATCTTTATCTGCCTGAGCTGGGCAGCCTTTCTGCTATACAGCGGCAAGCCGCCCATGTACATGCTGATTATCCTTTTCCTGATTATCGGATATGGAAATGGAGCCAGTTCACTTACTTTTGCCGTTGTGCGGAAATCCTTCGACATTAGGGAAGTGGGTGTCGTATCTGGCTTTGCGAACACGGGCGGCTTTTTGAGTGCGGTATTGCTGCCAAGCTTATTCGGTAAAGTATTGGATCATTTTAATAACTCGCCAGACAGTGTTGGCTACCATTATGGCTTCATGATCTCGGTTGTGTTCGCGGTGGTTGGGCTCGCCGGCGGCCTGCTGATCCGGGAACGCCGGGAAGGTCAGGAGACAAAGCCGATGGCCGGCTGATTTGCATCTTTGAAGGATCGGAGTAGTCCCGGTCCTTCTTTTTCGTTGTGAAAATCGTCAAGTTGTTTTTTCCTGAAAGTATTTACACATGATAAAAAAGGGGTATGGAGGAATAAGGGAAATTTTGAGGACCGTTGGATGGGAGTGCGTAAATGGATATATTAATGACAGTTCTTCTGCTGCTGGTCTGCCTGTTAATCTCAAATATTATCAGCCATTATGTTCAATTCATACCAGCAGCACTGATTCAGATAGGACTCGGTGTCCTCTTTGCACTGCTGTATAAAGATGTTTCGTTTGAGCTGGAGACAGAATGGTTTCTGCTGCTGTTCGTGGCTCCGCTTTTATATAATGATGGCCGGCATTTTCCCCGCGAAGAGCTGTGGAAGATGCGGGCACCCATCCTCGGGAATGCCATCATCCTGGTCTTATTGACCACCATTGCAGGCGGGTATTTCGTTCATTGGCTCATACCGGCCATTCCTGTTGCGGCCGCCCTTGCGCTTGCGGCCATTCTCTCGCCGACAGATCCGGTTGCGGTGAACGGGATTGCCAAAAGGGTCAGGCTGCCGGATAAGGTATTGAACCTGGTCAGGGGAGAATCGCTGATCAATGACGCTTCTGGCCTTGTAGCATTCAATTATGCGGTGGCGGCAGTGGTAACGGGCTATTTTTCTTTAAAGTCCGCCGTCTTTGATTTTACGTATATGTTTATCGCTGGTGCCGTACTCGGCCTTGTCCTTGGCTTTCTCATAACCTGGTTCAGGTTCACACTGAGACAGAATGGGATTGAGGATGTTATCTTCCATTCGCTGCTTCAGATCATGACACCCTTCCTGATCTTTATCATAACGGAGGAATTCCTTCACGCTTCAGGGGTCATTGCGGTGGTGGTGGCAGGGATTGTTCATGCCCTTGTCAAGGAGCATACTGAAACGATGGTGGCGGAAGAGCAGGTTCTCACCGAGAATATCTGGTCCATGATTTCTTTTATTCTAAACGGCATTGTCTTCCTGCTGCTGGGATTAAAAATCCCTTCTTCCATCAAGGAATCTGTGAAGGATCCGAATATAGGAAATTGGCAGCTGGTCGGGTATGCCATCGCCATTGGTGTGGCGATACTCGGTATCCGCTTTGTCTGGGCGCATCTGTTTGCCACTTATGAATATCATGCAGGGCAGGGAGAAAAGCCCACGATCAGGACAACCCTGCTGGTCAGCCTGACAGGTGTCCGCGGATCCATCGCCATGGCAGGGGTGCTGTCAATCCCTATGGCTATTGACAGCGGTGCAGATTTTCCGGAGCGGTCATTGATCCTCTTTTTGGCAGCCGGGGTTATCTTGTTCACCCTGCTTGCCGCTACCATCCTGCTGCCCATATTGAGTAAGGAGGAAAGCTTAGGAGAGCTGGATGATTATCTGGATATAAATGAAGCGAAGAAAAAACTTCTGATTTCGGGGATAAGGAAGCTTCATTCCGAGATGAACGAAGAAAATGAAGCCGCAGCCTATGAGCTTATTGAAGAATATAAGTTCATGTTTCAGCAGGTCAGTCCGGCTTCGAATGCCGATCAGGATACGGATATGTATCAGGATAAAATGAACGAACTGCGGCTTGAGGCCATTAAGACAGAGCGTGATTATATTGAAAAAGAACTGGAAGACGGTGATATAGACCAGGAAACCTATGATCTGCTCCAGAAATTTTTTGATTACCGTGAAGAGGCACTCACTAGACATGCACAGTCTGGGTTCTCTTATCTGATCGGAAAAATGGCAAGAGCCTGGAGGAGGTTCAGGGGCCGCCAGCCGAAAGAGAAGGATGCGATGGAAGCTAAATGGCGTCTCGGCAAGTCTGTGCAGATGGAAGCACTCCAGGCAGCCATGGATCATCTGGAGGGTTTAAAGGACAGCGAGCGCAAGGACATGGTGAATGTGGTGATTCTGGATTATAAAAGGATGATCAACCGGCTTAAGGCACCTTCCTCCCATGATAATACGGAGAAGGAAGAAGAGAAGGAAGAGCTGCGGATCAGGGTGATGGATCTGGAGCGTTCAAAGATCCGGACTATGCTTGAGGCAGGCGAAATCTCAAGAAGTCAGGCTAAAGAGTTAAGAAGATTTATCAATTATCATGAAAGCATTATGCTCCAGGAATATACAGAGTGAAAAAAGAAGCAGCTGCCGGCTATGTCAGCTGCTTCTTTCAAGGGAGCGGTTTCTGTAAATTGACATCGATTGCCGGGACTCGATAATATGGATGTAAACCATGAGAAGTTCATAGATAAAAGGGTAGGAAACCAGAAGGAGGAAGCAATGAGTAACGTAGAGACTAAAGCAATGGAGTTTGACACTGCCAACATAATGGAAGCGCTTTACGGACCTGGGATATTAGGGCTGAAAGGAGCCTTCAGCCGTCAATTTGCAAAAGAGCTTGGCGAAGATATTGCTGTACTGTATGAAGAAGCGTTAAAAAGGCCCGGCGGAGCAGTGGGCCGCGGCCCGAAGCGCCATTATGTCGAGATTCATCCTGAGGATATCCGGGGCTTCGTTGAACTGGTTACCCATCCATGGGTGAAAGCCGTCTGCGAATCGGTGCTTGGACCCGATTACAAGATAGTCGAAATTGGCTTCGATGTGCCGAATCCTGGGGCGGTAAACCAGCCCTGGCACCGGGATTTCCCCGCACCTGAAGACACTGTGAAGGGCCGACGTCTGAATTCTTTGGCATTCAACCTTACAACCGTAGATGTAGAGGCCGATATGGGGCCGTTTGAAATTGCTCCCGGAACTCAGTGGGACGATTCTTCACAATTTGAACATGAAATGTTTCCTCCAAAGGAACTTTATTCCCGTTATGAGGAAAAAGCTGAACAAAAGATGCCGAAGATGGGGGACATATCTGTCCGCTCCGCTTTGACCATCCACCGTGGAACCGCCAATCATTCGGACAAGGCGAGGCCGGTATTGGTGCTCGGGGTCGATGCACCTGGTGCGAATAACCATGAGCGGCATGATCTGCAGATTACCAGGAAGTTTTATGACAGCCTGCCGGAAGAACTGAAGAGGCATCTGTTCTGCAGGGTTGTAGACGAACTCGAAGTGATCGTCCAGGGCCACAGCATCGAGGGGCTGATGATGGGAGAAGCCTGAATATAAAAAAAGGATACCGGCAGCCGGTATCCTTTTTTTACTCCGCACCTTCAATGGCCTCTACAATTCTTTCGCAAATTTCATGGGTAATCAATGAGTCCTTTATGGAAGGGTTGGGTGTCTTTCTCTCCCGCACACAGTCGATGAAGTGGCCGGCCATCTGGTAGAAGCCCCGTTTAAAGAGGGTAGGCTCCCAGTCACCGAAGCCTGTGAGGCTGACGTCTTTATTATGGTAATGTACCGTCTCGACGAGGGACTTCACCACAAACTTGTGCTGTCCGGTATTGTATTCGATCACTTCCTCGGTCACCCCTCCATCGCGGTTCATGATACCGATGCCAATGCATCCATCACCGATAAGCTGTACCACCAGCTGATGAAGCAGACCCTCTTTTTTCAGGAATTCTGTCTTTACCTCCAAAACCTCGGTATCCATCAGAAACCTCAGCGTATCCACTACATGGATAAAGTCCTCCACCACATATCTCCGCGTGTGATCCGGAGATGAAAAGCGGTTCTTCTGCATAAGGATCAGGCTTGCCTTCCCATGGTCCTTCAGGCTATTAACAGGCGGAATAAAGCGCCGGTTGAACCCGACCATCGCAATCCGGTTCTTTTCCTCAGCCAGCTCCACAATCCTTCTTGTTTCGTTTAAATGCAGAGATATTGGTTTATCAATATATACATCTATCCCGGCCAGTAGCAGTGTCTCTGCCATTTCAAAGTGTGCCTCTGTAGCGGTGCTGATGAAGGCCGCATCAATGTTTTTCGCAATCAGCTCATCGACGGTCTGAACCTTTTCCGGGATCCGGTATTTGCGTGAAAACTTATTCAGTATGTCGATATTCCTCGTGCAAAGAACCAGCTCAATTCCTTCCTGCTCACTAAGCACCGGCAAATAAGCCTTTGCCGCAATATCCCCAATTCCAATGATTCCAATTTTCATGTTCTTCACCCCGAGCCTTTCTTTTGCCTTTGAGTTTATCACATACACCGTACCGGAGGCATTCAGCGAGTACTGAGAAAATAACTAGAGCGCTGCTCTTTAGCAGCGCTCACTTTATAATGGTTTTGGCTTTTAAGGCGGTTTAGAACCGTTTTGCCTTAATTTGGAGTTCCATTTGGTCGTAAAGAGTCGATTAGAACCATTTTGTCTTAGCTGGGAGCTCGTTTTGGTTGTAAAGCGTGAATTAGAACCATTTTGTCTTAACGGAGAGCCCAATTTGGTTTTAAAGCGTCAATTAGAACCGATTTGCTTTAACGGAGAGCCCATTTTGGTCGTAAAGCGTCAATTAGAACCATTTTGTCTTCACTGAGAGCTCAATTTGCTCGTAAAGCGTCAATTAGAACCATTTTGTCTTCACTGGGAGCTCAATTTGGTTTTAAAGAGACAATTAGAACCATTTTGCTTTAACTGAGAGCTCAATTTGGTTGTAAAGCTTCAGTTAGAACCGATCTGCCTTCACTGAGAGCTCACTTTGGTCGTAAAGAGATAATTAGAACCGTTTTGCTTCACAACGGTCTTGCCCGGCATTTTTATAGACTCAAAGAGCAAGAATCAGGACGAAATCCTATACATTTCCGGTTAAAATAAATATATAAAAGAGCCATTACGAGAATGGAGGAACAGGCGTGTCTTCACTCAATTTTTCCTTTGAGGAGATGTGGGATAAAATCATGGCGTGCGACCGGGCATATGACGGGCTGTTTTATACAGCCGTCAAAACGACACGCATCTACTGCAGGCCGTCCTGCCGGTCACGGAAGCCCAAGAAAGTGAATGTTGAATTTTTCAGGCTGAAGCATGAAGCGGAGGCAGCCGGATACCGCGCCTGCAAACGATGCCAGCCGGAAGTGGAGAGGTCCCCGCATGAGAGCCTGGTACAGGAGATCGCCGCTTATCTAGCTGGCCATTATAAAGAGAGTGTGACGCTCGCTGATATCAGCAGGCAGATTGGGGTCAGCGCATCTTATTTGGAACGGGTTTTCAAGGCTGAGACGAATGAGACTCCCCGCTCTTACCTGGATAAGGTCCGGATCGATAAAGCAGCCCATATGCTTAGGCAGACAGATTTGAGCGGCGCAGAAATCAGCTATGAAGCGGGCTTCCACAGCCTCTCGAATTTTTACAAAGTCTTCCGCAGCTTAATGCACTGTTCTCCCGGTGAATATCGTTCCGCCCTGAAGGATGGGGACATGTAATGGAGAGGATCCTCTTGGAGATAAAGAGACCGCCGCATTTCAATTTTCCGGAAGTTCTGGCATTCCTAAACCGGTCGAGTGAGGAAGTGCTGCACCGGATAGAAGGGAGCGCCCTGTTTAAACTGATAAAAGCGGAAGGTGAAAGAATCCTGATCAAGGTTACCTGCGAGGAAGGCCGAATCCTTTTAGAATTTCCAGCAGGAGCTTCTCTGAACGGCCAAATAGCCGCCGCCGGATATATCAGGGAATGGCTGGACCTGGATCGCAATTTAACTGGCTTTTATCAAATGGCGGCGGGGGATCCTGTTATCGGGGATTTAGCGGGAAGGTTCAAGGGCCTCAGGCTGGTCGGCATACCAGACTTGTTTGAAGCTCTTTCCTGGGCAGTCATCGGGCAGCAGATCAATCTTTCGTATGCCTATAAGATTAAAAAACGTTTTGTAGAGAGGTACGGGGAAAAGGCGGATTATGGCGGGGAAACTTACTGGATTTTTCCGGACTGCAGGCTGATAGCCGCCCTTGGGACGGAGGATCTGACACAGCTGTCATTCACAAAAAGGAAAGCAGAATATATAATCGGGATAGCAAACCTCATGGCAGGCGGGAAGCTCACTACAGAAAGCCTGCGGCAGGCAGGGGGCTTCAAAGAGAAGAAGGTTCTGCTGATGAACATAAGGGGAGTGGGTGCATGGACGGCAGAATATGTCCTGATGAAGTGCCTTCGTGAACCTTCAGCCCTGCCCGCTGGCGATGCCGGTTTTCAGAATGCCCTGAAAGAACAGCTGGGCCTTGCGCGCAAGCCGTCACCAGATGAAATCAATAGCGCTGCAGCCCGGTGGAGAGGGTGGGAAGCATATGCAGTGTTCTATCTATGGAGGTCTTTATATGATTGAGCTATATACAGCAGATTACGAATCACCGGTTGGGGTGATTGAAATCAAAGGAACAGATGAAGGGGTCTTCTCCATCCTGTTCACGGATAAAAAAGAAGCAGAGGAGATACTTTCAACCCGTGCGCCCGGACCGGTTAAGGAGTGCTATGTTCAGCTTCATGAGTATTTTACAGGAGACAGGATGGATTTTACTTTTCCCTATCTCCTGAATGGCACTCCCTTTCAGCAGAATGTCTGGAAGGCGCTGACTGCCATTCCTTATGCAAAAACCGGTACCTATAAAAACATCGCAGCTGCCATCGGCAATGAGAAAGCAATCCGCGCGGTAGGCACAGCAAATGGAAGAAACCGCCTCAGCATTGTCATCCCCTGCCATCGCATCATCGGCACAAACGGGACCTTGACAGGCTATGCTGGCGGACTATGGAGGAAGGAATGGCTGCTCCGCCATGAAGAAGCCGTCCTGGCTAAACAGAATCAATGAACCGCCGGCCTTGGATGCCGGCTTTTCTTATGCCATAAAACAGTTCCATGCATGTTGACACGCGATTGCAGGATATGATATTTAATAAGGGGGTTAGCACTCGGATGTAAAGAGTGCTAAAAGATAAAATCGCAGGAGGAGAAAAACGAATGGTCAAGACACAGTTTAAAGCTGAATCAAAAAGGCTTATGGAAATGATGATCAACTCCATTTATTCTCATCGGGAAATATTTTTGAGAGAGTTGATTTCAAACGCCAGCGATGCAATCGACAAAATTTATTACAAGGCACTGACCGATGACACATTGAATTTCGATAAAGACAGCTATTACATAAAAGTGGCGGCAGATAAAGATTCCCGGACTCTTACCATCACAGATACCGGGATCGGGATGACAGCTGAAGAGCTGGAAAACAATCTCGGTACCATCGCAAAGAGCGGCTCTCTGGCTTTCAAGAAGGAAAACGAAGTGGAGGAAGACCACGGAATCATCGGACAGTTCGGTGTGGGCTTTTACTCCGCCTTCATGGTGGCTGACAAGGTGACTGTAGTCTCCAGGGCACTTGGAAGCACTGAAGCCTTTAAATGGGAATCAGAGGGTGCGGACGGCTATACGCTTGAGCCTTGTGAAAAAGAGGCAGTGGGTACAGAGATTACGATGTACATCAAGGAAAACAGCGATGAGGAAAGCTATGATGAATTTCTTGAAGAATACCGCTTGAAGGCGATCATTAAGAAATACTCAGACTTCATCCGCTATCCAATCAAGATGGAAGTGAGCGCTCAAAAGCCTAAGGAAGGCAGCGAGGATGAACTGGAGGAAGTAAAAGAAGAACAGACCATCAACAGCATGGTGCCTATTTGGAGAAAGAACAAAAGCGAGCTTACGCCGGAGGATTATGAAAACTTTTATGCTGAAAAGCACTATGGCTTTGATAAGCCGCTTAAATCCATTCACATAAGCGTGGACGGAGCCGTACGCTATCATGCGGTATTATTCATCCCTGAAAAAACACCATTTGACTTTTACTCACCGGAATATGAGAAAGGGCTGGAGCTGTATTCCAATGGTGTGCTGATCATGAATAAAAGTGCGGAACTGCTTCCGGATTATTTCAGCTTTGTTAAGGGAATGGTAGAATCCGATGATTTATCCCTGAATATATCAAGGGAAATCCTCCAGCATGACCGCCAGCTTAAGCTGATTGCCAAGAACATTAACAAAAAGATCAAATCAGAGCTGCAAAGTCTGCTCAAGAACGAACGGGAAAAATATGAAGCGTTTTATAAGTCGTTCGGCCGCCAGCTTAAATTTGGGGTTTACAGCGACTATGGCACCCATAAAGAAACACTCCAGGATCTCTTGATGTTCTATTCGTCTAAGGAAAAAGGGCTTGTCACCCTTGCTGAATATGTATCCAGAATGCCGGAAGACCAAAAATACATTTACTATGCATCCGGGGAATCCAATGAAAGGATTGAAAGGCTGCCACAGACGGAAATGGTTGCTGACAAGGGATATGAGATCCTCTTCTTTACAGAAGAAATCGACGAGTTTGCCATCAAAATGCTGATGTCTTATCAGGATAAAGAATTCCGCTCCGTATCAAGCGCCGATCTTGGCCTTGAAGAAGAAGGGGATAAGGAAGCTTCCGATTCAGAAGAAAATAAGGAGCTATTCCAATACATGAAAGAGGCCCTCTCAGGCAAAGTGAAGGATGTACGCATCTCTAAGCGCCTGAAGAGCCATCCGGTCTGTCTATCTGCTGAAGGCCAGGTTTCCATCGAAATGGAAAAGATTCTGAAGGCAATGCCGGACAGCCAGAATGTCCAGGCAGAAAAGGTGCTCGAAATCAATCCGGGCCACGAAGTATTCACTGCCCTGAAAGCCGCCTTAGAACAGGATAAGCAGAAGCTTTCCCTATATACGAATCTGCTCTATAATCAGGCGCTCCTGATTGAAGGTCTTCCAATCGAGGATCCGGTTGATTTTACGAACGATATCTGCAAAATTATGGTCTGAAAATGAATAATATCCAGGGAGCATGGCCAGCCATGCTCCTTTTCTTTGGAAAAGGGGCGGAGCTGCATGGATTAAAAGGCTTCCTGCAGCTGGGTGCGAACATCATGCATCTTCCTGGCATTCCTGGTGTGTCTTGTTCCGCTCCACCGCCTTATTGTGTTTGTTTCTGCTCTTCCGTATGTTCTTTTCCATACATGGTTGTGAGTAGTAGAAGACTCATGTGGGTTTTTTGTATTTTTGAAATCAAAAAGTTAGAAAAGAAATAACTAATTAACCTGATCATGGGTATAACAGAAGAAAGCAATCCATTTCTGTTTATACTTAAGATCAGGAGGAAAATCGATGGAATGGAAAGGTAGAAGAGGAAGCTCGAATGTAGAAGACCGCAGGGGAATGGGCGGCGGCAAACTGGTTGGCGGCGGCATTGGCGGCATCATCCTTGTGCTAATCGTGACCCTTATGGGCGGCAATCCTGGGGATCTCTTGAATAATATGGGCATGACCGATCCGGGATCCCGTTCGGATGCTCCCTATGAAGAGTCAGCAGAGGAAAAAGAACTGGCCCAGTTCGTCTCAGTGGTCCTTGCTGATACAGAGGATGTGTGGACGGAGGTTTTTGAAGAAGAAGGCAGGGTCTATGAGAAGCCGACCCTGGTATTATATACAGACAGCGTGCAGTCTGCATGCGGGACAGCCGGTTCATCGGTAGGGCCATTCTATTGTCCGGGCGACCAGAAGCTTTACATTGATCTAAGTTTTTATGATGAACTGCAGCAGAAATTCCAGGCACCAGGCGATTTTGCCATGGCCTATGTTATAGCGCATGAAGTCGGCCACCATGTACAGAACCTGCTCGGGTCCATGGGAAGGACAGCGGGCGGCGGAAAGTCCAATGAACAATCGGTCCGCCTTGAGCTTCAGGCTGACTACCTCGCAGGCGTATGGGCTCATCATGCCCAGGGCATGGACGTGCTTGAGAAAGGCGACCTGGAGGAAGCCATGAATGCAGCAAGCGCCGTCGGAGATGATACCCTCCAGAAAAAGGCTCAGGGGTATGCAGTACCCGAAAGCTTCACACACGGAACATCAGAGCAGCGGAAGCGCTGGTTCTACAAAGGATTCGAAAACGGGACCATTGAAGGCGGAGACACCTTCAGGGCGAAAAATCTATAAAACCGGAGCCTGTTTCCTTAGGGGGCAGGCTTTTTGTATGTCTGCGGAATCAGGCACATACAACCTCTAATGCCGGACATTAGAGGCTTTATTTTTTCATGAACAAAATGAACAAAATGTCCTTAATGTTTTTTATGCTCTTTAAATTTATAAACTTTATTAGTTCTTTTATTTTTGTAAAATCAAGAAAACGCTTACAAGGAGGATTCATATGTTATCGATCAAGAAGATTTATGCAGTTATAGGTGCGGGGGCCTTAATGTTAAGCCTGGCTGCCTGCAGCAGCGGCAATGATACAGTGTCTGGAAGCTCCAAGACTGGATACCCGAAAAAAGCCATCACCGTTGTTGCCCCATCTGGAGCCGGTGGAGGCTGGGACTTGACTGCCCGGTCTTTTACGAAGGTTCTCAGTGAGACGAAGCTCGTGAAGCAGCCTTTGACTGTAGAGAATAAACCGGGAGGAGGCGGAGCTGTTTTCATGGCGGAATATGCAACACAGCAGGCACAGAATGAGGACATGCTCCTGGTCAACTCCCCGCCGATCATTATCAATAATCTTAAAAAGGAAGGCAACAGCCCATACGGCTATAAAAACACAACACCGCTTGCCCAGCTTACAAAGGATTTTGGAGCGATCGTGGTTAAGGCGGATTCTAAGTTCACCGATTTAAAGTCTGTCCTTGAAGAAGTCAAAAAGGATCCTAAGAAGCTTACTTTTGCCGGCGGATCGGCCCCAGGTTCAATGGATCATCTAATCTCAGTCCTGCCGGCTTATAAGTACGGATTAGATCCGACAAAGCTTAAATATGTTTCCTATGATGGCGGAGGGGAAGCGATCACTGCCCTTCTTGGCGGCAATGCCGATGTTATCGGAACCGATGCCTCAAGTGTAAAAGAGTTCCTGAAGGCAGGGAAAGTAAAAGTGCTTGCTGTCACTGCTTCTGAAAGATTAAGCGGGGATTATAAAGAGGTGCCTACGGCAAAAGAACAGGGAATTGACGCAGAGTTCACCATCTGGAGAGGTGTATTCGGCCCTGAAAAAATGAGTGCTGAGGCTAAATCATACTGGGAAAAGACGATCGCAAAGCTGGTAAAATCGCCAGAGTGGAAAAAGGAAGTGGAGACACAGGGCTGGGAAATGGAGTACAGAAATGGTTCTGATTTCAAAAAGTTCCTGGGTGAACAGGAAAGCCAGGTTCAGGAGCTTTTGGAATCGCTCGGTATGCAGAAGTAAAACTAAACGGGGCTGTCCCTGGTTTTAAGGGCCAGCCTCATTAAATTATTCAGAAATTGGGTGATGAAATGGACCTCAAATTTGATCATATTGCGGCTGTCTTATTCCTTGCGGCCGGCGTATTTTTTATTGTGGGAAGCCGAAATATCGGCCAATCTGCATATGGAAGCGTAGTAGGCCCTGATATTTTCCCCTTATTCCTCGGCATAATCCTTGTTTTGTTAAGCATCCGCTTATTTTACGAGACAATGTGTACGAACGTTGAGGGAGGAAAAAAAGACAAGCTGGAATATAAGACCTTTTTCATTATCCTGGCAGCTGCTCTTCTGTATATTCTGACACTTGAAACGATTGGCTACGTAATAACCACCTTCGTTTTTTTGTTCATCAGTTTTCAAGCAATGGAGCGCAGCAAGTGGATTACATCGCTTATCATCTCCGCCGTTTTTTCCGGGGTTGTTTATTTCTTATTTGTCGATGTATTGAAAGGGACACTGCCCGGATGGCCCATCTGGTTTTCATAATAGAAAGGAGACTGCATGATGAGTACGCTGGATTTTTTGATTCACGGTTTTGGAACTGCCCTTATCTGGTATAACTTAATATTTGCCTTCGCGGGCGTATTGATTGGGACAGCTGTCGGTGTGCTTCCCGGAATCGGCCCAATGAGCGGGGTGGCGCTCCTTATTCCTGTCACTGCTTCTATTACAGGAGGGCTCCCGCCTGAACAGGCTGCGGCAAGTGCGATCATCCTGCTGGCAGGGGTCTATTATGGGGCCATGTATGGCGGATCGACTACATCCATTTTATTAAATACACCTGGTGAGTCATCCTCGGTGGTGACGACTTTAGATGGTTATCAGATGGCGAAAAAGGGGAGAGCCGGCAGCGCATTATCCATTGCCGCCATCGGCTCATTTGCTGCGGGCATTTTCACCCTTGCTGCACTTATTGTACTGGCTAAGCCGCTGTCAAACGTTGCTCTGAAGTTTGGCCCGGCTGAATACTTTTCGCTAATGCTGCTTGGGTTGGGTGCCGTCAGCGGATTGGCTGGAAAATCTGTGACCAAGGCGCTGATCATGACCGTCAGCGGACTATTGCTTGGTACGATTGGAATTGACAGTGTTTCTGGCATTGCAAGATTCACCTTTGATATCCCCTGGCTCTATCAGGGGATAGAGTTCCTTACCATAGCTGTAGGATTGTTTGCCCTTGGAGAAGTCTTTAAGACAATCCTTGAAAATGAAGAAGAGGATACCAATATCGCTAAGATCAACAATATGCTGCCAACAAGGGAAGAAATGAAGGAATCAGCTGGGCCCATAGCAAGGGGATCGATTCTGGGATTCTTTATCGGCATCCTTCCGGGTGCTGGAGCAACGCTTGCTTCCTTCTTTTCCTATATCTTTGAAAAAAAGATCTCAAAAACACCTGAAAAATTTGGCACTGGGACAATTGCCGGCGTGGCTGCACCAGAATCCGCCAATAACGCTGCATCCGGAGGAGCCATGATACCCTTATTGACATTGGGGATACCGGGCTCCGGGACTACTGCCATTTTGATGGGTGCATTAATGATGTACAATGTTCAGCCAGGTCCGCTGCTTTTTGAAGATCATCCACAGGTGGCCTGGGGATTGATAGCCAGTATGTTCATCGGCAATGTCATGCTGCTGATACTGAATCTGCCTCTGGTTAAGGTATTTGCGAAAATTATCCAGACGCCAAAGCAGTTTTTGATTCCGATCATTATCGCCATCTCGATATTCGGCGTGTATGCAGTCCAGGTTTCTACAAACGACCTCCTGCTCCTTTTGGTCTGCGGCGTGCTGGGATATTTCCTAAGCAAGTATGATTATCCGATTGCACCGCTCGTGCTTGGCCTGGTACTCGGGCCGATGATAGAAAATAATTTCCGCCGTGCCCTGACCATATCAAATGGGGATTATAGTATTTTTGTGATACGTCCCATCTCAGCGGTGTTTCTGATTGTGGCGGTGCTATGGCTGCTCATTCCGGTTGTTTTGAAGAAGAAAGGAAAGAATGTCATTATAAATGAAGCAGCATAACTGGTAATAATCAGATAATTTTGAAAAGCTCCTTTTTTTAAGGAGTTTTTTTAGTATGATGATATAGAGGTGTGAACATTGCGGTTACATACAAAATTAATGCTTGGGATATGTGTACTAATCATCCTTATGGGAGGATTTTTCGAGTACACCTTCATAACGATAATGGAAGATAATCTGAAACATGAAAAAGGCACAAAAGCGTTGTCGGTGGCTGAAACACTGTCTAATATGCCATCCATCCAGGAGGCTTTTTTTGATAAAAACCCTGCCGCTGTCATTCAGCCTATTGCAGAAAAGGTCCGGGAAGAAGTGGGAGCAGAATTTATCGTGATCGGGAATCGCAATGAAATCAGGTACTCCCACCCAAATCCAAAAATGATAGGACAAAAGATGGTTGGTGGCGATAACGGCCAGGTTTTTAATGGACACTCCTCAATCACAGAATCGACTGGCACCCTCGGCCCTTCTCTGAGGGGAAAGGCACCTGTATTCAGTGGTGGAGAAGTAATTGGGGTTGTTTCTGTCGGCTATTTACAGACTGATATCAAACAGGAGCTTTCCAAAATCACCAGGAAGATTTTTATCGTAAACCTGATTATTTTAGCAGGTGGATTACTCGCCGCCCTATTAATCTCGTTAAACATCAAGCGGGCTATTTTCGGACTCGAACCGAGGGAAATAGCCTGGATGTATCAGGAGAAGCATGCCATCCTGGAATCCATCCATGAAGGAATCATTGCCATCGATACTCTTGGGAAAATGACTGTTGTCAATGAAACCGCCCATAAAATCCTCGGCATACCAAATGACATATTCCTGCGCGGTAAAAAAATCGAGGATGTCATTGAGAATACGCATCTGCTGGAGGTTGCCCGCTCGGGCCAGGCGGAGCATGACCGGGAGCTCATGATACAGGGTGAAGTTTTCCTTGTAAACCGGATACCTATTTTAGACAAAAAGGGTGTAGTGATTGGTGCTGTAGCAAGCCTTCGCAGCAAATCAGAGCTGACAAGCCTCCTGCAGGAATTATCTCATGTAAAGGCATACGCTGAGGGCCTGCGCGCACAGACCCATGAATATTCGAACAGGCTCTATACCCTGCTGGGCTTGATTCAGCTGGGATCCTATAAAGAAGCGGTTGAATTTATTTCAAAGGAAGTCGACGTTACACAAGGCTTCATTCATTTCTTGATATCTGAAATTCCGGATCCGATCATTGCAGGATTTGTTTTAGGGAAAGTCAGCCTGGCAAGTGAACTGAAAATCAATTTTACCGTGGACCGCAGCAGCAGCTTCAAGGACGTCCCTGCTTCCATTGACAGGAAAAGCCTGGTCACGATCATTGGCAATCTAGTGAACAATGCCTTTGAAGCAGTAAGAGAAAATGAAAAGCGGGAAAAGCAGGTCTCACTCTTTTTAACAGACCTTGGCAGGGAACTCATTATAGAAGTGGAGGATAACGGAAAAGGGATTGCAGAAGGCGATGATTATAGAATTTTTCAAGAGGGTTTTTCTACAAAGAGTAAAAACAGCAATGCGGGAATCGGGCTGAGCCTGGTTAATGAAGCGGTCAAGAGTTTGGACGGCGCCATTACTTTTTCATCAGAAGTGGGCGAGGGCACAATATTTACGGTGGCGATACCTAAATAAGGGGTTGTTTTCATGGACAGAAGTCGCGATATAGAGGTGTTGATCGTGGAGGATGATTTGCGGATAGCAGAAATCCAAAAGCGGTTCATCGAGCAGTTACAAGGATTTCAGACAGTGGGGATTGCGGCAGGCTATGCAGAGGCAAAAAGTTTTATAGAAGTCATGCAGCCGGATCTGCTGCTGCTGGATGTTCATTTTCCTGACATGAACGGGCTTGACCTTTTAAAAGAAACAAAAATGCAAAGCAGGCAGATCGAAGTGATCATGATCACTGCTGCAAAAGAGATAAATAAAGTCCAGGAGGCCATCAGCATCGGTGTATTCGATTACATCATAAAACCGGTAGTGTTTGATAGATTCAAACAGGCACTTCTGCGGTTTCAGGAATATCATTGCAATCTCCGCTCTTTAAGCCGCGGTTTTCAGGTTACACAGGAACAGGTGGATAAGCTGCTGCGAAAAGAAATGGAAGCAGGCAGCGGCGAAAAAGCCTATTTACCAAAGGGGATCGATCCCCTGACTCTTGAAAAAGTACTGGAGGTATTGGCGAGGGCGCATATGGGTCTCACAGCAGAAGTGGTGGCAAAGGAAATCGGAGTAAGCAGGACCACGGCAAGGAGATACCTGGAACATCTCATTTCAGAGGAAAAGGTCAAGGCCGACCTGGCTTATGGAACAGTGGGCCGGCCTGAGAGAGTGTACATAGTGGAAGGCTGATACAGGGATGCTTGCAGCCATCTTCGAGAAAATGCATCTTGAGGTTTTTGCCTTCGACGATAGTGAATCAGTCCTTAATAACTCCTTCCTGCTCAGGAAGGTTAAACGTTTTGGCATGCTATAATGTTAGTTTCATAGCACAAGATTGTTTATACAAATATTGTTAAAACCGCTCACTTTTTATAAAAGTCATTTCTATTTACATTGGAACATTTAGTATAATGAAAGAAAAAACTGGAGAATCACATCATGAAAAAAACACTATCAGTCCTCTCTGCTGCTGTCCTATCTTTAATTCTTACTGGATGCGGCGGCCCAAAGCCTGCCGATACTGTTACAAGCTTTCTCACTTCCTTTCAAAAAGGCGATGTAGAAAAAGCTGGAAAGTTTGTTAAAGGCCAATTAAAGTCCACTCTCAGCACCGGGGAAGAGGAGGATGGACCAGTAAGTGAGAAATTAATGACCGCCTTTACTAAAGGATACAAATTCGAGACTCCAAAAGAGGTTTCTTCCAAAGGAGATACGGCCAAGGTCAAAGTCAAAGTAACCTCTGTGGATGTGAAGGAGGCAATCGGCAGCGCCATGAGCGAATTGATGCCATCTGCACTTGCTGCTGCTTTTGTTGAAGGAGGAGACTCAGAAGAAGCCGTTGATAAGCTGGTGGAAAAGACAATTATTAAAAAATTGACCTCGGAAGACGCTGCTTTCGATACACGAAGCGTGACCCTGACCCTGAAAAAAGATAAAAAGGGAGAATACAAGATTCTTGCGAATGATCAATTGAAAGAGGCTGTACTTGCGAATATGAACGATCTTGAACAATCCCTTAGAGAAGCAGAGGAAGGGGAGCCCGCTAGCAGCAAAAAATGATAATTGTATACACTCAAAAAAAGCTTCCTAGCACCTTAGGAGGCTTTTTTTATGCTTGCCGGAGCAGGATCATAATTGTAAATAAAAGTAAGTTGTTCGACAGAGGCTGGAGCGCTATAGTAATATGGAATAATTATTAGGTGGGGGGTGAAGGCTTTTGATCAATCTTATACCCTTGATGATTGAGCGTGTGGGCGTAATCCTGATGGCGGTGTTCCTTCTGTCACAGATCAAGTCGTTCCGCAGGATTATCCACAATGAGCAGGGCTATAAAGAAAAGCTGGTGCTGATTGCCTTTTTTGGTCTCTTTGGCATCATCAGCAATTATACAGGAATAGAAATCAAGCATAATACCATCACAGAGAACAGCTGGCTGATCGGAGTCGAGCCGGACAGTGCGATTGCCAATACCCGGATCATGGGGATAGCAATCGGTTCCCTGCTGGGCGGACCTGCAGCCGGCATCGGGATCGGGCTTATCTCCGGAATTCATAGATATTTCCTCGGCGGGTTTACAGCGGAAGCATGCGCCATATCCGCCGTCGTGGCAGGTGCGGCGGCAGGATACCTTGGCATGCAGCGAAGGAAGAAAAAAGCCATTACTCCAGCCTTTGCGGTTGGTGTGGGTGCGTCCATGGAGATTATCCAGATGGGAATCATCCTTGCCGTAACAAGGCCTTTCGAGCTTGCCTGGGGATTGGTGAAAATCATCGGCATCCCTATGGTCGCTATCAATGCGCTCGGCATGCTGCTGTTTATGCTGATCATTCAATATATCCTGCGCGAGCAGGAACGGACAAAGGCGCTGCAGACAAGCAAGGCCTTTTATATTGCAGACCAGACGCTTCCCTATTTCCGGCGCGGCCTTAACCGTGACTCATGCAGGCAGGTGGCGGAGATCATGCTTGGGCTGACGGATGCCGATGCGATTGCCATCACAGATTCCACAGGCGTCCTGGCTCATGCCGGCGCAGCTTCCGATCATCATGTGCCGATGTCAGGCTTCTCCACCGGACTGACAAAAAGAGTGCTGAAGGAGGGGAAGGTGCTGACTGCAAAGAGCCGTGAGGAAATCCTCTGTATGCAGGAATCCTGCACGCTCCGGGCGGCTGTCGTGCTGCCGCTTAAGGTTCATGACAAGACGGTGGGTACACTAAAGCTCTATTTTACAAGTCCTGAAGCCTTGACGGAAGTGGAGAAGGAGCTGGCCGAGGGACTGGCCAACTTATTTTCTACCCAGCTGGAGCTGGCTGAGGCCGAAGAGCAGACAAAGCTCCTGAAGGACGCTGAAATCAAGGCGCTGCAGGCCCAGGTTCATCCGCATTTCTTTTTTAACGCCATCAATACCATTTCCGTACTATGCCGGACAAACCCTGAAAAGGCCAGGAAGCTGCTGCTTGAACTAAGCCATTTCTTCCGCAGCAATCTGCAGGGGGCGCGCCAGATCCTTATCCCCCTGGAAAAGGAAATTGAGCATGTAAAAGCCTATCTTTCCCTTGAGCAGGCACGGTTTCCCGATAAATATGAAGTGAGGTTTGAGATTGAGGAAGGAGCGGAAAAAAGTCTGCTCCCTCCCTTCATCCTGCAGCCGCTTGTGGAAAACAGCATCAGGCATGCCTTTTCGCGTTCAAAAGAGAAGGGAGAAGTGCTGGTTTCGGCACGTATTAATGATGATTTTCTGCATATTGGTGTAAAGGACAATGGAAATGGAATTATGCCGGAGAAGCTTGCCGTTCTGGGTAAGGAAACCATGGAATCCCGTCACGGGACGGGGACGGCACTGGTGAATATCAGGGAGCGCCTGGATCGGATGTATAACCAAAGAGCCGGGTTTAACATAGCGAGTCCTGACAGAAAAGGGACCTCCATCTCCATCAAGTTACCTGCAGACAGAAAGGGGGGTTATAACAGCCATGATGAAAGCCTTTATAGTGGATGATGAGCCCCTTGCCAGGGATGAACTGAAATATCTCCTGGCAAGGACAAGGGAAGTAGAAACAGCCGGTGAAGCGGGAAGCATGATTGATGCCCTGGAGCAGATCAAGCAATTGAAACCCGACTTGATCTTTCTGGATATCGAGCTATCCGAAGACAGCGGCCTGGAGCTTGCTGGCCAAATCCGCCGGCTGGACTTCTCTCCCGCCATCATTTTTGCCACTGCCTATGATGAATTTGCGCTAAAAGCTTTTGAATTGGATGCGGTCGATTATGTGCTGAAGCCTTTTGATGAAGACAGAATCAGACAGACGATCCATAAGATAAAAGCGCTGAGAGGAACAGCGGGACCCGAAGCAGAAGCATCAGCGGAATCAAGACCGATGCCTGCCTTCCAGACAGGAAAGCTCGCTGTATATGCCGATGAGCGGATTATCCTGGTTGACACCGGTTCAATTGTCTATCTGGCAAGCGCTGAGGGAAGAACCGTGCTTAAAACCATGGAGGCCGAGTATAAAATGCCCGAAGCCTTATCGGCGGTGGAGAAGAAGCTCACAAATCTTCATATGATCAGGGTTCACCGGAGCTATCTTGTGAATGTGGATTATATAGCCGAAATTCAGCCCTGGTTCAATTCCACCTATAATCTGATCATGAAAGAGGGGACAAGCATCCCCGTCAGCCGGACATATGTAAAGGATCTTAAACACCTGCTTGGTTTTTAAGGTCCTTTTTTGCATTTTATCCCCTTTAATCTGCAGGTCAGGGCTGGTTTTCTGCGAGTTGTTGTGAAAACGCTGTCATTCCATTTTCATGGCGTATAGTAGAGCTATAGAACGATAACAGAGAGGGGCAGACAGAAAAATGAATGCGATTTCAATGGTAATTGGCTCTATTTGTATACTTATGATAGCTTATCGCTTATATGGAACCTTTATGGCTGTAAAGGTTTTAAAATTAGATGATTCCAAAAAGACCCCTGCGCACGAATTGGAGGATGGCAAGGACTATGTGCCGACTAACCGCTGGGTGACATTCGGCCATCACTTTGCCGCCATTGCCGCTGCTGGCCCGCTGGTGGGCCCGATTCTGGCTGCGCAATTCGGATATCTTCCCGGCTTGCTTTGGCTGCTGATTGGGGCAGTAATCGGCGGTGCGGTCCATGATGCAGTGGTTCTCTTCGCCTCCATGAGGCAAAGAGGCGAATCACTTGCCGAAGTGGCGAAGAAGGAGCTTGGCCCTGTGGCCGGATTTTGCACAGGACTTGCTATGCTGTTCATCATTACAATTACAATGGCAGGGCTCTCAATGGTCGTGCTTCACGCATTGGAGCATAATCCATGGGGCACATTCACAGTCGGCATCACAATCCCGATTGCTATGGGTGTGGGGCTGTACCACAGGAAGACCGGAAACCTGAAAGGAGCTTCCATAGTAGGCTTCCTGCTGATCATGGCCGCTGTATTCTTCGGTCCATATATCCAGGATTCAGTCCTTGGTGACTGGCTCACTCTGGATGTGAAGACCTTGTCACTGATTCTGCCAATCTATGCATTCTTTGCGGCCGCACTGCCTGTATGGCTGCTGCTTGCACCGCGCGATTATCTCAGTTCCTTCATGAAAATAGGCGTATTCGTTGCCCTGATTGCCGGCGTCTTTATAGTCAATCCAACATTGCAGATGCCTGCCCTCACAGAATTCATTGGCGGCGGAGGTCCTGTGATCAGCGGCCCGGTCTGGCCGTTCATCTCCATCACGATTGCCTGCGGAGCGATCTCTGGCTTCCATGCCTTTGTCGGTTCAGGGACAACACCGAAGATGCTTGACCGCTGGAGTGACATCAAGTCTGTTGGTTTTGGTGCGATGCTAGTGGAATGTGTAGTGGGCATTATGGCACTTGTGGCTGCGACCGCTCTGCATCCCGGCGATTATTTCGCCATCAACTCCACGCCAGAAGTGTTCAAGACACTAGGAATGGAGACGGTGAATTTAGCCCAGCTCAGCAAGGACATCGGTCTTGATCTTGAAGGCCGGACAGGGGGCGCTGTTACGCTTGCCGTCGGCATGACCTATATCTTTACCGATATATCATGGTTCTCCAAGCTTTCGTCTTTCTTCTTCCAATTTGTCATCATGTTTGAGGCGCTGTTCATCCTGACAGCCATCGACTCAGGTACCCGGGTTGCCCGCTATCTGATTCAGGACTTCGGAGGAGCTTTCTATAAGCCTCTTAAAAGGGTGGACTGGATTCCAGGAAACATCTTTGCCAGCGCACTGGCCTGCTTCCTGTGGGGATATCTGCTGTTTTCCGGCGATATTGGATCTGTCTGGGCACTATTCGGGGTATCCAACCAGCTGATGGCCTCCATCGGGCTGATCATCGGAGCTACCATCATCCTGAAAGTGGCGGACAAGCGCCGATATATGCTGACATGCCTTATTCCGCTGGCTTATCTATATGTAACCGTCAATTATGCCGGCTATTGGATGGTCAAGAATGTTTATCTTAATTCCGCTGCGACAGGCTACAGCGTCCTCAATGCTGTATTGTCCATCATCATGCTTGTGCTAGGGGTCGTCATCATGATCACAGCCGTCAAGAATTGGCTGGAAACCTGGAACAAACCGGCACTAAAGCTGAATAAGAAAACGGCATAACTAAAAGGACACTGCAAACCTTCCGGGGCTGCAGTGTTTTTTGTTTTTATAGAATTATTGGTAAGAAAACAAACATGAGTTTCCTACTCGCAACCGATGCATGGAAAGGAACCCAGTCAAAATCAGGAACAAACACAAAAAGGGTGGAGCGGAGTAAGGCACAGGCAGTATGCCAGCAAGATAAATGTACCTAGCTGCTGGAAGCCTTATCATACATGCAGCTCCGCTCCTTTTCTACAGAAAAATACAGGCCGCAAAGGGCCTGTAATTTACCCATTCAACAAGTTCTGGATCACGAGATGGGTAAGATTGGGTACGATCTCAAGGGAATAATGCAGTTCCATCCTCTCGAGCATCTTGTGGGCATCCACTCCGTAGGGTCCGATGTTGACCACAGGAACATTCAGCTTCTTTATGCTGGCATAATCCACATAATGCTTTGTTCCCCATCCCGGGTTGTTTTTACTAACAGCGCCGATTCCTTCCTCGTCATCACTCAGGGCGACAAAGCTCATGTCAGAAATGTACGGGAAGAAGTTCCTTGTGACGATCGGGTGCGGATAAGCTGGCTGGATTTTGGCGGCTGCATCGTCCAGGGCCTGTATGAGCGCCTGCTCTCCCGGAGAACCGCCGGCAAGCTCTATCCGGGGCGAATAAAGGGATGAGTAGAATACAATGACAGCCGGACTCTTATCCTTCATCCACTTCCACGCTTCCTCGACGACCCGGGCTGCGAACATGCGGGTGTCAAGGCTCTCATCAAGCATGAGAGTCTCTTTGAACCCATCCATATGTTTAGTGAATGCTTCACCATTTTCTTTTATCAGAAGCTTTTCCATTTCCTCATAAGTCATGACGGACGGCGTAAAGGAACGGGCTGAATAAGGCTCATGCGTCAGCTTGCAATGCTGCCTGTACCTTTCGTCATACAGGTCCAGGGCATTCTGAAAGGCTAGTTGGGCCTGTTCCTTCAGCATTATGAGTACATCCTTCGGTGACCATGAGTGGATGAAGAAATTGTAGTACACATAAGCTGACAATGCGGTCTGTACGGTATAGGAAGGCTTAAGGTCCGTCTGCTTCAGTGACACAGGCGGGACTGTTGTCTCACCATAGGCTTCATTGCTGAGCTCTGGATTGTAATTGATCTGCCTGGTAAGCTCGGCTGCGATGAAATTAGGATCAAGTCCCTCAAAGCAGGAGCCTACATGGGTTTCAGCACCTGTGATAAAGAAGGAAGGAAGCAGCTTGCCGACCGTCCCTTTATATATATAGCGGTTCTCGTCTCCTTCATAGCGCGGGGAAACAAAATCCGCATTGATGGCTGCGGCATAATCAAAGTTATGCTCCTCTTTCCAGTCATTTAAGATAGGAAGGGCAGACAGGACTCCATGCGAGCCGTCCTCCTCATCACATTCACAAAGGAAGACAATATTGCCATCGAGCTCCTCCGGATGCTCAGAATAATAATTGAGCAGATAAAGATGGCTGGCCACTCCGCTTTTCATATCCAGAACACCGCGGCCGAACATCCACTCCCCTGACTCCAGATGCTCCCTGGCAGCGGCAGGCAAATCTCCATCCTGAAGTGCCTCCATCAGCTCATCGGGTGAACAGGCAAGGTCTTTCAATTGATTATAATCATCTATTCCCACGGTATCCATATGCCCCATCAGGATGATTGTCCGATTGCTGTTACCCTTGGTTCCCTTGACGCAGGCGAGCACATTATACCGTTCTTCTGAGTCATCTACTGTCGGCGAAAGAATCAGCTGTGAAGGATTTTCGTTAAAATAAGGGAAGGTGGTAAGCAGCGTATATAATGAATGGGCCATTACCTTCTCCCCTGGGGTATTTACAATGCTTTCAATACTTACCAGCTGTTTCGTAAAGTTCAATACTTCCTCACGGCATTGCAGCATAGCCTCTTGCTCCTTTTTATATGAAAATAAAATCTATAGGTATTCTAACAGACTTTAGGAGAGCATTAACAAAACATTGCCCAGGAAATATAATTTCAGAAAAACTTTTTATAAAAGGTTGTTTTCGCAGACATTGTGGCTGTTGAATGAAAAAGTGGATTGCAGCGAGAGGCACCTCACCTGCGCGGGGCGGGCGGTGAGCCTCCGCGGCTTTACCTTTGGGGAATCCACTTCTCTCCATAGCCAGACTGGCTTATGACTGGAGGGTCGAAAGGCGAGCAGAATCAGGAGTCTCGCACCTAAAGCGGCAGTCTACTTGGCAATTCTCCTTACGAAACACAAAAACAACAAACTTTTTGAAAAGAGGCTTATAAGGTTGTTTGTTTTTATAAGTTCTGTAAGAAGTCAATGTTAAACAATGGTGATGGAACGTTTTTTCCTGAATGAAGGAAAGAAAAAACCTTTTACGGTTCACGGGTCTTCAACTTGTGTAAAATAGAGAGTATAAGTAAACAAAGTTAGGATGACACGATGAAAAATCAATTGAAGATAAAGATAAAATCGAGATTTGCAGCAAAGTACAAGGGCGGGTACCCTTTGATTGTAAAGGAAGCTCTTGTGAATAGCGGGGATTTGCAGGAAGAGGGCCAGATTCTGGATCTCGTCGATGAGAGCAGCCGGTTTATAGCAAAAGGGTATTATGGACGGCAGAATAAAGGCTATGGCTGGGTTTTATCCCGTGATGAAAAAGAACAGATTGATCAGGCTTTCTTCGAGAAAAGGCTTAAGGCTGCAATAGAGAAGCGGAAAAATTTATTTGATAGCCCTGATACGAATGCTTTTCGTGTCTTCAATGGGGAGGGGGACGGTGCAGGCGGCTTCACGGTTGAATATTTTGATGGCTACTATTTAATCCATTGGTACAGCGCAGGCATTTACCAGTTCAGGGATGATATTTTGAACGCCCTGCAGGCGGTGGCAGCTTTTAAGGGAATTTATCAGAAGAAGAGATTTGATGCACAGGGCATGTACTTAGAGGATGATGATTTCGTAACCGGTGAGAGAGGCGAGTTTCCGCTGATCGTGAAGGAGAACGGAATTAATTTTGCGGTCTATCTGAACGAAAGCGCGATGGTAGGGGTGTTCCTTGATCAGCGTGAGGTCAGGAAGGCGGTCAGAGACCGCTATGCGGCCGGCAGGACGGTTTTAAATACCTTTTCCTATACAGGGGCTTTTTCGGTGGCAGCAGCCCTTGGAGGGGCTGTCAAGACGACGAGCGTGGACCTGGCGAACAGGAGCCGCGCGAAGACAATAGAGCAGTTCAGCATCAATGATATTGATTATGAAGCTCAGGATATCATTGTAGAGGACGTATTTAATTATTTTAAATATGCGGTGCGCAAGAATTTAAAATTTGACCTCGTTATCCTTGACCCTCCAAGCTTTGCCCGATCAAAGAAATATGTGTTCAGCGCTGAGAAGGATTATAAAAACCTGTTGAAGGAAGCCATCGCCATCACGGAAAAAGATGGAATCATCGCAGCCTCCACGAATGCAGCCACCTTTGGCATGAACAAGTTCAGGGGGTTCATAGATACTGCTTTCAAAGAATCCGGAAATCGCTATGAAATCCTTGAGGAATATTCCCTGCCCGCTGATTTTAAGACAATAAAAGAATTTCCTGAGGGTGATTACCTCAAGGTAGTATTTATAAAGAAACGCTGACAAAAGAAAAGAGGTTTCCCGCAAGCGGGAAACCTCTTTGTAATTTTAAACAAGTTTTCAACTTTTTTACAGGAAAAGGGTGCAGAAACCCTAATTTAATGTGCCCCTGTCTACTTGTTCATCCAAGACGTTAAAGTTATGGAGCACCTTTTTTGAAACGGCCGCTAATGTATCGATTGCATTTGCTTTTTGTCCCTGGAGCTGGAAGATGATATCGCCGAATAGGAGCTCCATTTCCTCCAAAATGGCGAGGGCGGCAGAGTTATAGAGATGAACATTGAAGTATTTTGAATTCTCAAACAGAGCTGAATCCAAATATGGCCTGAAATTCCTGATAACTTCCGGGAAATGGAGGATGAACTGATCGACACCCTTCCTGATCCCTTCAATGGTGGCTGCAAGCTCATCCAGGGGCTTTAGCGCTTCCTGGATGGCCCTTTCGATTCTCTCGTTAAAATCGGAAATGAGGCTCATGAAAAGGCCGGGGAGAGTGCCGTATACCGCTATTTTGGCAGCGCCCTTGATCATCGCTGATATGGATTCAAGCACTTCCTCGACTGCCCGTATTAATAGATTTATGCGGGTAAACAGAGGAATTACAGCCAGGACATGGACGGAGCCTGTCAGCGATGCATAGGCAGATTCAAGAAAAATCTCCTTGAATGCCATACCTGTCTTGAGATAAGGGGAATCCTCCAGGGCATAATCATTTGTGCCCTGTACTTTATCCGCAGCAGAAAGTCCGCTCTTATTCCTTATGGAGCCGGAAAGGCTTAAGTCTCTGTTATGGAAGGCATTGCCCGTATCCCTGACTTGATGCTCGAATTCGGAAACATGGGACTGTACTTTATCCTTGTTGCGGCTGATAATTCCGTAGTGGCTCTTCAATTCCCCGACCACTGCGTCTGCGGCCATGTCTGTCCCGCCTCTGAACAGTCTGGGAATATCCCCGGTAATAATCCGGCCGGCTATTCCCGTCAGTTCATCAATTTTATCCTTCATGTCTTCTAAAAAGCTGCGTGCTGCCCCAAAGAATCCCTCGACATCAATACTTGTGGAGGTTACAAATTCAATTATTTGGGCAGGCGGCGAATTGAGCAGGCTGTTCAGGAACCGGCACCTGGCTTCCGCAGTATTCAGCAGGGCAATCAAGGCGTCTATGGCTGCTTTGAACATATAGCCTGTCGTGGTGATTCCCTGGAAGATCGGGTCAGTGACCGCATTCTCGAAAAGCTCCTGAAAGGTATCCTGCAGTCTTGCTACACGTTCTGCAAACCTGGTTTCTTCGTCCACAATGATTTCAGCGGAGTGGCCGAGATATTCAGCCGCAAGGCCCAGGCGCCCGGTTACCTGCTTTTTTAAGGCGCCAGCCAGCTGATCAAGCTCACCTGCATTGATTTCTATCCTTTTAGTCCGTCCTCCATAGAGCGGCTCCCCGGTCCATACAGAAGTGACGATGTGGGCGTCCGCATCGATATAAATCCTGCCATGCCCAGCCTGGCCTTCAACACCGATTTCATAGAATTGAGTCCCATCCTCGTTCTTTAAGTAGCCGGTATGGTTGGTCGTTAAATACTCGAAACCCGGGATGCCATTATTGATATGAAACTGTCTTCCTGGAATCCTGCCATCAAGGTGCAGGGCAGACAGTCCGCCTGTCAGCACATCATAGCGGCTGAAGTAGTTTGTGATATTCTTATAATCCTTATTTAGATCTGCGTGGCCGTCTGGGAGGAGGGCGGGATTCAGTGTCACGGTTCTGACATCAGGGTGCCTGGTGCCGAGAGCATCAGCCAGGCCGCCGCCCAGCGAATTGCCGCAGACTGCGTTCACATTGATGCTCTTGGCGCTGATTTCGTTATAATAATCCTCAGCCGCCTGGACCTGTGCCGGCGTAATCTTGCTCATGAGCTGGATGTCGGTTATGATGTCCTGTCTTCCATTCTCTGCCCCGGCATCTGTGCCTACATAGACAATGGTATATTCCTTTGTGTCAATATTCATGACAGTAAGGGCGTCAAGGCCGGATGGATGGTTATATTTCACGTCGGCCACTATATAATCCTTGCCATTTACCTTGAATGTGCTGTTCACTTCGTTATGCAGATAGGCCTGGTAACCGGCAAGCTCCACTAAATCCTGATCTGTATCAGCTGACCTTTTGACAGGAATTTTAGTACTCATGGGACGATGTTCCTCCTATTCCTTAATGATCAGATTTGGCAGAAGGTGTTCCAAAGAATTATCCTTGATTCCCATGCCGGTTTTTTTGTCGACTCGGTTGTCATTCACGACTATGCCATAGGAACCTTTTGGTATATCTGAAAGCTGTTTTATATCTTCGACCAGCTTATTGAACGCATTCTTATCAGGCGAAGCGCCTTTTTCCTTCATGAATAATTGGATGGTTATGAAGATCTTTTCCGGTTCTATTGGTGAGGAATCGTAGAGTGCCTGAAGTTCTTCCCTGGTGATGGACGGATTCTTCAAATATGCGTCATAGAGCGGCTGAAGCGAACTTCCTGCTGTGTCTACATAATAATATGGAGTAGTATAACCGGTGCTTCCGAGCTTGGATGCGGCTTCAGGGTTTTTGCCTGTCAGGCCATTTTTACGGATGAAATCATTGAGATACGAATCCAGTCTGTTAAAGGACTTTTCGGCAGCCATTTGGTAGAGGCCGGTCTGAATGGCCTGTTCTGCCTGTCCTTCCTGGGTGTAAATCTTATCATATTTGACGCTGCCTTCTTGATCGATCGGGACGACTGCATAGGTGTTGAAGGAAGGGACGTTCTTTGATTCCACAAATACAGTGGCTCCGTCTTTATTTCCTGCGATATTGCGGACAGTCACTTCGGATTTGTATTTTTCCTTAAAGAAGAATTCCACTTGCTCAGCGATTTCGCCTTTATTTTCCTCCGCTATCTTTCCGTTTTTCTGACCGCCTTCCAGCATATAGCCATCCCCGTTATATTCCTGTACGCTCACGTACTCCGCGCTTTTATCTGGAGCTTTTTCCCCTGCATTGACACTTTCTTTTTTCTTATCCGGCTTATCCATATCCGAGCAGCCCCCCGCAATCAATGAAGTTCCTACAAGTAGTGGAATGATTATTTTTTTTGAGATCATCCA
The DNA here is from genome assembly GCF_046237605.1 of Paraperibacillus marinus. GTDB lineage: Bacteria > Bacillota > Bacilli > Bacillales > DSM-1321 > Paraperibacillus > Paraperibacillus marinus. The sequence continues at coordinate 4,287,695 of NZ_CP143542.1, read as the reverse complement.
GTAATTCCTCCCAGCCGCCATTGATCTAAAAATAGTTGAAAATTTACACTTATATCCATCTTCAATTGTATTAAAATTCTATGCTGTTGTGTATTCAAATGAGGGGGAGAGGGGCTCGGAAACCAAAAACAGGAATAAAGAAGGATAAACCCTTAGGGATATTTAACCGGTTCAGAGTGGGTTAAACGCGTTTAGGCATTCACCCAGTTATGGGCCGCTGCATAGTCTAAAGCGAGCAGTGCAAATATTGCATAGAAAAGGGCGTGAGCATACATGACGGGCAGGATATTGCATTATTTTGTGTGCGGTCATACAGCAAGAGGGTTTGTCAATCTGGGAAAGGGCGCTTTCACTGGAATCAAAAAGCTGTTTGTCCTGAAGTCTGAATCTCTGAACATTGGTTCTGAGCTGATCAGGGAGATAGGGGAAGAGATGGCAGGGAAGGGTTGGGATATAGAATTCATTCACAGCCCGTTCAATGGAGATGCGGTTGACGGTGTCGTGCTGCCTGGGCAGAGAATTGGTATCGTGAACTATTTAATAGCTGGTGAGGAAGTGCCGGGATGTGAAAGGGAAATTATTCAGGTGGATGAGGGTCCGGCTCTTTCCTCTCTTTTGGAAGGCAGGATTAATGAGCAGCTGAAGCATGCCTATTCAAAGTTTTCCCACGCTCTCTCCATTCATGATGAATGGGAAAAATTTTATATTTCCAGCATGGACTTTAAGAAGGCCGACGAGCTGACGGATGAATTGATCGGAAACCTGCTGGGGGAGAACAGAAATAACAAGAAGGCAGTCGCCAGGCACCGGTACTTAGGTGCGGCAACACCCCGTGGTTCTGTTGATTTCGTACCTAATTTAACAGAATCGCTTCGTCATCGCTTCTTCATCAAGGGACGTCCTGGATCTGGCAAGTCCACTCTCCTGAAAAAATTGGCTAAACAGGCTGAAGCAAGAGGGTTTGATACGGAAATTTATCACTGCGGCTTTGACCCGGAGAGCCTTGATATGGTGATTGTCAGGGAACTGGGCTTTGCCATCTTTGATAGTACCGCTCCGCATGAATATTTTCCTGAGCGGGAGGGTGACTCCGTAATCGATATGTATGGAACTGTGATTGCTGAAGGAACAGATGAGAAGTACGAAAGTGAACTGAAGGACGTCTCTGCGAGGTATAAAGAACAAGTTCAGGCAGCCACTGCCCACTTAAAAGAAGCGTATGGTATCTATAATCTTGGATTGGAATCAGGTTCTCCAGAATGTGCCGGCGTTCATAAGACCAAAGAAAAGTTAGTATCCCGTATTTATCAATCACTCTCGGAAAATTAACCTCTTCAGCTTGAAGCTCCCCCATTGGGAGCTTCTTTTTCATAGTTTACCAGGTGGGTGCTCCTGTCAGGGGATTCTTTTTTTTAGCCAACAAATGAATTTTCTTACTGTGAATTCAGTAGAAAATATAACTTTTTTCATTGTATACATATTTCGTTTACATGTTTACAAAAATGTATACGATGTAAACGAAATATGTAAACATGTATACAATCATGTATACATGTTGATATGACGGGATGTATACATGATTGTATGACAAGTAAACAAAAAATGTTTACAAGTATACGGATTTGTAAACAAAAAGAGATGAATCGAAAGTCCGTTGTAAAAAACTCTCGATTCGTATAGGATAGAAACAATAGGGCTGGTAAATTCCTGCACTAAGATTTTTATTTTACTATGGAAGGATAGGTTGGAATGAGTAAAAGCAGAGTAGCTGCAGTTGATGTTGGAAATGATTCATTGAAAGCTATCTTCGGAGATTTAGATTATGAGCTTAATATTCCAAACGCCATTGCGAGAGATATAGAAGATCGTCCGATTATCGGAATTGAAGAATTGAACAGCAAAGACCCATTAGATGGGATACATATAAGAGTGCACTCCCCTGCATTAAGTGAAAACAATGCAATCTACCGTGTGGGAACGCTTGCGACTAAAAGTGACAATACTTCAGAGCTGGATCCGGGCAGCAGTAAGTCTGAAGAAGACCAGACGCTTGTTATGCTTTTTGCATCACTTGCGCTTGATGCGGTAAGGGATGAAAACCCAGGTGAATTCAAACGCTCGAATAATGTTGTGGATGCAAGCTATACACTTGGTACCGGCCTGCCGCTCCGGGAAGTGAAGGAAGGTAAGGACGCCGGCTACCGCTCAAGATTGATCGGTTCGGTACATCAGGTGGAATTTTTAGTGACCCCTAAATATCAGGGCATCAAAGTGAATATTAAGTTTGATGATGTGAAAGTTTATCCTGAAGGGTTTGCTGCATTCATTAACCTGGTTATGGATAATAACTTGAATATCATCAATAAAGACCTGATTAATAAAAGTATATTGATTCAGGACATTGGCGGATTATCAACAGATATCGCCGTGATCAAAAACCGTAATGTAGATGACGATAAGGCACAGGGATTCAATCTTGGAGTGTCTGATGCATTGGAACAGATTAGGGAAGAAATTCGCTCCAAGCATGGAGTGGAACTGGACAGCCGCCGTGATGTTGTGGAAATCATAACGAAGAAAAATGACCGGAATCACATTATGGTCCGCGGAAGCCGTACGAGCGTACATGATATTGTCGATCGGGTATTGGTTGAGCTTGCCAAGAAACAGTACAGACTGCTTCGTAATATGTGGTCAAAAAATTCGCAGACAGAAATCTGCTACTTTGTCGGTGGAGGATCGAATATCCTGAAGGATTATATTAAAACGCTGAACAACAATCTGGATGGCTATAATATCGACTTCTTCGAGGATGAAAAGGAAAGCATTTGGATGATGGCTAACGCCTATTACAAATTAATTTCGGATAATCTGCGCAAATCCCAGAAGGATGCTAAAAAAGCTGAGGATAAAAAGCCTGTAAAAGCTTAAAGATAAGGTGAAATTATGAGTATAAGTTCATCAAACGGAATTAAACGCGGACAAGCACTTTCTTTCCGTATCCCTTCCGATGCTCCTGATCATGTGATCAAACAGCTGCAAAAGCTTAAAGAGTTGGAAAAACGGAACTTCTCAAGCCGGATAGCGGATTATGTGATGGATGGCGTCATGAATACGATGATCAGAGACCGTGAAACCATCAGCATTCCCATTCCCAAGCAATTAAGCAAGGCGCAGAGGGACTGGCTGAAGCATGAACATTCAGAGGCGCTGCTTGGAAGCATCCTCTATCAGCTGATTTCAGATCCGGTCCGCTCTGCATCTTTGCTGGCGGCGCTTAACAGCAATGCCCGTGACCTTGATGAGGCTCTATATCTCCAGGAAGAGCTGCCAAAAGAGTCGAGAAAGGCAGAAGCTGAGCCGTCCCCGGCTGGGGTGCCTGAAGAAGACCCCGCTCCCGTTACTGGCTTTTCAGATGACGATCTGGACGATTTTAACTGGGAAGCGGCGAAAGGAACTCAGACGCAGGAGCAGGAAGCGGACGAAGAAGAGGATCTGCAAGACCTCCTTGGAGATTTCCTCTCACATATGAATAAGTGAATACAAGGCTGGCCCCAGTTTTTAGGGGCCGGCCTTTGTTTATGAGAAGCTGATCTAAATTATTCTGAAATAACAAATGAGTTTCCATGGTAAACGGTTTTGTATATTTATCCAGAGGGATTGAGAATGGAGTTCGTTATAAAGCCTAGCTTACAATGATGGCTGATAACACACTGTCAAGCGTTGCGCCGTATAAAAGCTTCAACCCGAAGCGTGCAACAGTATTCCCCTGCTCTTAATCAAGGCCATTGACAGCACCGGCAATAATTCCGATAGATGAGAAGTTGGCGAAAGAAACAAAGAATACAGAAATGATTCCCTGAGTCCTCGGACTGAATTTTTCAGATACTTCAGCAAGCTGTTCCATGGCGACAAACTCATTGGTAACAAGCTTTGTAGCCATAATCCCGCCTGCATCAATGATTTCAGATGCAGGGATACCGATCAAGAAGGCGGCTGGTAAAAAAACACAGCCAAGAAGCTCATGGAAAGTCAGGTGAAAAATAAGACCAAATACATTGTCGACCATGGAAATCAGGGCAAGGAAGCCGAGGAGCATAGCAGCGATCACGACCGCCCCCTTGAAACCGTCCATCATATCTCGCCAATCATCTCAAAAAAAATCTGTTGCTCAGACTCTACGATTTCCAGGGAATATCCTCATTGTCAGCAAGTTTATAGGGATTTATGATGGTGGCAATGATAAAACCGCCAAATAAATCCAAGGACGATGGCTGTCACCACATATCTGGGCGAATCATGGTCATATATGCCCCGGCAATCGACATGGATACAGTGGACATAGCAGAAGCACATAGAGTATAGAGACGCAGTGAGGAAAACCTGCCCAGCTGTTTTTTGACGGTGATAAAGGCTTCGGACTGGCCGACGATGGCCGAAGCCATGCCATTTTAGGATTCAAATCGGCCCATTCCGTTGATCTTGCTAAGAACAAGACCTATGCCCTGCATAACGAAAGGCAGGATTTTAAAGTATTGCAATATGCCGATTTAACACCGATATGAAGACGATGGGCAGCAGGACATTTATAAAAAAGGAACCAGCCCCTTCATTCATTAGGCATTAGGCCTCCGAACACAAAAATGATCCCTTCTGCTGCATAAGATAACAGCCTCTCAAACAATCCGGCTATGCCTCTTATGATCACCAGCCCAAATTTTGTATTCAGCAGGATATACGCTAGAATGAACTAAATGATAAGTATGAATAGGATATTATTTTATTTAAATTTCCTTTCGGCTGCAGCTTGCAAGCATTTAACATAGAACCTAGAACTAGAAGTTTATCAGGGAGGCCGATTTTTTATGGAAAACCGCCTTCATTTAGAGCGGGCGATTTTTGCGGGGGGCTGTTTTTGGTGCATGGCTGCCCCTTTTGAGGAACAAGAGGGAATTTACAGTATTACCTCCGGATACACGGGAGGGGTTACTAAGAACCCATCGTACCTGGAAGTAACACGTGGAAACTCCGGCCATTATGAGGCCGTTTTGATTGAATATGATCCAAACGTTTTTCCTTATACAGACCTCTTGGACATATACTGGCAGCAAATTGATCCGACAGATGCTGGCGGACAGTTTACGGACCGGGGCCATTCTTATAAAACGGCCATTTTTTATACAAGTGAGGAACAGAGGGGGGCCGCTGAAAAATCCCGCGCGGAATTAGATGCAAGCGGACGCTTTGAGAGGCCGGCCGTGACAGAAATTCTGCCTGCTTCCCCCTTTTATCCTGCAGAAGAGTATCACCAGGGATTTCATAAGAAAAACCCTTTCCGCTATGCTCTCTACCATAAGGGCTCAAAGCGGGAAGAATTCCAGAGGCGGTATTGGCCCAAAGACCGTTCGGTGCTCAAAGAAAGGCTCAGTGCTATCCAGTATCATGTCACTCAGGAAAATGGGACAGAGCCGCCCTTTGACAATGAGTACTGGGACAATGACAGGGAAGGCATCTATGTGGATATTGTTTCCGGAGAACCGCTGTTCACATCGAAAGATCAATATGACAGCGGCTGCGGCTGGCCAAGCTTTAAAAAGCCGGTGATGTCAGCAAGTGTCAGGGAAAGCTTTGATTTAAGCCACCGGATGACGCGGACCGAGGTCAGAAGCAGAGAAAGCGACTCTCATTTGGGGCATGTATTCGAGGATGGACCCGGTCCAGGAGGGCTGAGGTATTGTATAAATTCGGCAGCCCTGAGGTTCATTCCAAAAGAAAAACTGAAGGAAGAGGGCTATGAGGACTTTTTGATCCTCTTTCCCGGCGGGCGGCAGGAGGACAGATAAATGGAAATGATGAAAATAGAAGCATTTGATGTTATGGAGCTCTGCCTGCAGGCAGGAAAGCTCATGCTGCAAAACGGTGCGGAAACATATAGAGTGGAAGATACGATGGAAAGAATCGCCGGCCATTATGGGCTCTCAGGGGCACACAGTTATGTGACGCCCACCGGAATCATCTTTTCGCTGGATGGTGTGATACCTGCAAAGCTGATCAGGATTGCAAAGCGTGAAACAGATCTTGCCAAGGTGACGGCTGCAAATAGTATTTCCCGAAAAATAACCAATGGTGAACTTTCCATTGAAGGGGCGGCAAGAGAGCTTAGGGAATTGGAAAAGAGTAATCTGACGTATCCATTGGCCATTCAAATCCTCGCGGCCGCCATTTCGAGCGGCTGCTTTGTCATCATGTTCATGGGCGGCTGGATCGACTTCCTGCCCGCTGTATTGTGCGGTGCCCTGGGATATATCTGCTTTCTCTATATACACAAACTTGTGGAAGTTAAATTTTTTGCCGAGTTCCTGGCCGCTTTTGTAATCGGTCTGGCTGCTTTCTCCTTAAAAGCGGCTGGAGCGGGCCATGAAGCGGACAAGATTATCATCGGCTCCGTTATGCCTCTGGTTCCTGGACTTCTGATTACGAACGCCGTCAGGGACTTAATGTCCGGCCATCTGGTTTCGGGGCTGTCCAAAGGGGCGGAAGCCTTCCTGACCGCCTCAGCTATCGGTACAGGCATAGCCGTAGTGTTTTCAATATTTTAAGGAGTGGAGAAGCGATGCTGGGACAATTGGTGACTAGTTTTTTTGCGACAGCCGGAATCGGCATTATTTTTAATATTCCAAGGCAGGCGCTGATTAACTGTGGAATTGTTGGAATGGCCGGCTGGCTGATTTATGTGGTACTCTATGAAAATCACTTTGACACAGTGCTGGCGACTTTAATTTCTGCCTTTTTCATAGCCATCTTAAGCCAGTTTTTTGCAAGAAAGTATAAGATGCCAGTCATCATTTTCAGTGTAGCCGGCATGATTCCGCTTGTGCCCGGCGGAATGGCATATTATGCGATGAGAAAGTTTGTGGAAAATGATTATAATGCTGCCCTCAATAGCGCGGCGAAAGCGTTCATGCTGTCTGGGGCCATTGCAGTAGGGATCATTCTCTCAGAAGTGCTGAATCAAATTATTAAAAAGATAGACCAGCAGCGCTATGTAAAGGGATGATCGTTATTCTTGAAAGGAGAAACCAGCAGTCATAAAGGTAAAAAGGGACTTCGTCCAAAAAACACCGAAGTCCCTTTATTTTCTATTCGATTCGAAGAGCCACAATATCTCTGCAGTCTACAAAAATGGTTGTTCCTGGTTCAGTCTCTTCATCCCTGAATTCAGCACAACAGTTTCTATTGTCAAAATCTTCAAAGATAACATCTTCTAAAACCTGGCCCCCAGCTAAAAATACATCTACTTCAGTACCCCGATCCAGCCCTCTCAGCTGATCGCATACGCATTTATTACATCTGTTCTTTCGTCTAGAATGACGGCGGAAAATAACTTCACCCATTGTAAAACCCCCAGTTAATTAATTACTTACATAGATAACATATGAAAGTAACCATTCAATTGAGTGGTTAAATATCGTAGTCTGAAAGCACATTTTAATGTAAAACTAGTAAAGTCTCCAGAGGCGCCATTCTATGATGTTTTGAACATTGCTAAAAAAATGTAGAAAGAATAGTCTTATAGAACTATTCTGTAAGCGGTTCATGTGAGTAGTGTAAACCTATAGTGGAATTCATAGGACAATAGACTCTGCACCTGATTGAAAAATGTGTAGATTGCTGACATAAAACGAGAGAATGAAAGGCATGGTGTACTGTTCAACAATTTTAATCTGAATATTCAATATGTTAAGATAAATGAGTCGTATAAATAATTATAATTTAAAAGGAGAATTGCCAGTGAAAAAACAACTATTTTCCGTATTAGCAGCAGGGGCATTGACACTATCTCTATTCTCTCCGGCTGCGATAACTGCCAAGGCCGCAGGGAATAAAGCGCCGGCTGCAGAGAAATGGGACGTTGAGCGCTATGGGGACAGGATGGATGTGGATGGATATCTGAATGAGCTTTCCAAGGATGATGCGTTCAATAGGAAGGCGCTTGAAAATATAAAAGAACAGGCCAAGAAGATCAATTTCAATGAAACCTCCTCCACTGAAACTAAAAGCTCCAGCAGCTCCTTCACCTATGACGGCGGAACCAAGCAATTCCTGAACCGCAACTTAAAATTCAAGCCTTTTACACTTAGAAGTGTCGGCAATAATGTAGAGATCTGGGTGGCAAATGACCTGTCATTCCCAGCCGGTGATTCCCGCCCTGCCCATGTAGTCACACAGGAGCAGGTGGACAAGCTCAAAAACGAGTTTGATTCCAATATCTATCCCAAGGCTACAGAATTCTTCGGAACACCGGACAAGCATGACGGATCCCAATCACCGCTTGCAGGTAAAAACGTACCAGCCGGCTACTATGAAGGCAGTGATAAGGTTATCATGCTTGTAGATAATATCCAGGATGAAAATTACACCAATCCGGCTTATCCATTTTTCGTTGCCGGCTTTTACTGGCAGACACTCGAAAACTATATCGACCGGAATATTATTACGATTGATACGAACAGCTGGGAAACCAGGCTGGAGTCCACCTTCTTTGGAACCACGATTCATGAACTGCAGCATTTGATCCATGCAGACAATGATGGGGCGGAGGAAACGTGGATCAATGAGGGGATGTCCACATTCTCGGAGTATCTGGGAGGATACGGCCATGATGCCAGCTCCATCAATTTTTACCTCGACCATCCCGAGAATTCACTTGTGAATTGGGATGAGCATCAGGGAGCACCGACCGGCCCTGAGACCATAGCGGATTATGGACAGGTGTATCTGTTCACGCTTTATATGTATGATAAATTCGGCCGCGAATTTATACGTGACCTTGCCCTGAACAAGGAGCAGGGGATCAAGAGCATCAATGCGACCTTTAAGGAATACGGAATCAAGAAGATGGATTTCACAAAGCTGTATCAGGACTTTATTACAGCCCTTGCCATAGACAGCGGCAAAAAGAAGGATCCTTATAATTTCGAAAGCATTGATCTGCGTGATCTACCTGTTGATAATAATGGAACAAAGCGCGGAATGACGGTCAATTATGAAAAAGCTGTTCAATATGAGAAAGAAGGGGTCCCGGCCTGGGGCGGTGATTTCAAGAAGCTGGACTTTGAAGAAAAGGTGCGCAGTGTGAAGTTCAATGGCATTGAATTCCTGCCGATTCCGTGGATGCAGACCGCCGACCCAAAAAATCCAAATAGCCAGGTTCTGTGGGGGAACAATGGCGATGAGTCGGACAATGCCATCGTTCTCGAAGCAGACCTTACGAACGCCAAGGGCTCTGCCCTAACCTTTGACACCTATTATAAGATTGAAGAGCAGTGGGATTTTGGCGTAGTTCAAGTATCGGAAGATGGCGGGAAGACGTGGAAGAGCCTTTCGAATGAGAATACCCGAACAGATGTAGTGGACGAAGGCTATCCGAAAATTAAGGAAAATGTGCCGGGCTTCACAGGAACAAATGGCGGCTGGACGAATGAAAAATTCAGTCTGGCAGCCTATGACGGCAAAAAAATCCTGATTTCGTTCCGCTATTTGACTGACTGGGGCTCCAACGAAGAAGGGTGGTTTATTGATAATATCAAGATTCCGCAGATCAACTTCACTTCGGATGGGACCCTGACGCCTGCCTTTAAATCAATGAATGAAATCAATAAGCAGTATGTGGAGTATACAATTACCTTCATCAATGAAAAGGTGAAAGGGAACAAAACAGATTATAAGGTGGTAACTCTTGATCCATTTAACATTAATAAAGAAAAGTTCAATGAAATTCACCGTCTCTTCCAGGACGGGACGAACTCGATGATCACCACCTATGCGGCACCTCCTGGCGACAGGAATCCGGTAGAGTTCACCTATGAATTTGAATTCAAAAAGAAGAAAAATAAGAATAAAAAGAAATGAAAAGTTCATGGAGCCTGCTGCCGGTGCATTCCCGCCAGCAGGCTTTTTTGAATTTTATCAGAAGGTTGACAACTAGAAACAAAAAAAGCCGGCAGATGCCGGCTTCTATTCTTACAGTTTAAACGAACTTTTTAGCGAAACAATCAGGTTGAATACCAGGCGCCCTTCAGCGGTGTCCTTCGGGTCTACATTGAAGTAGCCGTGGCGGAAGAACTGGAATTTGTCCTGAGGCTTTACATCCTTCATGTTCGGCTCGACGAATCCCTGCAGGATCTCGAGGGAATCTGGATTGACATGGTCCAGGAAGGTTGACGCTTCGTCCTCATTCGCCTCTTCGCTGTCTTCATCGAGGATCAGCGGCTGATAGAGCCTGAATTCGGCTGGAACAGCCTGGGAAGCCTCCACCCAGTGGATGGTGCCTTTTACTTTTCTGCCCGTGAAGCCTGTACCGCTCTTTGTTTCCGGATCATAGGTGGCCCGAATTTCGATCACATTGCCTTCTTCATCCTTGATGACTTCCTCGCATTTGATGAAATAAGCATGCTTCAGCCTGACTTCGTTTCCTGGGAAAAGGCGGAAATATTTTTTAGGAGGATCCTCCATAAAGTCGTCCTGTTCAATATAAATTTCGCGGGAAAATGGAATCTGCCTCGTTCCCATGTCAGGGTTTTCCGGATTGATTTCAGCTTCCAGCATTTCTGACTGCCCCTCCGGATAGTTCGTGATCACGACCTTCAGCGGCTTGACGATGCCCATCGTCCTCGGTGTGGTAAGCTTCAGGTCTTCCCGGACGAAATGTTCAAGCATCCCGGTATCCACTGTCCCTGCGCTTTTGGAGACTCCGATTTCATGGCAGAAGGCCCGGATGGCTTCCGGTGTATATCCCCTTCTGCGAAGCCCAGAGATGGTCGGCATCCGCGGGTCGTCCCAGCCGTCTACATAGCCTTCTTCAACAAGCTGCTTCAGCTTGCGCTTGCTCATGACGGTATTTGTCAGGTTCAGGCGGCCGAATTCGTACTGGCGGGGAGTGCTTTCCATCTCGCATTTTTCCACAACCCAGTCATAGAGCGGGCGCTGATCCTCAAACTCGACTGTGCAGATTGAATGGGTGACGCCCTCAATGGCATCCTCCAGCGGATGAGCAAAGGCATACATCGGATAGATGCACCATTTATCGCCGGTATTATGGTGTATAGCATGGGCAATCCGGTAAATGACCGGGTCACGGAGATTGATGTTCGGCGAGGACATGTCAATTTTCGCACGCAGCACTTTTTCGCCATTACCGAATTCGCCCTTTTTCATGCGCTCGAATAAATCCAGGTTTTCTTCCACGCTGCGGTTCCGGAAAGGGCTGTCCTTGCCTGGCTCTGTCAATGTACCGCGGTACTCGCGGATTTCAACTGCAGACAGGTCGTCCACATATGCCAGTCCCTTTTTGATGAGCAGAACAGCTCTTTCGTACATCTCATCAAAGTAATCTGAAGCAAAGAACAAGCCGTCCCAATCATATCCGAGCCATTTTACATCTTCCTTGATGGCATTCACATATTCTATATCTTCTTTTAGAGGGTTTGTATCATCGAATCGCAGGTTGGTCCTGCCATTGAATTCATCAGCCACTCCGAAATTCAGGATGATAGATTTTGCGTGTCCGATATGGAGGTATCCATTCGGTTCTGGAGGGAAACGGGTGACCACATGGTCGCGTCTGCCTGTCTCAAGGTCATCTTTTATGATATCTCTAATAAAATTAGAATTAGTAGGTTCCAAATCACTGCCCTCTTTCTTTTAAAATGGTACTCATAATTTTACTTGAACATGGCTGATAAATACAGGATTTTTACTGAATATCCAATATGGCAGCCTCAGTTTTGCCGCAATATGAAAGACCTGATATACAGTCTCAGGGAAACGTTATACAATAATTAACATAATTCACATCTGAAGGGACGGTTATACATGCCATTATCTATTCGATATTCCATGTTTTTCTCTGGCCTAGTGCTTTTCGGCCTGGGCATATCCATAGCAATAGAAGTCCAGCATCTCGGGCTGCATCCGTGGGATGTGCTGAGCGTGGCCCTGTATGACCGCTTTGGCATGACCATCGGCTTCTGGGGTGTTGCAGCCGGACTGGTCCTCATTGGCGTGCTGCTTGTGACTGCCAGAAATTATATCAGCATCGGAACCTTTTTAAATGCGCTGGCCATCGGGCCGATTATCGACTTTTTTCTGTGGCTGGATATACTGCCGCACGCAACTCATACCTGGGTCGATTACCTCATCATCCTGTGCGGCATAACCATAACCGGGATAGGCGGGGGCATGTATGTAGCGGCAGGAATCGGCGCCGGTCCGCGCGACGGCTTTATGCTCTCCATATCGGAGAAAACAGGAATATCGGTAGCGAAGGCAAGGATCCTGACGGAAAGCACTGTGCTGATCCTAGGCCTGCTTCTTGGAGGACCGGTGTTCATCATGTCCTTCATCTATACGTTAATACAAAGCCCGGTTTTCCAATTCTCCCTCCAATTCTTCAGGAAACGGACCGGCAAGGCAGCTCCTGACAGAAAAGCCGCCTAAACTCATCGAATTAGCCCCTTTTTTTAAAGATTGGGGCTTTTTTCCGTTTAGTCCTTGTTCCCGAGGGATAAAAGCCTAACATAAAAGCTGCTTGAATATTAAATACTAGGACTTAAGGATACAGTCCTCGAGCCTTTAATGAAAGGAAGTTATATATGCTTTACGATGTGGTGATTATTGGCGGCGGGATTGCGGGCCTTCAGGCAGCCATACAGCTTGGAAGGGCTCAGCGTAAGGCGCTTGTTATAGATTCGAAGCATGGAAGATCAGTTTTTTGCAAAGAATATCACAACATACTAGGCTGGCCGGACGGAATAAGCGGAGAGGAGCTGCGGAGGAACGGCAGGAAACAGGCAGAAGCAGTAGGCACCCAATTTACGGAGGATGTTGCGGAGTCAGCAGAGAAAAAGGATGATGGCTTCCTCATAAAAACTAAAAACGGAAAAGAATATGAAGCCAGAAGACTCCTGATCGCAACTGGCATCCTCGACAGGATTCCTGATATTCCGGAAATTTACCACTGTCTCGGAAACAGTGCCTATATCTGCCCGGACTGCGATGGTTTTGAAATCCGCGGCAAGCGGACGCTTGTGGCAGGGTCCGGCAATCCTGGGGCAAATATGGCGCTCACCATCTCTTATTGGTCAGACAGCATCGTTTATATCAATCATGAACAAAAACCTGTCAAACCTGAGCTGCTGCAGAAATTGAAGGATAAAAATATCGAATACAGAGAAGAAAAAATAGCCGGGGTAAAAAGGAACGAGCATTGCTTCCAGGGCTTTGTACTTGAAAGCGGAGAGGAGCTTGATGCCGGTAAGTGCTTCCTGGCATTCGGCGGCAATGAGGTGAAATCGAAGCTTGCCAGAGAACTTGGTGTGGAAGTGATGGATAATAACCATATTAAGGTTAATCCGAGAACCAAGATGACCAACGTAGAGAATGTATGGGCTGCAGGGGATGTTACCGTCCATTCCGAACAGGTGGCAATCGCCATGGGAGACGGCCTCCAGGCAGCCATCTGGATTCATAAGAGCCTATTTTAGCAAAAGGTATTTACAGATGTAATGACACTTGATATAGTTTCAAGTGTCTTATTTATGAAAAGTAACCAGGAGGGTCGTATGGAAAAGAGTGCTGCAGCTTTTGACAAAAATAATAAAAAACTGTTAGGGGTAGCCGGTCTTGGCTGGCTGTTCGATGCGATGGATGTGGGCATGCTCTCCTTTATCATGGTGGCACTGGCCGCAGATTGGGGACTTACTTCGAGCCAGGTGGGCTGGATCGGCAGTGTGAACTCCATCGGCATGGCTGTGGGTGCCCTGCTGTTCGGACTTATGGCAGACAGAATCGGCCGTAAAAATGTGTTCATCATTACCTTGCTTTTATTCTCGATCGGAAGCGGACTGTCTGCCTTCACCGGATCTCTTGCCGCCTTCCTGATTCTTCGTTTCTTTATAGGGATGGGGCTTGGGGGAGAACTTCCGGTGGCTTCCACGCTGGTATCTGAAAGTGTTCCTGCCGAGAAGCGCGGGCAGGTGGTTGTCCTGCTTGAAAGCTTCTGGGCTGGCGGCTGGCTGATCGCTGCCTTGATCTCTTATTTTGTGATTCCGGAGTATGGCTGGAAGGCAGCGCTGCTGATCAGTGTCATCCCTGCGTTCTATGCCCTTTACTTAAGGCTGAATCTTCCGGATTCACCGCGTTATGAACGCATCAAGGACAAAGACAAGCCTTCTGTATGGCAGAATCTTGCAGGTGTATGGGCGCCAAAGTACCGCAAGCAGACCGCCACGCTGTGGGTGCTGTGGTTCTGTGTGGTTTTCTCTTACTACGGAATGTTCCTCTGGCTGCCTAGTGTGATGGTTCTGAAGGGCTTTACCCTGATCAAGAGCTTTCAATATGTATTGATCATGACTCTGGCCCAGCTGCCCGGCTATTTTACGGCTGCCTGGTTTATTGAAAGAATGGGAAGGAAATTTGTCCTGGTCACCTATCTCGCCGGGACCGCTGTAAGTGCCTACTTCTTTGGGCAGGCTGAGTCTCTTGCCATGCTGATTGGATCGGGAATTTTCCTTTCGTTCTTCAATCTTGGAGCCTGGGGAGCGCTGTATGCCTATACGCCAGAGCAGTACCCGACTATAATACGCGGGACGGGTGCAGGGATGGCTGCTTCATTCGGCCGTGTCGGCGGTGTCCTGGGACCCTTGCTGGTCGGCTACCTTGTGGCCCAGAAGACGTCCATTACAACTATTTTCACGATATTCTGCATCGCTGTCCTCATTGGGGCTGCAGCTGTCCTGTTCTTTGGAAAAGAAACCAGGAATATAGAGCTGCAGGAACGCTGAGGCAAAGAAGGGCGCAGGGGCTTACATGCTCCCGGGCCCTTTTGGTTTATGAGCGGGCTGGAATCGCTTATACTAAAGTCATCTGTAACAGAAAGAGGCGATTTTATTGAAGCTGGGAACGATCGGTACAAGCTGGATAACGGAATCATTTATTGAGGCAGCAGCTTCTTCGGGGCGTTTAACCCTGACATCTGTGTATTCACGCTCGGTGGAAAAGGCAGAGAAGTTCGCTGCAAAGCATGGGGCTGAATATGCATTTAACGACCTGGAGGAAATGGCAGCAAGCGAACAGGTCGAAGCAGTATACATAGCATCACCCAATTCGCACCATTTTGAACAGGCAAAGGTGCTGATTCAGCATGGAAAGCATGTGATCTGTGAAAAGCCTATTTTCTCCAATCTGAAGGAATGGGATGAGATTTATCAGCTTGCAGAAGAGCATGGCGTGTATGTACTTGAAGCGATTCGGAACATCCACTCACCTAATTTTGAAATTTTAAAAGATAAACTGGAAAAGGCCGGGACAATCCGCAGCGCCCTCTTTCATTATCTTCAGTACTCCTCGCGCTATGATGCGTTCCTTGATGGACAGGATCCGAATGTTTTCTCACCTGAATTTTCAGGCGGAGCCATGACCGATCTCGGGGTTTATCCCCTTTATGTGGCAGCGGGTCTGTTCGGGAAACCGGAAAAGATCAGCTACCATCCGGTACTTCTCAGAAACGGCGCGGACGGAAGCGGGACACTTGTACTGGAATACGGCTCCTTCGTCTGTACCGTCCTTTTCTCGAAAATTTCGCAATCGTATATTGAAAGTGAAATCCATGGAGAAAAGGGATCGTTCATCCTGGATAAGGTATCGCCGATCGGGAGGATCTCCTTCGTTGATAACGGCACCCGTGAAAAAGAAAGCCTTGGAACTCAGCAGGTGGAAAACGACATGTTGTATGAAATTGAGAATCTGGTATCTGTCATAGAAACAGGGGACAAGGTTCAATATGAGAAGCTTAAGGAATTAAGCCGCCTCGTCCTGTCTATCACGGAAGAGGCCAGGAAGCAGAATGGCATCGTGTTTGGCACAGAAAAATAAAAACAGGAGGCTGGCCTTTTGGGTCAGTCTCTATTTAATTTATCCTCTTGTTTTAGGTAGCAAGGTTTTATAACCTACAATTGATCAGGTGATAAAATAGCACGTTTTACCGTATTTCTTATTTTCTGGTGTTTTTCGTTCACTTACCTGTAATTTTAATTAAAATTATCTGTTTTTCACCTCAGAGAAGCATCATTATGGTGCTGAGCAGCCCTTTTCTCGCCGAACTGAGACCTTTACTATCAGAACTCCAGATCTTACTATCCAAACCGCCTACTTTACTATCCGAAATGAACATTTACTATCCGAAAAGGGGATTTTACTATCCGAAAGGACTGATTTACTCGCCGCTTTCGATTTTGAACTGCTGACAGAAATTCAGCGGCGCAGCAAAGCCCGGGATATTCTCCCGGGCCAGTTGGAATTAATTAAAAGTCGATTTTCTTCAGCGGCTTCTTGGCCGGTCCTTCTAGCACATCCCCGGTTACCGAGAATCTTGATCCATGGCATGGACAGTCCCAGGAGCGGTCCCCATTATTCCAGTTCAGCTCACAAAGCATGTGGGTACAGGTCGTATCTATCACATGAAGCTGCCCGCCTTTATCGCGGTAAGCCCCGGCCCTCTGTCCGTTGACCTCGACCACTTTTGCTTCGTCTATGCCTACTTCATCCAGTGTGTGGTTGGGTTTGTCCAGCTTGCCCTCAATGAAGTGCTTCGCCACATCGAGGTTTTCTTTGACAAAATTTTTCACACTTGTGCCGGCATTCACACGGCGGGGTGTGAAGACTTCGTTATAGGGATTCTCGCGGCCCATCACATAGTCCCTGAGCATGAGGGCTGCGTTTGTCCCGTTTGTCATCCCCCATTTTGCAAAACCGGTTGCCACATACACATGATCATAATCCTCTGTCAGGTTCCCGATATAGGGAATGCTGTCAAGGGTGTGGATATCCTGGGCAGACCATTTATACGGGATTTCCTTCACTCCATATGTCTTTTCGGCATAGGGGACCAGTTCTTCATAATAATCCTGTGTATCGAGATCCTGCCCCGTTTTGTGGCCGTCCCCGCCAAAGAGGACCGCCTTCTCTCCGTCGAACATTGTATACCGGAGGGAGCGGGTCGGTTTCTCTGCGTTGATATACATTCCGCCCGGGAATTCCTTCTCCGTCTTTACGGCAATTACATATGAGCGTTCCTGCTGGAGCCTTGCAAAATATTTCCCTTCTTGAGCATAGAAAGGGTAGTGCGAGCAGATCAGCATGGACTGGCAGGTGATTTCGTTTTTAGCATCGTTTTTCAGGGTGAGAACGGCAGGCGGGCCGTTTTCTACATCGCCGGCCACGGTGTTTTCATAAATCTCGCCGCCAAGCGACACAATCTGGTCCACCAGGTATGAAAGATATTGCAGGGGATGGAATTGCGCCTGGTTCCGCATGAGCACGGCCCCTTTGACAGGGAAGGACAGCGGGGTTTCCTGGACGAATGTCCCGTCAATCCCGAGCTGTTCATAGGCCCGCACTTCATCCTCAAGCTTAGGCAGGTAAGCGCTGTCCTCCGTGAATACATAGGAATCCTGAGTGGAAAAATCGCAGGAAATTCCATTCTCCTCCACTGTTTTCTTTATAAATTGAAGCGCATTTTGATTGGCTTCATAATACAGCTTTGCATGTTCTTCGCCGCTTTCCTTGATCAGCTTGTCATAAATCAGGCTGTGCTGGGAAGAGATCTTGGCGGTGGTATGACCGGTAATGCCATTCAGGACACGCCCTGCGTCGATCAAGGTCACTTTTCGCCCTTCCTTCGCGAGAAGATAAGCGGCTGTGACGCCGGTGATTCCGCCGCCAATGATTAATACATCAGTTTCCTTGTTTTCATTAAGAGCTGGGAAGGACTTGATCTCCGCACTCGTCCTCCAGTAAGGCTCAGGCTTTTCGGGCATCGGTTTAAAAGGGTGTTCTGACATCAGCGTACCTCCTAATAGGATCGATCTGGAATGAAAATCCACATTTCGCCTTATTTTTTCCATTTTTAGATTATGAATACCCATTCTCACAAAATTTACCCTTATGCCGGCCGGGGAAACGCAAGCTATCCCATTTTAACTACGCCTCAGGACCTAATTGAAAATATAGCCGTGGTACGTTATGGAAAATACAGCAGATCGTTAAGATAGAACTATAAGAAGGGAGGCACAAACTTATGAAAAAAGCTGGTTTGATTGCAGGAGGGGCAGCTGCAGCAATCATATTGATTGCGAACCTTGCACCAATGATCGGCCTTGCGATAGGGCTTGCTGTCCTATACTTTGCAGCGAAAAAATTCATGAAGGCGGAATCCGCCTGGGGCAAAGCTGCCTGGGGCATGCTTGGCCTGGTTGCCATCGCAGGCTCCATCTCCAATGTGCCGGCACTTATTGGAGTGGCAGCAGCCTATGTTTTATACCTGATCTGGAAAAATTGGAACAAAGAAAAGGAAGACAGAGTTGAAAATGATCCATTTGTGAATTTCGAGAAAGAATGGGCACGTCTAAAATAAGGAAAAACAAAGGAGAGACTTGAGATGAATAACTTATTCACCAGATTGAAAAACACAGTAGCAGCTGATTTCCACGAGCTGCTGGACCAAAAGGAACAAAAAAATCCGCTGGCACTGCTGAATCAGTATCTGCGGGAATGTGAAAAAGAAGCAGAGCGGGTGAGTAAGCTGGTGGAGCGCCAGTCGCTGCTCACAGAAGAATTCAACCGGGAATATCAAGGTGCGCTTGAGATGGCCGAGAAGCGGAAAGTCCAGGCAGACATTGCACAGAGGGCCAATGAACAAGGACTGCACGATTTTGCTCAGGCAGAGGCCAGCCAGTATACGGAAAGAGCAGCCTATATTAAAACCGTTCATACCGAGGCTGCAGGCCAGCTGGCGGATCTTGAGAGAAGATACGAGGAAATGAAGCATAAATTAAAAGACATGCAGATCAAACGCATGGAACTGATGGGCAAGGAAAACGCAGCCAGAGCCAGCCACAAGATCAATAAGGTTATGCAGGGCGGATATGGCAGCAAATCATCCCGCTTCGGGGAATGTGAGGGCTATATTGGCCGCCTGGAACAGAAAACCGCTTCTTCTTATATGGAGAGCACGATCGACAGCCGAATTGCGTTGCTTGAAAAAGATTTGCAGGATAAAGAAACCCATTCTATTTCATAAGAAACTCATGATATATTGGAGAGAGGCGAAAGATACTGCTTTCGCCTCTTAAACCGTAGAAATGTCTTTGAAAGGGGGAAACGCCGTGCTGAATAAATTGAACACCGGCCATATTAATCTTTTGATCTGGCTGTCTGTATTCTTGATCTTCATAGAGCTATTATTTTTCCACAGCGGCCTGGTTTTCTCCCTCTTGCTTTCAATCCTGTTTATCTATATAGGGAAGAAGAGATATACGAAAACATATGGAAAGATATTATTCTGGCTCGGTGTATTCTCCCTGGCCGCGGCAGTGCTCAGGATGTTTGCTGCCAAGTTTTTCATACTTGCATTGATTGCTTATTTTTTTATTCTTTATCAACAATCAAAGAAAGAGCCGCGTAAAATCCGCCCGATTGTTTTAGAAAAAACAGAGGTGGAGAAAGAGTCACTGATAAAAAAGGAATCGCTCCTGCAGAACCGCTTTTATGGGTCCAAATCCGTGGGCGAGCATGTGTATGAATGGAATGACATCAACATTCAGGGAGCATTTGGCGATACAGAAATCGACTTATCCAACACCGTCCTCCCAAAGGGGCAGTCTGTCATTTTTATCCGCCACATTATTGGAAATGTACGGATTCACGTGCCATATGATATGGAGATCAGCGTCAACCATTCGGCCGTTATTGGCTCGGCCCGGATCCTTGATGAATGGGAGCCGAGGATATTCAGCAAAAATCTTTCCTGCCAGACAGCGGGATATGATGAGGCCGGGCAGAAGGTGAAAATCATGACTTCCTTTTTCTCTGGAGATTTAGAGGTGAAGAGAATATGAATATCGTTCTCCGCCAGACGGCGGCCGGCATTCTCTTTTCCTTCGTGCTGTTTGCTCTCCTTTCTCCCCTCTACTTCATCATTTTTCCGCTCCAGTCATGGAAGCTGCTATGGGAAAAGGAGATCTATGATTTTCCGGCGATTCTGTTTCTCGCCGGGATCAGCCTCACTGCCGGCCTTATATTCGGCACCGGATCAGGGCTTTACTGGAAGAGGCAGGTCAAGACGATCAGCGACGGCCTGTATGACCTGGAAGCCGGCCGTGATATTGCCGAGGCAAAGGATGCACTCTCAGAAATTGCCGGCATCCGGAGGAAGATGGACAGTATCCGCATTCATATGAAGGAGCAGATCAAGCAGTCCCAAAAGTTTGCAAACGAAAAGGCAGAAGTCCAGGAGAAAAGAATCCAGGAGATTGTCTCCCGGGAACGAAACCGGCTCGCCCGCGAGCTTCACGACTCTGTCAGCCAGCAGCTCTTTGCCGCTTCCATGCTGATGTCTGCGATTAACGAATCAGCGGATGGACCCGATTCGCTCAGGGACTCACAGCTGAAGCTGGTAGAGGGCATGATCCACCAGTCCCAGCTTGAGATGCGCGCCCTGCTTCTTCACCTGCGGCCGGCGCCGCTGAAGGGAAAGACGCTGCATGAAGGAATACAGGAGCTGCTGGCCGAGCTTGAACATAAAGTGCCTCTGGAGCTTTCGTGGAAGCTGGAACCTGTGGGAGCTGACAAGGGAATCGAGGATCACCTGTTCCGGATCCTGCAGGAGTCGGTCTCTAATACCCTGAGGCATTCCAAGGCATCTTCTCTTGAGGTTCTCCTCATCAAGAGGGATGGCTTCATCATCATGCGGATTTCGGATGACGGTGTAGGATTTGATGTGGATGAAGCCAAAACAGGTTCTTACGGCATGCAGAATATGCAGGAAAGAGCTCTTGAGATTGGCGGCACATTCAAGCTTGTCAGTGTGAAAAATAAAGGGTCGCGCCTTGAAGTCAAGGTCCCGGTAATCCAGGAAGGATGAGAGTATGATACGAGTATTGCTGGTGGATGATCATGAAATGGTACGGCTCGGCGTGGGGTCTTATCTGTCGGCTCAGCCTGATATTACAGTCGCCGGGGAGGCGGAAAACGGCAGGGAGGCTGTGAAGCTTGCCCTTGAATTGAGGCCGGATATTATCCTCATGGATCTGGTGATGAAGGAAATGGACGGCATTGAAGCGACCACAAGAATCATGGCTGAGTGGCCGGAGGCAAAGATCATCATCGTAACGAGCTTCATTGATGATGAAAAAGTATATCCGGCACTTGAAGCAGGTGCTTCAAGCTATTTACTGAAAACATCTCGGGCCGGTGAAATAGCGGAGGCTGTACGCAGCACCTATGGCGGGCAGAGTGTGCTCGAGCCGGAGGTGACCGGGAAAATGATGGTGAAAATGCGCCAGAAAGCCCTGCCGCATGAGCAGCTGACAGCACGTGAAAAAGAAATTCTCCTCCTGATGACTCATGGGAAAACAAACCAGGATATTGCAGATGAACTTTTCATAGCGTTAAAGACTGTCAAAGTCCATGTCAGCAGCATTCTCAGCAAGCTCGACGTTCAGGACCGGACGCAGGCCGTCATTTATGCCTTCAAGCATCATATCGTGAAATAACCTGCCCGGCACTTGGGGCAGGCTGTTTTATGGGCAGAAATAGCAGGAAAAAATACACTACGGCGGTGAAGCGGAGTAAGACGAGAGACAGGAATGCCAGCAGGATAAATGATGGTCATACCTGGCTGCAGTGGAGCTCCGCCCCTATTCCACAGAAAAAACACCTGCCAAAAATGGCAGGTGCAGGATTATGCCTGGCTGTCAGCCCAGTCTTCAACATTCCAGACATCGGTTACCCAGTCTTCGTAGAAGTCAGGTTCATGGCAGACAAGCAGGATGGTGCCCTTGTATGCTTGCAGGGCGCGCTTCAGCTCTTCCTTGGCAGTGACGTCAAGGTGGTTTGTCGGCTCATCGAGCAGGAGCCAGTTGCTTTCGTTCAGCATGAGCTTGGTCAAGCGGACCTTGGCCTGCTCGCCGCCGCTCAGCTGGCTGAGCGGACGAGAGATATGCTCATTCTTCAGGCCGGAACGCGCAAGGATCCCGCGAACCTGGGATTGATCCAGCGAAGGAAAGGCTGCCCATACATCGTCAATCGGTGTGAGGCTGCCTGCCTTTACTTCTTGTTCAAAATAAGATGGAAACAGGAAATCACCTTGAATGGTTTCTCCAGACAGCGGCTGGATTTTGCCAAGTATGGTCTTCAGGAGCGTCGACTTTCCGACACCATTGCATCCGACAACGGCTATTTTCTGGCCGCGCTCGATGACTACATTGAGCTTTGGAAGCAGCGGCTCTGCATAGCCGATTTCAACATCTTTTCCTTCAAAGACATACCGGCTGCTGCCGCGTGACTCTTTGAAGTCGAATGTCGGCTTCATGGCAGTTTCCGGCCTGTCGATACGGTCCATCCGGTCCAGCTGCTTCTGGCGGCTTTTCGCCCGCCCTGTCGTGGAGTAGCGTGCTTTATTTTTGGCGATGAAATCTTCCTGCTTCTTAATGAAATCCTTCTGTTTCTCATAAGCCTGGATATGCTGGTTTTTGTTGATCTCAGCAAGCTCCAGGAATTTTTCGTATGTGGCGGTGTATCGAGTCAGCTTAGAGAACTCCAGATGGAAAATGACATCTACCACGCCATTCATAAATTCCGTGTCATGTGAAATCAAAAGGAATGCATACGGATATTCCTTCAGATAACGTGACAGCCAGTTGATATGCTCCACGTCCAGATAGTTGGTCGGCTCATCCAGGAGGAGAACCTTGGGCTGTTCTAACAGAAGCTTGGCGAGCAGGACCTTCGTCCGCTGTCCGCCGCTCAAAGCAGATACATCACGGTCAAGGCCGATGGCATCAAGCCCAAGTCCGCGGGCGGCATCCTCCACTTTTAGATCGATTGAATAGAAGCCGCCGGCATCCAGATTATCCTGGATCTCTCCCATTCTCTCAAGCAGTTCCTCAAGCTCTTCCGGTGTAGCAGAACCCATTTTTTCAGTAACTTCATTAAGTTCTTTCTCCTGCTCAAAGAGCGGAAGGAAGGCATCGTTCAGTACGCCGCGGATTGATTTGCCGCGGGAAAGGACGGTATGCTGATCAAGATAGCCGTATTCAGTGCCCGGCGTCCACTCCACCCGGCCAGTATCGTGTATCAATTGTTTTGTGATGATATTCATCATGGTCGATTTACCAACGCCATTTGCGCCGACAAGTCCAACATGCTCGCCTGGAAGCAGGCGGAAAGTGACATCTTTGAATAAAGTGCGGTCGCCAAAGCTATGGCCCAATTTATCTACAGTAAGTAAGCTCATCTGGTTCAAAACCCTTTCGCTGCTAGTGTATAGTCAATAAAACTCCTATACTCCATCATACTAAAAACTTGCCTTAAGTACCATCCCCCATATTTTTCCCAGTTGAAAAAACCGCATAAAACAGGGAGATGCAGGATGCCTGATTAGCGCAGAAGGTGTAATTTCCGCCAATATCAGTTAAAATTAAGAGTAGTGAACAGGACTGCCGCACGGTTTTTGACACCGGACTATAGGCAGGCAGTGAAACAAGGCGCCTGCAAGAAAATTTAAGGGGCAGCACGCTTTTTTGAAAGGATGTTATAGTATGGCAAAACAGCTTGTTTTAGCAGAAAAGCCCTCAGTGGCCCGAGATATAGCAAGAGTCTTGAATTGTACGAAAAAAGGAAACGGATATCTTGAGGGAGACCGCTATGTGGTGACATGGGCTCTCGGCCACCTGGTCACGCTTGCGGATCCTGAAGTTTATGATGATAAATATAAAGCCTGGAAGCTTGAGGATCTGCCGATGCTTCCTCAATCCCTGAAGCTCGTGGTGATCAAGCAGACCAGCAGGCAATACCAGGCAGTGAAGTCCCAGCTGAACCGGAATGATATAAATGAAGTGATCATCGCGACAGATGCAGGACGGGAAGGGGAGCTTGTGGCCCGCTGGATCCTGGAGAAGGCAAACGTCAAGAAACCGGTAAAGCGGCTCTGGATCTCTTCTGTCACAGATAAAGCCATCAATGAAGGCTTCCGCCAGCTTAAGAACGGCAAAAACTATGAAAATCTGTATGCGTCGGCAGTAGCCCGGGCAGAGGCTGACTGGGTCGTGGGCCTGAATGCTACCCGCGCCCTTACAACCAAATATAATGCCCAGCTGTCCTGCGGCCGGGTACAAACCCCGACCCTTGCCATCATTGCGAAAAGGGAAGAGGACATCAAGTCCTTCAAGCCGAAGAGCTTTTATGGAGTGAATGTTATAGCGAATGGGCTTAGGCTCGCGTGGCAGGACGCCCGCACAAAGGAAGGCAGGACCTTTGACAAGGAAAAGGCAGAGCGAGTCTTAAAAGCTGTTTCCGGCCGGGAAATCAAGGTTGCTGAAGTTAAGAAAACCTTGAAGAAGAGCTATGCACCAGGGCTGTATGACCTGACTGAACTGCAAAGGGATGCGAATAAACGGTATGGCTATTCAGCGAAGGAAACGCTCTCCATCATGCAGAAGCTGTATGAGCAGCATAAGGTTCTGACTTATCCCCGGACAGATTCACGGTTCATCACCACAGATATTGTGGATACCCTGAAGGAAAGAGTGAAGGCCAGCAGCCATAAGGAATACTCCTCTGCTGCTGCCAAAGTACTGAAGAACGGGATAAAGGCCAATAAGTCCTTTGTTGATGACAGCAGGGTTTCAGACCATCATGCCATCATCCCGACCGAACAGAGCATTTATATCGGCTCGCTCAGTGATAAGGAATGGAAGATCTATGACCTGGTAGTGAGGAGATTCCTGGCCGTCCTGATGCCTCCATTTGAATATGAACAAACTTCCATATCTGCCGAAATTGGCGGTGAGCAGTTTACGGCCAAGGGGAAAATCGTCAAGTCGCCTGGCTGGAAGGATGTTTACTCCTCAGAAGATGACGATGCGGATGCGGATGACCAGAAGCTTCCGCCAATCCAAAAAGGAGATACGCTTGAACAGGTGTCGGCAGCGCTGACACAGGGAGAGACGAAACCGCCGGCACACTTTAATGAGGCCTCCCTTCTTTCTGCCATGGAGAACCCGGTTCAGTATATGGCAGGCGAGGATAAGGAATTGATCAAGACAATCGGGCAGACGGGCGGACTCGGGACGGTTGCCACACGGGCTGATGTTATTGAAAAATTATTTAACAGCTTCCTGCTTGAAAAAAAGGGCAAGGATATTTTCATCACATCCAAGGGCCGCCAGCTGCTTGACCTGGTTCCCGAAGACCTGAAGTCTCCGTCACTGACAGCCGAATGGGAGCAGAAGCTCGACCGCATTGCCAAAGGAAGCCTTGCGAAGAATGCGTTCATACAGGAAATGAAAGATTATGCGAAGACAGTTGTCCAGGAAATCAAATACAGCGGCAAACAGTTCAAGCATGATAATGTAACAGGCAGCCGGTGTCCGGAATGCGGCAAGCTGCTTCTTGAAGTAAACGGCAAGCGCGGCAAAATGCTCGTCTGTCAGGACAGGGAATGCGGCCACCGCAAGAACGTCTCCAGGGCGACCAATGCCAGATGCCCGGTCTGCCATAAGAAGCTTGAGCTCCGGGGTGAAGGGGAAGGCCAGATCTTTGTCTGCTCATGCGGCCACCGCGAGAAAATGTCTGCCTTCCAAAAAAGGCGGAACAATTCCAAAAGCGGGAAGGCGACAAAGCAGGATGTGAATAAGTACCTGAAAAATCAGCAGAAAGACGAGCCGGTGAATACGGCACTGGCGGATGCGCTTGCCAAGCTGAAATTCGACAAATAAAGCGGGGAATTATATGGGACAGTCCAAGACGAATGCCATGCGCATGCTGGATAAAGAAAAAATTCCATACTCCTTCCTGACCTATGACAATAAAGATGGCAAAATAGACGGAGTTTCGGTAGCAGCAAAGATTGGAATGCCTCCGGAAATGGTCTTCAAGACGCTCGTGACCATCGGGGGCGGCAATGCCATACACGTCTTTGTCATACCGGTGGAAGATGAGCTCGACCTGAAGAAGGCAGCGAAGGCTGCCGGTGAAAAAAAGCTCGAGATGCTTCCGGTGAAGGAGATACAAAAATGGACTGGCTATATAAGGGGAGGCTGCTCCCCTGTGGGGATGAAGAAGCTTTACCCCACTTATATAGACCAGAGTGCCGAAAGCCTCGAGGCCGTCATTGTAAGCGGCGGGAAAATCGGCGTGCAGCTCCAGCTTGAGCTTTTACACCTCACAGCAGCCACCAAAGCCCAATTGGCCGAACTGACAAAATAAAAAAACACGCAGATTTTGCGTGTTTTTTTGTTGGGAAATAATCTGGGAAATGGGGCCTGTCCCCTATTTCCCCGGGAAATAGGGACAGGCCCCCCAATTAAAATTCGATTTGGACGCCAAAGTGGTCGGAGATGACGGGTCTGTTGGTGCCGTTGAAGATGACGGTGCTGCTTTTGATTTTGATGGGCTGGCTGGCGAGTATGAGGTCGATGCGGAGGGTTTCGGTGTTTTTGTCCCATCCTGCTATTTTTCCCTCAACCGTGATGCCGGTATCCTTATTTTCTGCCAGTTCATACGTATCACGGAGCCCTTTGGAGATGAGATAGTCATATCCCTGATCCCTGGTCCCTGCGTTGTTGTTGAAATCACCAATCAAAAAATGCGTGCCATCGCCTGAGAGATTTGCAAGCAGCCTGTCGGCCTGTTCTTGGAAGGGTTCTTCCTCATCTTCCCACCAGCCGAGGTGGCAGGAGTAGAAATTCATCAGTTTTCCATCGATTTCAATTGCAGCCCCGACGACTTTCCGTGTTTTCCAGAAAGCAGGATCCTGCGACTGGGATACAAAGAACGAATGCTTCTTTTTGATAGGGTGCTTGGATATCAGGGCAGCGCCTTCCTCGTAGACCTCAAAGCCGATATGAGCAAAATCCCATACAGAATGATAGTCCCTGCCGGTTATCTTTTTTAACTCCTCGAGCAGGATCAACAGAAAGTTGCCCTCCCGGAGGGGAGGAGTCAGGCGGGGAGCAGAAGCCAGCTGACTGACCTCCTGCAGGGCAGCGACATCATAATCCTCTGCAGCGATGGTTTCCGCCAGAATGCGGATTTTATCCAGCTGGTCTTCTTCCTGCCAGGAATGGCAATTCAGGGTCAGCAGTTTCATTTGTTACGCTCCCATCAAATCCTGGATTTCAGATTTCAACACGTCAGCTTTCGGGCCGTAGATGGCCTGGACTCCCTGGTCCTTCAAGATGAGACCGAGTGCTCCGTTCTGCTTCCATTCTTTTTCCCCGGCAACAGAAGCGGCATCTCTCACCGTTACACGGAGGCGGGTCATGCAGGCGTCTACTTCTTCAATATTCGAAGCTCCACCCAGAAGTTCAATGATCTGTCCGGCCTGGTTATCTGCAGAGATGGCAGCAGGCTGTCCGCCATTTTCAGCTCTAGGGGCAGGAGCATCCACTTCGATGTAATTTCCGGCACGTCCTGGAGTCGGCAGATTGAACTTTCGAATCAGAAGGCTGAAGACGGTATAGTTCAAGGCGAAGAATACAAGACATGAAACAAGGAAGTTTATAAGATCCCGGGTTAATCCCGCATGGACAAGCATCGGTGTACGGGTCAGGAACTCGATGAATCCGAATGCATGGACCCTCAGGTGTATAATGTCAGCCAGTGCAAAGGCGAGGCCTGTAGTGATGGCATATACGACATACAGGATCGGCGATACGAACATAAACATGAATTCAATCGGCTCTGTTACACCTGTAAGGAACACGGCCAGTGCCGCTGAAAGGAACATCGATTTATACTTTGTGCGCTTATCTTTATCGACATTCCGGTACATCGCAAGGGCGATACCGATCAGGGAAGCGGTAGAAAGAATAACCTGTCCTTCCTTAAATCGCGCAGGTACTACATCTGAAAGCAATTGATTATATCCTGCAGTATTGCCCGCCTCGCGAAGGTTTACAAGATCCGTGATCCAGGCGAACCACAGAGGATCCTGGCCGGCGACAAACTGGCCGGCATTGCTGCCTGTCAGCATTTTGTAGGTGCCTCCAAGCTCTGTATAATTCATTGGAACGGTGAGCATGTGGTGAAGCCCGAAAGGCAGGAGCAGCCGCTCAAGCATTCCGTATACAAATGGTGCCACTACGGGAGCTGTGTTTCTGGAGGCTGCGATCCAGCGGCCGAAATCATTCAGCAGGCCCTGGATGAACGGCCAGATCAGTGAAAGTGCCAGAGCCGTAACGACAGAGCCTGCAATCACGACAAAGGGCACAAATCGTTTTCCATTGAAAAATGCGAGTGCATTTGGAAGTTTGCTATAATTATAGTATTTATTAAATAGGGAAGCTCCAAGGAAACCGGAGATAATCCCGACAAAGACTCCCATGTTCAAGGCAGGGGCGCCCAGAACAGAAGTGAAATAATCCTTTACTATCAATTCACTGTCCAAAAAACTGACAGTTGCCTTTGCGTCCTGAAGCATAGCCGCATTTACGCCAAAAACGGCACCAGTCACACGGTTGATCAGGATAAAAGCGATGAGCGCAGCAAATGCACCGCCGGCCCGCTCTTTAGCCCAGGAACCACCGATGGCCACAGCAAATAGAATATGCAGGTTGCCAATGATCCCCCAACCTAAATCTTCAGTTATTCTTGCAATCGTTTGCACTAAAGCGGAGTCTCCGCCAACCATAGCAATCAGCTTGCCGATTGAGATCATGAGTCCGGCTGCTGGCATGACTGCTACGACTACCATCAAAGCTTTTCCAAGCTTTTGCCAAAAATCAAATGAAATTAACTTCTTTTTCCCCATTTGTCTTTCCTCCTGGATGTATGCGTTTTCGTTTTAGATTATAGGTGGTGAATATGTAATAACTCACTTTTAGTGCAACCGTTTGCACCACATTTCACTTTATTTTAGTAGATAGCTATTAAAATTGCAAATATATTTTTTCAGAATAGCAATTCATTTGTTTTGTACAAAGAACAAGGGAAAACTTTCGTGATAACGGAATTCTTAAACTATTAAAAGGAAAATAAAACCACTAAAATAGAATGAAAAGAAGAAGGGTGGAGAATTAAAATATGAAAGAGGCAGCATATCTATATCAGGTGATAAAAGAGAAAGGAAGCGAAGAAAACCGGGGACCGATGGAGAAGTATATGAAAAATCTGTTCCCATTTTTCGGTGTGAAGTCTCCCGAGCGAAAAAAAGTGGTATCGCAATTCCTGAAGGAGACAGGCATCCATAAGGAAGCATTCTCGCATGAGTTCGTACGGGAGCTCTGGAGCTTTGACGAACGCGAGATGCAGTATGCGGCCCTTGATTACTGCGGCAAGTATGAAAAGCGCTTTGCTAAAGAGGATATCGAGCTGTTTCGGGAGCTGCTGGTGACCAAGTCCTGGTGGGACTCAGTGGATTCAATAGCCGCAGGGCTTGCGGGAGCCATTGTCTCATCCTATCCGGAGCTTGCGGATGAATATATGGACCGCTGGGCAGTGGATGATAATATGTGGCTGCGGCGGACGGCTATTTTATATCAGCTGAAGTATAAGAATGATACGGATGTAGAAAGACTATATCGATACATACTTGAAAATGCGGACAGCCGCGAATTCTTCATTCAAAAGGCAATCGGCTGGGCGTTAAGGGAATATTCAAAGAGGGATGCTGAGTCTGTCCGCCGCTTTATGGAACGTGCGGCACTGGCAAAGCTGAGTGTCCGTGAAGGCAGTAAATATCTATAACATCTCCCAAAGCATTTTTACCTTAGGTTTTTGGCAAGGTTTGATAGAATGGGTAGGTGGTAAAAAGAGAAAAGGTTAGAAAGCAGGTGCAGCATGGTAAGAAGTATTGCAATTGATATGGATGGGACGCTGGTCAACAAGGATCAGTCTGTTTCCAAAGAAAATAAAGACGCCATCGAAAAGGCTGTGTCACAAGGGATTGAAGTTATCATCGCAACGGGCCGTTCATTTGCTGAAGCACGCCATGCCCTTGATGAGGTTGATATAAAATTGCCGATCATAGGGATAAACGGAGCTGTGGTGATCGACCCTGAAGGCAATGTGGCTGAAGCCAATACGATGAGCTTCGAGTCGGTCAGGAAGGCAGCCGACATACTAAAGAAGCATGATCTCTACTATGAGGTTTACACCAACCGGGGTACCTACACCCAGGATAAAGAAAAGTCCATTGCGCTATTGGTCGATATTTTCCTGACATCCAATCCGGGTGCAGATCCGCTCGTCGTTACAGAAGAGGCGAGAACTCGCTATGAAGTGAGCCAGATCCAGATGGTGGACAGCTATGAGAGGCTGTATGAGGACCCGGGTGTCCAGTATTATAAATTCCTTGTCTTCTCAGTGGATTTCAGGAAGCTTGGTGAAGCAGCTTCTGATCTGAAAAAGCTTGGCTCCCTTGCAGTGACCTCTTCAGGACGGGACAATCTGGAGATCAATGCCCTGGATGCCCAAAAAGGCGTGGCCCTGGAAAAATACCTCACAAAGCGCGGCATTTCCATGTCTGATACCATGGCAATTGGCGATAACTATAATGATGTGTCCATGTTTGAACGCGTTGGCCGTTCTGTGGCGATGGGAAATGCACCGGCAGATATTCAAAGAATCTGTGATTATGTGACTGATTCCAATAATGAAAATGGAGTCGCGAATGCCATTTTAAAGGTTCTTTCTGAATAAAGACATCATGAGATTTCCCTTTTATTCTGTTAAAAGGAGATCTGCAGTATGAAAAAATGGACGTATATGTTTATGCTGCTGATGATTCTGTCCGGCTGTTCGGGGACAGGCAGTCAGGAGGGGCAGGACGGAAAGCAGGATGCCAAACCTGCGGCAAAGCCGGCACGCGCGGCTGAAGTGGCAGCCCGGGATCTCAGCATTCCATGGTCTATCGAAAAGGCAGGGACGGTTTTTTATATTACAGAGAGGACCGGGACGATTGCCAAGATAGAGGGCGGAAAAACTGAACGGCAGAGTGTGAAGCTGTCTGAAGCCATCTCCAAGCAGCAGGAATCCGGCCTGCTTGGGTTTGTGCTGGCCCCGGACTTTCAGGAAACCAGGATGGCTTATGCTTATTATTCGTATGATAAAAGCGGCACCACTCTTAATCGTGTGGTCACCCTGAAGTACTCAGGAGATGGATGGACAGAAGAAAAGATCCTTCTCGACCGCATCCCGAGCGGGAACTTCCATCATGGCGGCCGGCTGAAGATCGGGCCGGACAAAAAGCTTTATATCACCACTGGTGAAGGATATGTAACAGAGAGGGCCCAGGATTTATCCTCACTTGGCGGAAAAATCCTGAGGATGAACCTGGATGGCTCCATCCCGGGAGACAACCCCTTTAAGAATTCATTTGTGTATTCTTACGGCCACCGCAACCCACAGGGACTGGCCTGGACAAAAGAGGGAGTGCTGTACAGCACCGAGCATGGCCAGTCAGCCCATGATGAAATCAACCAGATAAAGCCTGGCACAAACTACGGCTGGCCCGTGATCGAGGGCGATGAGAAAAAGTCCGGCATGACCGGTCCCGTATTTCACACCGGGAATGTGACTTGGGCCCCTTCTGGCGCAGCTTACCATAAAGGTAAGCTGTACATCGCCGCACTCAGGGGAGAGGCCGTAAAGGTCTTTGATCTGAAGACGCGGAAAGCGGATGATTTTGTTACCGGTTATGGCCGGATAAGGGATGTCCGCATTGAAGGCGGAACTCTATACTTTGTCAGTAATAACAGGGACGGACGGGGAAAGCCGGCAAAGGACGATGATAAGCTCTATAAGCTTGAGCTTCCCTGAATGTTTTCTTGGAAAGTATGTATAAACCAAAAGGAATGCGGCCATACTGTAAGCATGATTGTTTTTCCATAATATCCCCCATTGCCCGCCTGATTTCAGGCGGGTTTTTTTTGTTAGTGTATTTTAGTGGCTTTGATTGGCAGCAAGGACCTGAACAAGCTTACCAGGATGGCGCGGGATAAAATGGAGGTAATCCGCAGGGTTTTTATATACTTTTTTGTTATTTTTCACTCCCCCAGCCTGCCTTTTCTTCATAGTAAGCTATTTTCTATAATCTGAGAGGTGTCAGCACCACGTTCAAGGCCTGTTACTCGCCGAAATGAGACCTTTACTATCCAAACACATCCATTTACTCGCCGAAAAAAGTTTTTACTATCCGAAACGGTAATTTACTATCCGAAATCATACGTTTACAAGCCAAAACAGAGAATTTACTCGCCGTTCTAAAATAATGGATACTTAGAGTTCCTTCAGGTACAAGGTCTTATAACAGCCGTAGATAAAAAAATGCCGCCCCTGCAATTTGTGGGGGCGGCATTCTTCTTATACGTTGACCTCTGCCTGAGCCTGGCGCTCCTTGGCGGCGGAGCTGACTTGTTCATCGGCATGGTAGGAGGATCGTACCAGCGGACCTGCCTCACAGTGGCTGAAGCCTTTGGATAAGGCGATTTCCTTGAGCTCTGCAAATTCATCCGGATGATAGTAGCGCTCTACCTTGAGATGTTTTTTGGTTGGCTGCAGATATTGGCCGATGGTTACGATATCGACGTCATGGGCGCGGAGATCGTCCATCGCTTCAATGATTTCTTCTTTTGTTTCCCCAAGGCCGACCATGATGCTGGACTTGGTTGGTGTTTTGGGACTCAGTTCTTTGACACGCTTTAAGAGTGAAAGGGAGCGGTCGTATGTAGCGACTGCACGGACCCGCCTTGTAAGGCGTCTTACAGTTTCGATGTTATGGTTGAAGATGTCCGGCTTTGCATCCATGAGGGTCATGATGGATTCGTCGTCACCCTTCATGTCTGAGGGGAGGACTTCAATTGTGCAAAAAGGAGAGCGTCTCCTGATTGCGCGTACAGTTTCTGCAAATACAGCAGCTCCGCCATCCTTCAGGTCATCCCTTGCCACTGCTGTAATGACAGTGTGCTTGAGGCCCATGGTTTCTACGGAATCGGCCACGCGTTCTGGCTCCTGCCAATCCAATTCAGTCGGCAGCCCGGTTTTTACGGCACAGAAGCGGCAGGCCCTTGTGCAGATATCACCGAGGATCATGAAGGTTGCCGTCTTCCTTACAGCCCAGCATTCATGGATATTGGGACAGCGGGCTTCTTCACAGACGGTATGGAGCTTCTTTTCACGCATCATTTTCTTCAGGCCGGTATATTCTTTATTCGTGTTTAACTTGATTTTGAGCCACTCCGGCTTCCTAAGGTGTTCTTGATTATTTGCCATTTTTTATTGCTCCTTTTTATCGGGAATAATTCCAGCTGTCTGTGAGGTATTCTGCTTCCAGTTCCTTCACTTCGGCCAGCTGGCTTTCTGTCAGCTCATATGGAGTGAGAGTGATGCCGAGTCCTTTTTCAAAGCCCTTATAAAAGGCCTGCTTAACTTCAGCCATTTCCGGCATGGGATTTAGAAATTCAGCAATCGAGGCTGCCTTGCCCCCGAAGCCGCGCCTTGCTCTCTCCTTCACCCGTTCATTCGGGTAGATAAAACAGTCAAACAGAGTTTCTTCATCCATTTCAAGCGGGATGGAACCATGCTGGAGGATGACGCCCTTTTGCCGGCATTGAGAGCTTCCAGCCGATTTTCTGCCGCCGACGATCAGTTCGTACCAGGATGATTCGTCAAAGCAAACAGCCGAATTGGTCCGGCCGATCACCTTGCTTTTATCCGGGACGGCAAGTTCAGCACCTATTCCTAATTCTCTGAATCCTTCAAGCAGACCTTGGGAGATGACGCGGTAAGCCTCTGTGACTGTGCCGGGCATTTTGTCGTTGTTTTCGCTGACCACCACGCTGTATGTAAGCTCCTTGTCGTGCAGCACGGCCCGTCCGCCGGTCAGCCGCCTGACTAATTGAAAACCCTTCTTGTGGACGGCATCGACATCAATTTTTCCATGGACCTTTTGGAAGTAGCCGACAGACATTCCGGCTGGGTTCCACTCATAAAAACGGAGTGCCGGCGGAATCAGTCCTTTGCTGTGCCAGCCCAGCAGTGCCTCGTCCAGGGCCATGTTGTAAGCGGGCGTGTTGACACCTGAATCAATGAAGATCCATGTTTCTTTTTCCAAGTTCATTACCTCTTTCAAAAAGTAAAAACCGAGTAGTGGGGAATAATCAGATAATTCCTCCGGGTTTAGACCGTATTTATGGTGCAGCAAACACGAAAAAGCCGCCCCGGTAAAGGAGCGGCCCATTCACTAAGTAAAACAGCTTTCAGCGATCATCTGTCTCCGCCTCTGCCAGATGAATGAAGGCCCGATGCGGAGGAAGCCATTTGTTAACCTATGCGGCACCCCTGGTGGACATTATGTGTTTGACCTTAGGTTATGACATTTCATAGATACTGTCAATCCTTCAGCTTCAATCAGGGTGACTCAAACTTTGTCTTCCGGCCACTGATAGGTCCAGAATCTTTCATTCTGAATCCACGCAAGCAATTCAGCATCCTGTGTTTCGAGCTTATTGCCCCAGCCGGCGACCATGTATTGAGTCTGTGAACGGTGGGCTGTGATTGCCGCGATCTTCTGCTTTTGGACAGCCTTCACATTATAGCGGATATCAGCTTCTCCAAGCTCTTCGACACAATTATTCGAAAAAGCGACACAATGGAGCTTTGGCCGTTCTTCCTTCTTGATCCTGCCGACAGCAGCCACGACAGCCCGTCCGGTTGCCTCGTGGTCAGGGTGGACACTATATCCAGGGTAGAAGGTAATAATTAAGGATGGCTTAACTTCCTGAATCAAAGCAGATATAACGTCCGCCATTTTTTCCGGATCTTCAAATTCAATGGTCTTGTCCCGGAAACCAAGCATTCTTAGATCTTTAAGGCCCATGGCATCAGCTGCGTCCATCAATTCCTGCTTCCTGATCTTAGGCAGAGTTTCACGGGTGGCAAATGGCGGATTGCCAAGATTCCTTCCCATCTCGCCAAGTGTGAGGCAGGCGTATGTCACCGGGGTCCCATTATTGATATGCGATGCAATGGTGCCGGAAACTCCGAATGCCTCATCATCAGGATGGGGAAAGACGACCAATACACTGCTTTCTTTAACTAATGTCACTGTAACATCCCTCCTTCATTCAAATGGCGTCCTGCTGATCTGAAGCGCAACAGCAAGCTTGCCTGCAGGATCAAGCCCTGCCATCAGCAGCCTTCCTTTATCGTCTATTTCAAAGTGGGTCAAGCCTTCAGCATAAATCCAGCCTATGGCAAGCTTGAGTCCAGCCCGGTATGGTCCGGACCCGGCAATCCGGCCGCGTTCATATTGCACAAAAGCATTGCGGATGTAAGCGCCTGCTGAAAAGAATGACTCATCAAAGTGGGTGGCATAGGCTCCATTTGTGGTTTCGAGATGGATATATACATCTTCATTTGCATAGGAATCAATCGCCTTCTGCACTTCAGCCTCTAAAATGGGCTCCATAAAAATACCTCCTAAATCAACATCTGCACCTAAAAGAATACCTATATTTCATATGTTCAGCTGTTTCGCCGTTTTATTTTGGTTAAGGAGCCTCTGGCTCTTATTTTTATATCTTACTAAAAATATGGGATAAAAGCGAAAAATGAAATTGGCAAATTTTGCGGTGATAAAAACAAACATGTCCCGGCCCATGCATAGAATAGAACTGGTAAAGAGCAGGAACAAGACGATAAGGCGATGGCGCGGAAAACGCCAGAATGATAAATCAAGTTCACCATTTGCAGCTCCGCCCCTTTTCCACAGAAAAAAGCAGGCCAATTTAAAGAGGAACCGGCCATGCCGGTCCCTTCAGAAAAATGGTGCTTGGTTTATTTGGAAAACTGTTCGGCTTCCAGGCGGCCTGCGCCGTGAATTCGATACGCTCCGTGCATGGTGGGACCCACATACTCATTCAGTTTCCATGAATGGCGGATTGCCTGATTCGTGAATTCCTTTGCTGTATACACAGCATCGTTCACGTTTTTACCCTTGGCCAGTTCCGCTGTAATGGCGGCAGAGAAAGTGCAGCCTGCACCGTGGGTATAGGTGGTGTCGATTCTTTCGGATTCGCCGATGATAAATTCATTTCCATCGTACAGAAGGTCGATGGCTTTTTCATGCTTAAGCTTGCTGCCACCCTTGATGACTACATACTTGGCACCAAGCTCATGGATTTTCGCTGCTGCCTGTTTCATATCATCCAGCGTTTTGATGGCAGGAGTGCCTGCAAGCTGGGAAGCTTCAAACAGATTAGGCGTAACGACAAGCGCTCTCGGTGTCAAAATGTCACGGAGTGCTACGGCAGTTTCCGGATGAAGGACTTCATCCTCGCCCTTGCAGACCATAACCGGGTCAATGACTACATTTTGAAGCTTGTTTTCATCTATGATCCGGGCAGCCAGTTCAATGATTTCGACTGAACCGAGCATCCCTGTCTTCATCGCATCAATGCCTGTGGACAGAATCGTTTCCAACTGAGCTTCTATCGTGCTGAGCTCAATCGGGAACACATTATGATGCCAATGGTTCTTGGGATCCATAGTCACGATTGTGGTCAGCGCAGTCATGCCGTAAACGCCAAGCTCTTGCATGGTCTTCAGGTCAGCCTGAATTCCGGCGCCGCCGCTTGAGTCTGAACCGGCTAATGTAAGTGCTTTTTTCATTGTCATAAAAGAAAACCTCCCAAAAGGCTATATAGTGTGTATTCCATGTTTATTTATCCCTATTTAGCGATAAATAATAAAAATGCAGTTTATTTTTCTTGTCTTAAGAATATCTCAAAATCAAGATTTGAACAAGAATTTGTGACTATTATGACCGCAGCTCCCTAGAGGGGAGGCGGCATTAATCTTGAGATAATTAAGAATTCGGATTATCCTGTTAATAAACGGCGGGAGCTGTGAAGAAACCGGAGAAATTCAACTGCTATAGCGGCCAATGATAAAGGGCTGAAAAAACTATAAAAAGGACAGCTGCCATGAATTTTGAGATAACAAAAGAAGAGATAAATGTACAGGAAGTCATGGATAAAGTGAAATCAAGGAATGCCGGGGCTCTGAATGTTTTTGTGGGGACTGTCAGGGAACTCACACATGGACGGAAAACTTTGTCCCTCTATTATGAGGCTTATGAAAAAATGGCGGTCAAGAAGCTTGCGGAGATAGGCGATGAAATTAAGCAGAAGTGGCCCGGGGCACAGACGGCGATCACCCATCGCATCGGCAGGCTTGATATCACGGATGCAGCTGTAGTTATCGCTGTCTCATCCCCGCATCGGGATGAGTCATATGCGGCAAACAGGCACGCCATAGAACGGATCAAAGAAATTGTCCCGATCTGGAAAAAGGAAAGATGGGAAGACGGAGATGAATGGATTGGCAACCAGAAGGAAACCGTATCATATAAAAATGGAGAACCAGAGAAGGGGGATTTAGATGATTAAAGTATTATTCTTTGCAGGGCTGAAGGAAACGGCAGAAACCGGCTCCATTTCCATCGAGATGAACGGCAAAAGTCTCGGAGACCTGAAAAAGGCAGTGGAAGAACAGTTCAGCCTGCAGCTCGGCTCTGTCATGGCGGCTGTGAATGAAGAGTTTGCGGATGATGATACAATCCTTGAGGCCGGTGATACAGTCGCGTTCATCCCTCCAGTCAGCGGCGGCTGATCTCGGATGCGGGTAAAGAAGGGGGTGCAAAGAATGCAGGAGAGATACTCCAGGCAGGTTCTTTTTTCCGGTATTGGGAAAGAAGGCCAGACTAAGCTTGGCAGCAAGCATGTGCTGATTGTCGGTGCTGGTGCCCTTGGATCTGCCGGAGCCGAGATGCTGGCAAGGGCAGGGGTCGGCAGATTAACAATCATAGACCGCGATTATCTGGAGGAAAGCAATCTCCAGCGGCAGCAGCTTTATACAGAGGAAGACGTATTGAAGAAAATGCCAAAGGCCGTTGCGGCCAAAAGGCATCTTGGGCAGATTAATTCGGGCACAGTCATTGAAGCTCATATCATGGATGCCGAACCGGAGAGCCTTGCGCCGCTGCTTCCCGGGGTCGATCTTATTTTGGATGCGACTGATAATTTTGAAACCCGGTTCATCCTCAACGATCTTGCCCATAAATATGATATTCCCTGGATCTTCGGGGCATGTGCCGGCAGTTTCGGCATGAGCTATGGTTTCATTCCGGGCAGAACGGCCTGCCTGAATTGCCTTCTCCGGTCCATTCCGCTTGCCGGAATGACCTGTGAGACGGCGGGGGTCATTGCGCCTGCCGTCAGCATGACGGTTTCCCTGCAGATTGCAGAGGCAATGAAGATCCTGACGGAGAATTGGGATGCAGTCAGGAGAACGTTCATGAGCTTTGATGTTTGGTCTGGCGAGTTCCACAGCATCAAGACGGGAAAGGTGAAGCGGGAGGATTGCCTTACCTGCGGAACACATGCTGAATATCCTTTCCTTAAAAAGGAGAATTCCACAAGGACCGCTGTATTATGCGGCAGGGAAACGGTCCAGGTGAGGCCGCCGGGTGTGGTCACTGTGGATATGGACAGGCTTGTTAAGCATTTTTCCGCCATGGGTTATGAAGCAAAATCAAATCCGTACCTGATCTCAGCCCAAAACGGCTCAGAGCGGGTGATCATTTTTAAGGATGGCAGAGCCCTTATTCATGGTACAAAGGATATGGCCCATGCACGGACGGTCTATCAGCGGCTGATGGGATAAATTAAAAAGGACAGAATCCGAATTGGATTGCTGTCCTTTTTCTGTGGAAAAAGGGGCGGAGTGAGATCATGACGCTTCCTGCAGGTGTAAACCTCATCATGTATCTTCTGGCACTCCTGCCTGCGTCTTGCTCCGCTCCACCGTCTGCGTTTGTTTATAGAAATCAGAATGCCCAGTTGCCGCTGCGGAAAAGAGGCTCCAATGTGCCATCTTCTGTTTCTCCATCAATCTCGAGATCCTTTGAACCAATCATGAAGTCTACATGCGACAGGCTGTAATTGGCCCCTGCTTCAGCCAGTTCTTCGCGGCTCATGGAGGTACCGCCCTCAAGCGTGAGTGGATACGCACTGCCCACTGCCAAATGGCAGGAAGCATTTTCATCGAATAATGTGTTATAGAAAATCAGGTCTGTGTTGGAAATGGGAGAATCATGCGGAACAAGTGCCACTTCACCGAGGAAGGCGGCGCCTTCATCAATCTCAAGCATCTTTTTCAGC
This sequence comes from Paraperibacillus marinus, assembly GCF_046237605.1. Classification (GTDB taxonomy): domain Bacteria; phylum Bacillota; class Bacilli; order Bacillales; family DSM-1321; genus Paraperibacillus; species Paraperibacillus marinus. Next base: position 4,248,414 of record NZ_CP143542.1, on the reverse strand, counting down.
GTGTCCCCGCCAGTTTCAGCACTGAATTCGACCGCTTTGCCATCCTTGAAGGTCAGGGAGAAGTTCTCAATCATCACTCCATTGTAATTCAGCGGCTTTGTACTGGTTACTTTTCCATTTGTGCCGCCTTTTTTAGGCATGGTGAATACCTCTTCGGTCGGGATATTAGGAGTGTATTCACGCCCCTTTGTGTTCTTTACCGCACCGCCGACCCACAGATGGCCTTGAGGAAGCTCGATGGTAAGGTTTGTGCCGGGAGCTTTATAGTGAAGCGCTTTATACTTCTTCTCATTTAAGTACTGTACCTTGCTGCTTAAGTTTTCACCGTGAAGTCTCCAGGCTTCCACCGGATCCTGCTCCGTGATGCGGGTTGCGGAGAAAATGGAATCCCACAGCTTTTCAACTGCTTCCTCCAGAGTGGCACCTGGGAATATTTTCTGTGCCCATTCAGGAGTAGGGGTGGAGATGATATTCCAGCTGACTCCGCCTTTCATCATCACAGCCTTCACACCTTCCGTGGCAGCCGCATTCGCCTTATTGGAAATGGCGATTCTTTCAGGGTCAAGGCCTGTAAACGCGTCCGGATTTGGTGAGTAAATCTGTAAAAAAGCGGCGCCAATATTCTGGTACTCTTCAGTAAGCTTGACGCTGTGCTCCGGTACGTAGGTTAGTGCTTCTTCGGGTGCATCTTCGAATTTAATTCTTTTTACTGCATCATCGTTCCAGTCCACAAACACATTTCCTGCACCTGCAGCATAGGCCCTTTTCACAAGGATGCGGGTAAATTCAGCTGCTTCCACCGGTGATTGAATCACAAGCGGCTGTCCCTCATGAAGATTTACGCCAATCTTTAGTGCTACGTCTGCATACTTTTCCATCAAGGCTTTTTCTGCCATGGTTTGGCCCCCTAATTTATTTCTAGTGTCTAAATATCTTAACATATTATAAAAACAATTATCACTATTCATTCTTGTCTGATTTTACATCATTAAAAAAGGGGCCGGCCCCTATTAGGTGCCAGCCCATTGAGTGACTATGCTTATTTTTCGTCAGAAGCAACCAGGACAACCTTGCCCTTATCAAGCTCTTTTTCATATTGATCAGCTTCAGCCTCAGTCAGGCCGAGAGTCTGCATCTTGTTTCGGAGTTCATCGCCCCTGGAGCTGAATACATTTTTAATGGACCCGAATAGTCCTCCGCCCACTTCAGCGGTATCCGTATTTTCAGTTAGATGCTCGGAACGCTCCTTGTCGTGGGCAAAGAGGTAAATATTTTCCTCGTTAAACCCGGTTCCTGATAAGCTTTCAATCTTTTCTTTCGCCTGGACGCCGTTTTCGATAACATGTACTTGATACATACAAATTCCTCCTTACAGTAGTGGACTGTGTCTACTGTTTATATATCCGGGCAGGGAAATTTTAAACCAGCCTAATATTTTCCACTACCTGTCGTTTAGATGTTTATCAGTATTTCGATAAAGGGAATTGGAACTTAGCCAGCGTAATTGTCACGCCAAACAGTTCAGAAATGCAATGAAAGCAGAGGATCTGCCGGTTAAATGCTGCTGGGATACTCTTTTTAAATGGATCGAGTGCTGCGATAAGACTGAACCCTCTTGTCCGGAAACCCGAAAACTTCTTAATAGAATGAAAGGAGAGAGGAAGATGCTTGGACAGACAATAAATAATGATTGGGGAGAGCTGCTGCAGGGGGAGTTTCAGAAACCTTATTTTGCAGCGCTTGAGGAATTTCTTCAGATAGAGTACGCGGAACAAACGATATATCCGGCTAAAAATGATATTTTCAACGCCCTCCGCTATACCCCGTTTCAGAATGTTAAGGCTGTCATCCTGGGGCAGGATCCCTACCACGGGCCGGACCAGGCACAAGGCTTGAGTTTTTCAGTAAAGCCGGGTGTCACCCTGCCTCCGTCTTTAAAGAATATATTCAAAGAACTGCATCAGGATTGCGGCTGTAATATTCCAAAGGATGGATCACTGATCAAATGGGCCGAAGAAGGTGTCCTTATGCTGAATACGGTGCTCACAGTACGGAAGGGGAACGCGCACTCCCACAAAGGGAGAGGATGGGAGAACTTCACAAATGAGGTGATCAGGCTGCTGAACTCAAAAGAAACGGGTGTAGTCTTCATACTTTGGGGCATACCTGCGCAAAGTAAGCTGGAACTCATTGATACCGATAAGCATCATGTTATTACCTCCCCGCATCCAAGCCCATTTTCGGCGAACAAAGGCTTTTTCGGAAGCCGGCCCTTCACGAAGACGAACGAGGCGCTCGGGAAAGAGGGACAGCAGAAAATAGATTGGTGTCTTTAAATTTGGCTCTTTTCTAAGTAAGTTTTGTGAAGAGAACCCTGCAGGAGCAGCGGAGCGAGCGCCTCTCGTTACAATCAACCGCTCAGCCAATGTTCCACATGAAACATTGAAGCTAATGCAAATCCGAAAGGCAGCCGCCTTTTAAACTATAAAAGGAGCGCCAAAATCCTATGCGTTATTCCCGCTTTAAGCATGTTTATAATGCGATTTATGCCATGCTCATCATTATTATTTTTGGGACAGTAGGTTTCTTTTTTACAGAGCATATTAAAGCATTCGATGCTTTCTGGCTGACTATTATCACCGTCCTGACTGTCGGCTATGGTGATGCCGTCCCTGAAACGTATTATGGAAAGCTCTTTGCCCTGCTGATCATCCCCCTGGGAATCGGCGTGGTATCATATGCGACCGGTGCGATTGCCACCGTCATGATTGAAGGGGATCTTACAAAGACGTTTGCAGAAAGGAGGAAGACGAAAATGATATCGAAGCTCAAGGATCATGTAATACTGTGCGGCCACGGGCGGGTGGGTGAACAGGTGCTCGAGCAGCTGCTCCTCACAGAAACACCGACTGTAGTGATTGATCAGGAGGAACAGGAAATCCCGCCGAATCTCCCTAACTATATCCACTATATCCTGGGCGATGCAACGGATGACGCCATTTTAAAAAAAGCCGGCATCGAACAGGCTTCAAGCCTTGTAACGACACTGCCGACCGACTCTGATAATGTGTTCGTTACCCTCACGGCAAAGGGGTGTAATGAAAACATCAAAGTGATTGCGCGTGCCGAAAAGAAACAAGCCGAAGATAAGCTGATCCGTGCAGGGGCAAGCAGGGTCATCAATCCTTCCTCTATAGGCGGAAGACAGATGGTATTTTCCATCCTGAAACCGGTAAGTGTGGATTATGTAAATTCCATGCTGCATGCAGGCAAAAGGAATTATGGGATAGAGGAGGTCAGCATCCCGGAAGGTTCGCCCTTCGAAAACAAGACAATCGGGGAGCTTGAGATCCACAGTACATACGGAGTTATGGTGCTTGCAGTACTCGAAGGTGAAGAGGTGAACAGCAATCCCGAACCGGAAGTTAAGCTTAAACGTGGTGATACCATCGTCATCTTTGGTTCGGAAGATCAGCTTAAGCAATTTGAAGAAGCTGTCCAAAAAAGATAGAATGAAAGGGTCCGGTATATTGGATCGATAAAACAGCTTTTAAAAGCAGGTTGAGGTGAAAACTGTGGAAATTGCGTCACACAGGATTCTGGATAAGATAGAAGAGCTGCTGCAAAAGGCTAAATCTTCTCAAACAGAGGAAGCTGCGGAAAAATATGTGACGGCCATGCACGCTTTATGTGAAGTGATGCTTGAAGGACATGGGGAAAGGCCGGCTGCGCTGCCTGCCGCCGCATCCCGGATTATAAAAGCTTCACAAAGCCCATCCGGCATGCCTGCCCAGGCATCGATGCCTCAGGCGCCGCCGGCCAAAATTGAGGGCGCGAATGGCGGATCACTATTTGATTTTTAAACAGGGGGAAGTTTGAATGAAGGTTTTTTTAATCGCAGGTGCAATCAATGCATTCCTTGCGGTGGCATTGGGTGCGTTTGGAGCACACGGGCTGGAAGGCAGGATTTCTGCTAAATACCTGGAAACCTGGAAGACAGGCGTCCACTATCATATGTTCCATGCAGCCGGCCTATTGGTTGTCGGGCTGCTTGCCGGACAGCTGAAAGCTGGAAGCCTCCTGAACTGGTCAGGCTGGCTGATGATACTCGGGATCGTTCTCTTCTCAGGCAGCTTGTATGTACTGAGTGTTACCGGCATCAGGGTGCTTGGTGCGATTACACCGCTTGGCGGGCTGGCTTTTCTTGCTGCCTGGCTGCTGATCATCATCGGCGTCTATAAATATTTGTAAAATGGAAAACCACCGGAAGGCTCCGGTGGTTTTTTAAATGTCCTAGCGCGGAGGAACCGTGGATAATCCGGCTCCCTGGCCGCTGCCGAACGGATAGGAGTACTCAATTTCTTCATCGAAGGTCACATAGTCCACATACACCATCAAAATCAGGTAGCGCATCCCGGTCTGGGGATCGCTGAGAATCAAATGATCCCTTCCGGCCGCCTCAATGATTCCCTTAAACACCTTGGCATTCCATTCGCGGTTATTCTCAAAGGTAGCGTAAACCGTTGCAAGCTTCCCGAGATTCAGCCTTAAAATGTTTTCAACATAAGACTGCTCTACAGGCAGTCCTCCGCCCCCGCTTGGAATCCCGCCCTGGCCCCCGCTGAAGGTACCAGGACCGCCCCCCGGCCCACCGCCCATCCCGGGCGGCTGATACGTAACCATCGGCTGCTGCCCCCCTGGCATTTGCTGCTGCTGAAAAGGAACACCCCCCTGCTGTTGTCCATATGGATTGTACGGGGGAGAGTAATACTGGTTTTGGCTCTGTCTTATCATACGAATCCCTCCAAATAATGCAGTGTTAAGCTTTTTATCCAACCCATTTTTACCGGGCTGATAGACGGATGAACATGCTTAGTTCCTGCTATTTATTTGTATGGCCCAAAGACCGGGTTTATGACTCGGAGTGGAAAAACATATGCAGTGCAGGAAACCATGTGTCCGCCTGATCATTGCTATAAAAGCAGCAGGCAGCTGAGAGAAAGGCTGGAAAAACAGGTATGCTCGAGCGCCTGGAGCGAAAAATCCATCTTCTTTTACCAACAGAAAACAAACATGATTTTCTCCTCGCAACCATGATTGGAAAGGAACTTGGACAAGAGCAGGAACAAGCACAATAAGGCGGTGGAGCGGAGTAAGGCACACTACGAATGCCAGCAAGATAAATGATGTTAACACCTGGCTGCAGGAAGCTTTATGATTCATGCAGCTCCGCCCCTTTTCCACAGAAAAAGACTGAAGGCAACCCCGATCTTATTCGGGTTATCTTCAGTCTCAGGTTATTTCATTAAACGCGCAAAAACTCCGGGAAGCTTTCTTCTGTTAGCAGATTGCCGACGAAGAAGGAGCCAAATTCGCCATAGCGTGCGCTTACTTCATCAAAACGCATTTCATAGACAAGCTTCTTGAATTGAAGTACATCTTCTGAGAAGAGGGTAACTCCCCACTCATAATCATCAAAGCCTACTGAGCCTGTGATGATCTGCTTGACTTTGCCTGCATAGCCGCGGCCGATCATGCCGTGCGAGCGCATGAGTGCACGCCGGTCTTCCATGGAAAGCATGTACCAGTTGTCATTGCCCTGGCGGCGCTTGTCCATTGGATAGAAGCAGACATATTTTGCTTTTGGCAGTTCAGGGTAGAGGCGGGCACGCACATGAGGGTTCTCATATGGATTCTCGCCGGAAGCCAGATAATTGCTCAGCTCAACGACCGATACATAGGAATGGGCCGGCACCAGGAATTCAGCAAGCTTGGACTTATTGAATTCAGTTTCGATCGCATTCAGCTCTTCCATCGTCGGGCGGAGCAGCATCATCATAAAATCAGCCTTCTGGCCGACAATTGTATAAAGAGCATGACTTCCTTCTTTTTGTTCGGCTGTCTTATTCCACTTTTCTACTAACCCGAGGAACTCCGCTGTCGCTTCAGCACGCTCGTCTTCCGGGAGCATCTTCCAGGTTGTCCAATCTATTGAACGGAAATCGTGTAAACAATACCAGCCATCCAGCGTTTCTGCTGCTTCACTCATCATTTATCACTCCAATTTACATTTCTATATGTCCTACTATAGCATAGAGCGGATACATTTTTCATATCGGACAGCTGTAAGGCATGAGGGCAGATCTTTAATAGACACAATTATGTAACAAAAATTTCCCCTTCCTAGTATTGTGCAAAGGAGACGAGGTTTATCAGCCTGAAAATAGGTAATCAAGATAGAGTATAAACCGTGAGAAATCTGAAAATAAAAACATTTGCAGTGTAAGCGGTTTTTCCATTTTGTTGATTAGATATTTTTTATAGATAGGAGTATCCTAAACAAGAATCAATCCGAAAAGAGGGAATGAAAGCATGAGCGACTTATTTACAGGATTAAAAGAAAGAATCAGCGGCCACAATATTAAAATTGTATTTCCAGAAGGTTTGGATGAGCGGGTACTGGCTGCGGCTGGAAGGCTTGCCGAGGACGGCGTCCTTACTCCCATCCTGATCGGGAACATTGAAAAGATACAGAATAAAGCAAAGGAACTGGGCGTTTCAGTAGAGCGGGCAGAAATCTATGATCCGGAAAACTTCATCATGATGGATGAATTGGTTGCATCCTTTGTTGAACGGAGAAAAGGGAAGGCAACAGAAGAGCAGGCAAGGACCATGCTGCTTGATGAGAACTATTTTGGCACAATGCTTGTGCATACCAATAAAGCAGACGGACTTGTGAGCGGTGCGGCTCATTCAACTGCTGATACAGTGCGTCCAGCCCTTCAGATCATCAAGACTAAGGAAGGCGTGAAGAAGACTTCCGGTGTGTTCATCATGGTGCGGGAAGATGAAAAGTATGTTTTTGCAGACTGTGCCATCAATATCGCCCCGGACAGCCAGGATCTTGCGGAGATCGCAATCGAAAGTGCACGCACTGCCGCTATGTTCGATATCGAGCCGCGTGTGGCCATGCTGAGCTTCTCGACAAAAGGTTCTGCTGTGTCTCCTGAAACACAGAAAGTCTCAGATGCGGTCTCAGCTGCCAAGCTGATCGATCCGCTTCTTAACATTGACGGTGAATTCCAATTCGATGCGGCCTTCGTCCCATCTGTAGCGGCTAAAAAAGCTCCGGACTCCCCGCTCCAGGGCAATGCAAACGTATTTGTATTCCCGAGCCTTGAGGCTGGAAACATTGGCTACAAGATTGCACAGCGCCTCGGCGGATTTGAGGCGGTCGGCCCTATCCTTCAAGGATTGAACCGTCCGGTGAATGACCTTTCCCGCGGCTGCAGCGAGGAAGATGTCTACAAACTGGCGATCATTACAGCAGCTCAGACGCTTCACCGCTGAGTTCATTAGGTAAAAGGGCTGTTCCTTCTGGAACAGCCCTTTTTTTTGACGGCAAACCCATATGCTATAATGGAGCTATATTATTCGTAAGGAGTTTTGCAAGGTGTCAGTGGAAATTTCCCTTTTAAATCAGGACAGCTGGAGGATCATTGACCAATCCTCTCTCGGTCCCCATTTTGAAGCAGTACAATCCTTTGCCATGGATGATACGCTTTGCCAGAGCACAGGAGCCGGTGCCTCCCCGGCTGCTGCACGTTCCTGGGTGCATCATTCCACCATTGTTCTCGGAATTCAGGATACAAGGCTGCCCCATTTTGCGGAAGGCTTAAGGTATCTGGATGAGCAGGGATACAAATATATTGTCCGGAATTCCGGGGGGCTTGCCGTAGTCCTCGATGAGGGAGTCCTGAATTTGTCCCTGGTATTCCCTGAAACAGACCGGAAAAAGATTGATATAAACCGCGGCTATGACACGATGGTCGAGCTGGTCCGGAAAATGTTCTTAGAAGCGGCAGGAGGCATAGAAGCGCGGGAAATATCAGGTTCCTACTGTCCTGGAAGCTATGATCTCAGCATCGGCGGAAAAAAGTTTGCCGGCATCTCCCAGAGGAGGATCCGAAATGGAGTCGCTGTGCAGATTTATCTTGGTGTGAATGGTTCTGGGAGCGGGCGTGCCGGTCTGATCAAAGAGTTCTATAGAATAGGGAAGGGCGGCCGCGAGACGAAATTCGATGTTCCGGACATACAGCCGGAAGTAATGGCTTCCCTTTCCGAACTGCTGCATATCGAGCTTACCGTCCAGGATGTGATGCTCCGCTTCCTGCAGGCCTTAAAGGCACACAGCGGCCATATCTATGCGGAAGGCCTCGGGCCGGTGGAGATGGAGCTGTATGAAAGCCATCTCGCCAGGATGGTCGAGCGCAATGAAAAGTTCGGGATTCAATTATAAACAAAAAACAGCCGCCGGCAAGGGATATCCATGCCGGCGGCTGTTTTCTAATAGATTGTTCTAAATGAGTCCCGAGAAGATAATCGGCTGGTTAAGCAGGTTGATTGTAGCGGAAGGTGCTGGACTCCTGATCCAGCTCCAAGGCTTTCGAGACCCTCGAGTCATAAGCCAAGCCGGCTATGGGATGAAAGAGCACTTCTCATAACCGGCACGTCTTATGCAAGGCTTTCGCATAAGTGCGACTAGGCTTCTGTCAACGCTTGCGCTCGCTAATCAGCAAGTCTGCTTTATTAGAGTGATTAATTGTGCATTGAATATTATTTAATTTAGCAGACACCGCTTCCCGCTTTTCCTCCTGAGAATGTCAGGCTGCGAATCTCTCTCTCGTTTTATTCAGCGACTTTTTCTAAATTGCCGTTGCGGTCCATTTTAAACTTGGTAGCCGGGCGCTCGTCTTCATCCAGTACAACGAGCTTTCTGGCCCGGTTCATGATCTTCATCAGGGTTTCATAGTCTTCCTGCATCATGCCGGAATTCTCTTCAAGGTCATGGATGCGCTTCTGCAGTTCTTCGCTGTGCTGCTTCAAGTCTCTTATTTCAAGTTTAAGCCGCTCGTTTTCTGACTTTAGCACATGATTTTGAAGCTGATTTGTGCCCAGGGAATGCAGGTATTGAATGACACTGTCCATGGTCAGCCCTTCCTTTGGGGACATTTGAGCTACAGGTTGTACCGCCTGTGCGGTAAATGCCGGAAACTGCTCCTTGGACAATTCGTTATACGTCTCAACGATTGCTTCCACTTCATGTACTTCTGCCGCTTCCAAAAGGGGCTGTTCAGGGGTTTGCAGTTCCTGAAGCGGAATGGTCTCAGTAATTTCATCCAGGGTTGGAACCGGCGGGCTGTAGAGCAGCTTTTTCTTGCCTCCCTGATCTTTGCCGAGGATGCGGTTCCGCTGCTTCCGCTGCTTTTTGGCAAGCTGCAGGGCTTTTTCATAATTATGGCGCACAACGGCATTCCAGCGGAAACCGCATGCAGCAGAAGTCCTGTTCAGTTTATCCCCAATCTCTTCAAATGCATTCAGCTGGGTGCTGCCTTCCCTTACATGGCGCAGAACGGTTTCTGCAAGCAGCAGATCATTTTCCTCGGTCCAAGCATCTTGTCGAACTTTCATCCTATTACTCCCTTTCCTGCTAGATGGATATATTAGCATGATGTCAGAGGAAACCTGCCTGCCCCTGCAGACCGCCTTCCCAGACATGCTTTCTTAACAAACAGTCTTGTCAGGATCATCCGTTTTTATACAGCTTGAAAGGATAATAGTTTTAAACTTTGGTTTTTTTCTATGGCTCTTTTCTAAAGGATTGTTGCTTTTAATGAGCTATGTGAGGAAATTTATTTGTTTAACAAAGTTGATTGGAGCGTAAGGCGCGAGACTCCTGCTCCAGCTCCCAACTGCGACCTTCGAGTCATAAGTCAAACAGTCCATGGGAAGAAGATCGCTTCCCACGGCCCGCTCGCCTTATGCAAGGCTTTCGCATAAGTGCGACTAAGCTTCTGTCTACGCTTACGCTCGCCAATCAGCAAGTCTTCTTTATCAGGTCGCTGCTTTTCAAGTTAGTTAATGGGTTCAATAAGATATTTGTCTTCATTGTGCAGCCATTTAATTAGTCTGAAAAGCACCGTTCTCCGCCTTTCAGGGAGCAGCGGGACAGGTGAGACCCCGCAGGCAAAGCCGAGGAGGCTCACCGCCCGCCCCTAAGTCCGCGAGTGCCTGCAGCGGAAATCAACGTTCTTTTTCAATAGTCACAATGTATGGAAACAGCCTTTTTTAAAGAATTCCTTGGAAAACTTTGCTTCCTGGAGTTCTATGAGCTGAATGGCTTATTAAACAGGGTGATTTCCCACCCTCCCATGGCAGTAAAAGGGAAGAAAGCAGCTAAACACTTAAAAAGAGGGTATAGCGAATATATATCCACCGAAGTTTAAAAGGAGGACGCCGCAGGGAAAATATAAGATTATAAAGCAATAATCTATATTCGCTGCCATTCGGGCAAGATCGGCAAAAAAGGAAAAATTCCGCCAATTTTTTCTGTTTTTCGCAGGGATTGAGGTAGGATTTTTCATGGCGGCAGGCTATAATATATAACACGAGAGATTATGAAAATGAGGGCGGTCCATGGGATATTCCGAAGAAAAAATGTACGAGGAAAAGGTCTTTAAAGACCCTGTACACCGTTATATACATATCAAAGACAGAGTGATCTGGGATCTGGTCGGCACAAAGGAATTCCAGCGCCTCAGGCGTATACGCCAGCTTGGGACGACCTTCCTGGTTTTCCATGGCGCCGAGCACAGCCGCCTGAATCATTCTCTTGGCGTTTATGAAATCATCAGGCGGATCGTGGATGACGTATTTGACGGCCGTCCTGAATGGAATGAGTCAGAAAGGCTTCTGTCGCTCTGTGCTGCCCTGCTTCATGACCTGGGACATGGGCCTTTTTCACACTCATTTGAGAAAGTATTTGATCTGGATCATGAGGAATTCACCCAGAAAATCATCCTTGGGAACACAGAGATCAACGGAGTCCTTAGAAAAGTGGGAGCAGATTTTCCTAAGAAAGTGGCGGATGTTATCGCGAAGACGTATAACAATAAATTGGTCGTAAGCTTGATTTCAAGCCAGATCGATGCCGACCGCATGGATTATCTGCAGCGGGATGCTTATTTTACAGGCGTGAGCTACGGACATTTTGACATGGAGCGCATACTCAGAGTGATGCGGCCGAAGGAAGACCAGGTTGTCATCAAGCACAGCGGCATGCATGCAGTCGAGGATTATATCATGAGCCGGTACCAGATGTACTGGCAGGTATATTTCCACCCTGTAACCCGGAGTGCCGAAGTGATCCTGACAAAGATCCTGCACAGGGCAAAGCATTTGTCTGAAAAGAATTACACCTTTAAATTGGAGCCGATCCATTTTTATTCCCTGTTCGAGGGGAACATCACCCTGGAAGATTATCTTAAACTCGATGAATCCGTGATGCTTTATTATTTTCAGCTCTGGCAGGAGGAATCAGATCCAATTCTAAGGGATCTCTGCATACGGTTTGTGAACAGGAAGCTCTTCAAATATGTCGAGTTCCATCCCTCCAATGAGCAGATGAGCAAGCTGCTTGAGCTTAACAGACTTTTCCATAAAGCGGGCATTGACCCGGAATATTATCTTGTAGTAGACTCTTCCTCTGATCTTCCATACGACTTTTACCGACCGGGTGAGGAGGAGGAAAGACTTCCGATCCATTTGATGAAAAACAACGGGGAGATCCGCGAGCTTTCCAGGGAATCCGAAATTGTCGATGCGATTTCCGGGAAAAGGCGGACAGACCATAAGCTGTACTTTCCGGCAGACATCCTGCAGGATGAAACCGGCAAGCGGAAAATAAAAAGACAGATCAGGGAGCTCCTTGACCTTGAATGAGCGTGCCTGGCGGCTCTGACAAGATGAATGGGACTTCTTAGAGGAGTGGAGACCTTGTTTAATGATCATGCAAAAATAATACAGGCCATATCTACAGCCGGCGAGATTTCAGGGAGGAAGAAGCTTCAGAAGATGATTTATATCGCCAAGAAGATTTCCTTCCCCTTTCATGAAAAGTTTCACTTCCACTTTTACGGGCCCTATTCAGAAGAACTGACCCTAAGGGTGGAGGAGCTGTGCAATCTCGGCTACCTGAATGAAAGCAATGAAAAAAAGAACGGCTATTATCAGTACTGCTACACCCTTACACCGTCCGGCGAGGATTTCCTGAAGCACTATGAAATGCAGGAGCATCCGGCACTTAAGCCCTGCCTGCTTGATATGAACGAACAGAATTCCCGCTTCCTGGAACTCGTCTCTACGGTTCTTTATTTCTATGAGCTGACGAAGGAAGAAGTCTCCGAAAAGATTCAGACACTCAAAAGCAAACAGAAATACACAGTTGAAGAAATTGAAGAAGCTTATCAATACATTGCTAAATTACAAGAAAAAGCTAAGCTCCAATAATGGACCGCTTAGCTTTTTGCATGATTACTGGTCGCTCAGCCTCTTGCCGGCCACTGCGTAATGATTCTTTGGCATTTCTTCGATGAAAACCACAATCTTTTCCTTTGAAGCGCCAGTCGTCTCGCTGACCGCGTCCGTAACCTTTTCCACTAGGGCCTTCTTTTGGTCTTCAGAGCGGCCTTCAAGCATTTTTACCGTTATATAGGGCATGAATTTCCCCTCCTCCTCATATAACATGAGTGTAGTTTTCCACATTTTTACGATAAAATCAAGCTGGGAAGCGCGGCGGGGGATTGGCCCTTTGAACTGGAGACCCGGATTCCTGTATACTAGGGATAATAACAAAAGAAAAATTGGGGGATACACATAGGTGGAAATATTCGAAAGCATATTGCGGTTTCCTTTGGAGGAACTGCCGTACATCATCATCACGCTGGTCATTGCCTTTACCCTTCATGAATTTGCCCATGCCTATACAGCATACAAATTCGGCGATCCGACAGCTCAAAAACAGGGAAGACTGACTTTGAATCCAGCTGTCCATCTAGATCCGCTCGGGACGATCCTCCTGCTTGTGGCAGGGTTCGGCTGGGCAAGGCCGGTCCCGGTCAACAGGAACTATTTCAAGAACCCGCGGATTGCAGGCATACTGGTATCGCTTGCCGGCCCGCTCTCAAATCTCCTGATTGCCGCCATTGGCTTTGCTGTGTACTATGGCCTGGTCAGTGCCGGAATTCAAGAGAATGAATATGTGACTAATTTCATTTCAACCCTGATCGAATTGAATGTCCTGCTGTTCGTTTTTAATCTCATCCCGCTGCCGCCGCTCGACGGCTACCGGATCATTGAGGACCTGGCGCCATCCGGCATCCGGGCGAAGATGACCCAATTTGAGGCATATGGATCGATTATTTTCATCATCCTGGTCCTGACGCCGCTGTCGAGATATACAATTGATCCGATTTTCAATACTGTGATACCTGCCGTGTACAGCGGACTGGACGGTATCTTTTCAGCCCTGTTCTTTTAAGTGATCATTATAGTAAAAGAAGGTGAAAGGTTTGGAAGAAAAACCGAAGAAAAAATTAGGATTCAATATTATAAAAAATGACCCTACAGACGGTCACGGCGGATACGGAACCGGAGCATTGAGTCTCGAGAACGTATCCCCGGTATTCATCGATGTAGAAGAACGCGAAGCCTTCATCGACATTGGGGCTATGCATGCAAGGAGCGCCGTGGAAAAAGGGATTAAATTCCTTCCGAATAAAGCAGATGTGCCGAATGGAAAGCCTTACTGGCTCATCTGGGTTACGGTTGAACGCAAGCCGGAGGGCGCTTTCTATGCAGGTGTCACCGCCTGTGAATTGACCGTGGACCGTTCCATCCGCCGCGGCTATAAATCTCTTCCTGAGCATGTGAACCGCATGGATAAATCCATGAAGCGCCACATCATCATCAGCCATATGGATGCCCCGTCCAAGGAAGTTCTCGCTGCCTTCCTGAAAAATCATAACGAGGACATGTGGAATAATTCCAGCGATGAACTAAAACAAGGCCTTCTGGACCAATAAAACAGTAAAATTTATACTTGTCGAATATTAAGAAAATGAAGTAATATTATTTACAGCAAGTGTGCTGTAAAACTAGGACAGAAAAACCCCGGAAATCATGATTTCCGGGGTTTTTCATAGTACCCTGTCCAAATGTCCCCAAAGACGCTTATACCAGGGTGTCTTTTCTTTATGATGAGGTTTGTCTGCTTTGGCAGGCCCATCTTTCAGATGCTCTGTGCAGTAATCGGACGGTTCGCTTCCTTTGATGAAGTAGGTAAAGCGCTTGACCGGGCAGCCCTTAGTGGCAAGTTTTCCGCTTTCAGGGTTGATGTAGACGCCGATGACGCCTTCCGTCGGCCTGAATTTTTTGACCGGTTCGCCGCGCAGGGCATCTTCCATAAACCCGGCCCATATTTTTTTCGTATACCCTTTTTCAAGGGAAGACTGAATTTTGCGCGAGTCATCATAACCGCTCCAGACTCCTGTCACAAGCTGGGGAGTATAGCCGACCATCCAGCTGTCATACTCCGTGGAACCTGATTTCCCGGCATATGGCCGGGTAAGATTTGAGGCAATGGTACTGCCGGTAACGGCTGCGTAGCCGTTCAATTTTGAATCAAACATACCGGTAAGCAGGGCTGTCATCTCAAAGGCAAGGTCTGCATCCAGCACCTGTTTCTTTTCACGCTTGTACTCATAGATTACCTCACCCTCATGATTCACAACTTTTTTAATGAAGATCGGCCGCACCTCTTTGCCGCCGTTGGCAAAATGGCTGTATGCATTCACCATCTCCGTAAGCTTCACCCCTGATGTGCCGAGGGCAAGCGACGGCACATCAGACAGCGGTGATGAAATCCCGAACCGCCGCGCTGAGCCGATCAGGGAATTCGGTTTTAGGAAAAGGTGGGTTTTGACTGCGTAAACATTGTCGGACAGGGCGAGTGCCTGTGCGAGTGTGATGTCTTTATCCGCATATTGATTATTGTAATTATGCGGTGTGTAAGAAGACTTGCCTCCATCATAAGAGAAAGTCGTGAGTTCACTCCTGAGCTTTGTCGATGGAGTGAACCCCTGCTCAAGTGCCGCATAATAGAGAATCGGCTTCATCGTCGACCCAGGCTGCCTTGATGCCTGGACCGCCCGGTTGAAGGGGCTTTTTTCATAATCCCTGCCGCCGACAAGTGCCTTAACCTCGCCTGTCCTCGGATTCATGGAGACCAGGGAGCCCTGGATTTCAGAATCTGAAGCAATGACAGAGTTGAACCTTTCCTCAGCAAGCTCCTGCAGCCTGGGGTCAAGTGTTGTATATACACTAAAGCCGCCAAGCTCCATGCTTCGCTCATCCAGGTTCAGCTGCGTCCGTAGGGCCTGTTTCACAGCATCCTGGAAATACGGGGCTGTACGCTCCTGCTTTTCCTGCTGCTGATCCTTGAACGTAAGCTCCCTGGCAGAAGCGGCGGCAATCTCTTCTTTTTTGATATATCCCGTTTTACTCATGGCACGGAGAACGATCCGCTGCCTGTTTTTCGCGTTCTCGGGTGACACATAAGGAGAGTAGCGGTAAGGGCCTTTTGGTATGCCGGCGAGCAGAGATGCTTCAGCGAGTGTCAAGTCCCTGGCATCTTTGCCAAAGTAGTATTTGCTGGCCGCCTGTATGCCATATGAGCCATGCCCGTAGTAAATTGTGTTGAGATACCCTTCAAGAATCTGCTCCTTGGAATAGTTCATCTCAATCCGGATGGTGTAAAAGGCTTCCTCGAGCTTCCGCTTCCATGTTTTCTCGTGATGGAGGAAAAGGTTCCGGGCATATTGCTGGGTGATGGTGCTTGCCCCCTGAACCTTTGACATGGCCCGCACATCGGCAAGGACTGCCCCGGCAATCCGTTTTGGATCGAATCCGCCATGTTCATAGAAATGCTGGTCCTCGACTGATATGGCTGCCTCTGCCAGATAAGGAGAAATATCAGAAAGTTTGACCCAGTATCTTTTTTGATTTGTATTGGTCTCCCCGATTTCACCGCCATCCGCCGCATAAAAAATCGTAGATTTAGGGACAGCAAGCGGAGGCGGGCCCAGAAGCTTCGCATAGCCAAGGATGGCTAAGTAGATGAGAAAAAGGACGGCAAGCCCAGCTCCGGTCAGGATGGCTGCAGCCCTGAAAATTTTCATCGATTGCTTAAAACGCTGGCCAGTCATGGCTTCCATCTTACCACCGCCCTGTAAAATAAATTTTTTTAATAGTTTTATTCCTAAAGTCATGTTGCTTTTACGAGTTATGTGAGGAGATATCCTAGTTGAACAAGGTGACTTCCGCTTCAGGTGCGAGACTCCTGCGGGAGCTGCGGGACAGGTGAGACCCCGCAGGCGAAGCTGAGGAGGCTCACCGCCCGCCCCGCGGAAAGCGAGCATCCTGAAGCGGAAATCAACCCTCCTTTTCCAAGAGCCGCATTGTTTACGAGATTTGCCTTATAAATTAGCTTGCGTGTTTTGGACGCACATTTAGAGGTAATAGAGTAAAAACTGTTAGTATGTAGTATGAAAAAACTAACCATGTTTTAAACATGGAAGAGAAAAAAACAAAAAATAATATTGCTTTTTTGCTAGATTGTTCTATACTTTTTCTGTTGCACAAAAGTTTTGGCTGATAAAAACAGCGAAATTGAAGGTGAGCCTGAGGAAATTCGGGGCATACTGACTAAGGCAGGAAACATATATGAAAGGAATGATATAGATATGGGATTATGGTTTACTGAAAAGCAGACAGATCATTTTGGTATCACGATGAAAGTGAACAAAACTTTACATACAGAACAAACGGAATTCCAAAAGCTTGATATGGTAGAAACAGAAGAGTGGGGCAATATGCTATTGCTTGATGACATGGTCATGACCACTGTCAAAGATGAGTTCGTTTACCACGAAATGGTGGCACATGTGCCATTGTTCACTCATCCAAATCCTGAGAATGTGCTTGTAGTAGGCGGCGGGGACGGTGGTGTGATCCGTGAAGTACTTAAGCATCCGAGCGTCAAGAAAGCTACGCTTGTCGACATTGACGGAAAAGTCATTGAGTACTCTAAGAAATTTCTTCCGGAAATTGCAGGCATGCTTGAAGATCCGCGTGTCGACGTGCGTGTGGATGACGGCTTCATGCATATCGCAAAAAGCGAGAACGAATTCGATGTGATCATGGTAGATTCCACTGAGCCGGTCGGCCCTGCTGTCAATCTGTTCACAAAAGGCTTCTATGCCGGTATTTCCAAAGCATTGAAGGAGGACGGCATTTTTGTCGCCCAGACCGACAATCCTTGGTTCAAGGCAGACCTGATCACAGAAGTACAAAGGGACGTGAAGGAAATCTTCCCGATCACAAGCCTGTATACAGCCAACATCCCTACTTATCCAAGCGGACTATGGACGTTTACCATCGGTTCAAAAGTGCATCACCCGCTTGAAGTCAGCGATGAGCGCTTCCACGAAATCGACACAAAATACTACACAAAAGAACTTCATAAAGCAGCTTTCGTCCTGCCGAAGTTTGTTCAGGACCTGATTAAATAAGATAGATTATTTTATGATCTGTTCTATGAGGCGATCTGATTCCCTAAGTCAGGTTGATTGGAGCGGAAAGTGCGACTCCTGATCCGGCTGCGAACTGCGACCTTCGAGTCATAAGTCGATCAGGCCATGGGAAGAAAACCGCTTCCCACAGCCTGCCCGCCTTATGCTTGGCTAACGCATAAGCGCGACTAGGCTTCTGTCTTCGCTGACGCTCGCCAATCAGCAAGTCTTCTTTATCAGGTCGCTGCTTTTCATGTAGTTAATGGGTCTTATAAATTCTGCATCTTCATTCTGCATCCATTAATTTAGTATGAAAAGCACCGTTCTCCGCCTTTCTTGGAGCTGCAATCAACCTTCTCATTTCAGCAGCATAGTTTTCGAAATAAGCTTAAATAAATAACACAAATTAACATAACCAGGGGAGCCCTAAAGGAGCCTCCCTATTATTTTTATAGACAGAATAGAGGAGTGATCCACCCTTGCGATTTGATGAAGCATATTCAGGAAATGTATTTATAAAGAGCCATCCGGATTTTGAGGAATCAGAGGCAGTCCTTTACGGCATGCCGATGGATTGGACAGTCAGCTACCGCCCGGGGTCAAGGTTCGGCCCTGCAAGGATCCGCGAGGTCTCTATCGGCCTTGAGGAGTACAGCGCGTATCTGGATAAGGAATTGGATGAGGTTAAATATTTCGATGCTGGCGATATTCCGCTTCCATTTGGCAATCCGCAGCGCAGTATTGATATGATTGAGGAATTCGCCGGCAAGCTCTTTGCGGCAGGCAAATTCCCGCTTGGTATGGGAGGAGAGCATCTTGTTTCCTGGCCTGTGATGAAGGCAGCAGCAAAGCAGTATCCGGATCTTGCCATCATCCACATGGATGCCCATACCGACCTGCGTGAAGAATATGAAGGCGAGCCGCTTTCACACTCTACGCCTATCCGTAAAATTGCCGAGCATATCGGGCCGGAAAACGTTTATTCCTTTGGCATCCGTTCCGGCATGAAGGAAGAATTCCAATGGGCGAAGAAATATGGCATGCATATTTCCAAGTTCGAGGTGCTTGAGCCGCTCAAGGAAATCCTTCCCAGCCTTGCCGGGAGGCCGGTTTATGTAACGATCGATATCGATGTGCTCGACCCTGCACATGCACCAGGAACAGGAACGGTCGATGCAGGCGGCATCACTTCGAAAGAGCTGCTTGCCTCCATTCATGCCATCGCCGGATCTGATGTGAATGTAATCGGCTGTGACCTGGTAGAGGTAGCACCCATTTATGACGTGTCTGAGCAGACCGCCAATACAGCGAGCAAGTTGATTAGAGAAATGCTGCTGGGCTGGGTGCAGAAATAAAATTGAGGAAGAGGATGTCCTAAAAAACGGGCCATTATCCCTTTGATCACGCAGGAGGAGACGTAAGCCTAAGTCTCCCGCGTCCGTCAGGGGGAGGTCCCTGTGTTTGGGACAGCCTCTTTTTGGCATATAGTACAATCAGCCGCGCCCCCTTGAATCTTGCGGCCGGAATCCTTATACTTATAGAGTTATTTCAGTACAGGTGGTGTATATGATGCTTCAAGACGAAGAATCAGGAAAGCTTAGAGTGAAAGTGACCGTCAGCACCTCCATAACCAATGGGGCTGACACCGAGGTCTTTGACCTGGTCACATTTGGCACACTGCATAATAAGGCGAATGCCGATTACTTACAGTACGAAGAAAATGATGAGAACGGCAGGATCAATACAATCGTGAAATTCACTGATACGGAATTGATGCTGATGAGAAGCGGTTCAGTGAAGATGAAGCAGACTTTTCAGGAAAACATGATCACACTTGGCTATTATGAAAGTATATATGGCAGACTTGAGATGCAGACTGATACAAAAAAGATGATAAGAGAATGGGATGATACCCAAAAGCAAGGCAAGATCGGCCTGCATTATAATTTGAACATGCAGGGAAGCGATTTAGGGGAGTATCAGATGTCCATTGTCTATAAGGAGGAAGCCTGAACGGTATGAATGTGGCAGAGCAGGTGCAGGAGAAGATCAAACAGGAAATCAAAGAGGCGGTCATAAAAGGGAATTTGGCTGAAGCAGAGCAGATTCCAAATGTGGTTTTAGAAGTGCCGAAAGAAAAGGCCCATGGGGACTATTCCACCAATATGGCCATGCAGCTGGCAAGAGTCGCGAAAAAAGCACCGCGGATGATAGCAGAAACAATTATTGAACATTTTGATGCTTCTAAAGCAAACATTGACAAGATTGAGTTAGCCGGTCCTGGCTTCATTAATTTTTATATGGACAATTCATACCTGACCGACATCATTCCAGCGGTTCTTGAAGCAGGGGATGCTTACGGGGAATCAGGCTTCGGTCAGAACCAGAAGGTGCAGGTTGAGTTTGTTTCAGCCAATCCGACAGGCGATCTTCACCTTGGCCATGCGAGGGGTGCGGCAGTAGGGGATTCGTTATGCAATATCCTCGCTATGGCAGGCTATGATGTTTCACGCGAGTATTATATTAATGATGCAGGAAACCAGATCAATAATCTCGCAAAATCCGTTGAAGCCCGCTACTTCCAGGCACTGGGCCAGGATTTCCCAATGCCTGAGGATGCTTATCACGGGGAAGACATCATCGGCATCGGCAAAAAGCTTGCCGGCGAATTCGGGGACCGCTATGTTCATGCAGGTGCAGAGGAGCGGTTTGACTTCTTCCGTCAGTACAGCTTGGAGATTGAACTGAACAAGCTGAAGAAAGACCTTGAGAACTTCCGTGTTTCCTTCGATGTATGGTATTCAGAAACGTCTCTTTACCATAATTCCAAGATTGACGAAGCCCTCCAGGTCTTAAGGGACAGAGGCTTCATCTATGAGCAGGACGGGGCTGTCTGGTTCAGATCCACTGATCTCGGAGATGACAAAGACCGTGTTCTGATTAAGCAGGATGGATCATTCACCTATCTTACACCTGACCTTGCCTACCACCGGGATAAGCTTGAGCGGGGCTTCGAGAAGATCATCAATATCTGGGGAGCTGATCATCATGGCTACATCCCGAGGATGAAAGCAGCCATCGAAGCACTCGGCTATGACCGTGAGCAGCTGGAAGTCGAAATCATCCAGCTTGTCCATCTGTTTAAAAACGGCGAGAAAATGAAAATGAGCAAACGTACAGGCAAAGCTGTCACCATGAGGGATTTGATGGAGGAAGTGGGCCTTGATGCGGTACGCTATTTCTTTGCCATGAGAAGTGCCGACACACATATGGACTTTGACCTTGACCTTGCTGTTTCAGAATCAAATGAAAACCCGGTGTATTATGCCCAGTATGCACATGCAAGGATTGCCAGCATCCTGCGCCAGGGCAAGGAAATGAACCTGGACTATGCCGGCGGAAACCTGCAATACAGCCACATTTCATCTGAAAAAGAATATGATTTGCTTAAAAAAGTGGGCGACTTCCCACAGGTTGTTGCTGATGCAGCTGAAAAGAGGATTCCTCACCGGATCACGAACTACATCAACGAACTGGCGGCTGCTTTCCACAGCTTCTATAATGCAGAAAAGGTGCTTGATGCTGAACAAGAGGACAAGAGCCGTGCGCGGCTCGCACTCGTCCGTTCTGTACAGATCACCATTAAGAATGCCCTGGCTTTGATTGGAGTTTCAGCTCCAGAGAAGATGTAAGAAAATAAAAATAATGCTGGTTCCGGGATGGCGCGTACATCCGGGAACCCAAAAAGCCGATGAAGAGAAAAAATCTTCATCGGCTTTTTTTGCGTAAGATGAGCTGCCTACCACATGATACTCGCACCGCTCAACCGCTTTACACCGCGGATCTTCGCTGTATCCTCGACAAGCTGGAGCAGGGCTTTATCCTTTGTTTTGGCCTCGATCATGAAATCTGCATCCACATCCATCTCTTTCAATATCTTGACCAGCGGCATGATGAATTCCAGGTCGACATAATCAGCGTGATGGCGGTAGTTCTTTTCATCCTTCGGGGACGATACATGGATCTTTGGCAAACGGCCTGTCCTTTCCCAGGTCTTATAGACCCTCGCCAGGATATTCTCAAGCGGGGTGTCGACTGGATTGGCCATATGGTGATGATAGTCGAAGGCAATCGGGATATCCTCTTTTTCACATACATCCAGCGTTTCATCCACCGTATAGGTTTTATCATCATTCTCAAGGGTCATTGCACGCTTGATGTCCGGCCGGAGAAGCTTGATGTTTTCATGGAATCTCCCGATGCTGGCAGGCTTATCACCGTAAGCTCCGCCCACATGGATATTGATGTTTGAATGATGCTGGATTCCCATCGCCTCAAGCATTCTGTAATGATACTCCATATCCTTAATCGCATTGGCGGTTATTTGCCCATTGGCGCTGGTAAAGAGCGTATACTGGCTTGGATGGAAGCTGACCCTGAGACTGTGCTCCCTGACCATGGAGCCGATCTCCTCCCATTCCTTTTCAAAGGGAGTGATATAGTCCCACATGACCTCCGGATGCGTCGCCAGGGGTACAAGGGAGCTTGAGAACCGGTATACCTCTATGTCATGGGCGATATTATAATGGAGAATTTTTTTTGTGTTTTTTAAGTTTTGCAGCGTAAGCTCCAGCAGCCTCAGGCGGGCCTCTTCCTCCCCCAGTTGTCCGAAGCGCTTAAAGGTCATTGTCCTTGAAGGGGAAGCCTCCCATAAGTTCAAGGCGGTCGATACATAGCCGAAACGTATTTTCATGAGCTGCTCCTTTACAGTAGTGGATACTTTTACTTAGCCCAAACCCTGGCCGTATAAACACTACCTTATTTTTAAAGGGGGTTATTCATAACTCGGCCGCATTGACCACAGTGAGAAAGGCAGTTAATGCATACAGTGTAGTTTTTGGATGAGAAAGTTGATTTCCGCTGCAGGCACTCTACCTGCGCGGGGGCGGGCGCTGAGCCTCCTCGTCTTCGCCTGCGGGTCTCAGCTGTCCCGCTATTCCCAGAAAGGCGGAGAACGGTGCTTTTCAAACTGAATAAATGTGTGCAGAATGAAAATGAAAGCTTATAAGACCTATTAACTTTTAGAAAAGCAGCGACCTATGCCTCGAAGGTCGCAGTTCGCAGCCGGATCAGGAGTCTCGCGCCTGAAGCGGAAGTCACTTTGGTTGATCATTTAGTCTGCTCACAAAAATTATAAAATCCTTTAGATAGGCTTTATTACCTAACATCTCTACTTGTAACAAAGTGATTTACGAGCCACGCTCGTTTTCCTTCCATAAAAACCTTCGCTTAACAAGCAGCCACCTCATAAAACAACATTCTTATAGAAAAACCTATAAAAAATGAGAAATGGAGGCGGCGACCCATTCTTTTGCGGTTCTGAATGGGTTGAATGAAGAGATGGCCTCGATATCAAGAGGGCAGGAATGGCGGAGGTCCTCCCCGAGGGCTTCTTCTATCTGCCTGATGCAGTCCCTGTCGAAGATATAGCAGTTCAGTTCATGGTTCAAAAACAGGCTGCGCTTATCAAAGTTCGAGGTGCCGACATCGACGAGCTGGTTATCAATCAGGATGACCTTGGGATGGTAGAAGCCTTTCTGAAATTGATACACTTGTGCACCCTCAGGTACAAGTTTCCGGAAATATTTATAAGAGGCTTCCTTTACCAGCACATGGTCCGGGTTTCCGGGGACGATGATGGTCAGCTTAATGCCTTTTTTCAAGGCAGTCAAGAGCTCTCCTTCGAGCTTTTTGCCCGGGATGAAGTAGGGAGTTCCGATAATGATCTTTTCTTCTGCCATTCGGATCAGCTTTATGTATCTCTCCTCGAGGTGGACTCCTTCGCAGGGAATGATGAGATGGCGGCACCGGCCGCGCTGAACCTCGTTTTTGTACAGGGTGGACTTTCTAAAATCACAGCCGGTGGCTTCGAGCCAGTCTTCGAGGAATTCCTCCTGCAGATCCAGGGCCCCCTCGCCCCAGATTTTCAAATGATAGTCCCTCCACGGGGATAGTTTGGGATCTTCATTTATATATTCTTTGCCGATGTTATAACCCCCAAGGTAACCCTTTTTTCCATCAATTACTGCAATCTTCCGGTGATTGCGCTCCTGTGAGGAGTAGAAAAGGAAGGGCAGCTTCGGAACCTGGCAGAAAGCGATCTGAATGCCGTGAGCGCGCAGGCTTTTGATGGTTTTTTTCTTCAATCCGAAGCTACCCATCCAGTCAAGGAGAAGGCGGACCTCAACGCCAGCCTGTGCTTTTTCTTTCAGGAGGGCCAGGAATTCGCGGCTGAAATGGTCCTCTTTCACAATATAAAATAAAATATGGATGTGACGCTCGGCCGCCTTGATTTCGGCAAACATATCCCCGAACAGGGTGATGCCATCGGTGAACAGGGTGATGTCGCTATATCGGTAAGGGAAGTCGCGCCGATGGGTCCGCTTTAAATGGAACTTCCTCCCAAGCTTGAAATCTGCGAGCAGGATCAGCCAGAGGAGAGCCAGTACAAGCAGGATTATTAACAAAGTATACAAATACGCTCTCCTCCTCTTCATTCTTTGTCTATAGTCTGCTCCATTTGTTGAAAACTATGAGGCAGCCGGGAGATGAATAGGAGAGAAAGATGTATAGAAAAAGATTGACTGAATGCTCATTCATTATATAATGGAGGTAAGATATTTCTGAAAAATTACACTCTTCTGTCGTCTCAGAGAAAGGAGAAACATCATTGAACATATTACTTTGGGTCAATCTTATTGCCTTCTTAATTGTAACCGCTTACGCAGTCAGCCTTTTTGTCTATTTGATCAAGACCAGGATTGCCTATATCAAACTCGGGAAGAAAGAGGAGTTCGACAGTGATGTCAAGGAGCGCCTCCACAAGGTATGGGTGAATGTATTCGGACAGAAAAAGCTTTTGAAGGATAAGAAAAGCGGAATCATCCATGTTATGTTTTTCTACGGCTTCATCCTCGTCCAGTTCGGAGCGGTGGATTTCATCATTAAAGGCCTTGTTCCAGGGGCGCATCTGCCGCTTGGACCTCTATACAAAGGATTTACCTTCTTCCAGGAAATCGTGACCCTCATGATTCTTGTGGCAGTAGTCTGGGCATTTTACAGACGCTATGTAGAAAAGCTTGTCCGTCTTAAGAGAGGCTTCAAGTCAGGGCTTGTTCTCCTGTTCATCGGCGGTTTGATGCTCTCTGTCCTGCTCGGGAACGGAATGGCCCTTATCTGGCATGGGGAGGAGGCAGGCTGGAGCGAGCCGGCTGCCTCACTGTTTGCCGGTGCCTTCGGCTGGATCGGCAAGACGGGTGCCATCACGGTGTTCTACATTTCCTGGTGGGTGCATCTATTATTCCTTTTGTCCTTCCTTGTTTATGTGCCGCAGTCAAAGCACGCCCATTTGATCGCCGGACCGGCAAATACGTACTTTAACCGGACCACGACGCCTGGGAAGCTTCGTGCCGTGAACTTCGAGGATGAAACTCAGGAAACCTTCGGTGCGGGAAAAATCGAAGACTTTACCCAGCTGCAGCTTATTGATTTATACGCCTGTGTGGAGTGCGGGCGCTGTACGAATATGTGTCCGGCAACAGGCACTGGCAAAATGCTTTCGCCGATGGATATCATTCTCAAGATGCGTGATCATCTGACCAACAAGGGAGCGGCCGTCACCTCACTTCAGCCGTGGGTGCCGACACTTGCATTCGCGAACACACAAGGAAACCAGCTGGCCTTAGCCGCGGCAGGGCAGGGGGCGAAAGAAGCTGCAGCTGCAGTGGAATACAACCCTGCACTAGTCGGGGAGGTCATCACAGAGGAAGAGCTCTGGGCATGTACGACATGCCGCAATTGTGAAGATCAGTGTCCGGTCATGAACGAGCACGTGGATAAGATTATTGATATGCGCCGCTATCTGGTGCTGACGGAAGGAAAAATGAATCCTGATGCACAGAGGGCAATGACCAATATCGAACGCCAGGGCAATCCATGGGGATTGAACCGAAAAGAGCGTGAAGACTGGCGCGAGGTACGCGAAGATGTTGAGATTCCGACTGTTAAAGAAGTGAAGAAGGCAGGCGGGGAATTCGAATATCTCTTCTGGGTGGGATCCATGGGGTCTTATGATAACCGCAGCCAGAAAATCGCCCTGTCATTTGCTAAATTGATGAACGAAGCTGGCGTTAAGTTCGCGATTCTTGGCAACAAGGAAAAGAACTCGGGTGATACTCCAAGAAGGCTTGGGAACGAATTCCTCTTCCAGGAGCTGGCCGCCAAGAATATTGAAGAATTTGAGAAAAATGAAGTCACGAAGATTGTCACCATTGATCCTCATGCATACAATATTTTCAAAAATGAGTATCCGGATTTTGGCCTGAAGGCTGAGGTTTATCATCATACCGAACTTCTTGCCAAGCTGGTTGAAGAAGGAAGGCTCGTGCCGAAAATTCCAGTCAATGAAACCATCACCTTCCATGATTCCTGCTATCTTGGCAGATACAATGAAGTGTATGATGCACCGCGGAATATCCTTCGTGCCATACCGGGAGTCAAGCTTGTGGAAATGGAGCGGAACCGCGAAAACGGCATGTGCTGTGGAGCCGGAGGCGGCCTGATGTGGATGGAAGAGGAAACCGGACACCGCATCAACGTATCGCGCACGGAGCAGGCGCTTGCAGTAAATCCATCCGTAATCAGCTCAGGCTGTCCTTACTGCCTCACCATGATCACCGATGGAACGAAAGCGAAGGAAGCGGAAGATGACGTCAAGACCTATGACGTTGCCGAACTGCTTGAAAAATCAATAATCGGTGAAGCCGCGACTGTGGCCTGATCTTTTGTTTATAAGCTGCAAGGTATGTGAAAACAGCCTGGAGTATTGAAGCCGCCTGAGAAATGAAAGTATCCATTTTGCCAGGCGGCTTTTCTTTTTGGATAAAATGGAGAGTAACAAAAGAACTGGCACTAAAGTATTTTGAATATACAGCCAAATCAGTTAAGATGTAAATGAAGCGCTTTCATATTTGCCGCCTTAGTCCGAGCGAGCGTTCAGTCACCCCTGCAGCGGCAAGCAAAAAAGGCGATACCGAAAATAGAGGAGGAACACAGATGGGCAGAACAGTTATCGTGAGCGGAGTGAGAACTCCATTTGGTAAATTCGGCGGCGGCCTCAGCACATTTACAGCTTCAGAGCTTGGCGGGAAGGTAATCAAGGAAGCAATCGAGAGGGCAGGCATCTCTCCGGATGGAGTGGATGAGGTCATCATGGGGACTGTTCTCCAGGGAGGCCAGGGCCAGGTGCCTTCGCGCCAGGCTGCAAGGCATGCAGGTCTCGACTGGAGCATCAAGACTGAAACCATCAACAAGGTCTGTGCCTCAGGGATGAGGAGCGTCACATTGGCTGACCAGATTATCCGCTCCGGCGATGAAGAAGTGATTGTGGCAGGCGGAATGGAATCCATGAGCAATGCTCCTTATTTCATTCCAAAAGCCAGATGGGGTCTCCGGATGGGCGATGCGCCGATGAAGGACCTGATGATCCACGACGGCCTGAGCTGCAGCTTTACAGGTGCACATATGGGAACGTACGGGAACAGCACGGCTGTTGATCTTGAGATCTCACGCGAGGATCAGGATAAGTGGGCGCTAAGAAGCCATCAGCGTGCCATCCATGCGATGGAAAATGGACTTTTTGATGAAGAAATCCTTCCGGTGGAAGTGCCGCAGCGTAAGGGCGGGCCGATCATCGTATCGAAGGATGAGTCTCCCAGGAAGGATTCTACAATCGAGGCACTCACTAAGCTGAAGCCGGCCTTTGGAGCGGACGGGACGATCACTGCAGGGAATGCCCCTGGCGTCAATGATGGAGCGGCAGCACTTGTACTAATGAGCGAGGATCGCTGCCGTCAGGAAGGGAAAACACCGCTTGCGTACATCATCGGCCACGCCGAGGTTGCGGTCGAGGCGAAGGATTTTCCGAAAACTCCAGGATTGGTCATCAATGAAATTTTGAAGAAAACAAAGAAATCGGCAGATGAAATTGATCTGTTTGAAATAAATGAAGCATTTGCAGCGGTTTCCCTCGCAAGCAGCAAAATTGCCGGTCTTGATCATGAGAAGGTGAATGTGAACGGAGGAGCGGTCGCTCTGGGCCACCCAATCGGGGCAAGCGGCGGCAGGGTCATTATCACGCTAATCAATGAGCTGAAGCGCCGCGGAGGCGGAATCGGTGTAGCGGCCATCTGTTCAGGCAGCGGCCAGGGCGATGCCATCATGGTTGAAGTGCCGGGGAAATAAGACAGGTAAGCGGCGAAGGCGAGGAGGAAATCAAATTGGAAATTAAAACAGTAATGGTGATCGGGGCAGGCCAGATGGGATCTGGGATTGCTCATGTATGTGCAGCCGGCGGCTATGACGTCCTGCTGCATGATCTCAAAGAGGAGTACGTGGAGCGCGGCTTTTCATCCATTTCTAAAAATATGGAGCGGCAGGTCTCAAAAGGCAAACTTTCTTCCGAAGAGATGGAAGCTGCGCTGAACAGGATCGAACGCTCGACTTCGCTTGATAATGCAGGACGCGCTGACATCGTAATTGAAGCGGCTGTGGAGAATATGAAAATCAAGACCGAGCTTTTTTCAGAGCTTGATAGAATCTGCTCTGAACATACCATCCTTGCAACCAACACTTCATCCCTCCCTATTACCGAGATAGCAGCGGCGACGGAAAGGCCGGAAAAGGTAATCGGCATGCATTTTATGAACCCTGTACCCGTGATGAAGCTTGTAGAAATCATCAAGGGGCTTGCGACTGCGGAGGAAGTGTATGCAGCTG
Source organism: Paraperibacillus marinus (assembly GCF_046237605.1). Taxonomy (GTDB): domain Bacteria; phylum Bacillota; class Bacilli; order Bacillales; family DSM-1321; genus Paraperibacillus; species Paraperibacillus marinus. The sequence goes on along the minus strand of NZ_CP143542.1, from coordinate 4,220,110 downwards.
TCGAGGATATGGCCAGGAAGCTCGGAAAGGTCCCGGTGGAAGTGAATGATTTCCCGGGCTTTGTCTCAAACCGGATCTTGATGCCGATGATCAACGAAGCCATCTACACCCTGTATGAAGGGGTGGCCACCAGGGAAGCAATTGATGAGGTAATGAAGCTCGGGATGAATCATCCGATGGGCCCGCTTACACTTGCTGACTTCATTGGCCTGGATACATGCCTCTATATTATGGAGACCCTCCATGAAGGCTTTGGCGATGATAAGTACCGCCCATGCCCGCTGCTGAGGAAATATGTGAAAGCCGGCTGGCTTGGCCGCAAATCAGGCAGGGGCTTTTACAGCTACAGCTGAGCAGACAGCAAAAATGAACTCCAGGAGGAGCATCGATGAATTTTAGATTTACAGAAGAACAAGAAATGATGCGGAAAATGGTCCGGGATTTTGCCCGCACCGAGATTGAGCCATTCATCCCGAAGATGGAGCAGGGGGAATTCCCGAAGGAAATCATCCGGAAGATGGGCGGACTCGGGCTGATGGGGATTCCCGTCCCTGAGGAATATGGCGGGGCAGAAATGGATTATATTTCTTATATTATTGCCGTTCATGAATTATCCAAAGTAAGTGCGACAGTAGGCGTCATCCTCTCCGTCCATACATCGGTCGGGACGAACCCCATCCTTTACTTCGGTACAGAAGAACAAAAACAAACATACATCCCCAAGCTTGCCTCCGGTGAATTCCTGGGCGCCTTTGCCCTGACCGAGTCATCGGCAGGATCTGATGCCGGAAGCTTGAAGACGCGCGCCGTGAAGGATGGCGATTCATACATCCTGAACGGCTCCAAGATCTTCATCACAAATGGCGGCGAAGCGGATACCTATATCACCTTTGCTTCCACAAGTCCGGAAAAAGGGACGAAGGGCATTTCGGCCTTTATTGTGGAAAAAGACACTCCCGGTTTAATCATCGGGAAGGATGAGCACAAGATGGGACTTCATGGATCCAGGACGGTTTCACTGACCTTTGAAGATATGAGAATCAGTAAAGATCAGCTGCTCGGCGAGGAAGACGCGGGCATGAAGGTGGCCATGGCCAATCTTGAGGCAGGCAGGATCGGGATAGCTGCACAGGCACTTGGTATTGCCGAGGGTGCCTTCGGGCATGCCGTCTCCTATGCGAAGGAGCGCGAGCAGTTCGGCCGGCCGATTGCCGCCCAGCAGGGTGTGGCTTTTAAGCTTGCTGAAATGGCGACGAATATAGAGGCATCCAAAATGCTTCTTTACCGGGCAGCACATCTTCGTTCAGAAGGCATTCCATGCCGCAAGGAAGCCTCCATGGCAAAGCTGTTTGCATCGAAGACGGCCGTCGATACAGCCATCGAAGCCGTCCAGGTATATGGCGGCTATGGATATACAGAAGAGTATCCTGTTGAGCGATACTTCCGGGATGCCAAGATTACGGAAATTTATGAAGGAACAAGCGAAATACAGAGAATGGTCATCGGAAAAGAGCTTTAAAGCACATCAGATTAAATAGCCTGGGGGAATAATCATGCAATTTAAATTAACAGAAGAACATGAAATGATCCGTAAAATGGTCCGTGATTTCGCTCAGAAAGAGGTAGCTCCGACAGCTGCCGAGCGCGATGAAGAAGAAAGGTTTGACCGGGAAATCTTCGACAAGATGGCAGGCCTTGGCCTGACAGGCATTCCGTGGCCGGAGGAGTACGGCGGAATCGGCAGTGATTATCTTGCTTACTGTATTGCGGTTGAGGAGCTTTCCCGTGTGTGTGCGTCCACAGGCGTTACCTTGTCTGCCCATACCTCGCTTGCGGGCTGGCCTATTTACAAATTTGGCTCTGAGGAGCAAAAGCAGAAATATCTGCGCCCGCTTGCAGAAGGTACAAAAATTGGGGCATACGGCCTGACAGAACCGGGATCCGGTTCAGATGCCGGCGGAATGAGGACTACGGCAAGGCTTGACGGAGATCATTATGTATTGAATGGCTCTAAGATTTTCATTACCAATGGCGGCATTGCCGATATCTATGTGGTGTTTGCTTTGACTGATCCGTCATCCAAGCAAAAAGGAACAAGCGCATTCATCGTTGAAAGCGGATTTGAAGGCTTCAGCGTCGGCAAAAAGGAAAAGAAACTCGGCATCCGCTCATCACCAACGACTGAAATCATCTTTGAAGAATGCCGTGTGCCAAAAGAAAATATGCTGGGCAAAGAGGGAGAAGGCTTTAAAGTCGCGATGATGACTCTTGACGGCGGCCGGAACGGAATTGCTGCCCAGGCGGTCGGCATCGCACAGGGGGCGCTTGATGCATCCGTGGCTTATGCAAAAGAACGCCAGCAGTTTGGCAAGCCGATTGCAGCCCAGCAGGGAATCGGCTTCAAGCTTGCCGATATGGCCACCCAGATCGAAGCCTCCCGCCTGTTGACCTACCAGGCCGCATGGCTTGAGTCCGAAGGCCTTCCGTATGGGAAGGAATCTGCGATGTCTAAACTGTTTGCCGGCGATACGGCCATGAAGGTGACGACAGAGGCGGTCCAGGTATTCGGCGGCTATGGATATACGAAGGATTATCCTGTAGAGCGTTATATGCGGGATGCGAAGATCACCCAGATTTATGAAGGAACACAGGAAATTCAGAAGCTGGTCATCTCAAGAATGATCACCAAGGACTGATTGCCGGGAGAGGGGACACACGTCCCTTTTTCCCTTTTTCGAATAAGAGAGAAGGCGGGAGGGTGACGATGAAAAGGGACATTCACGCCACAGTCAAGGATGAGCGGCTGATCTTAAAAAGAAGGAATGAAATGATCAAGGGTGCCGTAACTCTTTTCAAGGAGAAGGGCTTTCACCGTACAACCACAAGGGAAATAGCCAAGGCAGCCGGATTCAGCATCGGCACTCTCTATGAATATATCAGGACAAAGGAAGATGTGCTGTATCTCGTCTGCGACCATATTTATGAGGAGGTCCGGGACCGCCTGCAGCAGGGGCTCGACACAAAAGTGGGAACCCTGGAATCATTGAAGCTTGGCATCTATAACTTTTTCAAGGTGATGGATGACATGCAGGATGAGGTCCTGGTCATGTATCAGGAAGTCAAATCACTGACAAAGGACGCACTTCCATATGTCCTTCAAAAGGAAATTGAAATGGTCGCCATGTTCGAAGAGATGGTTCATCTCTGTGTTGAAAAAGGGGAACTCCGTCTGACGGAGCCGGAGATTAAAATGATTGCCCACAATATTTTTGTCCAGGGCCAGATGTGGAGCTTCAGGAGATGGGCGCTTAAAAAAATGTTCTCACTTGAAGAGTATGTGGACCATCAGACGAATCTGCTTTTTCACGGATTGTGCAGAAGAGGGGAGAGATTGACGTAATGGAAGGGTATCAGCCAAAGAATCATATCAGGTTCGTGACCGCATCAAGTTTATTTGACGGCCATGATGCTTCTATTAATATTATGAGGCGCATTCTGCAGGGAAGCGGCGCCGAGGTCATCCATCTTGGCCATAACCGTTCGGTGGAGGAAGTAGTGAACGCGGCCATTCAGGAGGATGTTCAGGGAATTGCCATTTCATCCTACCAGGGCGGCCATGTGGAATATTTTAAGTATATGTATGACCTCCTGAAGGAGAGAGGTGCCTCCCACATCCGCATTTATGGCGGCGGGGGCGGTGTTATTATTCCAAAGGAAATCAAGGAGCTCCATGATTATGGGATTGCATGGATTTTCTCCCCTGAGGACGGAAGGAAGTATGGACTTCAGGGCATGATCGATATCATGATCAAGGAATGCGATTTCGCTACAGCTTCCCCTGATCTTCTGGGACAGCTGGACCAGCTAAAAAAAGGCGACCATAAGACGATCGCCGGCTTTATCACGCTTGTTGAAAACCGCGTGAGCGTACAGGATGAGGCGGCAGCCGCGGTAGAGAAGGTGCTTGATGAGGTAAAACAGCAGGGCGGAAATGTACCGATCCTTGGAATTACCGGGACGGGCGGAGCCGGGAAGAGCTCGCTGACCGATGAATTGATACGCAGGTTTCTGAATGAGATTCCGGATAAAAGGATTGCCATTCTATCCATTGATCCTACCAAGCGGAAAACAGGCGGTGCCCTTCTCGGCGACCGTATCCGGATGAATGCCATCTTCAGCCCAAGGGTGTACATGCGGAGTCTTGCGACCAGGGAATCCGGCAGTGAGATTTCACTTGCCTTGAAGGACGCCCTTAGTGTCGTGAAAGCAGGCGGCTTTGATTTGATCGTCGTGGAGACGAGCGGGATCGGCCAGGGCGATGCCGGCATCACAGAAGTAACAGACCTTTCCATGTATGTGATGACCAGTGAATTCGGTGCCCCCTCACAGCTTGAAAAGATTGATATGATTGACTTTGCCGATTTGATTGTCATCAATAAATTTGAGCGGAAGGGCTCTGAGGATGCAAAACGCCAGGTGCAGAAGCAGTTCCAGAGAAGCCGGATGCTGTTTGATCAAGAGACGGGCGCCATGCCTGTTTACGGGACGATCGCAAGCCAGTTCAATGATCCGGGGACCAACGCCCTTTTCGCGGCACTGGTAGAGAAGATCAATGAAAAAGCCGGCCTCAGCTGGACAACGAGCTTTTCTAAGGATGCAGAAGTCGTCAAACAGAATGTCATCATTCCGAATGACCGCCGCTACTATCTGCGGGAAATTTCCGATACAGTCAGAAATTATCATGCGAAAGCAAAGAAACAGGAAGAAGCGGCCCGCAGACTGTTCCAGCTTGAGGGGGCCATCTCCGCTGTCCAGGAAAAAGAATTAGCAGCTGAGATTGTCTCATCCCTTGAAGCCCTGAAGGAGGAGACTTATCAGTCACTCTCTGAGGAGTCCAAGAACATCATCGGCGGCTGGGAAGCCTTCAAGGAGAAATATGCAGCAGACCAATTTGTCACCAAGATCCGGGATAAAGAAATCGTGACCACACTTAAGATAAGATCCCTCTCAGGGCTGGATATTCCGAAGGTGGCTCTGCCGCAGTTCCAGGATTACGGCGAGATCCTCCGCTGGGTATACCGCGAGAATGCCCCTGGATTCTTCCCATACACGGCTGGGGTGTTCCCCTTTAAAAGGGAAGGTGAGGATCCGAAGCGCCAGTTCGCCGGGGAAGGCTCGCCGGAAAGGACGAACCGCCGCTTCCATTATCTGTCGAAGGATGATGCTGCCAAGCGTCTGAGTACAGCCTTTGATTCGGTGACGCTTTACGGGGAGGATCCGGACTACAGGCCGGACATCTACGGAAAAGTGGGCGAGAGCGGCGTGAGCATCTGTACGCTTGAAGACATGAAAAAGCTGTATGCCGGTTTTGACTTATGCCATCCGTCCACATCTGTTTCCATGACCATCAATGGTCCGGCGCCGATTATCCTTGCGATGTACCTGAACACAGCCATTCAGCAGCAGGTTGAGAAGAAGGAAACGGAGCTTGGCCGGGAGCTTACAGCCGAGGAGTATGGAATGGTGAGTGAAACAACATTCCAGTCTGTAAGGGGAACAGTCCAGGCAGATATCCTGAAGGAAGACCAAGGGCAGAACACCTGTATTTTCTCGACAGAATTTGCACTCCGCCTGATGGGGGATATTCAGGAATACTTCATCGATAAAAAGGTGAGGAATTATTATTCTGTCTCCATCTCCGGCTACCATATCGCTGAAGCAGGCGCCAACCCGATTTCCCAGCTGGCGTTCACCCTGGCCAACGGCTTTACCTATGTGGAATATTATTTGAGCCGCGGTATGAGCATCAATGACTTTGCTCCGAATCTGTCCTTCTTCTTCTCAAATGGGCTTGATCCGGAGTATACCGTCCTCGGACGTGTGGCGAGACGAATCTGGGCCACTGTAATGAGGGATAAATATGGCGCGAACGAGCGGAGCCAGAAGCTGAAGTATCATATCCAGACTTCAGGCAGGTCGCTTCATGCGCAGGAAATTGACTTTAACGATATCAGGACAACGCTGCAGGCCCTGATGGCACTACAGGATAACTGCAACTCGCTTCATACAAATGCCTATGATGAAGCCATCACGACTCCGACTGAGGAGTCTGTGCGGAGGGCGATGGCCATCCAGATGATCATCACCAAGGAGCACGGCCTGTCCAAGAACGAAAATCCGCTTCAAGGCTCGTTTATCATTGAAGAACTGACAGACCTTGTAGAGGAAGCGGTCCTCCAGGAATTCGACCGGATCGATGACCGGGGCGGCGTGCTCGGAGCCATGGAAACGCAGTATCAGCGCGGGAAAATCCAGGATGAGAGCATGTATTACGAAATGAAGAAACACTCAGGCGAACTGCCGATTATCGGGGTCAACACCTATCTGAATCCAAATCCGCCATCTGATGAGGATCTGAACAGCATGGAACTTGCCCGGGCATCCGCGGATGAAAAAGAACAGCAGATCAACAATCTGAAAAAATTCCAGCAGGCACACGCATCAGAAGCTGACGCAGCACTGGCACGCCTGCAAAAGGCTGCCTACAGCGGCAGCAATATTTTCGCTGAGCTTATGGAGACTGTAAAATCAGCCAGCCTTGGCCAGATAACAAAAGCTCTCTATGAAGTCGGCGGACAGTACCGCAGGAATATGTAATGAAAAAAATCCCTTCTGTCTGTTAGCGGACAGGAGGGATTTTTTCATAAAACAAACATGAGTTTTCTGCTCGCAGCCCATGCACGAAAAAAGAATCTGGACAAGAGCGGGAACAAATACAATGGGGCGGTGGGAGCGGATAAGGCGCGAGGAGCAGAATGCCTGCGAGATGAATGATGTTCACACCTGGCTGCAGGAAGCCTTCTGTTACATGCAGCTCCGCCCCTTTTCCACAGAAAAGCTATAGAGTCAGAGCAAGTTCAAAATGCTCTTCTTCAAGCTCGAAGATTTCAATCTCCGGATGCAGCTGCCGGACCCGTCTGGCCAGGCTCTCGACACCAAAGACCTCTGTAAAAGTATGGCTGCCGGCCAGCAGGTTGATGCCGGCAAATTGGACATATTGCACCGTATAGAGAGTCGCTTCCCCGGTTATGTAAGTGTCGCAGCCTTCATCCAGTGCGAATTTAATGTAGTCAGTGCTATGGCCGGCCCCGGTCAATACACCAATCCTTTTTACTGGCCGGTCGTGGTGCTTCCAGGCACGCACCGGTTCATTCAGCGCTGACCGCATCCGTTCTGTCAGAGCTTGAAAGCTGACAGGATCCTTGAATTCAGCGACCCCCGGATCGTCGCCATTTTCATAGGAGGAATATTTTAAGATAGAATCAGCCCCAAGGCGAGTCATGAGGGAAGTACAGGTGCCGAAGTCCGCATAGTCGAGGGGGCCGTGTATCCAGAAGTGGCTGATGCCATAGTCCTTCAGCCTCTTCACACATTCCTCCCTCAGTCCATAGATAAAGTCCCATGCATCATGATGGGTGATGATCAGGTCTGCCTTCTTTAGCGCGGCCTTTTCTATGACTTCCAGTGAAAGATTCGTGGAGTAGCCTGCTTTATAAATGGGGCGGCTGGCCTTGTGTGTAAATCCATAGTCATCGTGGAACTCCTCCAGCATTTCATTACCGAATAAAGATGTTATTGTCTGTTTAAACTCGTTTATATTCATCATGATCCCCCGCTTTCATTCCTGGTATCTTACCATAAAAATCCAGATAAAGACGGCCGGGTTCAGATTTTTTGTCTGCCATAGTCTGATTACTTGTGAAATTGGGCAGGATGGTAGTGCATATTGAAATGAATATCCTTGATTTTTCCGGTTTTGGGGTGATAAATTGGAAAAACGGGGGAAACTGCAACATTGAACTAGCATATTCCAATGTCTATTGTTTATAATGTTATATATGTCTAGCAATATTACATCGATCTTATAGCTGTCAAGCTTAGCATACATACGGTCATTCCTGGATTCGCTAAAAGAGTTCCAGGGATTATTGGTGCGTATTATAGAAAGGAAGTGCAGAGACTGTGAGTTTAAGTCAGTACTCAAAAGAAGAATTAAAGGAAATGTCTTTAATAGAACTTGCCTACGGCATCCTTGCAGGCAGGAAGGAACCGATTGTTTTTGCAGACCTTCTCGAGGAAGCCAAACGCCTCCAGGGGATATCTGATGAAGAGCTTAAAAGAAGGCTCGCTCAGTTCTATACAGACCTGAATGCGGACGGGCGCTTCACGTCACGCGGGGAAAACCGCTGGGGCCTGAAAGCCTGGTATCCTGTCGACCAGATCGAAGACGAAGTCCTTCCGGCTGCAAAGCCTAAGAAGAAAAAGGCGAAGAAGGCCGAGGAAGAAGATGTTGAAGACTTCGAAGAAGTTGAAGAAGAAGATCTGGATTATGATGAGCTTGATGACTTCGAGGAAGAAGAAGACCTCGTCGAAGACGATGACGATCTTCTGGATGATGACGACGACGATGATGCTGAAGAAGACATCGAAGAAGCGCTTGAGGAAGGCGGGTTCATCGTGGACGACGAAGAGACTGACCTTGATGACGACGATGAAGACTCCGATGAGGAAGACTCAGATGAAGAGGACGATCGTGTCTAAATATGAGTTAGTGCTTGACTTTTAATAGTGATATTTGTAGAATCATTTTTGGGCTCCTTAAAACAAAAAGGGCACAGAGAACGATTATACCGCTCCCTTACTTTATGTAAGCGGAGCGTTTTTATTTTTTCTGGAAAAAATCATAAGTTTTTTCGTTTGTGGCAAACTTTTTCAGAGAAAGTTATCATTTTTTGGTTGAGCCATCCTAAAGTAAATCCAGTTAATGGACTTTATGCATAGCAGTACCAGGCAGGAACAGGGAATGCTCCGAGAGGAAGCTATTTGAAGGGGGAAGTAACAGATGACAAAATATATTTTCGTAACAGGCGGTGTAGTTTCTTCTCTAGGCAAAGGAATTACAGCAGCGTCACTTGGAAGGCTCTTGAAAAACAGAGGCTTGAACGTAACGATCCAAAAGTTCGATCCATACATCAATGTGGATCCAGGAACGATGAGCCCATACCAGCATGGTGAGGTCTTCGTGACAGACGATGGCGCAGAGACAGATCTTGACCTTGGCCACTATGAGCGTTTCATCGACATCAACCTGGGCAAGCACAGCAATGTAACGACAGGAAAAATCTACTCAACCGTTCTAAAAAAAGAGCGCCGCGGCGATTATCTTGGCGGTACTGTACAGGTTATCCCGCACATCACGAATGAAATTAAGGAACGCGTATTCCGCTCTGGCCGCGAGACCAATGCAGATGTGGTTATCACAGAAATCGGCGGTACTGTCGGTGATATCGAATCACTTCCATTCCTTGAGGCAATCCGCCAGATCAAAAGCGATATCGGCCGCGACAATGTCATGTACATCCACTGTACACTGGTGCCTTACATCAAGGCTGCCGGAGAAATGAAAACAAAGCCGACTCAGCACAGCGTAAAAGAACTGCGGAGCCTTGGCATTCAGCCGAATATCATCGTCGTGCGCACAGAGATGGAAATCTCCCAGGACATGAAGGATAAAATCGCCCTGTTCTGTGATATCGATACAAAGGCAGTAATCGAATGCCGTGATGCTGAAACGCTTTACTCCATCCCGCTCACGCTCCAGGAACAGAACATGGACCAGATCGTATGCGACCATCTGAAACTGAAATGCGGCGAAGCAGAAATGACCGACTGGACAGCGCTGGTTGAAAAAGTGCAGAACCTGTCCAAAACGGCTAAAATTGCACTTGTCGGTAAATATGTCGAGCTTCAGGACGCCTATATCTCAGTTGTTGAAGCACTGAAGCATGCAGGCTATCAGTTCGATGCTGACATTGATATCAATTGGATCAATGCTGAGCACGTGACTAAGGAGAATGTCGGAGAGCTTCTTAGCACGGCGGACGGAATCCTGGTTCCTGGCGGATTTGGCGACCGTGGTGTGGAAGGCAAGATTCTTGCGATCGAATATGCCCGTGAGAACAAAAAGCCGTTCTTCGGAATCTGCCTCGGCATGCAGCTGGCTTCCGTGGAATATGCACGCAATGTGCTGAATCTTGAAGGAGCACATTCCTCTGAGCTGGATCCTGTTACAGATTATCCGATCATCGACCTTCTTCCAGAGCAGAAGGATGTAGAAGATCTCGGCGGCACATTGAGGCTCGGCCTTTATCCTGCCAAGCTCACGGAAGGCACGAAAGCCTTTGAAGCCTATCAGGATGAAGTCATCTACGAGCGCCATCGCCACCGTTATGAGTTCAACAACCAATACCGCCAGGAAATGGAGAAGGCTGGCTTTATCTTCTCCGGTACAAGCCCTGACGGCCGTCTGGTCGAAATCGTGGAGCTTGCGGATCACCCTTGGTTCCTGGCATGCCAATTCCATCCGGAATTCACATCCAGACCAACACGCCCGCAGCCGCTCTTCCGCGACTTCATCGGCGCTTCCCTGAAATTCAGCGAAAAACTATAATATGAAAAAAAGCTGAACCACCCGGTTCAGCTTTTTTCTTTAGGGGGACAGTCCCCTATTTCCCAGCGGAGAAATCCGTGGAGTGACGGGCGGGAAATGAGGGACAGTCCCTTATTTCCCTACTCGTTGTACTCGCTGATAATTTCTTCAATATTAAATTTTAGGCCATAGTAGGCGAACAGGGCTGCCATGAGCGTGGGGAAGCCGTAGCGCCCGCCGTCGTCACCGGGAAGCAGTGAGCGTGTGAGCTTGGTGTCGATATGGATGTCGGCAAGGTCCGCGAGTTCATTCGGCTGGTCCTTATGGAGAGAAGAGACAGCCACAAAGGCGATGTCCCGCTCGCGGAGCTCCCGGCCTAGGGCTGCGGCTTCATCATCGTCGGCAGTACGGGTGAACAGCAGCACGCGGTCGGCAGTCGTTACATCAGCCAGGTTGTCCGGAAGCGGCTTGGCAAATTCCAGCGGTTCAGAGCCGTGAAAGGCCTCGGCCATCACTCCCTGCATCTCCCTGAAACCGTGAAGATATAGGGTGCCCTCGCTGACCACCGCCTGGCATAACAGCCTTGCACCGTCTTCAAGGGAAAACTCTTCCCCATCCATAATCCGGTTATAAACCCCAGTCAGCTGGGTAGAAAAAATTTTGAGCATGCTAAAACTCCTCCTGCTTTAAATATCTTCTCTCTTATATAACATATCCCATTTCATTTCGCACGAAAATGCCGCCGGCGTTAAACGGCACGTGCTATAAAAACATACAAAATGTGCAGGAATTATGGAACTGCAAGGAGAAGTATTGTAGAGTTGCCAAAAACCGGACTGGTGTATAAAACAAATTCAATGACGATTTCTCTAATAAGAAAAGGGGTAAGAACAAAATGGGAAGAAGAGTATTGATAGTCGATGATCAATTTGGAATAAGGATCCTGCTGAATGAAGTCCTCCAAAGGGAAGGCTATGAAACATTCCAGGCTGCAAACGGCCCGCAGGCCCTTGATATCGTCCAAAAATATCCGCCTGACCTTGTGCTGCTTGACATGAAAATCCCGGGGATGGACGGAATCGAAATCCTTAAACGGATGAAACAGATGGATCAGGACATCCGCATCATCATCATGACTGCCTACGGGGAGCTGGATATGATCCAGGAAGCAAGGGACCTCGGGGCGCTCACCCATTTTGCCAAACCGTTCGACATCGATGACATCCGCAAGGCAGTCAGGGAAAATATTTTGGTGTAAGCCCTCCCAATCGTCGTAATTTTCGGTGAGTGTTCACAATTAAAGGAAATTCCTTAAATTTTGCAGGACTGGCGTGGGTAAATTGTTGCTCATTGCACTATCAATTGTTATGCTTAAAATGGTTTTTTAAATCCTTCTGGTTTCTTTAACGTATAGGTCTCTATCATTAAAGGTAAAATTCTAGGAGGGAACTCTGCATTGGCAGTGTTAATCAGTTCTACTTACTTAAGGAGGAAACATAATGCCTTTAGTTTCTATGACAGAAATGCTGAATAAAGCCCTCGAGGGTAAATATGCAGTCGGCCAATATAACATCAACAACCTGGAATGGACTCAAGCCATCCTGGCCGCTGCAGAAGAAGAAAAATCACCGGTCATCCTTGGTGTGTCTGAAGGTGCTGCGCGTCATATGGGCGGCTTCTACACAACCGTTATGATGGTCAAGGGATTAATGCAAGATATGAAGATTACGGTTCCTGTAGCGATCCACCTTGATCACGGATCAAGCTACGAAAAGTGTAAAGAAGCAATCGATGCCGGCTTTACATCTGTTATGATCGATGCTTCACATCACCCGTTTGAGGAAAACATTGAAACTACTTCCAAAGTAGTGGAATATGCTCACTCAAAAGGAGTTTCTGTTGAGGCTGAGCTTGGAGTAGTCGGCGGACAGGAAGACGATGTAGTCGCTGCGGGCGTTATCTACGCAGATCCAAAAGAATGCGCCGAGCTTGTTGAGCGTACTGGCGTTGACTGCCTGGCACCAGCACTTGGCTCCGTTCACGGTCCTTACAAAGGCGAACCAAACCTTGGCTTCAAGGAAATGGAAGAAGTCCGCAATTCAACGGGCATTCCATTGGTTCTTCACGGAGGTACCGGTATTCCGACTAAGGATATCCAAAAATCCATTTCTCTTGGAACTTCTAAGATCAATGTTAATACGGAGAACCAGATTTCATTCACGAAAGCTGTCCGCGAAGTTCTTAACAAAGATCAGGAAGTTTATGACCCGCGTAAATTCATCGTGCCTGGCCGCGAAGCAATCAAAGCGACAGTTGCCGGTAAGATGCGTGAATTCGGATCAAGCAGCAAAGCATAATTTAATGACAAATCGAAACCGCTCGGAGCAGTGGTTTCGGTTTTTCATATTACACAAAGGGAAAATAACACTTTCCCTTTTTATTTTTAATAAAAAAATATTGAAAATTCCGACACAAAGTGAGGGATACCCATGAAATTCTTTATCGATACCGCAAATCTTGACGAAATCCGCGAAGCACACGAGCTCGGCCTGCTGGCTGGAGTGACCACCAATCCATCCCTTGTCGCCAAGGAAAAAAATGTATCTTTCCATGACCGCCTCAAAGAAATCACGAGCCTTGTAAAAGGATCAGTAAGTGCCGAAGTCATCGCCCTGAATGCGGAAGGCATGCTGAAGGAAGCGGAAGAGCTTGCCGCCATCGCCCCCAATATTACGATAAAGGTACCCATGACTCCTGAAGGCTTAAAGGCTGTGCACAAACTGTCCCAGCAGGGAATCGAGACCAACGTAACGCTCATTTTCAATGCAAACCAGGCGCTGCTTGCAGCAAGGGCTGGAGCAACTTATGTTTCCCCGTTCTTGGGCAGGCTCGATGACATCGGGCAGGATGGCCTCCAGCTCATTTCAGACATCGCTGACATCCTCCATATCCACAGCCTGGATACTCAGATCATCGCCGCTTCCATCCGCCATCCGCTCCATGTGACGGAGGCTGCCCTGAGAGGTGCCCATATTGCGACCATCCCGTATAAAGTATTGATGGGGCTATTCAAGCATCCCCTGACTGACAAAGGCATTGATGCGTTCCTCGCAGATTGGAATGCCAGGGGGAAATAATAGAAAAGTTTTTGGAAGAAGGATTCTATCCTGAGGTATGTGGTATAGGGAACATGGCAGCAAAAATATATGGCATAAACGGACTATGGAAAAATTTATATATTTGCTTACATGAATGAAGCATAATTGTGTAAACTAGACAGTATCGGATGCTGACATCTTATGCATTTAAGCCATGGAAATAAATTCCTTTATTCAAAATCACTTTCATACCACCACCGCTCAGGTTTAGAAGGGAGTATTATTATGGAAAAACTTAAAATCGCAGGCGGATATCCCCTAAAGGGATCAATCAGGGTCAGCGGTGCTAAAAACAGTGCCGTTGCGCTCATTCCAGCCACCATTTTAGCCAATTCACCTGTAACCCTGGAGGGGCTTCCCGAGATATCTGATGTTGACATATTGCAAGGCCTGCTTGAGGAAATAGGGGGGACGGTTTCCTTTGCCGACAATGAAATGACTGTCGATCCCTCGAAGATGATCTCCATGCCGCTGCCAAACGGCCGTGTGAAAAAACTTCGGGCATCCTACTATCTGATGGGGGCCATGCTTGGCCGGTTCAAGAAGGCAGTCATCGGGCTTCCGGGCGGCTGCCACCTGGGTCCGAGACCGATCGATCAGCATATTAAAGGCTTTGAGGCCCTGGGGGCACAGATCACGAATGAGCAGGGAGCGATTTACCTCCGTGCCGATGAGCTGAAGGGTGCCAAAATTTATCTGGATGTCGTCAGTGTCGGCGCAACGATCAATATCATGCTTGCTGCCGTGATGGCCAAAGGGCGGACAACCATTGAGAATGCAGCGAAAGAGCCTGAGATCATTGATGTAGCCACCCTTTTGACCAATATGGGCGCGCGCATCAAGGGTGCAGGTACAGATATCATCCGCATAGATGGTGTGGAGAGCCTGCACGGCTGCCGCCATACCATCATCCCGGACCGGATTGAAGCAGGAACCTTTATGATCCTGGCTGCCGCAGCCGGAAATGGGATTCTTGTGGACAATGTTATTCCCCAGCATTTGGAATCGCTTACAGCGAAGCTTAGGGAAATGGGAGTGAATGTCGAGACAGGGGATGATCAGATATTTGTGTCGCCTGGGGAAGACCTGAAGGCCGTCGATATCAAAACGCTTGTTTATCCCGGGTTCCCAACCGACCTTCAGCAGCCCTTTACTGCATTCCTGACCAAGGCTGCCGGATCGGCGGTTGTGACCGACACCATTTACGGAGCACGGTTTAAGCATATCGATGAGTTGAGGCGCATGAGTGCCAACATTAAGGTAGAGGGCCGTTCAGCGATTGTCTCTGGGCCTGTCCAGCTGCATGGAGCAAAGGTGAAAGCAAGCGACCTGAGAGCAGGGGCAGCCCTTGTGATTGCCGGCCTGATGGCAGAAGGCATCACAGAAATCACTGGGCTTGAGCATATTGACCGGGGCTACAGCAACCTGGAGGAAAAACTGACCGGTCTTGGTGCGACTGTTTGGCGTGAAAAGCTTTCAGAAGAAGAGGCTGAACAGTTAAAGAGCTCATAATTCCTGGATATTCCGGTTAATGTGTTACATTTTTCTTTAATGTGTTATACAATATAACCGAAGAATCGTAGCACAGGGGGGATTGCAGTGGAAAGAAGTCTATCAATGGAATTAGTAAGAGTAACGGAGGCAGCCGCCTTGTCTTCTGCGCGGTGGATGGGCCGGGGGAAGAAGGACGAAGCGGACGGTGCAGCAACTTCAGCGATGCGTGATGTTTTTGACACGGTCCCGATGAAGGGTACCGTTGTAATCGGTGAAGGGGAAATGGACGAGGCTCCCATGCTGTATATCGGAGAAAAGCTCGGCACAGGCTATGGCCCGCGCGTGGATGTAGCTGTCGATCCCCTTGAAGGCACCAATATCGTGGCATCAGGCGGCTGGAATGCACTCGCAGTCCTGGCGGTAGCCGATCACGGCAATCTTCTCCATGCGCCTGATATGTATATGGATAAAATCGCTGTCGGTCCTGAAGCCGTCGGCCAGGTGGACATCAACGCCTCTGTCCTTGATAACCTGAGGGCCGTGGCCCGGGCGAAGAACAAGGACATTGAAGATGTCGTGGCCACTGTCCTGAACCGGGAGCGCCACCAGGACATCATCCGTCAGCTCCGTGAAGCGGGCGCACGGATCAAGCTCATCAATGATGGGGATGTTGCCGGAGCCATCAACACGGCCTTTGATACGACCGGAGTGGATATATTATTCGGATCCGGCGGTGCGCCTGAAGGGGTTCTGGCAGCGGTTGCTTTAAAATGTTTAGGCGGCGAAATTCAGGGTAAATTACTACCGCAGAATGAAAGCGAAAATGCCAGGTGTTTGAAAATGGGGTTAGATGTCAATAAAATACTAAGAATGGAAGATCTCGTCAGAGGCGAGGATGCCATTTTTGCCGCCACCGGTGTTACAGACGGAGAACTTCTCCGGGGTGTTCAGTATAAAGGCTTCTATGGAGAAACTCACTCACTGGTCATGAGGGCTAAATCAGGTACCGTCCGCTTCATAGACGGACGCCACAGCCTGAACAAAAAACCGAATCTTGTCATGAAATAATCATATAAATGAACACAAGCGGGCGGCTTCGCTCGCTTCCTTGATTTATAAGAAGACAGCAGGATTCATACCTGACCCGCCAAAGACCCGCAACAAGTTATCCTCTGACCCTTAAGCTAAAGCCCCTCAAGCCATCTTAAACTATAGGGAACGGCAGCTGTATTTTTATAGTTGAATAATTTAATTAAAAAAAGTAAAATTAAGTTTGCTTTGAATCCGTAACACAAAAATTTCTTCAAACTTACTCCAAGTCAAAGAACTCTCCTATATTTTCTTTCCTGGTGTTAGCTAATTTAAAAAGAGTGGTGTCGTAATGAACTTAACAATTTCAAGTCTAGAAACAATGAAGCTGAAAGAGCTTTATGAATTAGCGCGTGAATTTAAGGTTTCCTATTATAGCAAGCTCTCAAAGAAAGAGCTGATCTTTGCTATATTGAAAGCTAGGGCAGAGCAGGACGGTCTCCTGTTCATGGAAGGCGTCCTTGAAATCATCCCTTCTGAAGGCTTTGGCTTCCTGCGCCCGATCAATTATTCATCGAGCTCTGAGGACATTTATATTTCCGCATCCCAGATCCGCCGTTTTGACCTGCGGAACGGGGACAAGGTATCAGGCAAGGTCCGTCCTCCTAAGGAAAACGAAAGATATTACGGTCTCCTGCATGTAGAAGCCGTGAATGGCGATGATCCGGAATCGGCCAAGGAACGGGTGCATTTCCCGGGTCTGACCCCTTTATATCCAGACCGCCAGATGCTGCTTGAAACAACCCAGAAGAACCTGTCCACGAGAATCATGGACTTGATCGCCCCTGTCGGATTTGGACAGCGCGGTCTGATCGTCGCTCCGCCGAAGGCAGGGAAGACGATCCTTCTGAAAGAAATCGCCAATGCCATCACAGTCAATCATCCGGAAGCAGAGCTGATTGTCCTCCTGATCGATGAACGGCCGGAGGAAGTGACGGATATTGAACGATCCGTTGCCGGGGATGTGGTCAGCTCGACCTTCGACCAGGTACCGGAGAATCACATCAAGGTTGCTGAATTGGTACTCGAACGCGCTATGCGCCTTGTTGAACACAAGCGGGATGTTATCATCCTGATGGACAGCATCACCCGTCTGGCCCGTGCCTATAACCTTGTGATCCCTCCGAGCGGAAGGACGCTTTCAGGCGGGATCGATCCCGCAGCCTTCCATCGGCCGAAGCGGTTCTTCGGGGCTGCGCGGAATATTGAAGAGGGCGGAAGCTTGACGATCCTGGCGACTGCACTCGTCGATACTGGATCACGCATGGATGATGTGATCTATGAAGAGTTTAAAGGTACTGGAAATCTCGAGCTCCACTTAGACCGCGCCCTTGCCGAAAGAAGGATCTTCCCGGCCATCGATATCCGCCGTTCCGGAACACGGAAAGAAGAACTCCTTATTCCAAAGAACCATCTCGACAAACTGTGGGCGATCCGCAAGTCGATGTCAGATTCCCCGGATTTCGGCGAGCGCTTCCTGCGCAAGCTGAAGACTACCAAAAGCAACGAAGATTTCTTCGCGATGCTGGAAGAAGAAATGAAGAAAAACCAGAATGGAAATTCAAAACGCACTTTGTAAATTTATAGCAGACCCTTGCACATTTGATATAAACTTGCTATAATAAAATCAATGTGATTAATCATATATGCGGCAGTAACATAGTCGCATTTGAAGTTATAACTCTGTTTCAGATGACTCAGGGCGGAAGGAGATGAAAAAGAATGAAAACTGGAATTCATCCAAATTACAACAAAATTACTGTTACTTGTGCTTGTGGTAACACTTTTGAAACTGGTTCTGTAAAAAATGATATCCGCGTAGAAACTTGTTCCGAGTGTCATCCATTCTACACTGGACGTCAAAAATTCGCTGAAGCTGGCGGACGTGTTGACCGTTTCAACAAAAAATACGGAATTAAGTAATTTAAAACCAATATCTGAAAACAGGCAAGAACTTTCTCTTGCCTGTTTTTTTAAGGCTTGATTTACATATATTCTCCGGTTTTGACTCTTTTAGGCGGACCGGCTGAATAGATTCCTGTTCCGCCGGATGGCGGTTTTTCATTTTCATCCCCATTTGTCTGTGATTTACTGGCGGATTAGGGAAACATAGTAATGACTCCAATGGACGATGAATGATTTTATTTAATATAGATGCAAAGTGTGAAGGGAGAGCCCATTTCATGTACGTAATGAAACAAACAGGCTGGATGGAAATAATTTGCGGAAGCATGTTCTCAGGGAAATCCGAGGAATTAATCAGAAGAGTACGGCGCGCGCAGTTTGCCAAACAGAAGATCATGGTATTCAAGCCGGCCATCGATAACCGGTATAGTGAAGAATCTGTCGTATCTCATAATGGCTCTTCTTTCACAGCTGTTCCCATCTCCAAATCTACCGATATCTTTAAAGCGATCGATCCGGACCTCGACGTGATTGCCATCGATGAAGTTCAGTTCTTTGACGCAGAAATCGTTGAAGTGGCCCAGCATCTCGCTGACAGCGGCTTCCGCGTGATCCTTGCCGGCCTTGATCAGGACTTCAAAGGCGAGCCGTTCGGCCCGGTACCAGCCCTGCTGTCTCTTGCTGAATCTGTCACAAAGCTGCAGGCTGTCTGCGCCGTCTGCGGCTCGCCTGCCAGCCGGACTCAGCGCCTCATCGACGGAAGGCCGGCTTCCTACCATGATCCAGTCATCCTCGTCGGAGCGTCGGAAGCCTATGAGCCGCGCTGCCGCCATCATCATGAAGTGCCTGGCCGGGAGGAACCTCTCAAGGAAAAGACAGACTCCATTACGAAAATATAAGCTATTATATGAGGGGCCGAATCTACATGGATTCGGTCCTTTTTATTTTGGACGGCAATATGGCACTTAGTTTGAACAGGAAGCTCCCGCTTCCATGCTCGTTATTTATATTAACTCTCCCTCTTTTTGGAAAGAATGCTAACAGGAGGGAGCGCTATGAGAAAAGAAAAAAACCGTACACAAACCGGCGGCCTGCAGCATGAGCTTGAAGCGATCCGGATGTGTGCAGATTCTGAAAG
This sequence comes from Paraperibacillus marinus, assembly GCF_046237605.1. Classification (GTDB taxonomy): domain Bacteria; phylum Bacillota; class Bacilli; order Bacillales; family DSM-1321; genus Paraperibacillus; species Paraperibacillus marinus. Next base: position 4,200,837 of record NZ_CP143542.1, on the reverse strand, counting down.
CCGCTGCACGATACTTCCGTTTAAAAAAAGGCCGGGTGTGCCAGATAAGATCAAGATGCTGCTGTGTGAGGCCGGCTCCTATACACCCGGTCCCATATTTATAAAAGACCAGAAAATCTGGGTCACCTGCTATATCAGCCCCGGGCAGTTCGAAATGGCCGAGAGGGAGCTGCACGTACAGAAATTGACGGAGAAACTGACCAGGAAGCTTGCCAATTATGAATTCATCGTCCGGCTGATCGAGCGTTAGCACGCCGAATCCTTTTGACGTGTTTTCTATCCGTATATATAATGGAAGATGGAAATCTTTATTATTATAAATCGGCCCTGAATTGGCCTTTTGGATAAACTGAGGTGAATATATCGTGATAGATCGTTTGCAGGCAGTAGAAGACCGATATGAAAAATTGAATGAATTGCTGAGTGATCCCGCTATCATAAATGATGCCAACAAATTGAGAGAGTACTCCAAGGAACAGGCAGGCATCCAGGAAACGGTGGCCGCCTATCGCGAGTACAAATCGGCAAGAGAGCAGTATCAGGATGCCAAGCAGATGCTTGAGGACAAGCTTGACGCCGAGATGCGCGAGATGGTGAAGGAAGAAATGGGCGAGCTTGAGGAGCAGCTTGAGGAGCTTGAAGCAAGGCTGAAGCTGCTGCTTATTCCTAAGGACCCTAATGATGACAAAAACGTTATCATGGAAATCCGGGGAGCTGCCGGAGGTGACGAGGCTGCGCTGTTCGCCGGTACTCTTTACCGCATGTACAGCCGTTATGCAGAGACGCAGGGGTGGAAAACAGATGTGATTGAAGCAAGCCCGACTGGCCTTGGCGGTTATAAGGAAATTATCTTTATGATTAACGGAAATGGAGCTTATTCCAAGCTTAAATTTGAAAATGGCGCCCACCGGGTCCAGCGTGTGCCGGAAACCGAATCAGGCGGAAGGATCCATACTTCCACGGCTACAGTCGCTGTACTCCCGGAAGCTGAAGAGGTGGAGGTCGAAATCCATGAGAAGGATATCCGTGTGGATACCTTTGCTTCAAGCGGACCAGGCGGACAGAGTGTCAATACCACCATGTCGGCCGTTCGTCTGACGCATCTTCCGACCGGCACTGTGGTATCCTGCCAGGATGAGAAGTCACAGATCAAGAATAAGGAAAAGGCAATGAAGGTGCTCCGTGCCCGTGTGTATGATAAATTCCAGCAGGAAGCACAGGCTGAATATGATCAGAACCGTAAAGCAGCAGTCGGTACAGGGGACCGCTCTGAACGGATCCGTACCTACAACTTCCCGCAGAACCGGGTGACAGACCACCGGATTGGCTTGACCATCCAAAAGCTTGATCAGATTGTCGAAGGGAAATTGGATGATATCTTTGATGCGCTTATCCTTGAAGATCAGTCCAAACGCATGCAGAATGAAGAAGAATGACAGCTTCGATAAAGTATATGAAGCCCTTAGCTGGGCTTCTTCTTTTTTAATGGGCCATGGCCGCGATGCCAACGCAGGTGAGCTCCTGCTGCAGCATGTGTTGGGCATGGAACGCAGCCGGCTGCTGGCAAGCCTCCATGAGGAGATTGCCCCTGATAGGAAGGAAGCCTTCAGGGATGCCTGCCTCCGTCATGCCGAGGGAGTTCCGGTTCAATATATCATGGGCTATGAAGACTTTTATGGACGCCGCTTTAAGGTGAACGGGGAAGTGCTGATACCGAGGCCTGAGACAGAGGAGCTTGTATATCATGCGCTGAATGGAATCCGGGCGTTTTTTCCGGAACAGGCAGGAATCACCCTTGCTGATATCGGGACGGGCAGCGGGGCTATTGCCATCACGATGAAGCTTGAGGAGCCGGGGCTTGAGGTAGCTGCCTCTGATATTGCCCCCGAATCGCTTGCGGTAGCCGCAGCCAATGCGGAGGAGCTTGGGGCCGAGGTCGACTTCCGGCAGGGCGACATGCTTCTGCCCTTCATTGACTCAGGGGTGAAGCTGGATGTGGTTCTTTCCAATCCGCCCTACATTCCGGCCGGAGATGAGAAGAGCATGTCAATTGTCGTCACAGAAAACGAGCCGCACCGGGCCCTGTTCGCCGGTAAGGACGGACTCGGCTTTTACAGGAGATTCATGGAACAGCTGCCCCTCGTTTTGAAGCCTAAAGCCATCATCGGATTTGAAATAGGCGCGGAACAGGGCCAGGCCGTTAAAAGCCTCCTTGACCAAACCTTCCTGCACAGCCAAACACAAATCCTAAAGGACATCAACGGCCGGGACCGAATGGTCTTCGCCTATCTGGGAAATGGGGACTGACCCTCATTTCCCCTTGTTATATCAACGGGAAATAGGGGACTGTCCCCCATTTCCCGTTTTTTTCATTTTACTAGTTTAAGATAGTGGGATGCTGGAGAGACTGGTTGTTGTAGGGGGGAATGGGGAATGAAACAGTTGAGGATGCATATGGCAGTGATTTATATGTTGTTGCTGGTTACGGGCACTGTGCTCAGTTTATATATGCCGAAGGCGGAGAATGCAGGGGCGGAGGAGCCGGTGGTGATCCCGCATGACGCGATCAGGCTCCGGATCCTGGCAAACAGCGATATGCCGGCGGATCAAGATCTTAAGCGGCTGGTGAGAGATGAAGTGAACAAGGAAATCACGAAATGGGTGAAGGATTTAACTTCAAAGGAAGAAGCGAGGAAGGTTATATCAGGCAATCAGGAAAAGATTCAAAGAATTGCCGAGCGGGTGATTAAACAGCAGGGCGAAGATCAGGAAGTGAAGGTAAGGTTCGGAAAAGCTGAATTTCCTACTAAATTATATGGCAACTATTTATACCAGGCAGGAACATATGAAGCGATCGTGATTACACTAGGTGCAGGCTCAGGGGCAAATTGGTGGTGTGTGCTGTTCCCGCCGCTCTGCTTCCTGGATTTTTCAAACGGGACGGCTGTCAGCCAGAGCCCGATGGAGGAAGGGAACGCGGTTGAAGCCCAAGAAGCTCCAGCTCAGGCTGCTGATGGAAAACCGGAAGAGGTACAAGAATCCAGCCGGGAGGAAGCTGAATCTGAATACACAGAAGGGGGAAGTGATCATGAATACAGTCCGGAAGGAAAAAGTGGGGCTGCCGCTTTTGAATCAGGAACCGCCCTTCAGGAAGCAGAGCCGGAAGAAGAACCAGTCCAGTCGGAAAAAGCTCCTGTATACACTGTCGAAGATGAAGAGCCGGTCAAGGTTAAGTTCTTTTTAGTAGAATTATTTTCGGATATATTCAGCTGATAAGCGCTGCTCCCCAGGTACGGAGCGGCTCTTTTGGCTTCCAGGGTTCTAGCAATCTCTCCTTCTGCATATTCATAGAGTATAAACAAACATGAGTTTTCTACTCGCAGCTCATGCATGGAAAGGAACTTAGTCAAGAGCAGGAACAAACACAATAAGGCGTTGGAGCGGAACAAGGTGCAGGCAGGTCAGGAAGATCAATGATGTCGCACCTAGCTGCAGGAAGCCTCATGAAACATGCTCTCCGCCCCTTTCCATAGAAAAGAAAGAGAGGGATTGCTATGATCAGGACGGCAGAAGTGAAAGATATTCGACTTATCGAAGAGTTCCTGCTGGAGGCGGGGTTGAATAAGGACGGAGTGAGAGAGCATATTACGGACTTCCTGCTGGCAGAAGCGGAGGAAGGAAAAATTGCGGCTGTTATCGGCTATGAATCTTTTGGAAAAGCAGGCCTGCTTCGCTCACTGGCTTTTTCTCCCGCATTCCATCCCAGGAATCTTCCTGCCCTGCTAGAGCAGGTGTGCATTCTCGCAAAAGGGAAGGGACTGGCCGCGCTATATCTAGGGACATCTTCAGGTTCTTCGGTACCTCTCTTTCAGGCGCTAGGTTTTGAAAAGATTTTGATAGAGCAGGCAAAAAAGGAACTAAGTGCCTTTAATCATGGAAAATACCTGATGGGGATAACTTCCTGTGAATTTTTCCAAAAAAGGCTATAGTTTTTAACATATCCACATTGTTACCCACAATTTTCAATTAGTTATGCACATTTTGTGGATAAGACTTGTGCCGCCTCTAAATTTCTTTTATACTTTCAAAGTATATTTGAGATCCAAACTAGGAAAAAAGGGCTATATTGCTGATAAGAACGGCCCTTATCCACATAGATAGAAAGTATAGAAATGAAGGTGCAGAATTTGCAGACAAAATACTGGATAGTGGATAACCATGTGGACAACTTAAAAAGTTATTCACAGCTTGAAGAGGCGGCAGCTTATCTGCGGGATAACGAGACGGTCGCTTTCCCGACGGAAACGGTTTATGGCCTTGGAGCAAATGCCACAAATGATGCTGCGGTAAGAAAAATTTATGAAGCAAAGGGACGTCCTTCAGACAATCCCCTGATTGTCCATATCGCGTCGAAAAGCCAGCTGAATTATATTACCGAGAATGTGCCAGAGAAGGCCGGGAAGCTTATGGATGCATTCTGGCCGGGCCCGCTGACGCTTATTTTTCAAAAAAAACAGGGTGCTTTATCCAGCCTGGTGACAGCAGGGCTTGATACGGTAGCAGTAAGAATGCCGGCTCATCCGGTGGCCCTTGCCGTCATCGAAAAAAGCGGCCTGCCGATTGCGGCACCAAGCGCCAATACTAGCGGTAAACCAAGCCCGACCACGGCTAAGCATGTGTTCCAGGACCTGAACGGAAAAATCGCCGGAATTGTGGACGGCGGGGCAGCCGGAGTCGGCGTTGAGTCGACGGTGCTCGACTGCACCGGGAATGTTCCCGTCATCCTGCGTCCCGGAGGCATTACCCGCGAACAGCTGGAAGCGGTCATCGGCACAGTGAGGAGCGATGCCTCCCTAATTGATCCAAATGAAGCGCCCAAGTCGCCGGGAATGAAATATAAACATTATGCACCGCAGGCCGAGCTTACGCTTGTAAATGGAAGCCCGGAATTCCTGCAGAGCCTGATCGATGAAAGACGGGCGGAAGGCTTTAAGGTGGGAGTCCTGACGACAGAAGAGAATGCAGACTTTTACAGGGCGGATGAAGTCCTTACAGCCGGCAGCAGGAGCGATCTGGGCTCTGTCGCTTCCGGGCTGTATGGGGCGCTGCGCCGTTTCGATGAATTGAATGTTCAAATCATTTTCGGAGAAACCTACCCGGTTGAAGGGATGGGGCAGGCCGTCATGAACCGTCTTACAAAAGCGGCCGGGCACAGAATGATCAGTGAGTGAATGGGCAGGGGACTTTGATTCCCTGCTTTTTTTGTGTGGAAAGGGGCGGAGCTGCATGTATCATAAGGCTTCCAGCAGTTAGGTATAAATATTATGTATCTTGCGGGCATTCTTAGTGTCCTTACTCCGCTCCACCGCCTTATTGTGTTTATTCCTGCTTTTGACCAGGTCCTGTTCCATGTAGAAAACTCATTTTTGTTTTCTGTGGAAAAGAAACGGAGCTGTACATAGCAATAGACTTCTTAATAAGATTTTGTAACATCTTTTATCTTTCGGGCATACCTCTCCATATCCGTGTTTCGACTGAGTTCCGATTCCTTTCAGAGGTTCCGGGCAGGCTTCCGGATTTTCCCGGGAACAGGTGCATCTTCCCTGGATCCGGTTCAAGTCTGCAGCCCCCGCCTATTGAAAAAACGGGAGGTTCTATCCCTAAAAGGACATGCATATGCTAGAGCAGGCTAGTCCGAGGGGGTTAGGAATTGTGACATTTATGGGTGAACTGATTTCCTTGATGTCGATGGCGTTTGCGCTTGGGATGGATGCGTTCTCGATCGGCCTTGGCATGGGGATGTTCAAGATGAGGATGAGAAGGGTATTGTTTATAGGTGTGACAGTAGGCATTTTTCATATATTGATGCCGCTCCTCGGCATGGCAGGCGGCCGGTTCCTGTCCGGGACATTTGGTACGTTTGCCGGCTATGCGGGCGGTCTCCTGCTGATGATCCTTGGAATCCAGATGCTGCTTGGCGGCCTGAAGGGAAGCGGTGAAACGAAAGTGGCTCCCGTCGGCGCCGGCTTGATCATGTTTGCAGTCAGTGTGAGCCTGGACAGTTTTTCAGTCGGCCTTACACTTGGTATATACGGGGCAAGAACCGCACTCGTGCTCATCTGTTTTGGCACAGCGGCTGCCATATTAACATGGGCAGGGCTGATCCTCGGCCGGAAGGTCCAGGGAATGCTTGGCAAGTACAGCTTACTACTGGGCGGCGCCATCCTGTTTGCCTTCGGCTTCAAGCTTCTTGATTTGGGACGTTTTTTCTTTTAATCAGGATATTTTTTATGAAGTCTTTCCCAGGACAGCGGAACAGAGCTGTCTTATTTTTTTGTCCAGAGTGGATTATAATGGAACCAAGGAGGCGTCGTGATGGTAAACATTTTATTTGTATGTACAGGAAATACATGCCGGAGCCCGATGGCTGAGGCCATATTGAAGAATATGAATCTGCCGGGTGTGAACGTAAGGTCAGCCGGGGTGTTTGCGATGGACGGGCAGGAGGCTTCCTTCCATGCAAAGAATGTGCTGGATGAGAACTCCATCACCCATGATCACATCTCTAAGCAGGTGGATGCTTCAGATCTGGAGTGGGCCACCTATGTGCTGACGATGACGGAGGGCCACAAGTCTTCGCTGATCATCAACTACCCGCAGGCTGCCGGAAAAACATATACCTTAAAAGAATTTGCTGGTAAAGATAAAAAAGATTCAGATATTGTTGATCCTTTTGGAGGTTCTGCCGATATATACAGGGAGACCTTTCGTGAATTGCAGTCTATTATCCAGAGCCTTTCCGACAGACTGCAGAAATAAACGTTCATCCAATGGGGGAGAAGAATTTGGCGAAAAAGCGCTATAAGTTCGGACTGAGGAAAAAGCTTGTTATTTTAACAACACTGCTGGCGATCGTCACGTATACCACAAGTGCTGTGTTCATTTTTGCGGTTCATCCATTTGTAAGCAGCTATATCTCTAAGGAATTATTTATTCCGATCACACTGGCCCTGGGCATCGGCTGGTCAGGGGTGCTGGCCTTCTTCGCGGCAGGATTTTTGACCAAGCCGCTGCATGCACTTGAAGCGGCTGCGCTCAAGGCGGCAGAGGGGGATTTGTCAGAAGACCTGAAGCTTGCAAAATCGGATGATGAAATCCGCTCTCTTGGAACTGCCTTCAACCATATGCTCGGCAGCCTGAGGGAAATGGTGCAGAAGATTGACCAGAACTTCAATGAAACCAATGAGAAAGTCATTTATATCTCTCAGGAATCCTCAAGAGCTGCAGAACAGGCCGGGACAATCTCGAGGGCGATTCAGGAGATAGCCGCAGGTGCTGACAATTCTGCATCATCCATCCAGACGACGGCCGAGTCGGTGGAGGATGTTATCATGATCGCCCGTGACGTCCAGGATAAAGCAGGAGCTTCATCCAAACGATCAGCAGAAATGGTGCAGGAGCTTATAGGCAGCAAGGAAGTGATCCACTCCTTGATTTCAGGCATACAGAAGCTTGCAGATGACAGCCGTCATTCTCTTGAGGCGGTTAAGCGACTTGAAGAAAATGCTAAGAAGGTGGAACAAATCATTCAGCTTGTCGGCGATATTGCGGGGCAGACCAATCTGCTTGCATTGAATGCATCCATCGAGGCGGCAAGGGCCGGTGAGCATGGGAAAGGCTTTGCCGTGGTGGCGGAGGAAGTCCGGAAGCTTGCGGATGAAAGCGCCAAAGCCGTGCAGGGCATCTCAGGACTTATCCAAAACATCCAGCAGGATGTACAGGGCGTGGTGCTCCAGATCACTGAGCAGGTGGACGCAGCGAAAGCAGAAGCAGGAAAAGGAACCAAAACCAATGAAGTGATTGAAGAAATGACGCTTTCTGTTAACAATGTAGCAGATGCCGTCAGTGATATCACGAGACTTGTGGACAAGCAGATGGTCAGCATCCAGGAAACATCCGCCCAGTCCCAGGAAGTGGCGGCGATTGCCGAGCAGACATCTGCAGGAGCTGTAGAAGTGGCAGCGGCAGCACAGGATCAAAGTGCCGTCATGCAGACCGTGGAAAAACTGGTGATTGACCTGAAAGGACAGGCCAATCAGCTGAAAGAGACCATCGTGAAATTTCATATGTAAATAAGAAGCCTGAATCCCGAACATCCGGATTCAGGCTTTTTTATTAGGCGAAAACAAGCTTGCTTTATATTTTAGAAGCCCTATGGCACAATAAAAGGAAGATGATATGAAAACGGAGGGGACACGATGAAGGTAGCGATTGCTTCAGATCACGGCGGGCTTGTAATCAGGGAAGAAATAAAGAAGCTTTTAATTGACATGGAAATTCCATTCGAGGATTTTGGCTGTGAATGTGCGGATTCTGTGGATTATCCGGATTACGCTCTTCCGGTTGCAGAAAAGGTGGCAAGCGGAGAGTATGACCGCGGTATTCTCATCTGCGGGACGGGAATCGGCATGAGTATTGCCGCCAATAAGGTAAAGGGCATCCGCTGTGCGCTGGTGCATGACACATTCAGCGCCAGGGCGACAAGGGAGCATAATGACAGCAATATACTGGCGATGGGTGAGCGGGTGATTGGCCCAGGGCTTGCGCTCGACATTGCAAAAATATGGCTGTCCACTGAATATCAGGGAGGCCGGCATGAAAACAGGGTCGGAAAGATAAAAGAGTACGAGAATAAAAACATCTGAATTCATTATAAATAAAAGGGGAGATAAGCATGGAAGAAACTGTGTCTAAGGAAAGCCTGGCCCTCTGGAGGAAAGAACTCGCTGAAGCGCTCGATGACCTTCAGGAACAGTCTTCACTTGCTCCCGGAAAGCTGCTGGTTGTAGGCTGCAGCACGAGTGAAGTGATCGGAAAGAGAATCGGCACGGCAGGGACTCATGAAGTGGCCGCCATGCTGTTTGAAGTGCTGGATGAATTCCGGAATAGGACCGGCATCGAGCTTGCCGTCCAGTGCTGCGAGCATCTGAACAGGGCGCTCGTTATTTCCAGGGAAACGCTTGAGAAATTGGGCCTCGAGGAAGTAACGGTCATTCCGATCAGGGAAGCCGGCGGCGCCCTCGCCACCGCGGCCTTCAATTCTACGAAAAATGCCGCGGTGGTCGAGCATATCAAGGCAGATGCCGGGATAGATATCGGGGACACATTCATCGGGATGCATCTAAAGCATGTGGCCATCCCGGTCAGGGGCAGGCAGAACCGGGTTGGCCATGCCCATTTGACTATGGCAAGGACCAGGCCGAAGCTGATTGGCGGGCAGAGGGCCTGTTATTCCTGATTATTCTGTGAAAAAAGGCGGAGGTGCATGTATCATAAGGCTTCATGCAGCGGGGTAAGACCATCATTTATCTGGCTGGCATTCCTGCCTGCGCCTTACTCCGCTCCACCGCCTTATTGTGTTTGTTCCTGCTCTTGTCCCGGTTCCTTTCCATGCATGGGCTGTGAGTAGAAAATTCATGTTTGTTTTCTATATCGATTTTCTTCTTTTTAGAGATTGTCGCACCAAAGTGATTAATGATAGAATGAGAATGGAATTTTAAAAAGCCGCACAATTTTGCAGGTTATACAAAGAAACGTGCGGTTCTGCTGAACATACGCGAAAAATGAGGGGGATTTACATGAAACACTTGGCTACACAGGACGAAAAGGTATTTAGTGCCATTCAGGATGAACTTCAAAGACAGCGTACAAAAATTGAATTGATTGCCTCAGAAAACTTTGTAAGTGAAGCAGTAATGGAAGCTCAGGGATCTGTGCTGACGAATAAATATGCAGAAGGCTATCCTGGCAAACGCTATTATGGAGGCTGTGAGCACGTGGATGTGGTGGAGGATATCGCCCGCGACCGTGCGAAGGAAATCTTCGGGGCCGAGCATGCCAATGTCCAGCCGCACTCCGGCGCACAGGCGAATATGGCAGTGTACTTTACGATCCTTGAGCCAGGCGATACGGTTCTTGGAATGAATCTCTCCCACGGCGGCCATTTGACACATGGAAGCCCGGTTAACTTCAGCGGTGTTCAATATAATTTTGTCGAGTATGGTGTGGATGAAAACACACACCGCATCGACTATGATACAGTTCTTGAGAAAGCCCGCGAAAGCAAGCCGAAGCTGATTGTTGCCGGTGCGAGTGCGTATCCGCGCGAGATCGACTTCAAGCGTTTCCGGGAGATCGCAGACGAAGTCGGTGCATACCTCATGGTGGATATGGCGCATATCGCGGGACTTGTCGCCGCAGGACTCCATCCAAACCCGGTGCCGCATGCACACTTTGTTACAACCACTACTCATAAAACCCTTCGCGGTCCGCGCGGCGGAATGATTCTTTGCCAGGAAGAGTTTGCGAAGAAAATAGACAAGTCCATTTTCCCTGGTATCCAGGGCGGTCCGCTTATGCATGTTATCGCTGCAAAAGCAGTTTCCTTTGGTGAAGTGCTCGAGGATTCGTTCAAGACTTACTCTGAGAACATTATCAAGAATGCAAAGCGTCTGGCAGAAGGTTTGAAAAAGGAAGGCTTGAACCTAGTTTCTGACGGAACGGACAATCATCTTTTATTGGTGGATGTGCGTTCTATGAATCTAACAGGCAAGAAAGCGGAGCATGTTCTTGATGAAATCGGGATCACGGTGAACAAAAATACGATTCCTTTCGATCCGGAAAGTCCTTTTGTAACCAGCGGAGTCAGGATCGGTACAGCTGCTGTCACTTCCCGCGGCTTTACAGAAAGCGATATGGACGAGATTGCTTCCATCATCGGCCTGGCCCTTAAGAATACTGAGGATGAAGGAACGCTTAAGGAAGCCAAGGAGCGCGTGGAGAACCTGACGAGCAGATTCAAGCTATACGAAGAGCTTTAAAAACAAACATGCCGGCCTGATTTATAGGGGCCGGCTTTTTGCGGCGGCAGGAAATGTCTGCCCTTTTTCACTGTAAGATTGATGATTCTGTTTTTTTTCTGTAAAATAAGTCGAAGTATCATAATCGAATATAAAGGAGCGATTTCAATGGGAAAGGTTTTTGTTTTTGACCATCCGCTTATTCAGCACAAGCTTACATACATTCGTGATAAAAAAACGGGAACAAAGGAATTCCGCGAACTGGTGGACGAAGTCGGATCGCTTATGGCATTTGAAATCACCCGCGACCTTCCGCTTGAAGAGGTAGAGATCGAGACTCCGGTCCAAAAAGCGACTTCTAAGGTGCTTGCAGGAAAGAAGCTGGGCCTTGTGCCGATCCTCCGCGCCGGCATCGGCATGGTGGATGGAATGCTCAAATTGATCCCGGCTGCCAAGGTCGGCCATATCGGCCTTTACCGCGATCCGAAAACATTCCAGCCTGTGGAGTATTATGTGAAGCTTCCAAGTGACATTGAAGAAAGAGACTTCATTGTGGTCGATCCGATGCTCGCAACCGGCGGATCTGCGATTGCGGCCATTGAATCCCTGAAAGTACGCGGCGCCACCAGCATCCGCTTTATGTGCCTGATTGCCGCTCCAGAAGGTGTGGAAGCTTTAAAGGAAGCGCATCCTGATGTGGATATCTACATTGCGGCCCTTGACGAAAAATTGAATGAAAAAGGATATATTGTGCCAGGACTCGGCGATGCCGGCGACCGTCTGTTTGGAACAATGTAAATAAGAGGACTGGGGATTATGATGAAGCCGATAAAAGTAATGACCATTTTTGGGACAAGGCCAGAAGCTGTGAAGATGGCTCCGCTTGTGCTCGAGCTCCAAAAGTATCCGCAATACTTTGAATCCGTTGTGACAGTCACCGCTCAGCATAGAGAAATGCTGGATCAGGTGCTGAAGCTGTTTTCCATCGTGCCGCATTATGACCTCAACATCATGAAGGAACGGCAGACCCTTGCCGGAATCACAACAAGGGCGCTTGAAGGACTCGACGCTGTCGTGAAGGAAGCGGAGCCGGATATCGTCCTGGTCCACGGGGATACAACGACGACATTTGTGGCAGGCCTTGCGGCTTACTATAATCAGATCAAGGTCGGCCATGTAGAGGCCGGGCTCAGGACGTGGAATAAACTCTCTCCTTTTCCGGAGGAACTGAACAGGCAGCTGACAGGAGTCCTCGCAGACCTTCATTTTGCCCCGACAGAGAAGGCAGCCGCCAATCTGCTGCAGGAAAACAAGGAAGAAAGCAGCATCTTTATTACCGGAAATACAGCCATTGATGCCCTGAAGACGACCGTCAGGGATGAGTACAGCCATCCCGTTCTGTCAGGCCTTGGGGATGACAGGCTGGTGCTTCTGACCGCACACCGCCGGGAAAACATCGGCGAGCCGATGGAGAATATGTTCCGTGCGGTGAACCGCCTGTTCGAGAAGCATGAAGATATCCAGGTGGTATATCCTGTGCATCTGAATCCGGCTGTCAGGGAGATTGCGGGAAGAATTCTTGGGAATCAACCGCGCATCCATTTGATCGAACCGCTCGATGTGTTTGACTTCCATAACATTGCGGCGCGGGCCCATCTCATCCTCACAGACTCGGGCGGTGTACAGGAAGAAGCTCCTTCTCTCGGGGTGCCGGTACTCGTTTTGAGGGACACAACAGAACGGCCGGAAGGAATCGCAGCCGGCACCCTCAAACTCGCCGGTACTGAGGAAGAAGACATCTTCCGCCTTGCCGACGAACTGCTGAGCGACAGCACAGCCCACGGCAGGATGGCCGGAGCATCCAATCCATACGGAGACGGACAGGCCTCCAAACGGATCTGTGACGCCATCCGCTATTTCTTCAACCAGACCGAAAAAAGGCCAGAAGACCTGACCCTATAACAAAAGCCCGTCAATCACCCGATTGGCGGGCTTTTCTGCGCCGGGAAATAATTGGGAAATGGGGGACAGTCCCCCCATCATTCTCCCCTGGAATACCCTCCTCCCGTTAAGCGCACGCTAACGGGACAGAGGGGAGTGGATGTGATGGGGGTTAGGATTTTGGGACTGGTGCTGTTATTGTTGAGCGGCTGGGCTGCGGGGAGTTCGGCGGAAGCGGAGCTTCCTCCGTTTCCTGACAGCTATGAAAAGGAGCGGATTGCTGCTGTTGTGCTGCTCGGTCCGGGAACGTCTCAGTCAGACGCGCGGGGCAGCTTTGAGCGGTCCGGGTTATCTGTCCGGGATTCGTTCGAGGCGATCAACGCCGTGGCGGTCGAAGGGCCTAGGAGCAAAATCAGACAGCTGCGGAAGGAGCGCTTTGTAAGTCATATCTCTGAATCACAGATTTATATGGCTGAACTTGGTGAAAGTGTGCCTTTCATCGGCGGAGATGAAGTACGGGGATTGTTTAATGAACATAATGAGCGGCTCACGGGCAGGGGAGTCAAGGTTGGGGTCATTGATACGGGCGCAGACTACCGTCATGAGGATCTGAGGCGGTCCTATCGGGGCGGCTATGATTTTATCGACCGGGATTCTGAGCCGCTGGAGGCTTCCGGAAAAAACGCCACCCTTCACGGCACCCATGTAGCGGGCATCATCGCGGCCAATGGGAAGATCAGGGGCATCGCACCCGAAGCTGAGCTTTATATATACCGGGCGCTCGGACCGGGCGGAAAAGGGTCGACGGAAACCGTCCTGAAGGCAATCGACAGAGCCATCCGGGACAAAGTGGACATTCTCAACCTGTCGCTTGGAAACAGCATCAACGGCCCTGACCTGCCAATCAGCCTGGCAGTCGATGAAGCCGTGAGAAAAGGTATCACCGCTGTCGCATCCAATGGGAACTCCGGCCCGCAGATGTGGAGTGTCGGCTCGCCCGGCACCTCCTCGCTTGCCATTTCTGTCGGAGCTTCCACACCGCCGATATCCCTGCCCTATTTGAAAGCCGGTATGGGCGGCCAGAGAAAAGAGATGGCTCTCCATCACGTGCGGGGAGCAGGATATTGGAACAGGAAGCTAATGGGAAAGATTACTGACGGAGGAATTGGACGGCTGGAAGACCTGAAAGGGACGGCAGGAAAAGTGGTCTTGATCAAAAGAGGCAGCCTTACGTTCACGGAGAAAGTGAAAAATGCAGAAAAGGCAGGTGCCTCCGCTGTCCTGTTATACAACAATACGAAGGGAAGCTTCCAGGCAGCGATCAAAGAACCGGCCGGTATACCGGCAGCCTCCATCTCTGGAGCTGATGGCTTTTATCTAAAATCGACTTCTTCCTATATAAATACTCTTTTTAAAACCGATAAAGACAGGCTGGCTGTCTTCAGCTCAAGGGGGCCGGTCACGATGAACTGGCTGATCAAGCCCGATCTTGTGGCGCCGGGAGTGGCCATCACAAGCACCGTGCCAGGCGGCTATGCAGCCCTGAATGGGACGAGCATGGCGGCGCCCCATATCACTGGTGCCTGCGCCCTCCTGAAGCAGGCACATCCAGACTGGACTCCGCTCCAGATCAAATCAGCCCTCATGACCACGGCCAGGCAGCTTGAGACAAAAGACCATATCAGATACCGGACCTACGAACAAGGGGCAGGCAGAGTGCAGCTGCGGCCGGCAGTTGAGGCAGACACATTCCTGTATCCGGGCTCCCTGACCTTTAAAAGATCAAGAACCGGGGAAAGGAGTGCTTCTTTCATAGTGGAAAACAGCTCTGATCAGGAAAAGCGGTATGCCATCCAAAAGCCGGCATATGAGCATGGAGTGGTCTGGAGGATTCCGCTTTCTTTCACATTAAGAGGGGGAGAAAAGAGGAGAGTTGACATCGGGCTTACGCTCTCCGGTCCAAAACGGAAGAAGGGGGTCTATGACGGCACCCTCACCATCACGGAGGATGCCAGATGGATACAGATTCCTTATCTTTATGTGATTGGTGAACCGGACTATCCGAGGATCATGTCATTCAATTTTGTGGCGGGAGACGGAGAGAAATCTTACCGGTATGAGCTCTTTCTGCCGGGAGGGGCGGATGAGGCAGGAATCGCCCTCTATGAAAAAGCGAGCCTCCGGTTTGCGGGTTATATGGACGTTGTAGAAGGAGTGCGTCCCGGCCTGCTGGCAAAAGAAATCGCACGGAATAAAATCCCTCCGAAAGGAACGTATACGGCTGTAATTTTTGCCAGAAAAGCAGGGCGGGAGGACCGGCTAGTCAGGACCATTAATATTAATTAGAAAATTCGGGTAAAAAAATGATGAAAATGTGAACAAATAGACAAAACATGCGGACGGCAGGGAATTTTCGCTTATCATTCATTGACATTAAAAGGGACCTATTGTATGCTAACAAAGGGTATGAATGATAGGGTTTTCATGGAAATTTTCCCTGTTTTATTTAATGATAGAACCGGTACGAAAGTACATAGATTCTGCCCAAAATTAACCGCGAGGAACCATAGATGAGCCAGAAAAAACGCCACCCATTACATGCGATGGCACTAATGTCTGCCATCCTTTCTCAATTAGTAGGTTCCGTGGTGGCTGGGGTCTTCGGAGGAAGATGGCTTGACCGCACGGTGAATACCGAACCGCTTTTTCTAATCATTGGCCTTCTTTTAGGACTTGCTGCTGGAACATATTCCATGCTGCGCACAGTCCGGCACTATTTCTCGGGAGATTAAATAAACCATATGTTCGATCTCGACAAAATGTTTTACAGAGAGCTTAAGTATATAATCGGCCTTGTCGTCCTGTATGTTTTAGGCTTTGGCTTCACCCCATTTAAAACGGTTTTCCTTGGTTTGATATTCGGCACCCTGCTCAGCCTGTTCCTGCTATGGACCATGGTGGACAAGAACAGGAAGCTGACAAAGGCAGCTGCAGAAGGAAAAAAGGCGAAATCAGTCGGTACGCTCTCCAGGATGGCAACAGCAGCGCTCGCTGTGACCGTTGCGCTGGAATTTCCGGACAGCCTTCACCTCGGCAGTGTGATCATAGGATTAATGACGATCTATTTTGTCATTATTATAGATTTTTTTATCCAACACTTACGTCAAAAGTAGAGAAGAGAGGTGAATACAGTTGAATCATGAAGCTCCTATATGGGAATTTATGGGACTAAATTTTAATCTTGCAAATATGCTGATGATCACAATTGCAAGTCTCATAGTCTTCATTATCGCACTGGTTTCTACTCGCAAACTTGCCATGAAGCCGACCGGCGCCCAGAACTTTATGGAATGGGTTATGGACTTTGTAAAGGGACTTATCAATAGCACTATGGATTGGCAGACAGGCGGACGCTTTTTGCTGCTGGGAATGACTTTGCTCATGTACATATTTGTCTCAAATATGCTGGGCCTTCCATTCTCAATCGTAGTGGACCACACCCTATGGTGGAAATCCCCAACCGCGGATCCTGCAGTAACAATGGCACTTGCCACAATGGTAGTAGGACTATCCCATTATTACGGAATCAAGATGAGAGGCGCCAAGAATTATATGAAAAGCTATTTCGAGCCTTTCAAATTGTTCTTCCCGATCAAAATCATCGAAGAGTTTGCAAACACCCTTACAATGGGTCTGCGGCTTTACGGTAACATTTATGCAGGTGAAATCCTTTTAGGTCTGCTTGCGGGACTCGCAACAAGCGGAGTTGGAGGTGCCATCGGCGCAGCCGTCCCAATGCTTGCATGGCAGGGGTTCAGTATTTTCGTAGGTGCAATACAAGCTTTCATTTTCACCATGTTAACAATGGTTTATCTTGCTCACAAAGTAGCGGATGACCATTAATTATAAAACTGTTCAATAATGGACAAATGCTAGAAAAAATACAAATATCTTTTACTTTCAAGGAGGAAATTTTATCATGACAGGTTCATTAGGTCTTATTGCAGCTGCAATCGCAGTTGGTCTTGCAGCAGTTGGTGCTGGTATCGGTAACGGTCTTATCGTAGGACGTACAGTAGAAGGAATCGCACGCCAGCCGGAAGCACGCGGTATGCTGCAAACAACAATGTTCATCGGTATCGCACTAGTTGAGGCCCTTCCAATCATCGCGGTAGTTATCGCGTTCATGGTAATTGGACAATAATTAAACTTTAAGACGTTGGGCAAATGGCGAAGATCATTCCATGAGAACCTTCGCCATTCCTTTATGCCCTGATTTTGGTTAAGCAGTGCAAAAGAACGAAATGACAGGCGTTAAAACATAGAAGAACGACTCTTGAAGGGAGTGAACCCAGAGTGTTAACAGAAAGTTTAGTACTTGGTGCAGGCTTGCACTTTAATGGCGGAGATATTCTTTTTCAATTAGTCATATTCATCATCCTGCTGGCATTGATTAAGAAATTTGCCTTCGGACCTCTGATGGGGATTATGAAGGAACGTGAGTCCCATATTGCCAGCGAAATCGAAGCTGCTGAAAGAAGCCGCGCGGATGCGCAGAGGGCTCTTGAAGAACAGCGCGAACTGATTAAACAATCCCGTACAGAAGCGACACAGCTTATCGAGAATGCAAGGAAGCAGGGCGATGCACAGCGTGAAGAAATCATTGCTGCAGCGCGTGCTGAATCCGAGCGTATCAAAGAATCTGCTAAGGTCGAAATCGAGCATGAAAAGCAGCAGGCAATCGCCGCACTCCGCGAGCAGGTTGCATCACTGTCTGTCATGATCGCTTCCAAGGTCATTGAAAGGGAATTGTCTGAAGCAGATCAGCAGAAGCTTATCAATGAGTATATCAGCGGGGCAGGAGATCAGCTATGAGTAATACAGCCGTAGCACAGCGCTATGCGGCAGCTCTTTTCCAGGTTGCAAAAGAACAGAATCAACTGAGCCAGGTGGAAGAGGAGCTGCGCACGGTGAGGACAGTGTTTTCACAGAACAGCGGACTCCAAAGCTTTCTTAGCCATCCTAAAATCACTTCGGAGCAGAAGGGACAGCTCATCCAGACTGCGTTTGGCGGCCTTTCCCAAAGTGTGCTGAACACACTTATGCTCCTTATGGACCGCCACCGCCAGGACATCATCTCAGAGGTTGCCGATGACTTTATCAATCTGGCATACGAAGAGCGCGGCGAAGCGGAAGCGAAAGTCTATTCAGTCCGCCCGCTTACGGATGAAGAGCGCGGGGCGATCGGTGCATCCTTTGCCGCCAAGGTCGGCAAACGATCACTTATCATTGAAAATATTATAGACCGCAGTTTGCTCGGCGGAGTCAAGATCCGCATCGGAAACCGCATCTTTGACGGCAGTGTAAGCGGCAAGCTTAACCGCCTTGAAAAGCAATTACTAGTTTAACATTCACAGTTAGGGGTGAAATTCATGAGCATTAAAGCTGAAGAAATCAGTGCGCTGATAAAAAAGCAAATTGAAAACTATCAGTCTGAAATAGAAGTAAACGACGTGGGTACAGTAATCCAGGTTGGTGATGGTATTGCTCGTGTTCATGGTCTTGATAATGTAATGGCAGGGGAGCTTGTTGAGTTCTCGACAGGTGTATTGGGCCTTGCACAGAACCTTGAGCAGAACAACGTAGGTATCGTTATCCTTGGGCCATTCTCTGACATCAAGGAAGGCAGCGATGTGCGCCGTACCGGCAGAATCATGGAAGTCCCAGTAGGCGACGAACTGATCGGCCGTGTAGTAAACCCTCTTGGACAGCCAGTTGACGGCCTGGGGCCGATCAACGCATTGAAGAGCCGTCCGATCGAAAGCCCGGCAACTGGAGTTATGGACCGTAAATCCGTTCATGAACCGCTTCAGACAGGGATCAAAGCGATCGATGCACTTGTTCCTATCGGCCGCGGACAGCGTGAGCTTATCATCGGTGACCGCCAGACAGGTAAAACATCTGTTGCAATCGATACAATCCTGAACCAGGCTGACCAAAACATGATCTGTATCTATGTGGCAATCGGACAGAAGGAATCAACGGTCCGTAATGCTGTTGAAACACTCCGTAAAAACGGCGCTTTGGACTACACAATCGTAGTGACGGCATCTGCATCACAGCCGGCACCTCTATTGTTCCTGGCTCCTTATGCCGGTGTTACTATGGGTGAAGAATTCATGTTCAACGGAAGACATGTCCTAGTCGTGTACGATGACCTGTCAAAACAGGCGTCTGCCTACCGTGAACTTTCCCTTCTTCTCCGCCGTCCTCCAGGCCGTGAAGCATTCCCTGGTGACGTATTCTATCTGCATTCACGCCTTCTTGAGCGTGCTGCAAAGCTTAACGATACACTTGGTGCCGGTTCCATCACTGCGCTTCCATTCGTTGAAACGCAGGCTGGCGACATCTCGGCTTATATTCCGACCAACGTTATCTCCATCACGGACGGACAGATCTTCCTTCAGTCTGACCTGTTCTTCTCTGGCGTACGTCCAGCGATCAACGCCGGTCTTTCTGTATCCCGTGTCGGTGGTTCCGCGCAGATTAAAGCGATGAAGGCTGTTGCCGGTACACTCCGTCTTGACCTTGCTTCATTCCGTGAGCTTGAAGCATTCGCACAGTTCGGTTCTGACCTTGATAAAGCGACACAGGCAAAGCTTAACCGCGGAGCCCGTACAGTTGAAGTCCTGAAGCAGGATCTGAACAAACCGCTTAAGGTAGAGAAGCAGGTAGCCATTCTTTATGCATTGACACGCGGCCATCTTGATGACATTCCAGTAAGCGATATCCGCCGTTTTGAAGGCGAATTCCACAGCTGGTTAGATCAAAACCGCCAGGGCTTGTTAGACCATATCCGTACAACAGGGAACCTGCCTAAGGACGAAGAAATGGTTTCTGCCGTTTCTGACTTCAAGAAGACTTTCGTTGTTTCTGAGTAATGGATCTTAACAAACTCTTTGATATAGGTGGTGAGAACTAATGGCATCTTTACGCGATATAAAAAACCGTATTACCTCAACCAAAAAGACGAGCCAGATTACGAAGGCGATGGAAATGGTATCCGCTGCAAAGTGGAACCGGGCTGTCCAGAATGCAAAATCGTTTGAGCCCTACATGGATAAAATCCAGGAAGTGGCAGCGAGCGTTGCAGCCGGAAGCCAGGGAGTCAACCATTCCATGCTGGTATCCCGCCCTGTCAAAAAGACGGGTTACCTCGTAATCACTTCTGACCGTGGATTGGCCGGGGCATATAACAGCAGCGTGCTGCGCCATGTCTTCCAAACCATCAAACAGCGCCATAAGTCTCAGGACGAGTACGCCATCATTGCCATCGGACGTGTAGGACGCGACTTCTTCGTGAAGCGCGGTATGAAAGTGGAGCTTGAGATCATCGGTCTTCCGGACCAGCCGTCTTTTGCTGACATCACCGAGATTACCGGTCCTACAGTCGGAATGTTCTCTGATGGGACATTTGATGAATTGTACATGTACTACAACCACTATGTCAGTGCCATCCAGCAGGATGTCACCGAACGGAAGCTGCTTCCGCTTACGGAAATAGCTCCGGCCGGCAAAATGGTCTCATATGAATTTGAGCCGTCTGCTGAAGACATTTTGGAAGTATTGCTGCCACAATATGCAGAAAGCTTAATTTTTGGTGCTGTCCTCGACGGGAAAGCAAGTGAGCATGCCGCCCGCATGAGTGCAATGAAGAGTGCGACTGATAACGCAAAAGACCTTATCAACTCTCTTTCATTGCAGTTCAACCGCGCCCGCCAGGCAGCAATCACGCAGGAAATCACCGAGATCGTCGGCGGTGCAGCTGCACTCGAATAATCAACAGGGAGAAGGGGCTGATGCTCCTTCCCCATATATATAGTTCGTCTTAGTAATGTATAGGAGGGAAAACGATGAATATAGGACGCGTTACCCAGGTTATGGGTCCGGTTGTTGACGTTAAGTTCGAAAGCGGCCAGCTTCCTCAACTCTATAACGCACTAACAATCTCCCAAGCTGCTACTGAAAGTGGTGTGGCAATCGAACTAACTCTCGAAGTTGCCCTTCATTTAGGTGATGACAGTGTACGTACCGTAGCGATGGCCTCAACAGACGGCTTGACCCGCGGAGTGGCAGTAACAGATACAGGATCTCCGATTTCCGTACCGGTAGGCGATGTAACTCTTGGCCGTGTTTTCAACGTATTGGGAGAAAATATCGACCTTGATGCACCAATCGGTGCTGAAGCACGCAGAGATCCGATCCACAGACAGGCTCCTGCCTTTGAACAGCTTTCTACAACTGTAGAAATCCTAGAAACGGGAATTAAGGTAGTAGACCTTCTTGCCCCTTATATCAAAGGTGGAAAAATCGGTTTGTTCGGCGGTGCAGGTGTAGGTAAAACTGTACTGATCCAGGAACTTATCAATAACATCGCTCAAGAGCACGGCGGTATCTCCGTATTCGCTGGTGTTGGTGAGCGTACACGTGAAGGAAACGACTTATTCCACGAAATGAGCGATTCCGGCGTTATCAAGAAAACAGCAATGGTATTCGGACAGATGAATGAGCCGCCGGGCGCGCGTATGCGTGTTGCCCTGACAGGTCTTACAATGGCTGAATATTTCCGTGATGAGCAAGGACAGGATGTTCTTTTCTTCATCGATAATATCTTCCGTTTCACACAAGCGGGCTCTGAAGTATCTGCCCTTCTCGGACGTATGCCGTCTGCGGTTGGTTACCAGCCGACACTGGCAACAGAGATGGGTCAGCTTCAGGAACGTATCACATCAACAAACGTTGGTTCCGTAACATCCATTCAGGCGATCTACGTTCCTGCGGATGACTATACAGATCCGGCTCCAGCCACAACATTCGCTCACCTTGATGCAACAACCAACCTTGAGCGTAAACTGACAGAAATGGGTATCTACCCTGCGGTGGATCCGCTTGCTTCAACTTCCCGTGCCCTTACACCTGAAGTTGTCGGTGAAGAGCATTACGGCATTGCCCGCCAGGTACAGCAGACCCTGCAGCGTTACAAAGAGCTTCAGGATATCATCGCGATCCTTGGTATGGACGAGCTTTCAGATGAGGATAAATTGATTGTACACCGCGCACGCCGTATTCAATTCTTCTTATCTCAGAACTTCCACGTGGCTGAACAGTTCACGGGGCAAAAAGGTTCTTACGTTCCTGTTAAAGAAACGGTCAAAGGCTTCAAAGACATTCTTGCAGGAAAATATGATGACCTTCCGGAAGATGCTTTCCGCCTAGTGGGAAGAATTGAAGAAGTTATCGAAAAAGCAAAACAAATGGCGTAAGTTAGGGACCTAGGAGGGTATGAAATGAAGACGTTACAAGTCAGTGTTGTTACTCCCGATGGCCCAGTGTATGACGCAGAAGCTGAAATGGTAAGCACCAAAGCCCAAAGCGGGGACCTGGGTGTCCTTCCCGGCCATATTCCTATGGTTGCACCGCTGCAAATCGGTTCTGTCCGCCTTAAGACTGGCGGCAGCACAGAATTTATCGCTGTCAGCGGCGGACTGCTTGAAGTGCGTCCAGACAAAGTCACCATTCTCGCTCAATCTGCCGAAAGAGCTGATAATATTGACCTTGCCCGTGCGAAAGCTTCAGCAGCCCGCGCCGAAAAACGTCTCCAGGACAAGAACGACAGCATCGATGCAAAACGTGCTGATCTTTCCCTGAGACGTGCCATCAACCGCATAACCTTAGCTGAACGTAAAGGCTAATCCCAGCACCCCTCCACATCTGGAGGGGTGTTTTTTTAACGAAGTTTCAAGATCGGGCAAGAACGGTTCCACCTGTGATCAGGTTCCACAAAACAGTGCTACTTTCCAAACAAAATCAATACACTAAAAGAGAGGACAATCCAGTGCTTCTTCTTCCAAAGATTGGATCTTCGCCTTATCGACACTATTATATAAGAATGATATAATGAAGACGTTTACAAATAGTTTGATAGTTCAAAATTATTAAACAATGGAGGTTAGCACCCGCGTTGAATAGCTATCAAAATAGTTATTTGATTGTATTTGTGTTCCTGTGTCTCGGCATTTTGCTTCCTGTCGTGGCGCTGTTTTTGGGTAAGATGCTCAGGCCGCATAAACCGGATGATGCTAAATATACAACCTATGAAAGCGGGATTGAGCCTTTTCATGATTCCAGGATTCAATTTAATGTCAGGTACTATATTTTTGCCCTGATGTTTGTCATTTTTGATGTAGAGACCGTGTTTCTGTATCCATGGGCCGTGGCCTATGATCAATTAGGTGTTTTTGCCCTGATTGAAATGCTGATTTTCATGGTCATGCTTGCTATCGGTTTGATTTATGCCTGGAAGAAGAAGGTGTTGAAATGGATGTAACCCTGGAGGGGCTGACCCCCGCAGAAATGGAAGAGCTGAGAAGAAATGTGTTTATGGCAACGCTTGAGCAGATCAAGGCATGGGCCAGGAGCAATTCATTATGGCCGATGACCTTTGGCCTTGCCTGCTGTGCCATTGAGATGATGGGCGTCGGTTCATCCCATTACGACCTGGACCGGTTTGGATCCTTCTTTAGGACTTCGCCCCGCCAGTCGGATGTCATGATCGTATCCGGCACCGTGACGAAAAAAATGGCACCGGTCCTCCGGAGGCTGTATGACCAGATGCCGGAGCCTAAATGGGTCATTGCCATGGGTTCCTGTGCAACCGCAGGCGGGCCTTATGTAAAATCCTACGCGGTCGTTAAAGGTGTCGATCAGATCGTTCCTGTTGATGTATACATACCCGGCTGCCCTCCGAATCCGGCAGCACTGATATACGGGATTAATAAGTTGAAAGAGAAGATACGCTACGAGGCTAAAACCGGGAAGAAGGTGATCTGATCGTGGCTGATGAGAAAGACCTGGAGCTCGCCAAGAAAAAGGCAGCAGCCGCTGCAAAGGCAAAGGCAGCCGCGCTTGCCAAGAAGAAAGCGAAGGAAGCGGCAGATAGCAGCCATCAGGCTGAGGAAACTGATCATGCCGCCGGACCGGAGCTTACGGCAGCTCTCTCGGAACTTGAATTAACCAAGAAAAAAGCCGCAGCCGCCGCAAAAGCAAAAGCAGCCGCACTTGCGAAGAAGAAACGTATGGAAACCGCAGAAGATACCCTCACCCCAGAACCTGCTTCTGAAACGGAATCAGAACCCGCCGAAGATCTGGACCTTGCAAAGAAAAAAGCCGCAGCCGCCGCAAAGGCAAAGGAGGCTGCGCTTGCGAAGAAGAAACGGATGGAAACCGCAGAAGGCACCTCTACCCCAGAAGCTGCATCACAAACAGAATCAGAACCCGCCGAAGATTTAGCGAAGAAAAAAGCCGCAGCCGCCGCGAAGGCAAAAGCCGCTGCGCTTGCGAAGAAGAAACGTATGGAAACCGCAGAAGGCACCTCTACCCCAGAACCTGCTTCAGGAACAGAATCAGAACCCGCCGAAGATTTAGCGAAGAAAAAAGCGGCAGCTGCTGCGAAGGCTAAGGCTGCAGCACTTGCAAAAAAGAAACGGCTGGATAATGATTCAGCGTCTCCCGAGAGTGACCTTGATGCAGCTAAAAGAAAAGCGGCGGCGGCTGCCAAAGCAAAAGCGGCTGCACTCGCAAAGAGCGGCCGGGAATCTTCAGGTGTCTCAGGAGATGAAAAAGCAAAGGCAGCGTCTGCTGCTAAAGCAAAGGCCGCCGCCGCTGCCAGGGCGAAAGCGGGCAGGACAGAAGATGGCGAAGCCGCCGGAAAGGGGCTGTCTGTCAATCAGCCTGTACTGGATCGGTACATAACCATACTGCAGGAAAGTCTCGGAAATGATGTACTGGAAGATTCGTATATTAACAGCCTTTCCAAGGAAATTCCGACTCTTGTTGCCAAGCCGGGCACTTATTTCAGGGTAGCGCAGTGTCTGAAGGAGCATGAGGGGCTGGCATTTGATTATTTGTCAGAGCTTCATGGAACGGATTATGAAACGCATATGGAAGTGTATGTTCATCTGTTTTCATACAGGCACCGCCATTCAGCTGCCTTGAAGGTGAAGCTTAACAGGGGGGCTCCTTCCATTGAATCGCTTGCTCCCCTCTGGCACGGGGCCGCATGGCCGGAGAGTGAAGCCTATGATCTGCTGGGCATTTTCTTCAAGGGCCATCCGGACCTGAAGCGGATTCTGCTCGGTGAGGACTGGGTCGGTTTTCCGCTCCGGAAGGATTATGAACCGTATGATGTGGAGGTATAGCCATGATCCGCACTGAAGAGATGCTGTTGAATGTCGGACCCCAGCATCCGAGTACACATGGGGTGTTCCGGCTGGTTATAAAAATTGACGGAGAAATCATTAAAGAAGCTGAACCGGTCATCGGCTATCTGCATCGCGGAACAGAGAAGCTTGCGGAGGATCTGCAGTATACGCAGATTATCCCTTATACGGACCGCATGGATTATCTTTCAGCGATGACCAATAACTATGTGCTCTGCCATGCGGTCGAAACGATGATGGACATCAAGGTCCCGGACAGGGCCGAGTATCTGCGGGTGCTCTCCATGGAACTTGGGAGAATCGCGAGCCATCTGGTCTGGTGGGGGACGTATCTCCTGGATATTGGCGCAGTGAGCCCTTTTCTCTATGCATTCAGGGAAAGGGAGATGATCATCAACCTGCTCACGGAGTTATCGGGTGCCAGGCTGACTTTTAATTATATGCGTGTCGGCGGTGTGAAATGGGATGCGCCAGATGGCTGGATTGATAAGGTAAAAGAGTTTGTTCCTTATATGAGGGAGCAGCTGAAGGGCTATCACCAGCTCGTCACGGGGAACGAGATTTTCATGAAGCGGGTAAAAGGTGTCGGCAGATACAGCCGGGAAGAAGCGGTGGCCTATTCCCTGAGCGGAGCGAACCTCCGCTGTACGGGGGAGAAATGGGACTTGAGGAAAGACGAACCTTATTCCATTTATGACCGTTTTGATTTTGATGTGCCGGTCAGGACCGGTGGAGATGCCTGGGCCCGCTATGAATGCCGGATGGAGGAGATTGTGGAGAGCCTGAAGATCATTGAACAGGCGGCCGGACAATTCCCGGCTGAAGGGGAAATCATGGCGAAGGTGCCGAAGATCATCAAGGCTCCCAAGGGCGAGGCCTATGTCCGCATTGAGTCGCCGAGGGGTGAAATTGGATGTTTTATCGCAAGCGAAGGAAAGAAGGAGCCGTATCGTCTGAAGTTCAGGCGGCCGTCCTTTTACAATCTGCAGATCCTGCCTAAGCTTTTAAAGGGGGAGAACATGGCTAATCTGATCACCATCCTTGGTGCCATCGATATTGTACTCGGGGAGGTGGACGGCTGATGGTGCAGGAATTGCTGCAATCGAGTCCCGGATTTTTAAACTTTGGCATCTTTTTTCTGCTGGCGACAGTCTTCCTCCTGGTGATTCTGGGATTTGTGACATATGCCATTCTTGCCGAACGGAAGGTGATGGGCTTCATGCAGCTCAGGCAGGGGCCGAATCAGGTAGGCGGCCGTTTCGGGCTTTTGCAGACCGTGGCCGATGTCCTGAAGCTATTAATCAAGGAAGATACGATCCCAAAGCTTGCCGACAGGACGCTGTTCATCCTGGCGCCGGTCATCGCCTTTGCTCCGGCCTTTATGGTTGTGGCCGTCATTCCTTTTACAGATCAGCTTCAATTTGCCGATATCGGAATCGGGCTGCTCTATTATATCGCCATTTCCGGACTATCCACGGTCGGCATAGTGGCAGGCGGATGGGCTTCCAATAATAAATACGCCCTCCTTGGAGGGATGCGGGCAGCCGCCCAGATGATTTCCTATGAAATCCCGCTGGTGATGTCCGTGCTTGGCGTGATTCTGCTTGCTGGCAGCCTGAACCTGAATGAGATCGTGGCAGCCCAGAGTAATGGCTGGTTTATCTTAAAGCAGCCGCTTGGCTTCATCATATTCATCATTGCTTCGATAGCCGAGCTCAACCGGACTCCCTTTGACCTGCCGGAAGCGGAATCTGAGCTTGTGGCAGGCTTCCATGTCGAATATTCGGGTTTCCGCTGGGCGTTTTTCATGCTTAGTGAATATGTATACCTTTTTGCGATGGCGTCCCTGACCACTGTTCTTTTC
This sequence comes from Paraperibacillus marinus, assembly GCF_046237605.1. Classification (GTDB taxonomy): domain Bacteria; phylum Bacillota; class Bacilli; order Bacillales; family DSM-1321; genus Paraperibacillus; species Paraperibacillus marinus. Next base: position 4,173,895 of record NZ_CP143542.1, on the reverse strand, counting down.
CTGGGAGGCTGGGGTCCGCTCCCATTCCTCGACATCATCCCTGCGGCCGTGTGGTTCAGCCTGAAGTTCAGCGTGGTGGTGTTTGTACTGATCTGGATCAGGGTGACCCTGCCGCGTCTGCGTGCTGATCAATTGATGGAGTTTGGGTGGAAGGTTCTGCTTCCAGCGGCTCTCTTCAATATTTTCCTGACAGCCGTTGTGAAGGAACTGATTAAAGCCTTGTAACAGAACAAAAATTTGGCCGGTACGCCTGCCGTTTGAAGGGGGAATGAACATCATGCTTGGATTGGCCAAAGGCTTCAAGTATACACTGAAGAACCTGACCCGGAAAAAGATGACCTATGACTACCCGAATGAGCCGCTGCCCCTGCCTGACCGTTTTCGCGGCATCCAGAAGTTTTACCCGGAGAAATGCATCGTCTGCAATCAATGCTCCAATATCTGCCCGACGGACTGCATCCAGCTCACAGGCAAGAAACATCCGGATCCGGCGAAAAAAGGAAAAATCATAGATACGTATGATATCAATTTTGAAATCTGCATTTTATGTGATCTTTGCACAGAGGTGTGCCCGACCGAGGCTATCATCATGACCAATAACTTTGAGCTGGCCGTGTACAGCCGGGATCAGCTGTTCAAGAACCTGGAATGGCTGGATGAAAATGATGAGAACATCAGGGCGGTGAATAAGCCATGAGTTTCTCCGGAGAATGGGTTGCCTTCTTCCTGCTTTCAGGTGCAGCCTTAGCCGGCGGACTGCTGCTGATCAATCTTACAAAGGTCGTCCATATGGTGATCGCGCTCGTCCTGACCTTTGTCAGCATAGCCGGATTGTTCGTCCTGCTGTCGGCTGAATTTGCGGCGGCCGTCCAAATCCTTATTTACTCAGGTGCCATCACGATCATCATGCTGTTCGGCATCATGCTGACACGCCATGACGACAGCGGCGCAAGGAAGTCCGGATTATTGAAAAAAGGGCTGATCCTGGCAGCGGTGGTGGGGTTCGGACTGGCCATGTATATGGGGATCTACAACCTGGATATCCCTGTCCAGGAATCGAAGCTTCATGAGGACAACACAAGGCAGATCGGAATCGAATTGTTTTCAAAGCATGTGATACCGTTTGAAATCACATCGGTTTTACTGCTCGCTGCCCTGATCGGGGCTATTGTGCTTGCCAAAAAGGATAGGGATGAACAGGAGGGGGATTCATGACAAGTATACCGCTGTCTGGATATCTGGTGCTTGCGCTGATTTTGTTTTGCATTGGCTTATACGGCGCCTTGACGAAGAGGAATGCGGTCATTGTCCTCATATCGATCGAATTGATGCTGAATGCGGTCAATATCAACCTGGTTGCCTTCTCAAAACTCGGCTTCACCCCATCGCTGTCAGGGCAGATCTTTACGCTGTTCACGATCTCGGTGGCAGCTGCGGAAGCGGCAGTGGGACTTGCCATTTTGATGATGCTTTACAATCGCCGGAAAACGGTGAATGTGGATGAAATGGATCAGCTGAAGGGCTGAGCCGGATAGATAGATGAAGATTCATCAAGAAGGATTTTTAGGCCTTCGGAAATGAAAAGGGGATTTGGCCGTGATAGAGAATGCTTGGATTATACCTCTGTTCCCGCTCCTGTCGTTTCTTTTGCTCCTGCTGCTCGGGCGGAGGCTGAAGGAAGCGAGTGCTTACATTGGGATGGCATTTACGCTGTTTTCTTTATTGTTTTCCCTGTTGGTGCTCTGGGATCTTTTTGACTCGTCTGTGTATAAAGCAGAAGCCGGCTGGCTGAGCTTTGGGAATACGACAATCACGGCGGGAATCGAGGTCAACCAGCTGAATGCTTTGATGCTTGTCATCGTTTCGCTGGTCAGTTTTCTGGTACATACATATTCCAAGGGCTATATGGAGGGGGAAGGGCGGTTTTCCGTTTTTTACGCATACCTCGGCTTTTTCACATTTGCGATGCTTGGCCTCGTCCTTTCGCCCAACCTGCTGCAGCTCTATATATTCTGGGAGCTTGTGGGTGCGGGATCTTTCCTTTTGATCGGCTTTTACTTTTATAAGGAAGAAGCAAAGCAGGCAGCTAAAAAGGCATTCATCATGACGAGGATCGGGGATGTGGGCCTGTTCATCGGGATGATTCTGCTATTCTGGGAAACTGGGAGCTTTGAATTCTCCGATATTTTCGCGGCGGTGGGTTCTGGCGACCTTTCACCCGGCATGATCACCTTGACGGCCATCCTGATCTTCATCGGCGCTATGGGAAAATCAGGGCAATTTCCGCTTCATTCCTGGCTGCCGGATGCGATGGAAGGTCCCACACCGGTTTCTGCCCTTATTCATGCAGCAACCATGGTGGCTGCCGGAGTCTATTTAGTGGCAGCGCTGTTCCCGCTTTTTTCCGCAAGCGAAACAGCCATGCTTACAGTGGCGGCTACTGGTGCGTTTACCGCCATCTTCGCTGCGACCATCGGCCTCGTCCAGACGGATATCAAAAGGGTGCTGGCCTATTCAACAGTAAGCCAGCTTGGGTATATGATGCTGGCCCTTGGTACAGCCGGCTATGTGGCTGGAGTCTTCCACCTCATGACACATGCCTTCTTCAAGGCGCTGCTCTTCCTCGCGGCAGGAAGCGTCATCCATGCGGTGCACACGCAGAATATTGAAGAAATGGGTGGTTTGTGGAAGAAGCTCCATCTGACAGGTCCGCTGTTTTTGATTGGGGCGATGGCCATTTCGGGCGTCCCTTTGCTCTCGGGCTTTTTCTCCAAGGATGAAATCCTCGTTTCCGCCTGGAGCAACGGAAATTATGTGCTCTTCGGACTTGCGCTGATCACGGCCTTTCTGACTGCGTTTTACATGTTCCGGCTCTTCTTCCTGGTTTTCACGGGCAAGCCTAAGAGTCAGGGGGAAGTCCATGAGTCCCCGGTATCCATGACGGTTCCGATGCTCGTCCTTGGTGTGCTCGCCATCGGGAGCGGATATGTCAACACTCCCTGGTTCGGCACATTTCTCGGGGACTGGCTGACAAAGGGGAATGAGTTCCTTGAACACAGCCGCCACGCAGGACCGCTCTGGATCATGCTGGCTGCCTCTGCAGCATCCATTGCCGGGATTGCACTCGCCTATCTTATATACTGCAGGCGTTCCTTGTCCCGTACCTGGCTTGGCGGGGAAGGGAATGCAGTCTATACAATCCTGTGGAACAAGTACTATATGGATGAAATCTATGAGGCAGCGATCATCAGGCCGGCGGGCATCATCAGCATGTTCGCAAGCTATATTGACCGTTATATCGTAGAGGGCCTGGTAAATGGGACAGCTCAGGCAGCCGGGAAGCTCGGGAAGCTGGGATCGCGCCTTCAAAATGGACAGGTGCAGTGGTATGGGACAACAGCATTTCTTTTAGCTGCCATATTGCTTTTGATATATGCGATGGCAGAGGGGGTCTTTAAATGATGCTGGACAGCTTTTTATCAATTGTCATCTTTTCCCCGCTGCTCGGCATGATAGCTCTCATTTTCATACCGCGAGAGAAGGAAGCGGCATTGAAGGCCGCAGGAATTTTTGGAACGCTTCTGCCGCTGCTGTTGTCCTTTTATCTGTACGGCCATTTTCTCGGGGGCGGAAGGCTGGATCTTTTTTCTGTAAAAACTTCCTGGATCCAGCTTGGGAATGCAGGGGCTGCCCAATCGGGACTGTTTGCTGTGGACTATGAGCTCGCACTTGATGGCTTCTCGCTTCTTATGGTGCTTCTGACCGCCCTGCTCTCGACGCTTGCGGCCATTGCTTCCCTTCATATAAAAAAAGAGTGGAAGGGCTACTTCCTGCTGTTCCTTGTGCTTGAGGCCGGCATGCTGGGAGTTTTCATGGCCCAGAATCTGATATTATTCTTTATCTTTTTCGAAATCACCCTCATCCCCGCTTTCTTCCTGATCGGGAAGTGGGGCTATGCTGAAAAAGAGAAAGCGGCATACAGCTTTCTGATCTATAATGGCCTCGGCTCGGCCGTCCTGCTGATCGCGATTATTGTGCTGTTTGCCCGTACTGGGACCTCTAATATTGATGGGCTGAGGTATTTGATGAATACCGATGGAGCAGAGCTGGTTTCTCCGATCACGGAAGGAATGAAATACGGCCTGCTGGCTGCCCTTCTCGTCGCCTTTGGGGTGAAACTGCCGATATTCCCGCTCCATACCTGGATGCTGAGGGTCCATGTACAGGCACCTCCGGCGATCGTCATGCTCCATGCCGGCATCCTCCTGAAAATTGGCGCCTTTGGCTTGATCCGCTTTGGCATGGGGATCTTCCCGCAGCAATTCAAGGAGCTGGCGGTCATCATCTCGGTCCTTGGGGTGATCAACCTCCTGTACGGGGCATTCCTTGCCATGATTCAGAGGGAATTCAAGCTGGTGCTCGCTTATTCTTCCATATCGCATATGGGAATCGTGCTGATCGGGCTTGGTGCCCTGAACGAATCCGGCCTGCAGGGAGCAGCCTTCCAGGTCATATCCCACGGTTTGATCGCTGCTCTTCTGTTCTTCCTGGTAAGTGTCATGTATGAGCGCCTGCAGACTACATCCCTCATCACACTCGGCGGTTTGTCACAGGCCATGCCGGTTACTGCAGGGTTTCTCCTGGCGGGAGCGCTGGCCTCACTCGGCCTTCCGGGCATGTCGGGCTTTGTGAGCGAGTTCCTTGCCTTCCTCGGACTTTTTAAAAGAGATCCGCTGCTTGCCGCCATCGGTGCGCTTGGGATCATCCTGACCGCTGTTTATCTGCTCAGGGCGGTCATGGGCATAAATTTTGGGAAAAAAGGTGTCGCCGTCAGGAAGGGAGCGGTTGCTGACATAAGCGAGCTTGAATGGGTGCCTGCACTGGTCCTGACCGCAGCAGTCATCCTGATTGGGGTGTATCCTGCAGTCCTGGGTTCACCGCTCAAAGATACGGTCGATTTCATCATGGCAGGACTTGGAGGTGGCAGGGGATGAATCTGGAGACATTGCTTTCGTATAAATGGGGATTGATGGCACCGGAATTCATCATCCTCGGGACATCCGTCCTGCTGTCACTCCTGGATCTTTTCCTCCCTAAAAGAGCCGACAGGAGGCATCTTGCCTGGGTGGGGCTTGCCGGGGTGGTCATCGCCATTATTTCACTGGCAGGGCTTGTGGATGTCAAAACAGGCTCCATCCTCCAGGATTCTTTCCGCCTTGATTCATTTGCGAAGGCATTTAAGCTCCTGCTGCTGACAGGGGCGGGCTTTGTTTTAGTCATGGCCCGCAGCTATCAGCCTAAAGGGGAATTTAAAGAGTACAGGGGAGAGTTTTACTATCTATTCCTGACCGGCCTTCTCGGCGCGATGATCATGACATCAAGCGGAGACCTCATCACTCTGTTCACCGGCCTTGAACTGCTGTCCCTTTCCTCCTATATCCTTGCCGGCATGAGAAAGACAGAGGCATCAGGAGAAGCGGCGCTCAAATATCTGATCACCGGCGGCATATCGACCGCGGTTACGCTGTTTGGGATGAGCTACTTATATGGCCTGTCGGGCACAACGAACCTGAAGGCGATGGCAGGCATCATGACTGATCAAATGGGAAGCGGCGGGTTTATGTATCTGTACGGCCTTGCCTTCTTCCTGGTGCTTGCAGGCCTTTCGTTCAAGATTGCGGCTGCCCCCTTTCATATGTGGGCACCTGATGTGTATCACGGCTCACCGACACCAGCTGCTGCATTCCTCGGCGTCGTGTCAAAAACAGCGGGATTTGCCATCCTGCTTCGGATCATGCTGACTCTGTACCTGACTACACCAGGGAATGCGAGGAGCACGGTTTCCTTTTTGGAACAAAACAGCATCTACATTGCCTGCCTCGCAGGCATAACGATCATCGCCGGCAATCTCACCGCTCTTCGTCAGCGGAACGTAAAAAGGATGTTCGCTTATTCAAGTATCGCCCATGCCGGGTATCTGCTTGCGGGTTTTTCAGCACTTGGCTATTTTACCTTTGATGCCGTCTGGTTTTATCTGGCAGCCTATCTGTTTATGAATCTCGGAGCCTTTGCGGTCATCCAGGCGGTGGCAGACGGGGAGGATTCATGCGATATCTCGCATTTTGCAGGGCTTTGCCGAAGGTCCCCTCTCCTTGCCGGAGGCCTCTCTGTTCTGATCCTGTCGCTTGCGGGCATACCAGGCACCGCAGGCTTTATCGGCAAGCTGACCATCTTCATGAACGCCCTGATGACCGAACCGGGCCATTATGTGCTGGCCTCCATCATGATTGGCGGCACCATCATTTCCTATGTATACTATTTTGGCCTCATGGTCCAAATGTTCTTCCGCCCGGCACCGGCACCGGGAAAAATCAAGACGGCACCGGCACTTGGCGTAGTGGCTGCAGTGGCAGCAGCAGTCACCATCCTTCTTGGAATCCTGCCTAACCTCGCGCTGGATCTGCTTCATGGCCCGTTTGGAAGCTTTGATGATTTTCTGAAATGAACAGGTCTTTGGGAGTATTTACGTAAAGGGCTGAGCCGCCGGGACGGTTCGGCCCTTTTGTTGTGGCTGGATTACAGTTTTTTATGAGATTTTTTTATGATTACATGGTAAATAAAGGAGAGGTGAAAGATCAGGAGGCTCACCGCCCGCCCCGCGGAAAGCGCGCACCTGCAGCGGAAATCAACCTTCCTTTTCCTGAAACTGGCTTTTCAAATGGAGCTGATCTAAAAATCTTAAAAAATAGTCTGATTCTCATAAAGCGATAGAGCGCAAGCTGTGATATGATGAACAAATGGAGTCTATTTTAAAGGAGACCTGACAAGATGTTTTCAAGTGGACAGCAGGCACTGCTTGGCATTACGATTCACTTGTTTTGCTTTGCGGTTGTATGGTGGGCGCTTCAGGCGCTGAATTTTGAAAAGATGCTGAGGGCTGGCAGGGTGCTGCAGGCACGTGTGCTCTACATTCTCCTGACCATTGCCATCGGATCGGCAGCAGCAGACTTCCTGCTGAACTACCTATTCTGGTCGAATCAGCTTCCCTCCATTATTGAGTAGTTTTTTTCGAGGTTATTGTGAAGCAGGTCACAGAATCACATCTGGCAGGGCAGTGTCATAAAATGGCGATAAACGCCCGGTATGATCCGCTCTCCGTCCGGTAACACTGTTACTATTCGGGAGGGATTATGCCATGACAAAAAAATATATTCATATATTCATATATGCCATGCTGGCTGGTTTTATCTTACTTCACATTGGGAATAGTACGACTAAAGCAAAAAGCGATGCAGATATCGTTAAAATGATGGAGATCCTGCAAGCCCAGAAGAACGTGCAGATTAAGGATTGGTCTGTATTCGCGAGAGAGATAGACCATGAGATAAATACAAGAGCTCTATTTGGCAAAAGAGTAAGAGAATTAAAAGACCTTTCTCCTGATTTCCACTGGCAGGAGACAAAAAACGACAGCTCTTTGTCAGCCTGGGGCACCAGGAAAAACGCACAAAACGGGACGAAGGAAACAATTAAAATCGTGATGACCCTCACAAAACCCGGTTCCACTGCGTATATGCTGTATGATATAAGGGGAAATGAGTGGTCACAGGAAACTGCCCCTTTCCTTAAGGGGAATTTTTATGAAAAGCTGGATGACATTTTTCGAGGAAAACCATCAATTTTCACTTGTATTCAGGGGGAAGTAAGTGATAAGATGGTGAAGGTTTTATCATTTTATGTTAATGAGATGGTGAAGGCTTTTCATGCGACTGAAATAGAGAGCACCAAGGAAGACAGCTTCGTATCTATCTCAGCGCACTCGACCATGTTTGAGAGTTATCTGACTGAAGAAAAAATGAATCTGCAGCTTGCCATGCGAACGGTGGGAATGGGCGGTAAGACTGCCTTTGTAGTTGGAACACCCATAATCACTACTGAATATTAATATAGAGAAATTGGACGCGGAGGGGAATACTTTTGGAAAAAATCATCGTCCGCGGCGGAAAAAGGCTGAGCGGAACCGTTAAAGTTGAGGGAGCGAAAAACTCCGTTCTACCTGTAATCGCTGCAACATTATTAGCAAGTGATGGGCAAAGTACCTTAAAAGATGTACCGACTCTGTCCGATGTATACACGATCAATGAAGTATTAAGAAAATTGAACGCCGATGTAGCGTTCGATGATAATACAGTGACAGTTGATGCATCAAGGGAGTTATTGGAAGAAGCACCATTTGAATATGTGCGCAAGATGAGGGCATCCGTACTCGTAATGGGATCCCTTCTTGCCAGGAACGGAAGAGCGCGGGTAGCGCTTCCTGGCGGCTGTGCAATCGGTTCACGTCCGATCGACCAGCACTTAAAAGGCTTCGAGGCTATGGGAGCCAAAGTTAAGGTAGGAAACGGATTTATCGAGGCTGAAGTGGACGGCAGACTTAAGGGAGCAAAGGTTTACCTTGACTTCCCAAGTGTCGGCGCAACAGAAAATATCATGATGGCAGCAGCTTTGGCTGAAGGTACAACCATCCTTGAAAATGCAGCAAAAGAGCCTGAAATTGTAGACCTGGCTAACTTCATCAACAAGATGGGCGGCAAGGTGAAAGGTGCGGGTACAGCCACGATCAAGATTGAAGGTGTGGAAAAGCTGTACGGAACAGAGCACTCGATCATACCTGACCGTATCGAAGCAGGTACATTCATGGCCGCAGCAGCTATTACAGGTGGAAATGTACTGGTAAAAGGTGCGGTGCCTGAGCATCTATCTTCCCTGATTGCCAAAATGGAAGAAATGGGTATAACCATCCAGGAAGAAGAAGATGGCCTGCGCGTTATTGGTCCGGAGCAATTAAAAGCGGTAGACATCAAGACGATGCCGCATCCAGGATTCCCTACAGACATGCAGTCCCAGATGATGGCGCTTCTGCTCCGTTCAACGGGTACCGGCATGATCACAGAAACTGTATTTGAAAACAGGTTCATGCATGTGGAAGAATTCCGCCGCATGAATGCGGATATCAAGATTGAAGGCCGCTCTGTAATCACTAATGGACCATCTGATCTTCAAGGTGCGGAAGTAATGGCTACCGATCTTCGTGCAGCTGCATCCCTAATCCTGACAGGACTTGTTGCAGAGGGTGTTACCCGTGTAACCGAGCTTAAGCATCTCGATCGCGGCTATGTGAATTTCCATGGCAAGCTTGCTGCTCTTGGGGCAGATATCGAGCGTGTGAAGGATGAAACAGCAGTGGAAGCAGAATCTGTGAAAGCAGAAAATGCATAAGTTTAGAAAAGCTAGTTTATAAAAATAGAGCTGGATCCATACCTGGATCCAGCTTTTTTAATCTACCATTTTCGGATGCATCGCACGCATATTTGCTAGCGTGAAGCCATACATATTAGTAAGCGGCATGTAATTGCTGCCACATACATGTATAGGGGGCGCCATTTTTGAAAGCAGTCAAACCTATGGTCATTTTTCTAATCATATCAGCAATCGTTACACTCATGATCCCCGCCATCCTCGTGCTTCCTTTTTCAGATGAACCCGCGAGCGGGAAATTGGCAGAGAAACTGCAGGATAAAAAGAAGGTGAGCCAAATGAACAAGAACAAAGGGCCGGTCCTGGATGTGGCTGTGTACAGAGATGCGGCACAGCTGATTGAGGATGTGCCGCTTGAGGATTATGTCAGGGGAGTGGTCGCGGCCGAGATGCCGGCCAAATTCGAGCCGGAGGCCCTGAAAGCCCAGGCACTGACTGCCAGGACCTATATCGTCAAGCAGCTGATGACGAATAATACTAAAAATGCCCCTAAGGGAGCCAATGTGACAGATACGGAATCCCACCAGGTCTATAAGAATGACAAAGAGCTGAAAGCGCTCTGGGGCTCCGATTACAGCTGGAAAATCAAAAAGATAAAAACGGCGGTTGAAGAGACGAGCGGACAGATTCTTACTTATAATTCGAATCCGATTGAAGCGACCTTCTTTTCAACAAGCAATGGATATACGGAGAACTCCGAGGACTACTGGCCCAATAAAATTCCTTACCTGAAGAGTGTAGAAAGTCCATGGGACAAAGAATCACCAAAATTCTACAGCCAGAAGACCATCTCCACTAAAGATTTTCAGAACAAGCTGGGCGTGCAGCTTCCGGATAAGGCGGTGGTGGGCACGATAACGGCCAAGACGGAAGGAAAGCGGGTGGCAAAGGTGGAAATTGGCGGGAAAGAACTTACCGGAAAGCAGATCCGGGAAAAGCTCGGCCTTAAATCCACCGATTTCTCCTGGATCAGAAAAGGAAATGGAATTGTTATCTACACCAAAGGCTTCGGCCATGGAGTGGGCATGAGCCAGTACGGGGCGAATGGAATGGCCGAGGCCGGAAAAAAATACACCGACATCGTCAAGCACTACTACCAGGGTGCCAAAATCACCGAAGCTGCCCCATACCTTACCAAAATCACCGCCGGGAAATAAACGGGAAATGGGGCCGGCCCCCCCGTTTGACCAGCCACCAGGCAATAAGGACGCCGGTGATGTCTTTGATGACGTCGATCAGCGAGGAGCTGCGTGACGGGATGAAGGACTGATGATATTCATCCAGCACCCCGTAAAAGCCGGCCGCTATGGCGGCTATCATATTCAAGGCCGGAGTGAGCCGGCCGTTTACCTTTAAAGCGGCCGCAAATAATAGATAGAGTATGGCGAACTCTATGAGATGCAAAGATTCTTTCATAATGGAATCGATCTTGGAGGATTTTAACTCCACCACCAAATCATCCGGATTGCTAGATAGAAACCAAATCAGGCCCATATACAGAAAGGGCAGAAGGCTGATGATGATTCTGAATGCGTTCTTCACTGTATTCCTCTTTTCATTTCAGCATGATAGCACCTCTAAGGGGCTTTGTGGGAAAGGGGCGTAGCAAGAGGCTGTAAATAGAGAGTGTGAACATCATTTATCTTTCCGGCATACCTGCTGTGCCTCCCTCCGCTCCACCGCCTTACCTGTGTTTGTTCCTGCTCTTGTCCAGTTTCTTTTCCTGCAGGTGCTGGGAGTTAACTCACGTTTTCATTATAACAGGGGAAGGGCCGGCTGTCAGAAGTACAGCCGGCCCTCATCCGTGTGAAGAATTAGAGGCCAAGTGCCTTTTTGGTGGCACTCCCCACAATGCCATCCGCTTTAAGGCCTTTTTTCTTTTGAAAAGCCTTCACTGCTTTTTCTGTATTCGAACCAAAGATCCCATCGATTCCTTTGGTGCTGTAGCCGAGGGATGTCAATTTTTTCTGCAGAGCCATCACTTCCGCACCGCGGCTTCCTTTCTTCAGGACCTTTGCAGGCTGGGGAGCCGGCGCTGCGTCTCCGCCCTTCACCTTGAATCCATAGGAGGCTGCAATGCTGGTGAAGGACTTTGCAGCCGTAGTGATGATCACCGGGGTGTTGACCGAGATTTGGGTAAACAGCCATTCAACTTCACTGTCATACATCCTGATGCATCCGCCGCTTGCATACGTGCCGATGGATGCCGGGTTATTATTGCCATGAATCGCATAAGTGGTTCCCCAGGTCTGCCTGGCATTCAGCCCCAGCCACCGGTTCCCGAGCGGATTCCTCGGGTCGCCCCCTGGTATATGCCCCGTATAATAAGGCCGGTTGACGATCTTATTCACCACTTTAAACTTCCCCTCAGGTGTGTAGGACGGCTTCCTGCCTGTCGCCACTTTGAACACCTTTGACAGGGTCCCGTTTTTATAGAATGCAAGCTGATTATTCGCCTTATTAATCACAATGAGCCTGCTGTCAGCAGCATAACTGCTGATTCCGCCGAATCCGAGAACGCTAACGAGCAAGAAAAAAGATAAAATGACTAGTTTCTTTAACAAAGACTTCCCCCCTGAGCTTTTCATCTGTTTATCTTATGAGAGGAGTAGGGGGGAACTTTACAAAAATATAGAAAGACGGCTGATTTATTTTAAGAAATTTTTAGTGCCAAAACAGTAAAAAAGAAGGCGATTGCTCAATCGCCTTCTCGGATTGCTTATCATTTTGTATGTTTCGTAAATCTTATGTCTGTAGAATAAAAAGGTTAATCTCCGCTGCAGGCGCTGAGCCTCCCGTCTTCGCCTTCGGGGTCTCAGCTTGAAGCTGGATTAAGGAGTCTTGCACCTTCCGCTCCATTCAACCCATTTACGAATGTAATTTCCTAGAACTATTAAAGCAATAGCCTCTTAGAATAGAGGCATTATTTTTTATCATATTTAACACGATGATCGAACACCAGCCATTTGCTTCCTTCTTTGACAAAACACGTAGTGGTGGTGTGATTTCGTTCCATTTCACTGATGCGGTATTGTGAGATATATAAATAAGACTTTCCGTTTTTCACAAAGTGAGTAACGGTCGGCTTCTTTGGCTGATATTTCGCCTGCCAATCCAGTGGGTACAGCGACAGTCCCCAAGTATCGGTTTCGAGGATATGATACAGTGGGTTTCCTTTACTATCCTTGCCCGCAGCTCTAAACTGCTGTTTAAAATATTTGTCTATAAAGGACTGGGTAAACTGGGGGGATAGAATGGCATAAATTTGCTTTTTGGTGTAACTTTTGCTCTTACTAATTAGCTGTGCCTTATATGCTTTGTCAGAAATGGCTTTTGCAGCAGCGGGTGACATGGTGCTGTAGAATCTTAAATAGTCATCAGAAACATATCCTTTTTTCTTAGCGTAAAGAATTTGGGCCCAGCCGCTTTTAATGGAATAGACCGTCACCTTGGCCGTGTTCTTTAGAGATCCAATCTTTTTGTAATTCAACCCAGGACCGCTTCTAACATTCAATGTTCCGCTTGATACATCGACTACACCAGTTTTAACAGCGGCTTCTGCCATATTGACAGGGGCGAACACCAATAAAATCAGGATAAAAGACAGTATCCCTTTCATCATCTTGTTCTTCATATACTTCCTCCTCGTCCCGTTTACCTTGGGAAATGTTAACCATCTCTTCTCTTGCATTCCGTGCAAATTGTCCTAAGTAATGCTGCTAAAACTTCAGCTCAAAGAAATTTAAACAGGCTGCGGTAGAATGTGATTTCCTTTCATTTACTATAACAAAACTGTAAGTAAATTCCATCCTAATTTTAAAAATCCCCTTTGAAGAACCCTCAGGTTTTATAAAATATTTCCTTTTAATGCATAATGCCTCCGCCTCTGTAGAACACTAATCAGAAAAAATTTTTTCAGGGTGTGTATATATTTTCTGAATTCTGTTCAGAATGGCTGATGAGGTGATAATCATGAGAGAGGAAGAAAAGAAACGGACTTCTCAAAAATCAAATTTCCAGCGTATTATAAGTAAGCGCTGGGCACTTCCAGCAATCTACATCCTATGTGCAGCAATCGTATTATCAGCAGTGATCTGGTATCAGAATACGGGCAGTGAATCAAGCAATCCCGGGAATCAAAAATCAGCCGAGCTTGGCAAAAATGAAAAGCAGCCAGCCGTTGAAGCGAACCGTGGATTAGAAAACTTCTCAATGCCGGTAAAAGACCAGGACAATGCAGTGGTCAAAAAGGATTTCTATGATGCGAATGGTTCTAAGGAAGAGCAGGAAGCAGCGATGGTTTACTACAATAACACGTTTGAACAGAATAAAGGCATGGACATTGCCATGAAAGACGGCAAAGGCTTTAACGTCATTGCTTCACTAAGCGGTAAAGTGACCCGGGTGGATGAAGATTCAGTCCTTGGAAATGTGATTGAAATTGAACACAGCAAGGGAATCGTGACACGCTATACTTCTGTAAAAGACATGAACGTCGCGGTTGGGGACAAGGTATCCAAAGGACAGGAGATTGCCAAAGCCGGACAAAGCCTGCTGAATGAAGAAGCCGGCACACATGTCCACTTTGAAATCCGTAAAGATAATATGGCAGTGAATCCAAAGAGTTATTTTGAAAAGACGCTGGCTGACCTTCAGGAAGCAAGCGTTGCCCCTGTGAAAACAGAGCAGGTGGATAAAGATAAGGCAGACACTGAAAAAAGCGTCCAGGATGAAAGCACCATAGAGGAAGACAAGTCTGAATCCAAAGAAGACAGCAGCAAAAAAGCTGAAGATAAAGAACAAGGTACAGACACTTCTTCCGATGAAGAACAGAATTCTACTGAAACACCAACAAAAAATAACTAAACGTCAAACTTCCCGTTTGAATAGCAACTGAACAGGAAACCCGCCTATATGGCGGGTTTTTTGCAGTTATAAGACGGACATCGACAAATTTCTCGGGAAATAATGGCGGGCAATGTGCAGGAGATTTAAAAAAACATGCCGGGCCGGCCTGTCCCTATTCAGAAATTAGGGCATATATTCTGAACCAAGCTAATAAACTGTTACAAACCTTACAAAAACTGGTGAACAGAGAGTGGTGGCTGAGGTGGGATCGTTATCTGCGACTGGGAATTTAGCTGAATATACATTCATATGCTGACAGGGATAACAGTATTTTATATACATAGGGCGAAGCTCATTTCACACTTCTCAACTTCAATTTAGGGAGGGCGAGTGGTGTGCACGATTACATCAAAGAAAGAACTATCAAGATAGGAAAGTATATCGTGGAGACAAGAAAAACGGTTCGCGTGATTGCGAAGGAGTTTGGTGTATCCAAAAGTACTGTCCACAAAGATCTTACAGAGAGGCTCCCGGAAATCAGCCCGGAGCTGGCAAACGAAGTGAAAGATATCCTGGATTATCACAAATCCATCCGCCATCTCAGGGGCGGCGAAGCAACCAAAATGAAATACAAAAAACCGGAGTATGAAGAAGAAACAATCAAATAGAAACAGTGGAAGTGCCGGAAATGTGTCCGGCATTTTTTAATTTTGGGAAATAATCCGGGAAATGGGGACTGTCCCCCGGAGTTTGTGATAAAATAGGTAATTGGAACGTATTACTAAATTTTAGCAGTGGAGTAATAAGGAGGAAGTGTACCGTTATGTTCGCAAGAGATATTGGAATCGATCTTGGGACTGCTAACGTGCTGATACATGTTAAGGGTAAAGGGATCGTATTGAATGAGCCGTCGGTTGTTGCCATTGATAAGAATACAAATAAGGTGCTCGCAGTAGGTGAGGAAGCCAGGAGGATGGTTGGCCGTACGCCTGGGAATATTGTCGCAATCCGGCCGCTGCAGGACGGGGTCATTGCAGATTTTGACGTCACGGAATCAATGCTCAAGCATTTTATAAATAAATTGAATGTGAAGGGCCTTTTATCCAAGCCACGCATTCTGATCTGCTGTCCCACTAACATCACGAGTGTAGAACAGAAAGCCATCAAGGAAGCAGCTGAGAAAAGCGGCGGCAAAAAGATTTTCCTTGAAGAAGAGCCGAAGGTCGCAGCCATTGGCGCCGGCATGGATATTTTCCAGCCCAGCGGCAATATGGTAGTGGATATCGGCGGAGGGACGACAGATGTTGCTGTGCTTTCCATGGGAGACATCGTGACTTCATCATCGATCAAGATGGCTGGCGACAAGTTTGATGCCGAAATCCTGAATTACATAAAACGCAAATATAAATTATTGATCGGGGAACGCACCTCCGAAGAGATCAAGATCAAAGTGGCGACCGTCTTCCCTGGAAGCCGCGACGAAGAAATAGATATCCGGGGCCGCGACATGGTCTCAGGACTCCCAAGGACCATCACGGTCAAATCAGAAGAAATCAGCAGTGCCTTGAAGGAGTCTGTAGCAATCATCGTCCAGGCAGCCAAAAGCGTCCTTGAACGGACTCCGCCGGAGCTTTCTGCAGACATCATAGACCGCGGCGTCATCTTGACAGGCGGCGGCGCACTGCTGCACGGAATCGACCAGCTCCTTGCCGAAGAATTGAAGGTCCCGGTCTTGGTGGCCGAAAATCCAATGGACTGCGTCGCCATCGGGACAGGCATCATGCTCGACAACATGGACAAACTGCCAAAGCGTAAATTTGTTGTGTAACGCTCAGGCTCTTTTCAAAGAGGTTGTGTTTGATGAGGGTTGTGAAGCAAATTTAAGACAGGTTGATTGGAACGGAAGGTGCGAGACTCCTGCGGGAAGAGAGCACCCTTGGTTACAATCAGCCTTCTCCATTTCATGAACGCACAAAAAAATAAGGGCCTGCTGTTTTTATGGGAACGTAGACCAGCAGAGCCCTTATTTGAATTATTTATACCACTACAGCCCCGGATTAAACACCATCCATAAAAAAACTCCAGTCAGGCGATTAAAAAAATTATTTGTCTGCCGATATATACGTATAGAGATTCCACAAAAATTTTCTCTCTTATTATGAGGTGAATATATATGCTCAGAGGTTTTTATACAGCAGCTTCCGGTATGCTGTCCCAGCAGCGCCGCACTGAAATGCTGACCAATAATATATCAAATGCCAATACACCCGGCTATAAGGCTGATCAGTCTTCCATGAGGGCCTTTCCCAAAATGCTCCTCAGCAGGATGGAAAGTGAGAATATCCCGACTGCAAAAGGACTGACTCTCCCGAGGAACACGAAAATTGGAGACATCAGTACCGGAGTGTATATGCAGGAAGCGATGCCGAACTTCAGGCAGGGAGACATCACTCCAACAGAGCGCAGCACAGACATCGCCCTGCTGGATGGGGCCATGCCCCTGGACCCGGAAACCGGGCGTCCGGGCACAGCTCTTTTCACCGTCTCCGATGGCAACGGTGAAGTCAGGTATACAAGAAACGGAAACTTCACGCTTGATGCGGCCGGTTTCCTTACAGAACCAAGCGGAAATTATGTCCTGGATACAGCCGGGAACCGAATCCAGCTGGAAAGTGAAAACTTCACCGTGAGCGAGGATGGTGTCATCAGCGAGGGCAATGGTGAGTCCGCAAGGCTCGGCATCGCATTTGCCGCTGATCCATACCGGCTGGTGAAAGAAGGGGATGGCCTATTCCGCGCTGAAGCGAATCAGGACATCCAGAGTGCCTACGGCCAAAACGGAGTGGAATTCAAGCTCCAGCAAGGTTCGATCGAACAATCCACAGTCGACCCGGCTAAAACTATGACAGATATGATGACCGCTTACCGTGCCTTTGAAGCGAACCAAAAAATCCTTCAGGCTTATGATAAAAGCATGGACAAGGCAGTGAACGAGATAGGGCGGATCGGCTGATCCTAAATCGGTCCCGCGCAGGGGGTAAAAGCAATGAATAGAACGATGATCACAGCAACCAATACACTCAGCCAGCTTCAAAAGAGGATGGACATCATAAGCAATAATATGAGCAATGTCCAGACCAATGGCTATAAGCGGAAGGAAACCTACTTCACCGACCTCCTGGCCCAGGAATTCCAAAACCAGGGCCGCCCAGATAAGGAAAAAGGAAGGCTCACACCGGACGGAATCCGGGTAGGAACCGGCGCAAAGCTCAGCCAGTCCCGGATGGTGCTCACCCAGGGAAGCCTCAAAACAACCGATCGTGACCTGGACGTGGCCCTCACAAAGGACAACCTCTTCTTCAAGATCCGCGGCGACCAAAACAGGACCGCCTATACCCGTGACGGCGCCTTCTACCTGACTCCAGCAGGCAATGGCGGCAATTCCATGGCCCTTGTCACCGGCAATGGCAGCGCGGTACTGGATGAACAGGACAGGCCGATTGTAATCAACGGTGAAATAGACAACCTGATCTTCAATGAAAACGGACAGCTCAGAGCGACCATGCAAAACGGAGACGTCCAGGCCTTCAACCTCGGCATTGTGTCCGTGAAGAAGCCCCACTTCCTTGAACAGCAGGGCACGAACCTGTACACACTCCCAGGCGGCCTGAACAGGCTCGGCGTCACAGAAGACGAAGTATTCACACAGCTCAATGGAGGCCTCAGGAACCAAATCTCCCTCCAGCAGGGATCCCTTGAAAACTCCAACGTAGACCTGTCCAAGGAAATGACCGACCTCCTCAACGTCCAGCGCTCCTACCAATTCCAGTCCCGCTCCATCACCCAGGCGGACCAGATGGCAGGACTAGTAAATGGGATACGGTAATTAGAAAAGCGGAAAGCGGTGCCTTCCATACAATAACTTATATAAAAAGAGATGAATTGCAAAATTAATAGATCATCCAAACTAAAAAGGAAGGCAGAGATCCGAATAGCATAAGACGAGGCGGGTGTGGAAAGCGTTTTTCTTTCCATGCCCGGCTTGGCTTATGACTCGAGGATCTCAGCTTGGAGCTAGACATCACCAGAAAAGCGGAGGACGGTGCTTTTCTAATTCAATTACTTAGCAGCACTATGATGACTAAACTTATCCAGCAGTCAGAATGACTCGAAAAGCAGAGACCTGACAGGCGTAAGAAGGGCGGCAGAAAAAGGCCGCTCTTTGCCTTTTTATGGCGACCAGCTTACGACCGAAGGTCTCAGTCCGGAGCTGGATCATAGAAAAGCGGAAAGCGGTGCCTTCCATACAATAACTTATATAAAAAGAGATGAATTGCAAAATTAATTAATCATCCAAACGCCAATGCCTGGGTGGCATATCCAACTATTTTCTTTCCGTTATTATACCCGATAGGATCACTCTTGTTAGGAATCTTTCTCGTTCTATTCTCCCTGAGAAAGGGAAAAGAGAAGGGTATGAAATGAAGAAAAATGCTATCCAGAAAGGCGGTCGGTGAATGCCCGCTCTTTTTTTGGCATTTAATGTTTGCTCAGACTGGCAGCATTGATTACGAGAGGAAGACTTACATTAAATTACCCCATTGTATTATGAGCTTTTTTTTCCATCTCGCCAGTTAACAAAGCAGGCCAGACAGGGTATAATAAACGAAACCAGCCACGTTAGAAGGAGAGGCAGCTAAAAGGATGGAACCGATGAGCGTATCGAGAGAAGAATTCCGTAAAGAGAAAGTGAAAAAAGAGCCGTCAGGGAAGGCCCGCGGGAAAATTCGTGTCCGTTTGATTCCCATCTGGCTTCGCCTGGTCATTGTAGCCTTTCTGATTGCCTTCTCGGCTGCAGCGGGTGCCATGGTAGGCTACAGCATACTTGGCAGCGGCAAGCCGTTTGATGTATTTAAAAAATCAACATGGACCCATATCGGGGACCTTGTCAATAAAGATGTCAGGTAGAAAGCCGTCCTTTTAAGGGCGGCTTTTTGCTTTTTTTGAAGGAATTTTCACCGTTTCTGAAGAAACAATCTGTAAAAGGGATAAAGGGGACTGGGAGATGGAGAAATTCGGGCTTTTCGGCAGA
The DNA here is from genome assembly GCF_046237605.1 of Paraperibacillus marinus. Classification (GTDB taxonomy): domain Bacteria; phylum Bacillota; class Bacilli; order Bacillales; family DSM-1321; genus Paraperibacillus; species Paraperibacillus marinus. The sequence continues at coordinate 4,154,637 of NZ_CP143542.1, read as the reverse complement.
TTTACGGCAATACAGGGGGAGCGCGACATGCTTGCCGCCATCCTTCTTCAGGCAGCGAGGGAGCTTGGGGCGATGGAGGAATGTGAGGCCTATCAAATCAGCTTTTCGCAGGAGGATGATTATTCGGTCTTCGTTTATGAAGTATGGACCAGCGAGGAGGCGCATAAGAATTCCTTGTCGCAAGAGTCAGTCCAGGCACTTATCCAGCAGGCTAGGCCGCTGCTTGCAGGTATGGAGCGGATGGCAGCTCTTTGTCCGCTTGGCGGAAAAGGACTGACGGATTGATGATTTAGTACTAAGTCATATAACCAGCTTTTAATTTTTGCTTCATTCATGGTAAGATGGAGAAAAAGATTCTGCTGGAGGTAAAACAAATGCTTGATATTAACCAGATTAAAGAAATCATCCCGCATCGCTACCCATTTTTGCTGATTGATAAGATTGTCGAAATGGAAGAAGGCGTAAGGGCTGTGGGCATTAAAAATGTGACGGCCAATGAGGAATTTTTCAACGGCCATTTCCCTGATTACCCGGTCATGCCGGGTGTGCTGATTGTTGAAGCACTGGCTCAGGTCGGGGCCACTGCCGTATTAAAAAAGGAGGAGAACCGGGGCAGGCTTGCCTTTTTTGCCGGCATTGAAAACTGCCGTTTCAAGAAGCAGGTGAAGCCTGGGGACCAGCTCCGCCTGGAAGTGGAGATTGTCCGTTCACGCGGTCCGATCGGCAAAGGAAAAGCGGTGGCGACGGTCGAAGGAGATGTTGTGTGTGAAGCGGAAATTACTTTTGCATTGGGAGATAAAAAATAGAAAAATTTTCTAAAAAAATGCAAGAACCACTGTTTAGAAATAGGTCTTTGGTGTTAATATAGTAGTGTAGGTTTAATAGCATAAAAATTACTCAGCTAGAAAAATGATATGGTCTGGTAAGCCATATGTTCTCCCAAAAAAAAGGGCTGGTCTGCATCGCGGGCCAGCTTTTCTACTTTTATAAGCGAAAAGGGAAGGAGCACCGAGCTCCTTCCCTTATTTTATTTCATCGTCACTTTCAGTTCGTACGGCTTGATGGAGGAGTTGCCAAAGAAGTCACGGACCTTTACATGATAGGTTCCCTTTTTAAGGGTGCGGATCATGACTTCATCATCACCCTCCGGATAGTAATCCGCTTTGCTTAAAAGCTTTCCGTCCTTATAAAGGGACAGATTCATATCCGTTTCTTTACCTGCAGCCAGGCTGATGGTGACAGCTGTATCTTTCTTGAGGGTGAAGGTGAACCAATCCTCATCCCCGAACTTCACGCCGGCATTCAGGTAGCCGGAAGCCTTCAGGACCTTGCTTCCTGAAGCCTTCAATGCCACAGGTTTGGACGGCCTGTTATTCTTGATTACTGATTTGGCATCTTCATCAACTGTCTTGGCAGGCACAACACTTAAATTATATGGCACGAGACTTAATGTGCCGCTTTCGAGGAACCGGTCCATTACGATGAAGTACTTCTTGCCTTTGACGGCTTTGAAGGAACCGTGTGTAGTGCCGGTCTCAAGTCCGCCTTCGATGATGGAAATATGCTCGTAATCCGCTCCGTCATATTTTCCGTTTTTATTCACGTCTTCAATGATGACAGGCAGCTTATACACTTTAGTGAACAGCTCTTTCGGAAGCTTGGCACGGAGTGCGGCCGACACGGTTCCATCCTCGGCAAGCACCTGGTAAACGCCTGTTTTAGAAGGAGAGAAGGTGAACGCATCCATATCGTTCGGCATCGCGAAATTGCCTGTCACTTTGCCGTCTGCCGGCAGTTTTTTGGCCTGGTTTTTGAACAGGTCATTTTCTTCATATTTATCGGACTGATCCGCATACAGGTAGGAAGAGCCGATTGAATATTTCTGAAGAGCAAAGTCATCGGCAAACCAGTTCGGGGTGACTGCCATGAAATAAGTCTCTCCCTTTTGCAGGCCTGTATGGAATGAGCTGTTAAGGGCGCCCCAGCCGCTCCAGTTTAAATTGTCCCCAACCGGAGACAGATTAAGGATCTTCTTGCCATCCCCAACATCCTCTGTCGTCAGCTTTGCGATTTCCACAGTGAACGCCTGGCCGTTAACTACTGGAGTATTGAACTTGTAATATCCTGACTTCTCAGGCTTGAACATAAAGAGATCTAAATCTTCCGGGCTCTGGAGATATCCTTCGCCTTTCATCCCGAGTGTAAGGGGACGGGCAGCTTCTTTATACTGCTGGATCAGCTGCTCCATATACAGAATTTCATCATCGATATCATACTTGCCGTCTCCATTCAGGTCGCCGTCACCTTCTCCGCCTTCTTCCTCTTCGCCGCCTTCAATCGGAAGGCTGTCTTCATCCGGAATGGCTTCGGAAGCTGTAAGATTCAGAGTATAAGGAATCGCAGACGGCTTGGCATCAAGGCTTGTTTCGAAACCTGTGCCGAAGAAGAAGAAAAAGAAATCTTCATCGCTGAATGATGGTTTATTCGTAACCTTCACAATATACTTTGCATCTTTTTCCCCTTGGAAGAAGAGCGTTTCCCCTTCACCGGAGCCTCCCCGGTTGCTGGAAAATTCCCCAGGAACCGCATTTTTGCCTTCGAGCATTTCCTTCAGCATCGCCATTTTCTCTTCTTCGGGTATTGGAGTCTCCCCAGGCTCCGGCTGAGGGAACAGAGAGTCCTCGCGGTAAACATGAATCATGCTGTTTACGCCTGGCACGCCTGAGATATTCAGGTTATACAGATAGTCACCGTCCGCTTTGAATGTGAAATAATCATAGTCTTCCTTTTCATCTGAAAGGAAGGTGTTGCCGGTGCTTGTAAATGGAACCGGAGTCATCGGCACCATATTTGTCAGGGTGGATGTATCCTTTGGCAGCTCTGTCAGGACGGACGCGGAGAGGGTATACTGATCCTTCTTCGCGGCAGAGCTGTCATAGTTTCCATTCACATCCGTCACACCGATCGCAGCATAGCCGGTGTATGGGGCCTTCAGCATGCTGCCCTCGCTTTTTCCTTCTCTGACGCTGTTGATCACATGAGTTTCGACTGGAAGCGGACCGAAGAATTTGACCGTAAGCTTGTGATCGAATTGAGCGGACGACTTGAGTGAAGTCTGGATATATTCTCCTTCCTTGACCGCAATTTTAACCCAGTGCTGTTCCCCAGGTTTGGTGACCGCCTTCGTTACATTCAAAGGGGAAGTAACGGATGGTGCCTCTTTCCGGATTTCGGTATCCGTCCATTTCTTTGTGATGGCTGCAGGCAGGCTTTTTACATTATATTTAAGCGCGGCAGCCGGGTTGACGAGTCCGCTGCCATACTTTGTATCATAACCCCTTGCTCCAAGATCCTGGGCAGTGGCTTTCAGGATATATTCCACCTGTGCAGGCGTGAGCGACGGATTTTTGGCTAAAAGAAGGGAAGCTGCCCCTGCCACAACCGGAGCAGCCATGGAGGTGCCGCTCATATTCCGGAAGCTCGATTTCCTTTCCGGTTCATAAATGGAGGAATAAACCTCCTCGCCTGGAGCGGCAATATCAACGGATGGGCCAAAATTGGAATACCAGGACAGGGCCTTCTTGCTGTCCACTGAGCTTACGCTGATAACGCCCTCATAGGAAGCAGGGTAAGAGGGCTCGTCCCATGCCTCATTGCCTGCCGACGCCACGATGGTTACACCTTTGGCTATAGCCCGCTTGACTGAATCTGCAAGAATCGGGGAGGCTCCGTATGAACCCAGACTCATATTGATAACCCTTGCACCCTGTTCAACGGCCTTGTCGATGGCCTGGACGATGGTATAGTCATTGGTGGCTGAACCCCTTGAGAAGACATCGATGGACAATATATCGGCATTAGGGTTGATGCCATATCCGCCGATGCCGTTGCCCTTTTCGCCTGCAATGATGCCGGCAACATGCGTGCCATGGCTGTCAGGCTGCCCGGGGTTTGCAGGATCGATGATATTCACGGAACTGATGACTTTGTTTTTCAGCTCCGGATGCTTCAGGTCGATTCCGGTATCGATGACCGCAACCTTCACCTTGCGCTTGCCTGCCAGAGACTGGGCTTCGCCTGCCTTCAGCATGGACAAATGATACTGCTTTGATGCTTTCGGGTCGGTTGTGCCGAATTTATGGAACAGGACAGACGGCTGTGCCGACACGACATTTTTATTTTTTAAATAATATTTGAGGGCCTTCTCCTGTGCGGCTTTATTTTTCACCTTGACCACTATATACTTCTGGCCGGCATCCTGGCGGACCACAACGGCTCCGAGCCTGGTATGCTCTGCCCGTGAGAGTGCATTTTTATATTTAATGACAATCATGTCCTCGCTGAACTGCGGCTTTTTGGCTTCTTTTTGTGCTCCGTCCTTAGAGGCGGAAAAGGATTTGAACGTACGCAGGCCGCTTTTATCAAATACTTCACTTTTTGCCTTGGCCAGGTCTGACTTTAGGCTGGCGTTTGCCGTGCCCGGCAGAACCAGAGCGGCACAAACACCCGCGATGGCCAGGTTCTTCAATAGTTTCTTCATAATTTACCCCCGTTAAAAATGATTGATTTCTCTTCTATCCATGCTGAAAGCTGCTCTCCCTATCTCTAGGAAAAGCCCAGCACTTAATAGACGCAGCGAAATGGAAAAAGTTTCATGATTTTTTAAATTCTTTAAAATATTTAAAATTCCTGTATGGAGTATTCGACAAGTTTTTTATTATATAGAAAAAAACTAAGAAAACAGCTGAAATAAAGGGAATTTGTTAAACTTTTGCAGCATTTATAGAAGAAAGAGGTGAAAAAGCAAGAAAAGTTCTTTAAGGAAAGGCAGCCTTTAGAGCCAAAAGGCGCTGGGAGCTGTGCGCCTCATAATTTGCGGACCAAACGGAAACGCTAAGGAAAGACCAATAGGTCCAAGCCTTGGTGAAAGGAGGTACCAGCATGCAGAAAAAAATCTGGGCGGCTTTTTTTGCTTCTGTGCTTTCTGCAGCGCTTTTGACAGGCTGCGGCAATAATGATGATAAGCATGAGGACCACAAAAATAATGTGGAAAATCAGAACATGAGAGATGACAATGTGGAATTGAATGATACAGACGATAGAGACCGCCATGATACCGAAGTGAGAGATCAGGACCGCAATGATGATGACGGCCAGATGCCTGGCGATGCGGATCCTACTGAGAACAATCATAATAAGGATAACAACGGCAAAGACAATGATGATTTGTTTGACAATAAGATGAATGATGAAAAGAAAAACAATGATGTTGTTCCAGAAAGCAAGTAACGAAAAAAGACAGGGAGGCGACTGCTCCCTGTCTTTTCGTTTATTCCCTTAATGCGGCCATGGCCGGTTTGGAATGAATTTTCTCTTTGAATTCCTGGACGAGCTGATCGCCGGTGAGACCTTTGGAGACAAGATCTTCGAGCAGCAGCTCCGCAAATCGGCTGCGTCCTTTTTTGATCACGCCCTCAAAAAGGACGATCCGGCCTCCATCCACCTCTCCTGCGGAACAAAGGGAGGTTTCAAATAAAACGGGATCATTTTCCTTTTTTGAAATGACGGCCAGGACATGAATCACTTTTCCGCCAAGAGAAGCTTCAATGGAACGGAATGTTCCGTCGCTGATGAATGCCTCAATCAGCCAGCGGTTCTTTTCGTCCTCTTTATTGATAATAAGTCCATCCTCCAGGGGCAGGGGAATCAGCTCCTGGTCGGCAGTGACAAGCTGCAGTGACATTAATCGAAAGGTTTTCATCCTGTACCTCCATTCCAAAGTGATTATGCGTTCGTTCTAAAGTTTTATCTATTATAGCACAACATGAATTTGTCCAAAAAATTTAAGGGCTGACAGGGAACTGGGGAGCTTGTCGAATCTTTCTGTAAAAAAAGCCCGAATTTGTGTAAAAACCGTTTTTTTAGGAATTTGGACCCGTAAAAAGGCTTCTTCCGGCTTGAAAAATGAAAAATTAGGAGGCATCAGAAGCGGAGAAAGTGCTTAAGCCTCATTTTACCGCCGGGAAGAATTCTTATATGATGAAGCTACTTTCAGAAGAAAGGAGAGCAGCCCATGATCAACCAGGTTACACTGGTGGGCAGACTGACAAGGGATCCTGAGCTGAAGTTCACACCCGAAGGAAAAGCCGTATCCAATGTCGTGCTTGCAGTCAACCGCACCTTCAAAAATGCAGCAGGCGAATTCGAAGCAGACTTCGTCCAATGCACCCTCTGGCGGAAATCCGCTGAAAACACCAGCCAGTATTGTAAAAAAGGATCTATCGTCGGCGTAACCGGCCGCATCCAAACCCGGAACTACAACAACTCCGATGGCAAAAAAATCTACGTCACCGAAGTCATCGCAGAATCCGTCCAATTCCTGTAGGGGGACTGCCCCCATTTCCCGATTATTTCCCAGCAAGGAGGTGGCCGGTGTGTGCCAGCAGTGTAAGGAATGGACAGTGAGGCAGCAGCGGGTGGAGGAGCTGCTGACGGATCTGATCAAGATTGTCGGCAGGACGCATGTAAAGGCGCTGAACGGAGAAGAGCAGATTGAGGCGTACTCGGCCCTCCTGCATAAGGCAGAGACGGAGCTCCTCCAATTCAGAAGGATGAGTGCGGGCTTTGAAGAGCGGCTCACAGCTCTCGAAAGCAGATCCGAAGAGAGCCGAAGAACACAGCTGGCTGAAGGAAGGCCGCTCTATACCCTGTGCCTGAAGGGCAGGACGCGGAGTACCGTCCTGTAGGGAGGTGTGCGAAACTCCTCGAAACCGCCTCTGATTTGTAAGATCCTTCAGAACCCCCATTTATTTTCCCCTATCATTCCCCGAAAGTACCGCTTCGATTGAAGTACGCAAGAAAAAACAGCTATATCCCCCTTTTATGGACTGCATTCCCAAACGCAGTCCTTTTTGATATGGGTGGCTCTGTGGGAGTTTGGTTAGAACCCTTGTGCGCCGGCTGTAGAGATGCGGCTCCCTAAAGCCCCGGGCGAAGCGGACGAAGTATACATTCCACCTCTATCCCCAAAAATAAAGGCACAGGAGGCAGGCTGCATGCCGGGAGCAGGGCAATTTCTAAACCGGCTTAGGTTTGTCCACCATCATATCAGGGAACAACAAACTACAATCCAAAGGAGGTTATACACATGAAAAAGCTGATTAGAGCTGCTATCAAATGGGCGCCTGTTATATATCCAATCGTACGAAAAGCAATGAACAACCGAAAAGGCAGAACCAATTACAGATAACTTCACCAAAGCTCTCCGGAAGGGGAGTTTTTTATTTCCGGGAAATGGGGGACAGTCCCCCATTTCCCAAGATTATTTCCCAGCGAAAGGATTTGCATACACACACGCATGTGTGTTACATTGGGTGTAAGAAAGATTTAGAAATGGGGAGGCGCCTGTATGTTAAGCACAAAAGAGATTAGTGAGATGCTGAATGTTTCGGAGGAAACGGTGCGCAGATGGATCCGCACGGGTGAGCTTGAGGCCACACAGGATGGCAAGAGCTATGTGGTGGATGACAGCAAGCTTGAGGACTTTGTTGAGAAGAAATCGGCGATACCGGGGACATCTCTGTCCAAGATGCAGAATTTGATCGGGATGCTGGGCTCGAATATCCTGGCCAATCCAAAGGCGAAGGATGTAGCGGGACTCGGCGTGGAGATCCTGGCGAAATCATTGAGCCGGATTAAGGAAGCAGGAGCGGACTTCGGTTCGGTTCCCCCTGAAGAGCCGGAAAAGCCTGGCGATTATGAAGGCAAAATTGAATCGCTTCAGCGCAAGAAGAAGAAGCTTGAACTTGAGCATCAGATGAAGCTCCTTGATATTGAAGATGAAATCGCTAAATACGAACGCCTGTTGAAGAATTCAAACAGGGACATATAATGAGAAAAGCTGACTTCCGGGTGCTGCACAAGCGATGTGCGGCAGCATGGAAGCCAGCTTTTTTATTTCCATTATTTTAAGAGAAGCCCCGCTTAATTCAAGGCAACCAGGTCGAGGAGCTCTTTGTCGCTGAGCTCGGTGAGCCAGGTTTCGCCCTGCAGGATTTCATCGTTCAAGGCCTGCTTTTTATCAAGCATGGCATCTATTTTTTCCTCAAGCGTGCCCGTGGAGATCAGCTTGTGCACATGCACAAATTTCTTCTGGCCGATGCGGTAAGCCCGGTCGGTGGCCTGGTTTTCGACGGCAGGGTTCCACCAGCGGTCATAGTGGATCACATGGTTCGCCGCGGTCAGGTTCAAGCCGGTTCCTCCTGCCTTCAGGGACAGAATGAAGAACGGGAATTTTCCGTCCTGGAAGTCGGCAATCAGGCTGTCGCGCTTTGCCTTTGGCATGCTGCCGTTCAAGAACGGCACTTCAATATCAAAGCGGGTTTCAAGCAGGTTTTTCATCATTTCGCCCATGCCGATATACTGGGTGAAAATGAGGCAGCTTTCGCTCTGTTCCCCGACTGCGTCCACAAGCTCAATCAACTTCTCCAGCTTGCCGGAGCGCTCCATGTCAGGATCTCTGCTTCCTTCCTTCAGATAAAGAGCAGGATGATCGCAGAGCTGCTTCAGCTTGCCGAGCAGGGAAAGGATCAGGCCCTTGCGCTCAATGGCCGACAGCTTTTCGATCTCGGCGAATGTATCCTTGACGAGCTGATCGTACAAGGAGGCCTGCTCGACAGTGAGCGGCACAAATTCCTTCTGCTCCTGCTTGTCAGGCAGATTCAGCGCGACTTCCTTGTCTTTTTTCGTCCGGCGCAGCAGGAATGGCTGAATCAGATTCTGCAGTTCCTTGATCTTGCCCTTCTGCTGCTCGCGTTCAATCGCAGCTACATACTTCTCCTGAAACTGTCCAAGCGTGCCAAGATAGCCTTTATTGATAAAATCAAAGATGGCCCACAGCTCGGTGAGGCGGTTTTCCATCGGTGTGCCGGTAAGGGCAATATGATGGGTACCGCGCAGCTTCCGGACGGCCCTCGACTGCTTGGTGCCTGCATTTTTAATATTCTGCGCTTCATCGAGGATGATGCTCGACCAGTGAATCGATTCAAGCTCCTCTGTATCCTGATGAGTGATCCCGTAAGAAGTCAGCACCACGTCATGTTCAAGTGCCGCCTTCCGGAAATCTTCAAGTTTAGGACGGCTTCCCCCGTAATGGAGGAATACCTTCAGGTCCGGAGAGAACCGCTCAAGCTCGCGCTGCCAGTTTCCAAGCACCGAGGTCGGGCAGACAATGAGCGAGCTGCCTGAAACCGGTCTGCCATTCACTTCGGCGGCACCGGCAGGATTTGCATCGCGCTCTTCTTTAATTTTCAAAAGATACGCGATGATCTGCACCGTTTTGCCAAGGCCCATATCGTCCGCCAGGCAGGCGCCGAATCCATGCTCTCTCAGGAAATAGAGCCAGCTGAGGCCCTGGGCCTGATAAGGGCGGAGCGTTCCCTGAAGCATATCAGACGGCTCGATGATTGGGATGGACCTTGTTTCCCGGAGCGAGCTCATCAGCTTGCGCAGCTCCTGGTTCAATTCGAACTGAATCTTCAGCATCTCGTTTGGATCATCCGATTCGAGATCCTCTTCATCTTCAGGTGCCGACAGCTCCTGGCGCAAAAGATCGCTCAGCTGGAGGCCTTTCTGATCCGCGTCCTTCATCATATCCTGAATCTGCCGGATGAAGGCGGGATCCAGCTTCACCCACTGGCCTTTTACGAAAATCAGGCGCCGCTTTTCCTCCACTAGCTTCTGGAAATCATCTTCTGAAAAATCGACTCCGTTCATGGAGAAGCGCCAGTCAAAGTCCATGAGAGCCTGCAAGCCCACATAGGAAGGGCCGCGGGAGGAAGTGCTGCTTTTTACGCGCGCCTTGATCCGGAAAGAAGCATCGCGGATGGCCTGCCACCACGGCGGAAGCAGAATCTCTGCTCCAAGGAAGATCAGCTTTTCACTGTCATGAGTCAGAAAGTCCCATGCTTCTTCCTCGGTGAGCTCTTGCCGGAACGAATCTCCCTCGGCAAGACCCGGGAGGACAGATGCCCACCCCTTCACTTCTTCTTCAGCCTGCTCCAGATATGGCTGCCAGCTTTTCAGCGGTTTTTTTCCTTTACCAGAAAGGCGGACCAGCACGGATTCATCCTTTTTCGAGCGGAGCATCGGCTCGAGGATCCATGGCCCGCTGCCATCTTCCGGCTCCGTGATCCGGAGGCAGGTGGTGAAGGGCTTGTCATCCTCTGACAGCTTCAGCCAGCTCTGCCAGCGGTCTTCGGTAAAATAAGACTGCAGTTCATCGGGAGTGAAGCCGGCTTCACGGAATTCACTGATGGTTTTGTCGATGCGGTCCTTGGTGACAGCCTTACGCGACAGATACTGTGTAACAGCCGCATTGTACCAGTCCATCAGGAAATTCCGCGTTTTCTGCGGCTCCTGCTGGCTGCGGCCATAGCCGATGACCGCCTGCGGCACAGCAAGCTCTTCTTCCCAAAAAGCTTCGCCAAATTCGTCCATTACGGCCTGCGGGAGGGACCAGCCCCGGTCGCCGGACAATAGTTTTTCAAAGTCCGGAACAGGCACACCGCGTTCGAAGCCGTCATACAGCATATGGGCGGTAGAGAGGAGGAAGCTCGCAAAGTCGCTCCATTCCCAGGAAACGAAGCTGTTGAATGTCTCCTTGCCGAACACATTCAGGAGCGTCCAGGCATCTGCCGGTACGCCGGACATTTTCTCGAAGCGCCTGGTTTCAAGCATGGTCCCGTAAAAGCTGGAATCATCCCAGGTGAAGAGAAGCTTCCTCAGGGAATCCATCGTGATATGATGATTGTTTTCGTCTTTTCCGGTTATGATGAAATGTCCCTCGTCGTGCTGCTGGACATCAATACTTATTCTCATTTTATTCCGCATGAATCAGCTTACCCCTTTGCAATTCTTCTTGAAAGGCACGCAGCCGTTTCGTGGATTGGGAAAGATTTTCAATGAATTCTGCAAATCGGTCTTCCTGCTTCAATTTTTTATAAAGCGTCCGCAGCTTCTTCAAATGACGGACCGCCGATTTATAGGCCTGCCTGTTTTTCTGCCCGAGGCTTGTGAGCACCGCATGGTGATACAGCGGCAGCAGCAGGGAAGGATCATGGGCCTGCAGGATTTTAATGTTTTGGGAGGAAATCATTGAGACATCATCTCCCGCAAAAATCTGCAGCTCCACCCATTTTTGGTATTCCTCCCGTTCAAACAGGATTCTGGAATAATCCCAGGTGCTAAAAGGGAGGGTCTCTCTGTAAAAGCGCTCAAGCAGGTCCATTCTCTTCGTTTCCTGGCAAAAGACCCGGATCGGCATGGAAAAATTCCTGACAAAGCTGGTCCGTTCATAATAAGAGGGAATCGTGTTCAAGAAGGATTGAATGCGCCTCGTGATATGTTCGATGAAAAAGATAGATCGTTTTTCATTGCCGGTCTCAACAGACAATTGCAGCCAGGAGTAGAGAAACGGACTGGCTGCCGGCGGCATTTTCTCAAGCATCAGCACGGCGCGTTCATCTTCTCCGTTCAGCAAAAGCAGATGAATGAGGGCCACCTGATAGGAAAGCGCCTGCTCGGCAGAATGTTTTTCCTGTGAGAGCCGCTCCAGGCGATCCACTTCGTCCGAGCGCCAGCCGCCATTTTTCAGCATATGCCTCCAAAGCGACCGGTACAGATCGATGCGTTCATACATGAGCGAGTCCCTGCCTTCAAGCAGCTGCCACGCTTCCTCCTTAATGCCTTCCAGGAAGTCATCAAAAGCAAAGGGCTTCGCCTGGCGCCCGATCGCAGGGGCGATATCCTGGAGCTCTTCCAGGTAGTTCTCTGCCAGATCATGAAAGAAGGAAAGAGACACCTTCGGGCTTGATTCCGTGCGCAGGAGGTGAATGCATTCCAGGAGCACGGTATACAGCACTACAAAATCATATAATGGCCGCCATTCACGCTCAATCGGCGCCTTTTCTTTTATGCGCTGATTAAAGCTTCCCCACATGCGGTCAAGCATATATTCCTGCATGGTCTTATTGCTGATGATATAGCTGTGGAAGGTTTCCTCGACAAAGCTCTTCCACGAGGAAAAGCTCCGCTTGATGTCTTTTTTCGTCTTCAGCAGTTCCCGTGCCCGGATGAGCGAGGGGTGAGTCTGCTCGTCAGGCTCCGCGGGCGGCTCCTCCTGCTTCGTCTTCCAGCGGGCGAGCCAGCGGGTAACGCTCGCAGTCCTTGAATAGGCAGACAGAAACACGGAAATCTGATGGCGGCAGAACAGTCCCTCCTCACAAGAGCATGAACTGGACAACGGATGATCAATCTGCAGCGTAACACGGGCAGGCACCAGATCCTGCACCGTCGCCTCCGCATAGTCCCCGTAATCCGCAAGTTTGTACACCAGCCCCTGGCTGTATAACAAAAACCCGCGCTGCACAGCCTGCCGGACCTCCTCTTCCCGGGGATCCAGATAATCAAGAATAGTCTCCCCGGCCTTTAACAATGCATCCACCAACACAACCTCCTTCTTGGGGGACAGACCCCTATTTCCCAAGCCCAAAATCCTATGAAACTCATATTCTTCCTGCGGGGACTGTCCCTATTTCCCGGACAGCTCCGCCAAGTAAATGTTTATAATTAAAAAAAGGAGTGCTCTATATGCCCAGAAAAAATCGAGTCTGGTACCCGGGCGCGGCTTATCATATCATTTGCCGCGGAAATCGCGGGGCAGACATTTTCCTTGATGACAAAGACCGGTCCACCTATCTGATGATGCTGGAGGAAACCCGTGAAAAGTATGAGTTTTTCCTGCATTCCTACTGCCTGATGAGCAATCATATCCATCTGCTCCTCGAAACGATCAGCGATCCGACGAGGCTTATCATGGGCCGGCTGAATTCCCGGTACGCGATTTACTTTAACAAGCGCTATCAACAGGATGGACATGTTTTTCAAGGAAGATACTTCGCAGAGATGATCGATTCAATCGATTATCTCGTCCAGGCCAGCCGGTACATCCACTTAAATCCGCAAAAAGCCAGATTGGTGCAAAAAGCGGAGGAATACAACTGGAGCAGCTATGCCGCTTTTTTATACGGACAGCCGGACCGCCATGCAACTCCTGACCGGATCCTCCCTTACTTCCAAACGCCCCAAAACTACAGGATCTATGTAGAAAGCAGGGAAAACGGCTCTTCAGGACACTCCTGAGAAATAAAACGTATTTCCTCATTATACAACATTTCACGCCTCATCCCCATCCTAAAATCCGAATAGGAAACACTTAAAGGCGGAAGGCGTTCTGGAAGCAAGCAGAAAAAGCGGACAGTCTCTGCAGGAAGAATAGGAAGAAAAAGAATACAAAAAGCATGGGAAATAAGGGACAGTCCCCGGGAAGAACCAGCGTGCAGGCCAGCGCACTGTAGGTGGGAGCGGTTCTGGAAAAGTTGGGAAATGGGGGACAGGCCCCATTTCCCAATTATTTCCCGGGTCCGGCTCTCATTTTTTATAAAAAAGGGTTTGGGTGGTGGATATCTGGGTATATATGAGGAGGTGCATATGGTTGGTAAATAATGCTTTTACATAAGCAACTATATGTAAGGTATGTAAGGATATTAGTTATTAAGTTGGTTGGAGGGGAAGGTTCGAGGCTCCCGCTGCTCCTGCGCCCGGAAAGTGAGTGCCTTACGCAGAAACCAACCATTTCTGTTCAGGCAGCCATAATGAATGCGAATACATCTTTGGATACAAATTAGGGGGTATAAGTTGTGAAAGGCAGTTCTTTCAGCGGTTTGTGTACATCGAGACGAGCGCCGGTGTTGAAAAAAGAGATTAAGGTTTCTTCGCCTTCAGAGAAGCGCAAGGAATTTGTTAATAAAATGAAAATGATGAGCAGTAAATAGAAAATTCCTGGACCGCTTACAGTAGCCCAGGAATTTTTTTTGCCGTCAGCCTTCCTTTATGCCAGTCAGGAAGGGGATAAGCCATTTTTGATCGTTGAAGATTTGTTTCACTTTGGAACCCTTGATTTTGTCTGTTTGCAGAGGAGTGAAGAAGGGCCCTTTGTTTTCCAGAACCTCTTTATAGTCCGCTGCAATCCTGTCTCCCTGCTTAAGACCCGAAGTTACGGCGCGCTTCTCGCCGACGATCAAGCCGGCTTTCACCTTTGTTTTGTGCACCAGCCCATCCTTGCCAAGGACAAAGATGAATTGTTTGGTTTTCTCGGTCAATACGGCAGTTTTCGGCACAATCACGGCGCCGGCCGCTTCCTTCGTGACGATTTTAACCTTCACATGGGAGCCGATCAGCGTGAAAGGACTTTCGTTCTTCATGGAAGCCATGTAGGTGTAACTGCTTTTCTTTTTAGCATGCGGCGCCTTGTCAGGGACAGGAGAGACCTTTGTCAATTCTCCGCCGGTCCGGGCTACTCCTTTTTCATCCGTGACAGATACCTTCATGCCGGGCTTAACGTTCTTCCGCTTTTCCTCGGACAGCTTCCCCTCAACAGAGACAGCGGCGCCGGCAACCGTCATGACCGGGTTTTTGAGGTCCTGGCGGATGTTCTGGACAATGCCGTCAAGCTCGCTTTCCACCGTCACCTCCGAACCGCCGCCCTGCAGGGACGATATCTGGGACTCAATTCCGGCAAGACGTGCTTCATAGCGGTCCTGCTCGGCTTCTAGCTGAAGGAGCTCCCTTTCGATCTCGAACTGCTTCATCTCTTCCGTGCTTTCAGCCGCAGCATCAGTACTTGAAGACGTGTCTTTGGGATCTGTGAATACATTGGTACTGCTGCCTGCTGACTGAAGGGATGTGAGACTCTGAATATGGGAAGATGTGCTGTCGATAGCTCCCTGAACCTCGGTTTTCTCCGCTTCAAGCCGGGCCTGGAGACTCCCGCCATCTTCCGGGATAAACGTATAAAGCGGTGTGCCCGCCTGAACTTCCTGGCCTTCCTCCACCAGAAACTTTTGAAAAATCCCCGATGCCGGATCATGCCGGACAAACTGCTCCGCCGTGGGCACGATCACGCCTTTTGAGGAAAAAGTCTGCTGCAGGCTGCCTTTTGCGGTCTTTTCCCAGGAATCCATATAAGAAGTGCGTTTGATTTTATTATTTTCCTTGTAAATCAAAAAGATATTGAGTGCAATGAAGGCAGCTGAGAGGACCGCCAGCACTATTCTTAGTCGTTTATTCATCGGTCGCGCCTCCTAATCATCAAAGAAACTTTCCGAGATTGGTAGATAACAGAACGGCCTGGATGGCCCAGAACAGCAGGTGCAAGAGGATGAGTATCAAGAGAATCCAGCCCCGTTTTTTCTCAGAAAGAGATTGATAGAAATAAAACTGGAAAGCTATGACGGCTGCCTGAAAAAAAGAAATCTGGCCGAGAAAGTTCTGAAGCGGCTCAAAGTCTGTAAGATAATGGCCGAGCACCCCGAGTGACAGGGGGGAGGCAGAATTCCCGAGCCCGGCTGTAACAGCGAGCAGTATGGATACAGCCTTCCCGGCGAGTCCAAACACAACGGCAATGAGCTGGACGACGAGAACTTTTTTATACTCGATGTCAAAAAGGATATAGATAAACAATCCGAAGAAAAACAGGAGAATAACGGCGTACAGGATTCCCGACAGGAGCTGGCCGGCTAAAAAGAACAGCTTGGCCGCCTCGAATTCTGCTTCTGAAAGGGACGCGATCCGTCCCGAAAGCGATTCGGAACCAGCTCCGAACAGGCCTCCGATTCCAAATAATAAGGTGCTGGCGAGAATGACAGTGGCAACCCGGCTCCATAGGCCCGTTATGGCTTCCGACTCACGGAGCCCCCAGGCGGACGTTTTCGGGAATCGGATCCCTTTTAGAATTCTGACACGAAAAATCATTATATAAAAGCCTCCGTTGTAGGCGCGGTGCCTAGGTTGATCGAATTTCTTTCAGCTTATTGATTTTACCCTGTATGTATGGGACATGCTTGGTGTCCTTCTGGATTTCAAACATAAAGACGGCTTTCTGATAGAAGGTGAGCGCCTTTTCCTGATATCCCAGCATGTCATAATTGTAGCCAATATTATAGAGAAACTCGCCGAGAAGATACATGCAGTCCCTCTCGATCAGCCAGTTTACAGCCTCCTCACAGCGCACGGCGGCTTCCTGGTATCGTCCGGCAATGGACAGAGCGTTGGAATAATTATACTGCAGCTTTGGTATCAGTGTATAATTCTCGATATTCAGCCGATTTTTCACATAGCTCTCTGTTCTTTCGAATACTTCGAGTGCTTTCGCAATCTGTTTGGAATGCTTGTAAATGATGCCGATCGCAATGATGATGGAAAGCTCTGTTTCTGTCCAGACATTATCATGGCTGTGGGTCAGGGCAAGGGCTTCCTCCAGGGACTGGATGGCCTGGTCCGCCTGGTCCTCCACATGAAATTCATAAATGCCCTTATGCCAGAGCAGCAGCTGCATATTTTCCTTGCTTGACGTGAAGATCGGATTATCGAGCTCCGCCAGAACAATCTCCCGCACTTCTGTATAATTCTGATCACGGCGGGCGGTCCGGAGCAGTTTCCGGACTTCCTCCACATAATCCTGGCGCTCGTTCACTCCTGCTTCAAAAAAATAAGTAAGGTCGAGCCCCAGCCTTTTCGATAGCAGGTAAAGGGTGATGGCTGAAGGATAGACCTCGCCTTTTTCGATTTTGCTGATCTGTGCCTGGCTGCAGATATCCTTGCACAATTCTTTTTGTGATAAGCCGAGATGCATCCGGGCATCCCGGATTCCTTGTCCGATTAAGGAAAAGTCCATTCATTCCTCCTCCTTAATATTCATATAATTATACAATAGTGGCTAATAGGAAAGAAACTATTAATAAATCACTTCTAAACAGGGTTTAACTATAAAAAATGAGCTTTAAGGCCATTTTGACAGAATATTAAAATATGATTAAATATCTATATTGGCTTATTATTTCTTCCTAACAGGGGAGAAAGGTGAAATTTTACTCTTTCTTCCATGTTAATATAATCCAGCTTCAATGGGAAGCAGGACCTTAAAAGAAGAAATAACAGAGCCAGCACGAACGAACCATTCAACATTCTTGTTTTCTTGACCCTTAGTTTTAGTACTCGACACCTGGGTGCGCCCCTAAGCGCATCCACTTGCCCGCAGGCCCAGTGCCTGCGGGATTTTTTGTGTGCTGGGTGGGAAATGGGGCCTGGCCCCAGCACGCGGAAAATAGGGGACAGTCCCTATTTTCCAAACATGAAAAAACCCGCAATCCCTTGTGAGAGAACGGGTGGGTGTCTGCGGAAATGGGGGACAGTCCCCCATTTCCCAGCATCATTGCACGTAGAATCTGCCCCGGGTGTAGATGGTGGGGCTGGTTTGTTTGGTAAGCCTGCCGTTTTGGTAGTGGTAGTTTTTGTTGGCAGGGTAGGTGAGTGTGACCTGGCCTTTTTTGGCTGTGAGGACGGGGTTTGCCTCATTGCTTTCGTCGATGCCCACTTTGTAGCCTGCCGCGAGGTACATGGCTTCGGCGTCTTTGTATTTAACCCTGCTGAGTGCATCGAGGTCGACGCCCCAGTAGCCTGACACGAGCCTTGGGATATCAATATTGTTGATCAGCCCTGACGGCCGTCCGGGGCCGTAGGAATACAGGAACACATCCTCGCCTGTATGGCCATGAGTCGTGAAGCCAAGGTTCGCGCGTTTCGCAAGCATCCGGGCCATCTCCCTCTCGAGCGCGGCATCGCCGCCAGCCTTCCGCAGCCTTCTCCACTCATCCTTAGACAGTGGGGCAAGCCCATACTTTTCCGCCGCTTCACGCAGGTTCGACCGGTCCTTCTTCAGAAGCCACATCGCACCCTCAAGTGTCATCTTCGCTTTCTTCAACGGTTTGATGAAGGTGGAAGGGGAGCTCACTGCATAGGATTTATCCGTTTTTCCGTTCCCAATCGTCAGCCCGCTGTTTCCATGATCCGTCACTGCTACCACCAGGGTATTGCCATCCTTCTTCGCAAAATTCAGGGCTTCCTTAACAGCTGCATCAAAGCTCAGAATCTCACTCACCATGCCGGCCGGATCATTTTGATGGGCGGCCCAGTCGACCTTGCTGCCCTCCACAAAGAGAAAGAAGCCATCCTTATCACGGCTGAGCGAGCCGAGCGCCTTTTTCGTCATGTCAGCCAGGCTCGGCTGCTGCGGGAAGAACTGTTTGCGGTCCAGCTCATTGGCGATTGCCCATGGAGCGAACGAGCCCCAGAGTTTCCCCGGTGTAGCCTGATTCATCATGGCTTTATTATCGGAGTAGGCATACCCGCTCTGGAAGATGGTTTTCACCAAATCTTCTTTATCACGCCGGTTCTCCGGAAGCAGGAATGTCATCCCGCCGCCGAGCACCACGTCGATTCCCTGATACACCTGCTGTTCCGCGATGTCTTCAAAATCTGCCCGGTGCTCCACATGGGCGGAAAACGCAGCCGGGGTCGCATGCTGGACAGGTGAGGTTGACACGATCCCTGCCGCCTTGCCGGCTTTCTTTGCCGCCTCCAGAATGGACGCAGCCGGAACCAGGCCGTCTGTCACATCTTTCTCCAGGAGCTCCTGCCGGGGGGCGAACCGGCCGCCATTCGTTCCTGGCGCCAGCTGTCCCGATACATTTTTCGGGGCCATTCCGATTGCATCCACGATCGTCTTCCTGCCCGTGGCAAGCGCCGTCCCCGCTGCCGCTGAGTCCGTGATGGCCGAGCGGTAGCTGTAGGTCCGGACGCCGCCGGAGAGGATCTCATCAAGGGCAAGCCGCCGCCCCTTATACCAGCGCGCCAGTGTCACCGCATCCGAATTCGTGCCATCCATCACCATCATGATGAAATTCTTCGGCTTTTTGACTGGAGCTGCGTCTGCTTCTTTTTGACTAAAAAACCCGCCGAAAAATAAGGCAATAGTCATGGGTAACATGATCATCCGCTTCATTCGCACTCATCCTTTTTCATAAAGAGATATCCTTACCGTTTGTAAATTTGGAAATTTTATGCGGATTCCATAGGAAAAATATACCCGTGAGAAGCTAGGGAAAAAGGATGAAATTTGTCGAAAAGATGAAGACCGCGGCTATCTTGGATAGAATATAAACTGACCAGGATTACAACCATGAGTTTTCAATTCGCAATCCATGCATGAATAGGACCTGGCCAAGTGCAGGAATAAACATAATACAGCGATGGATACGGAGCTGGGCACAATAGGAATACCGGAAGATAAATGATGTTCAAACCCTCTTTCAATTCTGCAGCTCCGCCCCTTTTTCACACAAAATCAACATGAGTTTTCTCTCACAATCCATGCATGGAAAAGAACACAGAGAAGAGCAGGAACAAACACAATAAGGCGGTGGAGCGGAACAAGACTCACTAAGAATGCCAGGAAAATGCATGATGTGCGCATCCGTCTGCAGGAAGCCTTTTAATCCATGCAGCTCCGCCCCTTTTCCAAAGGAGAGAAATAATGAAGCGCTTAAAAATGGCTGCCATGCCCCTTCTTATTGTGATTCTTTTTTTAGCTTTCATCCCAGAAAAGAAGGCATGGGCCGGGACCAACGAGAACACAGCGATCCTTGAGATTGCCCCGAACCATCTGAAGGGCAGCATCAAGGGAAAGGGCCAGATCAAAGTCGATGACGGAACCATTATGCTCGGCAGCAGCCTCTGGGCCGAGAATTCAACCTTTTCCTTTCCGTTCACCATAAAAGATATCACCCCGGGAACCGAGCTCCATGTCCACATCCAATATGACAGCGGGTTAAAACAAAAGCTTGCTGTGACCTACCAGCCGCCTGTTCTACAGCCGGTCAATGCGAAAGACAGAACACTTTCAGGGACATCCAGGGGAGAGGTGACGGCAACAGCCGGAGGCACACCGCTTCAGCTCCAGAGCCATAACCGCAGCACAGGGGAATTTATCTTTAAGCCGTCAAACGCACTGATGGATGGCGCGGAAATAACGGCAGCATCTACACAGAATCATATAAAAAGCGTAACTTCAAGCATTGTCGGGCCGGCACCAAATCCCCGGCCGCCGATTATATTCCCGGCATCCGCTCATGATCCATACATAAGGGGAACCGCCCCAAGCAACAGCATGGTATATGTCACGACCGACACCGGAGTGAAAAAACAGATCAAGCTTGGCGCATCCAGGCAGTATAAAGTATATGCCGGCATGCTTGAGCCGGGAGCATATATTGCGGTGTATTACATAGATGAAGAAGGCAGCCGAAGCCCGCTCGCCGGAACCAGAGTCAAGATCTAAAATACTAACTACATAGCGGAGGCGACAATCTATGAAACTCTCAAACGTGAAATCTACATCACTTTTAAAAAAAGCGGCCAAGACCGTAGTCGTATCATCCATCCTTGCAACCGGAATCTTTAGCCCCTACAGCGGCATCATATCGGACAAGCCGGCAGAAGTGCAGGCGGCCACAACTTATACAGTCAATGCTTCCAGCTTGAATGTAAGAAGCGGTCCCGGGACAAAATATGCAAAAATCGGAAGCCTGCCGCGTGGTGCTTCAATCAGTGTAGTCACAAAGCTAAGCAGCGGCTGGTACAAGATTTCCTATAAAGGAAAAACCGGCTATGTAAGCGGACAGTATGTGAAAATAGGCACAACAAGCGTCACGTACCGCGTCAAGGTGGGAACCACACTTAACGTCAGATCTGGTCCGGGGACAAAGTATGCAACGCTCGGCTCCCTCACAAACGGAACCGTCCTGAAGGTCATCCGCAAGGAAACGAACGGCTGGTACCGCATATCCTTTAACGGGAAGACAGGCTATGTGAGCGGTCAGTATGTGACTACCGGTTCTGTAACAGCGTCTAAACGGCTGAATGTGCCGCTGGTTTACCAGCGTCCGGAGCTTCCAAGCGGCTGTGAGGCGACAGCGCTGACCATGGCCCTTAATTATTACGGCGTGAAGGTCGGCAAGACCACCATTGCAAAAAAAATGCCCTATGATTCTACCAAACTCGTACGAAACGCAGATGGCAGCATCCGCATCTGGGGCGACCCGGATGTAGGCTTCGTCGGCTCGCCGTTTGGCAATGGCTATACGATCAACCCTGGCCCGCTTAAGCGCGTGCTTGATCAATACCGCTCAGGAGGCATCAATCTGACAGGAAAATCCTACTCGGAAATTGAAAAGCAGGTGGCGCTTGGCCGTCCGGTCCTGGCCTGGTTCACGATCAGCCATGAAATGCCGACAAAGCGTACCTGGAAAACGCCAAAAGGCAAAATCATCAACGCAGCCCGTCCGCTGCACTGCATCGTAGTCACCGGCTTTGATTCCAATTATGTGTACTTCAATGACAGCGAATCACGCCAAAAGAACGTCAAAATGTCTAAATCCAAGTTTTCAAGCATCTACAATGCCATGGGCAAACGCGCTCTGGCAGTAAAATAAATGAAAAAGAGCATTTATGGGGAAAGTCCTATAAAGGCTCTTTTTTTACAACATAAACTGCGTCAAAAGTCGGAATTTGTAGATAAATATTCCGTCAGATCGGGTTATTCACTGATTTGGGCCGGGTAAACCACTAGGGAATCTGAGTGAAATGCAAACCTATTGAAAGATAGGGACGCAAAGCCGCAGGTCCTCGCTTCCGGGCAGGACGGCTGGGCTGCCGCATGAAGGAGAAAAATGAATGAACATGGTTACAGTAAAGGATTTGGATGCAGAATGGATAGAACTATTCTGTGAAGCCAGGCGCCTAGGTCTGTCCCTTGCGGAAATCAAACAGTTCCTTCAGGATAATCGCCCTTCCAAAGCCCCGGCAGAAGAACCGCCCCATCATGGTACAGACCCCCATCAATGAACCTATATCCACACATAACGAAAGCCCCTCTCGAACCTGAGAAGGGCGATTTTTTATTTAATGAAATTCTGGGACGCTACATACCAAATCTTGTTCTGGCGGGGAATCTGCACCTTGTACCAGTTATACAGATTGTAAGGATTTTCATCCTCAATGGAAGCTTCCAGGACTTTCACTTCAGTCCCTGCCGGCATGATGGTTTTGGTCCCGGATGCAGCAGGGGAGCTCCTGAAGGTGGTGCTTTGTTTGAATGTAAATTCTTCATCCTTCAGGACCATTTGGGTGGAGGGAGTCGCTTGTTCTGTGAACTGCGGCGTCAAGTCATCGAAATACCACATTTCCGTGTCTGGATGCTTGACGAGCTTCACCTGGCGGGGTGCCAGGTAATCGGTGCTGACCTGGGCCAATTGGTTGATGGCATGATACACCTTCATCTGATAGGTGCTTTCAACAGGACTGTCATTTGGGTTATTGCGCTTGGCGATCCCGTTGTAAGCCATGAGGGTGAAATACCAATCCTCAAGGACCATCGGCACATGACGGTTCACTTCAGGGATGACCGTGCCGGAATAGTTCCATTTATTCACGAGAAGATCAATCCCTGATTCAATATTATAATCGATATCATATTTTACTCGATCCCAGTCATAGCTTTTGTCTGTAACAGAAGGAGGAGTCAGCTGTGTAATTCCATAGCCGTTATCCGGACTTTTGTACACATCGCCATTTTCGGTGAATTGGCGAAAGCTGGAGTTTTCAGTAAAAGCAATAGCCTTCACGATTTCAGGCGGAACCCCCATATTAAGCGCCTTTTTTGTCAGCTTTGTCTTGACTTCTTTAGGCGTGAGCCGAAGCGGCTTCATGAGTTTTTCGCGTTTTGTCTTTAATTTAGCTTTCTCAGCCGCCGTAAATCCGGAGGAGCTGATTTTCATCCCGAGCAGATCATAAGTTTTTGGCACTTCAGCGCCTGAAATGCCCGGCTTAATGAGTGCTCCCAGCTTTTCCATAAGAATTTCTGCTTCATAATAAGTTTTAAGCGGTTCCTTCTTAGGCTTCGCGGCTATGGCAGCTGTAAGCTTCTCGAATTCCTTTTGCAGGGCACTCTGCATGGCGGCCTGCGGCACGTCGAGGATTCCCGTCATCGCTCCTTTATAATAGCCGGTAAAATAGTCTGCGGCGGTAGCTTTGTACTTATTTGCTTCTATTAAATTCTTTTTGACGGCAAGGGCTTTGGAGTAAGAGGATAGTGTGGTTTTTGCCGGTTTGATATAGAGGGAATATACGCGCGCTTCTGCGGTGGATGAATAAATTTTCTGGATGGCGGCTGATTGCTTCTTGATTTCAGAATCAAGCAGGATCAGAATGGCCGGATCCGCCTTTCCGGATTTTACGCTGTTTTCAAGCTTGAGACGCACAGCCGCTGCCGATTGTCCCCCTTTAACGCCTGCGATGAACAGCTTTCCTCTATTAATATAGGTATTTGCTGCACTCAGCTTGTTTTTATAAGTCTTTTCCTGTGCGGCGGTTAATTTCTTTAAGGCCGCTGTGTACTTGTCCTGTGCGCGGTTCAGATAATAAGCGGGGACCATCTTCCCGGTGGCTCCGGCTCCTGAACTGTAATAATCCAGCAGCTTGGCAGCCTTATAAGCATCATCCACAATGGCGCCAGGCGCGGTCGCTGCTTCCGCCCGTCCTGACAGGGCAAACAATAGAAGAAGCGGCAAAACAAACTGTATCAATCTACTACTCTTCAACATCCATATCCTCCTTGATTGTAATATCTTCCATTATACTCCAAACTCCGGGACTAGCATACTGGGAAATGGGGGACTGTCCCCCGAAAAAACGCCAAAAAACCGCTGTCCATAAGGGATCAGCGGTTTGGGAAATAGGGGACTGTCCCCCTAGAATTGGGCGCGCTTGGCGGCGAGCCTGGTTTCGATGGCAGGGTAGAGCTTGAAGCGGTAGGACTGTTTGTTGAGTTCGTCGTATTGGGCAATGAGTGTGTCGGCGGCTTTGTGGCTGCCGGCGGCTTCGAGTTTTCCTGCTTCTGTGAGCAGGTTGCTGCGGTCCAGGGCGAATTTGCTGCCTGCATAGATTTTGTAGGCAGGGTTTGTGTATTTTGTTCCGTATAATTGCCGTACAAGTGTGCCGTACATTTCAGACTGTGCCTTTTTCGCGTTTGATACAGCGACGGCTGTCTGGCGGTGAAGCGCGGCATCGATTACCCCTCCGGTGAGCTTGGTGTCCTGCTGCGTGCTCAGGAGCTTCGCCTGTTCGCCCGCATAGATTCCCTTGATGAATTTAGCAGAATAATAGACATGACGCTTGCTCTCATCAAAAAGCGGCTTTAATTCTGCCTGATTCTTGGACGGAAGGGAAGAATATATCTTTTGCAGGGACGCAATCGTGCTCTTCGTCCGGGTGTACAGATCCATGAAGGCAGGATCCTTCTTCAGGGCGCCCGTGGTGGTTACATTCGTATAATAATAGCTTTTCAGCTTGCCGGCTGAATCGCGCAGGGAAGTCAGCTTTGTTTTCAGGTCGGCTGCCTTGGCATCCATTCGTGCCGTGTAGAGCTTCGCACTCTCATATCCCGCAAACAGCCCTCCAGCCTGGTTTTCTGTCCAGACACCGCTGAATTCTGAGACAGGCGGGTTGGTTTCAGTGTAATAAGGAGAAATCTCGACTGTAAATGCCGTTCTCAGCTTTTTCCGTGAGAACCAGTCGCTGAAGCCGGCGGCATTTGAGAAGTCAGTCGGCGTGTACAAGCGGTAGCCGGTCAGACTGTTCAGCTTTTTCGCCAGATTATAGTCGCGGGTCTTTCTTGTACCGGATTGTTCATAATTCCAAAATAGAATTTGTCCGCTGGTATGGTAAGATAATGCCATATCAAAATCCTTTGAATTCACAAGGCTCAGGACCGCCTTCACTTCTTTTGCGGTATGAGGCGCCGTGCCTTTGTAATCGCGGTAATACGGAGCGGACGGGCTGTCTGTGCCTGCCCATTTGGCATCATACTGGCGGTTCAGGTCTACGCCCTTGGCGTTTGACTTCCAGCGTTTGAAATTTTTGCTTCCGCCGTTCATTTTGATTAAAGTAGAATGGTAGGAAGCTGGAAATGCCGTCAGGCCCTTCTGCTGCAGGGTGACTCCGTCGGGATTCACCATCGGCACGAACCAGAGGGTGGAGGCATTCAGCACAGACCGTGCATTATAGCCCTTGATGCTGCTTCCGTTTACGTAAGCAGAGGCATATTTATCGATCATGTACATGTTCAGGTTGGTTGTCAGCCATTCACGGGCATGATGTGAGCCATTGATGAAGGCCTGGGCTTTCCCCTTGCCGAGTCCCACTGCATAAATATTGCGGCCGAACTCGGATTTGCCGATCACCTTTACCTGGACAAGGCCGGGATAAGCATTTTTCAGCTTGTAAATGTCTGTAATCATATTGGAGAAGGTGTACGTCTTGTAAGGGTTTACGATGGGTGCTGCCGCTTCGGCTTTGCCGCTTACGGACAGGGCTGAAAGTAAAAGGGCAAGTCCGATCAGTATCAGTTTAAATTTTTTCAAATGTAATCCTCCCTATTGTTGATGTTCTATGCCTCCTTTCTATTAAACTATAAGGCGACTGGCTGGAGTACCCGACAATGTATAGATTTTATGCCGGGAGGAACTAGGTTAAATAGCTTACTTTCTTAAAAACTTGATAGGAGGTTTTCTAATGAAATACATAAAGCTGGCACTCGGCTTCACGCTTCTGCTGCTCCTTGGTGCCTGCAGCAATGAACCGAAGCCTGAGGACCGCCTGGACAAATACGCAGATCTTTGGAATAAACAGGAGTGGGGCAAGATGTATGATTATCTCTCCAAGCCTGCAAAGAAGGAAATCAGCAAAAAAGAATTCACGGAGCGCTATAAGAAGATATATGAAGGAATCGGCGCAAAAGATCTTAAGGTAACCTACAATAAACCGAAGGAAGAAAAGGATCATGGAGATGCCAAGAAGGTCTCCCTTCCGATTTCGGTCACAATGGACACCACAGCCGGTGAAATCAGTTTCGGGGAAAAAATGCAGCTGAATAAAGAGGAACGTGAAAAGGAATCAAACTGGTATGTAAACTGGAATCCCGGTCTCATCGTCCCCGGCCTGAAAAAAGGGGAGAAGATCTCGGTCCAGGACCTGCCTGCTGTCCGCGGCGAAATATTTGACCGCAATGGCAAGGGGCTTGCCATCAATTCTGAGGTATATGAAATCAGCATGGTCCCAGGCGAAATGAAAGATAAGGAAGCCATCCTGAAGAGGGCCTCAGGGTTATTGAAGCTCTCGAAGGCAGAAATTGAAGCGAAGCTGAATCAGGACTGGGTCAAGCCGGAATATGGCGTGCCGATCAAGAGCATCCCGGGAGATCAGATGGCGCTCGCCCAGGAGCTTGACTCCATTCCGTCCGTCTATGTAAATGAAAAAACCTCACGTGTCTATCCGCTGAAGGACGCAGCCGCGCATCTTACCGGCTATATCGGTACAGCCACAGCAGAGGATCTGGAGAAACTGAAGGACAAAGGCTATACCGCAAATGACGTAATCGGCAAGCGCGGTCTTGAGGAGCTCTATCAGGACGAGCTGCGCGGAAAGCCGGGTGCGAAAATTGTGATCGTGAATAAGGACGGCGAAGAGCGGGTGCTGAAGGAAAAGGCAGCCGAGTCAGGCGAAAAAATCCAGCTCACAATCGACGGAAACCTGCAGAAGAAGATTTTCTCCCAGTACAAGGGAGATGCGGGCTCCGCGGCAGCGCTTCACCCGAAAACAGGAGAAACACTGGCGCTTGTCAGCAGCCCTTCCTTTGATCCGAACAAATTTGTGCTCGGCATTTCAAAAGAAGAACGGGAAGCGATCGCGAACAATCCGAAGAATCCTTCCCTGAACCGGTTCAGCTCGCTGTATGCGCCCGGTTCGACCATGAAGCCGCTGACCGCGGCCATTGCCCTTGAGAACGGGGTGGATGCGGGTAAAACAATGAATGTGAGCGGACTGAAGTGGCAGAAGGACAAAAGCTGGGGCAAATATTTTGTCACCCGTGTTCATGATTACGGGAAGCCGGTCAACATGACAGACGCCATGATTTATTCCGACAACATCTACTTTGCCCAGCAGGCACTTCAGCTCGGCAAGGAAAAGTTTATAGATGGCGCCAAAAAATTCGGCTATGATGAGGAGATGCCGTACAGCTATCCGATTCCAGATGCCAAGATCGGTTCGCTCGAATCAGACGTTCTCCTTGCCGACAGCGGCTACGGCCAGGGCCAGGTTCAGTCCAGCACCCTGCAGCTCGCAGCGGCATACACTCCTTTCCTCAATGAAGGGAACCTGATCAAACCGTCCCTGCTCCTGAATGATCCGGATAAAGGGAAGGTATGGAAGGAAAAAGTCATCAAGCCGGAAACCGCAGACTCAGTTCTTAAGATGATGAAGGGCGTTATCGATCATCCGCGCGGCACCGGGCACTCCGCCGCTTCCCTGAAGATCCCGCTCGCGGGCAAAACAGGCACCGCCGAGATCAAACAGAAGCAGGGTGAAAAAGGAACCGAGAACGGCTGGTTCGTCGTCACTGACACCGAAAACCCAAGCCTCCTCCTTGCCATGGTCGTCGAAGGCGTCGAGAAAAAAGGCGGAAGCAAGCATGTAGTGGATAAGGTGAAGAATATTTATAAAAAGTGATACACCATGCCCGGGGAGAGTACTAGTTTCCCCGGGCTTTGTTGTGCCTTTTAGCCGCGGGTGGCCGGGGGCATTCCAGTAGTCGATTTCGCGAGTAAATGCTCCGGTTTGGCTAGTAAATTTCAATATCGGCGAGTAAATGCTATTTTCGGCGAGTAAGCCAGCCAGTATGGCGAGTAAATCAAGATTTCGGCTAGTAAAGGTCTCGGTTTGGCTAGTAACGGGCATTTAACCCTCCATGGATACCGCTGCTGAAAGAAAAATGGATCTTTTTATTCAAAAAACAAGGCGGAGAAGCAAAAAATAGCCAGCCGCGCCACAAATCTACGATGTTCTGAACGCATCCACCTACATAACTGGAATATAAAGTAACAGATGGAAAATAGTAATACCTCTAATCTATTTTTATACTCATAAAGAACTATGAAGAACCAGATAAACGGTTCCGATAGAAAAAGAAAGAAGCCGGCT
Source organism: Paraperibacillus marinus (assembly GCF_046237605.1). Taxonomy (GTDB): domain Bacteria; phylum Bacillota; class Bacilli; order Bacillales; family DSM-1321; genus Paraperibacillus; species Paraperibacillus marinus. Next base: position 4,126,587 of record NZ_CP143542.1, on the reverse strand, counting down.
TTCATATCTATATAACTATAAATCTTATTGAACAGCTGATTCCTTTAGGATAATATTGGGTTATTAAATATTATCTGGAAATGAGTATATTAATAGAAAAGGGGAAAATGAGTGAAATCGCTGCATAAGTTTCTGTTCCTTGTCCTTGTTTTTGTTCTTGTTGTTTCCACGCTCCCTATTCTTTCGGCAAAGGCGGCTTCAGCAGAGCCTGTCATGCATGTTAAACTGAAAAACTATCTCGGCAATAAAACTTCGATTTCAGTGGTGCCCGAGGTTTCCTACTCTACCAATATCGGTGTCAAGCTGAATGCGAATGATACCTATACAGTCAAAGCGTCCGGCGGTAGCATCATCCTTTTAAAAGGAACAACGGAGCTTGGGCGCAGCACTTCCATAGAAGCTGTACCTGGTACAGGAAAGGGTCCCATTTCCATCAACGGCCGCTCCTATCTTGGAAGCATGAATTTTACCTATGAAAGCGGCTATGTCCGCCCGATCAATGCAATCGGGATGGAAGACTATCTGAAGGGCGTTGTTCCTGCAGAAATGCCTGCTTTATGGAATCAAGAAGCACTGAAGGCGCAGGCAGTCGCTGCCAGGACCTATGCAATGGGCTATGTGAACAGCACGCCAGATGACACGATCAGCAAGCAGGTGTATGGCGGCTATGCATGGCATCCGAACGCCACCCAGGCTGTCGATGCGACTAAGGGGAAGGTTATTGCCTATAACGGCACATCCATCGGCTCCGATGCTTTCTTCACTTCAAGCAACGGCGGGAAAACAGAAACAAACTCCAATGTATGGGGCGGGACGCCAAGGGCGTACTTAACCGTCCAGAATGATTCTTATGATCCGAAGACTCCATGGACACTCAGCATTCAAAAGAAGCAGATTGACACGGCAGCACTGGACCTCGCCAATGCAGATGCCTGGTGGCCTTCTGTAAAAGAAGCAGAACAAACAACTGAAATTAAGAATATCAAGACCTGGCTTGCATCAAACGGCTATGGAAGTGATGTCAGAATCACTGGTATACCAGTACTGTCTCTTTATGGAACCGGGACAGGCGGAAGGGTGACAAAAGGCGATATCACCATCACATACCTAACCAAATCCGGAGGCAAGGCAGTAGAAAACCGCATCGAAAAGAAAGGTGCCAACGCCTCAGCGATCAGAGCCATCTTCGGTTTGGACTTGATGAAAAGCTATCTTGTGAACACACAGGACTCCACGGGAGATAAATTTACCATCACCGGTGCCGGCTATGGCCATGGCGTCGGGATGAGCCAATATGGCGCGAAGAAAGCGGGCGATCTGGGAGTAACCTACGATAAAATCCTGAGTTTCTACTATAAGGGTACAACACTGATCACCGCCTACACCCCGGCGGGCCAGACTGGCTCGGCCGATGCAGATCCGGCACCGGTCATCACGGTTCCTGTTCCGCCGGCCCCGGCAGTCCCGGAGCCGCCAAAGGACCAGACTGCACCGGTCATCAGCTCTGTCACAGCAACTTATGATAATGAAACAGCCGCCCTCGGCTTTGCCATGGATGAAGCTGCAAAGCTGACCGTCAAGGTAAAGGATGAAGGAGGCGCCGTGCTCGCCGTGCTGGCAGACGGAGTGCAAACAGATAAAGGAACAAAGAGATTCACATGGAATCCAGCCCATGCCGGCAATGGCACATATACGTTCGCAATAGAAGCAGTGGACGGAAGCGCCAATAAAGCCGCAGCGGCCGTTTCGTTCCAATTGATCAAGAAAGATGCCGAGGCACCAAGTGTGTCTGATACAAGCAACTCCTATGACGCCAAGGCTGGAAAAGTATTTTTCCGCTATAACTTAAGCGAAGCAGCTGTCGTCACTGTCCAGGTAAAAGACATCAGGGGGAAAGTGATTTCCACTTACAATAAAGACGCTGCCAAGGAAGCAGGGACTCAGTGGGCTTCCTGGTATGCAGCCAAGGCGGCCAATGGAAAATATCTCTTTTACATCAAAGCAGCCGATGCTGAAGGAAACGAGAGCGAACTGAACATCCCGTTCACACTCAGCAAGCCAAAGGATACAGAAGCGCCAGCCATCAAGAGCATCAAGGCTGTAGAAAATTCTAAAACAAAGCTCGTCTCACTGAGCTACACCCTAAGCGAAGCTTCCAAGGTGACGGTTCAGATAAAGGATGAAAAGGGCAAGGTTGTCACGACCCTTGTGAATGGCGCGCAGCAGAAGGCAGGCGCACAGGCCAGAACCTGGAGCGCAGCCAAAGCGGCAGCAGGCACATACAGCTTTACGATCACAGCCACAGACAGCAGCAATAACAAGGGCACAGCCGTATACAAATACAGCAAGACCCAGACAGGCAAAGCATCAGCCAGCCTTAATGTCCGGGCACAGGCATCCACTAACGGAAAAATCGTCGGCAGCCTGAAAAAGAACAATACCGTCACCATCCTATCCAGAACCGGATCCTGGTACAAAATCAAATTTGGTAAAGGATCTGCTTATGTTCATGGGAATTATGTGGCAGGTGTAAAATAAAGAGGAAATAATAAGGGGAGAGCCGCATACAATGGATGCGGCTCTTTTTTTTTGTGGAAAAGGGGCGGAGCTGAATGGATCAATAGGCTTCGGGCAGATAGGTGAACATCAATTATCTTGCTGGCATTCATGCCCGCACTCTACTCCGCTCCACCGCCTTATTGTGTTTATTCCTGCTTTTGCCCAGGTTCCTTTCCATGTAAGGGTTGTGAGTGAAAAACTCATGTTTGAATTTTACGAGAGAGTTTACCAGTTACCAAAAGAGGGAAAGGGTGATGCATTTTCGCTCATACATAAGATGGAAATTATGGAATAGAGGTACTAATGTATAAGCCGCAAGCATGACCAACTATATGACTATTAAAAGGATGATTTTACCTCTATATCCAAATAAGCGAAAAGACTCAGAAAATTAGTTATTTACAAATGAAAGAATAATTGGTAATCTTTACTAAGATTAGTAATGGAAAAAGTGTAAAAAAAAGCTAGAAATTGCTAATTAATTGTATTATTATAGGTTTACAGGAACATTTTGGTGAAACAACCAAGATAATCCTGGTAATATTTCGTTCTAGTTGGAAGGGCTTATTTGAAGGGTAAGCACGAACGGTTAGTTCGAAAGTCACATAGGTTTGTAAGTGTTGGGGTTTTTATTTTTACCAAATACATAATTCCAATGCACACTTTTCATAATCGAAGGGAGAACGTCTACCAAATGAGTAAAAAGAAAGCTATTAAACTTGCAACAGCTACTGCAATCGCAGCTTCTGCATTCGCAGCAGTAGCACCAGTATCTCAAGCAGCTACATCTGTAGATGCTCAAATCAAAAAAGCGATCGATGCTTCTAACAAGCAACAGCTTAAAGCATTCAACGCTTACTACCAAGCTGGTCTTGCAGGACTAACTCCTCCAGCATCAGTTGTACAAAAAGAAATCGATGCAGCTAAAAAGCTTCACGCTACTGCCTACAACCTGATCAAAGCTAAAGGCGGCAAAAACAAAACTGCTTACTACACTCTTCTTAAAAAAGAAGACAGCAAAGTAAAATACGCAGTAAGCTACGTAAAAGCTATGTACGCTGCTGCTGCAGTTAAGAAACAAGCTGTAGCTTTCGATGCTGCTGAAAACGAAACAAACAAAGCATTGCTTCAAAGCAAAATCGCTGCTTTCAAATCAGTCGTTGCTACAATCTACGGCTACACAGAGCGCAACCTTCTTCTTAAGAACTATGCTGCTCCAGCTGAAGCTAAGCTGAAAGCTTACCTTGCTACTGCACAAGTAACAAACGTAGCGGTATCTTCTGCTAAAACACTTACAATCTCAGGTCTTTACCTGAACAACCTTAAAGCAGCTGACGTAACTGTTGAAGGAAACTCTGTTTCTTCAGTAACAGCTTCTGCTGATGGCAAATCTGCTACTGTAACTCTTGGTTCAAACCTTGGTCTTAACCGCGAGTACAACGTAACTGTTGCTGGTAAAGAATACAAATTAGCATTCGGCTTTGCGGTATCTTCAGTATCAGTCTTCACTACTCAAGTAGATGACGATGCTGCTGGCCAAGAAATCAAGTTCAACGTAAACGGCGCTCCTGCTGATCTTGACTTCCTGAAGAATGTTGCTGGCTATTCTGTTGAATTCCAAGCTGACAAATCAATCTTCACTGGAAATTCACTGACTTCTGCAACCGGAGAAATCGACGCTGCTGATGTAGATGTTGTGAACAACGGTTCATTCAACGTAAAAGTTGTTCTTACAAAAGGTGGAGAAGTTTACTCTTCAGCTTGGCAGAACATCCAAGTTAAGAACTTTAACGATACACCGCCAATCGGTTCTATCGTCCTGACTAACGATGCTAAAACAACTGCAACTGGCGATGATTTCGATATGAACAGCTCAACTATCGTAGTTGGCGAAACTGCTAAAGTTACAGATGTTCTATCCAACTCTGGAGATTCAATCTTTGCTACTGGCGGATTCGAATATTCATCTTCTAACGTAGGCGTAGCTACAGTGAGCACTAGTGGAGTTATCACTCCAGTTGCACCTGGTACAACTACACTTACAATCAAATCAGGTCTTCAAACTTATACTAAGACAATCACTGTAAGCGGAGCTGCACGTACTGTAAGCAAGCTGACTCCGGCTAAATCTTCTTACAATGTTGTTAAAGGCGCAACTGTAAATGTTGCTGTATCTGCAAAAGACCAATACGGTGATCCTATCGCTGTAGCTACTGGCGACGCAGTTGTTGCTGAAGCTTCTTCACTAGCTACTGCTGATGCAGCAGAATTAGTAGTGGGTGCAAACGGAAACGGAAGCATTTCATTCGCTGCTGGAACTGATACTGGTACATTCCCAGTTTACCTGAAAGTTGATGGAGCAACTCTTGCTCAATTCGACGTAGTTGTAACTGGTGAGTCTGTGGTAGCTTCTACTAAGATCGAATCTACAAGAAGCGCTCTTGACCTAGGATCTGCAGCTCTTAAATCTACTAAAGTAAAAGTTAACCAGTACACAACTTCTGGTGGATACGTTAAGACTCTTGACGGTACACCTGTTGCTAATGCTGCAACTGCTACTCTAGAAGGTTACACTCTAAGTGTACAAGATTCTCGCGTTGCTGACCTGACAGTTGTGTCTGGCGATGTTGAAAACGTTGTTGTAACTGGTAAGATCACTGGTTCTACTAAGCTGGTATTGAAAAATGCTAACGGAATTGACGTTGCTTACTTCGATGTAACGGTATCAGACACTACTGTTTCTGTATCTGACATCACTTGGAAGAACCCAGGCGTCCTTTCTACAGTAGGAAAAGTAGTAACTCCACGTGACGTATTAACAATTACTAATGTTGCAGGAGATGACATCGTTTCCGGTGTTGGTCTAACTAAGACTACTTCTTCTAAAGTACGTATCAACGAATTCACTAGCGGCGGATCTACTGCTGAAAATACATTGTACCTTGATGTAAATGACGATGCAGACTTCACTACTGGAGTTGACGTTGTTCTTGGAACAGTTGCGGTATCTAAGGATCCTCAATTTGCTGGCGCGGCTCTAAACACTGTTGCTGCTAGCACAGCTGCAAACGTTTGGTTCAACACTACTTCACCTGCTTACGGTGTACTAGATAGAGCTCTTGCTGCTGGAGACAAAGGTAACCTGATCTTCACATTCACTAAGCGTGGAGCTACAGTACCTGCAACTTCTACAGTTGTAAGTGTTGAAACAAAATAATAAAAGCTAGAGTGTAAACTCTGACTTTACTAAAGGCCCTGGTGGATTCGTCCGCCAGGGCCTTTTAATTATTGTTTATATGTTTTAATCTACTTTGGCCGAACAGAATCCATCACCTCATCACGATCAAAAAACCGGTCCATAATCTCTTTCTGCTGTTTCAACCCTATCCCGTCGATATGCACCCGGTCCATCATGGCATATTGAGTGGAAGTGGATAGATAAGGATTCGGCCCTACTGAGCAAAAGATATTAAATCCATCATCTTGTAACGCTTCAAATTTGGGATCTCCTGGCAAGACACTGCTTCCATAGGGGTAGATATAGATATTGGTTTTGCCAATGAGGGATTCTACTTCTTTTTTCCATCTTTCCGTATCATGACTCAGCGTGCGCAGGCCAACTCTTTTTGTATTCAAATGGCCATACCCGTGGGAGGCGAATTCCCAGCCGTCTTCCTTTAATTTATCAACCACTTTTTTCGCTTCATTTTTTTCATGAGCATAACGTTCGTTCGTTAATTCGTGAGTACGGTAACCGAGTATGCCTTCATAGCCGGTTAAGGCCAGGATTCCTTTTGCTGAGTTAAAGGAAAAGTCGGGATGCTCCTTCACGAAAGTATTGAGGATTGGAACGATTTCCAGGTCTCGGGAGATGCTTTCAGCTCCATTTTTATCTTTAGTATAGGAAGCAAGTTCACCTTCCTGATCGATTAGCAATTTATACGCATTTCCGTTTTCTTTCATATATTGATAGTAATTTAGGTCATCCACGGAGAGGATTAAGGGTTTTTTGTTTTTAGGCAGCTTTAGTTTCTTCTGTGTTAACGTAACTTTTCCATTGATTGTCTGCTCTTGAAAGAGGTCAGCCATTTTTATAAGCACATAGTTTTTTCGGTACAAGGAATCAATCATTTTCTTGAATTCTTTAACAGTCACAAAATAATCATCATACCCCTTAGCCATGGCATCCCCGTCAAAAGCTAATTCTGGATATACAATAAGGGGATGAAAAAAGATGTGCTCGATGGGTCCGTTGTATTCGAAAAGCTCTTCCTTTGGCTGTGATGGGGGTGGAGCGGGGGTGGGTTTGGGGCTTGGGGGTTTTAAATCCGGCTTTGGCACCCTTTGCTCCTCTTTACTATTGTTCCTTGGTTTGGTGGATACTTCTTCACGGTTTGAATGGATACAGCCCGCCAGATGGAAGCAAAGTAGTACAAGCAATGTTATAACCTTTTTCATTTCATTCATCACCTCATAAATCAACATGAGTTTTCTGCTCGCAGCCCCTGCATGGAAAGAACCTGTACCAGCGCAGGAACAAACACAACAAGGCGGTGGAGCGGAGTAAGGCGCAGGCAGGAATGCAGCAAGATAAATGATTTTTACCCATAGTTGTTAGGCCGTTTGATACATGCAGCTCCGCCCCTTTTCCACAGAAAACATTTGCAGCTGATTGTTAGATATATATTCAGCATGGACGTGGTGAATAACAATGCCATTGCTTTATTCCATGTCAGGCATTTAATATCCTGCTGAAATAGGGTAATTATTAAGATGAGGGTGTGCTCACATCTCTCGGCTGAAAAAAGGTGAAATAAACCAAGAACCCGCCAAATGAATGGTGGGTTCCTACTACTATACTAATGACCAGGGGGAGCAAATAACCATTCCTGGATGCAGATTTGCTGGAGATACCATGCGCATATTATTCACCGGTTAACCTTTTCAAATATTGTAAAATGGTGTATTGACCATTTCGGTTACCATCGTGGATACTATAAGTAGTACCTTAATCTACCATTAATTTACCAAGTTCTTTATATCCAACGCTTCAGGAACTAAACTTATTTTTACAAAAGAAAATAATATTTCATGTGTTTGGATATAGTAGTTGTTTTCCATCCAGTGTAATCAGTTGGAGCGGGGCGGGCGGTCAGAGCCTCCTCGTCTTCGGGGTCTTACCCTATTGCTTATCCTTATTTAAATAAAAGTTTCATTATATATGGAGGCCAAAAAATGCTGCCAAGAAAAGTTGTATCCGCTTCTATTTCCGGGGTTTTATTTGCTATATTATTAGGGTTTTTTCTGCGAAATTCTGCGGAGCCTCTTTATTTTTATTCTGTTTCTACGATGATTTGGGTTTATGTGATGTATAGCTTTCCTGTTATTCTGATTTATGGGGTGGTTACTTCTATTATAAGTGATAAGGCGGGACAGTATTTCTTGAAGAAAAGCGGAAGCAGGAAGCTGGAATTTGTGGTTTCCGGAATTCTTCATATCGGGTTTGGGCTTGTGTTTCTTCCCTACAGTTTAGGTGCAGCTATTTTGTTTTTTGTTACGGATCGGCTGCTGCAAAGGCGGGAAACAACTTTCCAATCGGTACAGGCAGTTAAAAGTCTGCTTATCCCCCTTGCTATTTGGTTTGTTTCATGGGGGATCCTCTGGACCCAGCATCTTATTTCTGTTAATTAAGAATGCTGAATATGAATTTTTAGAAAAGAGCTTGAAATAGTAGATGGGGGGAAGCGCTGTTAAAGGTGCTTCCCTTTTTTATATGGAACGCTATCCCGACTAATGTACCATTTCCTAAAAAATGTCATAGTGCTCTCTTCCTGACTTTACATAACCTTACCAATTATTTAACAATTTTGTGATTTAATGAAGTTATCAGTTACTTATACAGCATGAACGGAACAGGAGTGGATGCATGACCAGGTAGAGTGGCAGGATATCGTGAAGGATCTCGCTTTTGGAAAAATTATATGTGAGAGGGATTGTGGGATGCGAAAACGTGGGTGGAAGAGAGCTTTGAATCTGAGTTTGATTTTGGCGATGGTTGTTAGTTTTTTTGTTCCGTTTGGGCTGAAGGCGGATGCGGCTGGTACGATATCGGTGGCAGATGCGATTGCGAATAATTCGGGAACGGCAACTGTTGAAGGATATATTGTGGGAACCGTGAATGGCGGTTCTGGAACATCGATTACCTATAAGCATTCGGGGCCTTTTACGGCTGATACGAATCTGGCGCTTGCTGATAAGCCGGATGAGACGGACCGGACGAAGATCATTCCGGTTCAGCTGCCTTCCGGTGCGATCCGGACGGACTTGAATCTGAAGGCGAATCCGGATAATCTGGGCAAGAAGGTGCAGATTACCGGTGCGCTTGAAGCGTATTTTGCGACAGCCGGCTTGAAGAATCCGACGGCTTATCATTTTGTGGAAGCTGGAGACGTGAACAAGGCGGAAGCAGTCACGGCGGCTCCTGGTTCTGGTGCTGTGGCGGCGGGGACGCTGGTCAGCCTTACAACAGGTACAGACGGAGCTCAAGTTTATTATACAACGGACGGTTCAGCGCCTGGCAAGGGCAGCACTCTATATTCGGATCCCATTAAAATAGAAAGAGATACAGTCATCAAGGCGATTGCGGTCAAAGATGGGCTGCAGGACAGTGATGCGGCGGAATTTACGTATACCGTTGCATCTGTAAAATCCATCGCTGATGTGCGCCAGCTGCCAGTCGGCAGTTCGGCTGTGACGGCAGGTGTGGTTACAGCGGTATTTGGTTCGACGGTTTACATTCAGGATGAGACGGCGGGACTCGTGCTGTATGGTTCCAATTTGAACCTGACACAGGGCGACCGGGTGCAGGCTTCCGGGAAGCTCGCTGATTATAATTCCCTGCTGGAGCTTGAGGTGAAGGCAGCGGATGTTACGGTAACCGGACATGGTGAAGTACCCCAGGCACAGGTTGCGTCTGCGGGAGATTTTAAAGAAGAGAATGAAGGAAAACTCCTTACCGTTAAAAAGGTTAGTGTGGAATCCCTGGCAAGCGGCACTTTTACCGCCAAGGATGCATTAGGTGTAACGTTCCAGATCCGCCCGCAGGATGCTTCCCTGCTTGCGGCCGGTACTGCTTATGATGAAATCACGGGTGTGCTTGGTGCTTATAAAGGAGTGTATCAGCTGATTCCGCGTGATGCGGCCGATATCATTCAGGATGCGAGCAGAGTTCAGCCGGTCACAGCCAATCCTGGCTCCGGTTTGATTCCGGCGGGCGGAAAGGTTGCGCTCAGCACGAGAACACAGGGTGCGGTGATTCATTATACAACCGACGGCAGTGAGCCGAAAGCTGACAGCCCGGTCTATGAGGGGCCGATTGTGATCAGCCGGGATACGGTGATCAAGGCAATCGCCGTAAAGGCAGGCCTGACGGACAGCGCGGCGGCTGTATTCAATTATGTCCTTCAGAAGGATGAGATCCGTATTCATGATATCCAGGGTGCGGGGCATTACTCCCTGTATGATTTCTTCAATGTTCCGAATGTCGCGGGAATCGTGACGAAGATTGTGGATGCAAATAACTTTTACATGCAGGATCCAAAGCCGGATGCTGATGATAAAACCTCAGAAGGTATTCTGGTTTATAAAAAAGCGCATGGTCTGCAGACGGGTGATGCAGTAAGCGTGAGTGGAGTGGTGAAGGAATTTGTTCTGGAGGGCTATGCTGAAAAGCAGCAGACAGACCTGCCAGTTACAGAAATCAATGCTTCTGTAATCACTAAAACAGGAAGCGGACAAGCCTTGCCGAAAGCGGTCAAGCTAGGCGTTGACCGGACACTTCCAACAGAAGTGATTGATAATGACGGCTTGAAAGAATTTGATCCTGTTGAAGACGGCATTGATTTTTATGAAAGCCTGGAAGGCATGCTTGTGGAAGTCGATGATGCGAAGATTGTAGCGCCTCAGCGGTATGGAGAGCTTGTGGTGATTCCCGGCAATATGGAAACGAACACGAGCGGCGGAGGCCTTCGCATTACAGAGATGGATTATAATCCAGAGCGAATCACAATCGATATTAATGACGAGAAATTTGTGGCCAAGATGGGCGACCGTTTCAAAGGTTCCATTGGGGGCGTAGTCAGCTACGGATTCAGCGCCTATAAAGTCCTGAGTGACAAGGCAGAGCTTCCGCAGTTTGTCGAAGGCGGAAACGAGCGTGAAACAACGTCCATCAGTGCGGACAATAAGAAGCTGACTGTTGCTTCTTATAATGTAGAAAACTTTTCAGCCCAGGATGCGGACGCGAAGGTAACGAAGCTTGCGCAGGCGATTGTATCCAATTTGAATCAGCCCGACATCATCGGCCTGACCGAAATGCAGGATAATGATGGAGAGACGAACAGCGGCAATACAGACGCTGGCGAAAGCTTTGCTACATTGATCAACAAAATCAAGGAGCTTGGCGGGGCAGCGTACAGCTATACCGATATCGCTCCTGAAAATAATAAGGACGGCGGTGCCCCAGGAGGAAACATCCGTGTTGGCTTCCTTTATAAAGCAGACCGGGTGACGCTCGCTCCGGGCACAAAGGGAACTGCGACAGAGGCTGTCGGCTTTGAAAATCATAAGCTGACACTGAATCCGGGCCGCATTGATCCAACGAACCCGGCATTCCAGTCAAGTCGCAAGCCGCTGGCCGCACAATTCAGCTTCAAGGGTCGAAGCGTGATTGTGGTTGCCAACCATTTCAACTCCAAGGGCGGGGACACTCCGCTGTTTGGTAAAGTGCAACCTCCTGTACTCGGCAGTGAGGTGCAGCGGATGAAGATCGCAGGCATCGTGAACGGGTTCGTTAAAGATGTGAAATCGAAGGATCCGGATGCGAACCTTATCCTGCTTGGGGACTTCAACGATTTTGAATTCTCCAACCCGCTGAAAACGCTGAAGGGCAATGAGCTGACCAATATGATCGAGAAAGTGCCGGCCGAGGACCGTTACTCATACTCCTATCAGGGCAATGCCCAGGTGCTGGATCATATTCTTGTATCCAACAATATTGCCCCAGCAACGAAAGTAGATATCGTCCATATCAACTCCGGCTTTATGGAGGAACACGGCCGTGCGAGCGACCATGATCCGGTTATCATTCAGACCACCCCAGCAGGTGAAGAAAAGCTGCCGCCGGCTAAGGACGGGAAGCGTCTGGACCTGAAGCGCTTTGTGGCCAAGCAGTGGACGGTTGCGGCGCAGGATTCCTGGATTTCCCTTGATGCAGCGTCTATGGTTACAAATGGTTTGCATCTGAAGAAAACTACCACACTTGATGGGGAAGGCCTGAAGAATACGGTTGTTGTGCTGGATCCGACCGGCAAGGAAGCCGCCTTCAATTTCAGCAGCGCTGAAGTGAAGGAAGTGGTAATCGACAGCAGCAAGATCACCGAAATCTGGGGTGCGGAGAACATTCAATCGTGGAAGATTGAAAAAGGCTCTGACATTACAGGCATCACTTTTTACAACAAAAACGGAGATGAAGTAGTGTCTCCGCTTCTTCCTAAGAAAAATACAGCGCCCGTACTCGGCGTCCCTTTTGCAGATAAGACAGCCGGGCTCGGGGAGTCAGCGGTCATTGATTTGAAAAAGCATTTCCAGGATGCGGACGGAGACCAGCTTACGTTTACCAGCACAGCCGGAAACTTGAGCGGTGCAGTGCTCACACTTCCGACCGGACAGGAAGGAACCGTCCGGGTGACGGTAACAGCGAGCGACGGCAAGGCAGAGGCGAAGGGTGAGTTCACGCTTACTGTGGTGAAGGCTGGAGAGGCGGGCGGCTATTATCAGAATGCCGAGGGCAAGACAGGCGCGGCCCTGAAGGCTGCGCTCCACAGCATCATTAAGCCGCAGACAAAGCTTACGTACTCACAGATTACCGAAGCCATCAAAGATACAGATGAAGATCCGAATAACCCGAATAATGTCATTTTGTTATATACCGGACGTTCTCAGGCGAAATCGGCCTTTGGGTCAGGTGCGGATGACTGGAACCGCGAGCATGTGTGGGCCAAGTCACATGGCGACTTTGGCACCACCGTCGGCCCGGGCACCGATCTCCATCACCTGCGCCCGACCGATGCCTCGGTCAACAGCACAAGAGGCAACCTGGACTTCGATAACGGCGGCAAACAGCATTCCGAATGCACACAGTGCTATTATGATTCCGATTCATGGGAGCCGCCAAACCGGGTCAAAGGCGACATTGCCAGAATGCTGTTTTACATGGCAGTACGCTATGAAGGAGACGGCGAGATCGATCTTGAACTCGCGAATACCGTGAACAACTCGCCAAAACCGCTCCATGGCAAGCTGTCGACCCTGCTGCAGTGGAACGAGCAGGATCCAGTCGACGAATTCGAACGCCATCGCAACAACGTAATATTTGAAAAATGGCAGCACAACCGCAACCCATTCATCGATCATCCGGAATGGGCAGACGCGATTTGGAGCGCCAGCTGATTATTGAGAGTGCAGCCCCAGGGCTGCACTCTTTTTCGTGTGAATGAGTAAGTTGTTTAATTTCAAAATTTTTACTGTTATAATAAAATATGTAAAATGTAGCCATATCCTAGCCGCTGGAAATACTCACTATCATAGGGATAGAAACTGCAGGAGGAAATAAAGTGTCACAAGTAAACAAAGCAATTCAGGAAACAAACAGACTCTTCAGGGCCGTCCTGGAAGATGAAGCAGAACAAAGAGAGCTCTTCACCTTCGTCACCGACCACTCCCAAGAGCTGAATCAACCCCGCATCATAGTAAAACTCTTAACCATCATAGACATATCATCCAGCTTCATCACTCAACACTTAGAATTCTGCCTGACATTCTTTCACTTAATCCAAAACACCTCCTTTCGCAACGAGCAGCTGCCACTCGCTGCCGAGAAAAGGATGGCTTTATTTTGTGACTTGATGAACGATCTTAAGCTGAATTGAATAGGGAAAGGTTGAAAGCACTTATCGGGGGATAGGTGCTTTTTTCGTGGTGTTTTTGGATGGAATTTTGCAGTTTTGGGGAGGACTTAATGAAAGGCCACTTTGTTGGTGTGGCGGGGGGCAAGCGAATAGGCCTCTGGGCGCAGTAGCTTCCGGATTTTCATAGTTTACTTGCGCCTGGGAACTAGATTGATACCGCCCGCCGCCTGTTTTCTCCGCTCACTCAGCATGCGGGGTAGTTTGGTGAGATCTTTTGATTCACCTTTCCATCGATGAGACGGCGGCAGAGCAGGTCGAATGGGTTTTGGAAGCACTTTTTGTGCGAAATCAGACCGTTTTTAAGCGATTTTAATGAAAGGCCACTTTGTTGGTGCTGTGGGGGACCTGAAAATGGGTCTCTGGGCGCCGTTACTCGCCGATTTCCATTGTTTACTTGCGCAAATCTGAATTTACTTGCGAAACGGGTGACTTTACTTGCGGAAATCGGATTTTACTTGCGGAAACAGTAGATTTACTTGCGGGGATTGATGGTTTACTTGCGGCACGTGTATCTGCGCCGGGACTAGATCCAAAATCGCCCGCCGCCTGTTTTCCCCGCTCACTCAGCATGCGGGGTAGTTTGCTGAGATCTTTTGATTCACCTTTACCTCGATGAGACGGCGCCATAGCAAGTCGAATGGGTTTTGGAAGCACTTTTTGTGCGAAATCAGACCGTTTTTAAGCGATTTTAATGAAAAGCCACTTTGCTGGTGCTGTGGGGGACCTGAAAATGGGTCTCTGGGCGCCGTTACTCGCCGATTTCCATAGTTTACTAGCCGAAAACGTTTTTTACTCGCCGAACAGGGAACTTTACTCGCGGAAATCGGATTTTACTCGCCGAACTCGAGATTTACTCGCCGATTACGAGGGTTTACTCGCCAACCGCGTTCTTGACGAGAACCACCGCCCGCCTTCATCGTTAAACTCCGCTCCTGCACCTATTTCCCCCGCTCGCTAAGGACATACCGCCTGTCTCTGAACGTCCCGGTACTTTTTAAATCCATGGCGCCCAGGATTTTGGTCGCAACAGACATTGAGGAAATCTTAAGAAAGCGCCTAAATTCCTGGTTACTGATGCTCGGACCAAGAAGAAGGGCATAATCCTTCAGGGCGGCAAGATGCGCGTCTTTGGATGCAGCACCGCAGGTTCGGCAGCACCAGGTGCCGCGGAGTCTTTGCATGGTGAGTGTGCGGCAGCCGGTGCACTGCACCCCGGGAAGGATGTCTCCTGTGGCCAAACCGAATTTGGAGAGAACGTTGGGATCGAGGAGGGAATGCTGCTTGATCAGCATGCGGGATAGTTTGTTCAGTTCTTTTGGATTCACCTTTTCCTCGGTGAATCGGCGGCAGAGCATGTCGAATTTGTCAGGGAAGGCATTGAGGTGGAGGACGTCTTCAATGGAGCGTCTGTTGGAGCCTTTGATGATGGCGGCTGGGTTGCTGATGAGGACGAGGGGATAGATGGGGATATCGGGGAAACGGTTTGCTCGCAGCAGGGCTTCGAGCTGGCGCCGGTGCCGGCCGGCCTGCAGGCGGGGATCATTGAATGCGGTGGTTTTGCCATCGAGCGTCCGTATCAGCTGCCGGCCTTCATCATCAAAATACAATTCTCCGATTATATTTTTCATCTCGATGATGACGATCAGCCGTGGGGAGAGGAGGAGGGTGTCGATTTGAAAGTAGTAAGGATCTGTATGGGGGAGGCGGAGGTCGTGAAGGATGAAAAATTGGTACGGAGGCAGGAAGGTGAGATAGTAGTCGATGGACTTCTCGCCCCGAAAGCCGGCCAAACTCTTTCCCAGCTGCTCCTCGACCTGCGGCTTGGCGGGGTGACCCGGGGCAAGCCGCATATTTAGTGCCTTCAGCTTTTGAATCATGATGGATTCGTCTCGTTCTTTTTTAATCAAGTTTTCAGCACCTCTTTTAGTCAATTAATAACAGAGAGCAGGAACATCAACAAAGATGAGTTATTAAGGAAATTTTATCAACTGTGACACCTGCTAACAACATAAAAATTACATTCATCTTGTGTCAGCTTCGCCTAATAACGGAAAGAAATCCACTAGCTGACAGATAGGCTTTTAATCTACTCTAACTAGGTAAATCCTACTATTTATTACTCTGTTTTATAGTGAAAATTGACGAGGAATAGCGAAGCAGGGTAAGATTTATGTGGATTTATTTTCCATAATTAAAACTTCCAGAGGAGGAATGAACGGTGTCAAATGCAGTAGGTTTTTGGAAAAGGCTTGGAGCTCAATTGTTGGATATGGTGATTATCGGTGTTCCGTTGGCTATTCTGGATTATTTCCTCTTTCCGAATAGTGACCAAAGTCCGATTTCTTCAGGAGCAGGTGCCGTTTATTCTTTGATTATACCGACTGTTTGGTATGGGTATACGGTCGGTAAAAAGATAATGGGTATCAGGATTGCCAAGGTGAACGGTGGGAAGGTCGGCATCGGGACGATGCTGATGCGCAATTTGGTTGGCGGTCTCATCTATGGCCTTACCATCGGAATTGCTCTTATCGTCAGCGCCTTCATGGTGGGAATGCGCAAGGACAAACGGGCGCTGCATGACTTGATTGCTGGCACTTATGTGACCAGTGATGCGCCTGCTGAACTAAGTAAAGCAGCTTAATAGGGAATGGAAGCACCGCTCACACAGCGGTGCTTTTTATTTTATTGAATATTTTACCAAGTAAAAAGTTTACATTAAATACCCAAATCCCTATATTTTCCCGTTATAATAATTTAGGCATATATACATAGAAAATGGGGGGACTATTTTTGAGAATCGTAAAGAATATACTGCTTGTGATCATTTTACTAGTACTGCTGAGCCTTGTGATTGCAACGCCGATTGCTGCAATCGGACTGCTGCTGTTCATCGCCGGTCTGCTTCTGGCACGGCAATACCGGATGGGCAGGTGGGTGATGGGCGCGGGTGTCCTGCTGACCCTGGTGCTTGGAACTGTCTATCTTGAAGAACCAAAGGAAACGGTCAAGGAAGCGAGCAAGACTAAGGTTGCAGATGTAAAGGATGATCAGAAAGCGGCCGAGAAAAAAGAGAAGGCGGAAGCAGAGAAAAAGAAAGCGGAAGCAGAGAAAAAGAAAGCCGCAGAAGCAAAAGCTAAGGCTGACAAAAAAAAGCAGGCTGCAGCCAAGGCAGAGGCTGAGAAAAAGAAAATAGCCGCGGCTCAGGCTGCCGCAGCCAAGAAAAAGCAGGATGAATTAAAAGCCAAACAGGCAGCTGCCGCTAAGAAACAGCAGCAGCAGGAGCAGCTGGCAGAGCGCTTCGGCCTTGAACTTGTCACGGTTGGCCGGGTCGTGGATGGTGATACAATTGAAACCTCTGACGGCCGCAAAGTCCGCTTTATCGGCGTCAACACGCCGGAATCTACCACCAGGACGGAAAAGTACGGCAAGGAAGCGAGCAACTATACTGCTTCCAAGCTGAATGGAAAAAAAGTATGGCTGCAAAAGGATGTTTCTGAAACAGACCGCTACAGCCGTCTTCTCCGGGTCATCTGGCTCGCCATTCCGACAGATGATCGCAGTGAGAAGGAGATCCGGGCGAAGATGTTCAATGCCGACCTGGTCTTAAAAGGCTATGCCGAGCCGTCGACGTATGCGCCGGATGTGAAATACAGCGATTTGTTCGCGAAGTTTGCAAGGGAAGCACGTTCTTCAGGCTCCGGCTTGTGGGCCTATGGAAGCGATGGGACCACAAAAGGGGATCTGGACGCGAAGACGGCTGTGAGCCGTTCCAACCCTGCACCTGCCAGGAAGCCGGCCGCTAGCCCTGCACCTGCACCGGCGCCAAAGCCGGCACCAGCGGCAACGCCAGCTCCGGCAAGCGGATCGGAATATTACCAGAACTGTACAGAGCTGCGCAAGGTGTACCCGAACGGAGTGCCGGCTGGGCATCCGGCGTACGCCTCCAAGCATGACCGTGATAAAGACAACTATGCGTGCGAGCGATAAAATGGAAAGGCTGTTTTCGCAATCAGCAAAGGACGAGGATTAGGTCAAAATACAATGAAACCAAACAGAACTTCCGGTTTATGGAAGTTCTGTTTTTTTTCTATACATATCAACATTAATTTTAACGGAGCCTTAAGTAAAAAAATATTAATCGTATTTAAGGGTACTCTATAATTAACTAACTATCCTCAGCTTGGAGGCTTTGATAAATGAAAGTCCTATCCATGATCCAGCCCTGGGCAAGTCTATTCGTTCTAGGCGAGTCCCAATATGAAACGCGGACCTGGCGAACTCATTATCGCGGTCCTATGGCCATTCATACGAGCAAAAAAATAGATAAGGCTGCTGTCAGCTATGCCCAGGTGCTGCTGGATCAGCATGGCCTTACAGCTGGCAATCTCCCGACTGGAGTAATCATCGGAGTCTGTACGCTAAAAAACTGCCTGAGGGTGGTTGAAGACCATGATACATGGGCTGAATTGGAAGATGGCCGGACGGTTTCAGGCAATGATTATCTGCTCGGAAATTATGAGGCAGGAGCCTATGTGTGGGTGGTCGAAGGTATGAAGATGCTGGATGAATATATCCCCGCGAAAGGCCAGCTTGGGCTGTGGGAATTTGACGGGGAAATACCTATATAAATGAGCTCGCATAAAGGGCTGTTTTTTTCGATCATGCTGGGACGTTGCAATAAACCACTGAAGTTCCAATTGAGGTGGAGTTTCAATTAAGAGAAGCTGACAACAAGCAAACATACATTGGATAATTTGATAAATTATTTTATAAAGCAGATTGAAGGAGAAGGGGAGATCCCTTCTTTTTGTGGCCGGTATTAAAAAGGGTCTAACCGCAATAAAGACCAATCCAACTTTCTATGAGGGATTGGTCTTTTTATAGGCTGGCAGGCAGGAAAATGGTGAAACAAGTGCCCTTGCCTTTCGTGCTTTCTGCCTGGATCCGGCCGCGCATCATGTTGATGATGCGGTAGCAGACCATCAGGCCGAGGCCGGTGCCTTTTTCCTTTGTGGAGTAATAAGGCGTGCCGAGCCGCTTGAGCTGGTCTTCATCCATGCCGGCTCCATTGTCACAGATGCTGATGATGGCTCTGTCTCCTTCGGTGGAGGTGGAGATATGGATCTGCCCGCTTTCTTCACAGGCTTCTACCGCATTTTTGATGATATTCACCAGGCACTGAGTCAGCTTGCCCGGGTTCACATGAATGATTGCTTTTTCGAGGCTGCAGGTGATATCGACATTATTGACAGCCGCATAGCCGGATATGATGGAGATCACGGATTTCATATGCAGCGATAAGTCGATCGTCTCGGTTTCCTCCATCTCGGGTTTCGCAAAGCTCAGGTATTCGGAGATCGTCTCCTGGGCGCGGTCTATCTCCGAGATGGCGATTTCCGCATACTTCCGGTCCGCCTCGTCCTCGGCCCTTTCCTTCAACAGCTGCATAAAGCCCCGGCTCGCTGTCATCGGATTGCGAATTTCATGCGCGATGGACGCCGTCAGCTGGCCGAGCATATTCATTTTCTCCGCCTGCTCAATATCCACGCGCAGCTGCACCGTTTCGATAGAGCGTTCAATTAAATAGATGGCAATGGAGACGGTAAAAATGGAAACAAGAGTAAAGATGAGCGGAAAATAAATACTGACATCCTCTAAAAAAGGATCTGCCACCAGGAACTCAATCAGCCAGAGTGGAACCAGACAAAAGGAAAAGATGAGGACGGCGGATAACCATAATTTTTGTTGAAGCACCAGTCTATGATAAAGTGGCCGCACAAGCATAACAATCAACGTAAATAGGGAAAACACGACCGCTGTATTCTCCACGCCTCCGCCGCCAAGGAGCAGACGGAACAGAATGATAAACACGAGCAGGAAAACGCCCACAACATTGCCGCCATACAGGATGCCGATCAAAAGGGGAATATGTCGAAGATCATACCGGAATCCGTCCGTATACGAAACAGGGAAGTAAATGCAAAGCGAAATCGAAATCACCGATAAAACGAAGACAATGACCTTATTCCGTCTCATCGTCCGGACCTCCAGCTGCTTAATCCGGTCCGCCCAGAAAATCTGATACGCAAAAATGCCCAATATAATAAACAACATATTCAGCAGAAACTCCCGGATTCCAAACATGCCAGTACCCCCTGTAGTGGTTGTAAAATGTCATCTTATGTCTATTGTAAGAATAATGGGGGGGAAATGCTAGAAAATTTGTGGGAGATGATTTGGGGTAGGCGGGGAATGGACTATATTAAACAATTGATGGGGCTGTTAGAAGTAGCGCTGGCAGGAAGTTGTCATTAATCGCATAGCTATCTTAGACTACTCTATACTCGTATCTTATTGTATCAACAAAGGCGAGTGCTCTTCTAGTAAGATAGCATTGTTGATATAAAAAAAGCACTCTTTGTCTTTAATCGACAATCAAGTGCTTTCAGTTGATTTGTTTTAAGTAGCATAAATTTGGAAGTTTTATATTGAAAATAAGAAACCTTTTGTACACAATGGCAAATTCTATGTTAAGTCTCACGAATTTGTGTAAATACATTTTTGCCTACTTTTGTTTTTTTGTAAAAATAGAATAGACTATTTTATCCTTTTATTAACCTCTTCCTCATCTTATGTGTCTCTAGATCTGCTAATCTAACAGGAATAGGTAAGCGACTATCATTATTAATACAGTTCAAAACAACTTCAGTACTTGTATCTAAATCAATCCAGTTCCCACAAGATACAAAAATAGGTTTAACGTTTTTTGTCGTTCTTAAAGTTCGACCATAAACTTCATTATTTATTACAATATCAGTGTAAGCGCCCAAAAAATTCTCTGGCATAATAAAATCCACTTTTTGAATTTTAAGATAACTTTTTGCTACACCAATGGTTGGTTTATTTAGAAGAAAGGAAGCATGGGTAGCAATCCCCATATGACGATAATGTAAATATCCATTGCCATCAAATATATAGATATCTGGTTGTTTCGTTAGCTTTTTAACTGCCTCTGTTACTAAAGGTAACTCTCTAAATGCAAGAAAACCTGGGATATAAGGAATTGATATCTCTCCATGACTGTAAACTTTTTCAACAATTTCCTTTGTAACATAATCAATAATTACAATACAGCATGTGCCATAAGATTTGTTATCTGCATCCCAATAAGCTAAATCTACCCCTGCGATAAATTGTATCTCTTCTATTTGAAAATTATTTTCCAATTTAATTCTAGGTAATAATTCATTTTGGACTTTTGAAAACTCCTGTATTAATTTCTTTTCATTAAGATTATCCATTATCATCACGATTAGATAACCTGGTAATTAGCTCAAATTCCTCTTTTGTCGGAGCAGCTTTTTGGCTAATTACATTCCCTTGTTTATCCCATTCAATATACTTCAAACAAACGCCAAACCTAAACTCTCCATCAAATTTAAGCTCTTCACTTTCATACCAAATTTTCCTCGTACCTCTTGTTTGTCCTCTTATCATATAATCTGTAGACTTTATATTTCCATTATGATGGAATTTAACATAGTTACCTTCTTTAAAACCATTTTTATAATAACAGTAATACGCTAAATTCCCATTGTCATATAATTCATAGGCTAAACCAGTAAAAGGTTTTCCACCCTCATCTTCCGGGCTGTCCAGCACTTCATCACTGTAAGAGGTAAACCACAGTTCCTCATCAAAATCTATACCATATTCTAATACATATTCTTTACTTAATACATCCACCTTATTTTCCAACCTTTTTCACCTCTGAACTAAATTCAAATCCCTTTGTAATAAAATTACAATGTGGACATGTTGGCATCATCATACCAGCTGGTTTCAATTTCTTACCAGACCTTACAACGTGGGTAATAAAGTCTGTTGGCTGTGCGTGTGGATTCGCTAGTAATGCCTGATTCAAAGAGTATACCTCTGCATGAGAACCTGCTCCATAGGTAAATTTATAACCATCTCTAACACTACTAGGCATATTATATATCCTGTCTCTAATAATTGGGTGTAATGTAACTGGTATATCACCATCAGTATTATTAATTCCAAAATAGTATTTTCCAGTTGTTTTATCAAATGTCCCGGCAACCGCTGGACCCAATTCGTTTTTAGTTAACCCTAATGTATTTAGTCTTTCAACCTCTGTTGCTACTGCACCACGTAAATTAATTCTATAATTTAGTTCTTGCGAAGTAAATCGACCATGTTTATTACGCAAGTATTCTATTCTACTTAAATTTTCACTATTATTAGAAACTTCATTAGTACCCTTTTTAACATCCCCAATCTTCTCCGCCCGCAAATAAAAATCATCCAAAGACCTATTCCCCGTAGCAAGCGCAAACCCATTCCCGCCAAGCAGCCGGTTCAACTCTTCCTGTGCCTTCAGGATTTCTTCAGCGCTCTTCTTTTTAATCTTCCCAAACTGCATGGAGAGGGAGGCAAGGACAGACAGGCTGTTCTCGGCGTTCTCTGTTTGCTTGAGGAGGTGGGCGGCCCGCCCGACTTTGGTGACTTTCCCGAGCTTGAGGAAACGGCCGGGGGTGAAGCTGATGATGGTCCAGCCGGCGGCTTCGAGCCATTCGGTGAAGCTGAGTTCCCGGCCGTCCGGGTCTTTTGCAGTGGCGACCCGGTAGAGGTCGTAGAGTCCGGATATTTCGCCGATGGTATCGAGTACCACATCCTTTGTGACCGGCTTAACGTCTTCGCGGCTGACCTGCTGGACTTCACGCATGTTATTGATGAAGGCGGGCAGTTCGTGCTGGGCGATGAATGCCTGGACTTTGGAGACGGCCTCCTTGTAGGGGTCCATCGGCTTGTTGTTGACGGGCAGGCTGTGGAGCTGCGGCATGATGGTGTTAATGTATTTCTCGGCTTTTTCTTTAAGTGCTGTTATCTCTGATTGTACCGCTGCATAGTCTTCTCCTGCAAGAATGGAGGGGGCACTTTCGGCAATTTTCAGCTGTGCGCTAAGCGTCTCTTCCTGCTCGCAGTATCGGTCGTAGTCCTTCTGCAGGTGCTGGGTGATCGGATCGGTTTTGACGGTTAAAATACTCACTGAATCACTCCCGGTTCATTATTCCTAATATTGCAGATTGTGTTTTTGTCTAAACTTTTCTTCCTGGTATTGGCCATAGGACGGTGATGACGGAATGCCTCCATAACTATCAGCGAGAGTCACATCAGTCTGGGTGAATTCCTTGGCAATCTCAGAGGCATTGTTCTGTAGTACAAGCTGGCTTTCCTGGAGCAGCTCCATCATGTTGATGAGGGAGCCGCAGTAGGTGTGGATCAAGGCGAGGCTGCTGCTGTCGAGCCCCTGGTCTTCGAGTATTTTTTGAAAGGTCTGCAGTGAAGCGGTCATGCTTTTGGTATGCTCGGCTTCACTGTAGAGGGTTTCATAGAGCTCCTCGAGCCGTTCAGGTGTGATTTTGATTTTGGTTGCCATCGCTAGTCCTCCTTACACTTCGATATCATCAAACATGGCTTTGCTTTTTACCTCGGCTGCCTCTATGGAGGTGTCGGTCAGTTCAATCATTCTTAGAAAAATGTCGAGATAGGCCTCGGCGGTCATCGAGGCCAGGGTGTATTCATTCACGGATTCCTCATAGTTTTTTATGGCTTCGCCCTCAAGCTCCCCGAGAACATCTTTAAATTTGTCTCGCACCCGTTCGTTTGATGCCCTAAAAGAATTCAGCTTCTTCAGCAAATCCCTGGCACCTTCAGTAGTAGTTTCAGAGTCATAAGAAATATGAACGCCGCTTCCGCCTTCATTGATGATCATGCATCTTCCTCCTTCCGGTTAATGAAGCAATTTCCGCACACTCGGATCCATATGGACGGTGTTGATATATTCGGCACGCTCCTCGGGCTTAAGACCGACCATATTATGGAGGTGCATCCGCAATTCCTGCTCCTTCAGCTGAATTACATAGGCAAGCTGGCTCTGCAGGGCAGAGATGCAGCTTGTGAGCAGCACGTCGGCTTCAGCCAGAAAAGCATCCATCCGCTGGTTCCAATCCTCCTCCGCCTGTTTGGCCTTACTGTTGTCCCACGCATCGGACGGGGCAGGGGGCGGGCAGACAAGATCCACCCGCGGCGCACCCGAAAAAGACCCAATCACGGAAGACAGGGCAGCAATCCTCGCATCATAATCCATCGCATTCAACCTCGCTTTCTAGGAACATAAGAGTATTTTTTGTAAAATAATGTAATACTTTGAGTGTAGTAACTTTATCCAGTTTTAAGCAAGCAATATCAGGAAAAATCTCATAATTGATACAAAGGGCCTAAGTCTAATTGTCTAGATAATAGACTGGATCGCAGAAGGGGTGGCTGGCTTTTCGTTACATATGTCTCTTACTACGCAATTGGCAGAACGCTTGGCCGGTTTTTTTTAGTTTAATTCAGCGTTTTTTTGATAGATTTGAAGGCAGAAGGGATGAATCTGATGCATGAGCGGCGATTTTGCCTGCTGTAGGCGGGGCGGAGGGCTGCTTATGGAGTGTTACTTGC
This sequence comes from Paraperibacillus marinus, assembly GCF_046237605.1. Taxonomy (GTDB): domain Bacteria; phylum Bacillota; class Bacilli; order Bacillales; family DSM-1321; genus Paraperibacillus; species Paraperibacillus marinus. The sequence goes on along the minus strand of NZ_CP143542.1, from coordinate 4,102,471 downwards.
GGATATTAACCGGTTACTTGCAAAACTCAATACTTTACTTGCGGAAGTCACAGTTTTACTTGTGGATATAGGGATTTACTTGCGAAAACCGGGCATTTACTTGCGGAGCCGGTTGCACACTTCCCGGTTACAGCTTTAACCAATATGTAATGAAGAGCCATCTATAAGCGGGAAGCAGTTTCAGGAGGGAAAAGGCATGCTGAGCCGCAGGAGAGGTGGCTGGCTTTTCGTTACATGTGTCTCTTACCCACGCAATTCGCAAGATGTAAGAAGAACGCTTTTGCCGGCTTATTTCGGTTTAAATGCAGCACATTTTTAATAGATTTGAAGGCCGAAGTGGTGAATCGTGATGCTGAAGCGGCAAAATGGCATGCTGGAGGCAGTGCGGAGGGGCTGCTTATGGGGGGTTACTTGCGGAGCCGGCTGTACTCGTCATTCTGCTCGCTTCCCGCCACCGTGCCCACAAACGCAAACAGGGCCCAATGAACAGGCCCCGCCAACTTACATGCTATAAATCAATACCGGAACAAGCGCGATGAGCCCGAGGACGATCAGTACACTGAGCGTCAGGGTGAGCTTGCGTTTAAGCGCTTTCCTTTGGTACATTTCTTCGGGTGTGAGAAATTTAGCCATGAGTCCTCCTAATATGTATAATCTCTTTTATTATCGGCAGGATTCGACCAAATTTAACAGGGCCCAATCTCCTGATTATTCACACATTGATTTATGGTTAAATAATCCCTTTTTGGTGACGATATATCTGATATCAAACATCAAGGGGATAGTACAATTGAGGAAATTCGTTTGTTTTTTTATATTGGTGATCAGTTTTCTGGCTCTTCATTCCAATGCAGAGGCGCATAGCGGCGGCTGGGAGATTACGAAGCCTGCGGGCAGGGCACTGCAGGGGTATACGAATACCCAGTCGTATGAGAAGGGGCAGGCGATTACGTTTTATATTCATAATGATAAGCCGTATCATATTGATTTTTACCGGATGGGCTATAACAGCGGGAAGGGTGCGGCGTATCTTGGAAGCATGAATCAGTCTTACGGAGTATCGGCGAATAAGCAGCCGCGGGGAGAGGTCCGCTCGGCGGGCTGGAAGCCTTCTGCTTACTATAAAGTGCCGCTTTCCTGGAAGTCGGGTGTGTATATCGCGAAGCTGACGGATACCGACAGGCGGCAGAGTCATATCACGTTTGTGGTCAGGGATCATGCGCCAAAGGCTCAGCTTGGCGTGATGATTGCGACGAATACTTATCAGGCCTACAATGCATGGGGCGGGAAGAGTCTCTATAACTTTAACAGCGCAAACGGTGAGAAGGCCGGCACGGTCTCCTTCAACAGGCCGAGCTTTGAAGCAGGCGGAGCAGGGCAGTTCTTCCGTTCGGAGTACCAGTTCATCCGCTGGATTGAGCGGCAGAATTATACGGTTACCTATTTCTCCGACCGGGACGTTCACAACGGACTGCTTGCGAAAAGCAGTATTAGGGCACTCGTGATTCCGGGGCACAATGAATACTGGACCCGGAATATGTGGTCAAACATCGAGAAATTCGGCCGCACGAGAGGAATCGCGCTCCTCAGCGCCAACACCGGCTACCGGGAAGTAAGCTACCGGAAGGACGCGCCTTATCTTATGGACCTGAAGGGCGAATTTCGGAGCAGTACTATCAAGCTTCCGGAGAATAAAATATTCGGAACCATGTTCACCGGCGTTCCGGCTAAAGTCTATAATGACCTGCCGATCGTTGCTGATCACCCCCTTTTAAAAGGAACCGGGCTGAAAAAAGGATCCGTCATTCCGAAAATTATCGGAGGGGAAGTGGACGGAATCAGAGGGCACGGCTTCGCAACTCCTAAGGGAGTCGAGGTGATCGGCGAAAAGCGGATGGCGTTCAAGGGAACCTCAGAGCTTCGGAACTCAAACCTCATCTGGTTCAAAAAGCCGGAGGGCGGCCGCGTTTTTGCGGTAGGAACGTTCTATTGGAACTGGCAGCTCGATTCGTATGGGAAAGAAAGTGAAGTCAAAACTCATAATGGTGTGCAGGCACTGACTAGGAATGCGCTGAATGCGTTAATTAAATAAGAAGAATAATTAAATTGGGCGTCTCCTAACTGGAGGCGTCCTTTCTTATGTCATAGTTATTTTTTACTAAATAAGTAATCCTTTAGACTCAGGTAAAATGGATAAAATAGTAGTTTCTATTCATTTTCGCAAGGGTATAAATTGGTAAAATATTGTATGAATGTAAGAATATATAAATATCTAGGTGCAGTCTTTAACTTCCATGTTTTTTCCTTCTGCCTAAGAGGAGGGTAAAATCCTTGCTGGAATATTATTATGCCTTGCTGTCAAAAAAACAGAATGACATCATAAGGCTCCAATCGCTGAATTCCTCGCTGCAAAATAATCTGCATGAATTCCAGTCGAATGAGCCTAAAAGCATGAAGCCGGAATTGTCACCGAGAACCTGGTTTGGAAAGCACGGCGACGAGTTCGATGTCATCCGTTCTACTAAAATTAGAGATCCGTATCTTGATATAATCGGAACCCAGTTTCCCAGGATCTTTTCCGCAATCGCAGCGAAAATAGCGGAGCTTGAGGCGGAGATTGCATCTATTAGAAGTACCATTGCAGCGCTTGAGGCAGCTGAAGCAGCAGAGAGAGCAGCCTCTTCTAAAATGAAGTAGGAAAGGGGGCATTCTGTATGCCAGCTGAAATAAAAGTCGTGTTCCCAGAAGTCGAGAAGAATCTCGGAGAAATGAAAAATGCCAGCGAGAGCCTGGATCCCAGCTCAGTTCCTCCTATCACCGGCAATAAACTGGACACCGTCACGGAACTTACGGAGCTTTCGAAAAAGCTCGAAACCGTACTCGCGGCCTATCAGAATGTGTTGAATAAAAATATAGAAACAACCCGTAAATCTGTACAGCATATGAAACAGACAGACGAAATGATTGCCGGCTCCATCAGCAGGGCAGTGCCTGCCCCGGCGAGGTAGCAGCTTCCAAAAAACAAAAGAAAAGAGGTCTTTGTATGCATGAAAATTATGGGAAAAATATGCTAGCCTTCAGGGAGAAGGTGATTTTGTGAAAGTCCTGGAGGTTCAATCATTTCATGAAGGAATAGAACGGAACCTCACCCTTCTTGAAAGGCTTGAAAAGGAAATGAAGGCCATTGAAAAAACGGTCAAAAGCTTTTCAGACCTGGATGACTCCTTCAAGGGGGAGGCAGGGGAGGTAATCAGGGCTTTTTACCGGAGCTGCCACCTGCCCCTGCTTACATTTTTTCGAAATTTTAAAGATCAATTTGCAGACACGCTGACTTCCATGGAACAGGCGCTCAGCACTCTTGAACCGAATACAGCCGGATACATACATGAAGAATTTCTGGAAGGGGAGGTGGAACAGGGACTGACTACGTTTGGCCAGATAACAGGAGAGCTGACGGATGAGACCAATGCCGCCCTGACTACGGTCTCTGACATTGTAGCCCTGCCGCCGCTGAATGACGGAGAAGTACAGCAGGGAATCCTGCAGGGCAAGGACCGCCGGGATGAAACCCTTCAGCTGTTGAATGAGTTTGACAGCAGACAGAAGGCTGCCCTGCAGCTTCCGGGTGAAAGCTTAGAGAAAATAGCGCTGTGGGTGGAGGATTTGGAAGGACTGGTAAAGGACGGATTAACCGACGCAGATTTTCCGGCTGAGGTGTGGGCAGCTTATGCCGCGACAGCACCTTTGAAAACGGCGTTGGAAGGTGGAGAAGAGGCAGAAGGCAAGACGATGAAAGACCGGGCTGCAGCCGCCAAAAAAGTTAATACAGCAGTTACTGGAGCTATAGCCAGTTTTAGGATGTTCACGGCCGGACAAACCGGGGGACTTAAAATAACGAAGGTGAAAGATAGCAAGACTGGGAAAACTCAATATAGAATGAATGTTACTAAAGATGCTATGTCGAAGCTTGGAGTGAAAGTGGAGCCTGGCAGTCCTGCGTATAAGGAGCTTATGAAGGGGCTTCCGAAGGATTCATCTAAATGGACGGTAAGGCAGAAGGAAATAGCTGCATCCAGGATGGCTGTACTGAAGTATAACACCAAGAAGCCAGGGGATACAGGGTGGTCAAAGGCCGGGAAGGAGGCACTCAAGAATGCCCCGGCCCTCGAATATTGGAATAATAAGGCCACAAACCTGGAGAAGGTAAAAACGGTAGGAAAAGCGACCCTTACAGGAGCAGGAAAAGCGTTTAAGGATATAGTTGATGTGAAAGGCCTTAAAAAAGCGGGGCCGATGCAAATTGGCGGAAAAGTGCTTGCACCGATTGGAGCGGTGTTGAACTATAAGTATAACTACGACACAGCCAAGAAGGATGGGCTTTCAGGCAGTGAAGCAAAAATAAGGGCAGGTTTTGATACGGCTATTGATACAGCGGTGAGCGGCGGCATTCAGACGGGGCTGACAGCTCTTGGAACGGCGTTTATTCCGATTCCTGGTGTTGGAACTGCAGTAGGGGTAACTTTAGGACTCCTTGTTAACTCATGGCTGACTAAGAAAAGTAAAAATACCGGTAAATCCAGAATGGATAAAATAAAGAGCTGGTTTCATTAATGAAGCCAAGTGGGGGTGAGGTAAAGGGTGAAAAAACTTGAATACAGCGACTTTGCTACACTAAGAATGCCACTTGAATCCGGCAGGCAAAGTCCATCCTCCTTAGGGGGAGCATTACTACTGAGTATCATCTTTCAGCCTTTAGTTTTTTATTGTGTGTATTCTATCGCTGCTGAATTTACAATTTATCCAGGGGTAAAACAGATAATGAGGATCCATTTACCGATTACTGCGCTTCTCTGTTTGCTGTCCCTCATCTTTGCGATTCCACTGGTTTATAAAAAATGGGAGAACATGCAATACCTTATCACCATACTGGTTTCGCAAAATATGTTCGGCATATGCATTTATCTAGGCGGACTTTTTGAAGTTGGAAATGGAGAAGGAACCACAAGTTCGTCCCTCTTAACGTTTACATGGAGCACCTTACTTATAGGAGCCGCTTTATTACTATTTACTGTAATCCGGTTCAGGATTCTTCTTCAGCGGGGCCATTATCGAAAAGGAGGAAAAAAGGAAAGAATGCGCATGAAATTTGAGACTCCTTCCTATATTCCTTTTGCTATACTCTTAGGTCTGGGGCTGTTCTATATCATTCAATATAGCATCAGATATTCAGGCATAGCAGATACAGATCAGCTTTTTATAATCGTGCTCTGTTTTGGCCTTTTTTACACCATGCTCTTTGTCCTGCCGGAACAGCTTGTTATCCTTTATTGCAAATATCGTTTTAAAGCCTTTACGTTCGATGGAAGCAGTGAGCTGCAATTAGAAGATGATCTGCCGAAAAATCAATTGCCAGCAAAAGTGAAGAAACAAAGCCGGGGCAGTCTGTACAATAAAAAGATTAAATCTAGATAAATAGATAAAAGGAAAGTTCGGGGTAAGAAAAATAGAAAGAAAGTCTCTGGTTTTTGATAACCTGCTGACATACCTCGCACGCCAGGCGAAGGCGGATTGACAGGATGGCGCTTAAGTGCAGGGGCTTACTATCTGAAGAGGGGGGATCCTAAGTTAGAGGAGGTATTGCGGATAAGGAAACTGGAATACCAAGACTTTGCCACACTTAGAATGCCGCTCGAGTCAGGCAGGCAAAGTCCATCCTCCTTAGGGGGAGCATTAATTCTTAGTCTTTTTTGTCAGCCGCTGATTTTTTACTGCATCTATTATGTTGCAGCCACTTATTCCAATTACCCGGGAATCGAGCAAATCAAGAGGATTCACTTACCGATTACAGCGCTTCTCTGCCTGCTGTCCCTTATCTTTGCAATCCCCCCGGTTTATAAAAAATGGGAGAATCTGCAGTATCTTGTCCTAATATTGGTTTCACAGAATGTGTTTGGCCTATGCGTTTATCTTGGCGGACTATTTGAAGTCGGAAATGGAGAAGGTACCACTAGTTCGTCCCTCTTAACGTTTACATGGATCACTCTGCTGATAGGAGCTGCTTTATTCCTATTCACTGTGATCAAATTCAGGATTCTTCTTCAGCGGGGTCATTATCGAACAGGAGGAAAAAAGGAAAGAATGCGCATGAAGTTCGAGACTTCTTCCTATATTCCTACTGCAATAATAGGGAGTCTGGGGCTGTTTTATATCATTCAATATAGTATCAGATATACAGGCATAGCGGATGCGGAGCAGCTTATGATCATCGTGCTTTGCTTTGCCGTCTTTTACACCATACTGTTTGTCCTGCCGGAACAAATTGTTATCCTCTATTGCAAGTTCCGCTTCAAAGCCTTTACCTTTGATAGAAATGGCTATCTGCATTCAGAAAGTGACCTGCCGGAGGATCAAAAAGAAACGCTGCCACCCCAAATAAAGAAACAAACCCGGGGCAGTCTGTACAATAAAAAGATTAAATCCAGATAAATAGAAGCTAAAAAGATGAAAGGAAGGTTCGGGATATGAAAATAGAAAGGAAGTCGCTGGTTTTTGATAACCTGCTCACATACCGGACACGCCAGGCGAAGGCGGATTGGCAGGATGGCGTTTTTTTCATGGAAGATGCGCCCCTCACTACAGAGATTTACAAAGCAGGACCTGTGTTTTTTTCCTGCAGCACAGAAGATTCAGCCGACTCTACAGGGGATTTTACCTATTATCTGCCGATCAATGCGGAGGTAGAGATGAATGATCAGTCACCGGTGGAATTTCTCGAAACTTTTATGGTCGAAGATGCCCTCGTGCTGAGGCAGGCTGACGCAGCTGCTGATTTTTACGCGGCCTATCAAAGAGTGCGGGACTATGCAGCGGAAGAAGGCATTGCCCTTATGGATCACTACTATTGTGTGCTGCTGGATGTATACGGAGAATATATCATCGATCTGTATGTTCCCATCAAGGAGCCTGGTGCTGCATGACAATATTAGAAAACCATCAAATTGCCTACAAAAATACAGCTTCCAAGCTTTATAGCTTTTATCCGGAAGAAATGAACCTGGCCATCGAGGATTTTCGGGACATCCTGATCCGGAACGGCTACAGTCCCGCCGGCCAGCTGTTTTTCTCGATCATCAGTGACCCCGCTGCTGAGGTCATGACGGCTGAACTGTTCTTTCCCTTAGAAGACCTGCATGTTAAGCCGATGAGGGTAGAGGATATTACATATAGAAGCTACTTCTGTGTCAACGGAATGATCATGACCCGCATTACAGGAGACTTCGAAGAAAAATCGCAGGCCGGATACTGGTCACTGCTCGAATATCTCCAGCACCATGAACTGGAAAAGAAGACGCCCGTATTCGTGGAGTACAAACAAAGCCATAGGGGTGAATTGTTTGCTGAGATGAGTGTGGGGGCTTTTTAGGTTTTGGTGTGTGGGAACATCCATAGTTCTTCTTTTTGTTGTTCAGCTTAAAATCAGTTCGTTCAAGAAGGTATTATAAAATAGAGAAAATGCATCATCAAAAATATCACTAGTTATTGAGTTAAATGAGGCCCTTGCAATCCATCCGGATTGCTATTTTTTTGGCACATTGTACCCCGGTATTACAGATGTTCCCTCAATAAATCACTTAACCCATTAGGATAAACAATCTTACTTCCATTAAGGATTTCATTTATATGAACCCATTTAGCACAGGTAATTCTATCTCCCTCGGTAACTGTAAATATAGGTCGGTTATATAGCTCTCCATCCTTAAAACCGATGAAGTAAATTTGAGTAATTTCGTGTCCGATTTGCTCACCGATTCTAAAGATATTTTCCAGGCAGCAAATATAGCGCTCTATGACAATCTCCACGCCCAATTCTTCCTGGTATTCTCTCTTCAACGCTTCATCCGACCTTTCACCGAGTTCAATCGTTCCCCCGATCGGCCGGTAAAAATAGCCCTCTCCTTTGGAATGAATTCCATGAAGTTCTTCCAGGAGAAGATGGCCACACTTTATGATTAAGCCTAATGTATTCGCACGTGGGCGCATAAGTGATCCTCCTCGTCTTCGCCTGCGGTGGTTCTATTCAACCCGCTGCTTAGCAACTACTCTTCTTTATTTACATATACATATAAGCCCTTTAGGAATCTCCCTGTTAGGATACAGATCGTACAAATTATAACAGATATTTCCACGCTTCATATCCAAAAATGAGCTTGAATAAAGTGTTATACAACAGTGATGGAAGCCGTGTTTCAGCCTATTCTCCTATCTTAATATAGCTTCTATCTGTCCTTTTTAAAAGATTATTAATGATCTTCAAAGAACTGGAAAAAATTATTGACAAATTGTTCTATATACAGAACAATAGACTTATAGAATTGGAAAAAATCAATGAAATACTTCTTAGTTATAATGTCAAAAAATAATGAAGTTTTTCTTTTAATTTAAAATACAGGCGGTGGTTAGATAGGAGAAAGGGGAAAATAAGTGAAATTTTATAGTTAACTAGTTAAAAATGACAAAACTTCTTAAAATAAGACAATTTACGTCTATTTACTGATAAAGTGTTCGCTGATAAGATCAAATTACATTTTGGGAAAATAAAAAAGGAGAAGGATTATGATAGATATTCACTGCCATATACTCCCTGGGATGGATGATGGCCCTGAGAATAATTATAAGAGCTTGGATTTGGCGAGAGCGGCGGTGGAGGAAGGATTGCATACAATCGTGGCGACCCCCCATTATCCTTATGGCGGACATGAGAATTCGAGAGATGTGATCCTTCGGAAAGTCGGAAGTTATAACAAAATGTTAAAAAATGAAAAAATTGCGCTGAAGGTGCTGCCGGGACAGGAAGTCCGAATCAGCGGCACACTGCTCGACGAGCTCGAACGGGGAGAGCTCTTGACGGTGAATGATAAAATGGGGGCCCTGCTTATTCAGTTTCCAAAGGATCATGTGCCGAAGTATACAGAGCGGCTCTTCTATGATCTGCAGATGAAGGGAATTGCGCCCATCATCGCCAGTCCTGAGCAGAATCTGGAGATCATCGAAAATCCGGAAGTGTTATATCAGCTGATCAAAAAGGGAGCTTATGCCCAGGTAAATGCGGAAAGTGCTGCCGGAAGACTCGGCCGCACAATCAAAAAGCTTACCCATGAATTGCTCGGAAGCGGACAGGCCCAGTTTCTTGGCTCGAATGCCCATAATTCAGTAAAGCAGAATTTTAAAATGCAGGCTGCCCTTAAGGAAATTAAGCGAAACCTATATGAAGATACCGTGGACATGCTGATATCGAATGCAGAACAGCTGATCAGCGGTGAACCTGTATATAAAGAAGAGCCAGAACGGATTAAAAAAGTGAGAAAATTCCGAATGTTCTCTTAAAGTAAATATGAAATCTTGGCAGGAACCAATACAATAAGGCGGTGGAGCGGAGTAAGAGGCAGCAGGTTAGGCCAGAAAGATACATGGTGTTTATACCTGGCTGCAGAAAGTCTTGTGATACATTAGCTCCGCCCCTTTTCCACAAAAAAAGAATCCTGATTTCACTCAGGATCCTTCATAAACATAGAAAGCACAGAATCTGCCCAGATTTTATGGCCCTTGTCACTCGGTGCGGAATTGTCTTCTGTTAAATAGTCATCGATTTCAGAAGTTCCGTAATCCGGCCAATTCGTCCAGTGATCTAGATACAAATAACCCTCTGTCTTTGCGAAGCTCTTCAATTCGTCAACTTGGTCAGGATAAATCGTAGCATTTGGAATTGGATGGGTCGGCTGCAGGATGAACAGGGTATTTTTTTTAGCTTCCTTTGCAGTTTTTATCGTTTTCTGGATTCCGGAAAATACGGTCTCTGTCGAAAGCTCCCCATTATTGTTTAGGGAAAAAGGCTCGAAAATGACGATATCTGCTTTTTCCGCTATAAGCTCCTGCACTTTGTCCGATGCATGATATTGTTTGTACGTAAAGTCCGGGTAGGCGAGTGTTTTATAGGAAACGTTAGTGAACTTTTCCTTCAACTCCCTGCCAGCAAGTTCAGGCCAGCTGTTTTCTCCCGAGCCCAGTGCTTGAGATCCGAGAAACACGATCTTAACATCCTTATTCTGCTTTTCGGCATTTTGAAAAATGTTCCTGATTTCCTTCACCGGGATGGAAGCGGTGAGCGGAGAGGCAGCACGTTCTTCTTTCTCTGCAGCGGCAGGCGCAGCAGCTTTCCGTTCATTCGCTGAACTGATTTTATTGTTCCAATGAATATTGCCATAGAACACCACGGCGACCGTAAATAATAGAATAAGAGTGATGAAAAAACGTCTAATACCCATAATTCCTCCTGTATATACTAGTAATTGTTACCAATAAACCAAAAACTATTCCGTTTTTGGAAAAATGTATTAAAATCAAATAAGTTGCACAAGTTTACCAACACTTCTATATTACTACAAAATATGTGAGTATTTCACAGCAATTTCATAAATATGACAAGTTAATATGCTATAATCTTCAGGATATTTTGTTTTTTTACCCACAGGAGGATGAAATGGAAGAGACAATCAGTATAAAAGAACTGCTCGGTGTAATCCGCAAAAGGATGGGCTTGATCATGCTGATCACCCTTGCCGCAGTCATCGTAAGTGCCATCATTAGTTATTTTGTTCTTACCCCGGTTTATGAGGCTTCAACTCAGCTCTTGGTTAATCAGAAGAAGACGGATCAAACCAATCTTCAATACAATGAAGTCCAGACCAACCTGCAGCTAGTAAACACATACAGCGAGATCATCAAAAGTCCCGTCATCCTTGAAAAAGTAAAGGATGAATTGGATCTTTCCCTTACAGTTCCGGCTCTTATCGGAAAAATCGCAGTCAGCAATCAAACTCAAACCCAGATTCTAAAGGTCTCTGTCCAGGATGAAGATCCTAAGGAAGCGATTCGCATCGCCAATAAAACTGCCCAGGTTTTTGAAAGAGATATCAAAGGCATCATGAATATGAGCGTAGATAACGTCAAGATTCTTTTCCCGGCAGACACAGGCGAGAAGCTTTCTCCCGTAAAGCCGAAGCCGCTCCTGAACATAGCCATTGCCCTCGTCATCGGCCTGATGGCAGGTGTCGGACTTGCCTTCCTGCTTGATTATATGGATAACACGATCAAGACAGAGCAGGATATCGAAAAGCTGCTTGGCCTGCCGGTGCTTGGAGTCATAGCCAAAATGGATGAAAAAGACGTCCAGCAGACAAGAGGCAAACAAAGAAAAGCTGCAAGAGGTGAATCAGTTGGCGCTTAATAAAAATAAAATGCTGCAAACCAAGCGTAAGCTGGTCACACAGCATAACCCAAAGTCACCCATATCCGAACAATATAAAACAATCAGGACCAATATCCAGTTTTCATCAGTGGATCAGGAGATGCAGACCATTCTTGTGACCTCCTCTGGCCCAGGAGAGGGTAAATCGACTACCGTGGCGAATCTAGCCGTCGTTTTTGCCCAGGCAGGAAAAAGAGTTCTCCTGGTTGATGGAGATCTTCGGAAACCGACTGTGCATTATACGTTTTCCTTTACAAATACTTTTGGCCTTACCAATGTTTTGACAAGACAGAAGGAGTTTGAGGAAGTCGTCAAAGTATCTGAGGTGGAAAACCTGGATATTCTAACGAGTGGTCCCATCCCTCCCAATCCAGCCGAGCTGCTCGGTTCCAAGAGCATGGATGAACTGATTAGAACGGTAAGAGGGATGTACGATATCATCATTTTTGATACACCGCCAGTACTTGCAGTTACTGATTCTCAGATTCTAGCCAATATAAGCGACGGTGTAATTTTAGTCGTATCAAGCGGCCGCACAGAGAATGAAATGGCCGTCAAAGCGAAGGAACTGCTCGAGGGAGTTAACGCCAAAATGGTCGGCGTGGTCCTGAATAATAAAGATATCAAAGAATCTTCTTATTACTACTATTACGGCAAGAAGTAACTGAAAAAATAATTACTTTTCTCTGACCAAGAAAAGCATATTATTTTTTTTGACACTATACTGGTATAATTTGGAGGTTTTATGCAATGATCGACTTGCACAGCCATATCCTTCCTGGAGTAGATGACGGAGCCAGGAGCCGTGAAGACAGCCTGGACATGGCGAGGCTTGCCATGAGAGAAGGCATCCATACGATCTATGCCACCCCGCATCATAAAAATGGGAGCTATGAAAATGACAGTCAGTCCATCATAACGGCTGTACAAGCATTAAACCTGGTTTTTCAGGAAGAAAAAATAGATTTAGAAGTAAAGCCAGGCCAGGAAGTCCGGATTTATGGCGAAATGGCCGAGGCCCTGGAAGCCCGTGAGCTGCTTACCATCGGGACGGAAGATGCACAGTACCTGCTAGTCGAGCTGCCATCCGGCCATGTGCCGCGCTACACCGAACAGGTGCTGTTCGACATCCAGCTCCATGGAGTCACCCCGATCATCGTCCATCCAGAGCGGAATGCCGAAATCATTGAGCGGCCGGATGTGCTCTTTAATCTGGTGGACAAGGGAGCCCTGACACAGATAACGGCTTCAAGCATAACCGGATATTTCGGCAAAAAGATTAAGAAATTCTCACAGGATTTAATAGAAAACAACCTGACACACTTCATCGCGTCAGACGCACACAACATCAAAAACCGCAGCTTCCATATGATGAAGGCTTATGACCAAATTGAAAAAGACTATGACATAGACATGATCTATCTATTTAAAGAAAATGCAGAATCCATCGTGCTCGGAGAATCTGTCTATAAGGAAGCGCCGCAAAGGGTGAAAACGAAGAAGTTTCTAGGAATCTTTTAATTACATACCAGGTGATGCCTCCTTACCTATATCAAGTGAGGCACTCGGCCATACTGTGGGAAATCGATTCCTTAGACGCTCGTCGTCGGTAGTATGGTGTGAGGATGGGTTGGATGCCCGCTTACATATTTTATTTAGATATGAAGCTATAAATATCTAATGAGAATGCATGCCATGTGCGTGCATTTCCATTAGGTATTTATCTTTGTCAGACATTGAAACAAATATCAAATAAAAAGGGAGCAACAGTGAATGAAAAAAGTAAGAAAAGCCATCATACCAGCCGCCGGTCTTGGGACACGTTTTTTGCCAGCCACTAAAGCGATGCCGAAGGAAATGCTGCCCATCGTAGACAAGCCAACCATTCAATATATTGTCGAAGAAGCTGTTGCCTCTGGTATTGAAGATATTATCATTGTTACGGGTAAGGGCAAGCGGGCAATTGAGGATCATTTTGACTTCGCTCATGAGCTGGAGCAGAATCTGCTAGAAAAAGATAAGCTCGATATCCTGGAGAAGGTACGCTATTCTACGAATCTGGCAGACATCCACTATATCAGGCAGAAGGAACCGAAGGGTCTTGGACATGCTGTATGGTGTGCAAGGAACTTCATAGGTGATGAGCCATTTGCCGTACTCCTTGGAGATGATATTGTCCAGAGCGAAACTCCCTGCTTGAAGCAGCTGATTAATCAGTACGAAGAAACACTTTCTTCTGTTATCGGAGTACAGTCTGTGCCGAAAGAGGAAACGCACCGCTACGGAATCATCGATCCATCCGGTCAGGATGGCAGAAGATATCAGGTCAACAACTTTGTGGAAAAGCCAAAGTCAGGCACCGAACCCTCCAACCTTGCCATCATGGGAAGATACATCCTTACTCCTGAGATTTTCATATTCCTGGATCAGCAGGAAAAAGGGGCAGGCGGCGAGATTCAGCTGACAGATGCGATTCAAAAACTTAATCAAATTCAACGGGTGTTTGCTTATAATTTCGAAGGTAAGCGATATGATGTAGGGGAAAAGATAGGATTTGTCAAAACAACCATCGAATTTGCCCTGCAGCATGAAGATCTGCAGGAAGAGATATTGAGTTATTTAAGGGAAGTACTTCAAAAGAATAATGTGAAAAGCTTAGAAGTTTAGGAAAGGGCAGGGGGCAGAACGTGGCAAATCAGGAAGCAGCTTATTTAAACCAAAAATCAAAGAGCAGCATACAAGTCAATGACCGAAAAAGCTATATCATCACCAAGCGTCTGATGGATATAACCCTTGCATCCTTAGGGATCATTCTATTAAGCTTCTTATTCATACTGGTTGCCATTCTTATTAAACTGGAGGACCCAAAAGGGTCCATTTTCTTTAATCAAAAAAGAGTAGGGTTGAATGGCAGGGAATTCAGGATGTTTAAATTTCGGTCAATGGTATCAGATGCAGAAGAAAAATTGAATGAACTGTTAAAATATAATGAAGTGAGCGGGGCTATGTTCAAGATGAAAGAAGATCCCCGCATTACCAGAATCGGGCGGTTCATCCGTAAGACGAGCATCGACGAGCTGCCGCAGCTCTTTAATGTAGTAAAGGGAGACATGAGTCTTGTCGGTCCAAGGCCGCCTCTGCCGAGAGAGGTAGCACTATATACTGAATACGACAGGCAGCGCTTGTTTGTGACTCCCGGCTGTACAGGCCTTTGGCAGGTGACGGAGCGGAATAGTGTAGGGTTTGAAGAGATGGTTGAATTGGACTTAATTTATATTCGTAAAAGAAATCTTTTGTTTGATATGAAAATCATCATAAAAACCGTGCTTGTACTGTTTGGATCTCATAAAGCTTTTTAATAGGAAAGGAAGCCATAAATATGAATAAAGATTCCAAGATTTATATAGCCGGACATCGTGGTCTTGTTGGATCAGCCATTGTGAGGGGTCTAATAAGACAGGGATATACGAACCTCGTGTACCGCACCTCCAGCGAGCTTGACTTGAGAGACAAATCCCAAGTGGAACGCTTTTTTGCAGAAGAACAACCAGAATATGTGTTTTTAGCTGCGGCTAAGGTCGGCGGAATTGTCGCCAATAATGAATACCCAGCGGACTTTATCCGGGACAATCTTTTAATTCAAACAAATGTAATTGATGCGGCCTACCGAAACGGTGCGGAGAAACTGCTCTTCTTAGGCAGCACATGTATTTATCCTAAAATGGCTCCGCAGCCACTAAAGGAAGAATATTTACTGACCGGAACACTAGAACCGACCAATGAACCTTATGCGATTGCCAAGATTGCGGGCATTAAAATGTGCGAGTCCTATAACCGTCAATATGGAACAAAATTCATCTCCGCCATGCCAACGAATTTATATGGTGAAAATGATAATTTTGATCTGAAGACTTCCCATGTACTGCCTGCACTCATCCGTAAGTTTCATGAAGCAAAAGAAAATGAATCTCCTTATGTAGAGGTCTGGGGCACAGGTACACCAAAGCGTGAATTCCTTTATTCCGATGACCTGGCAGATGGGTGTATCTTTTTGATGAACAATTATGTAGGAAACGAAATCGTCAATATTGGAGTAGGCGAAGATCTGGCGATCAGCGAGGTGGCCATGAAAATCAAAGAAGTGGTCGAATTCGAAGGGGATTTAATATTCGATACAACCAAACCGGATGGCACCCCAAGGAAGCTTGTAGATACTACGAAAATCAACTCACTGGGCTGGAAAGCACAGACCTCACTCGAGGATGGCCTGAAAAAAGCCTATCAATGGTTTCTAGATAACGAAACAGTAAAAAGTAATTCTATTTAATGATGATATGAACTCGGAGGATGTTATGAAAAAGGCTTTAATAACAGGTGTAACAGGGCAGGACGGCTCATATTTAGCTGAATTTTTATTAGAAAAAGGATACGAGGTTCATGGCGTAATCCGTAGAAGCTCTTCCTACAATCAGGAGCGCCTGGAGGATCTTCTCACAGACGAAGAAGCGGCTGCTCTTTACAATAATAAAAACTTCCATCTTCATTATGGCGATGTTACCGATGCATTGAATGTTACTAGAATCATAGGAGAAGTACAGCCAAACGAAATCTATAACCTGGCAGCACAGTCACATGTACGTGTTTCCTTTGATATGCCCGGTTATACATTGGATGTCGATGCAAAAGGAACATTGAATATTTTAGAAGCGGTCCGTATATTAGGGCTGACTGAAAAGACCCGTGTCTATCAAGCCTCTACATCCGAACTGTTTGGTAAAGTACAAGAGGTTCCACAAAAAGAGACTACACCTTTCTACCCGCGCTCTCCTTATGGCGTAGCAAAGATCTATGGCTTCTGGATCACCAAAAATTACAGGGAATCTTACAATATGTTCGCAGTAAACGGCATTCTCTTCAACCATGAATCTGAACGTCGTGGTGAAACATTTGTTACCCGTAAAATCACTTTAGCAGCAGCACGAATTGCTCAAGGAAAACAAAAGAAACTGTCTCTTGGTAATCTGGATTCGCTTCGTGACTGGGGCTATGCGAAGGATTATGTAGAGTGCATGTGGCTGATCCTGCAGCATAATAAGCCGGAAGACTTTGTGATTGCAACTGGTGAAATGCATTCTGTGCGTGAATTTGTCGAGCTTGCGTTCAAGCATGCTGGAATAGATATTGAATGGAACGGCAATGGAGTTGAAGAAAAAGGAATCAATAAAGCTACTGGTGAGGTTATTGTGGATGTGGATCCTAAGTTTTTCCGGCCGGCTGAGGTTGAGCAGTTGTTGGGGGATCCTACGAAGTCTAGGACTTTGCTGGGTTGGAACCCAACTAAAACCTCATTTAAAGAGCTGGTTCATAAAATGGTGGAAGGCGACTTGAGAAAGGTTGAGAAAGAAGATAAAACTAAAAGAATGTTTGATTAACTTTTAGTACCTCTATAATTCTGTTTGCAATATTTTTTATTATACTTTAGAGCTCATTCTCTAATCTTATTTTGTTGGTTATCAACTTGCATAGTAAGAAATGGTAGCAGCTCTTTTTTTAGTTTTTAAGAAATAACCAGATATACGGATATCGTAAGGGGCCTCTCAAAAGTATATGAAGCCTTAATGGTTGGGATAGGGAAGAGATAATACATGAAAAAAAGCAATATAGAAAAGAAAAGACTTTTAATATACGCGCATTATTATATACCGGATGTGGCATCTACAGGTCAAATACTAAAGGAACTTGCAGAAGGAATGCTTTATACATTTGATATTACAGTAATATGTGTTGTTCCTTCCTATACAGGTAAAATTGCCTCAGAGTATAAGGGGAAAATGTTTTATAAGGAAGAAATTAATGGTGTGAAGATTGTCCGCATTCGCGTCCCGGAATTCTCTAAAGTCAATAAAATCAGTAGAGTCAAAAACATCCTGACATACTTTTTTGGCGCAATGATTGCCACTTTTAAGGTTGATAAGATGGATTATGTATATTCCATCTCGCAGCCGCCTATACTGGGAGGCCTTCTGGGTGTGTGGGGTAAGTGGATAAAGCGAGCCAAATATATATATAACATTCAGGATTTTAATCCTGAACAAACTATGGCTGTATCATATAGCAAGAATAAACTGATCCTGAAAGGGATGATGTGGTTTGATAAATTTAGCTGCAGGCAAGCTGATAAAGTGATTGTTGTTGGTAGAGACATGGTTGAAACTTTAAAACGAAGATTTAATGGTAATAAGGTTCCCGCTCATACATTCATTAATAACTGGATAGATGAGAAAAGTATATACCCTCTTTCTTCAGATAATAAAGGAGTAATAGCTTTCAAACAGAAGTATGGTTTGGAGAATAAATATGTAATTATGTATTCTGGTAATCTCGGTCTTTATTATGATCTTGAGAATTTGATGGCTGTTATAAAGAATTTTAAGGATAGAGATGATGTAGCTTTTGCTTTTATTGGAGAGGGATCAATCAAAGAAAAATTAGTTTACTACAAGGAAGAAAATGATCTTAGTAATATAGTCTTTATTCCATATCAGGATAAATCGGATTTAATTTACAGCTTAAACTCAGGTGATGTTCATTGGTGTATTAATGCTAAGGGTATTAAAGGCGTTTCCGTTCCTAGTAAGCTTTATGGAATAATTGCCGTAGGGAAGCCAATACTAGGTGTCTTAGAAGAAGGTTCTGAAGCACAGTTGATTATAGAGCAAACGCGATGCGGTTACATTGCTGAGCCGGGTAATTATACTGATGTGGAGCATATAATTAAAAGGTTTATAAGCGAGAGAGGCACATCTATACCTGTTGAGATGGGGATTCGAGGGCAAGCTTATTTAGTAAAGAATCTGACAAAAGATGTTTCTGTAGATAAATATATTGATGAAATTTTATCTTGTTAGGAGTGAAACTAAATATTGTGAATAGTAACTGGTTCAAAGTGGCAATGAAAGCCACGAAGGTAAAGTATGGAAAAAAACTACTTTTAAAAGGTGTGCCGGTTATTTTTAATAAAACTGGTGCAAAGCTTTCTATAGGAGACGATGTAACGATTAAATCATCTTTTCTATCTAATTTGGTAGGTTTATATCAACGAACAATTATAGTAACAAGAACAACAGAGGCCGAAATCCATATTGGCAATAATGTTGGGATTTCCGGTGCAACAATTTATGCTAGAAAATTAATTACTATAGGTGACAATACTCATATAGGCGGAAATGCAAAAATCTTAGATAATGACTTTCATCCCATTGAAATTGAAGCTAGAAATGCAGATATTAAAGAAAAAATTGGTGTAAAGCCCATTAGTATTGGTAGGAACTGTTTTATTGGATGTAATGCATTAATATTGAAGGGAACTGTTCTTGGAGATGGATGTATTGTAGGGGCTGGAGCGGTTGTCAGTGGTACATTTGAGAAGAATAGTGTAATTGCTGGCAATCCAGCAAAAGTAGTTAAGATGTTAAAAATATAGTCACAAGGTTATCTAAAATATATGTATTGCTGAAAGGGATTCTAATGGTAGATCTTACTGTAGTAATTCTCACTAAAAATGAAGAGAAAAATTTAAGAAAATGTGTTGAATCATTTAAAGGAATAGCAAAGCGCTTTGTAATTGTCGATAGCTTTAGTACAGATAATACTGAGAAACTTTGTATCCAATTGAATAGAGAACTTAAATTAAATGGCGGACAATTAGACTTCTACCAAAATAAGTGGAGTAATCATGCTGCGCAGTTTAATTGGGGATTAGACAATGCTAATATTACCACGGAATGGGTTATGAGAATGGATGCAGATGAGGAATTAATGGAGAATTTGGTTGGAGAAATAGTTTCAAAAATCCCCTATTTAAAGGCTGATATTAATGGAGTAGTGCTACGTAGGCGAGTGTACTTTATGGGGAAATGGATAAGATATGGTGGTCGATACCCTGAAATGCTACTTCGCATATTTCGTAATAAAAAAGCAGTTTGTGAAGAGAAAATTATGGATGAACATATTATCCTGCTAGAAGGAGAAATGGTAGAATTTAAAAATGATTTTATAGATTACAACACAAAAGATTTAGAATGGTGGACGAATAAGCATAACTGGTATAGTAATTTAGAAGTGATGGATTACCAAATGACATTATCTAATTCCTTAAATGAACTGGATTATGCAAATATGGGTAAATCTTCTAAACAAGCAAAGGTAAAACGCAAGGTGAAGAATAAGGGGTATTATAGATTGCCTAAATTTTTTAGAGCAAATTTATATTTCTTATATAGGTACTATATTAAGTTAGGTTTTCTTGATGGACCTGAAGGGAGAATATTTCACTTCTTACAAGCGTACTGGTATCGATTTTTAGTAGATGCCAAAATGTATGAGTACGAAAAGTATAATAAAGAATTAAAGGATCAAGGCGATTTGAAATATTAAAGGGATGAATTGTGTATGAAAAAAAGGCTATTAATATTAAATGGACAATATCTTCCAGGATATAAAGGGGGAGGTCCTATTCAATCCTGTGTAAATATGGTGGAAAATCTTGCAGACCAGTTTGATTTTTATGTTTTAACTGGAGATAGGGATTTTAAGGCTAATGAACCATATAAAAATATAAGAGTAAATGAGTGGAATAAAATCGGTTCTGCAAAAGTTTTTTATATGAGTCCCGATATGCAAACTCTTAGTGGATTTAAAAAAGTTATGAATGAAATAGATTATGACATGTTATACCTTAACGGTTTTTATTCACCAGTATTTACAATTAAACCCTTGCTTTTAAGGAAATTTGGGAAGTTAAAACAGCGCACCACATTTCTAACACCTCGTGGTGACTTTACAGGAGGCAGTGAAAATAAGAAAATTAAAAAATATACGTATATATATTTAAGTAAACTAATGGGTTTATATAGTAAAGTCATTTGGCATGCTACAAGTAATTTAGAAGCAAAGGATATCCAGAAGAAATTTAAAAGTTCAGATATTTTTATGGTTCCAAATCTTCCAACTAGATATATACCGAAAAGGACAAACCTTCATAAGGACTCTGGGACTCTTCGACTGGTTTTTGTATCAAGAATTTTCCCTAAGAAGAATTTAAAGTTTGCACTTGAAGTACTAAAAAAAGTACCTATAGGAAATATTATATTTGATATTTATGGACCAATGGAGGATGAAACTTATTGGAACAAGTGTAAAAAAGTTATTAAAGGTTTACCTGAAAATATTACAGTATCGTATAAGGGGGAAGTCCCGCATTCTGAAATTGCTCATGTTTTTGAACAATACCATGCATTTTTCTTCCCAACCTTAGGAGAAAATTATGGCCATGTAATTATTGAATCTATGATGAACAATTGCATTGCGCTTATTAGTAAAGGTGTCACACCTTGGGATGATTACGGTGGAAATGGTGGATTTGTTGAAGACATTTCTGATACCTTTGCATTTGTTGATGTTCTGGAAAAATTGGTCAAACTAAATAATGATGAATATCAAAAATTAGTGAAGATGAATAGAAATTATATAGAAGAAAAAATGAATTCCAAGAATGATTGCCAGCAGTATATCTTACAGTTTAATAAACAATAGCCAATAGTCTGTTGATGAAGAATTTTTAACGCTGAGAATAACATCTTCAAGCTAATACTGTTTAAATCCTTGTTTTGAGTAGGTAAAACTTTCAGGAGTTTTTTATGAAATCATCTAATTTTGTTCGGAATTTAATGTATGCCTTCGGAGCCCAAGCTATATCTTTGGCATTAAGTCTTCTGATGGCATTGGTGGTACCCAAGCTGCTAGGTATCGAAGATTATAGTTTCTGGCAGTTATTTATATTTTATTGTGGATATTCAGGAATTTTACATTTCGGTCTTATAGATGGGGTTTATCTAAAATACGGAGGCAAAAAATTTACTGATTTAGATTTTTCGTTGATGGGATCCCAATTTTTTTTATTTACAGGGTTTCAAATCATTATTGCATTAATGATTATTATTACTGCGAAAGAATATATTTTTGAAGTAGATAGATTATATGTTGTTTATGGAACGCTAGCTTACATGATTATTTATAATGCTAGTGCATTTTTGGGTTATATCTTCCAAGCTGTGAATGAAACAAATAAATATTCCTTATCCGTTATGGTTGATAGAATTTTCTTTATTATCATAGTAATAGTAGCGATGCTTAATAAAAATCTTGATTTCGAATTCTTTATCAACTTTTATATTTTGAGCAAGGCATTGGCACTAATTTATTGTCTTTACGTTGGAAAAGACATTCTCTTGGCAAGAAAGAGATTTAATATAGCTGTGCTAAAAGAGATGTTAGACAACATTACTATAGGGTCGAAATTACTGATTGCAAATATCGCGGGTGCTCTAATCCTAGGAGTAGGAAGGTTAGTAATAGATAATGTTTGGGGGGTTACAACATTTGGTAGATTCTCGTTTGCATTATCTTTAACTAACTTTTTTCTTTTATTTATTAGTCAAGTTAGTATGGTTCTTTTTCCTGCACTAAGACAAATTGACAAAGAACAACTTAAATTTTTGTATATAGATATGAGGAGAGGGTTAAGTATATTCTTGCCAGTTATATTTATTCTATATATTCCTATCAAGTTAGTCTTAGAAATATGGCTTCCAAAGTATCAAGATAGTTTAGAATATATGGCCTTACTTTTACCTTTGTGTATTTTTGATGGAAAAATGCAGATGCTTTGTAACACATACTTCAAGGTCTTAAGGAAAGAATCATTGTTATTATTAATTAATGTCATAACTTTTGTTTGTAGTTTGTTGTTATGCTCTTTTGGTGCATATGTGCTACATGATATCCAGTCGGTTATAGTATTTATGGTGATAGCAATTGCACTAAGAAGTATTTTTTCTGAAGTGTATTTGGCAAATTTAATGCAACTTAGCATCTTTAAAGAAGTCGGACTTGAAATTATAATAATTACAATATTTATTCTCTCTGCATTATATCTCAACGATTTTTATACATTAGGGATAATGTTTTTTTCCTATTTAGTATACCTTCTTCTAAATAAAGCAGCAGTAATAGAAATAACATCAAAAGTAAAAAAGTTATTAAATTAGGTATATTGATCAAATAAAATTATTAATAAATAAAAAAGAAAATTGTCAAAAAGGATCTGTTATATGGATAACACGGTTAAGGTACTACATATTATTCCTGGATATGGTGGAGGCATTTCATCCTATGTGAAAAATTTAATTTCTGGAATGTCGAAAAAAAACATTTGTATAGATGTTGTGAGTTTTTCAGATTATGATAAAAGCTTTATAAATATAATAGAACTTAGAGGTGGTAGAACATTTAGTATTCCTAGTGTTCATACGGGAATAACAAAAATGGTAAAAGCTTATTGTACTATATTAAAAGATAATCAATATGATGTTGTTCACTGTCATATATCGGGATATAAAGGATTATTTTTTATGGCCTTTGCAAAAGCATATAATGTGAAAAGAGTTTTAGTACATGCTCATAGAACTAGTGATGAAAATAAGGGGCTATTTTATAAACTTCAAATTAAAGCCTCTCAATTTATGACCACTTGTTTGGCTACTGACTATTTGACATGCAGCAAAATGGCTAGTGAGTTTATTTTTGGGAGTAGAATAGGGAAATCAAAAAAAGTTCACTCAATGCCAAATAGTGTAGATGTAAACAAATTTACAAAGCAGCTATCAAAAGATAAAGTAGTGGAATTTTATGATGATTTAAATATCTTCCAAGGTGATTTAATAATTGGTCATATTGGAAGGTTTAATTTACAAAAAAATCATGAGTTCATGATAAAAATAATTAGTGAGTTAAGAAGTAGAAATATAAATTTCAAGTGGCTTTTCGTAGGAGAAGGGAATTTAGAGGAACAAATTAAAGAAAGAGTAAATAATCTAAATCTTCAGAAATACGTGAGGTTCTTAGGAAGAAGGGAAGACATTCCTGATCTTATACATGTTTTCAATGTATTTGTATTGCCTTCTTTATTTGAAGGTTTACCAACAGTTTCCATTGAAGCTCAAGCTGCCGGGATACCAACAATATTGTCAGATACAATTACTTCTGAAGCAAATATGGATATGGGAATATTAGACTATATTTCTGTGAATAATGAAGTTGAATGGGCGGATCGAATCTTAAATTTCAGTAGTAAACAAATACCGAATGTAGAAGAAAGAAGAAAAAAAATACAAGAGAATGGATTTACTCTTGATACTTTAGGTAGAAAGTATGAAGAAATTTTATTAGGTATTCAGTAATTTAAATACCATAGCTTTTAGGAGGATAATTATTGCTGAAAAGTATATTATATTTTATTAAATCTGATTTATTTCGCTATGCTGGAGAAGTATCCTTAAAAAAGTTTTTAAAACATTATTTTTTAAACGAAGGATTTAAATTTTCCGTATGGCTAAGAATATGCCATTTCTTTAGGAAAAGGAAGTTAACAAAATATAGTATTTTTCCATTTTCCTATATAATGTATAAACGCTATAAATATAAATTCGGTTATGACATTCCTTACGCTATTGAAATTGGTCCGGGTTTATTATTGTTTCATATTAATGGAATTGTATTTAGTCCAAAAGTGGCAGGGAAAAATGTAACCATATCACAATGTACAACGGTTGGTATGACCATTAAGGATGGCATAAAACAGTTTCCAATAATAGGTGACAATGTGTATCTAGCACCTGGGGCAAAAGTGATCGGTGGTATAAAGGTTGGGAATAATGTTGCTGTTGGTACTAACTGTGTATTAAATAAATCAGTTGAAAACAATGCAGTTGTAGTGGGGATTCCTGGAAGGGTTATTTCATATAAAGGTGCTGACTTGTATGTTAATAATCCGATATAAAAATGTTTTGTTCCAGTATTATCTAGAGGGATGATTATTTTTGTATTAGCCCTTATTCCCTTTGGTTGGTATTTTTTATATTAAGGATGGAGGGGCAGCTACAATTGAAAGTACAAGCAAAATTAGAGACAGGTTAATTCTCAATTTCAGCTTTAATACCCTAGAGGAGTATAAAAAAAGCTGCAAAAATAGTTTAATAATAGTATATAAAATTTAGGCGGAAAAAGAATCTTGCCACAATGCGGATAAATTAAAATTTACACTTGTATGTTGAGGGAGGAAATTAATGAATATATCAGTTAGAAAGCTGAATATTCTACTAATAGGAGTTGGAGTTTTATTAAGTAATATAATAATTTTATTTAATGATTTTTTCCAAATTTCTGAAGGCTGGGAATGGAGATGTGCTCAAGTTGCAACTATCCATCTAATATATTATGTGTTGGTATGGAGAATAATGAAATTTCGATGGATGTCTCCAAAGTTTTTTGTGTTATTAAGCTTAATAATGTTCCATATTTCTTCAGTAATAGTTATTGGATATGATTTGAAGTTTAATCAAATTACCTATACTACAAACGAAATGCTTTATCGATATGGAGAATACTGGGGATATTGGGGAACGATTTATGCCTTATTATTTACTTTTGTATATGTTATAGGAGTTATTTGTTTCTCGAATGTAAAGAAAAGCGAAAACAATATAGAATATAATTATAATGAAAAAAATTCACTATATATATGTAAGAAATTAGGAATCGTTCTTTTTTGTATAAGTGTAATCCCAGAACTTTATCATGATATTATTCAGATACTGGTTAAAAACAAAGTAGGATATGAAGGCATGTTTGAAGTTGAAATTACATTTCAGGGGATACCTTTAGGTTGGTTTACAAAATTATTTTTACCATCCATTCTGTTAATTTTAAGTAGCCTAAGAAACGACAAAACTAAGTTCACTTTAATTATGTCATTAACAATTATATACTATCTAATTTTTATGTTTTTATCAGGGCGAAAAGGTAACACTATTCAAACCCTAGTTCCATTAATATTTATGTATTGCTACTTTTTCAAGCCAAAATTCAACTTAGCTTATGCATTGATGGCTTATATTGGAAGTTTTTTAATAACGATTGTTACAAATATTAGAAAGACTACAATTGATGGTCAATTTATGAATAAATTAAAATTAGTTATTAGTGAATCAGAGCCTCTAAAAGGACTAGCATTGGAAATGGGAGGTACAGTCAAAGCAGTAATTCAATCTCTAATGGCAGTCCCTTCAACAGGTAGTTTTCAATACGGCACCTCTTATTTGGCTTCTATTGTATATTCAATATTAAGTGGTTTTAAGATACCTACCGCTGGAATAGAAAAGTTCGCATTGTTTAATGTCTATTTAGAACAACCAGAAAGAGGGGCATATATAAATTCTACTGTATATGCTATGGGGGGATCTGCCATTGCAGAATGGTACTGGAACTTTGGCTGGTTTGGAATTCCTCTAGTATTAATATTCTCATTGTTAATTGTTAAGTATGAAAATTTTTTAATATCTTTGTCCCAAAAACCTATTTATTTTGCGGTTGCAACTTCATTTCTCTACTACTTAATGAGATATACCCGAGGATACTTTAATGAAATTATTTGGCAACCAATATACATTATGGTGTTTGTTTGGATAACATATAGATTTCTGGTAAAAAGAACATCAACTCCACTCCTTACAAACTTAGAAAATAAACACTAATATTTTTTAACTTTCTAAAAATAATAAATAGGTGGGATAAAGATGAAAATTGTAGTAGCTGGCACAGGATACGTAGGCTTAGTAACTGGAGTCTGTTTGGCAAAACATGGACACATGATTTCCTGTGTTGACATTGATAATAAAAAAGTTTCATTAATGAAAAGGGCAATATCTCCAATTTACGAACCTGGTCTAGAAGAATTAATGGTGGACAATATGAGTAAGTTGAATTTCACAACAGACTATAAAGATGTTTATCAAGACGCAGATATTATTTTTATAGGTGTTGGAACCCCAGAAAAACAAGATGGCTCTGCCAATTTAAAATATGTATATGAAGTAGCCGAACAAATTGCTGAAAGCATCGAGAAAGACTGCGTGGTAGTCGTTAAATCAACAGTTCCTATCGGTACCAATGATAAAATCGAAGAATTAATTAAGGCAAAATTAAAGCATAATGTTAAAGTTTATGTGGCATCCAATCCCGAGTTTCTGTCACAGGGTACGGCGGTAAGAGACACGCTGCATGCATCAAGGATTGTTATAGGGGTTGAGGATCCATATGCAGGAGAAGTTTTAAAAGAGGTTTATAAAGACTTTGATGCACCTATAGTTGTTACAAATAGGAAGAGTGCTGAAATGATTAAATATGCCTCGAATGACTTCCTTGCTTTGAAAATTTCATTTATCAATGAAATCGCCAACCTATGTGAAACGATTGGGGCTGACATAGAAGATGTTGCCCTTGGCATGGGCTTTGACAAGCGGATTGGTGACCGTTTCTTAAATGCTGGGATTGGTTATGGCGGCTCTTGCTTTCCTAAAGATACAAAAGCTTTACACTGGCTGGCCAGTTTCCATGACAATGAGTTGAAGACGATAAAGGCAGCCATTGATGTGAATGAAAATCAAAAACTCAAGTTGATCAAAAAATCCCGCAAGTATTTTGATAGCTTCAAGGGACTCAATATTGCAGTCTTGGGATTAACCTTTAAGCCGGGGACTGACGATTTAAGAGAAGCTCCTTCTTTAGTTAATATTCCTATCTTGCTGGAAGACGGCGCCAATGTGAAAGCCTGGGATCCTGTTGGAGTTGAAAACTTCAAGAAGGAGTACCCTGATGAGATTACTTATTGCAGTACAATTGAGGATACGATTAAGGATGCGGATGTCTGCTTTATTTTTACAGAGTGGGATGAAATCAAAAGCTTTAATCTATCAAAATACCATGAATTAATGAAATCTCCGATCGTGCTGGATGGACGGAATTGTTATGATCTCACTTCAGTAAAGAGAGCGAATATTGTTTATGATTCGATTGGAAGAGAGACCATCAGCAGCGGCAAGCATTCCCTGGTTTGATTGCAACAAAATTCACATTTTACTATTACTAAAAGATTTTAAAAAGGGCCCATATCGGGCCTATTTTTTTTTGGAGGGATTTCATGAAACTAGTTCTTTTATCCGGAGGATCAGGAAAACGCCTTTGGCCCCTTTCAAACGACACAAGATCCAAGCAATTCCTAAAGGTGCTAGAAAGCAATGGTAATGATCAGGAATCCATGGTCCAGCGTGTATGGGGGCAGTTAAAAACAGTCGGACTGGCAGATTCCTCCGTTATTGCGACTTCTAAGATGCAAAGAGATATGATTCACAGCCAGATAGGCGTGGATGTGCCACTTGTGATTGAACCTGAACGCCGCGATACGTTTCCAGCTATTGCATTAGCTGCCTCCTACCTCTACTCTAAGCAGGATATATCAGAAGATGAAATTATAGTTGTTTTGCCGGTCGATCCTTATGTTGAGGATCGATTTTTTCATAAGGTGAAAGAATTAGAGGAAGTGATGCTGCAATCCAAAGCGGATTTAGCTCTAGTTGGGGTCAAGCCTACGTATCCATCTGCTAAGTATGGATATATCGTGCCAAAGGGAGATGTGGAATCGCACTCTTATTTTACAGTTAACCACTTCACTGAAAAGCCGAGCGAAGAAAAAGCTCAGACTCTTATCGATTTGAATGCTCTATGGAACTGTGGTGTATTTGCTTTTAAGTTGAAGTATCTAATTGAAATCTTAGAGGACAAAGGACTGCCGGTCGCGTTTGATCAATTGGAAATGCAGTATAAGAATCTGCCTAAAATCAGCTTTGATTATGAAGTGGTGGAAAAGGCGAATCATATTGTTGCTGTTCCTTATGATGGCTATTGGAAGGACCTTGGTACCTGGAATACATTGACGGAAGAGATGGCAACTTCTCAAATAGGTAAAGGTGTTATGTGTGAGGAAACGGTGAATAGTCACCTGATCAATGAACTGGATATTCCGGTTACCGTTCTTGGAGTGAAGGATCTTGTGGTGGCGGCAAGCCCCGATGGAATCCTTGTGGCAGACAAAGCAACCAGCCCTAAAATCAAGGAATTGATTGGCAGCTTTGAGCAGCCACCAATGTATGAGGAACGGATTTGGGGCTGGTCACGTACCCTGGATTATGCGAAATACAATGATGGGCAGGAAATGGTCACGAAGCGCATCTGCATTCTGAAAGGCAAGAATTCCAGCTATCATTATCATAACCTGCGGGATGAAGTGTGGACGATTGTCAGAGGAGAAGGCGAACTTGCGTTAGATGATTCCATTACCCGTGTGAAAGCAGGGGATATCATTCATCTCCCAGCCGGCAAGAAGCATGGCATTAAGGCGATTCGTGATTTGGAGTTCGTCGAGGTTCAGACTGGTATTGGCATCAGTGATAAGGACTTTACTCGTTTGTATTTTGAATGGGATGATGTTTTGAATCATTTCCAAAAATCCAGATCCAAAGTCATCTATTAATACTTAAAGGGAGCGGGGCAGCCTGCTCCCTTATTTAAGTATGTCTTAGGAGGTGTTAGGGTGAGGAAAATTGCTTATTATATATCAGATTATGGATATGGCCATGCGGCGAGGAGTGCAGCTATTATCCAGAGATGGATAGAAGAGGACAAGGAGCTTTCTGTTGTGATCTGTCATTTCTTTGCACTGGATTTTCTGAAGGGATTTTTAACTGATGAGCGCATCTTCTTCCGCGACGTTCAGACTGATATCGGCTATGTGCTGGAAAAGGATTCAATTATGCCAGATGTGACCGCTCTTACCCGTAAATTTAATACCTTCATATATTCCTGGCCGAAAAGAATTGCTGAAGAAGCAGCCTTTTTGAACGGGGAAAACATTGATTTAGTGCTGTCTGATATATCGCCCATCGCGTTTGAGGCTGCATCCTCAGCAGGAATTCCGTCTGCTGGCATTTCGAACTTTACCTGGTATTCCGCTTATGAGGACATGGTGGATCGGGAAAAATTAGAACCGTTTCGAAAAGCTTATTCCAAGATGACATATCAGATCAGGCTGGCCGGAAGCAGAGAAGAGAATTGGTCAGATGGCGGCGATATAGAAGCTGGTTTCTTTTCCAGGAAAGTGGACTGGGAAGAGACTGACCGGATAAAAAGAAGTTTAAACCAGCAGGCGGATCAGCACATCATCTTTTTTGGACTTGGAATGAAAATCGATGTGGGGAGTTTGAATCAGCTGCCGCTTTGGCGAAGTGAGAACTGTCATTTCATTGTTTCGCATAACACAAATATAGAAGGGCGGAATATTACAAGAATCCCCCGCGATTATATGAATTCACAAAACTATATAGCAGCTGCGGATCTTGCGATAACAAAAGCAGGCTGGGGGACGATTGGGGAGTGTATCACTGGAAATACTCCGTTATTGATCATCGACCGGCCTTGCATGGCTGAGGATCAAAATACGATATCTTATCTGCTCCAGTACCAGCTTTGCAGAACCATGGAATGGGAGAAGTTTGAACGCTTTAAGATTACAGACTCCTTTGTTCATTCCTTAAAACAAGAGCTGCATAACAGCAGCTATGAAAAGAAAGACGAGCTCGGAAATATTATTTTAGCATTGAAGAACATTCTTGCAAACACTGAAGAAAAAAGAGTTAGCCTAGTTTAGTATACTGGATGAATTAACAGCTGAGAATTATCCAAACAACAAACAAAGGCATCCGCGCTCTCGTGCGGATGCCTTTTACTATTATTGATTTGTAATTAGTTCATCATTTGCAGGATTAACTTAACCCATCCATAAGCCGATACCCAAAGCGGAATACTGATACCCGCTCCCCACAACAGTCCTTTGCTGAAATTCCCGGATTCGTAAGAAGTATTCATAAACGAAATCTCCTTTTCTGAGGTTCTGTTACCTCTTAAATTCCCCACTCCAAAGCAAAATAATCAAAGATTCGACAAAATGCTTCAAAGGACCCGGCTGCCAGATAAATTTTCCAAAAGGTATGGTCCATTATCCTAAAAGAGCGAAATTCTAAGCTGAGCACGCTGCAGTGACCTCATTATACCTGAATGCCTCTGTCGATAGATGTTTTCGACAAACGTTCTTATGAGGCGGCAGGATGGGTGGGGTTTTTAGTATTATCGCCAGGATTGGGAGGAATATATTCATTCTTGTAATGAGGATTTCATTAAATTAATAGGAGTTGAGTTATGCGGGGAGAAAGAGCCAGGTGTGCATGGTTCTGAGCCACCGATTGTGGACAACTGAGCTAGTAACTGCAGGGAGAGGGTTATCAGTTAGTAGAAATCCTAATGCCCCTCCTCTTTTTACTTAAAGTGTTTTCCTTCTAAAATGTTGTTCTATAATATCTAAGGAGAAGATAAACAAAGAACGCAAAGCATAGTTTTTCATTGTTAATAAGTGAATTCTGAACACCATTCGCGATTTAAACCCATTTGCCCTAGGATTTTCCCACTTTCACAATCTATTTCATTACCATGTTTATGAACTTAATTTAAGCAAACAAAAATGCCGTCGTTTCTAAGAAAGGAAAAACGGCATCTTTAATTAACTGGAGAGGACCTTAGCTTTCGCTTGGTTAAATTATTTGTTAGATGAATACAGTTCTTCACAATGTAAGCAAATATGTATTTTTTTGCTGGTTGAAAATATAATTCGCCTATACATGTTTACGGTAAATCCTGTGACCCTCGATAACTTCATATTTACTTGTTATGCATAAGAGATCCATAAGTTTTAAAACTTTGTTCATCGTCAAGAAACAATTTTTTTCTCTTTATATACACGACTATATTTAAATCTTCCGAGTTTTATTGATGGTTCTTCAATAAATTTGTAAGAAACTGTAGCCACCAAAATGGACAGTATACCAGCAATCAATAATAAATACCCTAGCCTTACTTCTCCATACCACCCATTGATGATAGTCAGGAGTACAATAGCATGCCATAAATATAGACTATATGATATTTCCCCAAAGAATGTGCATATTCTTGAAGTTAAAAAAAGGGATGCTTTTTGGGAAACCAATGACATCAATATAAAAATAACAACACCTAATACCGTTACCCATTCGTTCACAAAACGAACATGAAACAAATTGTTATTTGGGAAGAACCACCAAGTGTACGTGTAGCTTAATAGAGCTATTGTAATTAATAACGGATTCCATTTTCTTACCTTACCAACAATAATTTTTAGTTCATGAAGATGTTTCGCTAACAATGCGCCTACTACAAACATTGAACTATAATAAACAGAATCGAAAATTGAGCCACCATAGTTAATGTACCCAAAGTATATTTCAGACACCTTTATTCCTGCAAAGCCTGTTAAAGTAAGAAGGACTGCGACAGCCAGGCTTTTTTTCCAAGTTAATCTTAAAACTATTAACATAATGAATGGGAAAATTAGGGATATTCTAATTTCATGAATGAGCGACCATATGACGGGGTTGTACTGAAAATTCTTATAGTCCCCGATCATAAAGAGGTGATTGAAAATACCGCTTAATGTTATTTCGTCCGTCCACGCTATGTTAAACCAGTCACTGAGATTACCAATACCTTCTCTTGAAAATATACTACAAAGCAATATCGCAAAAGTAATTGCCACAACGTATGGAATATAAATCCTACAAAACCTCTTAAACAAATACCTTGTATAGGAAGTGTTTGTATTCCTCAGAAAAGGCAGTGATAGAACAAATCCACTTAATATGAAAAATAATATTACAGCTTCATGCCCTGCCCAAAAAAAATGTAAAGGTGTGTTTTTGATTAAAGTAACAAAGGTATTGTTTGAGTCGGATAGTATGGGCAACACCATTATAAAGTGATTTAACATAACGGTGATTGCGGCTAAGCCCCTCAACGAATCGAGCTCTTCTAATCTATTATTCAATCTATTCCCCTCCTCAGGATAGAATATCACAGCAACTATTCCCTTAGGAGTAACAAAAGGAAAATATTTAAAAAACTTTCTTAGAAATCCTTAAACTTTGTCCAGTTGTTTTCAATCCAATCCATCATCATCATGTAAATGACTTTAGCAAGAGTCAAATATCCAATTGTATTAAAATGAACACCATAAGAAGTACCATTTAACACAGTATGATAATTAGAATCGGTTAATGTGTATATGCCGTTATTTGAAATATCGAGGTAAGGAAGATTATATTTTGGTGCAATCTGCTGAATTACTCCGTTTGTTACTGTATCACTGGCATTCTGAATCGAGACCAGGAATATTTTCAAGTTGGGATTCTGAGCCAACATGCCCTCAATAATTTTGCAATATGCACCAGTATTCGTGCCCGCGTAAATGATGTCTGCTGCTAAAGTATCGGTTAATCCTCCGTTTTGTCCAAGTTTGATTATAGCTGCTATAAAGTTTGTATAATTAAATTTAGGAAAATCGGTTGTCCACCATCGAATAGTTGTTGCTCCGCTTTCTCCGCCATTTGTCACATTCCAATCTGTTATTTTTGCTAAAAATATGCGGGTAAGACTTGTTACGATACGTATCATCAATAGAAGCCCTATATCCCTCTGTAATACTATCCCCGGCCGCAATAACATTAGTAAATAATTCTCTATAAATTCGTTGTTTTCTTCGAAGGATCTAGAATAGCTGAAAATGGAACAACCACATTTGTTAAGGTAGATACTGGTTCTTCATAATGAATAGTTGTAACTGATGTTTGAGCAACATCAAAGAATTTGATTATATTTTTCGAGTTTGATACAGTCATGCCTACTATCATAAAGCTAGCATTTGAGGGAATTCTCCTACTAGCCGTTCCGTTCATGTTTGCGAACGTCGCGATAACTGCACTGTTGGAATCAAAAACAGTTACTTTACAAGGAATAGCCGAAACACCGTATTTGTTTCTGTATTTTTCAATGTTTATTTTAGGGGTAGAAAATTCAGTTCCAGATGGATTTAAAATACCTGTTGTATGATCTAAAGTCCCTAATGAAAGGATAGTGTCTATCCGTATAGCGTTACCACTTACAAAAGTGGTTTTCTCAGGGGTTATTAGCTTTTGAGAATCTGAAACTAACTTGCTTGTTAGATCAAACGATGCTTTACCGAAATCAATCATTACAGCATCAACCTTCCAGAAGCGTTCACATTGCCTCCGCTAATTGAAGTTACGTTTGCCTGGAATCTTGAAAACCCCTGAACATCTATATCATAAAATCCTGCTGCAATTTTGTTGTTAGAAGCAACGAACGTCATACCGGTAATGTCCCAAACAGGCAGTGCTCTTGCCGTACCACTTGCACCGATTGCTTCAATCTGAACAATATATGACCCCGTTCCCCAAACTTCAATCCGAAGATTTTTATTACCGCCAACAGCCAATGCCGTACCTCTGCCGGTAGTTTTTTTATCTATAGGAAGCAAGGAGGCTTGTTGAGGATTCCCTGTTACCTGAACAAGCTGCTCACCATTCGTGCCCATCTTTGTTCCATCCCACAAACAAAAGTAGCCACGACCGGGTCCCACTTTTGAAGAATGGAATTGCCGAGTGCATCAATTAATCAGTTGGTTGTACCACTGTAATTCTCCTTTATGTAGCCAAAAAACAGATTATTAGTTCAATACAAGGATCAAGCAGTTAGCCGTATCTCGCATGATTTTTAACAGCAAGGTCGAATAAAAATACCCGGGGGAGAGTGCTTTATACCCAATCGCTCTGCCCGTGTTTTTTTACGTTAACGCCGTACTCTTCCGGTTTATAGTCCTTCACCTGCAAAATCTCCTTACGTTGGGAGGCTGTCCGCTTTTTCTTAATGTGTGCAGTTTAACGGCCAGGGGATATGTGCGTATCCTCATAACAAATTTGTGGTATCAGCGGTAAAAGAGCGCAGGAGCACGAGCGGGTACTTCCCCTATTTGACCGCCTCTGTTCTTTAATTTGAAGGAACAATCCTATCTTTAAATCACTTCTTCACCCCTGCCGCAAAAAAGGGTCCGTTTATCGTCATCGTAAAGATGATCCTGGCAATCTCCTGCGGCGATTCTTCCCTGTCATGAAGCAGCCATTCCTGGATCACCCCTAAGTGGGCTGAAACGATATATGTAATTAAATAATCTGGCGGTACCAGCAGCTGTTCCTGCTTGAAGATGTTATGGTTTTCGTGAAAAAGGGTTTTGCCCATAAATGCCTTCAGCTTTGTCTGGAACGATGTATCTCCTTTTGGACTAAGCAATGCTTTCATTAAGTCTCTGTTCCGGTTTAGAAATTCAAAAAATGGAACTAGCACGGAAATAGGGACGGCATTCGCTGTCGTGGTTTCTAGATCAGAGATGACGTTGGGTATGTTCTTAAGAATCTTATTCTCCATCTCCTTCAGCAATTCTTCCTCACATTTGGCCAGCAATTGATACTTGTCCTGATAGTGGGTGTAAAAAGTACTGCGATTGATCCTCGCCCGGGTCGTTATGTCTTTTACAGTAATACCCTCAAACCCTTTTTCTCCTATCAATTCGATCAGTGCATTCTTGATCGATTCCTTCGTTCGGACAACACGTAAATCTGGATGAACATCGGCCATGGCTAATCCCCCATTTATTTTTTTCAACACAATCCTGTCAGCTGTCGCTTAACCAACACTTTTCTTGGTTTTGAGTATTGAATCCCATTTTATAAGAACATATATTCATAGTAGGCATAAAACAACACGGTGTCGATTATTATTATACTCAAGAGTTGAAGAAACTAGAGAGTTTTTATATTAATAAGAGATTTTCTTATAAGTTTTGTGAGGAGATTTAATTATTAAATAATGTTGATTGGAGCGGAAGGTGCGAGACTCCTGCGGGATATGCGGGACAGGTGAGACCCCGCAGGCGGAGACGAGGAGGCTCAGCGCCCGCCCCGCGGAAAGCGAGTGGCTGGAGTGGAAATCAACTTTCTAGTTCAAGAGTTACAATGTATGCAGAGAAAGTCTTTTATCAAGTACGAAGGAGGAATTAATGATGGACATCCACGTTTCACATATAAGTAAAAGTTTTGAGAAAAACCAAGTCCTGAAGGATATTACTTTCACGATACCGGCAGGAGAAATCTGCGGATTGCTGGGGCCGTCGGGTTCTGGCAAAACTACTTTAATCCGTTTAATGATTGGTGCCATTACTCCAGAACAGGGGTCGATCCATTTCGGAGATGTTCGGATGCCCAATATGGATATGTTAAATAAGGTAGGATTTATGCCGCAGAATGACGCACTGTATGATGATTTGTCTGCAGAAGATAATCTGCTTTTCTTTGGCGGCCTCTACCATATGGAGAAGCGCCAGCTGAAGCAGCGCATGGATGAAGTGCTTGCGGTGGTGGATTTAACAGAGCATCGGCGGAAGCTGGTTAAACATTATTCAGGCGGTATGAAAAAGAGGCTTTCACTTGCAGCTGCGCTCATTCATTCGCCGCAAATTTTGTTCCTGGATGAACCGACAGTAGGCATTGATCCGATGCTGCGCCGGACGATTTGGAAGCAGTTTCAGGAAATCAAGAAAATGGGAACAACCATCATTGTTTCCACCCATGTGATGGATGAAGTCACAGAATGTGATAAAGCAGCTCTTCTGTATAACGGTGCCTTGATTGAATATGATACCGTGACACATTTACTGGATAAAACAGAAAGCGGACGAGTCGAGGAGCTGTTTTTGACGGCTTCCAAACATTCCGAAGGCGGTGCTTACTCATGATGCATTTAGCAAAGCGCGTGATTCTGCAGACCTTTAATGACAAACGAAGCATGATGATGATTCTGGTAGCGCCCCTGTTAATCCTGACTCTTGTTTACTTCTTATTGGGGGATTCAGATTATACTCCGACAGTTGGCGCTGATAAGTCGGCCTTGCCTGGTACTCTCACGGCTGCTTTGGAGAAGCAGGATTTGAAGGTTCGGGATATTAAAGGCCTTGATGCTGACCAGGCCAGGAAATATCTGAAAAATCATCAGGATGTAGATGCGATCGTTGCCTTCTCAAAAGGCTCGGGAATGACCATTACCATGTATGAGCCTTCAACCAAGGGAGCGAAGGCCGTCAGCGGGATCCAGGAAGCCGTCACTTCTTTAAATCCTTCCGCAAAAGTGAATATGGAGTATGTGTACGGGACAAAAGACCAGTCCACCTTTGACTCTCTCGGGTATGTATTTCTTGCCCTATTTTCGTTTTTCTTAGTGTTTATCATTTCGGGGATGGCGCTTGTCAGAGAGCGGAGCGGTGGTACATTGGAACGGCTGCTGATGACGCCCATTAAACGCGGGGAGGTCATTCTCGGGTATACGGCGGGATATGCTGTTTTTGCCATCGTTCAAGCTTTGCTTATTGTTCTTTATTCCATTTACGCTCTGCAATTAAGCTCTGCCGGTAACATTGGATGGGTTTTGCTTGCTATGGTTCTGCTCGCGGTCACGGCTGTATCATTCGGGGCCACGATTTCCATATTTGCAGGCTCAGAACTGCAGGTTGTTCAAATGATACCCTTTACCATCATCCCGCAGGTTTTCTTCTCAGGGCTGATTCCCCTGGACCTGATTCCCTATCATCTTGGAAATCTCAGCTACATCATGCCGATTTATTATGGAGCAGCAGCGATTAAGGGCGTGATGGTCTATGGAGATGGATTTCAGCAGATCTGGGGATATCTCCTGGGTTTAATTCTGTATGCATTGATTCTTTATCTCATTAATACACAGGCATTGAAGAAGTTCAGAAAACTATAATGGGATACATGATGTCGGAATCATACTTGTGGAAGGTATGATTCCGGTTTTTTGTGTTGACTCAGAATGACCTTTGGATACGTTCATTCTGACCTCCCCGCCTGTTCAAAATGGGTCATCCACAAGGTAAGAATGACCCGGCCAATACCAGAGAGTACTCCAAAGATTACTTCAGAAAAAAAGATCTTGCCGGGTCCAAAATTTTTTTCCTCACTGCGACCCCTTTTTATTTCCTGCACTTTATATAAACAGTGAACAGACGGTTGACCCGATGGAGCGGATAAAGTCGCGTATTGGAAAGGGGGATTTCAGTTGAGCAAGCTGCTGATTCATGAGGCTCCGGTGATGATCATCCCGTCGCTGGCGGTCAGGATTGGCCTGATCGAGGCGGTCATCCTGCAGCAGATTCATTATTGGATGATGGTAAGTGTTCACGAGATGGAGGGGAGGAAGTGGGTATATAATACCTATCAGAATTGGAAGGAGCAGCTGCCTTTCTGGTCAGAGAGTACGATCAAGAGGGCGATTAAGTCGCTGGAAGCCCAGGGCTTGGTGGTGACAGCGAATTTTAACCGGTCGAAGATGGATAAGACGAAGTGGTACAGCATTTGTTATGAGAAGCTGGCGCGATTTGAGGAAGGAGGAAGCGTTAGGGAAGAAGAGGCCGGGGAGGGTACGGTTGAAACCCAAAAGGAGGAAATCCCGTTTGCCGGGATTATTGATTATTTGAATGAGCGGACAGGTTCTGCGTACCGGCCGGAGTCGAAGAAAACGAAAAGTCTGATTGCGGCAAGATGGAGGGAAGGATTCCGGGAGGCCGATTTCAGAAGGGTGATTGATTCGAAGGCGGCTGAGTGGCTGGGGGTACCGCGGTGGAGCAAGTTCCTGCGGCCGGAGACGCTGTTTGGGACGAAGTTTGAGTCGTATCTGAACCAAAAGGTGCGGCTGCAAAATCTCGCGGAGGAGGATTATGATCTCGATGATTAAAAGGGAGACATTCCTTATTTTAAGCAAGATCCGCCAGTATTATGATGGATTTGAGGTGGACCAGAACCGGGTGGATGCGTTTCATGAGGTGCTGAAGCATGAGGACTATGAGGAGGTGAACGTCCGGCTGCTCGAATACGTGCGGCAGTCTCCGTATCCGCCCAAGCTTGCGGACTTAGTTCAAAAAGAGTCAGGATCAGCGCGGGCAATTCCAGGCTGTGAGGAAACGGCGATCCTCCTCCAGAATCAAAGCCAGCCGGCACAGGAGCATGTGGTAAGGGCGGAGCTTCAGAAGATGCGGCAGATTCTTGGCATCGGGAAGGACGGATAAAATGCAGGAATTTGGCTTATGGAATCAGGAGGCAGAGGAGGCGCTCGTCGGCTCGCTGTTTCTGAAGGAAGAGCTGATCCAGGACTGCCTCATCCAGCCGCAGCAGCTCTTTTCCGTGAAGTTGCAGCGGATATTGGCCGCCATTCAGGCTGTACATAAGCGGGGGCAGCCGATTGATATTATTTCCGTGATGGAGGAGATCGGCCCGCCTAATCTTGCCGGGATTGGAGGCATCGGTTATCTGACGGAGCTTGCCGGGAGTGTGCCATCGGCTGAGAGTTTCTCGTATTATCAGGACGTAGTGGTTGAGTACAGCCGGCGCCGGCAGATGGCGGGCATTGCGCAGGGGATGATCGAACAGGCGGCACACGGGGATATCGACAAGACGATTGCTGCGGGTATTGGGCGCTTGAGGGAGCTGGAGGGTGAGCAGGCGGGAGGAGTCAGCGGATCGATTCAGGGAGATCTGGTTGAGCTTTATCATGAGTTTGAGAGGGACAGCGGGGAATGGAGCGGCATTCCGTCAGGCTACCCGAAGCTCGATGCCCTGACAGGCGGCTTTCAGGAGTCCGATCTGATTATTATCGGAGCGCGGCCGAGTGTCGGGAAGACGGCATTCGCACTGAACCTCGCTTATAGGGCATCTGCTCACGACGTCTGCCTCATTTTTTCCCTGGAGATGTCAAAAAAGCAGCTGCTGGTCCGCACAGCCGGGATGATTGCCGGCATTGACTCCCGCAAAATGCGAAATCCGCGGCGCTTTTTTGAAGATGGAGACTGGGAAAAGCTTTCTCGTGCGATGGGTATGATCTCAAAGGCAGATCTGCAGGTATATGATGAGGCGGGCATGGATGTCCGCTGTATCCGGTCAGCGGTAAGGAAAGTGAGAAGAGAAACCGGGGGCGAAAAAAGGATCCTGGTAGTGATCGACTATCTGCAGCTCCTCCCCGGAGAGCACAGATACCGCCAGCAAAATCGCCAGGCTGAGATCAGCGAGATCAGCCGCAGCCTGAAGGTGATGGCCCGGGAACTGAATGTGGCGGTGATTGCCCTCTCCCAGCTCAGCCGCGCAGTCGAAAGCAGGCAGGACAAGCGTCCGATGCTTTCAGACCTGAGAGACAGCGGGCAAATCGAGCAGGATGCCGATTTGATTGCTCTTTTGTACCGGGACGATTATTACCACAATACGGACGAGGACAGCAAGATGGAAGTGATTATTGCCAAGCAGCGGAATGGGCCGGTGGGGACGGTGAAGCTTGGGTTTGAAAAGGAGGTTGGGAGGTTTGTGGGGTAGGTGGTTTTTTGAGATGTAAAGCTGCTAAGGGAGACGGTGCCTTACTCTTTCATTAAACCGGCAGCCAATTTAAGGGCTTATGTTAAAATTAGCTAAAGAGAGATTAGAATGTAAATTTGCTACTTTATGATAAGAGGGTGAAACAATTGGCAGGGATTGACTTCATCATTGTTGATTCGACTAAGCGGGGAGTAAAACTTGAAGAGAAATTACACTCCTATCTTTCAAAAAGGCTGAACAATCCGGGGAATGAATATGACCTGTTACTAGGATTGGATCCGTATGGAACAAGGTTATTTACAGTTCAAGAAATAAATGAATTAATACATATATGTGTGTCGCTGACAACCAAATACAATAAAGACGATTGGTATGAAAACAGAGTAAGGAAATTCAGTAAAAAGTTAATGGAGCTTTGTGAACTAGCATTGGAGCAAAACAAAGTTATAGAGGCTATCGGAGATTAGGACGGCAGCTTCTTATTCAACTAAAGTGTGCGTTTAGTTTAAGTACATTCGGCTGCTTAGGCAGCCTTTTGTAGTTGCACTAACGGGGCAAGTTATTTGAAGAAGGTATTAACCTTTTGTTTATAGAATTCTATTAAGACACTGAATAAAGAGGAGAAAGATATGAAAGAGTAGGTTATTTTCTAATTGCACAAGCCATTGTAACTGGTATTATTGTATTCTCAATTTCACAACTATCTGATTCAATCAAAGCATCTGCTGCTTATATCGCAACAAAAAATGGTCAATTGAGCTGGGGTTCTGACCTTGGAATGCCTGGATTTGTGTTAATACTTCTTATAATTGAGCCTCCCTGTGGACCCTGTTTCTATGTACAAAAAGGACCCGAATGGGACCTTTTTTGAATTTTTTATACATTATCATTATTTTTAAAAAGGCTCGTTAGGGTTTTCAAAACATCCGCATCTAATTCGATATTATTTTCGTAAGCATATTTAATCCCATATCCTAGCGCTAAAGTCATAGCTCCAGCAATCCCACCACCTGCGATACTACCTGCTCCTGGAATCACTTTTAACGCCTGTCTAAAGAGACTTTTTCCTAGATTTCCAGCCATAGAGGCTATAATCAATTCTTTGGCTCTGTCTTTTGATAAGGGTTTTTCATATAAGGTAGCCAATCTGATCATTAAACTAACTTGTATTCCAGTCAAAGGAACGATATCGGCCCCAGGTATTGGTGCAGCGCCAACAGCAGCAGCAGATGCTCCGGAAGCTAGAATCCACTTATTTGCTGTAGAGGACTTTTCTTTAACGTGCTTAGCGAACAAAATATCTTTTTTTTGCTCTTTAAGAATATCTAAAATGGCATTTCTAAGCATATCGATATTTTGTCCGGTCTTGGATGAGACAGGAGTTACCTTAAAATCATAGTTGGTATGTTCTTGTACGAATTTAACCAAGCCTGGAATATCATCAGCGGCGTCAATTTTATTTAAGACAATGATAATCCTTTTATTGATTTTTTTTATATTATCAAATGATTTTCTTTCACCTTCTGAAAATACGGTTCCAGCCGCATTAAGGAAAAAAAGAATAATGTCTGCTTCTTTATAATAATTAATAGTTTCCTCTGAATTTTTGCTATTAATATCGTCTAGTCCAGGTGTGTCAGCAAAAATAATTTTATCCCTATAATTATATTTATTTACTATGGTTGTTTCACCTGGTTTTGAACCGACTGGAGCTTTATCATCTCCAATTAAAAGATTGATAGTTGATGATTTACCGGCGTTGACATCACCCACCATTGCAAATACGATTTCTTTTTCAAGTTGTTCGTTAACGCGGTTTATTTCGTGGTCATAATACTTTTCAAAATCATCCCCGTTATAACTGTTTTCAAAGTCATTATCGTTATACTGACTCATCAATAAATCACTCCCCCTGCCTAAACTTTAACAAATTAGGCAATTTTCTTCATTAATTATAATGATTTTCTACAATTTACTTTAACTTCTAATTCCTAAATAAATCCCCTTCTTCCGTATTTCACCGGAAAATCCATAATTCCGTGTTGAAGAATAGCGCCTGTTAGTAAAACAACTGAAAAAAGATTTACTCCCTATTTGAAGACAACAAAAATTCGCAATTTTCTATTGAAAGTTTTCATTGTTTTAGCCTTTATGGTATAGCAACATATTGAAAGAAAGATTTACTTTTTATGGTAATATATAAAGAGATATTTACTGAGAAATAAGTATGTAAAAAACATAAACAGTTAAGGAGTGATAATTTGGCTACTTGGGTTACTCACTTCAGGATTACTGAAGAATTATTAAAAACAGAACTTCCTGTATCCAAAATAGAATTTTTGGTTGGCAGTATTGGACCGGATTGTGGACTAATCGGAGAGGATGGTCAATTTACACCTCCAAAAGAAATTACTCATTTTGAGATTGAAGGGAAAATTAACTCTGATTCTTTTTACCAACTATATCTCTGTGACGATAAAGAAAGGTCGCTTAGTGAATTTTCCTATTATCTTGGTTACTATATCCATTTGGTGACTGATGAGAAATGGATTGCATTCACTGATCAAAAGAAAAAAGAAAACGCGTTAAAGGAAATAGTAAACACCCCTGAATACACTCCTCTTGTTAAGCGAGACTGGTATGGTTTAGATTCTTTATATCTTAAAAACCATAAAGAGCATATTTTTTGGACTGAGTTTCAACACATCAAGTATTTTCCAGAGTACCTTGATTTCTTTCCGCAGGGTCAAACACTAAAGCAGATTAGAAATATCACTGATTTTTATCATAGCCATACGATTTTTGATGACCACGAGTTTATATATCTTAAACCAACTGAAATCGATGAGTTTGTAGAAGATACTGTACATACGGTCAAAGAATTATTAAAGCAAAGGATGCGAAAACAGCTGGCATAACGGAATTTTATTATAGACGTAGACGGGGCTGGTAATCAGTCTCGTTTTTATGCCGTTTACAAAGGTTATCCCGTCAGTTATACAGCTTTGAGTAAAGATGCCTTGCTCTTATGGTCAGCGAGTTTCCTGTTCAGCTTTTCGCGCAGGCGGTGGTCAATGCAGTCCCTTTTGATCACTTCAAGATGGAGCGCCTGAAATGTATGCCAGTGATATCGGAGACGGTTGATTTGCTTCATCATCGTTGTCTTCCTCCTTAGGGTGCTTATTATATTAGAAAAATACCCGAAAAGAGCCCTATAAAACGTGCTGGGGAGTTCCTCTGCTTAAAATGAGAAATAGGTACTAGAGTCATGACTGGGACGGTTTTCACATAGCTTGGATTAGGAGAACCTTTTTAAGGGAGAGAGCGATGTATAGAAGACGAAAGCCACCTGTTTTGCTGATCATAGCCCTGGCAGTGATCCTGCTGCTTCTTTTCTATATAAGAGTTCTGCTGTCACCAGGTCATGCCGCAGAGTCGGTGGTGGATGATTTTTACCATTATGAGGCGAGAGGTGATTATGGGAACTCATGGGCCCTGCTGCATCCTTCGATGAAGGAGCGGTGGCCGAAGGGAGTCTTCATGCAGGACCGGGTCCATGTGTTCATCGGCCATTTCGGTGCTGACACGTTCGACTACAGCATCGAGGGCGGAGACAAATTGAGGAAGTGGAGGGCGGCGCCGGGCCTTACGCTGAAGTCCGTATATGAGTTTCAGGTAACTCAGCGGTATAAGGGGAAGTACGGGACATTCCGGTTCGTGCAGGATGTGTATGCGGTGAAGGAGAAGGGGGAGTGGCGGGTGTTGTGGGATTATAAGGAGTGAGGATGCTCTATGCGTTGCCCGGGGAGAAGTCTTCCCGGTACTTTCTGCGGCCGGAATAAGAAAAGGCGATTCCCTTTTACTAAGGTATCGCCCGATTACTTCGTTAACACATTAAAGATGATAAATACTGCAATAATTCCAGTTACAACCAGGCCGCCGATTGTAGGACTGCCATAGAAGGCTCTGTTCCAGCTGTCATTCTTTACTTTACTTTTTTCTTTCTTTTTTTCATTGTTCATTGAACCACCCCATTTCAGCCTATATTCCTTTCTAGTATTCTACATTTGAAGAGGAATTCCTCCATCATCTATGGGAATAAATACGACTGTGTAATCTGAACCTAATTCTTCCTTCACTTTTTCAGTAAGATTCAATCCGATGACATTATGTTCTTTTATGGGTATCACTCCATAGTGCTGCTGCCATTCAAATAGCTCATCTTTAATAGTTTCAGACAGTGGGAATTCATCAATATCTAAGTTCCAGCCGCATGTATGGCACCAGAGCGGCTCAGCATCATAATCAGCTTCCACTTTAATGGAACCTGTGACTTGGCAGCTGCAAACATTCGTTAACATCAAACATTATCCTCCCACGTGTCTTATAGCTTCTTATACAAAAAATAATGGTCGTATCCTTCAGGGAAGTCTTCTATTTTCCCATACACTTCATACCCCAGGCTTATATAAAAATCAGGCGCCTGAAAACTGAACGTATCTACCTTGATCATTCGGCATTTCTTCTCCACAGCGTACTCTTCGACCTTTTTCATGAGTTCTTTGCCATAACCCTCTCCTCTAAGGCTTTCATCCACCCAAAGAAATTGGATAGAAACACTCTGCATTTTTGTACTTCCCGAAATCCCGCCAAGGATGTTACCGTCATCATCCTTCACTTTAAAACAGAAATCTTCGTTTTTGAACTCAACATCCTTTTCTGATAAATGCTTTATATTAAACTCTCTTAATCTTTGCAGTATGTATGGTGTATCCTCTGGATTCCATTGTGTGTCGATTACTAGATTTTTCATGATTCATACCTCCTGGAACTTGATTTCTTTATAAACTAGAGCACCCTTTATATTAGTTAAAGCTTTCAATTCCATCTACATAGCTAACTAAAAAACCTCCACTAGGGGAGGTTATTTTAGTTTGAATTCAATAAATTGCTCGTCTGTTCCGCCAT
Source organism: Paraperibacillus marinus (assembly GCF_046237605.1). Taxonomy (GTDB): domain Bacteria; phylum Bacillota; class Bacilli; order Bacillales; family DSM-1321; genus Paraperibacillus; species Paraperibacillus marinus. Next base: position 4,057,822 of record NZ_CP143542.1, on the reverse strand, counting down.
CATACGTATTGGAATCCATTGTCGGTCCTATTACTAATCGGATCTTTTCCACTTTACTCGGATCCGTGTTCATGATAAACCCAACTTCTCCTTGCTTTGTAACCTTACCATAATATTCTCCATCTTCATCTTCATCGTAATCTATAAAGTCTCCACCAGCAGAGTGATCAATATTCTCCTGCTTGCCTCCAGAGAATAAGATGGCCTGTGTAAAACCATTGAAGGTAATGTCCTTTTCAGAAGTATTCTGCCCGCTGTATTTAACATAGACATAGTTAAATTCATTTCCAATTTCTTTATCAGTCAGAAAACCAATGCGGTCCTGTTCGTCTTCTGGCAGATTTGTAACTTTTTTAAATGAAACCTCTTCTACTTTTAACTGTATAGGGTTAGCATCTATACTTTTTTGAGTTGCTATTGTGGAAATAACCTCAGATTTCTGTTCAGGCTGTTCAGCTTGCTTTTCTTCTGACGCTGTATCTTCTCCAAAGGCCTCTTCAAGGTCACTCATATTGGCTAAAACAGCATCTTTCAAATGATCATTCGCAACAATTTTGTATTCATCTTCTTTATTTTTTTTAAGGGTCAGTGTAATCGTCCGGGTATCGTAAGAAGCATCTTTTGCGTTCAGTTTTTTAATAACGGTCTTCTCCATTAATTTTTCCATTGCTTTATCGGAGTCTTCCCCTTCATTAAATGCAGAAGCAAAGGCAAGAGGCATTACTTCGCTTATAGCACTTGTATAAGCTTCTGCTACATCTATAGAGGTGATCTTCGCCTTAACCTTAGCTGTATCCCCTTTATTTGACACTTCTTTTATATCTTCAAATTTATATCCTCTAATAAAAGCTTTTATAAGTTTTTCACTTGCATCTTCTTTACTGTCATTCAGGACATTCGATTCAAAATCTTCGCTAACATAAGTACCGGCTTTTTCAATATCCCCTTTTTGAAAAGAGGTTAAGAAATCCTTTACGGTATCTTTAGGCTGGGGCTGGCCGCAAGCTGATAAGGTAACTGCCAAAAGTGTTGTTGAGATAATAGTCATTGTCTTTTTCATATAGATGCTCTCCCTAAGTAGTTTATTTAATTATATCGGAAATAACTGGTGTGGATTTATCAAAATTACAAAAAAAAAGAAAAAACTGCTTTCCGTTTGCCTGCCATCTGGGAATTGCGAGTTCATTAATAGAGGCTATTTGTCTATTAATGGATCAGGGTATCCTTTTCATCTATTGGGAATGTTTCAAGAAGCTGATCCTATATCACCCAAAAATGCTCGGAGTGTTCTTTATTAAGAATTTTTTATTCGTTATTTGGAAAAAAGTGTTTATCTGCAGCAGCATGGGTTATATAATAACTGTATGTTCTATATAAAGAACAAAGTGTGCGCTGGGAGAGGTGTGGAATTCATGCGGAAGAGAAAGGGAAGGCTGCTTCGGTATGCCTGGTGGTGTGCGCCTGTCTTGATTATAGGGCTTTTGGCGGGGGCAGAACTGCCCGATGTCCAGTTTTTATTCAGCAAGAATTTGAAGGGTGAGGCTCATGGTTCGGAAGACAGCAGACCTGATTCCGGAAGCGGACTCAAGCCCCAGGAAGAGGAATGGGTGATGGCTCCGCATGGCTGGAAAATGATCTGGAATGATGAATTCAATGGGGACGCCCTGGATTTGGATAAATGGATTCCGGAGGATTGGAAGGCAGATAAGAATAAGGAGCTTCAATATTACCTTCCCCACAATGTATCTGTACAGGACGGTGCCCTGAACATTGTCAGCAGGAGGGAGTCCTATAAGGGCAGGGCCTATACGTCAGGAGCCGTACATACGAAGGGAACCTTCAGCTTTCAATATGGCCGGGTGGAAATGAGGGCCAAGCTGCCAGGAGGGCAGGGAATTTTCCCGGCGTTCTGGATGATGCCGGATAAAAGGGATGCCTGGCTTCCGGAGATTGATATCGTGGAGATGCTCGGCCAGAAGCCCCATGAAATCTGGATGGTCTTTCACCGCGAGGAACGGGACGGCAAGATTACGAGGGCTGCATCCTATAAAGAGAATGATTTTACAAAGGATTTCCATACATACAGCCTGGAATGGACGCCGGAGGAGCTGGTCTGGGCCATCGACGGCATCGAGCGGTTCAGAATCAAAGGGGATATCCCGAGGGAAAAGATGTACTTGTATGCGAATACGGCGGTGGGCGGCAATTGGCCGGGGAAACCTGATGGAAGTACCATCTTCCCGGTGTCCTACCTGATTGATTATATAAGAGTCTACCAGAGGACGGAAGGAGACGTGTGATGTTCTTTGTGATAACCGCTGCCTTGTTTGTTCTGTTTATTACCTTTCAGCTTCTCTATATCTTTATTCCCTTGTTCTCGGTGAAAGGTGCGCCGCCTGCCGAGGGAGATGAGGAGGCGGGGATTACCGTGCTCGTTCCAGCCTATAACGAGGAAGCCATCATTTTAAACTGTCTTCAGGGAGTCGTGAATGTCTCATACTCAAACTGTGAGACAATCTTTATCAATGACGGCTCCAATGACCGGACCCTGGAAGTGCTGGATGAAAGCCTGAAATTGATGCTGATTGACAGAAAGCCTGCCCATTGTTTAAGCTATGCGGCCGTGAAGGGAGTCTATCAATCTGCAAAATTTCCTTCCATTTATGTGATCAATAAGCTGAACGGGGGGAAGGCGGATGCGCTTAATGCCGGGGGAGACTATGCGCAGCATGACATTGTCATCACACTTGATGCCGACAGTGTGCTGGATCCGAATTCCCTGAAGGAGATGAACAGGGCTTTCAAGGATGAAAAGGTGCTGGCTGCCGGCGGAATGGTCCAGATCACCCAGGGCTTCCGCGGCGACTTCCGGAAGCCGACCCCGATCTTCGGCGTCCCCTGGCTGATCCGCTATCAGATCCTTCAGTATCTGACCAATTTCTATCTTCATAAGACTACCCAGGCGAAGCTGCGGTCCATCTCTGTTATCGCCGGGGCCTTCGGCGCTTTCCGGAAGCAGGCGCTGTATGAAGCGAAAGGTTACCGGAAGACGGTGGGAGAGGATATGGATATCACGCTCCGGATGCAGGAGCTGATAAAAAAGAAATACAAGGGCTATAAGATGCTGTTTGTAGCGGCGGCCGTCTGCTACACCGAATGTCCGGCTACCTTCAAAAGTCTGTGCGGACAGCGGTTCCGCTGGCAGAAGGGATTCATTGACTGCGTCTTCAACTATAAAAAGGCCTTCTTCACGAAACTCGGTTTTTCCGTATCGACCTTTCTCATCCTGGACTCATTCATTCTTGGGACGCTGAATGCCTTCCCGTCGCTCTTGATTCCACTGTTCCTTTTATATAAAAAGTCCCTGCTGTTTGCCATGGCACTTCTGCTCATTACGGTGCTGCTTGCTTATCAGAGCTTTGCGGCCATCGTCATCTGCAGGCGGTACGGCGTGAATTACGGCCGGTCGGATTATGTGAAGATTGCCATCTTCATCCCGCTTGAGATCATCAGCTACCGCCTGCTCGGAATCTTTTTTGTCACAGTCGGCACCATTCTGTACTTCAAAAACAAGGAAGGCTGGCGGTCGCCTGAGCGAATCGGCAAAGTCTATCAGACCTTTGGTGACGAATTGAACATATCAAGGGAAAAAGCAATCTAGCTCTTGTGGGGTGAACTATGAAGCGATATTTTTTCAATGCCGTTTATACGCTGCTGTTTGCACTGACCTTTGTCTTCCTCATTTCTGCCTTTTCCGATGTGCTGGTAGAGGCCATCGTTCCAAAGAAGCAGTCCCTGCCTAAGAATTACAACCTTGACATCCGCTTCTGCCAGAAGTGGGCCGGCGGGGTCAGAAGCTTCGGGATACCAGAAGGGAAAGGGGCGAAGGAGGTTACCGTCCTCCTGTATCACCGCATTATCGACGATAAGGCCGTCAACAGCAAGCATTACACCGAGAATGGGAAGCTGCATTCTACCATTGTTTTGAAATCCCAATTCGAACAGCAGATGCGCTATCTCGACCAACACGGCTACACGACGCTTACGACCGAGGAATTCCAGCTCTTTGTGGAAAACAGGATGACCGTTCCGGAGAAGAGTGTGTTAATCACCTTTGATGACGGCTTCCGTGATAATTATCATGAAGCCTATCCGATTCTGAAAAAGCATCATTTGACGGCAGTCAATTTTCTCATCACGAGTTATTTATCGGATACAAGTCCCTATCAAAAAGGTGAAGTGCAATACATGAACCCGGATGTAATTGAAAAAAGCTGTGATGTATTTGAATTCCAAAGCCACACCTATGACTTCCATCAATTGACCGGGGATGGAACTCCCTATCTGCAGGCAAAATCCAAAGCGGAAATAAAAGAAGACATTGCCATCAGCCTGCAAAACCTGAAGCTTGAGCGGCCGATGTTTGCCTATCCATACGGAGGATTCAATGACGACTCTGTTCAGGCCCTGAAGGAACTGAACGTTAAGATGGCCTTCAATTCTGAAGAGGGACGGGTTCATCCGAATATGAAGAAGCTGCTGATTCCCCGGGTGGCCGTTGAGCCTGGGGATAGCCTGGAGGATTTTATTAAATTGATAGAATGAAAGAAGGCATCACCCGCGGCGGGTGATGCCTCTTCTTGTTATATTTCCAGATGCTCCTTCAAGTGAGCCTGCAGGCGTGCCCGCTCTTCTTCTGGAACGATATAATAATAGATTTTATCGATCTTGGTTCCGGAACCGTTGACCTGATTTTGTTCGATGTTATTCTGGACGCCACGGTAGTTCTTCTGGATGTCCATCATCTGGTCAAATGTGAGGTTCGTTCTTACATTGTTTCCAAGTGCCTTAAAGATGTCGCTGTAGCCTGTCAAGGATGATAGGCTGGCGCCCTCCTGGATGACTCCCTGGATGATCTGGCGCTGACGCTGCTGGCGGCCGAAGTCTCCGCGCGGATCTTCGTACCGCATGCGTGAATATTTCAATGCTTTAGCTCCATCAAGGTTGACGCTTCCTTTCGGGAAGTGGACGCCTTCATAGGTGAAATCGAGGTCATTGTTGACGGTGATTCCGCCCACGGAATCCACGATATCCTTAAAGCCTTCCATATTAATCTGCACAAAATAATCAATCGGGATATCGAGGAAGTTTTCCACGGTATTCATGGCCATTTCTACGCCGCCGAAGGCATAGGCATGGTTGATTTTATCCTGTGTTCCCTTGCCGACGATCTCTGTCCGCGTGTCGCGCGGGATGCTCAGCATCTGGACCGAATTTTTATTTGGATTCACGGAGAGCACAATCAATGAGTCAGAGCGGCCGCGGTCATTCTTCCGTTCGTCCACGCCGAGTAGCAGTACGGAAAAAGGCTCTTTCTTATCAAGGGTAACGGCTTTTCCGCGTTTATCGGAAACTTTTCGATCTATTGGCTGGTGCATCGTATCAACTGCAGACGTAAGTGACTTGTAGACCGAGAAGAGATAGGCGCCTCCGGCAACCACCAGCAGCAGGACAATAATCCCAAATACCTTGGGCCATTTCTTCTTTTTCTTTTTCTCTGATCTCATCTTATCCCCCATGCTTTAAAGAAAATGTCATTCATTTTACTAGAATACCAGATTTCAGCAGGATTGGTAACATTTTTTTAGAAATGGTTAATGAAGCTAAATACCTGTTTCCGTTGATTCAGACGCCTGGGATTAGGGCATTTTATCCAAATGTGCTAGAGTGAAGTTACCTGAACATTCTGAAAGGAGATTTCCATTTTGAACCCTAAAGATGCGCTGTTTACAAAGGAATTTACCCGCAATCCATACCCGCTTTACTCGGAGCTCAGGGAAACGGAGCCCCTGTACCGGACGATGTTTCCGGACGGGCAGTCAGGCTGGATGGTGACTAGATATCATGATGCTGTGGAAGTTTTGAAGGATTCCCGGTTCATAAAAGATTTTGCAAAACTGTATGGCGGCAATATGGGTCATGAGAGCATTTTTACAGAAAATATGCTGTTCTCGGATCCGCCCGATCATAAGCGTCTCCGTGGTCTTGCCCAAAAGGCTTTCACACCGCAGATGATTGCAAAAATGAGAGGACGCATCCAGGAAATTACGGATGATCTGCTTGATGCTGCGGCCGGAAAAGAAAAAATGAATCTGATCGATGACTTCGCTTTCCCGCTTCCGATCATCGTAATCTGCGAGATGCTTGGAGTTCCGGCAGCTGACCGTGATAAGTTCCGGATCTGGTCCAACTCGCTGATCGAGGGCTCAAACGGCGAGCATGCGAATGAAATCTATCAGCATATGAATGAGTTTGTGGAATACCTCAGAAATTGGGTTGCAAGAACGCGGGAAAATCTTGGCGATGATATGATCAGCAAGCTGATCATTGCCGAGGAGGAGGGCGATAAGCTGACAGAGCGCGAGCTGTACGGCCTGGTATCGCTGCTCATCATAGCCGGCCATGAAACGACCGTCAACCTGATCGGCAATGCTGTGCTTGCCCTGCTCGAGCATCCAGATCAAAAGGAGATGCTAAGGGAGAATCCCGAGCTCATCCAGAAGACGGTTGAAGAAGCGCTGCGCTATAACGGGCCGGTCGAATTCAGTACCTCCAGATGGGCCGGTGAGGACTTTGAGTTCAAGGGACAGCAGCTGAAAAAAGGCGACCTCGTCATCGTCGCCCTCAACTCCGCCAATCATGACGGCGAGAAATTCAGCGACCCAGATGTGTTTGACATCACCCGCGAAACAAGCCAGCATCTCGCCTTCGGCACAGGCATCCACCTCTGCCTCGGTGCACCGCTCGCCAGACTCGAAGGCGAAATCGCCATCAGCTCCATCCTCAACCGCTTCCCGGACATGAAGCTCGATGTGGCGAAGGAAGAACTGGAATGGCGGCCGGGGATGATTGTGAGAGGGGTTAAGGAGATTCCGTTGAAGCTATAATTGAAACGTAAGGCGCTGTATGCAGGGTTTTGGCCTGGGTGCGGCGCTTTTTTTGTGGGGTGAGGCGGTCTGGTTGATATTGGATGCTGCGCTTTTACTGATTTGTCTCAAAAATTTGTTTGGGCATTGAATCCCTATATGCTACATTGAAAAGTGAAGTTAGAAGAATGTTCGGTTTATGAGGGGGATGGGAGATGTTTTTTGCAGGAATTACAGCAATCCTGGTTTTTTTGATTACAGGAATATACCTTCTGGTGAAGGGGGAGTATGTGGGCGGTTCTGTGATGACGGGGATGGGGATTGTCCTCATGATTGTGATGTACCGGCATTATCATTCCAAGCGGCGAAAGAAAGACTCATCGTGTGATGAGTATTTGGACTGCGATTGTACGAGTATCGGCCTGTTCCGAGCGGTTGATTGCGACAAACTGGACTGCACACCAGATTGTACCCACTAGAATGAAAGAATTATTGACTCTAGTTCCATGTCACCGCATGCCTTCCCGCTGCCTCCATATCAAAGGAAAGCCGATGCCCCTCTGTGCAAGATGTTCAGCCATGCTGATCGGGTACTTATTTCTTCCGCTCATACTCATTCTTCCTGTTCATTCCCCATTTTGGCTCTGCTTCCTCCTCATGTGCCCGCTATTAATAGATGGATTTACACAGCGGTGGAAATGGCGGGAAAGCACCAATGCGCTCCGGTTCATCACAGGGCTGCTGTTTGGTATCGGCCAATCCCTTTTTATCAGTGCCAGCTTTCATTGGTTTGTCGGCTTTTTGCTGTAGTGTACTATAGTTGAATAAAGGGCCAATCTGTTTTTGGGGAGGTTCGCCCTGATGTTATGCACCGCATGCAGGCTTTTTGTCTGGAATGCGGTGCTTTTTTGTTAGCTGGGGTGGTGGCTGGTTTTCGATTAACTATCCGTTTGTATTGGGATAATTTAATAAAGGGCCAGATTATAACGGGGGAGCAGGATCCGGGGAAGATATCAGTGAATAAAATGCTAATCTGCAGCTGTTTTTTGAACAAATGGGACTCAATTTTAATAGATTGGAAGGCTGGACGGGTGAATTGGCTGCTGGTGCGGTAATTCTGCGGGGTGAGGATGCCCTGGAGAGGCTGTCGGCGTGGCGTTACTTGCGGAAACGGACAGCTTACTTGCGCAAATCACGATTTACTTGCGGGAGTCGCGGGTTTACTTGCGGGAATCGAAATTTACTTGCGGAAATCAAGATTTACTTGCGAAAAATGACCATTTACTTGCGAACGGCATCCACGCGTATCCAGCGGCACTCAAGCGGGCGAAGCTGTACCGAGGATGAAAAGCATCACATGGAAGCATTTTTTGATTAAATGGAGTTCAATTTTAATAGATTGGAAGGCTGGACGGGTGAAATTGCTGCTGGTGCGGTAATTCTTTGGGGTGAGGATGCTCTGGAGAGGCTGTCGGAGGGGCGTTACTTGCGGAAACGGACAGCTTACTTGCGGAAATCAAGATTTACTAGCGAAAAATGACCATTTACTTGCGAACGGCATCCTCTCAGCAGACCCACCGCATCCAAACGGCACCCCTGCCACAGGACTCCGTCACAATTTAATCAAACGTTTGATTAAAATCAGATGTAAAGCGGCGGTAAGCAGCCGATATAACAGTATAACCTTTTGTATCGTGAGGAGTTTTTATGTTTACTGTTCCTGAATCTGTAACTATCCTGAATGGGGAGTATTCCCCTACGATTGTGGCGCTGTCTGTGATTTTGGCGTGCTGTGCGTCGTACACGGCACTTTCTATGAACGACCGGATCCAGCAGAACAGCTTTTTCCACCGGTTTTTCTGGCTGCTGCTGGCGTCTGCGGCGATGGGGTTCGGCATTTGGTCGATGCATTTCATCGGCATGGGCGCGTTTATGCTGCCGGTGGAGATGAGCTATGATCTGACGCTTACGGTGCTTTCGATCATACCGGCGATGATTGCTTCCATCCTCGCTTTTTATATCGCGAATGAGGCGAAGCGCAGCCTTCCGTTGTTTATCCTGTCCGGTGTAATCATGGGCACGGGAATTTCCGCCATGCATTATATCGGAATGGCGGCGATGAAGATGGAGATCCGCTATGCCTACAAGCCGTTCAGCTTCGCGCTCTCCATCGTGATTGCTATGGTGGTGAGCTTCATCGCCCTCTATATCTTTTCGTCCATGAAGCACTTAATGGGCAATGGCCTGATCAAATCCATTACGGCCGTCATCATGGGGCTCGGCATCTCGAGCATGCATTATACCGGCATGGCCTCGGTCACCTTTTTCATCAGTCCCGAAAAATCGCATATGATCCATATGGTCCACCGGATGGATAACACGGTGCTTGTCACCGCAGTGGCGATTGGGACAATCATGCTGCTGCTTCTATCAGGTTTGTCCGGAATCATTGACAAGTATGTGGAATTCCGGATGAATTCCTTTGACCTGCTTACACAGCTGCCAAACCGCAGGCAGTTTGAACGGGCATTAAAGAGCCATGCGAGCAGCATGGTCGGCCTTGTTCATATTCATAATCTTGATAAATGGAATCTAAGCTACGGCTACCGGCTGGGCGATTATCTCCTGGCAGCTGTCGGCGGGATGCTAGCGGGGAAAAAGACGGCGGGTGCCGGAGTGTACCGCATCCAGGGAAACCGCTTTGCTGTTGTAGGAAGAGAGCAGGAAGTGAAAGAAGCACTGGAATCCTTTTCAGCCGCCGTCAGCCAGCCCCTGATCATCCAGGGTCATGAACTCTTGATTGATACAGTCATTTCCTACTCCTCGAGGAAAAACAAGGAGAGCGGGGAAGAGCTGTTTGCTAACGCCTTGGCTGTGCTTCATCATTCCTCGATTACGTACAAGAACCAGGTGATCCAATATGATCCGGGTGTCCATACGTATAATCTGGAGCAGCAGCTGATTTCAGATATCGAGCGGGCGATGGAGGAGCATGAGCTCTATCTTGTCTACCAGCCGAAAATCTGTGCGGCCACGAAGGAAGTCAAAGGACTAGAAGCGCTGATCCGCTGGAATCATCCCGAGCACGGATTCCTGTCGCCGGCCCTTTTCATTCCGGTGCTGGAGCGCTCGGGTAAAATGGTAGCCCTGACTGACTGGATCATCAAGATGGTCTGTGAACAGATTGTCGCCTGGAAGCGGGAAGGCAGGCCGGTCATCCAGGTGGGCATCAATATACCCGGAACGTACATCACCTCGGCCCGGCTTCTGGATACGCTCAATAACTTGGTCCGGTCCTACGGCATCCAGCCGGAGAACATTGAGCTCGAGATCACCGAAACGTCTGTTATCAGTGACATCGAAAACGCCATCCGGGCCGTCGGTGAATTCCGGAAAAACGGCTATTCCGTTGCTCTCGATGACTTCGGCACAGGCGTTTCATCGCTTTCTTATCTGAAGCGCCTGCCGATCTCTACCCTGAAGATCGACAAATCATTCGTCGATGGAGTGCCTGGCTGCAACAAGGATTCAGCCATCATCTCCGCCATTATCTCGCTCTGCCACTCCCTGGACATTGAAACCGTCATTGAGGGCGTAGAGACCGAAAATCAATACGATTACCTGCATTCACTTTCTTCCCAATCCGTCATCCAGGGCTATTACTTTGCCAAGCCGATGAAGGCCGAGGAAATTGCTGGATGGCGGAAAGGGTTCATCGACAAACAAAGCGGCAGAGTGCCGGCTACCATATGAACGTACGCGCAGCATACAAAATCTTGTTTGCTGCGTCTTTTTGTTTTATGGTCTTATTGAAGATTAGCTCCCTTTAGTGTTTTTTCATCCTTGCTCTTAATCAAATTAGCTACCTTACGTAAAACGCTATCCATATTATGAGATTTTCTCAATCATATATATCTGTCCCCTTTTAGAATCATAAAAATCCCAAATGGTCTAACTTTACATTTATTTATATAAATCTACTTAAATATTCGCCAAATATTTTGTTCATAACTTTGGGTGTGTTTTCTATATAAATATTAATTTGATCTGTGTTCGATTCGAATGAATCAGAGTTACTTTCTTCTGTTGGAAAATCAGATATCCCTTTTATAATAATGCACTCAACATCATTCTTCCTGCAGATATAAGCAATGGCACCCGATTCTGTATCGGCTATTATGATTTTATTTTCTTTAAGTTCTAAATAATCCTTCCACATCACTACTGCTTTATCAGCGGTGCCAATTGTTCCGGTATAAAAATCATTTCCATATTTCGATAGGTCAATATCGACTATGAAGGATTGTTTAATAAATGGCTCAATTTCTTTTACCGTGCAATCATATTGAACGGCTTTATCGGGTACGAAAATATCCAAAACACTGAACTTATCATCTATTCCTGCACATGTTCCAGAAACGATTACTTTCGTTAAATTAAATTTAGAAATCATATACTGATTACCGCCAACACCATTTACTTTTCTTACACCGGTACTATAAAAAATAAGTTCAGTATCATTAATGGTTCGCATGAAATACTCACCATAAGGATAATCGAAACGTTCGTAATCTTTTATATTGAAGTATTTAAGTGTCGCTTCATATTCCCACTTCGTTGCTATACTTATTCCTATCATCGACTTATCACCCTGCAAATAAAATTTGTCACTATTGAAGGTCTATACACGGTCTGAATTTCATTTTTATCATTAGAAAAGCCCCTTATCACTTAATATAACACAGCTTATTCCTATAACTTCCAATTATTTATGATTGCAGTTTCAGTCTATTTGAATTTAAGAAAGGGCGGGGGGGAATGACAATGCTTGAAATCAAGGACGTTTACTCATCAGATATTAATGAAGTGTGGAAGTGGGTGCCGCGCGATGCAGAAGAGATCTATTATTTGCTGGAGTTTAATGTTGGGTATGTAAACGATGAGGCATCCGATATTTTTTATGTTTTCGTTGCTTCGCCTGAAGGCTTAAGAAAACGAAAAAAAACCAGCTCAGACTGGGTGACACATAAGCATCTCATTGTCAGGGATTACAGCTTTGATCTGGTAGAAGCAAAAATAACTGAAATTCTCTTTAAATGCACCGGGTCTGACTGGGAGAAGAGTGTGCAAAACTTAGTGAAGTATTTTGATTGGGAATTTGATGGGCGTGGATTTATTTAAGTCTAAATATCATTATAATTACCTAGCTTGCCTGGTTCTTATTTAAGAAGATGTCTGAAGTTGTCAATATTAATGCGTATTCAACTATTCAATGTAAGTACTAAACGTTAGGGAGTCTGAAGAAATGAGTATGATCACCTATGTGGGCTTTAATTTCCCCATAAAGCCAAGTGAAGATGTTGTAGAAAATGAATTTGAAGTTTACTATGTCTGCCCCGATGAAGAACATCGTGGCATAGTTAAACAAAAGCATTTTACGACGCCTTATATCTATGAGATTTTACAAGCAAATCCTATTTGGGAATTGACGGACTATAACAAGGCTCATTCACCACATAACTATGAAAAATCCAGAAAAACTTTTCTCCATATTTGTCATTCACTAAAAGAATTACTTCCAAAAGGTGATATTTGTGAGATTTACATCTGTTGGGACGGAGAAGAAAAGGAAGAACGCGAAGTGGAGTTAAAGGTTAATTTAAATGATTTACAAATGGAAACGATTGAAATATATGAAAAATGCTTTATTCTGGTAGAAAACTAAGGAAATTTCGAGTTATTTTCCCGTTGGAGGTTTTTATTATGTTTACCGTCGATCAATATCTGAGTTCTATAAAAGCTAATCTGGAGAAAAAAACTGATTTGCTGGTGAGTACTCTCAAAAATGTTTTTTCATACAACTTCCCTGCTGATATAGATTTATTGGATTTCAATGCGTTCATTGAACCTACCAGGTTCGAGTTATCCATAATAATGTTTTCAGTGGATAGAGAGGCCAATGAAGTTATTTACAGCGGAAGTGACAAAACGGTTTTTGCCGGCAGTGAAGAGGTACTTTCAAATATCGAGTATTATCAGTTAAAGGACAGTCAGTCAGACGAATTTTCGGAGTTTTATGATCAACATGAAGGGAGCTGGAGTCACAGGAGCACCAAGTTTTTACAGACTGGTTTAGACAATGCTGGGAAGAAGCAGGGGGCCATTCCTTGAAGGTACCATCGTATTTTGTTTTTCATGATGATTACATGTCTTATGATTTAAAGAAAAATGAGTGGATTGAAAATGAAGAAGAAAAATGGTCCTAAACTTTGAAGAATGCCTGGCTGGCATTCTTTTTTTATGATCCGGAGAAAGAATGGTTGCTATTTATTTCTTATATATCGTAATATAAGATATATTCTTAAACAACGATACAGAGGAGTCCCAAATGAAAGAAATCATAGAACTAAATCAGCTCTGGACCGATATATACTACCAATTGCGTTATAACCAGCAGGAAAAAATCACTCACCAGGCTGTGAGGATCCTGCAGGTGATTCAGAAGGAGATAGCGGTCGGAATCAAGGAAGTCGCACAGGCGATCGGGGTTTCGCACAATACGGCTTCTGAACACATCAAACGTTTGATTGAAAAGAAGTATGTGATGAAAACGCGCTCCCACGAGGATGAGCGGCAGGTTGTGTTAAAGCTTACGGATCTTGGGAGCGGTGTGCTGCACCGGCATTCCAGTTTGGATGAGGAGAAGCTGGAGCTCCTGTTTGAAAAAATGAGTCCCGGGGAGCGGGAGCTGATCCTCCAGGCGTTTACACTTTTGAGGGAGAAGGCAAAAGATGTTTCCGATCATTAAAATTCTCGCCTCGGCCGTTATCATTGGCGTGATAACCGAGATTGCCCGGAGATTTCCGCAGCAGGGCGGCATTATTGCGGCTCTGCCTATCGTCAGCATGCTCAGTATCTTTTGGCTGTTTGTCCAGGGAGAGCAGAAGGAAACGCTGAGCCGATTTGCACTCGGTGTCGCCTGGGGGATTCCGGCCACAGCGGTGATGCTTTTGATCATAGGAATCGCTCTCAAGCATTCCATTCACCTGGTAATCTCATTCGGCCTAGGGCTGATCGGCTGGCTGCTGTTTTTGCTGGCGCAGGATACCGTCGTTAAATATATGTCCAACTGAAATAGAGAGGGAGTGTGAGGTATGCAGCAATTACAATTTGAAGCATCATGGGATAAAGCGATAGCGGGGGTGGACCGGAAAAATATTGAGCGGATCTTTAATGAAACAAAGCACCTGCAACGCTCCGTCATCCTGTTTTCACCTGTTCGGGAAGCCATTAATCATAGAGAGGCGCTCCTCGTGACGGTGCTGGTACACAACTTCACAGACGCAGCGTTTCGCTTTGATGGGGTGAAATTACGTTATAGTGTCGAGGGAGCAGCGTTGGGTGAGGATGCTTTCACACTGCCTTTGGTTATTCCATCAGGAGTGAGCATGCCCTGGACGTTTATTTTTCCGTGGGGGAGTTATACCCCAGGGGCTACTTTTGAGAATGGAGAGTTGGAAATTATTTAATCTGGGAGAGTTGATCAATCAGCATGAAGAAGAGGACAACCAGCACATTCATCCCAGCCAGAACGGCAAAGTGCCAGCCCACCACTATGTCACTGATCTGAAACGCAATGGGAAACAGAATCGCCTCGAGTCCAAAAGCGATGACGACCCATCCGATCTGCGCTGCCAATTTCTTTTCGTTTTTCGGGACAAACATCTCATGATTTCCGGCGATGAAGGATGTTTTGCCTTTGCGGATGATGAGGGTTCCTATTATCATAATAAGAATTCCGAATGCAGTTAAAATAAGGGAAGGAATGAGCATGGGCCGGCCTCCTAAGAATTTTTTTCAGTATGGCTGCTCGGTGAAGAGGCGGTGTTAACCGACCGCCCTGTTTTTCAATCTAAGAGTCAAATAACCCTGCAAGAAAAACCATATGAAAAATAAATACATAACCTTTTCTAATTCTGTTATGAATAATGCCAGCACATTTGGCAGGAAGACGATTAAACCAGCCAGCGACCATTTCCACGATTTTATCTTCCATGCTGTGAAAGACAAAATAACGGACACCAGCAATAACAGCCAAAATATAAAAACCCAGTACCAAAAAAGAAAGTTTTCCATTCCCCAGGAATACATACTTATTACTCCTCATTTTTAATCAATAGTTGAGAGATGATGGCACAGGCTATAAAAATCACAAAATAAAAAATTCCGGCCCATATACGATTTTCCCAGTGAATGTAGAAGTCTGCTGCGGTGTTGATTGTTGCGCTCAGGAATGCTGTTAAGAGGAGCTGCGGCCATGTCATGTTTAAACTGAAGTTCTTCAAAGTTTTTCACCCCTGGTTGTAAGCTTTGCAATATCTTAGCTGTGTACCTTATTTAGAAAAGCTTCCAATATTTTTGTGTAAATTTCTGGCTGCTGGGAATGCACCAGGTGTGAGGCAAAGGGAATGATCGAAACGTGAACATCTTCTTTTATGGAAGGGTAAAAGAGTGTTCCTTTGGTTTCTGCTTTATTTCCCTCGCCAACCATAATGAGAACAGGGGATGTGATGCCCTCGAGATCTTTGGTCACCTCAAATGGATACCAATCATCATTTTTTGCCAGCTCCAGGAACTGACGCCAGTCTGATTTGTGCAGGGCATCAAAGTAACGGATGGCTTCCTCGTTTTTTAATAATTGGGCTTGATGTGCGATATCTTCCTTTTGCATGTCCAGCCAGTTATCCGGCTGCTCGGATAAGATACCTGAAAGAGTTAAGCTTTTTACTTTGGAAGGAAATCTTTTTGCAAAGAAAAGTCCTGCCAAAGCTCCTAATGAACAACCAGCGATGTGTGCTGAATCTACTCCTAAATGGCTGAGTGTTTCTGATAGATCCTGTGCTGAGTCCTCAAAAAAGGCAGAGAAATCATCATGGACTGATTGTCCGTGACCCCGGAGGTCGGGAAGAATGATCTGGTATCGATCCTTAAAATACTCCCTCTGGAACTGGAAATCTGTCATTCCTCTCTGCAGCCCGGTATGAAGAAAGAGGAGGGGCTCCCCATTCCCGAGAATTTCTGTGTGCAGTATCAATTTCATCCCCACTTTTCTATTAAAATGAAATACCGTTTTACCTTTGAACCTTCCGAAGCCACCAATAAACGAGCAGAATGCCCATTCCATCTATGACAATATCGTAAAGCCGCCCGTCCCGGCCAAAGAACAGCTGAAGCACTTCGGTGAGGATGGCCATGGATAGCGAGAGAAGTATTGATTTTCTGTGGCTGCGTGTCAGGTTAAAGAGCAGGAAGTCCAGCACGGCAAAGCCGAAAAAATGGCCGAGCTTCACTATGATAAAGAACTGGTGGATAAGGGCGATGTCTGTGAGATAAAAAAAGGAGCGGAAATTGGGATTTGGATCGAGTGAGAAGTATACCGATCGGTTCCGGAGGAGCTCCCCGAGGTCATTCGTCAGGGTGTGTGTCAGCAGGATCAGGCTCCAGGCGATGACCAGTAGTACTTTTATCTTCATTTAAATAAAAACTCCAATCAAACGTTTGATTAAATTTTACCAGAATGGCCAGCAGGCTTGGTGAAATATTTTACAGAAAAGGGGTTTATGGGTCTTTTATACTGGATATATATACCTGGTAAGCAATTTAGCAGTTTAATAAATTTACGTGAGGTATATACGAATGAACAGTAAGAATAATGTATTGATGCTCTGGATTATGGCTCTGGTGATTTTTCTTTCGGTTTTGGCACATGTTTTACATAGAAATCTGGGCTTTTTGGATTCATACATATCCCTATATAAAACTTCGGCTGCCGGCAGCGGGCTGCCGATCGTCTTGAATGTGATCCTGGCGCTTCCTATCCTTTTCGGCGCTCTTGCTTTATTTTGTTACCGTAAGAAAGAGGAACGTCTTTCTTCTATTTTTGTGACCCTTTCGCTCACTTTTTCCAGCATATCCATCGTTGCCGGCGGAGACGGGCTGGTGGAGTATCATTTCTCAATCTTCATGGTGCTGGCCATTCTGACTTACTATGATTCCATTGGGCTGATCATACTCAGCACCGCGATCTTTGCCGTCCAGCATATGGCTGGGTACTTCCTGTTTCCGCAGCTCATCTGCGGCACGGATGATTACAGTTTTTCGCTGCTGCTCATCCACGCGATCTTCTTGATCCTCACGAGTGCGTTCACCATTGTCCAGATTTATAAAAAACAGACAGACACGCTGAAGCTTGAGGAGGAGAATGCTTCCCATAAAAGGATGATCGGGACCATTATGGATAATATCAAGCATACATCCAAGCGGGTGCTTGAGAATGTGCAGGCGCTGGAGTCAGGCTCGAGGGAATCTTCCTTTGTGAGCAAAAATATCACCCATGCCATTCAGGAGATGGCAGCCGGCTCTGACAGACAGCTGTCCTCTGTGCAGGAGAGTCATGACCTTTTGCTTGAAATGCAGGCAGGGATCAATCAGATTGCAATGAGCTCAAGCCTTGTGGCGGAAAGTTCCCAGCAGACCACCATGGAAGCTGACAGGGGTCAGGAGTACATCCAAAAGACGATCCGCCAGATTGGCAGAATCACAGAGTCGGTCGATTATATGGGCGAGGCGTTCGGCTCATTCAGCGAGCGCTCCCAGGAAATCAATAAAGTGACCGCCGTGATTTCCGCCGTAGCCGATCAGACAAATCTCCTCGCGCTCAATGCGGCGATCGAGTCGGCACGGGCAGGCGAGGCCGGCAAAGGCTTTGCCGTAGTGGCAGACGAAGTACGTAAGCTCGCCAGCCAGACTGCAAGCTCAGCGAAAGACATCGCCGCCATCATCCGTGAAATGCAGCAGGAAACAGAAGCCGTCAAAAAAGCAATGGCGCACGGAAAGAAGGAAGTCGAAGGCGGAGTGGAAATCGCCTCAGAGACGGAGGCCGTGTTCCAGAAGATTTCCGAGTCTACAGTTGTTGTGAATGACCAGCTGAAGGATGTGGTCGCAGCCGCGAAACGGATTGTCGCCCAATCCCGGCAGATGGCGCAGTCTGTTGTGACCGTCACCGAAATCGCCCAAATGGCGAAAATCAGCTCTGGCAGCATCTTCCAATCCGCCGGCGAGCAGCTCGCCGCCATTGAGAATGTGGAAAACGTCTCTGCGGCCTTGAATGCCCTGTCCCTGCAGCTGGATGGGCTGATTGACGCGGTAGAGGCGGAGGGTGCCGTGCAGCGTGCGGGGTGAATTGGAGTTTGATTGGCTTTTTGGCTGGATCGGAGCCGAAATAAGTGGATTTTAATCAGTTTTTCTTACTTTTGAGCCCTAAGTCACTCATTTTTGTTAAAAGGCACAGCTACTGCCCTGTCTGACGGGGCGGTGGGCTGGCCTTTTTAGCGTTTACTTGCAAACATTGTCCGCTTAGTTGCGGAAAATGAAATTTACTTGCGGAGGAGGCTGGTTTACTTGCGGGAAATGGAATTTACTTGTGAAAGTGACTAGTTTACTTGCGGAACCCATCCATTTACTTGCAAAGGCGGGCATTACCAGCCGTTCTGGCTGCAGGGCACAGTCAGCTTTAATGAAGTTTACGGATATTTTATTTCATCTAACTCTGCTTGGACTATGTTGAGATAATCGCTTCTATCAAGTACTTGAAAAAGCACACAAGCTTGTTCAAGGAATTTTATTCCGTTTTCTTTATCGTTCAATTTGATAAGGGTGCTTCCCTTTTGATATAAAAGTTCGCCTAATAAGAAAGTAGAATGAAATTGTTTGCAATGTTCAATTCCTCTATCACAATAGGTTAATGCGTCGGAGTACTTGTTTAAACTAAAGAGAAATTTACTTGAATTGTAACAGATTCTAATATAAATGGATGTATCTGTAACCAGTAAAGAATTTTTATAGGTTTTTAGGGCTAACTCAAAATTTTCTTTTGCTTTTTCCACTTGTTTTTCTTCTGAATATATAATGGCCAAACTATTTAAGACTTGGATATCTTGTTCTGAATGGCGAAATGATTCTTTCATTTTGGAGGCATTGGATAAAAGGTCAATCGATTTGTGGAAGTCCTTATCGAGATAGTAGGTTATGATTCCTTGATGCCACATGATGAACTGTTTTTCCTCTATATCCTTAAAACTAGGATGCCTATCCAGCGATTTAAGCAATCTTTTTACTTCTTTATACTCCTTATGATGGATAGCTTCCCTTACCAATTTCTTTGAATGATCAACAAACTCGAATTGATCTTTATATATTTGGTTCAAGAAGAAGGCAGGGTTTATTCCAAGTTTTTTTGAAATTTTAATTAGCGTATGCACATAGGGGCTGATCATACCGCTTTCGATTTTACTGATTTGAGATTGGCTGCAAATTCCATCTGCAAGTTCTTTTTGGCTAATATTCAATTTTACTCTTATATTGTATATCGATTCCCCTAAATTACTCAGGTTGTCTTCAATCAAGTAAACCGCTCCTCTTAAATAACCTATTAAGATTATATTGTTCGAAAAAGTATAAATATTCAAGACTTTCTGTATAAAAGGCTGATCTCAATTATTGGAATGTAAATAAGGACTGTCCAATTACAGAGTACTAATTCTGGAAATATTCCCAAAAGAATAGTGAAAAGGGATAAATCAAAGCTGCAAAAAGATGGTGCCAATTTATGAGAATTATGGGGTGCATGCTGGAAAACCCAGGAATTTTCAGATGTGCTATAGTTCTTGAAAAGATGTACTTACGGCTTGATGATTAACTGAAATGGGAAGAAGCAAAGGGGAACAGAACGAATGGGAGTGAATTCGATGCAAACTGTATTTACAGGGGATTCCATCAATTTTAGTTACAACAAAAAGAAACCCGTTTTAAAGGACTTAACATTTTCTATCGGGAAACAGCAGATTTATGGGTTATTGGGGCCGAATGGTGCTGGCAAGTCCACTTTGACAAGAGTGATGCTTGGACTGGATATCCTGCAGAGCGGCGAGCTAAAGTGGTTCAATGAAAATTTGAATCTTGAAACCAAGAAGCGCATTGGTTATATCCCACAGGATCTTGCGCTGATATATGATCTATCTGCCTATGAAAATGTCCTGTATTTTGGAAAACTTTATGGCCTGAGAGGAGAAGATTTGAAGAAGCAAGTGGAACATTCCCTTCGATTTGTTGGACTGTGGGAGGAGCGAAAGCAGAAACCAAAGAAATTTTCAGGGGGGATGAAAAGGAGATTGAATATTGCCTGCGGAATCGTTCATAAACCGGAAGTCATTATCTTTGATGAACCAACTGTGGGGGTGGATCCGCAATCGCGGAATCATATCCTGGACGCGATAGTAGAGTTGAATAGCACGGGAATCACAATCATCTACATTTCTCATTATATGGAGGAAGTCGAGAGAATCTGTACACATGTAGGAATCATGGATAATGGAAGACTATTATGTGAAGGGACTCTTAACGAGATCATTCTGCAATACGCTGACCAGGCATTGATAGAGCTCGAACTACAAGGAAAGAGTGAAGACTACTCGAAACAGCTTGTGAATTATGAGGTGCTTTCTGCTGAAAGCCATACGATAGGGCTGCGTGTTCCTAAAAATGACTTGGAAATCATGACGTCCATCCAGGAGGACTTTGGGCCTGAGATAAAGAGTTTTCGCTACCTTCCGCCTAATTTGGAACATGTGTTTTTCAATTTGACCCAGAAGAATTTGAGAAACTAGATATGACTACTATATTTCTCTCTACTATGAAGCGGAAACTGAAAAATCCATTGGTGTTCGTTAACTATCTGCTGTTGCCCTTATTGCTGATTGTCATTTTGGGCAATGCCCTTTCGCTTGTTTTTGAAGACAGTGATACGTCCAAACCGGAAAATGTCACAAAAGTGAAGACCCTTGTTGTGAATAAAGACAGCGGCAGGATAGGGAAAGATGTTCTCAAATTTTTAACTTCTGACGAAAATAATAAAATGATGGATATCAAAATGGAGAATGATTTAAGTAAAGCAAAAAAGCTCATCAAGAATAATCAATACGAGCAGCTCATCTATATGCCAAAAGATTTAAGCAAGGTTTACTCAGAAAGTAAAGAAAGCAGCATCACTGTTTACGGCAAGGACCATAACATTGATAAAATGAAGGTTACTGAGCTGACTCTCTCGGCATTTGAGGATGGGTACCTGGTTATGGACAAAATAAGCAAAGGGGAAAAACCACCTCAAGCCGGGCATGTATATAGTAATCTCCTGAAAAACGGAGAAATATTACATAGCGGAAAGAAAGCGGATCGTATTTCCGCGTTAAGTTATTATGGCGTCACGATGCTCGTGTTGATCCTTGTTTATGGAATCTCAAACACTATGAGCTTTATCCGTGAAGAATACGATGAAGCACTGGGAGACAGACATATGGTTGCTCCGGTATCAAAATTGCATCTCATTTTAGCCCAGCTGCTTACTGGCATTACGATTTCCATGATACAGGGCATCTTGCTCGTGTTCTGTGCAAAATGTTTCTTCGGGGTAAGTTATGGTGATCATCTTGCAGTCGTTTTCTTAATCATTGTAATAGGCTCTTTATTCTTCAATTCACTTGGATTAGTTCTGGGCGTATGCAGCCGCAGCTTTAAACAGTTGGATTCGATTGTCTCCATTCTGATACCAGTCATGACATTTATGGGAGGCGGATTCATTAAAGTGGATATGGGGCCGCTCAAACATTTAAGTATCAATGAACTATTCCAGGTCCCGTTATTTGATTATATCCAGCAGGGTGTCATCTATCTTACCCCTGTTTATATCGCCTTGGCGGCGGCAGTCTGTATGGCCGGGATGTCTGTCATGTTATTAACACAGCAAGGGGGCAGGGGAAATGCAAGTCTTTAATTTCTATTTGAAGCGAATACTTAAGAGAAGGATGACGTTCTTGCTCCTCATTTTGCTGCCAGTCATGTTTACCGGCATGGTGCTTCAGCAATATAAAGAAGCAGCAAAAGTGACGCTGACCATGTATATAAAGGATCCAGTCATTAAAGATTATGTATCAGAATTCTTAAGGAAACAAAAAGTGATCGTTACGGAAGTGATAAATCAAAAAGAGTCCTTGGAATCGAATGACAATCTGGGAATCGTTATGGACCAAAGCTTACATGCTGTATATCAACATCCTAATGATATTCAAATCACTCAATACGCAAGGGAAAGAAACTTCAATTCAAAGTCACTGGAAGTGAAGCTGAATAGTATATTTTCCACCATACAAACGCTTGCCAAAAATTCAGATGATGTGGATTCCTTCCGTGACAACATGAAAGAAATGAAGAAATCGCATGCATCATTAGGAATCAAACAGCAGATAGCAGGCAGCCCCCATGCAGCCATTCTAACAAGTACTTTCAATATGATTGTGTTCATCATGGTCTTTTTGACTATGACAAATACCATCTTGTTTTTGCATGATAAGCTCCACACGACCACCCAGCGCATCTTAATCTCGACTAAAAGCAGATTAAATTATTATGTTCAGACGGTCGGGGTGTTTGCTTTTATCGGTATCGCTCAATTTGCGTTCATGCTGCTGTTAATGACCGCTGTTTTCAACATCGACCTTGAATTAACCACAGGTAAAATACTTACGCTGCTTCTCGCTTATGGAATGTTAAACATTATTTCAGCGGGACTTGGATTATTGCTGGTGAGCAGGACCACCAAACCATCCACTGGACGCCTGCTTGTAACAGTAGTATCTTTGCCGCTTGCCATGTTAGGCGGGACGTTGTGGCCGGCATCCATTATGCCGGATACTATGCAAAAAATCGCAAAAGGGATACCGACCTATTGGGTTACTGAAATGAACACACAAATGTTCAGCGGTTTTTCGGATCATACGTATTGGGCTGAGCTGAGTCTCTTACTAATGGGTTCATGTGTTATTTTCTTCTTGCTGACCCGGGTTAAGAGCGGGGATATTTAAATAGTTTGAAGGCGGAGATCGTTTGCTTTTTGATATACACTCCGAATGAACATATACCTGCTATCCTCAAGCTGCAGTCTGACTGGTTTTTATTCAAGGATACCAGCTGGATGCGGCTTGCTGGCCCTGATAGTTCCGTCCAATCTGGAGTTTGGAGACAAAAGTCACGATGGCCCTTATTTGTTTGATTTTTAATAAAAAAACAGCCATTTTCACAAGGAATTGTCTCAATTTTACCTCGGTTGCCATGAATTTGCATGGGAAGGGATGGGAAGGGGCTGCCAGGTGGGCGTTACTCGCCGATTTGGACCATTTACTATCCGAAATAAAAATTTACTCGCGGAAATCACCGATTTACTAGCCGAAAAAAAGTTTTACTATCCGAAACGGTATATTTACTCGCCGAAGTCGCACATTTACTCGCCAACCTTAATATTTGATCTGGATCACAAACAAACCACCTGCCATAATGCGCCGCCTTCCATTAAACCACCGCAATCCAAAATCCATGCATAAAGGTAACCGACAGATACAGGAGGATGGCAGTGTACATAAGGATCCGGAAGCCGGAGTGCTCGAGGATGGTGAGTTTTTTGGTATGAAGCCAGGCAAGGCCGGCCGACAGGAGGAGTTTGAGCGATAGAAACAGGATGGGATGGACCTCAAGGAGACTGGCCATGAGCGGGTTGCCTTCTTTTAAATGAAAGAAAGAAATTCCGAGGTATGTACAGATTCCATCGATTAGATTTAAGACCGCCAGAACCAGAAGCATCAGAGCACCCCTTCTTGAAGTTCGTTATTAAGAACATTATATTCTTAATTATTTTTATTACCAATACGGCGGGTGTATAAACTTGATTTATTTTCCATAAGACGGTTATCATATTGTTATGCGAAAATTCAGTCTAATTAACTTATACATATTCTTAGGAGGCTGTCATGGTAAATACAAGCGAGGCTGCGGTTACGATTACAAGGACTTCTCAGTTTGCGAATAAGATGAGGGCTTACCGGATTTTCCTCGATGGGGAAGAGGCCGGCAAGATTAAGAATGGCGAGACGAAGAAGCTTGAGGTTAGGGCGGGAACGCATACGCTGGAGCTGGAGATTGACGGGTGCAGGAGCGAGCGCATTGAATTCATGGCAGGCACAGGCGAGGAGATCCGTTTTGAGACCGGCAGCCGTCTGACCGGGATGAAGCTGCTGCGGACGATGCATTATCTGCAGGAGGACCTGAAAAACGGGGGCCATAATTACGTGTATCTGCAGAAGGCGCAGGCAGGAATGCCAGCAAGATAAATGATATTCACATCTAGATGCAGAAAGCCTTATGATCCATGCAGATCCGCCCCTTCTCCACAGAAAAAGAGCCATATACCTAGAAGGTATGCGGCTCTTCTTCCAATTTCTCCACCAATTCCTTGAATGAATCAGCAACCGTCTCAATCCGCTCGTCATCCACATCAATGTAGGCGATTTTCGGCTCTTCTGATTCCCTGTAGTCCAGGACCAGCCACCAATGTCCGCCACCGCTTATCATGAATAGTTTATCAGTTCCGGTGCACCAGTCGGTGATACCCCATTCTTCAAGCAGATAGGCGCTGTCATAGATGCCTTCATCCTCTTTTATTCCATATAGAAACTCAACTATCACCATGTTCTCTTCACTATGCAAAGTCTTAAAGTTTGTCGGAATCGCCGTGTATTTCAAGGTTCCGCCATTCTGAATCTTAAGGAGATCCTTGTATTCCTGTGGCAGCTTTATCCCAAATTTCATTTCAGCTTTCTCCAGTTCACTGTCTGTGATGTCCGGCTTCCTGAAATAATCTTCCTCATGCTCATCCCATATCATTCTCATCTTCGTTTCTCCTTTTAGGTTGGGAATGTTTTCTAGTTCATCGTAAGCTAAGGGAAAGTGGTTATCAATATTTATTTTGATGGAGGTGCTCTATGACTAAATTTTTTACTCACAACGTGGAGCAGCTGAAGGTACTGGAAGAAATCGGTGGTATCGGAATAACATTCTGGCTGCGGGGCGGATGGGCAATTTATCACCCGTGAACATGAGGATATTTACCTCATTACCTGGATAGAAAACAGAGAGCGGCTTGAGCAGGAATTGAGCTGTGCCGGTTACGAGAAACAGACTGTGAAAGAGGAGTTTTCCGGCAGGCAGTCCGATTTTGTAAAGGGCCGTGTGGAGATTTCCGTGGGATATTCGAGCGGCTGCCGCGTCAAAAGGATGCAGAGAGTAAAAGAATACTGAAAGAGATCATTTTTAATAGAAAACTATAAAAAAATCCGGAAATAAAGTTATAGGTCATTAGTCTCTTGGTGTAGTATAATATACCTAAAAATTACCAGACATAACCGGAGGAAGAATTGTGAAGATTGAGAGTGTAATCAGCATCATTAACCATGCTTGTGATGATGAACGTTATACCAGGGCCCGGGAGCTGATGGTGCAGGAATGGACCCGGCTGATTGAGATGAAAAACTACAAGTCATTGAATGATAATGCTAAACAGCTGATAAAGATTATCCGTGAGGAAAAGGAAAAAGGTGTGTTTGAGGAGCTTACTTACAGGGATAAGAAGCTGCTTAAGCTGTTGAATGACAGCGTCCGAGATGTGAATCTCTCGTTTGCAAGAAGGGTGTATTTTTCCCATATGGAGCTGTTTGATAAACAGGAGGCACAGGGGTGGCTGACAACTGATGCGCAGTTTATGTGCATGGCCTGGAAAAAGCATAATGTACCGGAGGAACCGGCTGGTTTGTGATTCCGGTCCGGGTTTAGCCCGCTCTGTATTAAGGCATATAGATATTAGGGGGTGGGCTTATGAACGGGAAGGATATTCAGGAGGCGGCTGTAGAGGAGGCGGTGTTTAACTTTGTGTTTCCTTTTTCCGTCAAAAGGGAGATGCAGTATCCACTGAAGGATTATCTGGATCGGGAAGGCTTTCTTCCATATATCCTGGAAAATGAGGATCTGCAGGATGCCTATTATGGAAATTACCGGGTGCTGCACCGGAATTTGGAGCACTATTTCCTCCCTTTTACCGCCAAGATTCTCTTTCCGGGTGAACATAAGGAAAAGGGATTTCAAAGGTATTCAAAGAAAGCGGGGGTGCGGGCGGTGCTCCGGACCATGCATGCGTCCATCGGATTCACGGTATTATCCATGGATGTGTTCATCTGCCCTTTTTCAGTCGGCTTTATTACCTTCCGCATTCACCTGCAGGAGGGGGCAGACCTGACAGAGGCGCTGGAATTTGCCTCAGCCTTCCGTGTGCTGGAGCGGCGGACTTCGGCGGACAAGGAAACGGTCATTGAATTCGAGGGCAGGGATTTTCCGGAAGTGGAGCGGTTTTTGTTTAAGCAGCTGCTGCCGGATATTACGTCTTATTTCCACAGGGAAAATACGAACGGATCTTATTTTGAGACGCTGACCAATTTTACGGATGAGCGGATGTATGTGCAGGCAATTCTCTCCTTAAAGAAAAGTGAGACGCTGGGTGATGAAAATCTGTTCCGGGCTGGAAAGCTGTATGGGCTGGACCAGGACGGAAAGGCCTATGTGGGTGCCAGTGACCCGGAGTATATCAATGAGTATGTCAAGGCACATGTATACAGGCGGTGGTCGCCCAATACCTTCTATACCACAGATGAAGGCGTCTTCTGCTGCATCACGAATGAGCAGGGTGACAAGCGCCGCGCCCTCGGAAGCCAGATGCTTGGCGAATATTATTATGCTCTGCTTTTCAATTTATTTCATAAAATTGTTCTCTTGAAGCTGTCGGATGAGTACTCGAAAGTGGAGCTTGAGCGGGATATCAAAAAGGTTGAAAAGCTGATCCGGTCGATCACCCATTTTTCCTCCAACTATTTCTTTCAGGAATCCAACGGCCAGGTTCAGGGCAAGGAGATTTTTAAACGCTTGAGGCGGGTACTGGAGACCGAGGAAATGTATGAGGATGTACGGGAAACACTCGCCAGTCTTTTCCGTTACCAGGAATCCTTCGGAGACAAGCGGAACAATTATCTTCTCATGATTTTAACCATCTACACGGTCATCAGCGGTATCTATGGCATGAACCAGGTAATCGAGGATCTGAAGGGCAATATAAAGTGGGGGAAAATGCTTCACTATTCCCTTTTTCAATATATTGCCCTCGTTGTGACTCTGAGCGGAATTGCCGTAGGTGCGACGCTCGGCTTCTACAGCATAAAGAACTGGATTACGGAGAAAAAGAGGAAAAGAGATTATTATTAAAAAAGCGTTCCTGTTGGGGGTATGGCCCTCTCCGCAGGGACGTTTTTTTGTGGAAAAGGGGCGGAGCTGCATGCATCATAAGGCTTGGCTGCAGCCAGGTGTGAATATCATTGATCTTGCTGGCATTCCTGCCTGCGCCTAACTCCGCTCTACCGCCTCATTGTGTTTGTTCCTGCTCTTATCCAGGGCTGCGAGTAGAAAACTCATGTTGGTTTTATGCCTGTATATACTAATAATTGCGATTGTTATGCCGATATAAGATATAAGAACCTGAAAAAGGAACGGAAACAGGATGCGGAAGGGGATTAGGGCAGGTGGAGTGGTACAGCCTGGATTTTTACATCATCATGGTTGTCGGTTTGGGGCTTATTATCTATTGTACTCGCCTTTATTTAAACCGGCTGGTTAAACGGAAGCTCGGATATATACCAAAAAACTTTGGCAGGAATCTAACGATTATCCTTTATATAGGATTAACGGCGCTCCTCATTTTCGGTCGGTGGTATGAGGATTTTTTGAAGGACCGGGAGTTTAGCGAGTATAAAATTAAATCCGAGAACATCGGCAGAATTTATTCGAACGATCTGATGGAGATGAATCATCATTTCATCTCGGAGCATACCATTGAAAACGACCGGATCTTCGCGCGGATTTACCGGGAGATGCTGGATTGGCAGAAGGGCAGCCCGGAGGTCGAAAACTATTATACTATGAAGAAAAACAAAGACGGAAAGATCTATTTTGCGGTCGGGCTGGAAACGGATTATAACAAGGACGGAAAAATCAGCGGCAAAAAAGAAAAATCGATTCCGATCGGAACTCTGTATGACGAATCAATTCCTGAGCTCGAGGAAGCTTTTAAAGGAAAGTTCACGATCCAGCGGGAGCCGACTGTGGATGCCTGGAGTCAAAGTATTACCGCCTTTTATCCGATCAAGGACTTTGAAGGCAAGACGGACGCGGTCCTTGGCATTGATTACAACGGGCAGGACTTCCTGCTGGATATGGACGCCAATCAATGGAAGGCTATTGGTCTTATCTTTCCTGTGATTCTATTCTGTGTGCTTCTGTATGTGCTGGGGATGTATTCAAAGATCGAAGAGCAGGTGGACACACTTCATAAGAAGGAGATAAACACCCTGGCTTATTATGATGACCTGACAGAGCTGCCCAATCGGTATTATCTTTTGAAAATGCTTGATTCGTATGAGAAAAATCATCCTTCCTTTGCGGTCGTTCTATTTGAACTCGTGGGGCTGAATTCCATCAACTCCTTGTTTGGCTATAGTGTAGGGGACAAGTTCATGAAAAAGGCCCTGCATATGATAGAGTCCGGGCTGATCACAGAGCATGTACTTGGAAGATGGGGCGGCTGCGATTTTGTAATCGTGATTCCAGGCTTTCAGTCACAGAGCCATCTATTATCTCTCGCCGAGGGCGTTTTTCGATCATTGAAGCATCCAATTTCAATCGACGGGCGTGAGTTTTTACTTTCGACCAAGATTGGGATCAGTGTCTACCCTGTGGATGGTACCGACGGAAAGACCCTCATCCAGAATGCAGACATCGCACGTTCTCACTCTAAAAACAAACCGATCCAATTTTATAATCAGCAGGTGGTCGATGAAATCAGGGACAAGCTGTCGCTTGAGATTGAACTCCGCAAGGCACTGAAAAACCGTGAGTTTGTCCTCTATTATCAGCCGCAGCTGAGTGTTGCGACCGAAGAGCTGATCGGCATTGAGGCGCTCATCCGCTGGATTCATCCGGAAAAAGGCTTCATTCCCCCCAATGAATTTATTCCGCTCGCCGAAGAGCTGAATCTGATTGAAAGTATAGGCAGATGGGTGCTGATGGAGGCCTGCAGCGAGACCCGCCGGCTGATTCAAAAAAGCAACATTCCGCTCCAGGTATCGGTGAATCTGTCGCCGATTCAGTTTGATAATGACCAGATCGCAGAGGAAATTGAATCGATCTTAAAAGAAACAGGACTCTCGCCATGTGCGCTTGATCTTGAAATCACGGAAAGCGCGCTGTTCAACTATCAGCGCTCAAGTCAGATCATCAACCGGATCAAGGGCCTGGGCGTGCAAATCAGCCTTGACGACTTTGGGTCAGGATACAGCTCGTTAAGTCATCTGCAGAATCTATCGATCGACAGGCTGAAGATCGACCGCTCCTTTTTGATGGATATCCCTGAACAGGATGACACCATCCTTTCTTCGATCATCATGCTCGGCCACCAGCTCGGCTTGACGGTGCTTGCGGAAGGGGCTGAAACCCGAGAACAGCTGGATTTCCTGAAGATGCGGAAATGTGATCAGGTGCAGGGATATTATTTGTCGAGGCCGCTTCCGGTAGATGAGCTGGAGAATTTTATAGAAAGAAGTCTGCAGATATCTAATCAAACGATTCATTAGAATTAATGGGGATGGGGAGAGTCTATGAATGTGATAAGAAATTTGGGCAAGCTTGCTGGGAAAACGGCTGGCATTGTAGTCGGCGGACCTATTCAGCTGGCGGGAGAACTGACAGGAGTAGAACTTATTCAGGACATAGGCAAAGGAGTGCGAAAAGCATCTGAAATCGCCGGCGATACCGCGGGACAGGCTGCAGCCGGGGCGGTAGGAACCGTATCAGGTTTGATCCGGGAAGATGCAGAGGAACGCGACCGCGGATTAAAAGAGATGGGCAGTGCGGTTTCAAGAACAGCAAAAGGAGTCGCCGCAACGGTGGTGAATACGATGCATAATGGCGGAGAAGTGATTGGCGGCTTTATGGACGGAGATCATGACCGGCTGAAGAAAGGGGCTTCTTCCATCGTTAAAACAGTGGCAATCGGAGCTCTTGCCGTGGGAGTCATAGATGTGATTGATGGAGTCGATGGGGTGGAAGCGGCCGAAGATACAGGGGCCGGTGCAGAAGGGTATGATGGACCGAGTAGTTCAGGCGAACCGGGGGATTCTGTCTCCATTGAAACGGTCAACGATCATTTGGCCGGCTCTGTCCACCCGGAAACCGGAGTTCCATTCTTTGAAGAAACAGTGGAAATGCCCGATGGCCAGGAAATTACAGGCGTCTTCCCTGAATTTGATGCTGAATTTGAAGTAGAGATGGATGAAAGCCTCTATTTGCAATCTGATTATGTCCAGTTCAGCTATGCCAATCATGAACTCTACGAAGAAATTACCATGGACCCGGGTCTTGCAGCCGATCTCGGGCTCACTCCCGAAGAAGTGTATGGCCTTTCCCAGGGAGACACCCCTAAAGGCTATACCTGGCATCATTACCAGGATCCCGGAACCCTCCAGCTCGTAAACAGTGACATCCACGCAGAAACCGGCCACACCGGCGGCCGCGAACTCTGGGGAGGCGGGGAAGAATACAGGTAGGGGGAAACATAGGGGCCAGACCCCATTTCCCGGGGAAATGGGGGACAGTCCCCTATTTCCCAAATATATTTCCCTGAGTCTGTTCCCTTTACAGGGGACAGACTTTTATTTTTGTTTTATAATATATATTAATTAATTCTGACAAATCTGTTACTTTTCGCCTTTTGAATCGTCTAATAAGTATACTAGGTTGAAAAGGGACAACCCCTTTTCGCCGACTGCTGGATAGACTATACAAAATGAGGAAAGGGAAGCTGGATTTGAAAGCATACATATTAGTATTTCTGCACATTGTTCTTACGGTCATATGGATGCTGGATGGCGGCTTTCTATTTTCCGTTTTGGGCATCTGCCTCTGGTTTTTCGCGATAGCTGCCGGTCTTTTCATGTGCAGCTGCGCCAATAAGACGAAAACAGAAAACAAAGTATTGTTCTGCTCAAGCATGCTGATGATGGGCCTTGGCCTGCTTACCATCGTCATGAACCTTGTACACAGTTCGATGTATTAATAGGAGGAATTACGAGTGTCCGCTGAAGTTAAAAAAGAAATCATCTCCTGGCTGAAAACCATCGCTTTTTCCATCATACTGGTTGTTGTCATCAAAACATTCCTGTTCACTCCTGTAACTGTCAAGGGAGATTCCATGATCCCCACCTTCCAGGACTCCAACCGCATCATCGTAACCAAATGGAACAAAATTCACCGCTTCGACATGGTCGTCTTCCATTCCCCAGTTGAAAAAGAAGATTACATCAAGCGGGTCATCGGCCTGCCGGGCGACAAGATTGAAGCCAAACATGATGTTCTCTACATCAACGGCAAAAAATATAAAGAAGCCTACGTAAACAAAAACAAAGCCGACAGCTTCCTCGGCGACGAAATCACCGGCACCTTCACCATGACCGTGCCAAAAGGAAAACTGTTCGTCATGGGCGATAACCGCGGCAACAGTACAGACAGCAGAATATTCGGCCCCATCGAAGAAGACAGCGTGATCGGAAAAGTACAATTCCGCTTTTACCCGCTGAATGAAGTTGGAGTGCCAAAGTAGGGGGAAAGCTGCTTTTTTGCGGCTTTTTTTTTGTATGTATGTGGGTTCGTAGGAATTATTTTCATTTGGGTATGAAGGCCTTTTTGGAACGGGATTGAGTTTGAAAAGGTCTTCATCAGGCATGACGGCCAGCCATGTGAACCCCTCCCCGCAAATAGAAAGATTTTCATCCACAAAAAGTAAGAAATAACTGGAAATAAACGAACAAGTGTTCTATAATAAAGTAGAAGGAGATGAGTAAATGAGGCCTGCACTTTCGAAGGAAATCAGTCCGGCTGATTTCAAAAATTACTATTGGTTAAAAGAAGAGCTTCAAACGTTCTGCAGGGCAAACGGCTTAAGTGC
Organism: Paraperibacillus marinus; assembly: GCF_046237605.1. Taxonomy (GTDB): domain Bacteria; phylum Bacillota; class Bacilli; order Bacillales; family DSM-1321; genus Paraperibacillus; species Paraperibacillus marinus. Next base: position 4,025,860 of record NZ_CP143542.1, on the reverse strand, counting down.
AGCCGGGTCTAAAACAGAAATTGGAGATAGGATCGAAGTGTTTTTGACAACGGGTCAAATCATAGCACCAGTCAACAAGCACAAGCGGCGGGAAAACCAGGGATTCCTCAGCCTGGATACAGTCATCACAGCCGATCATCACTGCAGCCAGGAGGCGCGCGCTTTCTTTAAATCAGTGATCGGGCCGTCCTTTCATTTTTCCACGTTCATTCAGATTTATTTCAAAAGCAATATCGGCAAAACCTATCAGGATGCCGTTGACGCCTGGTATGAAGAGGAAGAACGGAAAAAATTCCGTGTCAGCAAGAAAAAGATCGCTCCTCAATTTAAGTATAATCAGTTCATCCGTGATTATTTCTCCGATCCTGCCAATAAAGGGAAAAGCCGCCTCGATGGAGTCCAGGCCTGGAACATGGCAAAAAGCCACCCCGGCAGTCAAGTCTGGCAGCCGGCTGAATAGATGTATCTATCTTCCACCAAAGAAGTCCCATACATAAAGATAGAATTCCGGCCAAAAGAGGGCTGTGAATAATAGACAGGTTAGCAAAATAATAAAAGAATACAAAATAAAGATGGTTCTATTCGCTTTTTTAAGGTTGAACTTCTTCATCGTTTCACCTTTTCTATATTCCTCGTGGCAAACCTGGCCCATGGGTGCATGATGGCGGAGCCCTGAATAATTATCCATAGTCTAGCATAATGGTAATCAAATAAAAAGGGCTGGAGCAATGCTCCAGCCCTCGCAAGGAAATCCTAGTTTCCATACCAATATTTGTTTGCGGCTATCTGGGCATTATGGTCAGCATGCCAGTAATCGACCGAATAAGAATAATCATAGTTCATGATGCAGCGGATACCGCTGCCCTGGGCATCATGGCCAAGCCCGAAGTTATGGGAAAACTCATGCTGTGCGGCCTTGGCCGTATTTGCAGTTCCCTGGTCAAGATTGACGCTTATGGCACTTCCGGCCGGCGCACCCGGGTACACGTATGCAATCCCGCCTGCATCAAATGCAGCATCCCGTGAGAATCCTGCTACAAAATCATAGCCTCTGCCATCCCAGTCCCTTGCCAGGTCAGCGAGCAGCTGGGAGCTGTTTCCGCCCTGGGAGCTCCAGTTTCCGACAGCCTGGACGACAAAATCCACACTGTGGTCGCGGTTGAAGGCATTATCAGCTGTTTCAACGATGGTCTGTATCCTGGTCTGCCAGTCGCTGTAGGCTGCGCGGTATTCCTCATCCGCCACGGCAAGGACCGTTACTTTCCTGGTACCGCTGTCAAGGGCAGCCACACTTTTTTTATCTGTATTTTTCTTTACAGAAAGTGTATCCACCCTGTTTCCTTTCTCGTCTAATACTTGAACCTTTGTATCCTCTTCAATGACTGCTTTCTTAGTTGAATTCTTAAAGTCCTTTGCTTTTGGAAGGGCATCCCCTATGTACGTGCCGCTTTTTGCGGGATGATCGTCTTGCGCTTGGGGTGAGATGGTCTGTGCCGAAACAGAAGAACTGATTAATAGAGCCCCCAGCAATGAAACTGCTAAAATCTTTACTTTTTCTTTCATTCGAATACCTCCCAGAGTTTTTTTTGTCTTTTTAGGTACATTCCTTTCTTGCTCGCTCGATTCCTGCCGAGTCGATTTGGGAAAATGAGAAGCTGTTTAGCCCGATTGAGGAGAGAACGTGTAACATTAGGGAGTGGTTTGTAGCGAATGCTGTAGTCTCCTGAGTGTTCCGTGCTTACACATAGTTGGGAAATTTCGCGAAAGAGCGCCTGCATAGCCGCCTGTTTGTGAAAAAACTTTCGGCCAGCCCCAGATTTTCGACTAATAGAATCATAGTTGCTATTGATAGAGATCCAGAATAAACTGGAAAAAAGAGAGAACGAGAAAGGTGCAGGATGCACGATGAGACAACCGGAACTTGCCGAAGTAGTGAAAAATTCCCTTGAAACGGATTATGGATGGGAAGTCCACTCCATCCAGCCTTCCGGACAGGGTGTGGAAAATATCGTTTTTGCCGTTATCGAAAAAAACAAGGGATTATTTGCAGTGCGTTCGCCTTTCCCAGCGGGAGAGCATTCAGAGGAAAGAATGGCAGGGGGCAAGACTTTCTTGAAAAAGGAATATGAGCTGAACCGGCACTGCGCTGGATACGGGATTCCGGTTCCCCGGATGCATGTTCTGCATCTTTCATCCGAAATCAGCTATCTGGTGTCAGAGTTCATAGAGGGAGATGAAATGGCCATTCCAGATGAGGACATCGGCTTTCTTGCGCGGAGTATACATAAGATACCGGTGGAAGGAGTTCCCATTTTCAGCCGTTCCCGTAATATCGCCTTCTATATTGCAGAGAGGATTTCCAGGCGTTTGGACCATTTGCGCAAAAACGGCTATCTCCTGCCGGATTTCCTTCCTGTAAATAAACTGGAGAGTATATTGGCACTTGACAGAACAGAGCCCTGCTTGCTGCACCTCGACTTACGCCCTGCAAACATCATCGGCCGCAATGGGAAAATTAAAGCCCTTTATGACTGGGACAACGCCTTGATCGGCAGTCCCGCACTTGAACTGATGCGGATTTTTGAATGCGGAGAGCTGGAGGCAGACGACTTTCTAAAAGGATACGGCAGCACAGACTTCCTTGGGCAAATACCAGAGACAGCTCTGCTGTTATACCGCCTGGATGCGGCCCTGATGCTCGCTGTGGTGTTTTTGATTGACCTTAAGGATGAAGAAAAAGGGAGAAACTCCTTATCCAGGGTCCAGGATTTGATTTATGAAGTGGGGGGACTGGCAATTTGAGGGAAAGGAAGCTAAGAAAGGGAATGATCATGAATCAAGAAATCGAGAAAATCTTGGAACTCCTGCCATCCATGGGGACCGGAAGCCGGACTATACTCGGCATTGACGGGCTGAGCCGCTCGGGGAAAACGACGCTGACAGCCGGTCTTGGCAGGGAGCTTGACCGAAGGGGAATTCCCCATTTGATTCTTCATATAGATGATTATATTGTGGAGCGGAAGAAGCGCTATCACACAGAACACGCGGAATGGTACGAATATTATCAGCTTCAGTGGGATGTGGAAGGTCTAAGGGAGTGCTTATTTGAGAAGCTCCGTACCGCTGCAGAATTAAGGCTTCCATTTTACTATCCTGAAAAAGATGAATGCCGTACGGAAAAAGTGGAAATTCCCATGGAAGCTGTCATCATTATCGAAGGAGTATTCCTGCAGCGCAGGGAGTGGCGGGGATTTTTGGACTGCACGGTATTCCTTGACTCGCAGCAGGAGGTCAGGTTTCAGCGCGAAAGCTCAGAAACCAGGAAGAATCTGGCGAAGTTCCAGAACAGATATTGGAAAGCGGAAGAGCATTATCTGGCCTGTGAAAAACCGGCTGAGGGTGCAGACCTGATCCTGAGAGGCAGTGAGCCAGAGGAGGATGTGCTGCTGCCATTGAATCATAAAGATGAAGGGACAGCCAAACAAATTCTTGAGGTTCAGCGTCCAGCTTATGAGGTGGAAGCCCGTCTAATCGGTTACTGGGATATTCCGCCGCTTAAGGACAATGTGGAAACCATCATGAACGCAGATGAAGTCTTTCTTGGCCGCCTGGAGGGAACGGAACTGTCAGGTTTTATCTCTTTCAAGGAAAGCAGGGAAGAAGTGGATATCCACCGGCTGGTTGTTCATCCCCGTTTTTTTAAAAGGGGAATCGGGAAAAGGCTGCTGACTGCTTTAATAAAGCGGGCTGGCGGAAGGCGTATAAAGGTATCAACCGGAGCGGAAAATATGCCGGCCCTCGCCCTTTATAAAAAACAGGGATTCACATTGGTGCAGGAAAGGGAAGTGGTGCCGGGGCTAACGCTTGCGTTTCTGGAAAAGCGGTGAGCTGGCATGAAAAAGGCCGCCCGGAGATGGGCGGCGTCTACGTGAAGCATCTATAGTAACAAGATGGCTTTTTTGATCAATGAGATATCCTCCAGTATTTCATTCTTCATTCTGCCATCTTTGCAGTCACGATATTCACAGGACAGTCGATGAAGTTCATGCTCGAATATGCGGATTTCATTGAAGTTTTCCATACTGGATAAATACCCGGTTTTCTGGAAATGAAACTAAAAAAAGGCAGCTTCCTTTTGCTGGACTGCCTTCCGTCGTCTTATTTAAGCCATTTAATGATTGTTATCTTGGTGCCTTTGCCGACAGCCGATTCAATATCAAACTCGTCCATCAACCTCTTGACTCCGGGAACTCCGGCTCCAAGGCCGCCTGAGGTGGAATAGCCATCCTCCAGCACCTTTTTGATGTCAGGTATGCCAGGCCCTGAGTCAACAGCGGTGATCCGGATCCCCGATTTACCGCGGTCCTGACAGTGTTCCAATATGATTTTACCGGAACCTGCGTAGAGATAGATGTTGCGGGCGAGCTCTGAAATGGCTGTTGTAATCCTCACTTGATTCACTGTACCGAACTTAAGGTCCCTGGTAAACTCTCTGCCTTTTTTCCTTGCTTCCACAATGTCCATTTCCTGATGAATCAAAACGGTGACGGTATCGTTCATAGTGAAATCACTGAGTCAGCTTTCAATAATTCGATTCCTTTTTCAAGGTCCAGGGCAGTTTGTATGTTGGGAAGGGAAATGCCGAGTTCGATCAGTGTGATGGCAACCGCAGGCTGTATGCCGGTCAGCACCACTTTTGAGCCCATCAGCTCTGCCATGCATACCATGTCGCCGATGATGCGGGCGATATATGAATCTATTATATCCAATGATGTGAGGTCGAGCACGACGCCGGTCGCGCCGGTTTCATGTATCCTTTTAAGTAAATCCTCCTGCAGTTCAACCGCGCTTTGATCGTCCAGCGATACCTGGACAGAGACCAAAAGGAGGCCGTCCAGCTTTAGAATGGGAATTCTCACTTATCCAAAACCTCCTAAGGCAAATACGTAAAATGTAAAAAAGCCAAAGAGAAGGAAACTGCTCCCCCTCTTTGGCTTATGTCTAGTTCAATGCCCAGTTCATTACTGCCAAAAGCTTATTCGGAATATATAAAGTATAACCCGCTGAGGAGTCATGTATGTTCTGCCATTTTTCAAAAGCCCGGGCGTTATATCCCAGTCTCAGGTGCATTATATAATAGTTGGAAGAAGATTGAAAGGTACAAAGTTCATAATTCCCGGAAATATTTATCGTTTTGTCGCCATTTTCCTTCCTTTGTCAAAAATAACTGATATAAGAATAGTAAAAATGTTTCTTTTGGAGGATTAGGGAATGGACCGAGAGTTCAAGCAGCTTGGCAGAATGATCACAGATAAAAAAAGAAATGGCAGGGGCGATCCATTCGGCCGCAATGGCAGGCGTGACTTTTAACAGAAAGGGAAGGGCAGGAGTTTTCTAAGATAGAAGGAAGAATTCTGGAGTTTGGAGTTGAGTTCGTTATTCGGGGAAGCTCTGATTTATTGTGAGGCCCCCGAAAAAGCAGAAAATAGGGTGATTGAGTGGGGAAGGGATACGGGTGAATTCTTTTTCAAGCTGGGTGAACCGCCCGATAAAGCCCTGAAGGATTTATGCCTCTACCGTACATTCATTTGGAAAGAAATTGAAAGGGCGGTGATTTTGATCATTTCAAGTATTAAAGGGATGAGTATTCCTCATCCCCCTTTTCTCACACACTCCATAAGAATGGCCATGCTTCTCTCCAGAAGCGCGCTGTTCCTTCGCATTCCCCGCTTTTTGCACCAATTGACCGACCCTAAGGCATCAAAGAATGTATAAAAAGGGAGAAGCTGTTCTAAAGGGGGCAGCTTCCGGATGCTTTCGTATCCGCTTTTGTATGCATTCATCAAGGACGGATTTCCTTCAAGGAACCAGCTGTTGACTTTGGTGAAATCCACCTCGGACGCGCCTCCGCGTGAACTTTCGAAGTCAACGATGCCTGTAACTTTTGAATCCTTGACCAGGATATTGCCGGACCGGAAGTCATAATGCACGAGACACGGGCCATCGGGCTCTGGAAGACTTGGAAATAGTCCTTCAAAATGCCTCATGCTCTCTGCATATAAGGCTCCGCCTGTAATGTCGCGGCACTCTTCCAGTATGCTGTGGAAGCTTTCGCTTACATATAATCTCCAGTCCTGGTTTTTCATTTCGATAAAGGCGGCTGCTGTATCATGGCCATAACCTTCAATCGGCACCTCATGGAGGCTTGCATGATTCAGGCCAATTTCATAGGCAGTCGATTCCGTTATCACACCTGTGCAGGGAGCACCAGGCAGGGCGGATAAGAGCAGGGCGCCCGGCTGTTCTTCATCGCCTTCCCATAAGTCGAGAACCTGAGGGACGGGCAGAGAGCGCCGATTCTCTGCAGGATTTTATATTCCCTGTACAGCTTATCTTTGTTGTAGGGGATTTTTAAGTCCGCCATTTGAGAGCGTCAGCCTGGCGATCTCAGAACTGTATGAATCAGGGACAGGTTCCAGGTTTACAGCCTTAATTTTCATTTTTTTTATCACACTTTGAATTCGTTCCATCATTCTCTCCCTCGCTTGTTCTACCTATTTAATATACCGTTTATTGGAAGGGGATGGGAGAGTTTAATGGCGTTCTGAACATTTTTCCTGATGTATGATACGGGGGATGGTGTTATTCAGTTAATCAATCGTTTGATTAAATTCTATAAAAGACGCTCAATTGGGAGATTTTCCATGACTTTTTTCTATAATAATATCTGTGAATCAATTATAATTAAAGATACGTATTTTTCGGATACTCGTGCTGAGAAGCAGCATGATTGCATATTTGCTAAAAATGGAGGGACACTCGTTGCCGCAAGACTCATTAGTCAGAGATGCCAATACTACTAGAAGCCTTAGACAAAAGTCGGCAAAGACGAAGCATAAAGTGGTCAAGCGCAAACAACGGCTTGCCGTGGAGCTGCTGACGCTGTTTTTTATAATAGGACTGCCTGTTATCACTCTCATTGTATCGGAGTTCATTGTGAGGGATGCCTTGACGCTTTCCTTTTCCGACTGGACCAGCCAGTTTACCCAGCGTTTTGGTTTGAATATCCTGTTGATGCTCAGCACTTTTGGTTTGCTGTATATCCTGCCAAGGCGTTTTTATATGATGACGAGCGTGCTGTTAAGCTCGCTGCTGATCTTTTTTGCCGTTGCCAATAAAATGAAGCTGGTTCTCCGGAACTCACCCATTACGATGGGGGACTTTGCCCTGATCAATGAATTGCAGGGCCTGGACGGAGCCGTTGAGATCAACAAGCTGCTTGTCATCGGCTGTATCACGGGACTCGCGGCACTTGTTGCAGGAATCTTCCTGCTGCCGCGGATCAAAGAGCAATGGCTGATCAAGTCTGCGGTATTCCTTGGATCACTGGTGTTTTTGGTGATTGTTTGGACAGACAAGCCTTTTTCACCAATGGACAAGGTGAAATTCCAGAATACCTGGTGGCGCCAGGAGCTTGGGACCATGCAGAACGGACTGTTCGGGAACTTCGCCCTGCTCGCTAAAAATTATCAAATTGAACCGCCTAAGGGATATTCCCGGGAGACGATTCAAACCATCGGCGAAAAGTATAGACCGGCCGCAGCAGCTGCTGATGGCAAGAAGCCGAATGTCATTTTCCTGATGAGTGAGGCTTTCACCGATCCGCTTCACTTCGGCAAGGACCACTTTACAGAGGATCCGATTCCTAATTTCCATAAATTATACGGAGAATCGCTCCATGGCACGATGTATTCGCCGGAATTTGGCGGAGGAACTGCAAATGTGGAGTTTGAGGCAGTTACGGGTCTTAGCCGCCAGTTCCTGCCGGACAACACGATTGCCTATCAGCAGTATATTAAAAAGCCGCTGCCTTCCGCTGCCTATTCCTTCAGGGATGCAGGCTATCACGCCACGGCGCTTCACCCGTTTTACGGCTGGTATTATCAGCGCCAGTCCGTGTATAAAATGCTCGGATTTCAGCAGTTCATCACCGGTGAATTCATGGATCTTGACTATGAGAATGGTTCTGGCCACGGATATCCGAAGGACCGGGTGATGACCGACACAATTCTTGCCCAATTGGATCGTACGGATGAACCGGACTTTATCCATGCCGTTTCGGTAGAGGCGCATCAGCCCTACAGGCCGATGGCCGACTCCAAGTTCCTGAAGAAGGGGACCGTATCGGATGTAACTAGGGGATACCTGAACAGCTATACGGAATATATGCACAGTGTGGATATTCAGCTCGGGCGGATGATTGATGAGCTGAAAAAGCGGGATGAGCCGACCATTGTTGTGTTCTGGGGAGATCATTATCCTACCTTCGGAAACAATGCGGCTGTCTATGGTGCCCAGGGGACAGGGATTGCCAATAATATGCTGGGGAACTTCAATGATTTCATGAACACGCACAGTGTTCCTTACTTCATCTGGCAGTCTGAGGGCAACGCCCCGGCAGCCTTGAACCTGACGCCAAACCAATTTGGCGCCATCGCTATGGAAATGGCAGGAGTCAAGGGAAATACCGTTACCTCTATGCTTGATGAGATGCGGCAGAAAGGCCGTGCTGCGATTCCATATCTGAAATACCAGAAGCAGATGGGCGGCATGTCCCAGGAGATGAACGACCTGAAAATGCTTCAATATGACCTGCTTCATGGCAGGAGATATGCGGAAGCAGAAATCAAAGGCCTGAAGGATTCTCCGGACAATGACTACTTCCTGGGCATCATTGATAAAATGACATTCAAGAAAGTTACCATTGATTCGGATGCTTATGAAATATCGGTTTACGGGGCGCCTAAATTCACCAAGCTTATTGATGAGGGCGGAGATATTGTGCCATCCGAATGGACCGGCAATAAGAATGACATATCGACCTTCAAGATTAAGAAAAGTGATATTAAGGCGAATGAGAAATACCGCTTTGCTGTGTTCGACTCCAATGGGAATGTCCTGCGGCAGACGAAGGAGCGGCAAATCAAGCATTAAAGGGAGCACCCGGTTGATTAGAAACCGGGTGTTTTTTTGTATGGCAAAAAACTTCCTCTACGGACCCAGCGTGTTTCAAGACTTTCTCACGTTCCTCCTCTGTCAGCCCTTAAAATATGAATCTAACAATATTTACCTGGTGAAAGCACAACCGCCATCAGGCAGAAAAACAAGGAGAACATGTCACGGGGAAATAGGGACTGTCCCCACGGAAAAGCCCTTCATACCAGTCCTTTGAGGGCTGGGAAATGGGGGACTGACCCCCTTTGGGAAAGAAAATAGGTCTAATCACTTATGTTTTAGATTGGGAATTGTAGGATAATGGGATAGTGATTTTTGATTATAGGAGTATAATGGAAGCTATGAGGTTAGTAAGTTATGATTAAGAATGATCTGGAGGGTAGTCATGTTAAGTAAATTTGGTAGGTTGATGGCACCCTTGGCTATGGCGGGAACACTGGTTTCCCTTGTTCCTCATGCTGCTTTTGCAGATGAGAATGCGGACCGGAGGCAAAAATCTTTTTTTTCAGCAGCAGAAGCCCGTCCCCTGACCAGCAAGAATACGCAGGCCGGAGTGAATGATAGAGAGGCATTGATCAGTTCCACTAAGCCTGTAGATAAACTTTTAAAAGAATATAAATTGAAGCTTGTTAAGCAGTTTAAGAGCGGCCCTAAAACGATTTATGTGGTCAGGGTTCCTGAGAATAAGAATTTTACTCTGTTTTTAAAAGCGGCGGAGAGGCATCCGGGTGTCACCTCTGCTGAACCGAATTATGTGAAGAAGCACCTGGCTGCCGCGCTGCCAAATGATAAGTATGCGGTCAAGCAGTGGTATTTACCGAAGCTTGGCATACCTGATGTATGGAGCACCTATAACTTTAAGGATGCTGTAACGATTGCGGTCCTTGATACAGGTGTGAATTATACTCATCCCGACCTTAGGGGAGGACAAATTCTTCCGGGATACGATTTTGTGAATAAGGATGCCGATGCGCTTGATTATGTCGGACATGGTACGTCTGTTGCCGGGGTGATTGCGGCACAGGCGGAGAATAAGATCGGGATTGCCGGAATCACCGCGAAGAACCCGAATATAAAGATTCTCCCTGTTAAAATAGCCGACAATAAAGGCGCCGAAATGGCGAATTTGATCCGGGGGATCGATTTTGCCATCAAAAAGGGTGCGAATATCATTAATATCAGCTTTGGCAGTGATCAACCGAGCCAGGCTGAGTATGAGGCGGTCCGGAGGGCTGTGGATAAGGGCATCCTGGTCGTCGCCTCGTCAGGCAATGAAGGTCTGGATAAGCTTCCTGTATGCTTCCCGGCGGCCTATCCTGAGGTGCTGAGCGTCGGGTCCACAGATTCCAAGGATAAGCGCTCCGTATTTTCGAATGCCGGAGAGGCCCTTGATATTGCGGCCCCGGGGGAAGATATCGCGGTTACAACGAGCCGCGGCGGCTATGAGCTGGAGGCTGCAGGAACCTCTTTCTCAGCGCCGATCGTGAGCGGGCTGGCCGGATTATTGCTCTCTGCCGACAAGACGCTGAAGCCGTATGAGCTGGAATATATGCTGGAACGTTCTGCGTATAAAATTCCAAGCTATCCAAACCTTTGGAATAAATACACCGGTTTTGGAAGGGTGGATGCAGTTAAAGCATTCCAGATAAAGAGACCGAATCTGGCTAAGGACAGCGGGGATATGCGTGCATCTGCACGGCCCGCAGCTGTCAATACAAGCTATACAGATAAATATGATACGCCTCTTGATGTGGACTGGTATGTGCTGAAATCAGCCAAGAGCATGAAGGTCAGGCTGGATGTGTCGCGGGTTGCTTATACAGATTCCATTGTCTGGACAGACCGCCTGGTGAACGGGAAACCGGTGGATGAGAAGGAGCATGATTCCAAAGGGATGAGCCTGGGCGAAACCTTCACCATGGATGTGAAGCCTGGAAGCAACTATGTCCAGATTTTCGAGAAGTACAATCACTTCTCTCCTTATGCTTATACCATTAAGTTTACTGAACTGGATACCACACCGCCTCCGGCACCGTATGTTTATCCGGTGACTGTGAAATCGACGGTCCTGAAGGGGAAAGCGGAAAAAGGCTCTACCGTCCGCTTGTATTATGGAAAGAAACTGCTGCGCACCATGAACGTCTATTCCGCCGGCACCTTCCAGACCACCATCCAAAAACAGCCGGCAGGACGTGTCTTCACAGCCGTCGCAACCGACAAAGCCGGCAACAAAAGCAAAGCAACTCAAATAACATTCAAAAAATGATGCGGGGGACAGTCCCTCATTTCCCAAAACAAAAAGCAGGCCCCATGCGGCCTGCTTTGTTTTTTCCGCCGGGAAATGGGGGACAGTCCCCTATTTCCCGATTATTTCCCGTCCTCGTCTTCTTCGGGCAGGATGAGGCCGAGTTTGTCGGCGTCTTCGATTTTGTAGCTGATGAGTACGTATTGGTAGGTGCCTGTTTCGCTGTCTGATTCATGAGGGGGAAGCTCTGGCCATTCGTCGATTTTCAGCTTTTCGCCGCCGATGGTTTCGATGATGGTTTCCATGCTCCTTCGCCACTGCCGGCCCGTGATCCGGTCGGTGCCGCTGTTGATACTCACATGGTAGGGCAGGATTTCGTGCTGCCTGCCTTCTTTTTTATCTTCCCGCACCTTTTCGAGTGCTTTTTGATACAGCCGCAGACCGGGATCGATTTTTTGGCGGGCCAGCGAGAGAGCAAGCTCGGAGGCTTCGGACTGCTCATCCAGGTTTCCTCTGTAAATCACATCCAGGTTGATGGCCTGATAATATTTTTCCGTAAGATTTCCGTGCTGGACGGTTTCCACCACTTCCAGCAGTTCATGCTTCACCATCTTTTTCACATGATAATAGAGCTTTAAAGGATCCTCGCCAATCTGCTCGGCCAGATATTTGACGGTAACAGGCTTATCCATCGCCAGATGCAGTATTTTGCTCCGCCTCGGATCGGCGAGGATCTTCATTAATTCCATCGATGTGATTTTGAATTTCAAAACGTATTCCTCCAGGTGGTTTGTTGTCTTAAGAATAGCACAAATGGAAACCTATTTCTCAGTCGATATTCCGGATTGGCTTTGCGGCAGCCAGTATGATAAGTATCCAGGCAAGCAGCAGAACGCTTGTGATGAGGATGATCATGCTGATTGATATACCGAACGAAAGCAGGGCAGCGACACCGGCGTAGGAGAGGGGAATAAAGCCCATCGAGGCAGTCCCCATCAGGCTTTGGACTCTTCCCATCATAGCTGGTTCCACGATTGCTTGAGAGATCGACGAACCGAGGATATTGCTCATGGAAATGCAGATGCCCGTAACAGCGAGCAGCGCAGCGGCACTGAAAATCATGTCTGCCTGGCTGAAGGCACTGTTTGAGATAGCCATCATGCCGATTAAAGAAAGGTTAATGACGGCTCGTTTTTTCTTGAAGTTGATGATGCCGGTGAGGAGGGCGCCGCCGAGCATGCCGGCCGCAAAGAAGCTCTCAAGCAGGCTGAGGTCAAGGATGCTGCCGCCCAGCCGGCCTTCTACAAACAGCGGCATGCCGGCATTCATGGGCCCCACAAGAAAGAAGTTCACGATAACCGAGGTCAGCATCATGATCAGCAGATAACGAATTTTCTTTACATACAGAATGCCTTCTTTCAGGTCCTGCAGATATCCTTTCTTTTGGGGGATATCTGCAGATAGAGTGTGTTTTTTCTCCTTCAAAAAAAGGACGAGCAGTGCGCTGCCAAGTATCATCACCCCGGCAAGGACAAAGGATAACTGAAAGGAGCCAAACTTAATCACCGCACCTGCGAGGATGGGACCAGCCAGAAAGCTGAGCTGATTGGTGGTCTGGAGAAGTGAATTCGCGCGCACCAGCTGATCTTTTCCAACCAGGAAGGGCATGAGGGAACCGCCTGCCGGCCAGAAGAAGGAATCAAGCACACCAAATAAAAAAGCAAAAATGAACATGACAGCAAGCGTCCCGGAGCCGCCGGCAATGAGGAAAGCAAGTGCCAGAACCAGCGCTCCCCGCAGAAGGCTCGATATCCCCATGATCAGGGGCCTGCTGAAGCGGTCGGCCGCAACCCCGCCTATTGCCATCAGCAGAACGCGGGGGATAGTCGTCATCATCAAAATCAACCCCAGCTTAGAATCAAGATCCAATCCGTTGATCACATACCAGGTTTCGGTCATGAGATAAATTGAAAAGGCAAAGCTCGTCAGAATAGAAGCTCCCCATAAGCATAAAAAACGGGCATTTCTCCACAATGATGGAGCAGCCATCTTCACTTCCGCTTCCTGCGCCCGGCGCATTATCTTAGCGTGTTCCACTAAAAACCCCCCTTAACATTCTGTAGAAGCAAATCATTGTAATTAATTACAACGTTGTATTTAATTCTATTCAACCCCGCTTCATTTGTCTACAAAAAAATGGAAGCTTTAGCGGGAAGAAGGGGGCCAGACCCCATTTCCCGGGTATTTCCCAAGCGAAACCTTGGTATATAAACGTTTGGAGGGCGGAGAAGACACGCGGGGCGAGAGAAAAACCGCGGGCGGGACTGTCCCTCATTTCCCAAGTGCCAGCCCTTGATCTAACAGGTTTTGCCGGGGCAGAAATCCGGGAAATAGGGGACTGTCCCCATTTCCCAAATGAAAAAAGCAGGCCTGGTGCGGCCTGCTTGCGGTTTGTGTGCTGGGAAATAAGGGACTGTCCCCCTGTTTTCCCTGGTATTCATGCTGCCCCGGCCTATTTTAATGGCAGTTTGGCCATTCGGTTTAGGCGGGAGCTGTAGTAGTAGAGGTAGTTGTCTTTGATGTAGACGTTTTTGACGGCGCTGGCGACGACTTTGGTGAGGCTGGTGCCGTTTGTTTTGATTTTGTAGAGTTTTTGGCCGTCGGCAAGATGGATGAAGTAGATCCAGTCTTTGTAGATGTGCAGCGAGTACATCGGGATGTTCGCGATTTTCGTATTGCCGGTGCCGGTTATGGTTTTGCGGTAAAGCTTGTAATCGGATTTGCCGTTGTAATAGATGTAATTATTATAGCGGACGGCTTCTGGCAGGGAGTACAGCCAGCTGTAACCGGCTGACACAGCCTTCGGGTAGTTTCCGCGTGTCCAGGTGTGATCATCATCGAGCCTCGTGTCCGGGACCAGGAAGTAATTGTAGCTGAGTACAGGCTGGAGGTCCTTTGTGACGGGATCATCAAAGGTGGCGTCCAGGTGATAATATTTACCCCCCACCCGGACAAGGTTCCAGGAATGCGGTTGATCCGTGCGTCCATTCACCTTGACCGCCCATACGCCTGCCTTATTCAACAGGAGCACCATGGCCTTCGAATAGCCGTCGCATACGGCGCTTTTTCCAATCAGCGCCCCATAGGCCGAGAAGGCTGAATCCGGCAGGGTGTTCCTGTCATAGTTCTTCACGTCATATGCGGTGTTATTCACCACATAATCGTGAATGTAAAACACCTTTTCCAGCTCTGTTTTCTTCTTTTTGGCTTCCGCCGTGATGGCATTCACCCTGGCATTGAATTTTGTTTTCATGGCCGCTATCTGGCTTTTCGAATATTTGTAGGTTAATAACAGATAGGCGTTTTCTCCTTTAACCTGCACCCGGTAGCTGTAGGGTGCGTAGAACAGCTCCGGCCGCTCTGTCATCACCTTTTCATAGGTGCGCTTAACCCGGTTAAAGTCCGTTCCGCCCCTGCCCAGTGCAATCGACGTTTCTGCCTTTGTAATTCCCGTAACCATCGCATTATAGACCGGATCCGAGGCCGCCTCAGCCTTTCCAAAAAGAAGGCTCACAGCAAGCACAGCAGTCAGGCAGAATACGATCATCCTCAATCTCTTCATTGTTTACCTCCCACATTCATGTAAAACCATAGAGACGGCAGGAAAAAGGCCCTGCACACCACCTATGGTAATATATTACAACAATTAAAATATTTACATATTATGATATAATTCTACTAGTAAAACACTTATTGGTAAATTAGGAGAGACGATAAAATGATCACTAGAGTAAAAGAACTGTTCAATGACAGTTCCAAAGACCTGAAGAGATTACATAAGCAGGCTGCTCAGGTAAATAAATTAGAAACTCAATATGAAAAGCTGTCTGATGAGGACTTGAAAAATAAAACCCAGGAATTCAAGGAACTGCTGCAGTCCGGGAAAAAACTGAAGGATATCCAGGCTCAGGCATTTGCGGCGGTACGGGAGGCTGCCCGGCGTGTGATCGGGCTGCGTCATTATGATGTCCAGCTGATCGGCGGATTTGTGCTGAATGAAGGAAGCATTGCCCAGATGAATACGGGGGAAGGAAAAACACTGGTTGCGACGCTTCCGAGCTATCTCCATGCCCTGGAGGGGAATGGCGTGCACATCATAACGGCCAATGAGTATCTGGCCCGCCGCGACAAGGAGCTGATGGGTCAGATTCATGAGTTCCTCGGTCTGACTGTCGGCCTGAACATCACCGGCATGGAGCCGGGTGAGAAAATGGCAGCCTACAAAGCGGATATCACCTACGGAACCGGCACAGAATTCGGCTTCGATTTCCTGCGCGACAATATGGTCCATAACATCGGGGACAAAGTTCAGCGCGGCCATCATTATGCGATCGTGGACGAAGTGGATTCCATCCTGATCGATGAAGCGAAAACGCCGCTCATCATTGCGGATAAGGACAGCGAGGGCGCTGAATTATTTTACATAACAGCAGAGCTTCTGAGCCGCTTCGAACAGGATATGGATTATGAGCTGTTCAGCGAAACCAAGCAGACGTTCCTGCTTGATCGGGGCGCTGCCAAAATCGAGGCTGCCTTTGGCATTGATAATCTGTATGATGCCGCCCATCAGGAGCTCCTGCATCATATCATGCAGTCGCTTCGTGCCCAGGTTGTAATGAACCGTGATGTGGATTATATCGTCAAGGACGGGAAAATTGTGATCATTGACGGCTTCACGGGCAGGATGATGGAAGGGCGCACCTTCAGCGAGGGCCTTCACCAGGCGATTGAAGCTAAAGAGGGGCTCGAGATTTCCGAGGAAAATGAAACGAAGGCCACCATCACCATCCAGAATTACTTCCGCCTTTACGGCACGCTTTCAGGCATGACAGGCAGTGCGACCCCATCGAAAGCTGAATTCTGGGAAACGTACAACCTGAAGGTCGTGACCATCCCGACGAATAAGGACGTTCAGCGAATCGATGCAGACGACCTTGTCTACAAAAAGAAGGAAGATAAAATCAATAAAATCGTTTCTGAAGTGGAGCGTCTGAACAAGGAAGGGCGCCCGGTGCTGATCGGGACCACATCCATCGCCCAGTCTGAAACTCTTTCGGGCTATTTGAAAAAGGCTGGAATCAAGCATCAGATCCTGAACGCTAAAACCGAGGAAGATGAAGCAAAAGTCATTTCCATGGCGGGTCAGAAGGGGCAGGTGATGCTTGCGACCAATATGGCGGGCCGCGGCACGGATATTATGCTCGGCGAAGATGTCCGCGAGCTTGGCGGACTCCATATCATCGGCACCGAACGCCATGAGAGCAACCGGATCGACATGCAGCTGAGGGGGCGGTCGGGCCGCCAGGGAGACCCGGGCAGCACGCAGTTCATCATTTCCCTCGAAGATGACCTTTTCACCTACTATGATGAAGAGGAAAAGACGAAGTTTGAGAAAAAAGTGAAAACAGACGAAACAGGACTGGTCTTATCGCCGGATCCGCTTAAATATGTGAAAAAAGTGCAGGAAACCATCGAGAACATGTTCTACTCATCCAGAAGCCACCTTTTAAAGCTTGAGAATGTCATGGATGAGCAGAGCAAGGTGGTGTATTCCATGCGCGACCGGATCCTTGTGCTTCCGCCTGCTGACATGTTCTCTGAGCTTCTCGATTATTTGGAAGGATATGTGCGCGCGGTGTTCGACAGGGCGTTCCCTGAAGATCCGGAGCAGTGGAACCAAAAGGGTCTGCTTGAGGAGCTGTCCCATATCTTCCTCAGCCTGGATGTTACCTTCGAACAGATTGAAGATCTGGAGCCTGCTGAGACGGAAGCGCTGCTTCTGCCACAGCTCGAGAAGCTGAAGCAGTTTGTGCTCAGCCTGCAGGGAGATGAAGAGCTTGGCCGCCAGCTGAAGCAGTTCATGCTGCAGCAAATCGATCTTCACTGGATTCAGCACCTGGAGACGATGAATCATATTAAGGACGGCATGCAGCTCAGAAGCTACGGCCAGGAAAATCCTTATATTCTGTTTGAGAAAGAGGCGCTGCATGAGTTCAAAGGCTTGATGCTGAATATTGAATCCGGAATCACGCTTCGATTCATGGAATTTGTAAAAAGTCAGTTTGAGGTTGATGAGGCAGCGGCAGATGAGGAAGAAGGAGAACTAGAAGATGGCACTTTTTAAACTCAAAAAGAAAAAGGCAGCAGAGAAGCCTGTAGAACAGCCAGCAGAAATCCAGGAAACACGGGGGGGAAGCGCGGGTGTACAGACATCCATCCACTTCCACCCGGATCTTGAGATGAGTGCGTCAGAAAGCTATGTATTCCGGTACAAGCATCAGCAGCTGGAAGGCCTGGAGCCGAACCAGCTCTCCATCACCGGCATCAAGCTGACCGAGTTCTTTGGGGATCTGGTGGTCACCGCCTTCCTCAGGAATACCGTCTCAAAGCCGCTTGGAATCGGCGGGGCTGACCTGCTGCTTCTGGACAAAGAAGGTCGTCCGTTCGCCAGACAGCAGTTTGACCTGACCGACCTTGGTGAACTGCCTCCTTTATCTTGCACACCATGGCGGTTTTTGTTCACCAGTGAAAATGTTCTGACTCCGGACATCCCCGGCGATGAAGATGGGTGGACCCTGGCGTTTGAATTGAAGCAGCCGGCCGATCAGGAGTCCCACATCCTGGATCTTGATGCGAGCTGGGAAAATCAGATTACCGAGCTGCAGCGTGAAAAACTGACAAGCCTTGTAAAGGGGCTGCCGAGCCTTGCTGCGGGTGAAGTCAACTTCATGGGAATCGAAGCAGCTCCGGCGCCCGATGGCGCCCTTGCGGTGACGGTGCTGATCCGCAATGGTAGCGACCGGGGAATCAAGCTCGAGCAGATTCCGCTTCAGGTAGAAGACGGAGCGGGCGATATCATCTGCCGCGGCGGATTCACCCTGGATAACTTTGAGGTGAAAGCCAATACCAGCAAGCCATGGACCTTTGTTTTTCCTGCTTCGGTCATGTTGAAGCAGAATCCGGATTTAAGCAGCTGGACGGTGTATCCGCCAGAGGGCGAATAACATACAGCAAAAAGGCATACAATCGGAGGATTGTATGCCTTCTTTTTTCTGTGGAAAAGGGTCGGAGCTGCATGGATTAAAAGGGCTTCCTGCAGATGGATGAGCACATCATGCACTTTTCTGGCATTCCTGGTGTGTCTTATTCCGCTCCACCGCCTATTTGTGTTTGTTCCTGCTCTTCTCTGTGTTCTTTTCCATGCATGGCTTGTGAGCAGAAATCTCATGTTGGTTTTTAGTTGAGAAATGAATCAATCGCTGCACTGTTCACAGTCTCATCGTATTTCAGCACATCTCCGAATACTGGTACCCGTTCATTGGTATAAGAGCCTGCGACAGGCAGTGACATCGTCTCCGTGATTTCCGGACGGTGGACCAGGAAATCCTTAAGATAGCCGATGCCCTTAAGGTCGCTTATATTGGTTTCAATGTAGGGGTGGATTGTACCTAACAGCTTGGGAGCTTTCAAAATCCCGCTAGTACTCAGGATTTCATTAGAAACAAGCTTGATGACCTCCTGCTGCCGTTTGACTCTGCCAAAGTCACTTTGGGCATCATGGCGGAAGCGGGCATAGCCGAGCAGTTCCTTTCCATGCAGCTTCTGAATGCCCGGCTCGAGGGAAACGCCGATGTTTTTGCTCATCGCTTTTTCTACCTTCACTTCAATTCCCTCAGGCGCCAGGGTGTCTACCACCCTCTCAAAGCCTTTAAAATCAACCGAAACATAATACTGGATGTCGATTCCGAAGTTCTGCTTGATCGTCTGGCGGGTTAATTCCGGGCCGCCGAGCAGATAGGAGGAATTCAGTTTTTTATAGCCTTCGTATCCCGGTATCTGTACATACATATCGCG
Organism: Paraperibacillus marinus; assembly: GCF_046237605.1. Taxonomy (GTDB): domain Bacteria; phylum Bacillota; class Bacilli; order Bacillales; family DSM-1321; genus Paraperibacillus; species Paraperibacillus marinus. The sequence goes on along the minus strand of NZ_CP143542.1, from coordinate 4,006,686 downwards.
CATAAGCGAAACCATTTTTACCAGTTTATTGTCCGAGTCATACTGGGCGATGATCATGGTATCGGAATTAGAGCCATTCTGCTTCTCCCGTTTATCGACACCTAAAAGGAGAACATTGGTCTTTCCCTTAGGACTTTCCTGGCCGTTGAATTCGGCAGACACGGGTTCTTTAGCAGAGGCAGCCTGATCCTTCATGCTGAGCTGTCTGCCCCCGTAGTATTGGTAAGAGGTGTAGGCTGCGAGGCTGATAATGGCGGTCAACAATACTGCCAGAAAATATTTCACTTTCTTTCTCGGTGCTTTTTTACGCTGAGTTGTCCGGCTTTTCATATATTCTCCTGATCCTCCGTGATTTTTTTTCGCATAAATAGATTTAATCACAAATTTCTGTTTTTTCATATAACGGTTTGATTACAATTATAGAAGAGGGGGAGATGAGGATGGAAATGAGGCAGGTAAGAAAAGAAGAATACAAACTCACGGAGGATTTTGTGTATGAAGTGTTCCAGCACACAAGCTATTCTGATGGAAGGCTGGAGAAGGCGCTTGTCAGGGAAATCAGGGAAAAACCCTATTATCTTCCGCAGTTTGATCTGCTGATTGAAGCGGGCGGCTCGCTTGCCGGGCATGTGATGCTCTCAAGGTTTCCCATCAGTGGCGCGCGGGGCGGGGAAGTCCTGATGCTCTCGCCGGTGTCGGTGGCAACCCGCAGGCAGCGCCAGGGAATCGGCCGGCATATGGTGAGGACGGCCCTTGATATGGCCGCCAGCAGGGGATACAAAGGAGTCATCGTGGAGGGGGACTATCGCTATTACCGCCAGTTCGGATTCAGGACTTCGTCCGAATTCGGCATCCATGCCTCTGAAAAAAACCTGCCGCCCGCCCCCGAATACCTCATGGCCATGGAACTGTGCCCAGGGGGTCTCGCCTCTGTCTCGGGTGAAGTGGACTACTCCATCTACCAAGCGCTTACACATTAAAAAAAGGCTGTTTTCGTGGAGTAGCTGCAAAAAGGGGTATTTTTAATGAACAGATATGTGTGCTTGTAGCCCAGGATCGAAATAGAAAAGTAATTTCGGAATGGCCGGCACAGGCAGAATTAAAAGTACTGAGATAGACCGTGTATTGGCTCAATACATAGATATTACCGCTTTGTTATGCTTGGATAACGCAATTTTGATGTGCGAAAATTTGAATTAAACCGGCAACCCATTCTAGAGCTTATGTTAAAATTAGAATAATGGAAATAATTTTGTTTAACTAACGGGGCAGGATTGTGTAACAAGGGGGTTGCTGTTGATGTCCTATAATATTGATTTTCAATATAAATACACCACTGGTGATACCTGGGCTTCAGGCTTCATTGCTACCGATAATAATAAATTTGAGTTTGTATGCTCTTACCTATTTAATAACCCTTTAGAGGGATTACTAAATGCAGTTTATCAGATAGTACCGAATCTGGCTCCGTTTCCTAGGAAGGACATTGATTTTATAATGTTAGATGAACCCACTGAATACAGATGGGAATTTAAAATAATCGATGAAAAAAACTTGACCATTAGCATTTATGAAAAAGGGTACGATTTGAAAACAGAATTAATTTTTGAAGAAAACTGCAAACTATACAATTTATTAAAAGCCCTTACTCAATGCATTAGTAGCAATCCTGACCTTAAATCTAATGAAAAGATTGAACGTATGTATAATCACTTTAAACGTTACCTTAAAAAATAAGTCACTAACGGTTGCTCAGTTGAAGATGCAAATCCTTAAATAAGAAAAACTCGCAATTTTCCTAATGTGAGTTTTCTTAGTTTTAGTCATGGTATAGCAACAATATTTACGAAAACAGCCAAAAAAACACTAACCGCAGACAATCGCAGGTAGTGCTTTTCCTTGGGAAATAATCGGGAAATAGGGGACTGTCCCCCATTTCCCGGAAATGGGGTCAGACCCCCTAATTTTGCTTCTTTTCCTTTTTCTCGTGCTTTGGTTTTTCTTCTTTCTTTTTAGCAGGTTCCGCTTTGTAGTTTTCTTTTTTGTCTTTGTTATCTGGTTTCTTGTTGTCTTTTTTATCTTCTTTTTTATCCGCTTTTTTATGTTCGGTTTTCTTTGGTTTCGGTTTGGCTTTCGGTTTTGGCGCCGGCGGTACCATGTCATAGTGGCCTTTGACGTAGAGCTCTTTCCGGATCTCCTCTACGGACTGCGGCTGTGTGAACGGCTTGCTTCCGGCTGCGAATTTCTGCATCATGCTCTGGAAGATATAATGGGCTACCTTTGTATCCCATTTGTTCATATAATTTCCGCTTCCATTTTTGGTGTACCCGGTCCAGACCGCCATCGTGTATTTGCTGCTGTAGCCGGCAAACCAGCTGTCGCGGGTTCCGTCATCAGGATAGCCGTACCGAGCCGCAACTTTTTCATCGAAGTTTGTGGTCCCGGTCTTGCCGGCGATATCAACGCCATCCACCCGGGCAAGCCTGCCCGTACCGTTATCGGCATTCAGCACGCCGCGCAGCATGTCGGTCACCATATAGGCGGTATAATCTTTCATTACTTTCTTGCTCTTAGGCTTGAAATCTATCACTTTACCATCCGGCATAACAACCTTCGTTACAAAATGAGGCTTGTTATAGACGCCTTCATTGGCAAACGCGCCATAAGCGCCGGCCATGGCGATCGGTGAAACCGAATTTGAGCCGATGGCATATGATTCATAAACATGTCCGCCGCTGTAGGGGATGCCCAGGTTCTGCGTGAATTTCTTTGCCCGGTCAAGGCCTACTGCCTCAAGGGTTTTCAGTGCCGGCACGTTCCGCGATTCAATCAGGGCATTGCGGGCGCTCATGGTGCCTTTGTATTTTTTATCATAATTCCGGATCGGATCTCCGGTCGAATATTCATACGGCTCATCCTTCAGCTGATGATACGTCGACCACTTCAGATATTCAATGGCCGGCCCATAGTCAAAGAGAGGCTTGAAGGTCGAACCCGGCTGGCGCTTGATGCTCGTGACCAGGTTATGGCCGCGGAAATTGGTTTTATTCTCGTTCCGTCCGCTGCCGATTGCCCGGATGGCCCCTGTCTTGGAATCGGTGAAGGCAAACGCCGCCTGGAAGCGGCTGTTCGGATAATTCACCAGCTCCCCGGCCATGATCCGGTCTGCATAGCTTTGGGCCTCAGGATCAAGCGTCGTGTAAATCAGCAGTCCGTCTGTTGAAATGTCCACATCCTTCATGCGTGACTCGACCTCCTGCACCACTCCATCGAGAAATGCTTCATAAGGCATTCCGGAAGCTGCCTTTTTCTTGACCAGTCCCTGTGTGACCGGAACCTTTTTTGCGTCTTCCATCTCTTTTTTTGAAATATAGCCATGCCTGTTCATCAATAACAGGACGATATTGCGGCGCTCGGTAGCTGATTTCACATTCTCCGGCCTGGTTGGGTCATAGTTGTTCGGGCTTTGTGTCAGCCCGGCAATCATGGCCGCCTGCGGAAGCGTCATTTTATCCAGAGTAGCCACATCGAGGCCGTAATAATTCCGGGCCGCTGCCGCCACTCCGTATGCATGGTTCCCAAGATTGATCTTGTTCACATACATGGTGAGGATTTCTTCCTTGCTGTATTTCTTCTCGAGCTTATAGGCTAAATACCATTCCTGGACCTTCCGCTTGATGGTTTTCTCAGGAGAAAGGAAGGAGTTCTTGATCACCTGCTGGGTAATCGTACTGCCTCCCTGGTCCCCGAAGTCCCCTGTGATATTTTCCACGATGGCTTTTGCCGTCCGCTTGACGTCCACTCCTTTATGGGAGTAATAACGGCTGTCCTCTGTAGCAATGATGGCCTGCTCCAGAACCTTTGGTATCTGTTCGTACGAAATCTTCGTACGCTGCTGTTTGCCGTATTCATGGATGAACCGGCCATTTTTATCATAAAACTTCGAGGAAAGCGGATCCTTCAGCTTCGCCTCGTTCAATTTCGGCACACCCTGGATCAGGGCGTAGCCTGTGCTGCCTATGGCCCCAAGGCCAAGTATGATGATGGCGAGCATGCCAATCAGCAGTTTCCGGAAAAAAGAACCCTTTTTTTTCTTCTTCTGTTTCTCTGCCTGCTGGGCAAGCCTTCGCTCCTCGCGTGTGGAGTACGTTTTTGTCATGTTGAATGTCCCTGCCTTCTTACAATGTAAAGCGGAAGTGGTAAAGAATCATTGTATACTATTAGCTTCGAAGAATCAGTGATAACGCATTAAAATGAGTAATTAGGAGGATTTTTCCCTGGAGATGGAATGTAGATAAGAAGCTTCATAGTACATACGAATATTTACCCATACCCTCATCGTACGCCTCGTAAACCAATAGATTCCAAATTTTAATAAAATGCAGGGAACCATTTTGACAAACTGTCGTCTGTATGTGTAGGGAAAGGAGGCCGGCATGAATATGCAAAGCGCGCGCAATCAGGAACAGAAGATCAATCAGGGCACCCTCACATTCGACAGCATTATGAAGGAATATGGCCAGAATGTCTTATGGCTGGCATATTCCTATGTGAAAGATAAGAGCCTTGCCGAGGATATCACTCAGGAAGTTTTCATCAGCTGCTATAAAAACCTGGATGCTTTCCGCGGGGATTCATCCATCAAAACCTGGATTTACCGGATTACAGGAAACCGATGCAAGGATGTGCTGAAATCCTGGTCGTACAGAAGCAGGAAAATAACAGGAGCCCTGTTTGACCATCACCAGTCTGAAGGAGACAGCCCCGAGGCGGCCATCTTGAAAAAAATCGAGGACAGGGAGCTCTCAGTACGGGTGCTCTCCCTCCCGGTCAAGTACAGGGAGGTCATTTATCTGCACTATTTTGAGGAATACAGCATTGAACAAATCAGCACGCTCCTTTCATTAAATGCCAGTACCGTAAAAACTAGGCTGCACCGCGGACGGAATCTGTTAAAAGACATGTATGAGAGAGGTGATTCGCTTGGAAGATAAATTGAAAAATCTGCGCGGGAGCATGACAGACACTGTCCTTCAGGATGTGGTTTTCGATGAAAAGCTCGAGAGCGGAATCAAAGCGGGAATCGCAGGCGGCGTGCGGCAGAATAAAAGAAAGCGAATAATGAAGCGGATTGGGGTATACAGCGCAGCGGCCGTCCTGCTGATTGGGCTGTTCATCAGTTCGGCTTTTGTTTCACCGGTAATGGCCGATGTGGCATCCAAGATTCCTTATCTCAAGCTGCTGTTTAAAAAAGAAGACATCAATGATCTGATGGTGAAGGAATTAGAAAAGAAGCACTATAAATTCAGCGGCCTCGGAGTTTCCTATCAGCCGCAAAAAGAATTCCACATCCAGCTCGAAGGCTCCAAGGAGTATTACGACAGCATTAAGGGAGACGTTAGGAAGCTAGCCGAAAAAACGCTGGAGTCTCAAGGATACGATGCATTTAAAATTGTTATCGACCGCTTTGATGCTAGCGCCATGGAAAAAGAGCCGGCCCCGGACGCTAAAGAGTTGAAGCGTCAGGCGCTGGAGAAGGAGCTGAATGTTGCTTTAAAGAAAGAAGGATTCGACATAATGAATTTATTTGTCAGGGACTTTAAACCGGATGGGAAGGTCGTACGGGACATCCAGGTGGAAATTCCGGATACGGAAAAACGGGTGGATGAACTGAAGCAGATTATTGCAGCTGAGGTGAAGGCGCGTAACGGTGAACCTTATCCCATCAAAATCCGGAAGATTAACCTGGCGAAACGGGAACAGGACAACCGCTGGGGCTCAGTCATTTCTGCCATCGCCCAGGACCTGATGGCCAAGAAAGACTTCCATGCAAAAGGAATTGGCTACACCGTGTACCCTGAACCGAAAATCACCATCCGCACCGAAATCAAAAGCACAGCCGGGGATGCGGAAGAATTCGGACAGAATATGGAGATGCTGATCGCCGAATTTTTACAGAGCCCGGAGATGAAGGAACTCGTTAAGGGGGATGCCTATAGCATCTGGATTATGAGTTCGGATAAGAAGAGATTAAACTGAAGGAGGAAGCGGTGCCCGTTGTGTGGGGGTGCCGCTTTTTTGGCGGGGGAGTATTTGATAAAGGGCCAGTCAGTTATGAGGGGGCAGGCGGCTGGAGCATTTTTTGTACCGCTTGCCGGCTGTTGGGCTGGAAGGCGGTGGTTTTTTTGCTGAATATGGCGGGGGAATGGTGAGTTTTTCCTGAGGTGAGGTGAATTTGGTGTGAGGGCTGGTTTTTTGGCTGTTGGGCAGGGGGCGGCGGGGCAGCTGGAGGGGTGTTACTTGCGGATTATAGCAATTTACTGCAGAGTCAGCCTGTTTACTTGCGGAAATAGAAATTTACTTGCGAAACTCGGGAATTTACTTGCGGAAGCCGCCAATTTACTTGCGGGACTCAAGTTCACTTGGCGTGCCCGTCAGCGCTCCGCCTCCAGTTCAAAATCTATTTAATAAAGGGCCAGTCAGTTATGAGGGTGCAGGCGGCTGTAGCATTTTTTGTACCGCTTGCCGGCTTTTGGGCAGGAATGGATTGCTATTTAGCTGAATATGGCGGGGGAATGGTGATTTTTGCTTGAGATGAGGTGAATTTGGTGCCCGGGCGGATATTTTGGTGTTAGGCAGGGTGGGCGGGTATATTAAAAAGGTCTTCTGGGCACCGTTACTCGCCGAACTCGAGATTTACTCGCCAAAAACGCGGATTTACTCGCCAACCGCGTTCTTCCCAGAATCACCCGCCATACTCAAAACCCACCCCACCCGCCACTCCCACTCTGTTATAAACGAAAAGGCGCCGCAATCTTTTACACAGTCTTAACCGAAAAAGATAAATGATGTTATTATTTTGTAAATTGGGGTATTTATATCACAAATACCTTTATCAGAAAGGCAGTGAACCCCTATGAAACATGAATACAAATCTAACCGTGATCAATTTGGCAATTTGCAGTCTGATTACTTAATGGATAAAGATGCATTGAAGACGAAGAAGATTTTGACTCAGGCCAGGACGGAATATACTCACGGCGCTACGAAGATTATTGAAAAGGTGCAGAGTGAATTCCTTGAGGCGAAACGTTATGAAGAAATTGATAAAGCTCTTGAACAAAAAGATAAAGCAAGATTTATGGCACTGACATCAGAAGGTTGGGAACAGGCGCTATGATACCGATGATTACAAGTTAGGCTGTCTAACATTTAACCGTTGTTAGGCAGTTTTTTTTGTGTCAAAAAAAGCCTGTCCCGGTGAGGGGGCAGGCAGGGTCTGTTAGGTGAAGTCGGGCCAGTTGGCCTGGTATTCATCGCCTTCGATTTGTTCGAGGGTGCGGTATTTGAAAGGAGTGAGCCCGGATTCTTCTTTTGGAATGAATTCTTTGGCGAGTTCAAATGGCAGCAGCTCGAATTGTTCGTTTTTTTCTGAGATGAAGTAAGCGCCGGCAATCTGCCCTCCGTTGTTCAGGTCGAGGGTGAGGAAGGCTGGATAGTAGGTGCCGTCGGCGGCCTCAAGGATTGCTTTGGCGGTGACGGCAGAGCGGTCTGCTTCATACTCGGCGGCGTCATTGCTAATTTTATCGAGGACCTTCAGGGCCCAGCCTGGCTTTTTATATCCGCCGATGATTTTTGGCGGATGCGCTTTTAACTGTTCTAAAAGGTCTTTGTTTTGATCCATCATCTAACTCCTCCATTACAGCAAGATGGGCCGCGGGAAGCAGCCATCTTTTCTATGTCTAGGGTTCTATATGAAATGAGATTAGTCTGTCTATTCATATAATTTAGTATAAAAGATATTTTAAAACAATGTCAAAACATACCATTATTGGCGGGTTACTGGTTTTCTCCCATGCCTGGATGTTCGTAGTTGGTCAGACTTGGTGTAAGATAGATGGAATTTACATTGTGCAGGATAATGATTTTATCCACTTCATACGTTTTAATATATTGTTCTACATTCATTTTCTTATAATGGCGCAGATCGAGCACCCGTGTTTCTTCAAAATGCCGGGCAAAGAATTGGATGGCAGCATTGGCATAGGAATCTTTGATGATCAGGAGCGTCTGGCCCTTTTTATTCGGATTATAAATTGCTGTTTCGGAATGGTCGCCGCCTAGATAAGTGCCGTACCGGTTGGTGTACAATTCATCCTGGTCAAGCATGTCCATATTGTAAAAACCGCGGTCACAGACAGCGTTGTAGCAGACATTGATCTTCTCTTCGCTGAATTTAGGTGTGGCTACTGTTACCGTGTCATGCTTCTTTACATATGCCTTTGTTGTAGTCCGTGCATCTGAGCCGTAGAAGGGCTTGCCTTCTTCCTTCCATTCATAATCCTTGAAGTTACGGGGAGCTCCGACGGCAGGATCGTCTTCAGCCATTTTTGCCATCACATCCTGATAAGCATAGAAGGCGGCTTTTGCTTTCCAGTGGTGATCGGTGTAAAAATACATATTCCCTTCGTCCAGATGTGATTTGACTGTCTGCAAAGGGTTGACCGGATGGGCAGAAGGGCTGATTTTCTTCATAAGCTGTGATGTATTTTTTTCACCAAAGCTAGGGAAATAGCTCGGGAATTTGTCTTCCATAATGGTCGACTTGTTTGGCATGAGCGTGAAGTATGTGTCAGCGCCAAGTTTCTTGGCTTTTTCTGAGAATGTGTTGATTTTGCCCGCAATCTTCTGGGCGTCTGAATCTGTACCGTCCTTGACAGGGCTCAGGAGGTAGCCGTCCTTGTGAACATAAACGTTCCGGACGATATTCTGGCCGAGCACATATTTATTTATTTTTGAATTGATTTCCACAAAGCGCTCGCGCGTTGGGAACTGATCGTTATAATACGTTTCAAAGCGTTTCGTATAGTCCCCGGATATGACGGATTCCACATTGGCATCCGGCCTCTGGGTAAGATTCCGGTTTTCAAGGACAGAGAGCTTTAGGTCTTTCGCTGACCATGTCCAAATGGTGAAAACGGCAATGATCAAAAGGAATATTCCAGTTACAATATAGTTCGATAATGCATGCTTCATGTTTGTCGGTAACCTCCCATCTTTTTAGGTCTAGAAGCGGAAGTAGATGAACGGGTTGAACGTGTTGGCAACGACTGAGACGATGCCGATTGCCATTACCAGCAGGTAATAGCCGGTTTTGCCGATATCCCAGGCAGCCTGGGTGTACAGGGTTGGGCGTTTGTCGAGCACGCTTTTATTAATGGTGACTAAAAGCGGAGTGGCACCAATGATGGCAAGCAGAATCAGGATTCCGTACTGAGTGAAATAGTATCCTGCGTCCGCACTCCAGATGCCGGCTCCATTCAAGCCGAGCATCGCCTTGTAATAGCCGATGGCATACGTAAAGGTTTCAGCACGGAAGAATACCCATCCGGCGATAACCACGAGGAGGGCATAGATATGCTGGACGAATACCGGCCATTTTTTCAGGAGCTTTCCAAGGAATGCTCTCTCAAGCATGATGAACACGCCATAATAGACGCCCCAGGCGATGAAGGTCCAGCTCGCCCCGTGCCAGATTCCGGTGGCAAACCAGACGGCAGCGAGATTCCGGTATACCTTCCATTCAGACACACGGCTTCCGCCAAGCGGGATATACAGGTAATCACGGAACCAGGTTCCGAGTGAAATATGCCATCTTCTCCAGAATTCTGCTACAGAACGGGAGATATATGGATAATTAAAGTTTTCAAGGAAATCAAAGCCGAACATTTTTCCAAGGCCGATCGCCATGTCGGAGTATCCAGAGAAGTCAAAATAAATCTGGAGGGAGTAGGCGATAATCCCAATCCAGGCAAGCCCCATCGAAATTTCGTCAGGGTTCTGGGCGAACACCTGGTCAGCCACCCAGCCGCAGTTGTTCGCAAGGAACATCTTTTTGCCAAGGCCGATGATGAAGCGCTTCGTTCCATAGGCGAATTTCTCAAAAGTTTCTTTCCGGTCCTTGATCTGGTCGGATACCGTTTGATAGCGTACGATCGGACCTGCAATCAGCTGGGGAAAGAGGGACTTATAGAGCGCCATATTGATTGGATTCTTCTGTACCCCGCCATCGCGGCGGTATACGTCGATCACATAGCTGATTGCCTGGAAGGTATAAAAGGAAATTCCAAGCGGAAGCGGTACATTCGGATTGGCATAATCCGTTCCGAACAGGCTGTTCATATTTTCAACGATAAAACCTGCATATTTGAAGTAGCCTAGCAGCATCAGGTTAGAGATGACCGCTACAGCCAGGATCCATCTGACCGCTGTTTTGCTCTCGCGCTTTTTATCAACGATGATGGCGAACACATAGTTGATCGCAATGGAGAACAGCATGATCGGCAGGAACTCAGGCTCGCCCCATGCGTAAAAGGCAAGGCTCGCCCCAAGCAGCCAGGTGTTCTTGAATGTCCGTGGCAGTATGTAATAAACAACAAGTACAACTGGTAAAAAAAGAAAAAGGAAAACGGTTGAGCTGAATAACATAGTAAAAAACCTTCCTACATTAATTAGTCGTTTGTTTCATCTAGTGTGCCGATTACAAGTCAACTTCATTATTCTACTAGCTAAATATGTGTTAGACAAGCAATAGAAGGAAATTGGCAGGGAGAGGAAAAAGGGCTTTTAAGTAAGGGCTTTTTATAAAATCAAAGGGCCGGGTCCCTCAGTCACACGCGGCAGGCTGGCTTGACCATCCTTATGCGGTGACAAAAAGAGGGAGCCAGACCCTTGTGGGACGCCTCTTAAGATTTGGTTTTAAAATAATCTCTTATAGCCAAGGAACCTTGTTTTGAAATAGGAGACTTCCGTCGAAGTGACGGTGATTCCCTTGGTGGAGTCGGCATGGATGAACCGGCCGTCCCCGATATAGATTCCCATGTGAGTGATGCTTGGCGAGCCGGGGCTTGGCGAGAAGAAAATGAAGTCGCCGGCCTGGGGCTGTGTAACCGTCTGGCCTTGGCCGAAATAGTTTGCAGAGCTTGTACGCTTGATGTCAAAGCCTGTCCGGCTGAATATGTAATAAGCAAAACCGCTGCAGTCAAAGCCTGCAGGAGTGGAGCCGCCATATAAATAGGGAACTCCTAAGTATTTATGTCCTTCTTCTATGGCCTGCTGGATTTTCACGGCCTGTGTTTCTGTCGGCTTGGCAGGAGCTTTCGCCGGAGCCGGAGCAGGTACTGCAGGCGTCTTTTTAGGATTTGGGATCACAAGCTTCTGTCCCGCTTTGATGCTTTCCGTCTTCAGCTTGTTCGCCTGGATGAGATCCGCTGTAGTAACGCCGTATTTGGAAGAAATCAGCCAGAGGCTGTCACCGGGCTGGACTATATAATTTACAGCTGGTGCCGTTGGAGGCTGTACCGGTTTGGGTGCAGGCTTCACAGCCGGCTTTGGTGCCGGTTTAGGTGCCGTGACCTTCAGCTTTTGGCCGAGCTTGATGGTATCGTTCTTCAGGCTGTTCCACTTTTTCAGGCTGGATACCGTTGTTTTATATTTCCGCGCAATTTTATCAAGAGAGTCGCCCTTTACAACCGTATAGACCGTTTGTTTAGGTGCAGCGGGTTTCGGTGCAGGCTTTGCAGCCGGCTTCTTATCCGGCACCTGAAGCGTCTGGCCAAGGAAAATGGCATCGTTTTTCAGCTTGTTCATTTGCTTCAGCTGTGCAACTGTGACACCGTTATTCTGGGCAATCTTGCTGAGAGTGTCGCCGCTCTTCACCTTATAGGAAGCCGCTAAGGCAGAAGGAACCAAACTGCTGGATATTATAATAGAAGCAGTCAATGCCGCAATCGTCTTTTTCAAAAGGTCCACCCCTAAAATTTACTCTTTTTACATCATTCTACATAATATCCCATAACAGTAATATTACATTTTCGTTACAAAACAACTCTAATCATCCTCTTCACACAAAAAAGAACAGCACCCGCTGCTCCTATTTGTCATATATTGTCTGGGAAATAACCGGGAAATGGGGGACTGTCCCCTATTTCCCGGCCCTTGCCCTATATTTGTCATAAATGAACCGGACGATGCCGTTTCGTTTCAGCTTCTCCTGAATTCTGGAGGGGAAGGAAGGGGGTACAGGTGCTTGCTCCGGTACCGGCTTGGGCTTGATTAAATGGTCCCAGGTCCCTGTCAGTCTTTGATAGCGCTGAGATCTTTCAAGATCCTGCCGGATTTCCTGGGTAAGAGACGCAGGAACTGAATCAGACAGCAGCTGCCGCTCTGAATCTTGTAACACGATCTGATGGAGCTGGACCAGGAACTCGCGGTAATATTCCTTCGTGTAGTGAACATAAAAAGGGCCCCATGGATGCTTTTCGTAGGTAAAGAGGCTTTTCACCCCTATCGTCCTTGCCTGGAGGGCAGAGGCTGCGTATTCATCCATTGTATTCCACAGCTTGTTCATCTGTTTCACATTGATCCGCGCGACTCTGCCGGATTCACTCAATTTTATGTATGGCTTGGCTTCTCCCTTTTTTAGGAGGAACTCTACGTTTCTTGCTTTATGTATGATGACTTTGCATTGCGGCACTTCAGACCGGATGAATTCACTAAGTGAGTCAATGCTTTTTTTCCAAAGATCGAGATATTCCTCTGTATTCTTCTCAAGCTTCCATTCCTTCATCCCGCCGCTTTCTTTCAGTGCCTTGTAAAAGGGAGTTTTCCACACCATCCAGCGGTTGTTCGTGATGTATCGGTTCTCGCTCAGTTCAAGGCAGCCAAAATGAATGTCGGCAAAAAAATCGAGAATTAAGTATTCCGGCTGCTGTTCCTTCAGCAGGCTCAGGAATTCTTTATTTAGATCAGTTCTTACATTCCATTTCTGATAATCGCTCAGTTCTCCAAGGTCTTCCTCGGCAAACACAGCGGGCTCAGACATCAGGCTGATGATCGAAGTCTGATTCTGCGTCAACACACACTCATAAAAATCCTTGTAATTCTCGTTGAAACGGGAATTAAAATTATCCCGCGTTGCACAGCTTCCAAGCACTGCCACACTCATATTATGGCTCATAAGTAAAAAACTCCTTAACTTCTGCGTCATAGTGTCGATATATGTAGATGAAATGCTCTAACAAACCTAGTGTACCCATACACCCTTTCATATGCAACTGAACAAAGATCCCCTTGGGAAATAGGGGACTGTCCCCGGCCTGTCCGGAACGGCGCAGGGATTTTCCCCCTGGGAAATAGGGGACTGTCCCCGGTCTGTTCCGCACGGAGCAAGGCTTTCTCGCTTGGGAAATGGGGGACTGTCCCCGGTCTGTCCGGCACGGCGCAGGGAATTTCCGCCTGGGAAATAGGGGACTGTCCCCGGTCTGTCCATTGCCTTCATACCCGTTATTCTAGGAATGAAACTAGGTAGTTGGAACCTTTTTGGTAATTAATGTTCACAATTTGTGTAATTTTTTGCATAATAGGGATTGTGTTACATTTTAGGGAAATTTGTCTTAGGGAGGATTGTTGGCTTATCAAGATTAAATATTCTGCTGCTGCTTGGTTTGTGATTAGTTTAGGATTGTTTTTTGCTCTCTTTTTCTCTGGTTCGAATGCTTCGGCCGGTGGAACCTCGTGGAACGCCTCGTATTATCCGCTGCCTGACCGGCAAGGGACGCCAGTCAAAACGACCGTGGACAAGCTGGATTTTGATTGGGCATACGGTTCGCCGAATTCTAAAATTACAGGCGACAATTATTCTGCTCTTTTTACTAAGAAAATTACACTCTCCAACTCTACTAAATACCTGCTGTCAGGAAAGGTAGATGACGGCATCCGCATCTGGGTGGATGGCAAGCTTCAAGTGAATGATTGGACCGATGGAGTACATTTTTTTAATAAAGAGATTACATTAAGTGCAGGAACTCACGTAATTACGGTCAATTATTATGAGAAAAAATACAGATCAAGCATCAAAGTCGATCTGCAGCCTGTTCCGGAAATACCTGCGGACAAATGGCTGGCCGCTTACTACCAGACCCCTGATTTCAGCGGCACCCCGCTCTATCAGACCACGGCTGCTGTTCAGTACAATTGGGGAACCGGCTCACCGGCATCATCCATACCGAAGGACAATTTCACAGCCGTATACCAAAAGAAAGTGAACACCGCTACACCCGGCACGTATAAGCTTTCGGGCACGGCCGATGACGGCATCCGGATTTATGTGGATAACATCAAGCAGGTGGATCTCTGGAAAACAGGCACCAACAATGCCTTCAGCAAGGAGCTGAACCTGAGTGCCGGCCCGCATATTATCCGTGTCGAGTATTTTGAAAAAGGCTATTATTCTAAGATAAAAGTAGATTTTGAGAAAAACGCAGTGCCTGCCGCTGCACCTGTGCCAAGCACAGAATACTGGACAGAGGCCTACTATCCGGCCGCAAACTTTGCCGGAACCCCTGTCCACCGCACCGTTAAATCCCTGAATTATTCCTGGGGTTCGGGAAGGCCGGCAGCCGGCATCCCGAGCGACAATTTTACGGCTAAGTATCAAAAAATCATCAAGCCCGCGACAGCCGGAAAGTATTTGATTTCCGGTACGGCTGATGACGGCATCCGCATCTATGTGGACGGTGTCAAGCAGGTGGACCTCTGGAAGACAGGCACAAATAATACCTTTAATAAGGAAGTCTATCTGACTGCTGTTCCGCACACAATCAAAGTTGAATACTTTGAAAAAGGGTATTATGCCAAATTGAAGGTGAATGTGGACCGCATTGAAACAGCACCTGCGGTAACAGCGGACAGCTGGGTGGAAACTTATTATCCGAGCACGGCCTTCACCGGACTGCCAAAATACCGCACTGTAAAGAATTTGAATTACTCATGGGGCAGCGCGGCTCCGATTTCCGGCATTCCTGCAGATAACTTTACCGCCCGGTACGAAAAGAAGATAAACGTGCCAGTGAAAAGCGAGTATGTGATTTCCGGTGCTGCCGATGACGGCATCCGCATCTATGTGGACGGAGTCAAGCAGGTGGATCTGTGGAAAACGGGGACGAATAATGCGTTCAATAAAACGATAACTTTGGCAGCAGGTCCTCATACCGTCAAAGTCGAGTATTTTGAAAAAGGCTTGTATGCCAAAATAAAAGTGGATGTAAAGCAGAAAGTGCCTGCCCTTTCAACGGCATACTGGACAGAAGCTTACTATCCTTCCACGAATTTCACAGGCACCCCGGTATACCGGACGGCAGCCAATTTGGATTATTCCTGGAGCAAAGCGGCACCGATTGCCAGCATACCGGCTGACAATTTTACGGCGGTATATCAGCGTAGTATCAGCGTGCCGGCCGGCGGCGATTATGTGATTTCCGGAACCGCCGATGATGGAATCCGAATCTATGTGGACAACATCAAGCAGGTGGATCTCTGGAAAACGGGGACAAATAATGCGTTCAATAAAAAGCTCGCGTTAAAAACAGGACCTCATACCATCCGGGTCGAGTATTTTGAAAAGGGCTTATATGCCAAAATCAAGGTTGATGTGAAGAAGGCGCCTGAAGTCATCAGGCCGCCTGCCAATTTCACTGAATGGACCGCTCTGTATTATCCAACAACCAATCTGACGGGCACGCCCGTTGAGACAGCCCATCAAAGCCTGAACTTTAACTGGGGAACAGCATCACCGGCTGCGGGTATTCCGGCTGATAATTTTTCTGCTAAATACAGCAGAAAAATCGCGGTTCCGTCCGTGGGCAAGTACAAGCTGTCCGGAACGGCTGATGACGGCGTGCGCATCAAGGTGGACGGAGTCATACAGGTGGATATGTGGACAACAGGCTCTCATACAATCAATAAGGATGTGACTCTGTCCGCAGGGGAGCATCTGGTGGAAGTGGAATATTATGAAGCGGGCTACAAAGCGGCACTTGTCCTGAATATTGAAAAAGTATCCATCAAAACCACTACTACGTACACGAATTACAATTATACGCTTCAATCTGCGGTCGATAAGCAAGTGAAAGTAAATCCGCAGACAGATAAAAAATATGATGCTTATGTAAGTGCCATGGCTTTCTCTTCCATATCCGGCACCACTGCCAAAGTTGGAACTGTTTCTGGCGGACCGTGGAATGTGCGCGGAGGGGCAGGGACAGAATACTGGGTAATGGCGAAGCTGACAGATAAGCAGAAAATCACCATCCTTTCAGAAAAAATTAAGGCCTCAGACGGCGGGTATTGGTATAAAATCAGTCTGCCGGTAACCTGGAAGACAGCAAGCCCTGAAGATGTGAAGTATTATTTGACTCCGGGGAATTTCACTGGGAGTGCCTCAGCTAAATTCCAGTTCTTAAAGCTCTCTGGAAGTGCCGGGACAAATGCTTATGAGATCAATGATAAAATTCTTACCTCAAGTGCCGGCGTTTTAAAAGGAAAGGCTGCAACCTTCCAGCAGGCAAGCCAGACATATAATATTAATGAAGTGTACTTGATTTCACATGCACTCCTTGAGACAGGAAATGGCGGCTCTCAGCTAGCGAAGGGTGTAAAGGTCAAGAAGCAGCGGAACTCGAACGGACAGGTGATTAATGGAAGCGACGGTTATCCGCTGCTGACCATCCTGAGCTCAACCGCCACAAGTTATGATGCCATTGTCTATAATATGTACGGCATCGGGGCCCTTGACAGCTGCGCGCTTACGTGCGGCACAAGAAAAGCCTTCATCGAGGGCTGGACCACAGTCGATAAAGCCATCATCGGCGGAGCGAAGTTCGTGGCCGAAAACTATGTAGCCCGCGGACAGGACACGTTGTATAAGATGAGATGGAACCCGGCGGCTCCTGCCACCCACCAATATGCCTCAGACATTGGCTGGGCCTACAAGCAGACCTCAGGCTTCTACCGCCTGTACGACACCCTCGAGAACTACACAGCCGTATACGACATACCGCTGTATCAATAAACATACCGAAAAAAGCTGTCCCATCCTCATGGGGCAGCTTTTTTAATAGGGGGACTGTCCCCATTTCCCGGAAATGGGGACAGTCCCCGTTTCCCGGGAAATGTCGAAAACCAGGGGGGAGCGTTTGCAGACTGTTTCTTGAAAAGGATGGGGAAACAGTGTATAGTTTTAAAAGAGTTTTATAGCACGAATCGACATCCGTAAACAAAAAAACACTAATGAAATTACATTTTTATACATGAAAAACCGTTCCGTAAAAAGGCCGCATATGATGTGCGGCTTCTATCGGGTGCGGATAATGCCAATTCAACTGGAAAAGGGGCTGTCACTTGTGATCTATGCAGAGATTTTAGCAGGCGGTAAAGGGACAAGGATGGGCAATGTAAACATGCCGAAGCAATTCCTGTCGCTGAATAACCGTCCCATCATCATCCATACGATTGAAAAATTCATCCTGAATGACCGTTTTGACAAGATACTCGTCGTATCGCCAAAAGAGTGGATCAACCACACGAAGGACATCATCAAAAAGCACATCGGCGATGACAGCCGTGTTGTGGTGGTGGAAGGCGGGAAGGACCGCAATGAATCTATCATGAGCGGAATCCGCTACATCGAGAAGACAGCAGGCCTCGGAGAAGATGATGTCATCATCACCCATGACTCTGTGCGTCCATTCCTCACGCACCGCATCATCGATGAAAACATCGATGCGGCGCTCAAGTTCGGAGCCGTCGATACGGTGATTGAGGCCATCGATACCATCATTCAGTCAGAGGACGGGGAAGCGATCTCGGATATTCCGGTCCGCAGCACGATGTATCAGGGCCAGACACCGCAGAGCTTCAATATAAAGCTACTGGTTGACCACTATAACTCCCTGTCTGACGAGCAGAAGGCCATCCTTACCGATGCCGCCAAAATCTGCCTGATCAAGGGTGAGAAAGTAAAGCTGGTACAGGGCGAAGTATTCAATATAAAAGTAACCACTCCTTATGACCTCAAGGTCGCGAACGCGATCATCCAGGAGAGTATTGCGAAATGATTAACCAGGTCTATCGCCTAGTCTCTCCGCGCCAATTCGAGGTCACCTATAAGGATGCATCCCTGCAGTCGGATTATGTGGTCATTCGCCCGACCCACCTGTCCATCTGCAACGCGGATATGCGCTACTATACCGGCTCCCGCGGCAAAGAGGCCATGGCTAAAAAGCTGCCGATGGCACTCATCCATGAAGGGATCGGCAAGGTTGTCTATGACCGGAAAGGCGAATTCAAGCCCGGCACGCCAGTTGTGATGGTGCCGAACACCCCGGTCGAGGAAGATGAATATATCGCAGAAAATTATCTGCGCACAAGCAAATTCCGCTCAAGCGGATTTGACGGATTCATGCAGGATTATGTGTTCATGGCACGCGACCGTCTTGTCGAGCTGCCGGAGGATCTGGATCCGCATGTAGCGGCATTCACCGAGCTCATCACGATCGGCATGCACGCGCTCATCCGCTTTGAGGCCAAGGCCCATCCGCGCCGTGCGACCTTCGGGGTATGGGGCGACGGAAACCTCGGCTATATCGTGTCATTAATATTGAAAAAGCGCTATAAAGACAGCCGTGTGGTCATCTTCGGCAAAACAGGGTACAAGCTGGATCACTTCTCATTTGTGGATGAAGCGTATCAGATAGACGAAATTCCTGAGGATCTGCAGATTGACCATGCCTTTGAATGTGTCGGCGGCATCGGCAGCCAGACGGCCATCGACCAGATCATCGACCACATCCATCCGGAAGGCTCCATTGCCATACTTGGGGTTTCTGAATATCCGGTCGAGGTGAACACGAGGATGATTCTTGAGAAGGGCCTGACCATGATCGGCAGCAGCCGGAGCGGCAGGCAGGACTTTGTCAACACGGTCGAATTCATGAAAGAACATCCGGAAATTGTGGAATATTTCTCCACCCTGGTTGGAAGCGTGAATGAAGTGAAAACCATCCAGGATATTATAGATGCATTTGAAAAGGATCTTGCCACATCATGGGGCAAGACAATCATGGAGTGGAAAATATAATTACAGGGCTCAGCATGCGAAAGAAGGAAGGCACAGCATGAACAAACTCAGATTACTGCCTGTTAGGCTGACAAAGCTTCTGATCAGCTCGCTTTACCGCATGTTCAGCCTTTTCTTTAAAGTGAACAATAAAAAGGTTACCTTTGCCTCCTACCGATCTGAAGAGCTGAATGGTAACTTGTTTTATATCCATCAGAAGCTTGTAAAAAAACACCCGGACATCAACACGCATTTCCTGTTCAAGAAGTTCCGGAGCACCGGGCTCGGCAAGCTGGATTATCTGCTTCATATGGTAAAAGCCTGCTATCATCTTGCGACTTCCAGGTATTTCATCATTGATGATTATTATTTTCCGGTGTACGCCATCAAGCCGAGAAAGGGTGCCGAAGTCATCCAGCTCTGGCATGCAGCGGGCGCGTTTAAGAAATTCGGCCTCAGCACCGTCGGGACCCCGTTCGGGCCGAGCCAGGACTATTTAGAGGTCATCAAGGTTCATTCGAATTACTCCTGGGCCTTCGCAAGCGCCTCCGGCATCATTCCTTATTATGCCGAGGCTTTTGGCATGGAGAATGAGCGGATCCTCCCGCTCGGCGTCCCGAGGACGGACTATTTTTTCCAGGAGGAAGCCGCCGCCGCTGTCAGGGAGCGGTTCTTTCATACCTTCCCTGAGCTTGCCGGCAGAAGGCTCATTCTATATGCACCAACCTTCAGGGGGAAAAGCCACTATCAGGAGGCCTTTCATTTTCCCATGGATTTTGAGAGGATGAAGGATGAGCTTGGACCTGAATATGCCCTGCTTGTCCATCTTCATCCTTATATGGATGCGAATGTTCATCTTGGGGCCGAAGGGTTTCTTTACCATATTAAAAAGAACTTTGATATCAACGAACTTATGCTTGTTTCAGATATCCTGCTTACTGATTATTCCTCCGTCATCTTTGATTACAGCCTGCTTCAGAGGCCGATTGCATTTATTGCCTCCGATGTGGAAGAATACACAGCAGAACGAGATTTTTATTATCCGTATGAATCGTTCATTCCGGGACCGCTGTTCACTGAAGACGGCCCGCTTATCGATTGGATTCTTGAAGAAACCTTTGATATAGAAAAAGTCACCGAATTCCGGGACCGTTTCTTTGATTATCGTGACGGCCGGGCCAGTGAACGTATCATTGATCACCTTTTTAGAGAACAGTTTACAAAAACGGGAGCACATCATGAATAGATTAAAAAGAATTTTATCCGTTTTACTCAGAAACAGGGGGAACCTGCCATATAAGCTGCTGTCGACAAAGATATTCAGGCTGCTGTACAAGGTATTCTGCAGACTGCCGCTTGATGAAAAGAAGGTGGTATTTGCTTCAGACAGCCGGCTCACAATCGGGGGGAACTTCGAATTCGTACTCGAAGAGCTTAAAAAGCAGGATCCTGGGCTGAGCTACTATTTCCTGTTCAAGAACGGGGCAGACGTCAAAAAAAGCGTGGGGGAGATCATCTCCCTTGCCTACCATCTGGCGACCGCAAAGAACATCCTCCTTGATGACTTCTTTCCGATGGTCTATCCGCTTAAAATACGCAAGGGAGCCGAGCTCATTCAGCTCTGGCACGCTGTCGGCGCATTCAAGACATTCGGCTACAGCCGGGCCGGTAAGCCGGGCGGCCCAAGTCTTGAGTCAAAAAACCACCGCAACTATACGAAGGCTATAGTAAGCTCGCAGGAAGTGGCAGAGCATTATGCTGAAGGATTCGGAATCCCTCTGGACCGCGTCGTGGCAACCGGCATTCCAAGGACAGATATCTTCTTTAATGAGTCGTATAAAGAGCAGGTAATAGAACGCCTCCACCGCGAATTCCCTTATCTCCGGGATAAAAAGGTGATCCTGTTTGCGCCGACCTTCCGCGGAAACGGACAGCAGACAGCTTTTTATCCGACAGAGGTTTTGAATATCGACTTCTTATATAATTATCTGAAAGATGATTATGTATTCCTGTTTAAGATGCATCCGTTTGTTAAGGATTTTTGGAATATCCCCAAGGAATATGAAGGATTCTTCCATGATTTCACTTCTTACCGGGAAATCAATGATCTGCTGTTCGCAGCAGATATCCTGATCACGGACTATTCATCCGTCTGTTTCGAATTTGCCCTGCTGGACAAGCCCATGCTGTTTTTTGCACCTGATGTGGAAGAATATATTGAACACCGGGACTTTTACTACAACTATTATGACTTCATTCCGGGTCCGCTTGTCCGGACTACCGAGGAATTGATTTCCACAATCCAGAATGGGCAGTTCAGGATGGACCGGTTGGATTCGTTTGTAGAGCATTTCTTTGATCATATGGATGGGCAGTCCAGCCGCCGTGTGGCAGAGCTGATCCTGGATAAAAAATTGCCCGTGCGAGAAAAAAACTTAGGTAACGTTGAAACGGACATTTCCTATGGATAGAGGAGTTAGTCAACATGCAGCTTCAAATCATTACTAAGCCATACTTAGAAAATATCAAAGTGAGCGCCATCATCCCTGTCTATAATGTAGAGGAATATATAGAAGAAACGCTGGATTCCCTATTGAACCAGACTCTTCAGGGAATCGAGATCATCCTGGTCGATGATGGTTCCAGTGACAGCAGTCCTGACATCATCATGGATTATGCAGCAAAACACGGGAACATCGTCTTCATGAAGCAGGAGAATTCAGGTCCGGGAGCTGCCAGGAACAATGGACTGGACGCCGCCCGCGGAGAGTTCGTCAGCTTTGTCGACTCAGATGACACCCTGCCGTTTGATGCACTAGAAACCATGTATACGGCAGCCATCGATGAGCAGGCAGATATCGTCACCGGAACATCCCTGAGCTTTAACAGCAAGGAAACCTGGTATATCCTGAGCCATCTTCATAATGGTGTGTACCGCCCGGGGGCAAAAAATCTCGTCCGCAATCCGGAGCTTCTTTATTCACTAGGACCCTGCAATAAGCTGTATAAGCGCAGTCTGATCGACACGATCCGCTTTCCAAAAGGAATTCATGTAACAGAGGATCAGCCGTTTGTCATTGAGGCTTATCTGCGCGCGAAAAAGATGTTTACTGTCGATAAGATCATCTACAACTACCGTGCCCGGGAAACAGACACCAACACATCTCTTAGCCAAATGGTGAATGTGGATTCGGTTAAGGTTCTGACCGACATCTTTAAAAGCCTTAAGCTGTCCGATCAGCTGTGGGCAGATCTTGTGCCGAATAAGTCTTCAGGCTTTTTCCTGCGGAGAAGCTATTATCACCGGATCATCTCCCATGATATCTGGCCGGCTCTCCGGAGCGCACTCGCTGCGAAGAATGAGGAGCAGCAGCAAAAAAGCTTCTCCCTTGTCCTGGAATGGCTGCGTTCTTTGCCATTCCGGCTGATCAATGAACTGCCGCTTCTGCATCGTGTTCTTACTATTGAAGTGGCAGACCGTTATACGCTGCTCAGGCCGAGGGGAAGGAAGGCCCATCTGAAGGTTATCCGCTATCTGTTCCAGGTCATTGACCCTGGTTCGATCCAGATGCATGAATCTTCCAAAAAGGGGGCTTCCTTCAAGGCTGCCAGAAAAGCCGCACGAAATAACAGCAGCGGCCCGCTTTCGGCCCATGCTACCCGCCTGCGGATCAAAAAGGCCAAACTGATGGTCAAGACAGCGGCGGCCCGCAGGATTGTCTATCCGCTCGCAAAGCTTTTGCCGGTGAAAAAGAAAATTACTTTTGCCACCAATAAGTTCAATAAGCTGGGCGACAGCTTCAAGTATATATACGAAGAACTGGCAATCGAACGCCCGGATTATGAAATAAAAGGCTATTTCAAAAAGAAACGTTCTTTTACCGAGTTCTGCAGACTGTATTTCGATATTGCCACATCCAGATATGTACTTCTTGATGATTATTACCGCCCGCTGTACAAGCTGGGCGTGCGCAAGGGAACAGATGTCATCCAGACCTGGCATGCTGCGGGGGCCTTCAAGAAATTCGGCCACAGCGCTGTTGGATATCTTGAGAGCAATACGAAGGAATTCGAAAACGAGGCTCACAGCTTTTACACAAAGGCTGTCGTGACCAGCCAGGAAATCGTCCCGCATTATGCCGAAGCGTTCGGTCTGCCCGAAAAAGATATCTATCCGCTGGGGCTGCCAAGGACCGATTTCTTCTTTGATCAGGATGCAGTCGGACATGTGCGTGAAACCTATTACGGCACCTATCCAAAGCTGATCGATAAAAAAGTCATCACTTATGCGCCGACATTCCGCGGCGGACCGGGCAAGCGCTCAAGCTTTAAAATCAAGCTCGACCTTGTGCAGATGGCCAAAGAGCTTGGCGATGAATATGTATTGGTGCTGAAGCTCCATCCATCCGTCACCAAAAAGCTCGATATCCCGGAAGAAGCACGCGATTTCGTCATGGATATGAGTGCAAACGACATCAGCAATGTTCTTTCCATTACAGATGTCCTGATCTCGGATTATTCGTCCCTTGTATTCGAATATGCCCTGCTCGAACGCCCGATCATCTTTTATGCCTATGATCTGGAAGACTATCTCCAGGACCGCGGCTTCTACTATGACTATGAAAGCTTTGTTCCGGGACCAATCGTCACAACCACAGACGGCATCATCGAGGCAGTCCGGGAAGGCCATTTTGACATGGAACAGATCAAGGCATTCAAGGATAAATTCTTCGACCATCAGGACGGAAACTCAGCCAAACGCTTCGTCCAGACACTAATCGAAAAATAAATTCCGGAAAAAGTGTAACTTAATCCGGACTTGCTCCGTCTAATATAATGAAACGAAAGCTTGTTCAATTCCAGAACAGCCCTTGCAAAAAAGGGGAATGGGTGTGTACGCCCATTTCCCTTTTTGCGCAAAAGGAGAACAGGACGCCCCAAAAGGCTCGAAAACAGCTTTCCATCCAGAGCCAGTGTCCTCCATGACAGGAAGCTTTTAGGGTTTGAATTAATCACCCTTTGGTTATATAATGTGTTGAATGACTATAACCATACCTTTACTAATTTAATAGAATGCTTTATTAATAATGATTGTTATTTTTATATAAAGTTGTAGGGTTACTTTATGATTTAACATGGGACTTACGCTTTTGGAGCGAGTCTCCTGATCCGGCTGCGAACTGCGACCTTCGAGTCATAAGTCAATCAGTCCATGGAAAGAATACCGCTTCCCACGGACTGCTCGCCTTATGCTTGTCAGGTCGCTGCTTTTCAAAAAGTTAATGGGTTCTATAAAATTTCTTATTCATTCTGCACCCATTTATTTAGTTTGAAAAGCACCGTTCTCCGCCTTACAAGTGAGGAGTTGAGAAACGATGAAGAAGGTACTGACTTACGGAACGTTCGATCTGCTCCACCCGGGGCATATTAATCTGCTGAACCGCGCCAAGGCGCTTGGCGACTATCTGGTTGTGGCGGTTTCGACAGATGAATTCAATGCTGGAAAAGGCAAGGATGCCTATCACAGCTATGAGAACCGGAAGCTGATTCTGGAGAATCTGCGCATGGTGGATGAAGTGATCCCTGAGGCGACTTGGGATCAAAAAATTCAGGATGTGCTTGACCATAAAATAGATATCTTTGTAATGGGTGATGACTGGAAAGGGCATTTTGACTTCCTGAATGAGTACTGTGAGGTCGTTTATCTGCCCCGCACAGTAGGTGTATCCACGTCAAAAATAAAGAGTGATCTGCATTATGTCCACAATGGTTAGGGAAATTGCCATTACGCTGTATCTATCCATGGTCAAAATGATTTTCATTCTGTGCAGAATTTTTCCACAAAAAAACAAAACAGTCTTCATGGTTTCTTTTGGGGACAATACAAGGTTTGTGTATGAGCAATTGAAAAAGCGCACTCCGGAGCAGGAAGCGGTATTCTTATGCAAAGGACGCGCTTTTGACATGTTTCAGGCCGATTATGGCAGCGAAACGGTTGTGCCGTTTGAGTCAAGGAGCCTTAAGGCGCTGTTTCAGTCGGTTTACCATCTGGCAACCGCCCGGCATGTAATTGTGGACAACTACTACGGAATCCTGGCTGCAGCTGCCCTGAAGCCGGGCACCGAGGTGATCCAGCTGTGGCATGCAGCGGGGGCCATCAAGAAATTCGGTCTTCACGATGAATCCATCAAGACCAGGAGCAGACGTGCACACATGCGTTTCCTCGATGTCTACAAAAAGTTCGACCGGGTTGTTGTCGGCTCGGATGCCATGGCCCGTATTTTTACGGAGGCGTTCGGCCTTCCTCAGGAGAATTTCCTGAGGACCGGAATTCCGAGAACGGACTTCTTTTTCGATGAAAGCCTGAAGGACGGAATCACCGCTGATTTTAAAGCGGAATTTCCGGAGCTTCAGGGTAAAAAAACGATTCTGTATGCCCCGACTTACCGTGATAATGAGCTTGACGAGTTCAAGCTTATGCTCGATATCGATTTGATGAAGCGGGAGCTGGGCGGTGAGTATGTGCTATTGCTGAAGCTGCATCCAGCTGTCCAAAAGACGGTCGACTATGAAAACGAATATCCCGGCTTTGTCTATGATTTCACATCTTCCGGGAATCATATCAATGAACTTCTCCTGGTCACAGATATCCTCATTTCCGATTATTCTTCCATTCCGTACGAGTTTTCGCTGCTCCAAAAGCCGATGCTCTTCTTTGCTTATGATCTGGAGGAATATACACGGGACAGAGGTCTGTGGGAGGAGTATGAGTCTATGGTTCCCGGGCCTGTTGTTTCCAATACAGAGGAGCTGGCAGGTGTCATTAAGAGGGCGCAGTTTGACCTCGAGGCTGTCAGGAGCTTCGCTAGGAAATGGAATAAATATTCCACCGGCAAATCAAGCAGCAAGCTCATCGATTATCTGGAAAAGGGCCCAGCTGCCGAACGGCAGAGGGGCGTTATGTAGAAGAATTTGATGACAGAATTAATGTGTACTATAATAAATGGTGGTGCTTGCCTGGACTAAGCGGAGTCCGGAGCTATTATTTGGTGTCAGCGTGCCATATGGTGCGCCTGATGTAATCTATGTGCGGGAAGGTACAACATGATTTCAATGTTTAAAGTAATCAAGGAACAGATCAGCTGTTTTTATTTAATTCGCAGACTTTCTCTGTTTGAACTGAAAAGTGCAAACAGCAACCATTATCTCGGGATGCTCTGGGAAATCATCAACCCGATGATCCAGATCGCCATTTACTGGTTTGTTTTTGGACTGGGAATCCACAAGGCGCGGCCAGGAAACGATAACACAGTTGATGGAGTGCCATTCATTTACTGGCTCATTTCCGGGATTGTTGTCTGGTTTTTCATCAACCCGGCCGTCCTTGAAGCGTCGAAGTCGATTTATACCCGGATCAATTTCATATCCAAAATGAGCTTTCCAATGAGCGTGATCCCAAGCTATGTGATCATAAGCAAGTTTTATCAGCATTTGATGCTGGTCGGCGTGATTACGGTGATTCTGCAGTTTACGGAATTTAAGTTTACTGTCTATTTCTTATCACTGCCTTATTATATGTTTGCGCTGCTTGTCTTTTTAGTGGCCCTTTCATTAATCACATCCACTCTTGCCACAATCGTGAGGGATGTCCAGATGGTGGTCCAGTCCATCATCCGTGTTCTGTTATATCTGACGCCGCTTTTATGGGCGCCGTATGATTTCAAGTACAATTATCTTTTGAAACTCAATCCTTTTTATTACATTGTCGAAGGCTATCGTTCAGCAATGCTCGGGAAGAGCTGGTATCTGATTGATCATCTGCAGTACACCGGTTACTTCTGGGGAATCACACTTGTGCTGCTCGCCATCGGTTCGGCACTTCATGTGAAATTCAGAAACCATTTTGTTGATTATCTATAAAATGGAAGTGAACTTATGACAACAACTGTAAAAGTAGAAAATGTATATAAAAAATATAAAATGCACAGCAAGGCAACGGAGAAGCTGCTCGATATCCTGCTTCCAAGCGGGTATGGCGAGGACTTCTATGCGCTGCAGAACATCAGCTTCACCGCCCAAAAAGGGGATGTTATCGGCCTTGTCGGCGTGAACGGCTCTGGAAAATCGACTCTGTCCAACATCATTTCCGGCGTGATGCCCCCGACAAGCGGGGATATAGAGACTGTGGGGCAGACCGCCCTGATTGCCATTGCTTCCGGCCTGAACAATAACCTGACAGGCCGCGAGAACATCGAGCTCAAATGTTTGATGCTCGGCTTCAACAAAAAGGAAATCGAAAAGCTTGAGCCGGAAATCATCGAGTTTGCCGATATCGGCAAGTTCATCGATCAGCCGGTCAAAAAGTATTCGAGCGGTATGAAATCCCGCCTTGGCTTTGCCATCTCTGTGACGGTCGACCCGGATATCCTTGTGATTGATGAGGCCCTTTCTGTCGGAGATCAGGCTTTTGCTGAGAAGAGCAAGAACAAGATGTTCAGCTTCCGTGATGAAGGAAAGACCATTTTCTTTGTCAGCCATGCGATTCACCAGATCAAAACTTTCTGTACGAAGGTCCTTTGGCTGGAATATGGAGAAATCAAAGCGTTCGGAACAACAGAAGAAGTGGTTCCGCAATATGAGGAATTCCTTAAGCGCTATAAAGCCATGACACCTGCCGAACAGAAGAAATTCCGCGAAGATGCCATCAAGAAGCAGAGCCAGAGAATAGACGCGGTTCAATCATAAATCAGGGTGCTTCCTACGGAGGCCCCTTTTTTATTAAGGCATTGTTAAGGAAGGCATACTATAATAGACTGGATAAAACCGTGTCGAAGGACTGAAAACCATGGAAACTCAACAAGTTGAAATACTCGGCATCCCCTTTACAGGCGGAACGAGAGCGGACTTTATCAATAATAGACTGAAACCAAGAATCATGAACGGAGAAAAAACCTTCATTGTGACGGCCAATCCTGAAATTGTCGAGCTTGCCGTCCATGATTCTGAATACAAACGAAATATCGATCATGCCGATTACATTGTACCGGACGGTATAGGAATCATCGTAGCTTCCAGAATGCTGAAGCAGCCGCTGCAGGAACGGATTACCGGCTTTGAGACAATGCTCGAATTATTTACACTTGCCGCGTCGCACGGACTCAAGGTCTATATGCTCGGCGCCCAGGAACATGTGGTGAAGCGGGCGGCAGAAAAGGTGAAAACTGAATATCCGGATTTAATCCTGGCAGGCTGGCATCACGGATTTTTTGATGTGGAGGATGGTGCCCTTGCTTCCGAAATCGCAAGCCTCGAGCCTGACCTCATCTTTGTGGCAACCGGCGCACCGCGGCAGGAAAAGTGGATCGCCCTGCATCAGGACAAGTTCAAAAAAGGCTTGTTCATGGGAGTGGGAGGCTGCTTTGACATACTGGGCGGCGAACTGAAGGGCGCCCCGCCGCTTTGGAAGAAGTTCCATGCCGAGTGGCTGTACCGCCTGCTCGAACAGCCATCCAGATGGAGAAGGATGCTCGCCATCCCAAGATTCCTGGTCCGGGTGGCAAAAAGCAGGAAAACGTGAAACCTTTTGGAGGAATCCTTCGTCTATCATAAAGGAATTCAATCGAGAAGGATAGGTGGACGAAAAGTCTTTCATAAGGTGTATGAAGGCTATTTGGAAGCCGCCAGGCCAGTAAAATGTCCTTCATAGAGATCATGAAGGACATTTGGAAGCCGGCCAGCCCGTGAAAAGTCCTTCATGGGTGTTATGAAGGACATTTGGAAGCCGGCCAGCCCGTGAAAAGTCCATCATAGGGGTCATGAAGGACATTTGGAAGCCGGCCAGCCCGTGAAAAGTCCTTCCTAAGGGTCATGAAGGACATTTGGGAGCGGCCCGGCCCGTGAAAAGTCCTTCATAGGGGTCATGAAGGACATTTGAAAGCCGGCCAGCCCGTGAAAAGTCCATCATAGGGGTCATGAAGGACATTTGGAAGCTGCCCGGCCCAGAAAAAGTCTTTCATGGGTGCCATGAGGACATTTAGGAGCTGCCCGGCCCGCGAATAGTCCTTCATAAGCTGCATAAACCCGCCGTCCATTAACATGTTTCTCAACATGGCCGATATAATTCCTGAAACACCCGCTGCCGGGAAAGGTAAAACTGACAGCTTCAGCCATTTAGCAAGCCGGCTTTACCGGGTCATTTGGACTGTGCCGTGTAACAAAAATGACGCACATATGACAGGGTTAGGAAAAACTCTTCAAAATAAGCGGCTTTGTAAAATTTTCGTGGAGAAATTTGTAGAAACACTTTATAATGTATAGTTAAGGACACAACGAAGAATGGGAATTGCGGCCAGATTATGCAAATAAGTTACAGATTTAAAAAAATGGGTAATTGTTTAAATACATTTATGCTGGAAAAGGAAAAGAGGTGGATTACTTGCTGCTGTTAGCTTTCTCTCTCGCTTTAATTATATCGCTGCTTATTACTCCATTAGTCATCAGGTTTGCGCTGAAAGTGGGGGCGGCAGACAAACCTAATAGCCGCAAGGTCCACACGAAGATCATGCCTTCGGCAGGGGGGCTTGCGATCTTCATCAGCTTTATCGCCGTTATGCTGATCGTGAACCCGGATATACCGTACGGCTATAATTATAATGTTACGGCCATTCTGGCAGGAGCCTTCGTCATCGTGCTCTTCGGCTTCCTGGATGATATCCACGAAATGAAGGCCAGGACCAAGCTGATCGGCCAGATTGCCGCAGCCCTGATTGTTGTATACTGGGGCGGTATTCAGGTTGAATACATCAACCTGCCGTTCGGCGGACAGCTGGACTTTGGGATGTTCAGCATCCCAATCACCATCCTCTGGATCGTCGGAATCACCAACGCCATTAACCTGATTGACGGACTTGACGGTCTTTCGGCCGGTGTATCGACCTTCGCCCTGCTAAGCATCTCCGGCATGGCGATGATCAAGGGCGATATGTTCGTTGCCATCACGGCATTGATCGTGACTGGCGGCACCGTGGGCTTCCTTAAATACAACTTTTTCCCGGCAAAGGTGTTCATGGGGGATACGGGGGCTCTGTTCCTCGGGTACATCATCTCGGTGCTGTCCCTGATGGGCTTTAAAAACGTAACCTTCATCTCTTTGGTAGTGCCGATCATCATCCTCGGTGTGCCGATTTCCGACACTTTCTTCGCTATCATCCGAAGAATCGTGAACAAGCAGCCGCTTGCGGCGCCTGACAAGTCCCATCTGCATCACTGTTTGCTGCGGATCGGCTTCACACATAAGCAGACTGTTCTCTTGATTTACGCGCTGTCCGCATCGTTTGGCCTGGCAGCTTTCATCTTCTCCATGTCCACAGTCTGGGGAGCGATGCTGTTCATCACCATCCTGATTGTAGCCATCGAGATCTTTGTAGAAAAAATAGGGCTCGTCGGCGGCAACTATCGGCCGCTCCTGAAGATGCTGAACTCCAAAGTCAACGCGAAAGACAGACCATAAATCAAAGTCCCGGCCAACCTGGCCGGGCTTTTTTTGGTGTGGAGCGGGGGACGGGGCAGGACCATTGCAAAAGCCTTATTTCACCAAGACGGTAAGGGCCTTTTTCTCTATTCTTTTCCTGCCTGACATAAAAAGATTGAAATTCCATCCAGAAAGCTCTATTATTAAAAGAAAGATAATTAATTAATTTAATTAAGTTACCATAAAACGATATAGAGGTGAATCCAAATGACAATCTATCAGTTCATACAGAGTTTATTGGATTACGGAATCCGGCAGAAGCTTCTGGAAGTGGCAGATGGCGTGTATGCACGAAACCGCCTGCTGTCGCTGCTTGGGCTGGATGAATGGGAGCCATCAGAAGGAAGGGAGCTTCCGCTTCATGAGCTGCTTGACGGGATGCTCGACTTTGCACAGAAACAGGGGATTTTAAAAACAGACACGGTGACTGAACGGGATATTTTAGACACAGAGATCATGGACTGCCTGATGCCCCGTCCATCAGAAGTGGTACGGCAATTTGAGAGCGATTACAGAACAAGTCCGGAGGCTGCGACGAACCGGTATTATCAAATGTCCCTGAGTTCCAATTACATCAGGCAGGACCGGGTGGCGAAGAACAAACAGTGGAGAACGGAGACGCCGTATGGAGAAATCGATATTACCATCAATCTCTCCAAGCCGGAAAAGGATCCGAAGGAAATCGCGCTGTTGAAAAATGCACCACAAAGCTCGTATCCAAAATGTGCGCTCTGCCGCGAAAATGAAGGCTACCGCGGAAATATCCGGAATGCCGCAAGGGCGACGCACAGAATCATCCCGGTTAAGCTGAACCATGAAGACTGGTTCCTGCAGTATTCTCCATATGTGTACTATAACGAACACTCGATCATCTTCAGGGCAGAGCATCTGCCGATGAAGATATCGGGAGATACATTTACCCGCCTGCTGGAATTTACCGAGAAGTTCCCTCACTACTTTGTGGGCTCAAATGCAGACCTGCCGATTGTCGGCGGATCGATCCTGACGCACGACCATTTCCAGGGAGGCCGCTATGAATTTGCCATCGAAAGGGCAGAAACAAAAGAAAGCATCACACTACCCGGCTATCCTTCCGTAACACTAGGTATTGTGAATTGGCCGATGTCCGTGATCCGGGTGCGCGGAGAGAAGGATGAAGTCCAGGCGGTGACCGAGCATATCTGGAGGAGCTGGCAGACGTACAGCGATCCGGAGGCAGAGGTGCTTGCCACAAGCGGCGATGTTCCGCACAATACCGTAACACCGATTGCGAGAAGACGCGGCGGATTGTTTGAGATGGATGTGGTGCTGCGCAATAACCGGACCTCAGGGGAGCATCCGGGCGGGATCTTTCATCCCCATCAAGAACTGCATCATATCAAAAAAGAAAATATCGGCTTAATCGAAGTCATGGGCCTTGCCGTCCTGCCGGGCCGGCTTGCGGAAGAATTGGAACTGGTGGGCAGCTATCTCACGGATCCGCGCCCCCTCGAAGAATGGGACGAGAGTGTCGTCAAGCACTCGGACTGGGCTGGCCGGATTCTCCAGAAATACAGCGATATTACAAAAAGCAATGTGAACAAAATCATCGAGGATGAAGTGGGCGCCGTATTCCAGACAGTCCTTGAACATGCCGGTGTCTACAAACGCGACGAAGCAGGAAAGCAGGCATTTATTCGTTTCCTGCATTCTCTGCAAAAATGATGTTTCTTAACTGATTGATATAATAGGCTGGTTTCTAAAAGGTTGATTTTATTAAGGTTTGTAAGGAACTTACAATTGGTAAACAGGGCTGATTGGAGCATAAGGTGCGAGACTCCTGCAGGAGCAGCGGGACATTTGAGACGCCGCAGACGAAGACGAGGAGGCTCACTGCCCGCCCCGCTCCAATGGAGCACATGGAGCGGAAATCATCCTTCTTATTCAACAAATAAACTGTTTGCTAAAACAGCCTGATAAAAAGATAAAGACGGGAGAAGGTTGATCATATGAATGCAGCTGGATTAACAGAATTATTTGAAAAGCAATATGGTTATCGTGAAGGAGTGCGGATCTTTTTTGCTCCGGGCCGTGTCAATTTGATTGGTGAGCATACGGATTATAATGGAGGCTATGTGTTTCCGGCAGCCCTCACGTTTGGCACCTGGGCCGCTGCGGCGCCAAGGGCGGACCAAGAGTATCATCTGGCTTCCGCCAATTTCTCCACGACAGCCTCATTTTCAGCAGCGGAGGAGCTGGTGTACCGGGAAGAAGATGACTGGGCCGGCTATCCGAAGGGTGTCCTGAAGGAATTGATCACCCTTGCCGGTGATGCAGCAGGAAATTACAGCGGTGCCGATATCTTATTTTACGGAAATATCCCGAATGGGGCCGGACTTTCTTCTTCTGCTTCCATCGAGCTTGTGACTGGTCTTGCGTTCAGCAGACTGGCGGGCTTAGAGATTCCTATGTTAGAATTGGTAAAATTAGGACAGAGTGCTGAAAACCATTTTGTCGGCGTTAACTGCGGCATTATGGATCAATTCGCGGTCGGCATGGGACGGGCCGATCAGGCGATGATGCTGAAATGCGATACGCTTGACTATCAATATGTTCCTGTGAAGATTGACGGCCATAAGCTGGTCATCACGAATACAAACAAGCGCCGCGGCCTTGCCGATTCAAAATATAATGAGCGGCGCGCCCAGTGTGAGGAAGCGCTCCAGATTCTGCAGCAGGAGCTTCCGCATATTAAAAACCTTGGTGATGTCAGCATGGATCAGTGGGAAAAAGTTAAACATCTCATCCAGGATTCCATCATCAGGGCGAGGGCTGAGCATGTGATCTCTGAAAATGAACGCGTGCTCCTGGCTACCCGGAAGCTGCAGGAAAACGACCTGCCTGCCTTTGGCGAGCTGATGAAAAAATCCCATGAGTCACTAAGGGACTTGTACGAAGTGACTGGATTTGAACTGGATACTCTATTTGAAGAGGCATCCGCCGTTCCGGGCTGCATTGGCACACGGATGACCGGTGCCGGCTTTGGCGGCTGCAATGTAAGCCTTGTGAGGGAAGATGCGGTCGAGGAATTCAAGAAGCTTGTGGCTGAAGGCTATACAGCGAAAACCGGCTTGAATCCTGACTTCTATGTATGTGAAATCGGGGATGGAGCGAAAGAAATCATTTAAGGGGGAAAAAACATGGCAATTTTAGTTACGGGCGGAGCAGGATATATCGGAAGTCATACAGTGGCAGAACTGCTGAATCAGGGTGAGGAAGTTATCGTCGTGGATAATATTTTGACCGGACATGAAAAGGCTGTCCCGGGCGGCACCTTCTATCAGGGAGATCTTCGTGATAAAGACTTCCTGGATTCTGTATTCACAAAGCATGATATTGAAGCGGTGATCCACTTCGCAGCAAGCTCCCTTGTCGGGGAAAGCGTACAAGAACCGCTTAAATACTACGAAAACAATCTGATTGCCTCACATACCCTGGTTTCGGCCATGGAAAAGCATCGCGTGAAAAAGATTGTCTTTTCATCGACTGCGGCCACTTACGGGGAGCCTGAGCAGGTGCCGATCCTTGAAGGAGATGCCACGAATCCGACAAGTCCGTACGGAGAGACGAAGCTGGCCATGGAAAAAATGTTCCGCTGGTGTGACGGGGCATTCGGCCTGAAATCGGTATCCCTGCGCTACTTTAATGCGGCAGGCGCTCATCCGGACGGAGAAATAGGCGAGGATCATACGCCGGAGAGCCATCTGATTCCAATCATCCTTCAGGTAGCACTCGGCCAAAGAGAGCATATCAGCATCTTTGGCGATGATTATGCCACCGAGGATGGAACCTGCATCCGTGACTATATCCATGTAATGGACCTGGCAAATGCCCACTGGCTTGCCCTGGAGCATCTGCGCAGCAAAAATGAGAGCGATGTATTCAATCTGGGCAACGGACGCGGCTTTTCTGTCAAGGAAGTGATTGAAACAAGCCGTGAGGTGACGGGCCACAGCATCCCTGAAGTGGTAAGCGGACGCCGAGCCGGCGATCCTGCCATCCTGATCGCCTCTTCAGAAAAGGCACAAAGCGTTCTTGGCTGGAAGCCTAAATACAATAATCTGAAGACGATCATCGAGACAGCATGGAAGTGGCATCAATCACATCCGCATGGATACAGCAGCAAGTAAGGCAGAGGGGGAGCAGCAATGACTGAAGCGGTTGAACGAGTAAGGAAGTTTATAGAAGAAAAGAGGATAGACGGTGTATTGTTCCGTAGAAGAAACAATTTCTCGTGGCTGACGGGCGGGAAAGTGAATCATATTGTGAACACTACTGAATTTGGTGTGGCTGATTTATTGGTCACGCCCACCACAAACTATTGCATCACGTCCAAAATGGAATCAGCCCGAATCCACGATGAAGAGCTCGAAGGATCAGGCTATGAATTCGTGACACCGGAATGGTATGAGGACCAGGATGCTGTTGTGCGCGGGATGTGCGAAGGCAAGAAGATTGCAGCAGATATCCCTTTTGACGGCTTCCTTGATTTTGGGCAGGAGCTGGCAAGTTTGCGCTATACACTGGGTGCAGAGGAAATCACGCTGTACCGCTGGCTGTGCCAGAAGGCCGCGAAGGCAGTGGAATCGACAGCGCGTGAAATCGAGCCCGGCTGGACCGAGTACGAAATCGCGGCCCATCTCGGGGCAAAGGTTGTCAAGGACGGCATCAATCCTCAGGTGATTCTTGTGTCCACGGATGAGCGTGTATTCAAGTACCGCCATCCGATCCCGACCGGCAAAAAGCTTGAGCGATATGCCATGATTGTTATCTGCGCTGAAAAAGGCGGACTTGTGGCCAATGTGACCCGCTTCGTGCACTTTGGAGAGCTGTCACAGGAAATCAAAGAAAACAAGCAAAAGCTCGTTTCCATCGATCTTGCCATGAATACAGCCACCCGGCCGGGAGCAGCAATCAAAGACATCCTTCAGGGCGGATTTGATGCCTACAGCGAAGTCGGC
Source organism: Paraperibacillus marinus (assembly GCF_046237605.1). Taxonomy (GTDB): domain Bacteria; phylum Bacillota; class Bacilli; order Bacillales; family DSM-1321; genus Paraperibacillus; species Paraperibacillus marinus. Next base: position 3,971,201 of record NZ_CP143542.1, on the reverse strand, counting down.
CATGGCGACGATTGGCGCTTCCTCCACCAGGGAGGCCCGACCGGGTATGCATCCCGCGAATTCCTGGCCACGCCAGGCGTGGAAGGCATTGTCCAGGTAAACCAGGCCTTCGCCTGGAACCCGGCCATCCGCGGGATCAAGTCTGAAGACACCCTGCTGGTTGGCGAAGAAGGCAACGAATTCATGACCCATACAGGTGAATGGGTTTATATCAAAGCAGAACACGAAGGCCGGGCCTATCTCCGTCCTGACATATTAGTGCGGTAAGGGTGGCAGTTTTAGTGCCTTTTAGACCGCAGGCAGACCCGGTGGAAACCGGGGAGGCCTGCGGTCTTTTTTATTGGCTATTTATTGGAGACAACTCTGCGTTCGATGAAGAAGGTTGATTTCCGCTGCAGACACTCGCGGACCTTAGGGGCGGGCGGTGAGCTTCCTCGCTTCGCTGCGGGGTCTCACCTGTCCCGCAGCTCCCGCAATGAAAGGCGGAGAACGGTGCTTTTCAAACTAAATAAATGTGTGCAGAATGAATATGAAATCATATAAAACCCATGAAATTTTTGAAAAGCAGCGACCTGAAAAGCATAATGCAGGCAGGCCGTGGGAAGCGGTCTTCTTCCCAGGGACTGACTGACTTATGACTCGAAGGCCGCAGTTCGCAGCCGGATCAGGAGTCTCGCGCCTTCCGCTCCAATCAACCTGGTTTAAAATCAAACTAACTCACACACTTAACCTAAAAAAAAGCGTCCTATATTACTCACGATTGTACAAAAACGACAAAAATCAGACTCCTTTCACCAGCGTTCAGCATAACCCCTCCCTTTCCTGCATAAATTAACCATGCCTTCTCACTGGCGGATCAACCACATTTATGGTAGAATAAAAAAGTAAGGAAAGTAAGGAATTCTTGTAAAACAAGGAGAAGTGAACATGGAATTTTCGAAGCTGAGTTCAAAGGGGCAGATTACGATACCTAAACATATCCGGGATGTATTGGACCTGCATGAGGGTGAGAGAATAGCTTTTATTGAGGAAAATGGGCTGGTTATCATGACGAAGGCGGATCTGCAATCTCTTCATGATATACAGGACATTGTCAGCGACGAAACGTTCAAGCAGCTTATCCGCAAGGCAAAAACTCATTTTGGTGAGGAATAGGAAGGGAGTTCATGGGCATGGACATTCGAGAAGGAGATCTGCCTGGAATCGGGCGGAAGTTTGAGGCAGTCACACGCAATAATGACAAGGTTGTTGTGATCATCCATGATGATGGACGGAGGGAAATGTATCATTACGATGATGATGATCATGAAGAAAGCATCTCCAATATCACACTGAACGATGCGGAAGCACGCCAGCTGGCTGCCATTCTTGGGGGAATGGTGTATAAGCCGAAGGCGCTGGAACATATTGAACTTGCCTTTGATGAATTGATCATCGAGTGGTACAAGGTGGAGCAGGGCGCACCTGCTGTCAATCAAACGATAGGCGATATCGATGTGAGGAATAACTACGGAATCACCGTCTTGGCCATCATCAAGAAGAATAAAACAAAGGAACTGACACCTGGGCCCGATGCGGTCATTGAAGCAGGGGATACACTGGTTATTTCTGGTGAAAGAAAGGATTTACGGAATATCATCAGCGATCAGCTGACTAATAAGGGGGGATAAGTATAGATGGATCATCTCATTTTTGAAGTAGGTACAGCACTGCTCCTCGTAGCCCTGGCTGCGATCCTTGCAAACAAGTTGAATTTCTCCATTATCCCATTTTTGATCGTGGTCGGGATGCTGGTCGGTCCTCATGCCCCAGAGTTCGGGGTCATCAGTTTACGATTTATTGAAAGCCAGGAGTTCATTGGATTTCTGGGACGTATCGGAATTCTCTTCCTCCTGTTTTATCTGGGACTGGAGTTCTCGGTTGGAAAGCTTATAAAATCAGGAAAGTCGATTGTGGTCGGCGGGAGCATCTATATTTCAATCAACTTTGCGCTCGGTTTCCTGTATGCACTGCTTATGGGTTTTCCAATCCTTGAAGTCTTGATCATTGCCGGGATCATCACCATTTCATCCAGTGCCATTGTCGCCAAAGTCCTTGTCGACCTGCGCCGGACGGGAAATAAAGAGACCGAGCTGATTCTCGGGATCATCATGTTCGAAGACATTTTCCTGGCCGTTTATCTCTCCATCGTCTCCGGTCTTATACTGGGAGACTCTACATCGATTGGCGGAACTTTGCTGTCCGTGCTGATTGCCCTTGGCTATATGCTGGCTTTCTTCATCATTGCAAGAAAGGCCACACCTCTATTAAACAAATTGCTCAATATTAAATCAGATGAAATATTCATCATTGTGGTTTTTGCCGCCTTGTTCTTCATAGCCGGCTTCTCAGAAACCATACATGTCGCTGAAGCCATCGGCGCTCTGCTCCTGGGCCTTGTGTTCTCAGAAACGAATCAGGGCGAGCGGATCGAGCATCTCGTGGTTCCATTCCGGGACTTCTTCGGGGCCATTTTCTTCTTCAGCTTTGGCCTCAGCATCGATCCATTCAGCCTTGGCGGAGCAGTATGGCTGGCTCTTGGCGCTGTGGTGATTACCATCATCGGCAACTTTACGGCCGGGATGATTGCCGGCCGGAGGGCGGGGCTTTCCCATAAAGCATCGGCCAATATCGGGTTGACCATCGTATCGCGCGGCGAGTTCTCGATCATCATGGCAAACCTCGGCCTCTCTGGCGGCCTGATGGGCATCCTGCAGCCGTTCTCAGCCCTTTATGTGCTGATCCTTGCGATTCTTGGGCCGCTCCTGACAAAGGAATCCAAGCATATCTATAATGCTTTAAACAAAATCTTCAAATGGAAGGCGCCTGCGCCCAAAAAGGAGAAGCTGAAGGAAAAGCCGGAAGCTTAAAAAAAGGAACGCCCCGCTGTCCCAGGACAAACGGGGCGTTCTTTTTTCTATTTCACGACAGGAACATCCTGCATCTTGCTGCCTGGCTCCTGGTTTTTAATAACAGGCCAGCCCTTTTTCCACGTGATCGGATCGATCATCAGCGGTCGGCGGGTAATGCCGGAAATCATTTTTGGTTCCTTGACGTCGATGGCGTGATAAATCATCCAGTCGCGGCCCTTTTCATCCGTGATCACCGCATTATGGCCGGGTCCGGCGAACTTTTGGCTGCCGGTCATGATGACGGTGCCCTTCGTATCTTTTATATCGGCACCCGTCTGGTCGAGGTAGGGGCCGGTGATGCTTTTGGAGCGGCCGACAGCCACATGGTACGTGCTGTCCTTGCCCTCACAGCAGGAGCCGGAGGAAAGGAACAGATAATAATATCCATCCCGCTTGACGATATACGGCGCCTCAAACGCATCGCTTCCTACCTGGAACGGCTTGCCGGCTGTCTTCATGCCGTCTTCTGTCAGCTTCACGCCGTAAATTCCGTGGAAACTCCCCCAGAATAGATAAGGTGTGCCATTGTCATTATAGAAGGCAGGATCAATTGAATTTTCCACCCCGATCTTCTGGCTGCGGAGCACTTCACCCTTATCCGTGAACGGTCCCTCGGGCTTGCTGCTCACTGCCACACCGACTCCGGGATCCTGATCTCCCCAGGTAGACATCGAGTAGTAGAGATAATACTGATCCTTATAGTAGGAAATATCAGGCGCCCAGATGCCGCCTTCCTTCCAGTTCGGCTTATCCACGGCTTCAAAGGCTTCGCCGGCATAATCCCACTTCACCAGGTTTTTCGAGCGGATGACCGGAACATATCTCGGCCCTTTGCCATCCCCCCAATTGTCTTCCGTCCCGTAAGCATAATAGTAGCCATCTTTTCCTTTAATGATGGAGGGATCGGCAATCACCGGCTCAAACACCGGGTTCTTATATTGTTTCCCTTTTGGCTTTTCTTCTTCTGCGGATTGCCCGCTGCAGCCGGAGAGGGCAAGGACACCCGCAAGCAGCATGCCTGTTAATCGCTTGTTCAAGATAGCACAACCTTTGTCTGGGATATTTTCTTAGTTAAATAAATTAATTTACCTATCCGCATTTTAACGTACTTGCTGACGGGCTTCAATTCTTTTCCAACTATGAAGCATGTATTCTAATAGATTTGTGTTTTATCAATCGTTTTGCGAGGTAAAAATATAATAAAAACTGGAAGTGTGCAGAGTAAGGAGCAGAATTCCTGATCCAGCTGCGGTTTTCGGTTCCTCAAGCCTCTGTGCGAGGCTATTCATATCAACATGTTCAGCATCTTCACAAATGTTAGACCCGCAGAAAAATTCCAGGAAGTTCACTGCAGGCCCGCAAAAAAGAGAAGATGGGGCCAGCGGAAATCCCGCTTCCTGTTTCATAGCAGCAAAGCCTCTGTAAAGAATCAGCCTCTTCCTATGCTAATATTCTATTAATTTTTTCAGTGAAAGCGTTGACAAATATCGCGGGCAAGATTATGATATTTATACAAAGTAAATTAATTTAATTAACTTAATTTGCTTAAAAAATCAAGCAATCAGGCTTTCAGTAAGCCATATTTAATTTTTATCCGAGGGGGATAACTTGAATGAACAAGAAGAAGTGGCTTGGCGTTGCAATGTCTGCGGCTCTGGCAATCGGTTCTTTGGCAGGATGCTCCAGCAAGGACTCTGGATCTGAAAAGAGCGGAGGAAACGAGAAAATCACCTACTGGGCTCCATTCTCAGGTGCAGATGGCCCGCGCATGAAGAACATTGTGAACAATTACAATAAGTCTCAGGATAAATATGAAGTAGATCTGCAGATCGTACCGCAGACAGATTACTATAAGACAGTCGACCTTGCTTTCTCAGGTCAAAAAAGTGCCCCGGATCTGATGATCATGCACACAGACCAGCTTACTAACTATGCTGAAAAGAATCTCCTGAAAGACATGACATCTACCATTGAGAAGAATGGTGTCAAGGCTGAAGATTATTCAGAAACAGCATGGCAGGCAGGAACGATCAAAGACAAGCAGTATTCCATTCCTTTAGATATCCATCCGCTTGTTTTGTACTATAACAAAGACATGTTCAAGGCAGCCGGCCTTGACCCGGAAAAAGCTCCAACAAACCGCGAAGAATTTGTAGCTGCAGCAAAGAAGCTTACAAATGAATCCAAAAAGCAATACGGCTTCGTCGTTCCGACACTATGGCCGAACCAGTTCATCTATCCAACCGTCTTCTTCCAAAACGGCGGAGAGCTCTTGAAAGATGGCAAGCCTAATTACAACAGCCCTGAAGGTGTTGAGGCACTGACATTCATGAGAGACCTTGTTCAAAAGGAAAAAGTTTCACCAGCCAATGTACAGCAGGACGGGGAAGTCACACTTTTCCTTCAAGGCAAAAACGCCATGCAGCTTAACGGTCCATGGATGATGGAACAATGGGACAAAGCAGGCATCAACTACGGTGTAGCTCCCGTTCCACAATTAGGTACAAAACAGCAGGCAGTCTATGCAAACGGTCACAACTTCGTCATCCCTGCTTCTGTAAAAGATAGTAAAAAACTCGAAGGAATCTCCGATTTCTTGAAATATGCGGCCGACAACACAATGGAATGGGCTAAATCAGGCCAGGCTCCAGCGTCCAAAGCCATCTACGAACAAAACGAAGAATTTAAAAAGATGGTTCAGCAGCCACAGGTTGCCAAGCAATTCGAATACGCCAAGTTCGCACCGCGTGTAGCTAACTGGGGACAACTTTCAGAGCCGCTATGGGCTGAAGTCAACCTTGCCCTTCTAGGCAAAAAAGATCCTAAAAAAGCACTCGACGATGCAAACAAAAAAGCAGAGCAGCTGGTTCAAAAATAAACCAGCCCCGCAAGGAAAAAGAAAGACGGGACAGGTGAATAAACAAAATCACCTGAACCGTCTTTTTTAAACCAAAAGCGGAGGCGCCTTGGTCAGACCCGACAAGCATAAGACGGGCAGTCCGTGAGAAGCGCCCTTACTTCTCATGGACTGACAGACTTATGACTCGAGGGTCTAGGGGCCGGAGCTAGATGAAACCTAAAGCGGAGAGCGGTGCCTTCAATTAAGAATCTTTAATAGCACCATGAACTGCAAACCAAAAGAAAACACCTAAACTGCTTAGAAGGCAGACATCCGAGAGGCATAAGACAGTCAGGCCGTGAGAAGCGCCTTTACTTCTCATGGACTGACAGACTTATGACCGAGGATGTCAGCTCGGAGCTGGATGACCCCTAAAGCGGAGGCGCTTTGATCAGACCCGACAAGCATAAGACGGGCAGGCCGTGAGAAGCGCCCTTTCTTCTCATGGACTGGCCGACTTATGACTCGAGGGTCTAGGCGCCGGAGCTGGATGAAACCTAAAGCGGAGAGCGGTGCCTTCAACCAAGATATAGTGAAAAGCACCATGGAATGCGAACCTAAAGTAAACGTACAAACTACTAAGAAGGCAGAAATCCAAAAGGAGCAGCAGCTAAAGCCCGCACCCGCCTCTGGATGATGCTTTCAACCATAAACTCCAAAACATCAAGTTAGTAAAATCATAATCTATCAAACCCGGAAAGGGGGATACGCAAATGAACAATACCACCTGGAAATCGAAGCTGACGTCGAGTTTGTTCGTTCTTCCATACCTGATTTTGTTCACTGTTTTCCTTCTGATCCCTATTGTGTATGGGGCTTGGATGAGCCTGCATAATTGGGATTTGCTGAATCCTGTACATGAATTTGTCGGCTTTAAGAACTATGCTAAACTATTTGATCCTGATTCATATTTGAACAGCTTATTTTTTGACGGATTGAAAAATACGCTGAAATTTGTTGTGTTCAGTGTTCCTCTGCTTGTCATTGTGGGGCTGGGGCTTGCGCTTCTGATCAATGCCCTGCCTAACAGGATCAAGGGAATATTCCGGACGATGTATTTCATCCCGTATGCTGTATCAGTGTCGGTCGTAGCGATTATCTGGCTGTGGCTGCTTGATACGAACAGCGGATTGATCAACAACTATCTGACAGGCATGCACCTGGATGCCATTCCATGGCTGACAGACATGCCGTGGGCGTGGGTATCCATTGTGGTGGCGACTCTATGGTGGACCATCGGATTCAATATGGTTATCTTCATTAACGCCTTGAATGATGTGTCTGAGGAATTATACGAAGCTGGTTCGCTTGATGGTGCCAGCAGGTGGCAGCGCCTGATCTACATCACCCTGCCAAGCATCAAACCGACAATGCTGTTTGTTTTGATCACTTCGACTATCGCTTCCTTCAATATCTATGGCCAGCCATACTTGATGACACGCGGCGGCCCGGGTACTGAAACGAAGGTTCTTTTAATGAATATCGTGGATGAGGCCTTCAGGCAGCGCCAGCTAGGAAACGCGGCGGCCATGTCCCTGATGATGGCGCTTCTCATGATCATCATTTCCATTGTCCAGCTTAAAATTTCTAATAGAAAGGAGTAGACGTCCATGGAAAGCAAAGCAAGTAAAACGATTATTATTATCATCGCTGCATTGATTGCCCTGGTTTTCCTGCTTCCGATTGTCTGGATGCTGTTTACTTCCTTTAAAACAGACCAGGAAGCATTTACCGCAGGCTTGAAATGGATCCCGGAAGTATTCACCCTGGAAAACTATCAATATGCCTTCCAGAGCGGCGGTGAAACGCCGGTCCTGCAGTGGATGGCGAACTCCCTTCTTGTCGGGATCACCGGCACACTCATTGTGCTGATTGCCGATACATTAGCGGCCTATGGTCTCGCAAGGCTTGATGTGCCGTTCAAGAAGTTTTTCATTGCCATGTTCATCGGATCCCTGACCATCCCTTGGGTTATCACATTCCTTCCGCTTTACATGGAATTTAACACATTCGGACTTCTTGATACGTATGCCGTACTGATTCTGCCCTATTCAGCGAACGCGTTCGGCGTGTTCCTGCTGTATCAATATTTCCGCGGATTCCCGAAGGAGCTGGAGGAAGCAGCATTCCTGGACGGCGCCAATAAATGGCAGGTGTTTACACAGGTGGTTCTGCCGTCTGCGCGCCCGGTCATCTGGACGCTTGCAATCTTCACCTTCATGGGAATTTATAATGACTTCCTGTGGCCGCTCGTTACGACCAACTCACCGGAAATGCGTACCATCACGACAGGTATTGCCGTTATGCAGCAGGGCAGCTTTGTATCGTCCCCAGCCAAGCTGATGGCCCTTACATCGATCGCAACCATTCCGGCCGTGCTTCTGTTTGTAGTCGGTCAGCGTTCATTCATTAAAGGCGTCACACAGTCAGGAATCAAATAAACAGCCACTACATTTTGGAAGGATTTGAATATACATGTCTATTCCCCGCAACGATTATCCAAGACCCCAGTTTGTCCGTACAGAATGGGAGAACCTTAATGGGCAATGGGATTTTGCATTTGATGATGAAAACAAGGGACTGAATGAGAAGTGGTTCGAGCAGTTTCCAATGAGCCGGGAAATTACGGTTCCATTTGCCTATCAGACCGAGCTGAGCGGAATCAATGATCCATCGTTCCATGATGTGGTCTGGTACCGCAGAACGTTAAGTGTGCCCCAAAATTGGTCCGGCAGACAGATTATCCTGCACTTTGGCGCGGTGGATTACCGTTCGTGGGTGTACATCAACGGAAATCTTGCCTGCCATCATGAAGGCGGAAACACGCCGTTCTCGGTGGATATCACTCATCTTTTAAACAAAGACGGCAGGGAAGACGAAGTGACTCTCCGCGTTGAGGATCCATCTGAAGATGTGACCATTCCGCGCGGTAAGCAATACTGGCATGAGCAGTCGGAATCCATTTTTTACACACGGACGACCGGCATCTGGCAGACCGTCTGGATGGAGCCTGCAGCCCAGACCGTCCTTTCCGGCATCCGCTGGACTCCTGAGATCGACCGCGGCGATATTGAGCTTGAATTCGAAGTGGGCGGCGCGTTCTCCGATGGCCTTGCCCTTGATGTAGAAATCTCATTTAACGGTAAAAAAGTAATCTCTGATTCTTCCAATCTCCTGGAAATTTACAACAAGCGCAGCTATAATGTGCGCAACCGCTTTACAGACCGAAGCAACATCCATGGACCAGGCTGGTACTGGTCACCGGAGAATCCTAATCTGTTTGATGTGACACTGACACTCCGCAAGGGAGAGGAAGTGCTCGATTCTGTTGATTCCTACTTTGGAATGCGGAAGATTTCCATTGAAAACGGCGTATTCATGCTGAACAATATGCCTTATTATCAAAAGCTTGTGCTTGATCAGGGGTATTTCCCGAAGGCCCTGCTTACAGCTCCGACAGATGAGGCGCTGAAAAGGGACATCGAGCTTGCGAAGGAAATGGGCTTTAACGGCGCAAGGAAGCACCAAAAGGTAGAAGATCCACGCTTCCTGTACTGGGCTGACCGCCTTGGATTCCTCGTATGGGGCGAAATGGCGAATGCTTCTGAATACAGCGAAGAAGCGGCACGCCGCCTGGCTACTGAATGGTTCGACGTGGTAAAGCGCGACTACAGCCATCCGTCCATCATCGTCTGGCTGCCGCTGAATGAGAGCTGGGGCATTTCCCGCGTCGCTTATGACAAGCATCAGCAGGCACACGCCACGTCCATGTACTGGCAGACCAAATCGATCGACCAGACCCGCCCGGTTCTGTCCAACGACGGCTGGGAGCATACGATCTCTGACATATGCGGCATCCATAATTACCGCAGTGCCGAAGAAATGGCCGAGGCATATAAGGATGTGGAGAGCGCCATCTCGACGACTCCCGCCAACCGCGTGATTTACGCCAATGGTTATTCTTATAGAGGCGAGCCGATTTTGATTACGGAATACGGCGGCATTGCCTATAAGGTAGACGAGCAGGAAGGCTGGGGCTACTCGGCTGTCCAATCTGCCGAAGATCTTGTAGAGGAATACCGCAGGGTGACCGGCGCCTTGACTTCAAGTCCGGTTGTCCAGGGCTTCTGCTATACACAGCTGACGGATGTGGAGCAGGAAATCAACGGCCTCCTTACCTATGACCGGGAGCCGAAATGCGACCTGAAGAAGATCAAGGAAATTAATGATCAAAAGTGATCGACTGCACCCGGCTGCTATGCCGGGTGTGTTTTTTCTGTTTATATGCCGCCATGCAGGTAATGATGATAGTACTGGCATTATGCGGGTATTTGTGTAAAATAATGTTGTGGTTAAATTAAAGGCCGGAGGAAATGAAGCATGTTAACGATCAAGGAAATTGCAGAAAAAGCAAATGTTTCCCGCACTACCGTTTCGAGGGTGCTGAACGATTCCGGATATGTAAGCGAGGAAGCAAGGAAAAGAGTGCTCACGGTCATTGAAGAAACCGGCTATGTGCCAAGCGCCCACGCCAAATCGCTGCGTACGAAGAAGACAAAGGTCATTGGGGTGATTGTGCCGAAAATCAGCACAGAAACCTCGAGCCGGCTGGTGAAGGGCCTTGATCAGGTATTGTCGGGAGCGGGCTACCAGATCCTGCTTGCCATCACGAACCTTGAGCACGAAAAGGAAATTCAGCATCTGAAGCTGCTGAAAAGCCGCCATGTGGATGGCATCATTCTGTCCGCCACAAATATTGGAGAGCCGATCCTGCAGGAAATTCAGCAGCTGAACATGCCGTTTGTCATGGTCGGACAGCCGGTTTCCGGTTTGACGAATGTGGTGTTCGATGACTATCAGGCTGCAAGGGACATGATGGACCACTTGATAACTAAGGGGCATAAGCGGATTGCCTTCATCGGAGTGGATGAAAGCGACCATGCTGTCGGCTATCTCCGAAAGAAAGGATACCTGGACGCCCTGGCTGAAAATGGGCTTGCGACAGAAGATAGCTGGATCAAGAAAGGCATTTTCGATGTCCATTCCGGCCGGAGCTGCATGAGGGCCATTTTGGAAGAATCAGCTGTAAAACCGACTGCCGTGCTGACGGTCACAGACCGGCTCGCAATTGGTGCGATGCAGCATTTAAAGGAAGCGGGAATCGAGATTCCAGCCCATATGGCAATCGGGGCAATGGGAGCCTCGGAGCTGTCGAGATACATCACACCGCGCCTTTCGACGATTGATTTTGATATAGAGGAAGCTGGCCGGGAGGCTGCCACCATGATTCTCGAAAAAATCGCTGGTGAAACATACCAGGGGAAAGTTTGCAGAGTTAAATATAGACTTCTAGAAAATGAAAGTATATAATGAAAGTGTAATCGGTTTCATTCGGTTACGCTTTTATTATCTGAAATGAGGAATCGATTCCACAGAGAGATCATACGCTCGGCTTGCACTCATCCAGGCTCTTTGTGTAATCGATTCCATACAAAATTAAATCATAGAGGTGAATGTCATGTCTGAAAATCGGAGAATAGCAGAGGAAGTCATTGAAGCAGTCGGCGGCAGGGAAAACATCAGCTCTGTTGCCCATTGTGCGACGCGCCTTCGGATCATAGTAAATGACAAGGAAAAGATCGACCAGAAAAAAGTAGAAGACATTGATAAGGTAAAAGGTGCGTTCTTTAATTCTGGACAGTTTCAGGTAATTTTCGGAACAGGAACCGTCAACCGGATTTATGAAGAAGTTTCACAGCTTGGACTTGCTACCCAGTCTGCTTCTGATCAGAAAAAAGAAGCAGTCGCAAGCGGCTCAAAATTCCAGCGGGCCATCCGTACCTTTGGTGATGTATTCGTGCCGATCATTCCTGTCCTGGTTGCCACCGGACTCTTTATGGGTGTGCGCGGCCTGGTTATGCAGGAGCAGGTACTGGCCCTGTTCGGCCTGAGCCCTAAAGACATCTCGGAAAACTTCATCTTATTCACACAGGTGCTGACAGATACAGCGTTCATCTTCCTGCCGGCGCTTATCGCCTGGTCAACCTTCCGGGTATTCGGCGGAACACCGATCATCGGCCTCGTTCTTGGCTTGATGCTTGTCAGCCCGGCCCTTCCTAATGCATGGGCCGTTGCCGGGGGAGATGTGACACCGATCAAGTTCTTCGGCTTCATCCCGGTGGTCGGCTACCAGGCTTCCGTGCTTCCGGCTTTCATCGCCGGGATTATCGGGGCCAAGCTTGAACGGTTTATCCGCAAACGGGTTCCTGAAGTACTGGATTTAATTCTGACACCATTTTTGACACTGCTGGTGATGATTATCCTGGCCTTGTTCGTTATCGGGCCGGTCTTCCACATCGTTGAGCAGGGAATCCTGGACGCAGCCACAAACGTCCTTTCCTGGCCGTTCGGACTCAGCGGACTCATTCTTGGCGGACTTAACCAGCTGGTTGTTATCACTGGTGTACACCACATCTTTAATATGTTTGAAATACAGCTGCTCGCCAAGTACCATAACAATCCTTATAACGCCATCATCACTTGCTCAGTGGCTGCCCAGGCCGGCGCTGCTCTCGCTGTGGGGCTCAAGACAAAATCAAAGAAGCTGAAGGCGCTCGCTTATCCGTCTTCCTTCTCAGCTCTATTGGGAATTACCGAGCCTGCACTCTTCGGGGTTAACCTCCGTTACGGCAAACCGTTCATCATGGGCCTTATCGGCGGCGCGGCTGGCGGATTCTTAAGTTCCATCCTCGGACTTAAGGGAACCGGGATGGCAGTGACGGTCATACCTGGTGCCCTTCTGTATCTGAACGGACAGCTCCTTCAGTACATTTTAGTCAACGTCATCGCCATTGCTGTTGCCTTCATCCTTACCTGGATGTTCGGCTATTCCGACAAAGCGGCAGCAGAAATCGAAAAATAATAAAAGAAGAAGGCAGGATACCCAGCTTGCCTTCTCTTTTTTACTTATAGGAGGTGCCTATCCTGAACGAGAACGATCTTATCCAACAAGCATACGAAGAAGTAGAAAAACATCAAGAACTGGCAGAGAGCGACCCATACCGGCTGGACTTTCATCTCATGCCGCCTGCCGGACTTTTAAATGACCCAAACGGCTTAATTTATTACAAGGGTGCCTATCATGTGTTTTATCAGTGGAATCCTTTTGAAACGGCGCATGGGGCAAAATTCTGGGGGCATTTTACGTCAACGGATCTCGTCGGCTGGCAGGAAGAAAAAATCGCCCTGGCACCGAGCGAATGGTATGAACGGAATGGCTGCTACTCGGGAAGTGCCGTGGAATACGACGGCAAGCTGTATCTCATCTACACTGGCAATGTAAAACTCGAAGACGGCACACGGGAAACCTATCAGTGCCTCGCGGTATCAGAAGACGGCCTTTCTTTTGAAAAAAAGGGACCAGTCCTCGGGCTGCCTGAAGGCTATACCGCCCATTTCCGGGATCCCAAGGTCTGGAGGGAAGGAGACACCTGGTACATGGTGCTCGGCGCCCAGACACTGGAAGAGAAGGGGGCAGCAGTGCTATTCACCTCCCCGGACCTCTACAAGTGGAAGGAAGCCGGCCGCATTGCCGGAGCAGACATGAACGGTCTTGGAGAATTCGGGTATATGTGGGAATGCCCGGATCTTTTCCCGCTTGGAGGAAAGGATATCCTCATGGTGTCGCCGCAGGGCCTTGAGCCGAGCGGCCACCTGTATCAAAATCTGTTTCAATCCGGCTATTTCGTTGGTGAATTAGACCGGAACAGCCCGCGTTTTACACATGGCCCTTTCATCGAAATAGACCGCGGCTTCGACTTTTATGCGCCGCAGACCTTCCTTGATGGAGGGGGGAGAAGGATCATGATCGCCTGGATGGGCATCACCGACGAAGCCGAGGCCTTTCAGCCCACGCTCAAAAAAGGCTGGGTCCATGCCCTGACCATCCCGCGGATTCTGGAGTACCGTGATGACAAAGTCTATCAGAATCCAGCTCCTGAGCTGGAAGCAATGCGGGGGGACCGGGAAGAATTCAGCGGCGTGAAAGCATCCCATATTGAGGGCGTGCGGGGAATTACTGCTGAACTGCTTTTGAATGACTTCAAGGGAGAGGCAGCCAGCTTCACCATTAACCTTCGCGGCGAAGCAAGTTTCTCGTATGATGCCGAGAAAAAAGAAGTCAGCCTGGAGCGCCGCTGCCTCCGCACAGGAAGAACGGAAACAAGAACCTGTGCTGTCTCTGGCCTCTCAAGCGTGCAGCTGCTGATGGACACCTCCTCGCTCGAAATCTTCATCAACGGCGGGGAAGAAGTCTTCACAGCCAGATACTTCCCCGAGCCGGAAAATGATTTGATTACATTTGAGGGAGACGCAGAGTTTACCCTCACCAAATGGAACTTAAGCAAGTGATAAGAATGCCCAGCGCCGCTGGGCATTCTTTTTTTGATTTTGAGACGGTACTCAGCCGGTTTTTTGACGATTTTACATGAGAATGGAGCAGGGGAGGAGATAAATTCATATTTTATAAGCTTTTGAGGGTGTATATGTGTAGTGGCGCTCGGGAGGTTGGGAGTTTACTAGCCGAACTCAGCATTTTACTCGCGGAAATGGATAATTTACTCGCCAAACGGAGCACTTTACTCGCGGGAATGGATAATTTACTCGCCAAACGGAGCACTTTACTCGCGGAAACGGATGATTTACTCGCCGAACTCAGCACTTTACTCGCGGGAATAGGTGATTTACTAGCCGAAAGGAGTACTTTACTCGCAGAAATGGATGATTTACTCGCCAAACGGAGTACTTTACTCGCGGGAGTGCATGGTTTACTAGCCGAACGCAGTCCTTTACTTGCGGGAATGGATGATTTACTTGCGCAGCGCGGTCCTTTACTTGCGGAAATGGACGATTTACTTGAGCAGCGCAGTCCTTTACTTGCGGGAATGGATGATTTACTTGCGCGGCGCGGCAATTTACTTGCGGAACCCAACATTTTACTTGCAGAAAGAGAATTCACTTCCAACCTCAGCCCGTTTACTAAACCGCCATCAAACCACGACAAAAGCCCCGGGATCATTCCCCGGGGCTTCAGCCATCATTACTTCTTAATATTCTGATCCACAATCTTCTGTGCAGCAGCGGCTGCCTTTTTAGGGCTTTCTCCGCCGAGGACAGACTGGATGGAGCTTAGTACGGCTTTTTCCACGGCTTCATCCGGGATGAGGTAGCGCGGCTGGAAGCGGGTTTTCTTTTCGGACCAGTCTGAGATGTTTTTCAGGTCTTCTGATTCGTATTTAACGTCCTTCAGGGTTACCTGCTGGCTGGTTTTGTTGGCATAAGCTTCCGCATTTTCCTTTTTGCTCAGGAATTCCACGAACTGTTTGGCTTCTTTTTTCTTCTTGGAGTTTTTATTCACTCCGAGAAGGAACGTGGTGGTATGGATTCCTTCAAATTTAGCTTCGCTTTCCGGCACGGTGATTGGTGCCAGAAGGCCGAGCTTGATGTCTTTGTTCAGGTTGCGGATGCTCGCGATGGCATATGAACCTGATGCCAGCATGGCTGCTTTTTCCTGGGCGACCATGGCGATGGCGGAATCATGCTTTGTGCCAAGCGCATCTTTTTGGAAGTAGCCTTTGTCGTTCAGTTCCTTGAACTGGGTGAGGGTCTTGACCCACCATTCCTCAGTCAGCTTGGCATCGCCTTTCATAAGCTTGGCGAAGATTTCTTCATCCGGTGCATTGTTCATCATCATGCTGTTCATGAGCTGGCCGGGGCCGATGTCGGCACCGGGGAATGCGATCGGTGTGACGCCATTTTTCTTCAGCTCTTCACACAGCTTCAGGAAGCCTTCCCAATCCTTTGCAGGCTCCAGGCCCATTTTTTCAAACATAGAAGCGTTGTATACAGGCTGGTTATAAACAAGCTGCAGTGGAAGGGCGAGCTGCTTGCCGTCCACCTTGGCAGCTTCAATTAGTTTTGGATCATAGTTCTTCACAAAATCTTCGTTGGTCAGGTCTTCATAAAAACCTAGTTTCTTCAAGGATTCAAGCTGGAATCCGGGGTTGGAGGCGAATACATCGCCGGTAGAGCCGTCGCGGAGTACAGTCTGTACAGGGTATTGTTCGGAAGGATAAATATTCATTTCCACTTCAATGCCGGTTTCCTTTGTGAACTTTTTGATCAGTTCTTCAAAAACCTGCTTATCTTCCCCGCGCCAGTGCATGAAGCTGATCTTTTTGTTTTTGGAATCAGAGCTTTCCGAGTCCTTTGAAGAGCAGCCTGCAAGCACGCTGGATAAAACCAGCAGCAGGGCGAATAAGTAAAGGCTGATTTTTTTCAATTGATTTCCCCCTAGTCAAAATATTATGTATACTAACACCATAAACCATACCCTATTATTCCGGCAAGTAAACTTATCTTTTAAACAATTTTTTAATCAATCGATTGATTATATATTTAAAAAATAGGTTTCTAACCGTATGAAATAGGGTACTAACCAGTTTAGGCAGTTATTGCTAAAAGGGGTGGGCCATACACTACATACAAAAAAAGAAAGAGAATGATTTTCTAGGGGGACCATTAGAGATGAAGTTAAAACAAAATAGGGCTCTGTATTTCTTTATCCTGCCAGGGCTGATCCTCTACTTGATTTTCTTCGTATATCCTACGGTAAGCGCGCTGTTTTACTCGTTTACAGACTGGGATGGACTTACGGCGGATTTCAATTTCGTGGGAGCGCAGAACTACCTAAACATCTTCACGAATGATTCGATCTTCGTAAAGGCAATGGGCAACAATGTGAAATTCATGCTGTTCGTCGTAATCTTCCAGACACTGTTTTCACTCGTGTTCTCCATGTTCCTGGTAAGGAACTCCAAAACCACGGTCTTTTTAAGGGCCTTATATTTTTTCCCAACGATTCTTTCCTCCGTTTCTGTTGCCTTTATCTGGGCATTCATTTACGACCCCAATATGGGAATCCTTAACACCGTTCTGGAAAAATCCAGTCTGGGCTTTTTAACACAAAACTGGCTCGGCAATAAGGATATCGCCATCTTCTCCATTGCAGTGGTGCAGGTCTGGTTCCATACCGGGCAGATGATCATCCTGTTTGTGGCGGGACTGCAGGGAATTCCGAAAGACTTGTATGAAGTGGCCAAGATTGAGGGAGCTTCAAGATGGCAGAACTTCCGGTTTGTGACCTGGCCGATGCTAGCCCCTGCGGCAACGATCGTCATTGCTTATACGACCATCCAGTCCTTTAAAGCCTTTGATTTGATTTATGCCATGACGCGCGGCGGCCCGAACTATGCGACCGAAATTCTTGCGACGCTCATCTACTCCACGGCATTCAAAGGATTCAAGTTTGGCTATGCATCCGCAGAGGCCGTTATCTTCCTGATTGTGGTTGCCCTCATCACCTTCCTGCAGTTCCGCATCCTGCGTGCGAACCGCACAGAGGAATAGGAGAGCACACATAAGGATAAGCCGAATAAAAGCCAAATCAGAACGAAAAGAGGAATAGCATGAAAGTACTTAAGGGCGGAATGCTTACGATATATGCATTGCTGGTCATTATTCCTATACTGGCCATCTTCTTCACCACATTCAAAAGTCCGAACGAAATGTATGAAAATGTTTTGGGGCTGCCAAGCAGCTTCGGCTTTGGAAATTATTCCGAGCTGTTCCAGAGCAAATCGATGACCACTTATATTATGAACAGCGTCATCGTCACTCTATGCTCGGTGGCCATCACCCTGTTTTTTGCGAGTCTGATCGCCTATTCGGTTACCCGGATGACGAATTGGATCGGCAATACTGTGTTTGTGCTGTTCACTCTTGGCATGATGATTCCCGCCCAGGTGAACATGAGCTCGCTCTATAATTTGATGTACACACTCGGCTTGACCAACTCGCTCACCGGCCTTGTGATCGTGAATGCGGCCACAACGCTCCCAATCGCCGTGTTCATCCTGACAGGGTTCATGAAATCCCTGCCGAAAACCTTGTTTGAAGCGGCCATGATTGACGGTGCCACTAACTGGAACATTTTCCGGAAGATCGCGATTCCGCTCTCCATGCCGTCGATGGCCGCCACGTCCATCTTCCTGTTCGTCATGCACTGGAATGATTTGTTCTATCCTTTGCTCCTGATCACGGACAAACAATACAAAACCCTGCCGCTCGCCCTGCTCGAGTTCCAGGGAGAATATATCACCAACTACCCGATGCTGTTCACTGGAGTAATCATCGCTTCCGCTCCAATGGTCATCGCCTACGTCTTCCTGCAGCGCTATTTCATTGCGGGAATGACAGCAGGTTCTGTAAAGGGTTAAAAAAAGCGCTGTCCCAGCCTCGGGGCGGCGCTTTTTGGCTCGAACAGAGGGGGAAGCCGCCATGCATGAAGCAGTCTGTCCGAGTTTCCAGAAAGGAAAGGAATTTTCCCAACCTGCCCAACCCCCAAAGGGAGGGCAGGCATGGACGAATGTTGTTAAGATGGAAAAAAACAGCCTGGTCCCTAATGGGCTTCGGCTGTTTCGGAATTGCGTGATGTGAAGAGCTCGGCAAGAATAAGGGCGACTGCACCCATAGCGGTGGCATCTTCACCAAATTTAGACAGAATGATTTCTGTTTCTTTGGAAGGCTGGGTGAGCGCGCGCTGGCGGACTGTATGGGTGATGCTGTCCATGATCAGGCTGCTGGCATTGGAGATGCCGCCGCCGATGATGATTCTTTTTGGATTGACCGTATGAATCAGGTTGGTCAAACCCACGCCAAGATAGCGGCCGGCCTGCTCAAGTGCTGTTTTTGCCAGGCTGTCGCCTTTTAAGGCTGCTTCGTAAATCAGCTCTCCCGTAATAGCATCCATATCTTCTGCAAGCTCATGCAGCATGCTTGTATGGCCGAGCCGCATTTCTTTTTTCACGCGCTCGACGATGGCGGGACCCGAAGCAAAGGTCTGCAGGCAGCCGTAATTGCCGCAGGTGCACTGCGGTCCGTCGATATCAATGACCATATGCCCGATTTCGCCGCTGATAAAATGATTTCCATGGTACAAACGGCCGTTGATGATGATGCCGGCGCCGATTCCGCGGCCGACGTTGATGCAGACAAAGCTGTCGATACCGGCGCCGTTGCCGAACCACAGCTCGCCAAGACTCATGGCGCGGCCGTCATTTTCCACTTTTACAATCATGTTGAACCGCTCTTCAAGCACGGTTTTAATGGGGATATCCTGCAGATTGAGGTTCGGGGCGAAGATGGAAACTCCCTGTTTAACATCTACGATCCCGTGCATCCCCACGCCGATCCCTACAATCTTTTCTTCATCAATGTCCACCGCATCGATCATGTTCTGTACCGAATCGGTAATCAGGCCAAGGAGCGTATCCTTGCTGATTTCTGCCGGCATCGGGACAACCGTTTTTTTAATGATTTTACCCGTGATGCTGGTCAGGATCGTCTTAATGTTGCGCGATCCGATATCCATGCCGATAACATGGAACATTTCCTCATTCAGCGTAAGAAGGGTAGGCTTGCGCCCGCCGCTTGATTCGCCGAGCTTCTGCTGTTCGATGACAATCTCGGCAAGCAGGAGCTCCTTGACCAGGCTGCTGACAGTAGGCGGCGTCAGCTTGGTCAGTTTGGCAATTTCCGCCCGGGAAATAGGCCCTTTCTCACGGATTATATTCAATATGAGTGAACGGTTAATGGACTTCATTAATTTGAAACTGCCTCTTAGGAAGTTTTTTACCATATGGATTCCCCCGTGTAAGTCGGTTAAAAGTTACTTAATTAAATTTAATTATAAACTAATCCTTCATACTATTAAACCTTATATTAGGAAATTTGGCAGAAAAGGGAGGGGTTAAGTGTATAAGTGTTTAACCAAATGAATAGTATGTCCTATTTTAAAACTGTCTGTTTATTGGTAAATATTAATAAAATTACTCATATTGACACTAAACCCGATTTTTAATATCATTTTGCATTGTGAGAGTTGCAAAAAGGGTTTTGGTATGGGGTACTTTACAGACAGGAGAGGGTGCAGAGATGGATAGCGGATATACTCCTACATTGCCTTATGATCCCGGGACAAGGCTGACCCGGAATGAGCTGAAGGACATTCTGGATGATTGCATTACAGGCTTCAGGGATCTTGAAATCAAGGTGCCTGGACAGGAAGAAGTAAGGCTCAGCAAGGTGAGGGCCACAAAAATATTGCTCGACAGGCTGGAAAAGGACCAGCTCATAGAAATCATCAATCAGCTTTATCTTATTAATCTTAGAAATTCGAGTGAGCTATCTTTTTTAAAATTCATCTTGACCGGACTGCTGAGCGAGCAGGACGGCAAATAAAGTAACGCCAAAGCTTTAGCTTTTGGGGCAGGAAAAACACTTTTGATCAATCTTTTTTCTTTGCCAGACAGCATAATAGTCTTATTTTACCATTTGTCATTATATAATATTTTCTAAACCCGCGCTAGTGTTCCGTTGGAACTTATGTCAATTTTTTACTATAAAATATTTTATCTGAATTATCAAACGATATGAAAAAGACTTCCCGTTTAGGAAGTCTTTTTGTGCTGGGTGTCCCTTAAGGATCTCCTCGCCTGATATGCTGGCCGCATGCAAAAATGGCTTCCCGTTGGGGAAGCCATTATGTTTATTGCTGAATCATATTCTCGGAACCGTCAAATCTTGCCGTCTCCTCAGGTGTCAGCTCCAGATGGTTCTTGAGGGTGTTCCTGATTTCTTCAAGGGATATTTCATCAAGTTTATAATAATAGATTCCCTGGCTTGTATCATCTGTGCCCTTGAGTCCGAGAGGTTCAATTTGCGGGCCGTCCTGTGACAATACATATTTAAGGAATGCCCTCATTTCGCTGAATGTCAGGTTTGTCGTCATATTTGATCCGATGGCATCGATGACTTCTGTATATTTAGAAATGGCACCGGCTGAAGCGGCTTTGGAGGCGATAGCCTGAATGACCTGCTGCTGCCTCTGCCCGCGGAAGATATCGCTGTCCTGATGTCTTGTCCGGACGAATGCCAGTGCTTCTTCACCATTTACTGTCTGTTTACCCTTTTCAAGGTGGATGGCATCTTTTCGGTCCTTCGAATCCTGCTCACGCATTTCATAAGGAACATCCACGGTTATGCCGTTCAGGGCATCAACCACATCCATGAAGGCGTTAAAATTCATTTTCACATAATAATCCACCGGTACCTGCATCAATTCCTCGACGGTTTCGACCGTGGCTTTTGTGCCCCCGATCGCATGGGCGTGGGTGATTTTGGTGTAGCTGTCATTGGCAGGGACGTGAACATATGAATCACGCGGAATGCTTACGAGTTTTATAGTTTTATCCTTGGTATTGAAGCTTGCCAGAATGAGGGCATCGGAGCGTGTATTGCCCTTCAGCTTCCTTTTTTCACTGTCATCGATCCCGATGAAGAGAATGGATATATTATCTTCGGTTGGATCCACAGCCTCCGCCCGTTTGGACGATTTGCCAATCGATTCAAACGAACCGCTGAAAACATTTTCCGCTTTATTATAAAGATAAGCGGCATAGCCTGTCCCGACGAGAGCCAGCACCAGTATCGGCACCAATATGAAAGACAGAAGCCTTTTGCGCTTCCTCCGCTTTTTATATACTTTATAAACTCTTCTGTTAGAAGACATGGTAGTTTCTCCTTTAGGTTTCTATATTAATCTTTGACTTTATCGGCAGATTCCACAACATATTTTACAATTTATCACAAATTTCGTAAACCGCAACTTTACGAGCGAGTTTCATGAGGAATAGGGAGTCTCCTGGTAAAGGACCTCACCCTCTGTGATTTGTGCCTGGCCGTTTGTCAGTTCTGTCATCCACTCCGTGAAGGCATGGGCTTCGCTTTCCTCGGCAAAGGCCTCGATTTCGACTGCTTCGCTGTACTTGATTTCCTTGAGTGTGTAGATGGATGAACGAAGCTCGTTTTCCAGCTTGCCGAGCCAGGTATAGTCCACGGACGTGTGCATGACCCGCATCAGCCTGCGTTCCACGATGCCGGATGCATCGAGTCCTTCTGTGACCGACTTGCCATAGGCGCGGATCAGGCCGCCTGCACCAAGCTTAATGCCGCCGAAATAGCGGGTCACGACCACAACGGTATCCTTCAGATTCTTCTTCTTCAGGACCTCCAGCATCGGGACGCCCGCGGTGCCGCTTGGCTCGCCGTCATCATTCGCCTTTTGTATCAAATTATTTTCCCCAATTAAATAGGCAGAGCAATTATGGTTTGCGTCAGAATGCTTCTTCTTGATGGAAGCGATGAATTCCTGTGCCGCTTCCTCCGTCTCCGCCCGCTCCACATAGGCAATAAAGCGAGACTTCTGAATCACAATCTCCCGTTCCCCATAACCCTTCACCGTCAAATAAACCGGCAGCATCCAATCATCCTCTTTTATGGGGACAGTCCCCCATTTCCCGGAGGAGCTTCCCTTGTTTTTACATGTTTTGATAGAAAACGTCAATTATTTCCCAACATCCTAATCACCTATTATAATGTTTTCCCCCTGCGAGGGCAATGGATGTTGTTAGGAAGTCTGTTAATCTTTTAAAGGGCTGGGAGCTTCCGGGGCATAGGACTCGGCCGTAATTGTTTTTGTGCAGGATTGTAAAGGAATCTTAATATTACTAAAGACATGGCATGTTATAATGAAAAATATTCTAATAGATATATTTCATTATATCTGTATAGCAATATCTGGGAGAGTATACCCCGGTATAAATGGTAAGATCCCGGTATCACTGGCTTTGAAGTAAAATCGAATGCATAAAAAGCAATAGGTTCTAAACTTTCATGAGAAAATGGTTCTATGATGCGTGTTTCTAAAACATAGGTCCTTTTAACCTTTTTACCCATGACCTAATTTTCCCAACCTCAAAAATCGTTGAATTCTGAAAATTTCTGTTACAATATAAGATAGATTAGTGACAGGATTTTTAGGCTATAAGGTGATTGCATCATACATACATAGGTGTTATCTAGTAGAATAGTTCAGTTTTTAGAACTGGAAAAAGACGATAGACGAGACAGAATGCCGAAAGGCTGAATTTTTTTAACAGCGGGGTAAAGAAATGCCTTTAAAAAAAGTGGATACCAAGGTATTGGATTCTATTTTAGAAACGATGGTAGATACCGTAGGGCACAGCAAAAATGAAATCTTCCATATTGGGGAACAGTGCCGGCATGATTTTGAATCTCTGTCTGCTGAATTGAAGGAGATTAAAAAGACGGTGCTGAAGGTCATTGATGAAGGCGATAAGCTTGAGATCAATGCCCGATTTGCGCGCAAAAGGCTCTCTGAGGTCAGCCGCCATTTTAATCAATACAACGAAGAGCAGGTCAGGGAGGCCTATGAGAAAGCACATGCGCTCCAGGTGGACCTCCAGATGAACAGGCAGACGGAAAAGCAGCTGCGCGCACGAAGGGATGACCTCGAACGGCGGCTTCAGGCCACGCTTGAAACCATTGAGCGTGCCGAACAGCTGAGTTCCCAGATTTCTGTGGTCCTCAATTATCTGACAAGCGATCTCCGCCAGGTGGGAGAAGCGCTTGCAGATGCGAGAAGGAAACAGGAGTTTGGCTTGAAGATCATTGAAGCCCAGGAGGAAGAACGCAAGAAGCTGTCACGGGAAATTCATGACGGTCCGGCCCAGATGCTGGCAAATGTCATGATGCGCTCGGACTTGATTGAGCGTGTTTTCCGTGAAAGAAGCACAGAGGAAGGCCTGCAGGAGGTCAAGGACCTTAAGCGGATGGTCCGCAACGCACTGTATGAGGTGCGGAGGATCATTTATGACCTCAGGCCGATGGCGCTTGATGACCTGGGGCTTGTTCCGACGCTGCGGAAATATCTGCAGACGATCGAGGAGTATAACCAGGGCGTCAGGATCAGCTTTGTGAACCTCGGTGAGGAAAAACGGCTGCCGGCAAAAATGGAAGTTGCCCTCTTCAGGCTCGTGCAGGAGTCTGTACAGAATGCCTTGAAGCATGCCCAGCCGGGACATGTGCAGATCAAGATGGAATGTTTGAAGGACCGGGTGACCGTGGTGATCAAGGACGATGGCATCGGCTTTGATTCATCAGCCAAAAAGGAAGGCAGCTTCGGCTTGATCGGCATGGGAGAGAGGGTCGACCTGCTGGAGGGAAGCCTCAGCATCGATTCCAATATCGGGGCAGGTACCGTAATCATCATCCAGGTGCCGCTGAAAGTATCCCCGGCCATGCGTTTATCATAAGCTTCTAAGATTCCCGATCAGGGATGACTTATTTATAAGTAGATTAGATAGAAAAAAGAGTACTAGATAAAAGGGAGGCGAAGGCGTTGACAACTGATATCGTCATTATCGATGACCATCAACTTTTTCGCGAAGGGGTCAAGCGCATATTGGATTTCGAACCATCATTTGAAGTGGTAGCAGAAGGGGATGACGGTTCCGAAGCCATGGGGCTCGTTGAAGAAAACAACCCGGATGTGGTGATTATGGATATCAACATGCCCGACATCAACGGCATTGAGGCAACACGCCAGCTTGTTGAAAAATATCCGGAATCAAAGGTTATCATCCTATCCATCCACGATGATGAAAATTATGTAACACATGCACTCAAAACAGGTGCACGAGGCTATTTATTGAAGGAAATGGATGCCGATGCATTAGTCGAGGCAGTCAAGGTGGTAGCGGACGGAGGCTCATACCTCCACCCGAAGGTCACTCATAACCTGGTTTCCGAATACCGCAGGCTCGCGGCAGTCGAAGGCAAGGAAAAAGACCATCGCCCAGCCTATGAAATCCGCAGGCCGCTTCACTTATTGACGCGCCGCGAATGCGAAGTGCTTCAGCTGCTCGCAGACGGCCAGAGCAACCGCGGAATCGGCGAAACGCTCTACATCAGCGAGAAAACAGTCAAAAACCATGTAAGCAACATCCTGCAGAAAATGAATGTAAACGACCGTACACAGGCCGTAGTTTTAGCCATAAAAAACGGCTGGGTCGAAGTAAAATAGAGAAGGCGCGCCTGACATCAGGGCGCCTTTTTTTGTGGGAATTAAGTGGAGAACTGGGAAATGGGGCCTGTCCCCGATTTCCCGGAAATAGGGGACAGGCCCCATTTCCCAGATTATTTCCCGAACATTAAATAAAGTAATACAGAAGTGAAACGAGCAGCCCGCAGCCAGAGAAGAGGATGGAACCTGAGAAGAATGGGGTGTTTTTGGGGTTAAAGATTTTGACTTCGCCCCGCTCATAGCCATTGTGCTTCCTGCTGACAGTCGAGATATTATCTTTCAGCGAAATATAATAGGGAAGATACCAGACTAAAACAAGCACACCGATGCTCGCGGCAAAAAGAGTGGAGATAAACGAAAAATGGAAGATCCTTTCTGCAGCGAGTACGACGGCGCATTCAAAGGCAATCGTCGCAGCAAAGAGCAGGGCATACTTCTTCTTCGGATTCATCTGCTCGAGATATCTCCGCGAAACCACCTTCTCTGCAAATTCGACGATCTTTCCTAACAGAACCAGAAATACGATTAGTAAAAGAATCAAACCAAAAAACACACCGATGGCAGCATACGCCATAATCTCACCCCGCATGAAAAATTGTCCTATCCTAAATTTACCATAAAAAACAGGGCGGCTGGGAAATAATCGGGAAATAGGGGACTGTCCCCCATTTCCGGGAAATGGGGACAGTCCCCCCGGGATGTTGTATAATGAATAAAAATACGGAATAAGGCAGGTTTTTTTATGAGGACGGCTGTTGTTACGGATAGTACGGCTTATATACCGGGCGAGACGCTTAGGAAGCTTGATATACATATGGTTCCGCTGAATGTGATTTTTGGCGAGGAGTCTTACCGTGAAGAAGTGGACATCACGGCCGGGGAGTTTTATGAGGAAATTAAGAAGCAGGATAAGTTGCCGACAACCTCCCAGCCGGCTGTAGGGGAGCTTGCTGCAAAATATGAGGAGCTGGCAGAGGAGTATGATGCGGTGATCAGCATCCACTTATCAAGCGGCATCAGCGGTACATATCAGGGCTCCATCACGGCAGGAAGCCTGGTGGAAAACATTACGGTCTACAGCTTTGACACCGAGATCAGCTGTATGATTCAGGGCTTCTATGTGCTGGAGGCTGCGAAAATGGCGAAGGAAGGCCGACTCCCTGAAGAAATCATGGAGCGTCTAGAAGATATGAAGAAAACGTCCAATGCCTACTTCATGGCAGACGACCTTTCCCATCTCCAGCGCGGCGGCCGCTTGAGCAGCGCCCAGGCTTTCATCGGCAGCATGCTGCAGATCAAGCCTCTCCTCACATTCAAGGATAAAATCATCATTCCGTCCGAAAAGATCCGCACCCGGAAAAAAGCGATGAAACGGATTGAAGAACTCCTGCAGGAGGCACAGACAGGCGAAACGATGCAGGCTGCTATCATCCATGCCAACCGCGCGGCAGAAGCCGAGGAATGGATGGCAGAGCTTGCGCCGAAATTCCCGCATGTTGAGTTCTGCATCAGCTACTTCGGTCCGGTCATCGGCACCCACATTGGCGAGGGCGCCATGGGCCTTGGCTGGGCAAAAAAATATTAAAGGTTTTCATGAATTCGGTGCCGAATGATAAAAGGGCACCGAATTTTTTAATGGAGGTGGATTCCCTGAATCTATCAAAACTTTTTCCCCCTAAACTCCCTTCTCATGATCCCCCCGCGCCTCGCTCCAAACCAATTATCCCTTTTGCGCATTCCCCCAAATTCCAGAAGCATCTCGCCGGCAGGATGCTGCTGCATGAGGAGCTCCTTGAGTATCACAGACTTCTCGAAAGCCACCTCGCACACGGCTATATTGGCTGGATTCCGGGCCTTACGGAAGGGGGCAGGGTCTTCACCTGCAGCCGGTGTGCGAACACTGAATCCCATCTTTTCGCCGAATTCCCCTGCAGTGCGTGCGGAAAAAACTGCGCCTACTGCCGCAGGTGCATCATGATGGGGCGGGTCAGCTCCTGTTCAAAGCTGTATGTGTGGAGGGGTCCGGAACCGGCATACCCAAGCCTTGTAGATCCGCTCGCCTGGAAGGGAACCCTTTCTCCTGCACAAAAGGAAGCGTCGCTGAAAGCAGTAGCTGCTATACGGACCAATAGTGAACTCCTTATATGGGCCGTCTGTGGCGCCGGCAAAACAGAGATTCTGTTCGAGGCCATTGCCGCTGCCCTGGCAGAGGGAAAGCGGATCTGCTTTGCCGCGCCGAGGACGGATGTGGTGCTGGAGCTCGCTCCGCGCCTGCGGGCTGCCTTTCCGAAAGCGATGACCGCCGCCCTGTACGGCGGCAGCGAGGAGCGGCACACTCCGGGGCAGCTGATTCTCACCACCACCCACCAGCTCTACCGCTTCCGGCAGGCATTTGATGTGATGATCATTGACGAAGTGGATGCCTTCCCCTTTTCAGCCGATCTTACCCTGAGGCATGCCGCTGAGAGAGCCAGAAAAAATCCCTCTTCTCTCATTTATTTAACCGCCACACCCTCAAACTCCCTGAAACGGCAGGCTGCTTCAGGCGGACTCCCCTCCGCCGTCATCCCAGCCCGCTTCCACCGTCATCCGATTCCGGTCCCCGATCTCCAGTGGTCAGGGAATTGGGAGAAGAGTTTGGCGAAAAAGAAAATCCCCATCCGGGTGAAGACCTGGCTTGAAGAACGCCTCCAGCTTTCTCTCCCCTTTCTCATCTTCTTTCCCAGCATTAAAAAAATGGAAGAAGCGCTCCCGCTGTTTCAGGCACACTACCCGGAAATTGCCGCCGTCCATTCAGAGGATCCCCACCGCAAGGAAAAGGTTCTCGCACTCCGGGAAGGGCGGGTGCCGGGACTCCTCACGACCACAATCCTTGAGCGGGGCGTGACCATTCCGCGACTTGATGTCTGTGTGCTCGGTGCCGAGCAGCCGGTTTTCACTGAAAGCGCCCTGGTCCAGATTGCCGGCAGAGTCGGACGGAAGGCCGAGCATCCCCATGGCAGCATCACCTTTTTCCACTTTGGCAGAACAGAAGCCATGCTTACGGCTGTAAAACACATTAAAGGAATGAACAGGGAAGGCGAAAAAAGGGGGCTTCTGAATTGAAGTACTGCTTATATTGCGGCTACAGACAGGAGGAGAACATCACCTGGTCATCGCTTTTTGCAAAAGAAAAAGGGGAAAGCCGCTTTTGCCGGGATTGCCTGGGGAAGCTTGAGGAAATTACCGGCATCCGCTGTGAGATCTGCAGCCGCCCGCTAGCCGGAATTCCCACCGCTTCATGTGCAGAAGGCAGGTGTGCAGACTGCCGCCGCTGGGAGGAAGATTCTCTGTGGCAGGGAGTTCTTGCCCAAAATACTTCCCTCTACCAATACAATGATTTTTTAAAAGAGCTGCTCGCACAATTTAAGTACCGCGGCGATTATATATTAATAGAAGGTTTTAAGGCTGCACTCACAAAAGCTCTAAAAGATCTTGAGTTCGATCTAGCCGTTCCGATTCCTCTAAGCCATGAGCGGCTGGCAGAAAGGGGCTTCAATCAGTCAGAGGCCGGAATTTCTGTTATGGGGCTCGAATCCTTCCATGCTCTTAAACGGACCCACTCAGAAAAACAGTCCAAAAAAACAAGGGAGGAGCGGATCCGGCATGCTCAGGTGTTTTCACTTTTAAACGGCGCTGAGATCACCGGAAAGTCTATCCTTCTGTTTGACGATATTTACACCACAGGCTCCACGCTCAGGCATGCAGCCAAAGTTTTAAAGGATGGGGGCGCCGCACACGTTTCTTCGCTTACTCTTGCGAGGGGTTGAAAACCCGGGGTCATCTGCCGATATAGTTAGTATAAAAGGAATCAAGGGGAGATAAAGGGATGGCAGAAATACTGAACTGTCCAAGCTGTGACGCGATTTTTGTCCAGAATAGTGTGCGGGACGTGTGTGAAAACTGTTATAAGGAAGAACAAACTGAATACGAAAAGGTTTATAATTATATAAGAAAAAGGGAAAACAGGATGGCTACCATCGAGCAGGTGGTAGAAACGGTGGGGATTGATCAAGAATTGCTGCTTAAGTTTATCCGTACCGGCAAATTAAAGCTCGCCCAATTCCCGAACCTCGGTTATCCATGTGCTAAATGCGGCACCCTGATCCGCGAGGGAAAGCTTTGTGGCAGCTGCACGTCCAGTCTAAAAGGCCAGCTTGAGACGCTCGCAAAGGAAGAAGCCCGGACCCAGAAGATCGAGAATCGAAATGCATTTTTTACCAGGAGAGGATAGAAAGCCCTCTGGTTACATTTCTGCAAAATTTGTCAACAAAAAGTAATATAAATAAATTCAAAAAAGTGCCCGTTCATCCGATAAT
This sequence comes from Paraperibacillus marinus, assembly GCF_046237605.1. Taxonomy (GTDB): domain Bacteria; phylum Bacillota; class Bacilli; order Bacillales; family DSM-1321; genus Paraperibacillus; species Paraperibacillus marinus. The sequence continues at coordinate 3,941,930 of NZ_CP143542.1, read as the reverse complement.
ATAGACATGGAGAAAAACGAACGACTGAAGGAGAGGTATTACCTATGAAAATCAACCATCTCAGTTCGGCAGGCATGAACCCATACCAGCGTCAGATCCAGAAAACAGACGAAATCAAGCAAAGCTCGCTGAAGGCAGATAAAGTGGAAATTTCAAAGACAGCAAAAGAGCTCCAGCACACCTCCCAGATCCCCGCCCAGCGCGAGGCGAAGGTAGAAGAGCTCAAGCAGCAGCTTAAAAACGGAACGTACAAGGTAGATGCCGGAGAAACAGCGAAAAGCATCATCAAGTATTACTTTAATAAATGAGACTGACCGGGTGCGGTCAGTTTCCATTTTTCTAAATCAAAAAGGAGGCGCGGAGAACATGTCTGCCCAGAGTATCTTGAACGCCATGGAAAAACAGCTCAAGCTCCATCAGAGCCTGTATGACCTGGCCCAGAAAAAAACAGAGATCATCAAAAAAGGCGACATGCCGGCCCTGAATAAAATCATGATCCACGAACAAAACCATGTGAAGGCCATCGGCATGCTGGAAAAAGAGCGGGAAGTGGCAGTGAACACATTCCTTTTGGGACAGGCCCCAGGGACAGAGCGAACTCTCGCTGAATGCATACGTGTCGCCGGGCCCGAAGAAAGAGAGTCGCTGCAGGCGCTGAAAGTGCGGCTGACAGATCTCATTCTGAAGCTGAAGGACGCCAATTACCTGAACCAGCAGCTAATCTATCAATCTCTGCAATTCATCAATCTATCGCTTGACATGGTCCGGCCGAAACAGCAGAACTTCAATTATGAAAAGCCGGTACAGCAAAAAGGGCAAAAGCCGGCAGGCAGCAGGTCCTACTTTAATTCCAGAGCATAAACGGAGGAACAGACGATGATTTCAACCTTTCATGGCTTAGAAACGGCCAAGCGGGGAATGACCACCCAGCAGAACGCCCTTTTTGTGACCGGCAATAATATATCAAACGCCAATACCCCGGGATACACCCGCCAGCGCGTGAACTTCACCCAGACCGAAGCCTTCCCGCCGCCATCGATGAACCGGCCGCAGATTCCGGGCCAGATGGGAACGGGAGTGACCGCAGGCAGTGTTGAGAGGGTAAGGGAAAGCTTCCTCGACGTCCAGTACCGCAGTGAGTCCAACAAGCTCGGCTACTGGGAGACTAGGGCCGATTCCCTGCAGAAGATGGAAGAAGTGCTGAATGAGCCGTCCGAGGCCGGGTTGTCCGCAGTCATGGACCAGTTTTGGGGATCGCTGCAGGATTTGTCCATCAATCCGAACAATTCCGGCGCCCGCTCGGTGGTGCGACAGCGCGGCATCGCAGTCGCCGAAACCTTCAACTACCTGAGCAGTACCCTGAAAAGTGTCCAGGGTGATCTGAAGAATGAGATGGATGTCTCCGTCACTCAGGTCAACTCGCTGCTTCATCAAATCAATAACCTGAACCAAAAAATTGCAGACGTAGAGCCGCACGGCCTTTTGCCGAACGACTTATATGATCAGCGCGACTCGCTGGTCGATCAGCTGTCTACCATGGTCAATATTTCAGTGAAAACAACCGGCACAGGCGGCATGCCGGCCAAAAAACCGGACGGCACACCAATGGCGCTTGGCAAATATACCATTGAACTCGTCACGGCAAATGGCACACGTCCATTGCTCAGCGGCAATTCAAATACAGTCAATGAACTAAAAGTAAATTATGATAAAGACACCAAGATGGTCGAGAGCATTTCCGTCGGCCCGCGTGTGCTCGATGCAAACGGCAATCCTACTGAAGAGATAAGCGGAACCCCCATCGATATCGAAGCATTTACTGCAAGCGGCAAGCTGCGCAGTTTGGTAGATTCGTATGGATTTGAAACAAAAGCACTTGATCACGCCACCGGCAAACATATAGTAAAAGGCCTGTATCCCGAGATGCTCCATAAATTGGATCAAATGGCGTATGAATTCGCCGCAAAGTTCAATGAAGTCCATCAAAGCGGATGGGATGTGAAGAGCATAGCAGCCGGCACCCAGACACCAAGGAGCTTTTTTGACGGTGTGGGCAGCGCTGATGGTGCTGCAGGAAGCATTAAACTGCATAAGGATATCGCAGATTCCCTTGACCATATTGCAGCAGCAGGAACCAAGTCAATCGGGGACGGCAGCAATGCACTGAAGCTGGCTGAAGTAAAAAATCAGCCGCTCTCCATCGATGGAGAAACTAGCACGATCCAAAGCTATTATGAAGGCGCCATCGGCGATATGGCTGTCCAGTCACAGGAAGCGATCCGAATGACCAACAATAGCGGCATCCTCCAGCAGTCAGTGGATGAACGCCGCCAGTCCGTCAGCAGTGTCAGCCTCGATGAAGAGATGACGAATATGATCCAATTCCAGCATGCCTACAATGCGTCTGCACGTATGATCAGCCTGGTGGACGAAATGCTCGACAAAATCATCAACGGTATGGGAACCGTCGGAAGGTAAGGTGAGAACTAAATGCGCGTAACACAAAACATGCTTGCGGGCTCATCCCTCAAGCACATCAGCAACAGCTACCAGCGGATGGGCAAATACCAGGACCAGCTGTCCACAGGCAAAAAAATCACCCGTCCATCCGATGACCCGGTCGTGTCCATGAAAGGGATGTTCTACCGGACGAATCTGACTGAGGTGGAGCAGTATAAGAGGAATTTGTCTGAGTTGAATTTGTGGATGGAAAATTCGGACGCCAGTATGGATCAGGCGAATACATCGCTACAGCGGATTCGTGAGCTTTTGCTGCAGGCGAAGAATGATACCAATACAGTGGATGAGCGGACATCCATAGCGGCTGAAATCGACCAATTAAAGCAGGACCTGGTGAATGTAGCTAATACAAAAGTAGCTGACAAGTATATTTTTAGTGGAACTGATGTCAACGACGCTCCAATCGAACTGAAAGCTGATGGAAAGTTTGTGAAATCATTAAATACTGATGCTTTTAATGTAGCGGTCGGACCAGGTGTTACCCTCAGGGCTAATATTAATCCTGCAAATGTCTTCTCAGAAGATCTCTTTACGGGCTTAACGGAGCTAGTCCAAGACCTAAAAGACAACAAAACTTCTAATTTAGACACTAAGCTTACAGATTTGGACTCCCACCTAAACAGTTTATCTTCAGAACGTGCAGACCTAGGAGCCCGATATAACCGTCTTGAAATGATTTCATCCCGCATTGATACTCAGGAGGTTTTTGCGAATCGGGTATTATCTGACAACGAAGATGCCGATATAGAACGTGTTATCACTGATCTTAAGACACAGGAAAGTGTGCACCGAGCCGCACTTAGTGTAGGAGCACAAATCATACAGCCGACATTAATGGACTTTTTACGATAAGCTATTCTAAATGAATAGCTTTTTTTTCAATGCTGAATAAGGAGAGAAGCCTATGAATATACCGCAAATACGCCTGCAGTCAACTCCAGGCAAGATAGAAATGAGAACCGTGCAGCCGCAGCAAATGATCGATCAAATGCCTGCTGAGCTATCCATTGAGCAGCCGAAAGCCGAGCTTTCAATTGAAACGACTCCGGGAAAGCTGACAATCGACCAGACCAGGGCACGAGAAGATGTTGATCTTAAAAGTATCTTCAAACGGACAGCGGAATTTGCCCAGCAAGGGTATGAAGACTGGCTGAGCGGCCTGGCGCGTGTCGCTTCAGACGGCGATGAATTGATGCAGATAGAGAATGGGTTTAAGGCTATAGTAAACCAGGCAAAACGAAATAGTGAGAGCCCTATGTATGATTTTAATATTGGCTGGGTTCCCTCTCATGGCAGCGTTAAGATTAATTACGAACCGGCAGAAGTAAAGGTGGATGCTGTGCCGCAGAAACCAAGGATAACGGCCGAGGCTGTGAAACCGATCCATGAATATACACCAGGACAGACAGAAATCAGCATGAAGCAGTATCCGTCACTTTCCATTGAATTTACAAATGCCATTGATAAAAAATACTGAGGAGGGCAAAAATGTTTATTCAAACTAAGTATCATGATCAATTAGATGTAGTGGAACAGGAAGTTCTGGCCTTCCAGGATGGAATCCCTGGTTTTAATGATGAAAAGGAGTTCGTTATTCTGCCGCTTTCTGAGGAAATTCAGATATTGCAGTCTGTAAAAACGAAGGACGTTGCGTTTGTGCTGGTAATCCCGTTTCTGACTGAACCTTCCTACGAGTTCACGTTAGATGATGCTGCCATCGAGCAGCTGCAGATTGAAAAGCCGGAGGATGCTGAGGTTTATTCCATCATATCTGTAAAAGAACCCTTCCAGAGCTCTACGATTAACCTTGCCGCACCAGTGGTAGTGAACCGGACAAAGCGCCTGGGCAAACAGGTGATCCTGCATGACTCGGCCTATTCAATCCGGACTCCCCTGCAAAAATCCGCTTCAGGACAGAAGGGGTGAATATAAAATGCTCATACTAACCAGAAAAAAAGGCGAATCCATCCAAATTGGCCCGGATATTGAGATTAAGATTGTGGCAGTCAGCGGGGATCAAATCAAAATAGGCATCGATGCCCCGAAAAATGTAGATGTATTCAGGAAGGAAATATACCTGGATATACAAAATGAAAATAAGGACGCACTGGTTTCTAAGGTAAATCTTAACGAATTTATAAATTCCATAAAAAAAGATAAATAAATTCAAAAAAACTATTAAAACATTCCCATCACCTCCGATAATACTATTGTAAAGGTTGAGAGGCGGCCGACTTTCAAGCCTTATAATAGGGCACACAAGGATGTGGGCCATAACATTCAAGGAGGAATTTTGTAATGAGAATCAATCACAATATCGCAGCACTTAACACACATCGTCAGTTATCAACAGCAACTAACGCACAAGGTAAGTCAATGGAGAAGCTATCTTCAGGTCTTCGCATCAACCGTGCTGGTGATGATGCAGCAGGTCTAGCTATCTCAGAAAAAATGCGTGGACAAATCCGTGGTCTAGAACAAGGTTCAAGAAATGCTCAAGATGGAATTTCAATGCTTCAGACAGCTGAAGGTGCACTAAATGAAACACATTCTATTCTTCAACGTATGCGTGAACTTTCAGTACAAGCTTCAAACGATACGAATGTAACGGAAGACCGTGCGGCGCTAAACGAGGAGTACCAAGCTTTAGCATTAGAAGTTACCCGCATCTCTGACGAAACTGAGTTTAATACTCAAAAACTTTGGACTACTGGAACTACCGTTGATTTTCAAGTTGGAGCAAATGCTGGACAGAAAATTTCTTTTACATTCCAGGACATGGATGCAGCAGCTCTTTTGACAACAGTTGGAGACTTAACGACTAAGGCTAATGCTCAAACAGCGATGGGTGCTTTAGATACAGCTATTGAAACTGTTTCAACTGTGCGTTCAAAATTAGGTGCGACTCAAAACCGTCTAGAACATACTATTAACAACTTAAACACATCTTCTGAAAATTTAACAGCTGCTGAATCTCGTGTACGTGACGTAGACATGGCAAAAGAAATGATGGAACAAACTAAGAACTCTATCCTTTCTCAAGCTGCTCAAGCAATGTTGGCTCAAGCTAACCAACAGCCTCAAGGTGTATTGCAGTTGTTACGTTAATTTTAGCAAAAGGACCTTAGAAAATCTAAGGTCCTTTTATTAATAAACAATCAAGGAGTTGTTTTCTTGAAGACTTTAGCTTTAGTAATGATTGTGAAAAATGAGGAAAAAAACCTTAAAAGGTGTATTGATAGTGTAAAAGACTTTGTAAATGAGATAATTATTGTTGACACAGGTTCAATTGATAATACTAGAAATATTGCACTTAATAACGGAGCAAGAGTATTTGAATATGAATGGAGAAATGATTTTTCTGATGCAAGGAATTTTAGCATAAGACAATCAACCTCTGATTGGAACCTAGTTTTAGATGCTGATGAATACATCTTATCTGGTCATCATTCTTTAATGGATTTTATAGAAAAAAATAATAATAAAATTGGTAGAGTAAATATTTTAAGTAGATATTTAGATGATGGAAAAGAACAGATAGAGTCCTCCTATGTTTCTAGATTATTTCCTAATAACGGGATTTTTTTTAAGGGAAGAGTTCATGAACAGATAGAGTCAACTTTCCCGAGAGAGAAAATTTCTGTTAATGTTGAACATGATGGTTATTATCAGAATGATAAAACCGATAGAAATCTTCCCCTCTTATTTGAGGAACTAAAGATATCTCCAAGTGATCCTTACATCCTATATCAAGTCGGTAAGCAATATTATTTGAAAAAGGATTATACTAAAGCAACTAATTACTTTTCTTCATCTTATAAAAATATAGATAACAATGTATATTTTAAACCTAAATTGATAGTTGATTATATATATAGTTTGATAAAAAGTGGGAATTTAGAATTTGGTTTAAGAATAATTGAAATGGAAAAAAATAATTTAGCATCGTCAACAGACTTTCACTTTGTGTGTGGTGTTTTTTTTATGGAGTTAGTATTCAGTAATGTGAATAAATACATAAATTATTTTCCTTTAATTGAACGAGAGTATTTAAGATGTTTAGAAATAGATGAAGACAAAAAACAAGAAATCGTCAAGGGGACTGGTAGTTATTTAGCTCTTTATAATTTAGGGACGGTATATGAAACAACGGATAATAAAAGTAAGGCAATAGAGTATTACAAAAAATCTTCGGAATATAAATATAAACCGGCTCGAAAAAGGTTAGAAGAACTGCTGCATTGACTTAGTCAGGCTATCCAGTCAATAGAATCAAAAATAATTACAACGCTTGTGATTATGGAGTTCAAACTAACCAACAGCATAAGGTGTTTTCAATTGCTTCGTTAATCTTCGCCCGACGGTTAAGATTTGCGAAAAAGATAGAGACTCTAGGAAATTTCCTAGGGTCTCTATTTCTGCTCTTTTATTCACATTACAGTCATTAACTATCTTTTGAAGAATTTCCATCGTGGCGTTTGCCCGCAGGTAAAAAGAACCTTCGGCATCACTGCCGAAGATCTTGAAAGAATTTCTGTCTTTATCGTTACCTTGTACATCTGAACTTTTTAAACATTACTATATTATTGTCCACCACCAAATTGACTCATTAACCAGCTGCTTTGATTATTAGCGTTTTGCATAGCTTTCTCCATAGCAGTAAATTGTTTATAATACTTGTTTTCCAGTGAAACCATCCGTTGTTCAAAATCATCGATACGCTTGTCTATTGCGTAAATTTGTTTACCTACCACACTAATCGGTCCATTTAAAGCTTGCTTACCTAGGGCGGTCATCACTGCATCTATTTGTTCATATAGCCTGTCAGCAACACCACTTTGATTATACTTTTCAAGGCTTTTGAGAGTATTGGACGTGTCTCCAGATGGAAGATTGCTAGTGCTTTTACTAAAAATGTTTGTCACCTTAGTTAAATCGTTGGCTATCGCAGCCTTTAATTTGGTTTCGTCTATCTTTAACTTTCCGTTATCCTTCCAACTCTCAGCCAATCCAATTCCGATGGAGCTTAAAGTACCAACAGTTACACTACTACCGCTTGATTTGTCAATGACAGGAGCATTTGTAGCTGAACGCATTTTTGTAAGAAGATTAGTTATAAGCGGATCTCTGCCTAATAAACCTTCCTTGGCTTTTGATTCCCAGTTTTCGATTTGACTATCTTTCATAGCGGTTCTTTGCTCATCTGTTAGAGGGTCGTATCCTTTAGCTTTCCTCTCATTTACCTTGCTGGTGAGATCGTCAACCAAACTGTTATACGTATCAACAAATTTTTTGATTCTATCAAAGATGGCATCATTATCTTTCTTTTGCGTTATAGTGGTTATAGCTGCAGAAGTCCCTTTTATATCAAACTTTACACCATCATAAGTAATGGAGTTAGTGTCGGACTTATACAATAAACCATTTATGATAGCTTCTGCTTGAATTTTATTACGTCCCTGTACAGAAGAAACGGTAGTACTATTGCCAAAAGTGTTCTCATCAGTGGTGTTAATTTGTCCAGTTGATCCCATTGATATTCCTAAAGCGGAAAGGGGGTTAGCTGCTGCACTATTAGGATCTGTTTCAATGATAACCTTAGATAAATCTCCTGTGTTCAAACTTGTAAAGGTAATCGATTTGTCTGCTGCAGAATAAGTCATTTTTAAACCAATGCCAGCAGTTGTGTTGACCTTATTCATAAACGCATCAAGTGTTTCAGCTGGATCGACACTGATAGTTTGACCATTAATCAATATAGAGCCCGCCTGCGTCACACCGAGGTCTGTCATTGTTTTAGTAGAGTCTGTAACAGTAGCAAAGAACTTAACAGAAGCAGTTCTTTCCGATTCGGCTAATTTAATACCGGTGATATCATAGCTTGCTTGTGTGGGAGAACCGATTACAGTCGCTGCTACAGCGTTAGGGTTCGAAGACTCAGATGAGTTCTTGTTAAAATCACCTGCCATACGCATATCTTTCATGAGATTACGAAGTTCAGTTAGCTTTGTATTAACATCTCGATATGAATCAGTCTTCCAAGTTTGCAGTTGTCTTTGTTGATGCAGCTTATCTACTGGTTTTCTGGCCGCAGTCATCAATTCTTTAACAGCTGAGTCAACATCAAAACCTGAAAATCCGTTTATTCTCATAGTTAATTCTCCTCTGTAAATTATTATAGTTATCTAATTGTAAATACTAATAAATCGATAAAGTCATACCTCTATAATATTATCGGCAAATTATGTATTTTTTTAAATAAAAGTATAAGGAGTAAAATATAGAAAAACCATAAATCTCTTTGGAATTTCAGACAAGAAATTTATAATGACTTTTCTAGATATGTTAAGTTGACTAAGATCCTGCAATAAAGGTCGAAATTACTGAAAACAAATTAGAAAATGAGGCACGATCAAATGAAACGCCGTTTAATTGGTTAGCCCATATAGTTATTAGGCGAGTGTTAATTTATAGATTGGGTTAAAGATAAAATTTCTTTTTATACTGGAAAATTTTTATATTAAGAAAATGGTAGTGCGTCCGATAAAGAAACTATAATGTAATTTTTTAATTTCGGAGGATAAATTTATGATTGAGCGCCTTTCAAATAATCTTTCTCCTACCTCAACTAGACCAACAGAGTATAACGGTAAAGAAAGTTCTCAGGTAAATGAAGAACAGCCAGATGTTTTAGAAAGTAAGAAAGACATTAAAAATGAATTAACCGAAGAAAAGTTGAATAATATGGTTAACAGTTTAAATCAGTTTTTAAACCATACTGCTCTCAAGTTTGAGTTTCATGAAAAATTGCATGAGTATTACGTCACGATAGTAGATAGCCAAACGAACGAGTTAATTAAAGAAATTCCGCCTAAAAAAATGTTAGATGTATTTGCTCAAATGGAACAATATTTAGGTATTATCATGGATAAAAAAATATAATCAGGTGAAATCTTGATGACTCTTAAGAATCAGTGGTGGAAGCCCGTTTTAATCATGTCGAAGGCAACTGCTAGCGAAAATTACAGCGTTTTATCGGAGAGTAATAGGAAAGGAAGATCTATAAATGGCATTGCAAAATCCTTACCAGGCATATCAAAATAACAGCGTCAATACTGCCTCGCCGGGCGAGCTTACCTTAATGCTATACACCGGATGTATCAAATTTATCCACCAGGCAAAAACGGCCATTGAGAATAAGAAAATAGAAGCGAAAAATACAAATCTCCAGAAGGCGCAGAAAATCATTCAGGAATTAATGGTCACATTAAATATGGAACTGGAAGTTTCACAAAATATGATGACTATGTATGACTATATGAACCACCGTCTGATAGAAGCTAATATAAAAAATGATATTAGCATTCTCGATGAGGTAGAATCCCTCATCACAGAATTCCGCGATACATGGAAACAGGTCATCCAGACAAACCGCCAGAAACAATACACGCAGGGCGGGTCCATCTAATGAACCGCCTGCTGCCATATCGCAATCTTTCCCTGAAGCTTATAGACCTTATGCAAACATCCACAGAAGAGAAACGGGAAGAACAGGTTACTGAGATTGAGAGGATCCTAGAAGAGCGGCAGTCGCTTCTTGCAGCAGCCACAGCGCCTTTTTCTGATGAAGAAAAAACGACGGGCCTGCTGCTGATTGGTCTCGAAAAGCAGGTAAATGACAAGATGGCTCAAATTAAGAGAGAAATACAGCAGGACATTAAAAAACTGCAGCAGAAAAAGCTCGGCAGCCAGAAGTATATCAATCCATATCAAGGATTGGCCACCGATGGCTATTTCTATGATAAACGGAAATAATTTGCAGCCCCGCCTGAGGGCTGTTTTTATTTTAGTAAACAAGAACTAAAAAAGTCATAATATAGTTATTTTGACCTATTCCTGCAACTCTGAATCCCTATTAAAATAGTAAATAAGACGTAGGAAAATACTAGTGAAAAAGGCAAACCTCGGGAAACCGCGGGACGCAAAGCCAAGGGCCTTACCCTGCAGCCAATGCTGGAGGATGGCAGCCGGTTGCCGCAAGGATACATAGCAGCAGCTCTGTGAACCTTGTATAAGGTTCTTTATTTTTGTCCTTTTTCACAAAAAAAGAAGGCGGGACTATTTCATGAAGAAGACGATTAACAGATATTCATTGTTTCTGGCCCTGGTGCTGCTTGTGTACCAGCTGCTTGTTCCGGCTAGCGCTGTGCTGGCAGCGGAAAGCGGCACTTTGCTGCCGCCGAGCAATCTGGCCTACAGCGAGACTTCCCCAAGCGACGGAAACCTTACATGGAGTGCGGTTTTTGGGGCGGGAGGATATGTGGTTTATTCAATAGAGGATGGCCAGCTCCTCAGGCTCGGCACTTCTACAGCCACCAGTTATAATTTAAAGGATCTAAAGGAAGGGCATCATCAATATGTGGTCGCCACCTTAAGCTCTGCCGGGGAATCGGGCCCGGGTGCACCAGTCAGTGTCGACGTAGCGTACCCGGAAATGCAGGCTCCCCAAAATCTGGCTTACACCATTAAAAATGGAAATGATATAGAGCTTAGCTGGGCTGCTTCCCAATATGCGCACATCTATAATGTATATCAACTTTCAGAATCAGGCGACAGAACGCTGGTTAAAGCAGTCACTGCTCCTTCAAGGACATATACCATTTTAAATGCACCGGAAGGAAACTATAAATATGCTGTTGAGGCTGTAAATAGTTTGTATGGAACGTCCAGCCTGTCAAAGGAAATTGACATGACACTGGTTCATCCGCAAATGGCTAAGCCGGCAGGTGCATCCTTTACCATCAGTAATGGAAATGATGTAACGCTAAGCTGGCAGTCCGTAAGCTATGCAGCTGCCTATAAGGTTTACCAGGTCACCGATGGCGAAGAGAAGCTTGTGCAGACAGTTAATGGCTCCAGCCTTAAGCTTACCAATCAGGCAGCAGGAGATTATTCTTATAAGATTTACTCCTACAGTGATCGTTTTGGGCAATCCTCCGAAAGCGCAGCCCTGAATGTAACGGTTAGCCAGATTACATTAGCTGCACCAGCTAATTTTACAGCCAGGATCCAAAATCTGAATGACATCGTACTCAGCTGGTCAGCATCAGCAAATACTTCTGGCTATAAAGTTTATGAGGTGATAGATGGCCAGGAGGAATTGGTGAAGACCCAGACAGGCACATCAGTTACCTTAGCCAACCAGGCGGCCGGGGAGCATACCTTTAAGGTTTATGCTTACAGCGACCGATTTGGCACATCAGAGGGAAGTGCTGTGACTGTGACGGTTGGAGAAGTCATAATGGATCCTCCGGCTAACCTTTCCTCTAAGCTGCAAAATGTTAACGACATTGTATTAAGCTGGACAGCAGCCCCAAACGCAACATCCTATAAGATATATCAAGTTACGGGCGGCGAAAAAGTTTTAAAGAGTACAGTAACCGGGACAACCGTCACTTACACCAATATGCCTGCCGGTGACTATACTTATGAAGTCCATTCGGTAAGCACCAAGTTTGGTGAGTCAGAAAAAGGCAATGCAGTAGATGTCCAGATCGAAGCTTATGCCATGGCCACTCCAGCCGGCCTGGCAAATAAGGTCTTGAATGGAAATGACATCAACTTAACGTGGTCTCCTGTACCGAACGCAGCAGGATATAAGGTCTATCAGATTGTAAACGGGCAAAGAGTATTAAAAAGCAGCCCTGCAGGAACCTCTGTTACTTTCTCCAACATGCCTGCTGGCACTTACTCATACGAAGTTGCCGCCTATAATTCGCGATTCGGAGAGTCAACAGAGCCAGCGAAAACAGAATTAGAGCTTACTCTTCCGGTTATGGCTCCACCGGCAGAAGTAACACCGACTATAAAGAGTGCTACTGAATTCTCGTTAAGCTGGAAACCGGCTGAATATGCAGCAAGCTACAAAGTTTATCAAATTACAGACGGGCAGAAAACATTAAAAAGCACTGTTGCCGGGACTTCCATCAGCTACACGAATATGCTGCCTGGTGAGTACAGCTATGAAGTATATTCCTATTCATCAAGATTTGGTGAATCCAAAGAAGGCAGCGCTGTCGAGGTAACCTTGAATGGACAGACCATGCAGCCCCCGGCAAGCCCGGCCTATACTATTTCCAATGGAAATGATGTAACACTGAAATGGACAGCTGCCCAGTATGCTTCCAGCTACAAGGTCTATCAGATGATAGACGGTGAGAAGATCTGGAAGGCCACGGTCAGCGGGACAAGCGCCTTCTTAAGCAATCTGCCTGAAGGGGATCTGCAGTTTTATATCACCTCTGTTTCAACCTTATTAGGAGAATCGCCAGAAGGGACTGCTGTTTCCTTTAAAATGACCCATCCAGACATGGCGAAGCCGCAAAACCTGACATACTCCATCGTGAATGGAAATGACATTTCATTAAGGTGGAACAGTGTCACTTACGCTAATTCCTATAATATCTATGAAGTAAAAGATGGCGAAAGAATTCTCAAGAAAAATGTAACGTCACCATCATTTGCTCTTACAAACCTGGAAACCGGATCGTACACCCTTGATGTGACTTCAGTGAGCACACGATATGGTGAGTCTGCTGAGGCAGCGCGGATCACTGTTGATCTGTCCAAGCCGGACTTGCAGGCACCGGCAAATTTCACGCACACTATAACATCCGGCAATGATATCACCCTGAAGTGGAATGCTGTAACGTATGCTTCGGGCTATAAAATCTATCAAATTGTGAATGGAGAAAAAATACTAAAAAGAACAGTTGCAAGTACTTCGTCCACTTTCACAAACATGCCTGAAGCCGATTATGAATTTACAGTGACTGCCTACAGCGACCGCTTTGGTGAATCTGCTGCAAGCAGCCCGGCTGCATTTACACTTGTGTTTCCAGTTATGCAGGCGCCGGCAAATCTTACCCAAACGATTGTAAACGGAAATGATATTACTTTAAGATGGACGGCAGCCACATTTGCATCGGGGTATAGAATCTATCAAATAGCAGGCGGAGAACGGAAGCTGGTAAAAACCTTAGCTGGTACAGCAAATACATTTGTGAACATGCCTGAAGGTAATTACAGCTATGAAGTGACGTCCTATAGCGACCGCTTTGGTGAATCGCCAGAAGTTTCGTCCATCGCTTTTGCTTTGACATGGCCGGTTGTCCCGTCGCCGGAACTGAAGGGAACCGTGTTCAACGCCAATAATATGACATTGACCTGGAATTCCGTGAATTGGGCAAATGAGTACAGAATTTATAAGGTTACAGATGCTGGGCGTGAACTTCTCTACAAAGGAACGGCACTGACTTATAAGGTATATAACCTGACCGAAGAAACTCATTCCTTCGTAGTAACAGCCTATAACACTAGGTTTGGTGAATCGGCTGTTTCAGCTCAGTTGAACGAAACGATTGTATATCCAATCATGCAGCCGCCGGCAGCGTCAGCAGCAGTGACCGGGGCAGCGAGCGCCCGGATCAGCTGGAGCTTTGCTACCTATGCGAACGGCTATAATATTTATGAAGTGGTAGACGGAAAACCAGTATTGATTGCCAAAAATATAAATAATCTGTCCTACACGCTGCAAAATTTAACATATAGAAACCATGAATATTATGTAACATCCTTCAGTAATTCATTTGGTGAATCTGAACCATCAAATGTGGTGATGGCCAAGCTGATTATCGATACTGAAGCTCCTGTCACTAAAGCGGAAGCTGTCACAGAGTGGACCGCCCAAAACCAGACGGTTACTTTAACTGCTTCTGATAATGAAACGGGAGTAGCCAAAACCTACTATTCCGTAGGAGAAGGCCCTTATGCGGAAGGAACTGCCGTTTCAATTGAACGTGAAGGCGTTACGAAGGTGGCCTATTATTCTATTGATAAAGCAGGGAACCAGGAACAGCCCAAAACGATATATATAAAGATCGATAAGACGGCGCCTGTAACAAGCGTTATTGAACCTGAGGGATGGCAAAAGGGTCAAAAGGAGCTTGTATTCTCCTCCGTTGACGACAATAGCGGAACAGCTGAAACCTTTTATTCAGTGAATGGCTCTGATTTCAAAGCGGGAAATTCACTAATAATTGATAAAAACGGAACAAATGAAATTTCTTTCTACTCGGTGGATCATGCCGGCAATAAGGAAAACGCAGCGACGATCACTGTTAAAATAGACAGCCTTTCTCCAGTAACCTCGGTGAGCGGGCCTGAAGGCTGGGTAAATACAGACGCAGAGGTTCATTTCAGTGCTTCTGACGAACAGAGCGGAGTGTCGGCTACGTATTTCTCTATGAACGGCTCAGAGTATGAAAAAGGCGATGTCCTGCTGATCAGCTCGGAAGGCATCAATAGCATAGAGTATTATTCAGTAGATAAAGCTGGTAATAAAGAGGCTGTAAAAACTCTAGCAGTAAAAATCGATAAAACTGCACCGGTTACAGAAGCCGATGTAGAAAATGGCTGGCTGAACGAGGGAGCGCAGATTGTGCTTCATACTCATGATAATCTGTCCGGCACAGTGAAGACCTTCTATTCTATTGATGGCTCTGAATATAAAGAAGGTACAAACATCGCAATTAATGAGGAGGGGGTTCATACCGTTTCTTATTATTCAGCTGATGAGGCAGGAAACAAAGAAGATCCAAAAACAACTACAGTAAAAATTGATATGACAGCTCCGGTGACATCAGCTGACGTTCCAGATGGATGGGTAAATAGTGATGCTGAAGTAAAACTGCTGCCAGCAGACAATGGAAGCGGAACGGCTAAAACCTTCTATTCGGTTGATGGAGAAGATTATATAGAGGGTAGCAGTCTTATTGTGAAGGAAGAAGGAATCCATACCGTCTCGTTCTATTCTATAGATCTAGCAGGCAATAAAGAGAGTGCCCGTTCAATCGAAGTAAAAGTGGATAAAACCGCACCGTCGACTGGCGATAACGCACCTGACATATGGATTAAAGAAAACTTCCAGATCGTTCTGTCAGGTGTTGACCAGCACAGCGGAATAGAGAAAACCTATTATTCTATTGACGGCTCGCCATATATTTCCGGCGATGACTCCAATATTACTGCTGAAGGGATTCACAAAATTTCTTACTACTCCGTAGATCAGGCAGGAAACAAAGAAGAAGTTCAAACAGCTGTGGTCAAAATTGATAAATCGGCTCCTGACATTACTGCTGAACTGGAGGGGCTTTATGAACTCGGCAGCAGACTAACCCCATCCTATACGGTAACGGATGAGCTATCAGGGGTTAAAGAACAGAAATTGACCATTCTTGAGCCTGGAGCAGCTGCAGTCCGCAGCCTTCAAAAAGGAGAGGAGATTTCCTTTAATAAGCCGGGTAAGTATGAAATAATCATTTCAGCTTCAGATGAAGCGGGAAATGCTGCACTGAAAAAATACACGCTGTCAGTTTATATAGGGGCAGAAATAGAAGTAACGCCAAAGGTAATCAAAGGCAACAAAGGAATATTTACCGTGAGAGCAGAGCTTCCTGCCGGAGTGAACGGCCAAATGAATTTAGACCGTACTGCACTTAACAAAGTAAAAGCTCTAAACAGCAATAATGGATATTACAACCAAGCGAAAAACGGCCAGTTCAAATTTGAACGATCAGATTTCGACTGGAACGCTTCAGAAGTAAGAGTGGAACTTCGGAGTGAAGTAAACGGGTATTTAGTAATTGGAAGTACGACTGTAAAGGTTCAAAAATAAAAAAATGAAGGCTCTCCGTGAAAGCAGGAGGGCCTTTTATTATGGTGGTCAACCGGATTGAATAAAGGAAATTCGACATTCGAAAAAATAGTTCTTTTATCCGGCATTTTTGAACAACTCCTTAATTATAATGAATATAACCCTTTCATCTATCTAAACTTTGGAAGAAACTACATAATTTCGACAAATTTTTTATTAGTTTATGAAGGATTTGTAAAGGGTATCGTAGAACTTATAGGTATACCTTAATAAAGGAGGATTCATCTATGAATTATAACGTTCGTGGTGAAAACATTGAAGTAACTCAAGCTTTGCGGGATTATGTAGAGAAGAAGATTGGCAAGTTAGAGAGGTATTTTAATGACACTCCAAATGCAAATGTGCATGTTAATTTAAAGGTGTATAATGATAAATCCACCAAGGTTGAGGTGACCATCCCGATGTCCGACCTGGTCCTCCGGGCTGAGGAATCAAACGGCGATATGTATGCAGCCATCGACCTGATTACTGATAAATTAGAGCGGCAGATCCGCAAGCATAAAACGAAGGTCAACCGGAAGGTCCGCGAAAAAGGCGGCATCCAGGATATGTTCGTATCAAGGGAAAGCGAAGCCGAAGCAAGTGCGGCGGTCGTGGATCTTGAAGAAGACAATGACCTCGAAGTTGTCCGTAACAAGCGCTTCGACCTGAAGCCGATGGACAGCGAGGAAGCCATCCTTCAGATGAATATGCTCGGCCACAGCTTCTTCGTCTTCACGAATGCCGAGACAAATGTAACGAATGTCGTGTATAAGCGGAACGACGGCAGGTATGGGCTGATTGAACCGAGTTAAATAGAATGATAGAAAAGCCTGGTTCCCTTGGGGAGCCAGGCTTTTCTAGTGTCTCATCTATTTTTCCCTGCCGCTGTCATGTACCTTTCGGAATAAACTGAACTCCAGCCACAGCTTAAATTCCTCTTTGCTCATTCCCTGTTTACGCGCTTGGATAATCAAATCCACCCATTCCTTATCAAGGGAGGCTTCACCCGTGGCTTCTCCTGTTAATTCATCCACGCTGCAGCCAAGCGCCCTGGCAATCTTCGTCAATACTTTTATGGACGGATTCTGCTGATCTCCCTTTTCTATATAACACAAATAAGACTTGGAAATCCCAGTCATTTCAGCCAGCTGGCCAAGCGAATATCCTCTTTCCTGCCGCAGGCGCCTGCAGTTTTCTGAAATCATAGGTTATTAGCCCCTTTTTTGCCCTTTTTGTTTATTATACAGAACGAAATGTTCTATAAAAAATTAATATCCTAAGAAAAACAGAGAGATTGCCAGATAAAGAATGAAAAACGTTCTTTATCAAGAAAATTCAATCTATTTCAAGGATTTAAATCCCTGGTGCTTGTGAACTATACTAAAACTATATCGTTCTTTAAAACGAACGTCCAGTGGTTTCTATCAGCTTCCGGCGAACAGCGCATGAAGGCAGCCATTCAGGAAGAAAGTAAAAAGAACAGGAAGAGTAAAGTTCAGGCAGGAGGGACAGACGTGTATCGGAAAAATTGCTATAAATGCCATCGGCCGTCATTCAGCTGTTCAGAGTCAGGGAGCTGGCTATGTCCGGTCTGCGGGACGGATCTGACCAATCAGCGGCTGTTTGATGCCGTAGCCCTAGAAAAGGCAGAAGCCGGATTCCGCCGCTTTCCTGTTCTTGGCTCAGAGAAAAATAAAAGTAAAAGAATTTTGTAATCATCCGATTGAAAAACCTATTTTAACCGCCTATTTCCTCCCAATTTGGAGGTTTTTGCAGGAAAAAGATTGAAAATTCTAAAATTAACTGACAGAAAACAACAAATTTCAAAGTAATCCTTCGATATAATGTACTTATTCATCTGATAGGCAGAAAAAGGCAAACCTGTTGAAAAGCAGGGACGCAAAGTCACGGGTCTAAGGCAGCTGTCTGCTACGACGGCCGGGCTGCCTGAAATACACAGGTATTTTGGGAGGGTTATAGGTTTGATGTCAAAAATCATAAATCACGAGTTGGACCAGGAATGGGTAGAGCTGCTCCTTCAGGCAAAAAAGCTGGGAATAGAGAAAGAAGAAGTTCGTGAATTCATCAGGATAACTCAGGAAAAGGCGAAAGTGATTTAATGTGATCCGAAAGATCTTGAGTCCAAAACCTGCCCTTACAAAGACAGCCTGAGCTTCAGGCTGCCTTTGTAAGGGTCATGATGCATCCTCCTGTGCTTCTGCACAAAAAAACAAGATGCATACGCATCTTGCCCCTAATCTCGATTTGCTCTCCATTTATTAAATTCGATAAACTCCCGGAATTGATCCTTTGACACCCCTGAATTCATGGCTTCCTGGACAATTTTCATCCAGTCGGCATCGAGGGTCTCCTTGTCAGGATAATCATATAACAGATAATCCAGGGGAACCTGGAGAACTCCCGCAATTTTTTCCAGAAATTGAATGGACGGATTGGACTGAAGATTGCGTTCCAGTGCGCTTAAGTAAGACTTCGCCACGCCTGCCTTCTCCGCTAACTCGGACATGGACATTCTTTTTTCTTTTCTGATATTTTTAACGCGGTCTCCGATCATCATGAATCTCACATCCTGAAGGCTTTTTTTATATATTAGAAATAATTAGTTGTATACCAGATGATTTATATAATTTATAGTACTATAATTTTTGCCAATTACCTAGTGCTTTTATGACTTTTTCACAGGGGAAAAGGACTTATTTTGCGTTAAGTTGTACCACTGAATCAGAAGTGGTAAAATTAGAGATAGTATCTATGAAGTTTAGTAAAGGATATTCCTGTTTCTTGGCGAATTCTTTCTTATTAAATATTTTCATCAAGGGATGCCCGAATGCCTGGGCTCATTTACTTTTATAAAAGAGGAGCGCTTTTCATGCTGGGGATTTTAAATAAAGTGTTTGACCAGAATAAACGTGAAGTAAAACGCCTGGAGAAACAGGCGGATCAAATAGAAGCACTGGCATCGGATATGGAGCGTCTGTCAGATGCTGATCTGAGAGCCAAGACGGAGGAGTTCAAGGCGCGCTTCCAAAAGGGCGAGAAGCTTGACAGCATGCTTCCTGAAGCATTTGCGGTTGTCCGCGAGGCTTCCCGCCGCGTGCTTGGGATGTATCCATTCCGCGTCCAGCTGATGGGCGGTGTCTCGCTGCATGACGGTAATATTTCCGAGATGAAAACCGGTGAAGGTAAGACCCTTACTTCCACCATGCCTGTTTATCTGAATGCCATCACAGGCAAAGGCGTGCATGTGGTGACAGTGAATGAATACCTGGCCAGCCGTGATGCGACGGAAATGGGCGAGCTGTACAATTTCTTAGGTCTGTCTGTCGGGCTGAACCTGAACAGCATGACGAAGGAAGAAAAGCAGGAAGCATACGCTGCCGATATTACCTACAGCACAAACAATGAGCTTGGCTTTGACTATCTGCGTGACAATATGGTGCTTTACACGGAACAGAAAGTACAGCGCCCGCTTTATTATGCCGTCATCGATGAAGTCGATTCGATCCTGATTGATGAGGCGCGTACGCCGCTGATCATTTCAGGTACGGCCGAAAAATCGAATGTGCTTTACATCCAGGCGAATGCGTTCGTCCGCACGATGAAGAAGGATGTTGATTTTAATTATGATGAGAAGACCAAGGGCGTGCAGCTGACTGAGGATGGAATTACAAAGGCTGAGCGCGCATTTGGCATTGATAACTTATTCGATATTTCCCATGTAACACTGAATCACCATATCAATCAGGCCTTGAAGGCGCATAACAGCATGCAGCTTGATGTGGATTATGTGGTTCAGGACGGGGAAATTGTCATCGTCGACCAATTCACCGGCCGGCTTATGAAGGGACGCCGCTACAGTGACGGACTCCACCAGGCTATTGAAGCCAAGGAAGGCGTGGAAATCCAGAATGAAAGCATGACGCTTGCGACGATCACTTTCCAGAACTATTTCCGGATGTATGAGAAGCTTTCGGGGATGACCGGTACAGCGAAGACAGAGGAAGAAGAATTCCGCAACATCTATAATATGCAGGTAATTGCGATCCCGACGAACCGTGACATTGTCCGGGATGACCGCGCCGATTTGATTTATGCTTCGATGGAAGGGAAATTCAATGCGGTGGTTGAGGAAATCGCGGAACGCTATGCAAAGGGCCAGCCGGTGCTTGTCGGTACGGTAGCGATTGAAACATCTGAATTGATTTCTTCCCTTTTGACACGAAAAGGTGTAAAACATAATGTCCTGAACGCGAAGAATCATGGACGCGAGGCGGAAATCATCGCCCATGCCGGTGAGCAGGGTGCTGTGACTATCGCCACAAACATGGCGGGACGCGGTACAGATATCAAGCTTGGCGAAGGCGTGAAGGAACTCGGCGGCCTTGCGGTTGTCGGTACAGAACGCCATGAGAGCAGACGGATCGATAATCAGCTCCGCGGACGTTCCGGACGTCAGGGAGACCCGGGTGTGACTCAGTTCTATCTTTCCATGGAGGATGAATTGATGCGCCGGTTCGGTTCAGATAATATGAAAAACCTGATGGCGCGCCTCGGCATGGATGATTCTCAGCCGATCCAGAGCAAAATGGTTACAAGAGCGGTTGAATCTGCACAGAAGCGTGTTGAAGGCAATAACTTTGATGCCCGTAAGCAGCTGCTTCAGTATGATGATGTTCTCCGCCAGCAGCGTGAGATCATTTATGCGCAGAGAAATGAAGTGCTTGAAAGCGAGAATCTGCGTGATATCGTCGAGCGGATGGTCAAGACTTCCCTTGCCCGGAACTTTGAGGCGTTCATTTCCCCTCATGAGGATGAAGAGGAATGGAACTTTACAGGGCTGATCGACTATATCAACGGAAACCTTCTGCAGGAAGGCGATATTGCCGAGGACGATCTGAGGGGTATGGATCCTGATGAAATGCAGGAGCTGATCCTAGAGAAGATCAAGGCCCGCTATGATGAGAAGGAAGAACAGCTGACAGACGAGCAGATGCGCGAGTTTGAGAAGGTCATCGTGCTTCGTGCGGTTGACAGCAAATGGATGGACCATATTGACACGATGGAACAGCTCCGCGAGGGAATCCATCTTCGTGCCTATGGCCAGATTGACCCGCTCCGCGAGTATCAGGAGGAAGGACTCGCGCTGTTTGACGCCATGATTGCGGCGATCGAGGATGATGTGGCGAAATACATCATGAAAGCTGAGATCCGCAATAACCTCGAGCGCCAGGAGGTTGCACAGGGACAGGCTGTCAATCCTAAAACAGACAGCGAAACCTCTAAACGTCAGCCTTCCCGCAAAAAGGCGGATGTCGGGCGCAACGATCCGTGTCCATGCGGAAGCGGCAAGAAGTTTAAGAACTGCCACGGGCAGCTGCAATAAGGAACTGGGCAAGAGACGGTAAGCTTTCATGGTTTACCGCCTTTTTCCTGTTTGTAACAAGCGATCCAACACGTTATAATAGATTTTTACTATAATAAACCGAATCTTTATATATGATAAATTTTAAAAAAGAGGTGCGTCAGGCATGGAATTATCAGAAATTCGTAACGAGCTTGAGAAAACAGCTAAGAAATTAGCGGACTTTAGGGGGTCTCTTTGACTTAGAAGAGAAGGAAGCCCGCATTGCCCAGCTAGAAAATGAAATGTCCCACCCCGACTTTTGGAACGACCAGCAGAAAGCCCAGGGAGTCATCAATGAAGTGAACGGCCTTAAGGATGCGGTCGTTCAGTTCAACGAAATGTTCGAGACGTATGAAAATCTAGACCTGACATTTGAGCTTGTGAAGGAAGAGGAAGACGAAGAGCTCCGGACGGAGCTGGAGTCTGAATTGACAGAGCTTACTGAGCAGCTGAATCAGTTTGAGCTGCAGCTGCTGCTCAGTGAAGAACATGACAAAAACAACGCAATCCTTGAGCTTCATCCAGGTGCCGGCGGGACTGAGTCCCAGGACTGGGGTTCTTTGCTGCTCCGCATGTATACACGCTGGGCTGAGAAGAAAGGCTTCAAGGTGGAGACACTGGATTACCTGCCGGGCGATGAGGCTGGAATCAAGAGTGTGACGCTTCTGATCAAAGGCCATAATGCGTATGGCTATCTAAAAGCGGAAAAAGGAGTTCACCGCCTTGTCCGTATTTCTCCTTTCGATTCCTCAGGCCGCCGCCACACGTCCTTTGTGTCATGTGAGGTTATGCCTGAATTCAATAATGAAATTGAAATCGAAGTGCGGACTGAGGATCTGAAGATCGATACGTACCGTGCGAGCGGTGCCGGCGGACAGCATATCAATACAACAGACTCCGCCGTCCGTATCACACACACGCCAACCGGTGTCGTCGTGACCTGCCAGTCTGAGCGTTCACAGATTAAAAACCGCGAGCAGGCCATGAAAATGCTGAAAGCCAAACTCTATCAGCGTGAAATCGAACAGCAGCAGGCCGAGCTTGACGAAATCCGCGGCGAACAAAAGGAAATCGGCTGGGGCAGCCAGATCCGCTCCTACGTCTTCCATCCATACTCAATGGTCAAAGACCACCGGACCGGAAACGAATCCGGCAACATCCAGGGAGTCATGGACGGAGACCTCGACTCCTTCATCGATGCCTATCTGCGTTCAAAACTTGCATAACCAACCGAGAAACGGGCAGCTGCCCGTTTCTTTTTTTCGTGAGGGCGGGAAATGGGGGACTGTCCCCCTCATGGATTGTGAGCGGCCGGGTGTTCCAGCTTTGGGAAATAGGGGACTGTCCCCCATCAAAGGAGTGTCTACCCCGTGTTTCATATTTACCGGGGATTATGATATAACCCTGCTAAAGGGGAGCGATTCAGTAATGGGAAATCCGAATGATGGTCCAGGTTCTGAAGGCATGGTAGTAGTGCGGGGAATCATTGCTGGTGTGGTAATTGTAATATAAATTGAGCATGTTGCGATCGGGATTGCGATTGGGGTATCGGCTGCAGCAGGCATTCATTTTGCGGAGAAGAGAAAGCCTTGAACAGCCTATCTAAGGCGATACGGTAAGTTCCTGAAATTGTTGGCTTGCTTTTGTTAAAGACGGGCTTAATAAATTGTTTAGCAGCTTCCAAATCCGGGGATATATGGATTAAACGATAAAGAGGAGGATGCATTTTATGAAACTCGAAGTGTTGTGTAACGTTGAGAAGTGCACGTACTGGGCTGAGGGAAATCAATGTGTTGCTGACTCTATTTATGTCGTGGGCCTGGATGATAACGATGCTGATACAGTTGAAGAAACAGCATGCAAAACCTTTGAGCGAAGACAATAAAAAATATGACAAGCGGAACCGGATGGCGGCCAGCCATCCGGTTCTTTGTGTTTTCACCGGGAAAAGGGGGACTGTCCCTCCTCCGTTCAGTACTGCCGGGGGTTCGGATCTTGGGAAATAGGGGCTGGCACCCGGCGGAACAGCGGCGTACCAAGCTTTTTAGACCGGGAAATGGGGCCTGTCCCCCTAATGGTTGTTGAGTATCCGGGTGTTCCATTGTCGGGGAATAGGGGACAGTCCCCATTGGGGCGTGGTATAGTATGTTTTGTGGATTTGAATGGATACTATTTGTAATAGATGATGGAGGATATGTGGTATGCGGAGGAGAAGGGGTACGGAGGTTTCGCACCCGGTTTTGGGTAAGCTTTTGGAGATTGGATATGTGCTGTTTGGTTCTGCGGTGGTGGCGATTGCGTTTAATGTGTTTTTGCTTCCAAATAAGATTGCGTCCGGCGGTGTGAGCGGGATCAGTACGATTCTTCATGCGCTTCTTGGCTGGGAACCCGCTTATGTGCAGTGGGCGTTCAATGTGCCGCTGTTCATTGCCGGCCTGATTTTCTTGGGTGCACAGTTTGGAGCGAAGACGCTGATCGGGACGGTCTTTCTTCCGTTCGTGGTCTTCCTGACGAGCGATTGGGAGCCATGGACGACAGATCCGCTGCTTGGTTCATTGTTCGGCGGCATCGGCGTCGGCCTGGGGCTTGGTGTGGTGTTCCGCGGCGGAGCCTCGACCGGCGGTACAGATCTTGCGGCTCAGATTATCAATAAATATACAGGTCTCAGCCTTGGGACATGTGTCGCTATCATCGATGGAATGATCGTCCTTGCGGCTGCCATTTTCTTTGATATTGAACGCGGCCTTTATGCCTTGATCGGGCTTTATGTGACGAGCAAGACAATCGATCTCGTACAGGTCGGGATCGGACGATCGAAGATGGCCATGGTCATCACAGCCAAAGAAGCGGAAGTCCGCCGCGGCATCATCCATGAAATCGACCGCGGCGTAACAAAACTGTCAGGAATGGGCGGCTATACAGATGACGAGCGGCCTGTGCTGATGTGCGTAGTGGATCAGACAGAATTCATCAAGCTGAAACTGCTGGTGAAAAGCATTGACCCGAATGCCTTTGTTGTGGTCATGGATGCATCAGAGGTGCTGGGTGAGGGTTTTAAAAGAGTGTGAGCAAGGTATAATGGAAGATGAACGTGCCTGAAAGCCGGGAGGACCTTTTTGTGGCCTCCTGTATAAATTTTGGGGGCACACCCATCCAAGGAGCGAATGATAATGAAAAAAAAGCTGATGACCGTATTGCTTGGGACAAGCTTAATCCTGACTGCCTGCGGCGGCGGTGACAATGCAGGTGAAAAGAAAGACGGCGGAAAGTCCTCTGAAGAAACATCAGGAACTTCTTCTAACGGCGAAAAGCTGTTTCAGCGGAGCTGCTCTAGCTGCCATGGTGAGAAGCTTGAAGGCGGTTTCGGCCCTAAACTGACCAATGTCGGGGCGGAGCACTCACAGGAAGAAATTGAAGGAATCATCAAAAATGGCAAAGGGCAAATGCCCGGCAATATCCTTAAAGGCGAGGATGCCAAAGCAGTTGCAGAGTGGCTGGCATCAAAGAAATAAGCCTGAAAGAAGCATTCCTGGTAATGGGGATGCTTTTTTTATTATTTGGCACGAATATCCAAATAATAGTTTTGCAGGAATCCTCTGGGGTAAAAAGGAGACGAAGGGCGCTAAGCCCGGACAAAAAAAACCAGGGAGGTTTTTGAATGTTCCATCATGTAAAAGAACTACAATTCGAAGCGAGGCCCGAAAGGCCGGATCCGTTGTATGCAAAAAAACTGCAGGAGCTGATTGGCGGCCAGTTTGGAGAAATGTCTGTTGCCATGCAATATCTGTTTCAAGGCTGGAGCGTACGCGGAAACGAAAAGTATAAGGATTTGCTTTTAGATATCGGAACAGAGGAAATCGGCCACATTGAAATGCTGGCAACCATGGTAGCAAGACTATTGGACAAAGCTCCTTTAAAAGATCAGGAAGCGGCTGCGAAGGATCCTATCATCGGGAACATCATGGGCGGGATGAATCCGCAGCATGCTATTGTATCAGGTCTTGGTGCACGCCCATCTGATTCTGTCGGCAACCCATGGCAGGGAGGATATATTATTTCAAGCGGCAACCTGCTTGCGGATTTCCGTGCCAACCTGAATGCTGAATCCCAGGGACGCCTCCAGGCGGTAAGGCTGTATGAAATGAGTGATGACCGCGGAGTCAAGGACATGCTGTCTGTATTAATCGCGCGTGACTCCTATCACCAAAATCAGTGGGCAGCTGCCATTGCCGAGCTTGAAGAAGCAGAAGGCCTGCTCGTTCCAAGTACCTTCCCGCGTGAAAAAGAGCGGACAGATATCGCGTACACCCTATATAACTTCTCACAGGGCGACGAGGCAGCAGCCGGCCGCTGGGCAAGCGGACCAAGCCTTGATGGACAGGGCGAATACAAATATGAAGAACCCCGCATCGAAGGTTCTAAGCCAATCCTTGAGCCGGCGCCGCTCAGTGTACACAATACTCTGCCGGCAGAGGAACTTAAAAAGAATCTTAAATAATTTACTGAAAACACATAACATGCAAAAACGCCGGGACATAGCCTGGCGTTTTTGCATGTTCCATTACAGTTTAAGTTTCAAACCCTCATGCGTCGCTTTAAACCCCAGCCGTTCATAAAACCGCAAAGCATCCGGTCTCTCTTTATCGGTTGTCAGCTGCACCAGATGACAGCCGCGTTCCTCTGCGCGCTGGACAGCCCACTTGATAAGTGCGCTTCCGACGCCTTTCCCTCTTGCTGAAGCTGCAGTCCGCACCCCTTCAATAGTGGCTCTCCACCCGCCCTGATGCGTGATATACGGAGTGAACGTAATTTGCTGTATCCCCACTACTTCCTTACCGTCTACAGCAACCACCAGCTCATTATTTGGGTCAGCTGCAATGGCTGCAAACGCCTGCCTGTAGCTTTCAGGAAGCGGCTGCTCATAGCGCTCTCGCCTGCTTCCTAAAACATCATCGGCAAGCATAGCCACAATGCTGTCCAGATCTTCAGCCGCTGCCTGTCTGAACTGTATCTCTTCATCCATACTAATCCCCCCAAAATATCAGGTACTGCCTATGCTAACCGGCTTGATGCAATAAAGGAATGATTTAATGTTTATGGCTCCGCATAAATAATCCTTATCATTTATCAATTTTAGTCTCATTTTCCTGCAGGGAAGAACGTAATAAACAGGCCATTCTAATCATGACAACAAGGGCTGTGTATCTTGAATGAAATGAAACTGTAACATAATTATCCTTAAAACTTATATGGAGGAGTGTTATAATGTTTTGAGGCAAAAGAAGAAAAGGGTGGCTTTTTCTTTTATTTTGTCGTTTTTTGTTGTTTGGCAACATCCAATCCATTCAGGTGAATTTTATAATAAATCTTTAAACTAAAAGGCCGGGTGATTTACATGATTGAAATGTCAAATGTGTACAAGACTTATCCAAACGGCGTCACTGCCATAAACGGGATCAACGTCAAGATCAATAAAGGCGAATTCGTTTATGTAGTAGGGCCGAGTGGTGCAGGTAAATCTACTTTTATAAAAATGATGTTCAGAGAAGAAAAGCCGACTGCCGGCTCCATCGTTGTGAATGGGGTACAGCTGGCTAAGCTCCGCACCACGAAGGTTCCATTGTTCCGCCGTAATCTCGGCGTTGTATTCCAGGATTATAAGCTTCTGCCTACGCTTACCGTTTTCGAGAACGTAGCGTTTGCCATGGAAGTAATTGAAGAGCATCCAAAAGAGATCAAGAGACGGGTAATGGAGGTCCTTGACCTTGTTGGGCTGAAGCATAAGGCACGCATGGTTCCGACCGAGCTTTCCGGCGGTGAGCAGCAGCGTGTTTCCATTGCGAGAAGCATCGTCAATTCCCCGCAGGTCGTCATTGCGGACGAGCCGACTGGGAACCTGGATCCGGAAACTTCCTGGGAGATCATGAACATCCTTGAGGAAATCAATACCCGCGGTACTACTGTCGTGATGGCCACGCATAACCGTGATATAGTCAATAATCTGAAACGCCGTGTAATAGCCATTGAAAATGGGAAAATTGTGCGGGATGAACAGCGAGGTGAATACGGATATGAGCTTTAGAACCATTCGCCGCCATTTTAGGGAGAGCGGGAAGAATCTCACGCGGAATGGCTGGATGACTTTTGCATCCATCAGTGCCGTAACCGTAACCCTTCTTTTAGTCGGTGTATTCTTTGTAGTGATGATGAACTTGAACCATATAGCTGAAAACGTCCAGAAAGACGTAGAGATCCGCGTTCACTTGGATTCAGCCGCAGACGAAAATAATAAGAAGCTAGTCGGACAGAAACTCGAACAGATCCCTGAAGTCAGTACCGTCACTTTTTCTCCAAAGGAAAAAGAGCTGAACAATCTGATCCAAGAGCTTGGCGAAGACGGCAAGACATTCGAACTGTTTGAACAGGACAATCCGCTTAACGATGTATATGTAGTCAAAACGAAAGAACCGGCTGATGTTATCAAAACAGCGAAGGCCGTTGAAAAATATCCGTCTGTATCAGGCGTGAAATACGGACAGGGTTATGTAGAGAAATTGTTTGATGTGGTCAGCGTTGCCCGTAATATCGGGATTGTTTTAATCCTTGGATTATTATTTACCGCAATGTTCCTCATTTCAAACACCATTAAGATTACAATTGTTGCCAGAAGAAAAGAAATTGAGATCATGAGATTAGTAGGAGCCACCAACAGCTTCATCCGCTGGCCGTTCTTCCTTGAGGGAGCCTGGCTCGGAGTCCTTGGGGCTGTAGTCCCGGTTGCGTTCATCGCGGCCGCCTACCACTATATCTATGATTTCGTTTCACCTCGGATCCAGATCAAGTTCGTAGAATTGCTGGAAGTAAATCCGTTCATCTGGCAGGTTTCTCTCATCCTGCTTGCACTCGGCGCCGTCATCGGTGTCTGGGGAAGTATGATGTCTGTGAGGAAGTTCCTGAAGGTATAATATGAAAAAGGGTGAGGCTCCATTATGGGAGCCTCACCCTTTCTATTTATCCATTAAACGGGGTATTCGTTTTTGCACGTTCAGTCTCAACAATCCGATCCGGATCAGTTTCGTATAACTCATGGGTGCGGGCAGGCGCAGGCCTTAAAAACTGCACAATCAAAAATAGCGTAATGATTATGATAAACGGCCAGAACATGGAGAACTCCCCCTTTGTCTAAAAAGCTGCTGCTTTTACAATATTATAGTATATATAGAATTTTTTGACAAATGCAGCAGCCGTTGTGTAACTGAAAAAGGAAGCGGCAGGTCTTTATGCGGGTAAAACCACCCGGGGTGAATGCACAGGGCATTCATTTAAGATTATTTCTCCTTGAATCCCAACCAATTTTGGTTCTAATCGCTCCTTTAGAACCTTTTCCTCCCTGATTTGATCCAGTTTTGGTTCTAATCATTCATTTAGAACCAAATCCGCTCAAATCCCATCCGATTTTGGTTCTAATCGCTCCTTTAGAACCTTTTCCTCCCTGATTTGATCCAGTTTTGGTTATAATCATTCATTTAGAACCAAATCTGCTCAAATCCCATCCGATTCTGGTTCTAATCGTTCCTTTAGAACATATTCATCCCGGAACTCATCTGGTTTTGGTTCTAATCATTCATTTAGAACCATTTCTGCTGAAATCCCATCCGATTCTGGTTCTAATCGCTCCTTTAGAACCTTTTCCTCCCTGATTTGATCCAGTTTTGGATGTAATCATTCATTTAGAACCAAATCTGCTCAAATCCCATCCGATTCTGGTTCTAATCGTTCCTTTAGAACATATTCTTCCCGGAACTCATCTGGTTTTGGTTCTAATCATTCATTTAGAACCAAATCTGCTCAAATCCCATCCGATTCTGGTTCTAATCGTTCCTTTAGAACATATTCTTCCCGGATTCCATCTAGTTTTGGTTCTAATCAATCATTTAGAACCAAAATCTCTGCTCAAATCCCATCCGATTCTGGTTCTAATCGTTCCTTTAGAACATATTCTTCCCGGAACTCATCTGGTTTTGGTTCTAATCATTCATTTAGAACCAAATCTGCTCAAATCCCATCCGATTCTGGTTCTAATCGTGCCTTTAGAACATATTCTTCCTGGAACTCATCTGGTTTTGGTTCTAATCATTCATTTAGAACCAAATCTGCTCAAATCCCATCCGATTTTGGTTCTAATCGTTCCTTTAGAACATATTCTTCCTGGAACTCATCTGGTTTTGGTTCTAATCATTCATTTAGAACCAAATCTGCTCAAATCCCATCCGATTCTGGTTCTAATCGTTCCTTTAGAACATATTCTTCCCGGAACTCATCTGGTTTTGGTTCTAATCATTCATTTAAAACCAAATCTGCTCATATCCCATCCGATTTTGGTTCTAATCGTTCCTTTAGAACATATTCTTCCCGGAACTCATCTGGTTTTGGTTCTAATCATTCATTTAGAACCATTTCTGCTGAAATCCCATCCGATTTTGGTTCTAATCGTTCCTTTAGAACATATTCTTACCGGCTCCCCCCAAATCCGGCCCTAGCAGCATCAATCCCTCCCCGGCTCGGTTTTATTTACAGCCGCCAACCATTTCGGTTTCTCCCGCCCCAAACCTGTTCATAAAACCCAGCCCCCTTTCATATATAACTAAGGACAAGTACCAGATTCGTTAGGATGTGAGAGAGGAGCTTTGTATGGCTAAAAAGTGGATAGTGCCGCTGACGGCTGCCGTTTCGCTGACTGTTGGGGCAGCGGGCGGTGTGTATGGCGGAGTGAAGTATGGAGGCGGGGAATTATGGGGCAAAGAGCCCCAAAAGGAGCAGCAGAGCGGTACGGCTGTTGAGGGGAAGGCCCTTGTTAAGGTCCATCAGGCCTATCAGCTGATAAAGGATAATTATGTGGAGAAGGTAACGGGTCAGAAGCTTGAGGAGGGAGCCATCCAGGGGATGCTGTCTACCTTAAAGGATCCGTATTCGGTCTATATGAATAAGGAAACAGCTCAGCAATTTAATGAAGCACTCGATTCATCTTTTGAAGGTATCGGTACGGAAATCGGGGAGGAAGACGGGAAGATCATCATCATTTCCCCGTATAAAAATTCACCTGCCGAGAAGGCCGGCCTGAAGCCGCGCGACCAGATTCTTAAGGTGAACGGCGACAGCGTGGAGGGCCTGAATCTGTATGATACCCGGCTGAAAATCAGGGGCAAAAAGGGATCTGCGGTGAAGCTTGAAATCAAGCGGCCGGGCGTTTCCAATCCAATAGTTGTGAAAATGGTACGCGATACGATTCCGATTCATACGGTGGCGTCCAAGGTGAAGGAGCAGAATGGGGAAAAGATAGGCTATATTGCCCTCACTTCCTTCTCGGAGCATACGGCCGAGGATTTTGAAAAAGAGCTCGCAAGTCTTGAGAATAAAAAGATCAAGGGCCTTGTGATTGATGTAAGGGGAAATCCGGGCGGCCTGCTTTCATCGGTTGAAGCCATTCTGGGTGAATTCGTGACAAAGGAAAAGCCGTATATCCAGATTCAAAAGCGGAATGGTGACCGCAAAAAGTATTTTACAACGCTTGGGAAGGAAAAGCCGTACGGAGTAGCCGTCCTGATTGATAAAGGAAGCGCGTCCGCTTCCGAAATCCTCGCAGGGGCGCTGCATGAAGCGGAAGGCTATCAGCTGATCGGCGAGCGCACCTTCGGAAAAGGGACCGTCCAGCAGGCAGTGCCGATGGAGGATGGCAGCAATATCAAGCTGACTCTGTATAAGTGGCTGACGCCTGAAGGAAATTGGATTCATAAAAAGGGCATAGATCCGACCATTGAGGTGGCCCAGCCGGATGCATTCCATTCGCAGCCTCTGGATGTTTCGGAACCTTTTGGAAGAGACAGCAACGACGAGCAGATCAAGCATGCCCAGGAAATGCTGAACAGCCTTGGTTTTGAGACAGGCCGCGAAGATGGATATTTCGATCTGCGGACCGAAATTGCCGTCAAGGCGTTCCAGGCACAGCAGGACCTGAAACAAACAGGAATTCTCGACGGCAGGACGGCCGATGGCCTTGTGGCAGCTGTGCAGGAATATGTGAAGGATGAAGAACATGATCTGCAGCTGCAGATGGCATTGAGCTATCTCGCTAAATAAAAGACGAACCCTCAGGCATAGGCTGCCTGAGGGCTTCTTTATTTGTTATTCGGCTTTCTTAAATTCTTTGAATGGAATATGATCAATTCCCATCTCAGCCAGCTGCTTTTCAGCTTTGTCAATTAAAGCCTGAGCTTTTTTCTTCGTATCGGCATCCAGGCCGTTCAGTGCTTTTTCAAGGCCTTTGCCTTTTTGCGGCAGGTCGGCGCCAAGCTTCTGCAATTTCTCTTTCGCCACCGCCTCTGTGATCTTACCGTCCTTCAACTGTTTTATGATATCGCGCGCCTTTTCTTTGTTCTCCTCACTGAGTGAAGCGAAAGGTCCGCCGAATCGTTTACCTTCCGGGAGGTCGGCACCAAGCTTCTGCAATTTCTCCTTCGCTGCCGCCTCTGTGATCTTACCGTCCTTCAGCTGTTTCATGATATCGCGAGCTTTTTCCTTATTGGTCTCACTGAGAGAAGCGAAAGGTCCTCCATCAGGCCCGCCGAATCGTTTACCTTCCGGCAGGTCGGCACCAAGCTTCTGCAATTTCTCCTTCGCTGCCGCCTCGGTAATTTTGCCAGCCTTCAGCTGTTCCATGATATCGCGAGCTTTTTCCTTATTGGCCTCACTGAGAGAAGCGAAAGGTCCGCCGCCACGTCCGCCAAATCCTTTCCCTCTTTCCGGAAGGTCCGCCCCAAGTTTCTGCAATTGTTCCTTCGCCGCAGCCTTCGTGATCCTGCCATCCCTGAGCTGGTCCATAATCGTGTGCGCTTTTTCCTTATTGGCCTCACTGAGGGAAGCGAAAGGCCCGCCATTATGTCCGCCAAATTTCTTTCCCTTTTCCGGAAGCCCCACGCCCAGCTTGCCGAGGTCTGCCTTCAGGCTGCTTAAAATCTTGTCTGCTTCCGCCTTCTGTTTACTGGTAAGTGATGCCCTTGCATTTTCTGCCTGATTGGCGTCCTGTCCTGATCCTGACTCCGTTGCCGCGAATGTGGAGACACCTGCCCCGCCAATGATTCCCGCCGTCAGCGCGCCTGTCATGATAAGTCCAGCCAGCTTCTTTTTGTTCATGTGAATTCCTCCTGATATAGTGAAGTTTTGGTGTGTTTTCCCCGTTGGTTTCCTCTTACAATAGCTACTTTATCCGCCAACGGTGAAAAAACGGTGAAAAAATCGGACATCCAAAAAAAAAATTGAAACCTTTTATAGGACCAGCCGTATACAGTAGGCGAAGTCATGCAGGGAAGGCTGAGCGCTTTTCGTGTAATATATTGGAACTGTAAATTCCAAAATGATAGAATTTAAGAAGATAAGAATGCCAAACACAAGGGAGAGTGCAATATGGCCATTTCATTGCAAAAGGGACAAAAGATCGACCTGACAAAGGGCCGTGCCGGACTGACCAATATTACTGTCGGCCTGGGCTGGGATCCTGTGAAGAAAGGCGGTCTGTTTGGAGGACTCCTGGGCGGGGGAGCTGATGTGGATTGTGATGCATCTGTTCTTATGCTCAGCGATCAGGACAAACTGACTGACCAGAAGAAGCTGATCTATTTTGGCAACAAGACGAGTAAATGCCGCAGCGTCAAGCATACCGGCGATAACCTGACCGGTGCAGGCGAAGGCGATGACGAGCAGATTGTTGTTGACTTAAACAGCGTTCCTGCTGATGTACATAAGCTGCTGTTTGTGGTGAACATCTATCAGGCTAAGCAGAGAAAACAGCACTTTGGGATGATCCAGAATGCATTTATCCGCATCTTCAACAGCAGCACGGGAGAAGAATTAATCAAGTATAATCTGTCTGATGATTATTCAGGACTTACTTCTCTATTCCCTGGGGAGCTGTACCGTCATAATGGAGAGTGGAAGTTCTCCGCTGTCGGCCAGGGAACGAGCGACCTTTCAATCGGGGATATTGCTAACCGTTACCGCTAATTCAAAAAAATTTAAATAAAAGTGAGGGAATTATAATGGCTATTTCATTATCTAAAGGACAAAAAGTAGATCTTACAAAATCAAATCCGGGACTTCAGAACATTGTAGTCGGACTTGGCTGGGATGTTAACAAATACGATGGCGGCCATGACTTTGACCTGGATTCTTCTGTATTCCTATTGAACGCTTCCGGCAAATGTGACAATGAGAAGGACTTCATCTTCTTCAACAACCTGGTAGGGGCAAATGGCGCAGTAGAGCATACAGGCGACAACCTGACTGGTGATGGAGACGGCGATGATGAGCAGGTGAAAATCAACCTATCCCAGGTTCCTGCCAATATCGAAAAGATTACCTTCACAATCACCATCCATGACGCTGAAGCGCGCAGCCAGAACTTCGGGCAGGTTTCCAACGCATTCGCCCGCATTTTCAACCCGGCTAACGGCGAAGAATTGATCCGTTATGACCTTGGCGAAGACTTCTCCATCGAGACGGCAGTAGTGGTCGGTGAATTATACCGCCACAACGGCGAGTGGAAATTCAATGCAATCGGCAGCGGATACCAGGGCGGACTGGCTTCACTTGTTCGCGACTTCGGCTTGAACGTATAATCTCTTATATCAATCAGCAGTATTTTAGCGGAATTTGCCGTGTGCAAATTCCGCTTTATTGAAAACAGCAATCTTCAGAGTAAATAGAAAGGGTGACTTTTATGGCGATTCAATTATCCAAAGGCCAGCGGATTGATTTGACTAAAACGAACCCAGGCCTGACAAAGGTCATTATCGGTTTAGGCTGGGACACCAACAAATATTCAGGCGGAGCTGATTTTGACCTGGATGCTTCCGCATTCCTTGCCAACGAACAGGGCAAGGTACAGAATGACCTGGAATTCATTTTTTATAATAATTTAACAAGCCCAACAGGCGCTGTGGAGCATACCGGCGATAACCGGACCGGTGAAGGGGACGGCGATGATGAGCAGATGATCGTCGATTTCTCGCTGATGCCTTCTCATGTGAGCAAGATTGGGATTGCCGTAACCATCCATGACGCGGAAACGCGTAAACAGAACTTCGGCCAGGTATCCAATGCCTTTGTCCGGGTTGTGAATGCTGATGATAACCAGGAAATTCTCCGCTACGATCTTGGCGAGGATTTTTCCATTGAAACAGCAGTCGTCATCTGTGAACTATATAAGCATGGCTCTGATTGGAAATTCAATGCAATCGGCAGCGGATTCTCCGGCGGCCTGGCCGCGCTCTGCCGCAATTACGGCCTGGAGGTCTAAACCTTCCGGCTGCTAAGAAAAAAAGTTTCATAATGAAGGAGATTAAAAGGTAAATGGAATTCATTCAAGATTTATTATCAAGTTATGGGTCGTTCTTCTCTTGGGATGCCATCAAGACCGTTTTATCTGACCCTGCATCATGGGGAGTCATCGGGACACTGATCATCCTTGAGGGCCTCCTTTCTGCGGATAACGCCCTTGTGCTTGCCGTCATGGTTAAGCATTTACCGAAGGAGCAGCAGAAACGTGCCCTGTTCTACGGAATTCTGGGTGCTTATCTATTCCGCTTCCTGGCTATCGGCCTCGGAGTATTCCTCATCAAAATCACCTGGATCAAGATTGCCGGCGGACTTTATCTTCTCTGGCTCGCAGTTTCCTACTTCATCAAGAAAAATAAGAAAGATGATGAAGAGGAAGTCAAAAACAAGCCGATGGGCTTCTGGCGCACTGTGCTTTCCGTTGAAATCATGGACATTGCCTTCAGTATCGACAGTGTTATTGCAGCATTTGGTGTATCCGATCAGATCTGGGTCCTTTTCCTTGGGGGAATCCTTGGAGTCCTCATGATGCGTGGAGTGGCACAGGTTTTCCTTGCCCTTATCGAGAGAATTCCAGAATTCGAAACCACTGCCTTCGTCATGATCGCCCTCATCGGTATCAAGATGATCGCAAGCCCTTGGTTCCATGTGGAAGAAGTTGTCTTCTTCAGCATCCTGGTAGCTGTTTTCTTAAGCACATTCATCGTCCACAAAATCAGGAAAAACCGTTCAAAAGAATCTCATGCAAGCAAGTAAGCTATAGCAAAAGAGGGAAGAAACGCAATTTGTCTCTTCCCTCTTTTTTTATAAAGACTCTAACTAGAAATATACCTTTTTTATGAGGTGAGGAAATTTTATTATTAAACCAGGTGACTTCCGCTACAGGTGAGAGACTCCTGATCCGGCTGCGAACTGCGACCTTCGAGTCATAAGTCAATCAGTCCCTGGGAAGAAGACCGCTTCCCACGGCCTGCCCGCCTTATGCTTGTCAGGTCGCTGCTTTTCAAAAGCTAATGGGTTCTGCAAAATTTCCGACTTCATCCTGCACCCATTTATTTTAATTTGAAAAGCACCGTTCTCCGCCTTACTTTGCGGGATATGCGGGACAGGAGAGACCCCGCAGGCGAAGACGAGGAGGCTCACCGCCCGCCCCTAAGGTCCGCGAGTGCCTGCAGCGGAAATCAACCTTCTTGTTCAACAGTTGCAATACTTGTGAATATCCCTTTGATTTACCCAAAAAAGGAGGATAGCGATGATTACAGCATGGATTGGAAGTGCGGCTTTCTTTGCAGTTGCTGTTTTGTATATATTGCTGGCTTTAGGTTTGCCATACGGGGATTTTGCAATGGGTGGAAGGTATAAAGTAATGCCCAGACAAATGAGGGTGGTTTGCCTTATATCGGTATGCCTTCAGTTCGTCGCCATCCTGATTTTGCTGCAGGCAGGTCATGTTATTGCGGTAGATGCTTTAAGAAGCATGGCAACAGGAGCTTGTTATGTTTTTGCATTCTATTTAACCGTCAATACCATTTTCAATGCTTTTTCCAAAAGCAAGAAGGAAAGGCTTGTTATGACACCATTATCACTTCTCACAGCCATTTGTTTTCTGGTTACGGCGATGAACAGTTAATGAAGCCAGCCTTTCAGGGTGAAATGGCGATTAGTTAAGAGAAAAAATTAATAATAGAAAGTAATGGAGTCAGAAAATAATATGTAAAAATTTGGTTCGTCCATTACGAAACAGGGAATGTATAATTGTTTATACTGCGTATAAAAGGTTACCACATAGTAGGTTAGTAGAGCAGGGAGGAAATCATGGTGAAGCACTTTGGTTATTTAGATAGAGAAGAAAGAAAGCAGATTTTTAAGCATGAGCCAGTCGAGTTCACCAGGAATTCCGATTCAGAGCTTTTATCACATGCTCTCGGCGCAGCGCTTTATATGCCCGGCACCCGCTCGCGGATCTCTAATGATGTACTATCTGGTAAATTTTTATCCGGGGCACATGAGGGCCTGACTTCCATGGTGGTCTGCCTCGAGGATTCGATTGCAGATGGCGAGGTAGAGGGGGCAGAGCTCAATCTTGTCACCCAGCTGCAGGATATTAAGCGTGCCGTTGACACGGGCCTTTTCCGGACGCAGGATCTGCCGCTCATCTTTGTCAGGATCCGGAACGCCGGCCAGCTTCATAAGCTCGCTGATAATCTTGGCGGCGCTCTTGAGCTGTTAAGCGGCTTTGTGTTCCCGAAATTTAACGCTAAAGACGGAGAGGTTTATCTCAAGACTCTATCTGAGATTAATCGGGATTATTCCCAGCAGCTCTTTGCCATGCCCATCCTTGAAACACCCGAGATCATTTATAAAGAATCCCGCCTGGACACATTGTTGTCCATAAAGAATCTCCTTGACCGGTACCGCGGGATGATTTTAAATGTGAGAATTGGCGCGACAGACTTCTCCGGCTTATTTGGCATACGGCGGGACCGGGATACCACGATATACAATATTAATGTAATTTCTGACTGCATTACCGATATAATCAATGTATTTGGCAGGCAGGACGGCTATGTGATATCAGGTCCGGTATGGGAATATTTCGGCAGGCAGAGGATCTTGAAGCCGAGGATCAGGCAGACTCCCTTTGAGGTTTCAAGCGAAAGCATGGAGCTGAGAAATGAAATGATCGCCAAGAACGATGATGCCTTGATCCATGAAGTGATCCTCGACGGTTCAAACGGAATCATCGGGAAGACGATCATCCATCCTTCCCACATCAAAGCCGTCAACTCGCTGCATGTGGTCACCCATGAGGAATTTTTGGACGCATCCGCTATAATAGAGAGTGCGGAAAGCTTTAATGGTGTGATTAAAAGCAGCTTTTCCAATAAAATGAATGAAATTAAGCCTCATTATAACTGGGCGAAAAAGATCATTCTAAAGTCAAAAATTTATGGAGTGTTTCATGAACAACAATCTTTCATTGATCTCCTTACCGCAGGGGCAGGGAAATCAATACACATACAGCATACTAGATAATATAAAAGTGGACATAACCGTCAGGGAGAATCCGTTTGGCATCAGCCTGGACACGCTCTTTGGCATGGCTGCCCGCATCAATAAAAAACGCTCATTCCTATTTGTAAGCAAGGTTCTCGGAAAGCATCTGCCTGTGGATCCTGCCGTGCCGCTGCTGACGGGTGCGGCGCTTGCAGCCCGTTATGCGGAAAAAGTGTACGGCTTGACGCATCCGTATATACAGGAGCTGATTGGCGGCATTACCGGGGAGCATAGCCCGAATGCCCGGCTGCTTAATTACCATATCGAGCTTCCGGAGCCGGCTCTTTTTATCGGGTTTGCCGAAACGGCCACTGCCCTTGGGCATTCTGTTTTTGATTTCTGCGAGAATGCGAGTTTCTTCCATACCACAAGGGAACAGCTTTTGGATGCAGAATCTGTTATCACGTTTGAAGAGGAGCATTCCCACGCAACATCGCACCGCTGCTATGTGGATGCCTCCTGGCTTGATAACAGCCGCCCGGTGGTCCTCGTGGATGATGAGGTTACCACAGGCAAGACAGCCTTAAATATCATTGAAAGCATTCATGCGAAGTTCCCGCGGAGTGAATATACGGTAGTATCGATCCTCGACTGGCGCTCGGAGGAGAACAGGGCGAGATATCGTGCCCTTGAGGACCGTCTTGGCATTACCATCCATGAAGTATCGCTTATCTCAGGGGAGATTGAGGCTTTTGGCAGTTCCTTTGAAGGAGAGCAGGAACGCTCTGCATTCGAAGGCCGTCCTGCAGCGATCAAGACGATCGACATGACCGGACTTGAGATCCCAGTCTCTGATTTTGTTTCGGCAGAAGGACTCTCTGCGCCGTACCTGAAGGATACAGGCAGATTTGGCATGTGGGACAGCGTAAAGTTTGATGCCTCACGCTGGATGGAAGAGGCTGCGTCGTTTCTTGCCGGCAAACGTGAAGGAGAAAGAACACTGTGCCTTGGGACCGGAGAATTCATGTTTATTCCGATGAAGCTCGCTTCTCTTATGGGTGAGGGAATCAGCTACCAATCTACCACAAGAAGCCCGATCCACCCTTCAGGCAGGCTCGGCTATGCAATTTCGCATGCCTTCAGCTATACAAGCCCGGAGCACCCTGACACCACTAACTATTTTTACAACATCGGGCCGGACATGTATGACGAGGTGTTTCTATTCCTCGAACGGGAAGTGCCGGAAGAAGCGCTGGCACCACTCCTCGCCCAGCTTGAAAAAGTGATTCCGCTTATTCATGTTGTGCCGATGAGTAACACGACCAGGAGGGTTTAATCATGGAAACCATTCAAACCGTCAGAAGCAGCTACCGGGAGCAGGAAGTTAGGTTCCTCTTGAAGGATATCAGCGGCGCCGATCTTGAACAGAAAACAGAGGACCGGGAAAAACAGATGCAGACGGGCGGCCATTACTCCGAATCACTTCCGATTGAATATCAGCCGTCCCCGGAGTATATCGCCTTGTTCCACGAGTCGCTGGAACGCCATAAATTGAAGCTGGCAGAAGCTGTCCGCACAGCCGCTGAAAAGATCCGCGCTGAAAAAGGGGACCATATCGTCCTCGTATCCCTTGCGCGTGCCGGCACTCCTGTCGGCATCCTGATCAAGAGATACCTGGCGCATGCCTTTAATATCGAGGTGCCGCACTATAGTGTCTCCATCATCAGGGGACGCGGACTTGATCTCAATGCGTTGTCTTATATCGTGAAAAAGCACGGCGCAGCGGCTGTTCAATTTGTGGACGGATGGACCGGCAAAGGCGCGGTCACAAAGGAACTGATGAGCTCTGTTGCAGAGTTTAATGCATCCCGGGGCACAGGGGTTTCGGCGAGCCTCGCTGTCCTTGCCGATCCCGGGGAATGTGCGGATATTTACGGGACGCGTGAGGATTTCCTGATTCCGAGTGCCTGCCTGAACTCGACTGTTTCCGGACTCGTCAGCCGCACGGTATTGAATGCCGATCTGATTGGGCCGGATGATTTTCATGGAGCTAAGTATTATCGTGAATTTGAGGCAGCGGATTTATCCAATGATTTTATTGATAAGGTCACAGCAGGCTACCCCGCGACAACCGGGTTGGAGTCTTCAAGCCTTCCGAAAACCTGGAACGGACTTCGGGATATTGAGAAAGTTCAGGCCCTATTTGGCATTGAAAATATCAATCTGATCAAACCGGGTGTCGGGGAGACAACCAGAGTGCTGCTGCGCAGGGTTCCATGGAAAATCCTCGTGAAGGATGCGGAGAATCCGGAACTGAAGCATATATTGTATCTGGCAGAAGAGCGCGGTGTACCGGTAGAAACTTATAGCGATATGACGTATTCCTGCATGGGGCTGATACAGCGGGTTGGAGGGGAACAATGATATTTGCGACCGATTTAGACCGTACCATGATTTACTCCAAGCGCGCCTGCGGCCATGAGCTCGAACGCTCCGATATTGCGGTTGTCGAGAAGACACCAGAACGGGAAATTTCCTATATGACCGAAAAGGGAATTGAGCTGCTCCGAAAAGTTAATCAAACGATTGATTTAATTCCGGTGACCACGAGGACAGTTGATTTATACCGCCGCATCGGGCTATTCCGTGACAGCATTGTGCCAAGGTATGCCGTGGTCAGCAATGGCGGAACCATCCTTGTTGATGGCAGACTGGATGAAGAGTGGGCCGCGCTCCTTAGGCGGAAGCTTGAAGACGAGTGTGCGCCCCATCAGGATGTGATGAAAAAGCTTGAAGAAATCCAGCATGAGGACTGGGCGCTTGGCTCCCGGGTGTGTGACAATTTGTTCTGCTTTACAAGCGTCCGGGATGATCGGGTTCCGCACGATGTCATTGAAGATTTCGGCCATTGGCTTGGGGAACAGGGCTGGAGTCTTTCTCTGCAGGAAAGGAAGCTGTATCTGCTGCCAAATGCCGTCAACAAGTGGGCGGCTGTCGCTTACCTGAAGGAGAGGACCGGTGCTGCGGCCGTTGCCGCCGCCGGGGACTCTCTGCTTGATATGTGCATGCTCGATGTCGCAGATATCGCCTACACGCCCCGGCATGGAGAGCTGTTCCAAAAGGGAAGTGGTCTTCCCGGCAGGGTAAAGGTGACAGAATCAGCCGGCATTTCAGCCGCCGAGGAAATCCTTGAAGGCGTTCTTGGGTCTTTTGATGGAATTATCGTTGGGAACACTGGTGAAAGTGGTGTAAGATAGAACTATACTGATTTTATTGGAAAGAAGCTGAAACAGATGCCTAAATTTCTCTCTTCTCAGTTTATTGACATAAAACAAGAGGATTGGGCAGGCATCCTGAGAACTCCAGTTGATTCGAGGGGTACACCGGCAGCCGGGGAAGGAGATTCCTCCAGGCAGGTAGCTGGAGTTTTTCTTGGGGTGCATCCCGATCCGGATGATTATCTGGAGCTGTTATATGAGCTCGCCCATGAATTTCCCGTGAACGTGAACATCCTAAGCGAAAACCTCAATAAGCAGATCGAGCCGGAGAAATTCCAGGCAGTCCAGAGGATCCTGATGATTCTCCAAAATGAAAAGCTTTCCATCAACCGGTTCATCGCCTTCATGGAAGGGGAGAAGCTGATTCCCCAATTCCAGGATCCGGGGAGCCAGAAAAAAATCCGGGAAGCATTCAAAACAGTGCTTGAGCGGTTTGATGAAGGAAACACCGGCGGCCTGCAGCATCCGGATTTCCGGAGGACGTCTGTTGATCTTGTAAAATGGATGTGGAATCATGCCTATCCATGGATGGAGGCAGCGAGATTTCCCGCCAGCGCCCCGAAAATAATCTGGTATGGTCCTGCTTCAAAGAGCGAGGCATACTTTTTATACTTCCTGATCCTGCTGGGCCTGGATGTGCTGATTTTTAACCCCGCCGGAAGCAATGACCTGAGGGCGGCGGACACCGAGCATGAAATTCCGGTCCTCGAGTTCGGCTCAGTCCAGGAAAAACTGGTTCCCATCCCTGAAACAAAGCCTGTCAGGAGGACGACGGTCGCCTTCCGTGCATCCAGGGAAATTGAGCGGGTCCTCCACACCGATGACTCCATGCTGTATAAGCCGTGGCAGTTCAGATCTTATACACCCGCAGGCCTTACCTTGAAGACTACATATGATGAGCTTTTCATTCTGGCAAAAGAAAAGGCCTTCATCCGGCCGAACTTTGAAGTGCGGGATGAGACGGTCTGGATTCCCAATCTATTCGCAAAAGTATCCGGCATCTCGAAGAACCGCCGGGAATACTGGGACCGGGCCAGGGCATTCTCGGAAGGGGAACTGGCACTTAAGATTAGTGCTTATCCATTTTCCCGGGAAGGAAAGGCGAACCATGTGTTCCATTATCAGCATTCGCTTGGAACAGACGGCAGCCTGGACCCTGATAAGATGCTCGAAGGTTCGTGGTGGCGTTATAAACAGCTTCCCTCCGGCCTCCAGCATGGCATAGCCCATGCCATATCGCGGTACTGTGCGAATCCTAGATTGAAGAGACTGCAGCATGAAAGCAGGCAGGACCTGCAGCTGTATCTGTTCAATCAGGCAATGGACATCCCGCTTGATACGATGAGGCTGCTGCAGAAGTTTGATTATGCGCAGGAAGTGCCGCGGCTCGTGCTCTTCAGGTCTGATCAGGGCGGGAACCACCTGAGCCGCTCCGATGCCAGCCTGCTTCTCCTGCTGAATGAAATCGGGGTGGACATCATCATCCTGAATCCGACCGGACAGAATGATATCGAGATGTATGTGGATGAAGAGCATTATGACACCCATTGGCTTGAGGATGTAAGCTTTGAACAGGATACTGGCGAGACTTCGCTGTTTAAGAAATTCTTCAAAAAAATCTTCTAAAAAGGGGAACAGACGTATGAACAATCCTAATTCTCTTGAAACGATCAGCCTCGAAAAAATAGATGAAACGATGGAGCAGAAGCCTTCGGAGCTGAAGGTGCAGCTCAGGAACCATCCGGAAGTCACACAGCTTGCAAAAAATATCGACCACAAAAACCAGATTGCCCTGCTCGAATTCGGCAAAGAGCCTGCCAATGAAATCTCCAACTTCTCAGGCAGGATCCTGAATTCCATCAAATCCAGCAGCATGGAAGAGTCCAGCGCACTCATCAAGCATCTCGGCAAGATCATGGACAAGTTCGACAGCAAGGATTTCGCAAAAGAAAAACGCGGCCTGATTTCGAAGGTGTTCAACCGCGGCCAGAAGCTTGTGGAGAAGCTCATGAGCAAATATCAGACCATGGGCTCTGAAATCGATAAGGTATATGTGGAAATCGTGAAATACGAAGACGATATGAAAAAGTCCACTACTACATTAGA
Source organism: Paraperibacillus marinus (assembly GCF_046237605.1). Taxonomy (GTDB): domain Bacteria; phylum Bacillota; class Bacilli; order Bacillales; family DSM-1321; genus Paraperibacillus; species Paraperibacillus marinus. The sequence goes on along the minus strand of NZ_CP143542.1, from coordinate 3,898,459 downwards.
ACAGCTGTATGAACAGAATTACCTGTATTATATGGAGCTGGAGAAATATATTGTGGCCGGTGAAATGAAATCCGAGGAACTGAAGCAGCAGCTTCCAGAGCTTGAAGCAAAAGCCCAGACAGGAAACCAGCTGGCCGTCATGGAGCTTGACAGCATGCGGAATGCCATCGAGCTCATCGACCAGCGCGTCTATGACCTTGAAATGGCCAAGCAGGTTGCCTATCAGTCTGCCCCTCAGATCCGGATGCTGCAAAGAGGGAACACAAAGCTGATCGGTAAAATCAACTCAGCCTTTGTGACGACGATCCCGATCTTTAAGTCAGGCCTCATCAATGCGATTGCCGCGAAGAGACAGAGCCTGGTGGCCGAGTCCATGAGCGAGCTTGACCGCCGCACCAACGAGATGCTGCTCAAGAACGCACAGAACATCTCCCAGCAAAGCGTCAACATCGCCCGGATGTCCGGCCAGCCAAGCATCAAGGCCGAAACACTCGAAGAAACCTGGCAGATCATCATGCGCGGAATGCAGGAAACCAAAGCCATCGAAGACGAAAACATCCGCATCCGCGAAGAAGGCAAAAAACGCCTCAGCCAGCTTCAGGAAAACTTCAAAAACCGCCAGATCACAGGCTGATAAAAGGGGGACAGTCCCCCATTTCCCGTGCGTGAAACCCCAATGTATCACGGATTCCCGCGCTGCTGTGATTATTTCCCGGACCCTGCTCCATGTTTGGAGCAGGGTCCGGCTGTTTTCAGGCTGTTTTTTATACTGGGAATTACCGGGTGATAGGGACAGTGATCCTAAATTTTGATAGAATATAGGCATACATAGATACTAGAAAAAGGGGATGGTAGACGGTTGGCACAGGAATGGATTACAGAATTTTTAAGTGGTGCTGGTAAGCTCCTTCTTCATCCTTTATTTTATATAAGCTTCTTGTTTGCGCTCCTCATCGGCGATCTCCGGATCAAAAGGGAGCGCCGGGATTTTAACACCCGGGTCGAGGATATGTACCTCGAGCTCAGGCATGTGCCGGCAGGCCTTGTCATGGGACTCATCTTGTCCGTCCTTGCCATCGCTGCCGGCCTGACAGTCCCGGCTGCCTTGCTCGTAATCATTGCCCTGCTGTCGATCCTGGCCTGCGCGGTGTTCAAGCTTAAGCTGCTTTCACCCGCCTTCACGGTGGGCCTGAGCTTCTTTATCCTGTTTTTGATAAACGGCCGTGACATCCCGGTCCCGTTATTTGAGGAAGCGTTTCAGTCGCTGAATGAGGCGGTCTATCCGTCGGCAGCTGTCCTGCTTGGTCTCCTCCTCACGGTGGAAGGGCTTCTGATTGGCAGAGACGGACCTATCAAGACTTCACCCAAGCTGATCAAATCCAGGCGGGGAGCGCTTGTCGGAGCACATGTATCAAGGAGGCTGTGGCTTGTCCCGCTGTTCCTCTTTATTCCCGGCGGAAGCCTTGAACCGCCCTTCTCCTGGTGGCCGGTCTTCACCCTTGGCGACAGCACCTTCACGCCCGTGCTCGTCCCATTTTTGATCGGATTCTCCCAGAGAGTACAGGGATTTCTGCCAAAGGAATCCATCAAACTCAATGGCAGGCGCACAGCGTTTCTCGGCGTAATCGTTCTTCTCCTCGCAGCGGCAGGCTGGTTTTATGAAGAACTCGCCATCGCAGCAGCCGGCTTGGCGGTGCTTGGCAGGATGATGCTTCATTTCCTGCAGAAGCAAAGCGAAGAAAGACGGCCGTTCTACTTCTCAAGACAGGATCAGGGCCTGATGATCCTCGGAATCATCCCAGGATCACCCGCTGCCAGGATGGGACTCGAAGTGGGCGAGATCGTTACAAAGGTCAATGGAGTGAAAGCACTGAATGAACAGCAATTCTACGAAGCCCTTCAGCGGAACGGCGCCCACTGCAAGCTCGAAGTCCTCAACACCAACGGCCAGATCCGCTTCGTCCAGCGCGCGCTGTACGAAGGCGAGCATCATGAGCTTGGCATTTTGTTTGTCCAGGAGCAGAAGAAGAGGGAAGCCGCTGGGTGATTGTAATTGTGATTTTTCATAATTAATTGGAAATTCGGCAAAATTCACCGGGAAATTTGACATAATTCATTGAGGTAATTGTTCACTTTAGCAAAAATGTATTCTTAACTAAGAAGCCCCTAAAATAACTATATTTAAGGGCTTCTTTTTTATATGCAGATTTGTGTAACTTTGCTCATAATGTTACATGAAAAAAGTTCTTTACTTGAAATAACTTACGATAGAATGCCACGTGATCTTTCCGCTTAACTAAACATAAATCGTTGTTTTTTCGCTCTTTTCGTGCCTAATAAACTTTTGATCAATGCAAGTGGCCCCGTGGTTTAGCAAGGTGCAGCATAGCTCTGTCTTAGCTGGGAGGATGAATTTCTTTGTTCCTGCTCAAGTAGAAATAGGCATGATGACATATGTTATTTCTCATCTGAAACGGGAACCGTTCTGAAACGAAATTTAACATACTTTAATTGTTGATGCTGAAAAAGACTTTAAGCTTGTACTGAAATATGCTTAAAATTTTCTACATCAAATAATCCCAGATCTGTTAGTTTTAATGCAGGGATGACAGGTAATGCCAGGAAAGAAAGGGTTAGAAAAGGATTGAATTTCTTTGAAGCCTCTATGTAATCTAATCCTTTTTTTAATTCCATTAATTCACTGTATACCTTTTCTGCCGGTTCATCAGATAGTAAACCTGCAATAGGTAAGGCGAGAGAAGCTATTAGTTTTTCATTTTCGACAATTACTAAACCTCCACCGATCTGTTTGACCGTTTCTATTGCAAATAGTATATCCTTGTCATTCGTTCCAGCTGTAATTATATTATGCGAATCATGAGCTATAGTAGTTGCAAGTGCCCCTCTTTGAATGCCTAACCCTTTAACAATACCCAATCCTATATGACCAGTCTGGTGATGTCTTTCTATAACAGCGATCTTAAGTTGGTCTCGTTCGATGGAAGGCTGAAAGCACTTATCTATAACATCCACTTCTTCTACTTGATGTTTCGTTACTAAACTATTCGGGATGATTTCAATAATATGAGCTGAGTTACTTTCTCTCAACTGGATTTGAAGCTGTTCTAACGTAATATCCCCCATGTTTATACTACTTAGTAACGGCTTACTTGGATTTACTTTACAACTATCTTGATCCAAATATTCTCCGTTTTGTGCTACTAATTTTCCGCCTGAATATACTTCCTCTATTTTAATCTGTTTTAAATCAGTCATTATTAGAAAATCTGCATCATACCCTGGAGCAATTGCCCCCTTGTGCTTTAATCCATAACATTCTGCAGCACTAAATGAAGCCATTTGAATGGCGTTAATTGGATCCACTCCATGTTGAATAGCTAATTTTACATTATGGTCTATACTTCCCTCATATAGTAAATCATCAATATGTTTATCATCTGTTCCAAATAAACAACGCCTTGCATTTTTATCCGTCACCACATCAATCAATTGTGGCAAGTCTTTAGCTACTGATCCTTGTCTAATAATAAGGTACATCCCTCGTTGCAAGCGGTCCTTTGCTTCACTAATGGATATAGCTTCATGATCTGTTTTAATACCTGCTGTCGTATATATGTTAATCGCATCTTGATCTAAGCCAGCAGCGTGACCATCTATTTTAACACCTCTTGCTTTAGCATCGAATAGTTTATTTAACATACTTTCCTCAGCATTACTGACAGAAGGGAAATCCATAACCTCCCCCAGCCCTAAAACTCTTGGATGATTATAAAACGGAGCTAAATCTTCGGCTTTCAATATTGCTCCAGCATGCTCAAAGGGTGTAGCGGGCACACATGAAGGTAACATTATATAAACATTTAGTGGTAGGTCTTCAGTGCTATCTAACATATAATGAATTCCTTCAGTTCCTGCTACATTAGCGATTTCATGAGGATCAGCGATGATGGTTGTAACTCCATGTGGTAATACTACCTTTGCAAATTCTCTTGGAGTAACCATAGAAGATTCAATATGTACATGACTATCAATAAACGAAGGAGAAATATACTTACCAGTTGCATCTATGACTTGTTCCCCCTCATAATTTCCAAGACCTACAATCACACCATCCTCTATAGCAACGTCTGCTTCGATTAGATCCTGATTAAATACATCAATAATTTTACCGTTCTTAATCACTAATTCGGCTTTTTTTCTTTTGGATGCAGCTTCAATTCTATTCTTTAGAAGTTCCTTCGATTCCTTTTGGGTATATTGCTTTTTTCTCATTAAAATCCCCTTACTTTTTCAAAATTTTATCAACACACGCTATATTAGGTATTTCCTTTTAGATCATAGGTTATATAGTAACATTTAAAATTTATATAGTCGGGAATATAGCTCTTAATATGCCGGTGTTAGAAAAGTGTTTTAGTGAGTAACCATAGGAAAAATTAAACGTTTAAATAATTGAGAAAGAAAAGTCAGTATATGGGAATCAAATTTAAAAAAGAAGGACTTACATTTAGCTAATAATACTCGAATTGTCAAGAATAAATTGGAGGATTGAAAGGTTCTGGATTACAAATCCAAACCCTTGGTACATAAGGGTAACGGTATTTTTTAATGTTAAGAAGGATTTACACCTTTTCAAGGACTTATTATTTGCGATAGGAGTTTTTGGCAACCGCAATACTGCATCAAAACGAATGACCACAAAACATAAGGTTGATTACCTTTATTTCACAGAAAAATTTACAGAAAGATACCATAAGGAAACTTTGTGAAGCATTGTCCTTAGCCATAGGGTGCGATCGTTGAAGAATGCGGGGCTGCTTAAGCAGCATTTTTGTTATTTCACTATGCATATAAAAAAAAGGCAATAAGCCACTTATCTTTAACTTTTTCTAGATATTTTAAAACCATTATCAATCTTTTCGAAACCAATCCTTGGATAATATTCCATTGCAATAGGAGAAGCAAGAAGTAATAAGACAACTTCTTCTCCAATATGTTCATGTACTAACCTCACAAGTTCTCTGCCTATGCCTTTATTTTGATACGCTTTATTTACAGCTAAATCTGACAGGTAACAACTATAACTATAATCAGTAATAGCCCTGGCAACGCCAACGGGTTGGTTATGATCCCAAGCTGTAATAATAACATTAGAATTATCAATCATAGTTTGAAGTCTTTTCAAATCATCAGATGGTCTTTTTATACCAGACATTTTAAAGACATTTGCAAGTTCGTCAGCTTTAATTGTTTCATTTACTTTATAAGTAATTCGAGTAACTGTTTCCAATATATCTCCCCCATTTGGTTATTTCAAATATTGTATCATAGCAGTATTTTCTTTTATGCAAAATTTTCTTCTTCAACTCCCTCAGTTTAATTCGATTTTCTTCCGAATGCTCGCTTATTCGCAGGATTTCAACCACCAAGGATATCATCCTTTGACTGTAGGAAGTAAATTGAGGACATTTAGGCTACATGGAGGCATGATTAAATAGAGGAGTAAGTTTCCTTCTCCATATTCTACCATATAATGCACATCTCCACGCCGCCCCTGGAGGCTTTCCCTCCCATGTCTCAACGGGTCAATGCCCTCTCATTCCTTCGTTATGCCTACCCAAGGGGTGGAGGCCAGTTATGCTAACGCAACGGGTCAGAGCCCTTTTGTTGAAGAAACCTGGTACTCCGTACATATTTGAAATCCTACGAATAAGCCAACACTCGATCTAAGAGAGTTCTCTTCGAGAACAATAAAATGGATTAAACTACGCTGCCAACTCCGTTAATGATTGAACTTTCTTGGCACAATACGATTCGTTTTTGCGTGCTATTCCTACGAATATCCGGGCTAACTTTCCAACTAACTTCATAATGGATTTCATCTTTTTCATTTTCTTCACTTTAACATTGTTGGAGTGAATGGCCTTAAATTCCGGGTTGTTCATCACTAGGCTCATAGTGGCCAAGTAAAGGAAACGCCTAAGCCTTGATCTTCCACGTTTGGAAATGACAATTTGCCCTTTCCACTTTCCTGAACTAGCTTCAGCGAGATGGAGTCCTGCATGGCGAAGTAAAGAATTGCCGTGTGAAAACCCACTTAAATCTCCGGCTTCCCCTAAAATACCAGCTAACGAAATTTCACTAATTCCCTTTATCATAAGCAATTTATCTGCAAATGGAATTTTAGGCAGTTCATCCTTAATTGCTAGTTCCACTCTTTCCAGTTGTTTTACCGCTAGATCATACTCTTCGAGTAATTGTTCAAGATGAAATTTGTAAGCCTCTATCGCTTGTCTTGTACCAACAGATTTCCTAGCTACATTGAGCAGTAAATAGGCTTTCTTTAACCCAGGCTGTCGCTTCATGAGTGACTTCCAACCGGACACTATGTCTTCAGGATTCATGGAACCCAGTTCCATTGGGGACGGGAAAAGCCTTAGTGTGGCAATCGCACCTTTAGCAGTGATGTCTTTAAATACTTGCCTAAGCTCAGGGAAAACTATATCCACCCAGCGATTTAATTGATTAACAGAGCTGACAAGTCTTTTAACAATGACATCCCGGTTGGACATTAGAACCCTAAGTTTTTCAAACAACTCAGAGGTATTCCTGACAAAGGCATAGTAACCATTCTTCACCATATCGGCTATTACAAGAGCGTCTTTCTTATCACTCTTGGATTGTGTATTATCACGGTTTTCTTTATTTCTTTTCACCAGATGAGGATTAACAGTTACTACCTCAATATCTTTTTTTATTAGCCATTTTGAAAGGTTGATCCAGTAATGACCTGTAGGTTCCATCCCGACAATAGCTGCCTCTAACTTATGTATTCTTTTAAGATTATTTAACCAGATTAATAGGGTCGAAAAACCGTCTTCATTGTTTGAGAAAGTAATTGGATCTCCTACAACAATCCCGCGGAAATTGACAGCTCGTGCAACGTGAAACTGTTGTGCAATATCAACCCCAACAACGAGATGCTTATCGGTTATTCTCTCTATTAGTTGATTTTGTTTGTCCTGCATTTTAAACTTCATAGTAAGGGTTCCTCCTAAGGTTTTGAGTTAGAGTCGTGTCTTACTCATATCTTACTGAGGAGCCCTATTTTTTTCAAAGTTGAAAAATAACGATCTACAGGAATGCTAATGGGTGAGTTAGTTTAACAAGCGAACAAAAAAGTCGAGTCCTTATCAATACAGGAAATCGACTTTTTTAGATTCAAGTTTGCTTAGCGTATAAAATTTCCGAAATGTTGGCGGTACTCCTATTTCTTCTAAGACAGAACATTAAATTGACAAAAAGGGATACTAGAGGTATTTGAACATCTAAACCCAATGAGGAAATATAACTATACGCAAAATAACAGCCAAGACAACACGTATAATAGGCAAATGTCTATTCCTCTTTGAACATGGACACATACACTACTTTTGAAACAATTTGAGGAGGAGATATATAATGGAAAGACAATTCTTTGGAGGTTATGGCGGTCATCATGGATATGGTGGGTATCCTGGTCATGGATATGGTGGTTATCCTGGTCATGGATATGGTGGCTATCCTGGTCATGGATATGGTGGCTATCCTGGTCATGGATATGGTGGTTATCCTGGTCATGGATATGGTGGTTATCCTGGTCATGGATATGGTGGCTATCCTGGTCATGGATATGGTGGTTATCCTGGTCATGGATATGGTGGTTATCCTGGTTATGGATATGGTGGTTATCCTGGTTATGGTTATGGCGGTCATCGTTGATTCCATCACGGATACCATTGTTAATCAACTAACAGAGTGCTTTACTTCGATAAGGAGTAAGGCTTTTTCTTGTTCAACAAAGGGCAGTTTAATATGGATACATATTATTAGGATTGAGTTGGATGGGGGGATCAGAATGGATAGGGAACTTGAAGAAATTATTGTAAAAGCATTTTTTTAAAAGAAAATCCAACAAAGAGTTCTATTCAAGTAGATCACTTTTCTTCTGGAAGGGATCTAAATTGATTCATCGGCTGCTTCGGCCGCCCGCATACATTTTCTTAGATCTTTAATTAACAAGAAATATATACAAAAACTGATCTGATATCAGACCAGTTTTTCTTTTGGATAATCGCAATACTCAATGATTGTGCCTTCAGTGTCTGCTGGATTAAGATAAACCAGCCGTCTTCCGTGTTTGTTGATTCTTAATGTTCCTTCTAAAGTGCGAATTCCTATGTTTTTAAGTTCATCTAGTGCTTGATCCAGATCATCGACTCGGTAAGCAATATGATGAACTCCTTTCCCTTTTTGTTTAATAAAACGAGCTATTGGCGAGGTTGTGTTGTTGGTTGGAGAGAGCAATTCGATTCGGTCCCCATTAACCTCCATAATGGCAACCTCACTTTCAACTCCTGCAGATTCACTTATATATCGGTCTATCAATAATCCATTTAGCACTGTTTTATAAAAAGAAATACTGTTCTCTATGTCACGGACAGCTATCCCGATATGATCGATTTTTTTGATCATGGCTAAATCTCCTCAAAATTTATATTTATTTTAGCATTAAAAATTTTCTATTTAACACAATTTCAAAAAATCAGGCGGTTAGTTTTGGAAATTTTTTATAAATATGGCTTTAGCTCAGGAACAAAAACGGGGCGAACAGTTAAACCTATTCGATAAAAAATCCGGTATTTATTTTTATATCGACTCTTCCAACAATTAGGTATTCAACTAAAGGGTGCGTTGGTTAAATAAGGTAGGCTGCTTTCGCAGCTCTGTTATATTAAAATTGGGGAATTGAACAGAACGGGTAATAATGAATAAAATGTATAATATTACACTTAAAGGATATTTATGGTAATGTTTTATATAGGGAGTGATTTAATGCAAATCTTACTTATTCGTCATGGTCAATCAGAAGCAGACTTACTTAACGTTCATGAGGGAAGTGCAGATTATCCATTAACTAAGGAAGGAATTTATCAAGCAACAAGGATGGCAAGTAGAGTAATGAAGGAGTTTCCTCCAGAATATATATGGTCGAGTACACAAAAAAGGGCTAGAAAAACTGCCGAAATCCTAGTAGAAAAGATTGGGTGCCCAATCGAATATTTAAAAGAACTTCGTGAACATGATAATGGAAATTTAGCAGGTAAGTCTAAAGAAGAAGTCTCGTTTCCTTGGGAATTGCAGCCTCATGAAAAATTTGGTGAATATGGGGAATCTGCTATGGAGTTTCGTGCTAGAGGAGAACATATCTTTGCTTCCATTAAAGAAGAAAGCAAAAATTATAAACGTATAGCAATTGTTACACATGGTGGAATGATTTCGAGAATTATTGATAGTTTTCTTGGTTTACCTTTTGTGAATAATATTTATTTCAAGACAGACGATACGGGTATTCACTTATTGGAATATACAGAAAATGTAAGAGTAATTAAGTTTTCTAATAGTTCAACCCACTTAGAATAATAATTAATGGTATCGCAACGGAGTGTAGACTGGGATTGGAGCTCTGGTAAAAGAGTGGGTGCGTTTCTACAATAAGTAGAGACGCATTAAGTCAATTAAGGAATAATACGATGTAAATTATGTAATTATGGTTGTTCAAAGTATTTATGGAGTTGAAAAACCTCAAAATTATTTTTAATAAGGAAATAATAGAATTTTGTTATTTGGCAGATACAACCATTAACTTTGATATGTATATCTACCCCGATCAATATGAAGTAACAAGCTGATAAACTAAAGATTTTTGATACAGATAGCAACTGATTGTGAAAGAATGTACTTAAACTAATGGGTGCGTTAGCATTCCTGTAGATCGTTATTTTTCAACTTTGAAAAAAATAGGGCTCCTCAGTAAGATATGAGTAAGACACGACTCTAACTCAAAACCTTAGGAGGAACCCTTACTATGAAGTTTAAAATGCAGGACAAACAAAATCAACTAATAGAGAGAATAACCGATAAGCATCTCGTTGTTGGGGTTGATATTGCACAACAGTTTCACGTTGCACGAGCTGTCAATTTCCGCGGGATTGTTGTAGGAGATCCAATTACTTTCTCAAACAATGAAGACGGTTTTTCGACCCTATTAATCTGGTTAAATAATCTTAAAAGAATACATAAGTTAGAGGCAGCTATTGTCGGGATGGAACCTACAGGTCATTACTGGATCAACCTTTCAAAATGGCTAATAAAAAAAGATATTGAGGTAGTAACTGTTAATCCTCATCTGGTGAAAAGAAATAAAGAAAACCGTGATAATACACAATCCAAGAGTGATAAGAAAGACGCTCTTGTAATAGCCGATATGGTGAAGAATGGTTACTATGCCTTTGTCAGGAATACCTCTGAGTTGTTTGAAAAACTTAGGGTTCTAATGTCCAACCGGGATGTCATTGTTAAAAGACTTGTCAGCTCTGTTAATCAATTAAATCGCTGGGTGGATATAGTTTTCCCTGAGCTTAGGCAAGTATTTAAAGACATCACTGCTAAAGGTGCGATTGCCACACTAAGGCTTTTCCCGTCCCCAATGGAACTGGGTTCCATGAATCCTGAAGACATAGTGTCCGGTTGGAAGTCACTCATGAAGCGACAGCCTGGGTTAAAGAAAGCCTATTTACTGCTCAATGTAGCTAGGAAATCTGTTGGTACAAGACAAGCGATAGAGGCTTACAAATTTCATCTTGAACAATTACTCGAAGAGTATGATCTAGCGGTAAAACAACTGGAAAGAGTGGAACTAGCAATTAAGGATGAACTGCCTAAAATTCCATTTGCAGATAAATTGCTTATGATAAAGGGAATTAGTGAAATTTCGTTAGCTGGTATTTTAGGGGAAGCCGGAGATTTAAGTGGGTTTTCACACGGCAATTCTTTACTTCGCCATGCAGGACTCCATCTCGCTGAAGCTAGTTCAGGAAAGTGGAAAGGGCAAATTGTCATTTCCAAACGTGGAAGATCAAGGCTTAGGCGTTTCCTTTACTTGGCCACTATGAGCCTAGTGATGAACAACCAGGAATTTAAGGCCATTCACTCCAACAATGTTAAAGTGAAGAAAATGAAAAAGATGAAATCCATTATGAAGTTAGTTGGAAAGTTAGCCCGGATATTCGTAGGAATAGCACGCAAAAACGAATCGTATTGTGCCAAGAAAGTTCAATCATTAACGGAGTTGGCAGCGTAGTTTAATCCATTTTATTGTTCTCGAAGAGAACTCTCTTAGATCGAGTGTTGGCTTATTCGTAGGATTTCAAATATGTACGGAGTACCAGGTTTCTTCAACAAAAGGGCTCTGACCCGTTGCGTTAGCATAACTGGCCTCCACCCCTTGGGTAGGCATAACGAAGGAATGAGAGGGCATTGACCCGTTGAGACATGGGAGGGAAAGCCTCCAGGGGCGGCGTGGAGATGTGCATTATATGGTAGAATATGGAGAAGGAAACTTACTCCTCTATTTAATCATGCCTCCATGTAGCCTAAATGTCCTCAATTTACTTCCTACAGTCAAAGGATGATATCCTTGGTGGTTGAAATCCTGCGAATAAGCGAGCATTCGGAAGAAAATCGAATTAAACTGAGGGAGTTGAAGAAGGAAGGCTGCTTCGGCAGCCTTTTTTGTTTGGCTGTTTTCGTATAGTTAGTTGTTTTTGAAATCTTTGGATGCTTAGAAAAAAATAATTCATCACTCATAGCGATTATACATCTTGAATAGTCTTAATGGCCTTATGGAGACTGGAGAACGAGGTAACTCCATCTAGTTTTATTCCTAAATTGACCATAGTTTGGGCAATTTCTGGACGTATTCCAGTAAGAGCCACTTTAACACCGATTAATTTAAGTGCGTCTACTACCTTGATAAGGTGGTTTGCAACCATAGTATCAATAATTGGCACACCTGATAAATCAATGATTACCCAGTTTAACCCTAGATCTGTTCCATAATTAAGGGCTTTCTCCATTAGATCTTGTGCTCTATTTGTATCTATATCACCAACAAGAGGAAGGACACCAATCTCCTCTGTAATTCTTACCATTGGAATGGAAAGTTCTAAAGCAGTAATTTCAGCAGCCTGTATACGGGCTGTATATGTTTTCGTATAGGATAAGCTAAGCCAATGTACAGCTCGGTCAACAACAGAATCAAAACGAGAAATTAATACATAAAATTCTTCAAGTGATAAATTTGTCTTTATGGACTCATCTTTAATAACTTCACCAATAGTATTACGATAAAACCGAACCTCTTCAACCGCCAGGTCCAATGGTAAATTTAAATCGACTAAAAGGTGTACACTTTTGTTCCCCCACTCTGTCAAATGGGTATATGTTTCTTCTGTATCTTCGGAAATCGAATCGGCAAAGATTCTTATAAGTTCCTCTCTCCAGGACCGTAATTTTTCATCATTTACATCCGAATAGACGGTTATATCAGCATTATATCGCTGTCGAGCTAATTGTTCTTTTAGGCTTCGTACTTTATCGGCAATCTTGTGTATGATATGGATTGAGGTCTCCAAAATGGGTTCATCTCCTTTTAATGGAATTTAAAGTTGGAATACTGGTTTTTATGGCATTTTATTTTATCATTGTTCTCATATGAACAAAAGATATAACTATTAGACTCCCTTTCAATAGAGAGGGTAACTAAGCAGTGTCTTTAGATTTCAACACTTATTTATTATGCGTACAATTGTAACATTCATTATGGTATCTTGTCGGAATAGGGTGAGTTGTTATGTAAAAATATGGAAATAATTAACTGAATTAAAGAGACTTATCACTAACGGGTGCGTTAGTTAAAAAGTAAGACTGCTATTCCCCCTTAAAAAAATCCATTTATTATGGTAGTGTTCACCATAAGGATCGATCGGTGAAAAATCAGCCAGTTGGAGAGGTGGAAATCTACAGGTAACAGAGATTACAATGTTCTTATATGTCTGTTTTATACAGTGATCTTTGAGAGTAGTGACGTATATTCTCTGCATCCGGAATTCTATTTAGAAGTATAAGGAAGGCGATATATATGAAATCGAATCATTCTTCATCTACATTGGGCGGGTTCATCAAATCACGCAGGGAACGGCTGCAGCCATCGGAGGTGGGAATACAGCCGTTGCCTGGGCGAAGGCGCACTCCGGGACTTCGGAGAGAAGAAGTCTCTTATCTTGCTAATATCAGTGTGACCTACTATACCTGGCTGGAGCAAGGAAGAGAGGTTAATCCTTCACCGGAAGTGCTGCTAAATATCAGCAATGCACTGCAACTTGACGAAGATGAGCAGAAGCATTTGTTTGATCTAGCAAATATAGACCCGGCGAGTGTCGGTACAGAGCCGATTAGCGGAGAGCCAGATACCGGATTTTTGAAAAAAATTGTAAATCAAATGCACTATCCTTCTTTCATCACGGGTGAAGGTTCGGATGTTATTGCCTGGAATCGAGCAGTAGAACTAATCATAGCCGATTTCGGCAGTCTGCCGGAAAACGAACGGTATATGTTAAACATTATGTTTTTTAAGCCCGATTACCGCAAAAAACTGGTAAATTGGGAAGACTTTGCCCGTTACACCGCTGCGGTTTTGCGCTCAAGCGTCGACCGCTACAAGGACAACCCGTTGTACATGGAACGGTTCGAACGCTTAAAACGGGAAAGTGAGGACTTTGCGTATTTCTGGGACCTTTACGAAATCAAGCAAAAACGTGTAAAGACTGCTTTATTTCGTCTTCCAGACGGGCAGGAGATGGAGTTTGAGCTCCATTTCGCGGCTGCTATAGATAACGATGCGGGCCTTCACTGGTGTTTCTTTGTCCCGGTACCCGGTTCAGGCACAGAGGAAAGATTATTGCGTTTACTGGAGCAGGACAGGCTCCTTCAACAGAACGATTAATATTACATCCGGATTGAATCGGGTGGTCATACAGCCAATGATTAGACTGTTACTCCCGTTAATAGTATAAACGTGCTGTGGTTAGCTCCCTCCAGTTGCAGGTATGATACAGAGGAATTCAACGATTGGAGGATGTTTATCATGCAAACATGGTTTATTACAGGAGCGTCAGGAGGCTTGGCTTCACGCATAACTCGCCGTTTACTTGAAAGAGGAGACCGTGTTGCCGCAACGGTACGTAAGCCGGGTGTGCTGGATGATCTGCAGGCACAATATGGTTCCCAATTATGGCAGGCTAGGTTAGATTTGACAAACCCGCAGCAAATTGCTGAGGTGGTGGAGAGTGCATTTTCAGAACTGGGTACGATCGATGTGTTTGTCAACAATGCCGCCTATGGATTGTATGGTGCGGTGGAGGAAGCAAGCGACAGTCAGATCGAGCATATGTTCATGACCAATGTGCTTGGATCACTGCACGCTGCGCGAGCAGTCCTGCCTTTTTTCCGTAACCAGGGAGGCGGACACATTGTACAGATTTCAAGTATGGCGGGTCATTATTCTATTCCGGGTATGGGGCTGTATAGTTCTTCAAAATGGGCGGTCGAAGGTGTCTTTGAAGCGTTGGCCAAGGAAGCGGCGCCGTTCGGCATTAAGACAACCATCGTGGAGCCCGGCGGAATCCGCACAAATTTCGCTGGAGGCAACGCTGTATTCGGAGAGCGGATGGACGTATACCGGGATACGGAGGCCGGCCAATTAGTTAGCATGATGAAGGGGGAAGTGCCCGGTTTAGATATGAGCATGCTTGAAAAAATGGTTGTCGGTGATCCGGATAAAATGGCGCAGCAGATTATACATCGTGTCGATCAGGGAGATGGTCCAATACGTATGGCGCTGGGCAGTGACGCCTATAAGAAAATACGGGCGTCCCTGTTGGAAAAATTAGCTGCATTGGAAGAGCAGAAAGGACTGGCTTACTCCACTGATGCAGATGATGTGATAAAACAAGTTTAAACGTCAAAGCCACTCCTTACAATGGGTGGTTTCTTTGCGTCCTTTGGCTTTTGGTAAATTTACCTGGATTGTCAAAAACTAAATCAGACAATTCTTTTAAGGGTGGGCGATCCATTAAGCTTACTTAACTAACGGGTGCGTTAGTTAAATAAGGTAGGCTGCTTTGGCAGCTCTTTTTATTGTTTTACTTACGGGGAGATTAGTTAAAGAAGGATTACCTATTTGAAGGGAGAATACTAAAAAAGTATCGCATTGTTTATTATTCAAACGATTTAGGGAGATAATTATGAGTTATAAAATTGTATTTTTCGATGTTGATGGGACTATTACAAATCACGAAGATGGCAGTATTCCTATCTCTACAGTTGAAGCAATTAATAGTTTGAAAAGAAAAGGGTTAAAGGTGGTGGCAGCAACAGGTAGACCACTCTCAATGTGTAAGGAACTGAAAGAATTAGGTATAGAAACATTTATAACAGCAAATGGGGGTTACGTGAAACACTTGCAAGAGGTTATTCATAAAGTACCAATGAATAAAGGCATAATTCAAGAAGTTATGGAATTTGCGAAATTAGAAAATAACGGTTTATCATTTTATACAGAAGAAATTAGTATGAACGGTATAACAGAGAACGAAATCTTAACGGCGTTAAAGGAAACTTTGTCTCTTAATGAGTATCCTGAAAGTCATCCCATAATACATAATGAAGACGTATTCTTATTATGTTTGTTCGCAAATGATGAAACAGTTGAGAAGTACAAACTAAGGTTTCCGCATCTAACATTTAGACGATGGCACCCATATGTCTTAAATATTTTGCAGGATGATGTATCAAAGTCCCTGGCAATCCTAAAAACTTTGGAATTTTTTAATATCGATAAATCAGAAGCAATTGCTTTTGGTGATGGTGGAAATGATATTGATATGCTGGAACTCGTAGGTCTTGGTATAGCAATGGGTAACGGAAGTGAAGAATTAAAAAATGTTGCGGATTTTGTAACGAAAAAATCCAGTGAAGATGGTATTCATTATGCATTAAAAAGGTATGAAATTATTTAAATAGATTCCAGTGTGAGTTAGATGAGTAATAAAAGCTAATGGGTGCGTTAGCCATCCATGAATCGCACAAATCAGCGATTCACCACAGAGAATGAAAATAGGCTGTGCCGACTATACTGTATATTGCTGGAGAAGAAGGTTTTTGAACTATGGTGCCTAGAGCCCATCCGTTAGTCTGACACGGGCGGCCACGGTGTACCACCGACTGTCGCACCCCTAATGGGTAGCACTCATGGGAGATTAATCCTAATTCTGGTTGTTGCTCCAGCTGCTCTTATTATACTCCAACTAGAAAGGCTTGAACCCAAGCCATGTACCACCAATTTTATATCTAACTTTTATGAGACCCAGCCTCTTTTTAAAAACTGGTTTTTCTGGGCTTATTTTGTATGCCTTTTTTCAGTTTTTATTTTCATGGGAGTTTAACAAGCTTGTTTGTACTATTTCTCCTTGTTTTGGACAGATCGATCAATGAGTGAAATGGCTGGGGGTTCGGTCGATACCACATCTATAATATGATTTAAAGCATTGATCCCATAATGCTTGTATGTCCAGGGGGAAAGTCGGAAGCAATAGTACTTAATTTGACAAAATCTAAATATCTGGATTTTGAATAAATACAGAAACCCCTGCACCGTTTGTTTAAGTGTATTTTTTCTGCTGCCCTGTTTGTAGTATAAAGAAAAAAAGCTACCAAAGGCAGCTAAGACAAATATATTATTGTAACCACTTTTTAATATCATTGATAGCTTGTAAATGCATTCCTTCATGGAAGATGGTTCGAATTAAGACTTGTTCGATTGTTCGCATCCCCATTTCAGTAGGAGGATACTCATCTTCCAAACGGTGTCCATACTTTTCCATCAACTTGAACGGTTGTTCTTTCAGTAATTTCTTTAGTTCTATATAAGAGGGTGTTTCCACTGAGAAATAAACTGGTGTTGTACCATAACTAAACCATTTACGAAAAGTATCTGGGACCTCTGTCTTCTCCTTTGTTAAAGCCTCAATCCACAGATATTGGTCAAGATATATATGTCCCATATTCCATCTAATATTATTTTTAAACTTATTCGGGACTATTTCGGCTTCACTCGCACTGATTCCGTTTAAACTATCTAAAATTTCTTGTCGGTAAGTTTCTAACTGTTTGAAGAGAATTATATGGCGTTCTTTCATTTTTTTACTCCTTTAAAAAAATGGGTTTTTTTATATTTTATAATTCGATCATTCCGTCATATTTTCCTTCTTGAGCTATTCTGCTTCTTTAGTTCAAGAAGAAAAGGGGTGCCGAAGTAGCCCCGAACTTGAACTCTAGAACATACATTGAGTTTGCCAGAGAGCTTACAGTTTCCAGATCCTTCATTGACTCAAGGTGGCATTGAATTTAGAATAATTCTATTAACTTCATATCTCATCTTGCTTCTTCTTAGATTTAATTAAAGTACTTTTACTAATGACAGTCATGCAAAAACTAACCGCCTGACCTGATTTTTTTGAAATTGTGTCAAATAGAAAATCTTTAATGATAAAATAAAATAAATTTAAATTTTGAGGAGATTTAGCCATGATCAAAAAAATCGATCATATCGGGATAGCTGTCCGTGACATAGAGAACAGTATTTCTTTTTATAAAACAGTGCTAAATGGATTATTGATAGACCGATATATAAGTGAATCAGCAGGAGTTGAAAGTGAGGTTGCCATTATGGAGGTTAATGGGGACCGAATCGAATTGCTCTCTCCAACCAACAACACCACCTCGCCAATAGCTCGTTTTATTAAACAAAAAGGGAAAGGAGTTCATCATATTGCTTATCGAGTCGATGATCTGGATCAAGCACTAGAAGAACTTAAAAACATAGGAATTCGCACTTTAGAAGGAACATTAAGAATCAACAAACACGGAAGACGGCTGGTTTATCTTAATCCAGCAGACACTGAAGGCACAATCATTGAGTATTGCGATTATCCAAAAGAAAAACTGGTCTGATATCAGATCAGTTTTTGTATATATTTCTTGTTAATTAAAGAACTAGGAAAATTTATGCGGGCGGCCGAAGCAGCCGGCACCTTCTTCTGGAAGGGATCTAAATTGATTCATCTACTTTTTAAGTTACGAATAATCAGTCAGTCTATAAATAACAGTGTACAACACAACTAATGCCAGTTAGTGTTCAAGATAAATAATTGGCCACCTGTCAATCCTTGTTTAACTAACGCACCCGATAGTTTAAGAAGAAATCTTTAAAGTTTGAAATCTAAATTATTTAAAGTACCATTCAATATTTATCTGATTTTCTCCGCCAACTCTAAAATAATACCCTCTGGACCACGAACGTAGCATAATTTATAACTATCTTCATATTGCTGTATCTCACTAAAGATTTCCGTGCCCCTCTTTTTCAATTTTGCAACAACAGCTTCAATATCTTCAACAGCAAAGCAAATATGTCGGATCCCCAGCGTATTTGCAAAAGGTTGCTGAATATCTTTTTCATCTGATGGCGTATAAAATTTGACTAGTTCTATCCAGGCCTGGCCATCTGGCATCCCCAATCCTACACAGGCGGTTTTAACATCTTTTAGCCCAACTATTCTGTCCAACTGTTCTCCATCCAATTCCCATTCCGCTTGTACTTCAAGTCCTAAAACAAGAAAAAACGCTTTAGCCTCTGAAAGATCATTTACGTTTATACTCACATGATCTATTCTATTGATTTTCATATCTCATACCCCCTAAGTTACTGTTCCAGTATTCGTGTAAGGTTTGTTTGAAATTCTAATTCGCTTAAAAACAGGAAATATCCTTCTTCAACAACCCTGCCTAAGCCACTAACGCACCCGTTAGTTTAAGTACAATTTTTCACAAACGTATCGATGTAAACGATAAAATGAATAAGTATTTCTCGGATATTCCGAAATCATATCATTATTACAAAATTACCCAAATTGAGTTATTATAAATTTAATATATTAAATGAGGAAGTGTGACAATGGATTTACTGGTCGGTTTCTTAGTATTTGCAGGAATTTTTGCCGTTTATGATGCTTTAAGAAAAGTGAATAATAATATCTTAGACCAAACAGAAGAGATAAAAAAATTACGTGAAGTATTAGCCAATAATAATAAAAATTAGAACTTCCTTCTTCAACCGCTTTTTTTATTTGCTTTAGACTTGATAGATACCATATAAAGGTGGTTCTGGCTTTGTCTGAAGTATACTTATATGAAAAGACTAATAGATGTCATGGAGTGATTGAAATGAGTACGGATCGTTTAAAATGGCTAAAGTCACTTGAAGTCGGAGAATCGGTGGGTATCAAAGAAGTTACAGAAGGAATTGGTGATACTTACACTTATTCGACTGACAAGATAACTGGTATGAATGATGATTCGTTTACAGTTTCGTCGGGCTTAATTTTTAATTCTAAAGGAATTAATGAATTTCAAAGTAATACATATGTATCTTTAATGTACGAATTAGTTCCCGTAACAAATGAAGTGAAGCAGAAGGGTAAATTTTATAACATAAAAAAACTTATAAATTTAATTACTACCGGTGGAATTCAATAATATAGGTACACTCATATAGAAAAGTGGGGATTAATGATTGTATATACTGAAGTATTAGGGTTGGAGAACCTATTATATTCCTTCATAGTGGATTACAAACAGGGATGACTGATTTTGAGCTTCAGAGAGCTTATTTTAAGGATAAATATAAGACTATTCTTCCTGATTTACGTGGGCACGGTAATTCAGTGAATGATGACATTTCTAACTTTTTTGAGGACTCAGCGCTAGATGGGATGCGAAAGGAATTATAGAAATGTGAACATCCTCTTTTCTTTTGCATAGTGTTTCGAATCGGCACGGATTTCTGGAGTCGTATATTCAGAAATCTTTATGTTATTGTGACTGGCATCTAAAATATACGCAACGGAATGACAAAGCTTTTGGAAGTGGCACTGCTGATTGGCGGTGACAATGCTTTCCCCCCGGTTCGGGTTCTTTTTTATAGCAGGTACATATTTATTGAATGAAGCTGCAGGACGCCCGATTGTCCGTATTGCTGTCGGGCCTGTCGGGGCGATAGCGGTCGCATCATTGCCAATATTCTGGTCGCCATCGGAATCATGTCGATCCCGAAATAACAATGTTGTGTAGCACGCCATCTGCCGCCGCTATTGCTTGATCGCATAGATCTTGATTACCTTTGCACTGGTAAAACCAGAAGTTGTATCGCACTGCTATGCCAAAAAAGCGTAACTTGTTGAAGTTGCGCTTGGGTATTTTTCTTACGAAATCTTGCCTGCTGCGTTATCGTGAGACTAAATCATTGTATAAATTAAATACCTTATTTAAAGCCAAAACTACCCCATGATTGTCGTTATCTTCAGTCACCCAATCAGCGCTTTCCTTTACACAGTCAGGTGAATTCCGCATCGCGATCCCCAGACCTGCTGATGACAGCATGCCGATATCATTGGTGCCATTGCCGATTGTGACGACCTCCTCCGGTGAGATACCCAATTCAGTGATCAAGGGAAGGATTCCTGTCCATTTTGACTTCGTTGAAAAGACTTCCAGACGGTCACCCTCATCAAAGACAGCAGCCCCGCTAATATCCGTTTGAAGAGCCGCCCTGTCATCAGCATTGAGATAAAGGACTAGACGGTGGGCATCCCAGTTTGTATCATCAATATCTGCTTTTTTTGCGTTCGGGAGTAGATACTCGATGCCCTGGGGCGGGTGATTGGAGACTGACTGGCGATCAGCGAAATGTATATAAGTCCCTTTTAGTTCATCTGTTTTGCGGCAAAGTTCATATGCCAATGCCGCAGGTATTTTGACATCGTGAATGACTTTTTTGTTGTGAATGACGTAACCGCCATTATAGGTGACATACATGGAGCAGCCAAATTTCTCGCCGTATATAATGGAGGCGTCGAAAGAACGTCCAGTGGCAAGCCCGATTAATATCCCTCGTTGCTGGAGTTCCCTAATGGCAGTGATAAGCTTTTCATCCATCTCTTCTTTTGTGTTTAGAATCGTGCCATCGATATCAAGAAAAACAATTCGATACATCGAACATCACCCTTTCTATTAAGTTCCTAAAATAGTATTTAAACAGTACCGTACAATTTACAATTTTCTGTACATGCCGCCTATCTTAGTCCAGTTGGTTGATGAATTTCTCTTGCGGATAACTTAATTGTGGACACTGAAAAGTACGGGGGAGCTTACCATTATAATTAAAATAATAAAAAACTATTGTAAGCGATTAATTAGAAGGTTACACTATAATCAAATAGAATACAATAAATTGTACATTCCTTGTTTCATCTTTACCAAGCATGTCGGAGACGGAAAACAGCAAAAAAGAAACTAAAATAAAAGTGTTGTAAACGGTTTCTATCCGTGTTAAACTGCAACTGTAAAGTACAATAAATTGTATATTGAATGGTGATTACATATGTGGGAGAATTTTTATTCCAAACAAGGCATTGTCGTGCAAAAACTTGCTGAAGAGCTGCTTATAATAGAGGTTAATGAACGCTTGCCGAAGGTCAGTGATTTTGCGGAGAAATTTGAAGTAGGGCGGGGCACGATCCAAACAGCCCTGAAGATTTTGGAAGGTGAAAATTGCATCAGGGTGGAACCTAGGGGGCATCTTGGCACTTTTTTAAGATATAAAAGTGTGCCCAACCTTTTAACATATTCTGGGGCAAACCGTATCCAAGGAGTGATGCCTCTCCCATATTCTAAAAAGTACGAGGGACTGGCGACCGGGTTTACAGCCCAGTTGGAATCTCTGGGGCTGTCTCTCAATATAGCTTTTATGCGGGGATCAAAGCCACGGCTTGAAGGAATGAAGGAAGGCAGATACGATTTCGCATTGATGTCCAAGTTTTCAGCCATGGAAGAATTGAATGAAAATGACGATTTAACCATTGCACTTGAATTCGGCGGGAAAACCTATGTTTCAGAGCACGCGATCATATTCTCCGATACAGAAAAGAAAAGGCTTGAGGATGGGATGAAAGTCGGGATTGACAGCTTTTCGACAGACCAGAAGATCCTGACCCAGGCAGAAGCAAACGGCATGAACATCGAATATCTGGAGCTTAACTATATGCACCTGCTCCAGCATCTTAAAGCCGGTACGATTGACGCAATGATTTGGAATGTGGACGAAATCGATTTTGAAGTCCATAATATCCAGCCGCTGACGTCTCCATTGGCAATCGAGTACGAAAAGCAAATGAACGAGGCGGTATGTGTCATTAAAAAGGACAACAGGAAGATGGCCTATATTATCAGCCTGCTTTCGGACAGGGAAATAGTAGATATACAGACAAAGGTAGTCAATGGCGACCTTATGCCAAAGTATTAATTTTTTTAAAATCATAGTACAAAATACTGTACATTGATTTCAACCTTTCAGGGGGTGGTTACTTTACATATAACCAGCAGTTTTGAAGTGAGTAATTACAAATAGCTATCAAAATCTAAGCTTACCTGAAAATACATCAGTGCAAAAATGAAAGGGGTAACAACATGGATGCCAGCTTAAAAGAAAGACTTGACTTACTGCATGATACAAACCAAATCAGTGACGAAATTTATGACCGCTTGCCTGTCCTGTTAGATCAGGTCGAGGCTTATCTTGATGTAAAAC
The DNA here is from genome assembly GCF_046237605.1 of Paraperibacillus marinus. GTDB lineage: Bacteria > Bacillota > Bacilli > Bacillales > DSM-1321 > Paraperibacillus > Paraperibacillus marinus. Next base: position 3,875,793 of record NZ_CP143542.1, on the reverse strand, counting down.
TTGCCGAGGAAAATGCGGGCTCATTTGCAAGCCATTTATCTGTTGCACTGCAAAGGATTTCCGAAAACAATCCGGTATCAGAGATTTCCGAAGAGCTGGAAACCGTCATCGCGAAAAACCCGGAGTATTACCAAAACGCAAAGGATTTTTTGCAGGCTAACAATCCAAAAGGTGCGAATATTGATGCTGAAGCGGCGTTTATCACATTGTATTTCTGCTTATTAACTGGAAAGGGGAATGAATAATGTTACGAATTGTTGTTGGAGGACTTAAAAAGGATGTAACTGAAAGAGCTGTGAAAGCAGCAGGGGGAGAGCATGTCCAGGTCACGGTCACTTCTGATTTTGAAGGTGCTAAAAAAGTAAAAGCTGGCGACGCTGACTATTATCTTGGTGCTTGCAACAGCGGCGGCGGTGCTGCACTTTCGGTTGCAATCGGAATACTTGGGTATGGAAACTGCTCTACTGTTGCAAAAAATGGCCAAAAACCAAATGCAGAGGCGATCGAGAAACTGGTCAACGAAGGCAAGATTGCGTTCGGGATGGCTGTAGAGGGCATTGAACAGGCTGTGCCAATTATTGTCGGCAGTCTGCTAAAAAAACACGGTCTTCAGTAGGAGGAGCATATGGACATTTTTCAAAACACTTCGTTAATTGAAATCGTTATTATAGTTTTGCTGACTGCGCTTACTGCCTTGGCAGCACACTGGGGGAAAGCGGTATTCCATGATGGAATCCGCCCCATCCTTCCAGAATACCTAGAAGGCAGGATGAAGAGGACTGAACTTGCCTCGATCTCTTTTGGTTTAAGTATTGGTTTTATCGTGTCTGTCGGAATTTCCTTCGCGGTATCTTTTGAACTATTAAACCCGTGGCTGCTTTTCCTACCGACTGATATTTTAGGGGTTATGGCCGCCAGATGGTGGATTGCTGCAGCGCTTGGTGGTTCATGGGGGCTTGTTGCCTTATTTGGCCTGACTGGTGTACAAGCGGCATTTACCGCTTTGCCGATAGATTTGCTTGGCGCCCTTGGCGAACTTTCAACCCCAGTTCTTGTCGCCTTTACTGCATTCCCGATCATCGCCATTTTATATCAATTTGGCTGGGTGAGAGCGCTTATTTCTGGTCTTATCGTTTTAGTCATACGCCAGCTGCTCCCTCAAATTGGCGGGATTTACACAGATCGAGCAAATGCAGCTGTCGAAGAAGCAAGAAAATTAACAGATGTGACCTTTCCAAAAGACGCTGATTTTGCGGCTAAAATAAATGCGCTGAAAGAAGCCGGGGGGAATGGACAAGTACAGGATTTAATAGCTCAGGCAAACAATAATTTTTCCCTGGGCACGACCATCGGCGGTTTTACGATGCAGATCGCTGTTCTGATGCTTGCCGGGATGATCCTTCTAGTAAGCTTTGCGATTGCGAAAGACCTTAAGAACAAGGGTAATATTTCAGTAGATTCAGAGGAAGAAAATATATTTGAAGCTCGTACGAAAAGGATTTACAAGGGACTTCCAATCCTTGCGGGAATTGGCGCCCTTCTGGCGATGGCTGCTAACCTTGGGCTGATGACCGGTTCAGAGGTTTCAGGGCCGATCCTGCAGCAGGCATGGGATGCGTCCGGCCAGGAGCAGCGGGACCTCTTACAAAGTGCCGCGATTGCTGACATTATCCGGGGTATCAGCTTTATCCCATTGATTGTTACGACTGCCCTTGCTACAGGGGTATATGGAGTTGTTGGTTTAACGTTCGTTTTCCCGATTGGATATTTATTGCCAAACCCAGTTGTTGCCGGTATCGTCGGTGCATTGTGGATTTGCCTTGAAGTAGTCGCCCTTCGCGGGATTGGACGCTTCCTGCAGCGTTTTCCATCATTGCGTGAATCATCCGATAACATCCGCTCATCCATGAATTCCATGATTGAGCTGGCATTGTTCATCGGCGGTGCTTTTGCGGCTATGAAGATGGCGCCTGAGGCTATCGGGTTATCATTAACGATTTATATCCTGCTATATGCTGCAAATGAAGGCTTGGGACGTCCGATCATGAAGCTGGCCGCAGGTCCGGTAGCAATCATATTGACTGGTATTGTCCTTAACCTGCTGTATTTCCTTCATTTAATCTAAATTCACTGAAAGGTAGGTTTTATGCCTGCCTTTCGTTTTGGGAGATGTTTCATAATGAAGATTCATGCCGTAACTGGCCTTGTCGACCCTAATACTGTTAAGAAAACGATGATACATGAGCATCTTGTTTTTGACCTTTCAGGGGTCAGGAAGGAACAGGACCAGGACTCAAAACTGGAGAACTCCCCACCACTGGATCAGGAGATTGAGGAGCTTAAAAATTCCGGCTGCAATACAATCATCGAGGTTTCAAACATCGGGATGGGAAGAGATGCCCAGGCGCTTCTCGACATCGCAAACAAACATGATCTTGTCATTGTTGCCTCCACCGGATTTTATAAGGAGTCCGTCTATCCGTCGTTTGTATTTGAAAAATCTGCGGAAGAGCTTGCTGACATCATGATTCGTGAAATCACAACTGGAATGGAAGACACAACAATCAAGGCTGGATTGATAGCTGAAATCGGCAGCAGCCTGAATGAAATGACCGAAACCGAAGAGAAAGTTTTTACAGCGTCCATCATGGCCCATAAAACGACGGGTGCCCCTATCAGCACCCATTGCGAAATTGGCACAATGGGCAGAGGGCAGATGGCACTTTTCCAGAAACATAATGTCAAAATGAACCGTGTTTCATTTGGGCACCAGGACTTAAATGAAGATATGGAAGAACAGCTGGAGCTGCTGCAAAGCGGAGCCTATATCCAGTTCGACACAATCGGCAAGAACAGCTACCGGAAAGATTCCGACAAGGTGGATAACCTGCTTGCCCTGCTCGAACGTGGCTATGAAGACCAAATCATGCTTTCCTGTGACATCACGAGAAAATCACATTTAAAGGCAACCGGGGGATACGGATATAACCACTTGTTTGAAAATTTCACTCCGGCTCTCAGTCAAAATGGCGTCACCGATGAAATCATTGAAAAAATGCTGGTTCACAATCCACGCAAATTCTTAGCCTTTTAATGTCAATTTACTTTTAGTTCAGTAAAAGGGGGCCGTACGCGCCCTCTATTCTGAAATTAGAAAGAAGGACAGGAAATGAGTCTAAAATATGAACGGTCTGTTTTAAAAAATATAACCCTGGACGAAGCAAAAAACCTGCAATTCAGGTTGATGGATGAGGTCACGAAGGAATTTAAGAATAACGAGTTTTTTCACATCGGTGACGTCGGGCTCCACCCGGAATACCACCGGCCATTAATGACGGCACGAGTCGAAAAGGTGCTGGCAAGGACATTCGGCGCCGAGGCATGTGCCTTGGTGCGGGGGAGCGGAACTGGAGCGATCCGGATCATTTTAAGCATGCTGCTTGAAGCTGGCGAGCAGTGTATCGTCCATTCTGCGCCGATGTATACAACAACAAAGGAAACGTTCCGGCTGCTGGGGTTAAAGCAAAACCATGTTGACTTTAATGACCATGATGGCCTTGTCGAAACACTAGAAAATGATAAAGTTTCGAAGGTGTTCTACGTGCAGCATTCACGGCAGCAGCCTGACGATACTTACGATTTAAAAGAAATCATTTCTTTAGTAAAAGAAAGACGCCCGGACTTGCCGGTCGTTGTAGATGACAATTATTGCGCAATGAAAATGAAACAAATCGGCAGCCAGATGGGAGCAGATTTTTCAACCTTCTCCGGCTTTAAGCTTTTAGGCCCGGAGGGAATCGGCGTAATCATTGGCCGAAAGGATACGATCGAACTGCTCCACGAGCGGAATTACTCCGGCGGCGGGCAGGTCCAGGGGTTTGAAGCACATGAACTGCTGCGCAGCCTCGCATTTGCCCCGGTCATGATCGCGATCCAAAATGAGCAGGTCCAGGAGCTGTGCCACCGTTTGAATAATGGCGAAGTCCAGGGCATAAAGGAAGCGTACATCACAAACTCACAATCGAAAAACGTGATAGTCGAGTTTGAACAGCCAATTGCACAAGAAGTAATCAAGCTGGCTTCCGAATTCGGGGCAGCGACCTATCCGGTCGGAGCGGAATCCCGCTACGAATTAGTCCCTATGATATATCGGGTATCAGGCAGCTTTTTGGAAAGCAGGCCTGACTTAAAACTGCACGGAGCCCGTGTGAATCCGATGAAATCATCTGCAAGCACTGTAATCCGAATATTACACCAGGTAATGGAAGAAATCTCAAGGAGGTGACCTGGCCGTGTTTTTAAATATGACGCTCAAGCGTAATGAAGGATTGATCAGGGCGGCCACCAAACTCCATCAACAGGGTATCATCCCGGCCAATACTTATGCGATCGATCTCGATTCTCTTGAGCATAACGTCAGAGAACTCACTAAATCAGCAAAAGAGCACGGACTCGACTTGTATTATATGACAAAACAAATCGGCAGAAGCGGATTCGTCGGCCGGATAATCGAGGAAAACGGGATTGGACGAGCTGTCGCCGTCGATATTGATGAAGCCTTTGAACTAAAGAAGGAGAATTGCCAGATTGGGAATATCGGCCATATCGTCCAGCCAGGCAAATCCCAATGGGAAGATGTATTGACAAAGCTGCAGCCAGAAGTTGTCACCCTGTTTTCAGTGGAGCGGGCAGCGCAATTATCTGCCGCAGCGGAAAAACTGGGGTTGACGCAAGACGTCATTCTCCGTGTGATCAAACCGGATGATATGGTCTACCCGGGGCAATTTGGCGGGTTTTTGATCGGACAGCTTGAAGAAAGTCTTGATACACTCCTCAAGCTAAAAGGGATCCGTGTGATCGGGATTACGAGCTTCCCTGTACTGCAGATCAATGAACAAAAAGATGATTTCAAGTTTACTTCAAACATCGAAACGATAAAGCGTGCCCGCGAAATTCTTGAAAGAAAGGGAGTTAAGGTGAGCCATGTGAACGCTCCCAGCGCCACAAGCTGCCATAGCATCCCGATGCTGAAGGAATGGGGAGTCACCCATGGCGAGCCAGGACACGCTATCACCGGGACAACTCCTTTGCATGCGTATCGCGAAGATTTGCCCGAAATCCCGAGCATTGTCTACGTTTCTGAAATCTCGCATATGGATGAAAAACATGCCTATACGATTGCGGGAGGATTTTATGCCCGTTCCAACATGGAAGGCGCCTTATTTGGCAGCAATGAAAATGATATTGTGAACCAACGAACAAGTGTTGAATGTGTAGCGCCGGAAAACATCGATTACTATGGCTGCCTGCGGCGAGAAGCCGGGATGATTACCGGTGATACGGTTATTTACGCGTTCCGGACGCAAATCTTTGTCACAAGGGCCCATGTCGCATTCATCAGAAATGTGAATTCCGGCCAGCCTGAGCTCGTTCATTTTCAAAGAAGGGGGATGTAGAACATGGCTAAAATAACCTTGCTCGTTTTGGACGGTTTCGGTGTTGGCGCAATGGCAGACTGCAGGGAAGTAAAGCCTGAAGACGTAACCGCCCATACGTATAAACATATCAGGGAAACCGTCCAGCTGAGCATTCCGACTTTGTATGGACTTGGTTTAGGGAAAATAGTAGACGATGCAGGTACGCCGGCTGCCGCTTATGGAAAGAGTAACCTCGCCCATCCTGGAGCAGACACATTCATGGGGCACCAGGAATTAATGGGAAGCAAACCGGGAGTGCCCAAAAAACGGTTGATGAGCGAAGTGGGGCCAAAGATTAAAAAGTCTTTGGAAGCAAAAGGCTATGAAGTCACCCACCCGGTCGAGGGTGCAGCCGTCCTGCTTGTGAATGGAGCAGTCGTCATTGGCGACAACCTCGAATCACAGGTCGGCAATATCATCAATGTCGTCGGGGACCTGAAACAGCTCACCTTCCAGGAAGTATCCCAAATAGGGAAAATTGTCCGGGAAAATGTCGACACAAGCCGTGTCATTGTCTTTGGCAATGAAAAATCAGACATTGAGACAATCCTTTCTGTTGTAAAAGAGAAAAATTCTGGGCTGCAGTGGGGCGTTGATGCCCCAAAAGCCAATGTTTACGGAGATGGGTACCAGGTACTCCATTTAGGGTACGGTGTCGATTTTGAAAAACAATTTGCCCATATTGCAGAAATGAATAACATCCCTGTGTACCGGATCGGCAAAACGGCGGATGTGATCCAGGCAAGCGGATTCAAGGATCCAGTTGTCAATACAAAGGATGTTCTCGAAACATACCGGAAGTTTTACCATGACAGTGAAGACAATGCGGTCTTCCTTGTCAATGTGCAGGAGACAGATCTGGCTGGCCATAAAGAGGACAGCGTCTGGTACAAGGAAGTGCTGGAGGACGCAGACCGGTTCCTGACATCCTTTATCCCGGAATTAGGTGAAGAAGACGTCCTCATTATAACAGCAGACCACGGGAACGACCCGACGATCGGGCATTCCAACCATACGAGGGAACAAACGCCTATTTTGGTGGTAGGGCAGAATGTGAAGCGGGTGTCGATTGGAACAAGAGAGACAATGGCAGACATCGCGGCAACATTGGCAGAATTTACTGGTGTTGAACCGCCTGAATATGGAAAAAGTTTTCTAAAGGACATCATGTGAAATCATTTCAGCCTTTAAGGGAGGAGTGGAACGATGAGACTTGTTGAAGTCAAAAATTACGAAGAGATGAGCATTTTTGCCGCCAACCACATTCTGGCGAAAATAAAGTCCAAACCTGATGCGGCGCTGGGCCTGGCGACAGGCGGCACTCCTGTGCGGACATATGAATTATTGGTTGATGATTTTAAAAAAAATCAGACATCATACGTGGACGTCTGTACTTATAACCTGGATGAGTACGTGGGAATTTCTCCAGAAAACCCAAACAGCTACCATCACTTCATGTATAAACATCTTTTTAACGATATCAACATCCCGAAGGAAAATGTCCATATTCCAAACGGAAAGTCAGCTGACATCGAACAGGAAGCAAAGAACTATGAGGCAATCATTGACTGCATTGGCGGTGTGGACCTGCAATTGCTGGGCATCGGCGAAAACGGCCATATCGGTTTCAATGAACCAGGCACCTCTTTTGATACACCAACCCATATCGTCACACTTGCAGAGTCGACACGTAAGGCCAACGCCCGCTATTTTGGCGATGAGGAAGACGTGCCGGCCTACGCAATCACGATGGGGATTTCAACCATTTTAAAAAGCAAGGAGATCCTGCTTCTCGCCTCAGGAGAAAAGAAGGCTGAAGCAATCTTCCGTATGTTTACGGGCAACGTGAGCACAGACTGCCCGGCTTCAGTTCTGCGGAACCATCCGAATGTGATTGTCGTTGCTGACTCGGCAGCGGTTTCGAAATTAAAAAAAGTAAAGGGCCTTGTCAGCTGAAAGACCGGACGTAAATCTATATCGGGGTCCACTGGAGAGTTAAACAAACTGCATCTGCAAAATTGATATTTGTATATGCTGGTTATATTCATAATGAATAAGTTCAAACTGCTTTACAATACTGCATTCCGGATTTTTGTGCAAAATTACAGTGATATCTTAGTGTAAGTTTTCAAGATTAATTGGAAAATTATCGAAACCCTTTGGAATGCTGGTGAGTCCTTTGAGATAATGATCTCGAAGGACTTTTTTAGTATGGGGGGAGGCATGAAACTTACACGAACGGATGTCGGAAGGAATATGTGTTTTTTACACTTTGCTGCGGGGGTACTTATGAAAGCTCACTATTATTTAGGCTGGTATAACAACTTTTTTCCAGAGAAGCTGGCCAGTCTCTTACAAAAGGATATAACTGATAGAAAGTCGCTGGTGATGATTAGCTCGAATCCATCTATTTATGAAGAGGATGGGGCTGCTGAACGCTCGTGGCTTGATCAGGCTGGCATTATGTTTGATGAATGTCATTTAATTAATTATCGTGTACAGAAGGAAGATGCCCAAACAAAAATTCAAAATGCTTCAGTCATTTTCCTGCTGGGTGGAAATACGATTAAACAAAATGCTTTTTTAATGGAATATGACTTACCGGATTCGGTTAAAAAAAGCAGCGCTGTTGTAATGGGAGCAAGCGCTGGTGCTATCAACTTGTCCGCTAAATGGTTATGCTCGAAAAACTTTGGATATGAAGTTGAAATGAACTCTGTCTATAACGGAATAGGTCTCGACAATTTTTCCGTCCTGTCCCATTTTGATCTTGAAAATAATATGGCAATGGTTCAAAAAGAACTCTCTCCCTTATCGGAAGAAATAGATATATATGCGTCGAACAAAGATTGCGCTGTACGTGTTAAAGGAGGCAAAATTGATGTGTTGGGCAATGTTTTTCTAATTTCTCGTTCAAGTATACGGAAATTGGATGAAACGCTATAAGGGAAGAGTCCCAACAAGATAGACTATATGAAGATAATATTTATAACCATGGATTAGAGGCAACGATGGTTAAAGGACAGGAACCACTTGTTAATGCTATAGCTGCTGTATCTGGTGGAGGAAAAACAACAATAACAAAGCTTTTGAATCAGCATTTTATTCTTTACAAATAACATGATCGACACTGGCCGTCTCCTCATTAGCAGGGGCGGCTTTTCGACCTGGAAATGGATAAGAAAAGGCGGAATGTGCATAATAATCGTGGAAAGAACGAGAGTTTTAACAGAACTTATTAAGGATTTCGGGTGAAAAGATATATGTTTTGGAAAAAGAAAAGCAAACAAGTCCGCAATGAAAACAAGGACGGCAACCAGCTATTTCAAAAAGAACTGTCTATAGCTGCTGTCAAGGACCTGATTTCCAATATGGATGATGGAGAATTGATGGAACACAGGATTAATAAAGACCGGAATATAACTCTTATTTACATCCGAACATTGATTGACCTGGAAAGGTTGAATGAATCCATCATTCAGCCGTTAAAAAATTGTTCTGAAGATATGATACATACCTGCATTGCCTCAGTAAAAGCGGCAGCTTTGACCAGCCTTGATGAAGCACAGAAGCTGATAATGGTGGGACACGTGCTCCTTGAAGACGGAAAGGGATGCTGGTGGGCTGTTCCACTTGAAAATCCATTAGGAAGAAACATTGAACAATCGGAAGCAGAAACCATTTTATACGGTTCTAAGGACAGCTTCACAGAACAGATTGACCAAAATATCACGTTGCTTCGAAGAAGGCTTCCGGTGACTGAGCTTAAAACAGAGAAGTTTTCTGCCGGGTACCTGACTAAAGCGAAGATTGTATTACTGTATGTAGAGGGAATTGCCAATCCAGAAATTGTTGATATCGCCCGTAAAAAAATTTCCAAAATAAATTTTGATATGGTGATTGAACAGTCGAATCTGGCAGCGTTTATGGAGGATCATATTCATTCGGTTTTTCCGCAGTTTCAGCAGACAGATCGTCCGGATCAATGCGCCTATTCTCTTGGACTTGGAAAAATTGTCATTCTTGTGGCAAATACACCGTTTGCGTTAGTTGCTCCAATCACTTTTTTTCATCTCTTTCAATCACCAGAGGACTATATCCACAAATGGCTGGTTGCCAGTTTCCTGCGATGCCTTCGGTATGTAAGCTACTTGGCGTCTATTACATTAATTCCTATGTATGTTGCGTTAACCACCCATCACTATCAGGTTATTCCTTTGCAGATTCTGTTTGTTTTATTAGAATCCAGGAGTAAACTGCCATTTAGTCCCTTCTGGGAAGCGCTGCTCATGCTTCTGATTCTGGAAATTATTAAAGAAGCCAGTTTGAGGATGCCATCAAAAACAAGCACGTCTCTGGGTACAATCGGTGGTATTGTGATTGGCCAGGCAGCAGTGGAAGCAGGGTTTGTAAGCAAGGTGTTAATTGTTTTAGTGGGTGTAGCTGCGATTGCGTCTTTTTTAGTTCCAAATTATCTGTTAAGTAAGACCAACACACTCATTCAATTTGCATTTTTAATTTTAGCATCGTTACTGGGGATACCGGGAATTGTGTTTGGTATGGTTTATATGATCGCACACCTTAATGGACTTACAAGCTTAAAACAGCCATATTTTGCTCCGGTTGCGCCCCTCTATTGGAGTGATTGGATGGATTTCTTCATTCGGGCTCCTATTCCATGGATGAAAAAGCGCCCGGAACATGTACACCCTCTCTTTAAATGGAGATATAACCGGGGAGATGATCACTAGATGGGGGATTTTATATTATTTGATAAGACTGCTCAGCTAGGCAAGGGATATATTATTGCTTTCGTCCACCTTTCGCAAATGCTCTATTTTATACTATTTCTGCCAAAGTTTTTAGAGATGCCGTATTCATTATTAGGGATACTGGCATTTGGAATCCTTTCTCAAATTAATCTCTTTATTTTATCTAAGTGTCTGTCTTCTAAATATACGCAGCAGGGGTATCATGGATTCGCTGATCTTTTAGGGGGGAGGATGCTTCGTATAATAGCCATTGCCGGGATTGCGATCATTTTTATAAAAATGAGTTTGATTATACTGGGGTATGCTGAAATCGTCCACCAATTTATTTTTCCTGCTATGCAGCGGCCCTGGATAATCGTATTTATTATCCTGCTAAGCACCTATATTGCCAGCCAGGGAATGGAAAAAACACTGCGCTTTGGGATTATTGCTTTCCTCTGTACCTTTTGGATCATCCTGCTCTATATTCCGTATTTCTTTCCTCCTGCAGCTGAGCTTCATGATCTATATCCGTTGATCCCTACCGATTGGTCTCATAAACCTTGGAAAGGCATATTAATGATCTGGTCCTCTTTATCAGGACCGGAGTACTTAATACTGCTGCTGCCTTGGATAAATTCAAAGCAAAAGATGCTGAGATACTTATCGATTGCAAATGCGGTTTCTATTTTAGAGTATCTGCTCCTTTTCATGGCATGTCTGTTCTTTTTCGGATCCACTTACCTGGGGAAAATAGGTTTTCCGGTCGATAATATGATCAGGTACCTTCAGTCTCCTGTTTTTGAGAGAGTGGAAATTATCATGATTTCCCTGCAAATGTTTCACTATGTTTTCTTTATATCCGTTCTGCTGCTCTGTTTATATGGTGCCATACGCATTTCTGCAGGAACTCAGGATAAGAAAACTACACGTAAAGGTTTTTACGCTGTGTGCTTACTCGTCCTGACAGGTGTGTTTTTCATTCAGCTGTTCTATTGGAGAGAAGGAAAAGAGCTGAATGGCTGGGCAAACGTACAATTATGGTCTGGTGCCTTTACTTATTTACTAATTCCATCCCTCCTCCTGGCTGCCACTAAAATAAAGGGGAGGCGTTCCAGTCTATGAGGGCATTCACTTCATTTATGCTTTTAGTAAGCAGTATGTGTCTTTTAACTGGTTGTTCTCCTTTTGCAAATGACAACACAGTCGAAGAAATCGCGCCTGTGACCTTCTTGTCCGTTGAAGCGGGAGGAGAAAAAGAGAAATTAAAAGTCTCTACATTGGTTCCTCCAGTCATGAAGGAAGATAAACAATTCTTTTCCACGAATGTCACACTGCTGGATCAGGGAAGAAGGAGCTTTAATTTAAAATACTACCGGGAAATAAAGTTCGGGCAGCTCCGTATGCTGTTTATTGATGAAAAGGTCGCCAGAAATGGAATTGTATCATTGATGGACACGCTGCTAATCGATCCAGAAGTATCTCCGCGGCTTTTTCTAGTAGTATTCAAAGGTAACTTTGAAGCATTTATAAAAAATCGCACGAAGCAGCAAAAAGATCTGGATTACTATCTATACAGAATGTTTAAGCACTACGAAAAGGGGCAGCAGGGAGAAATTACGGTTACAAATATTCATGAGTTTATGGAAAAAGTGTATTCTCCTTATTCAGATCCGTATATTCCGGTATTTAAGGTGAATAAAGAAAATTTTAACTATGAGGGCACCGGATTTTTTGAAAATGGAAAGCTAAAAGGTGGTACTGATAAGAATCAAGACCAATTTTTTCAGCTTCTTAACAATGATCACTTTCTTAAGAACATGGTCATTACACCCTTGGACGTCTCTCTTGGAGAAGTCCGTTCACGTGTTATGACACATGTAAATCTAAATGATCATACCGTTTCATTTAAGATTCATTATACAGGCAGAATCGATGAATACCGGGGCACTAAAGACCTGGACAGGCAGGCCAGCATTTACGAATTAGTAGACGAGCTCGAGCGCTATATGGAAGAGGGGACCGTTTCACTGCTGAAAAAAATGCAGGATTTGAAAGTGGATCCCCTTGAAATAGGCGGACAGACAATGTCACCCGCTTCAAAGCCCATGTCAGAAGAAGACTGGAAAAAGTTCTGGGAGAGTGCAAAGATAAAAGTTGACTGTTACTTCGAACTTGAACCTTTATCCATATAATATAGAATACAAGCAGCTGCGATACATTTCGCAGCCTGTTTTTTTATACCTTGACAATCATTGTGCTGTCGATGGAGGGACTAACAAGCTATTGCGGATACCTGCAGTATTATAAAATTCCTCACAAGTATAAGCTGAGTCAAAAAATCGTATGAAGCAGGAAGTACCGAGGTCTTTAAATGATTGATATCAACGGGTTCAGGGCTAAGGGGGTGAAAATCCTTTAAAGAGGAGTCGTATTTACTTTAGGACAAAATAAACAACTAACGATCTGGTGGCGCCTAAGGCCAGTCCAATAAAGAAAAAAGGTGTCTTTTTTGGGGAAGAATACGCTTCTGTGTTGGAAGTAAACAATTCCTTATATATTCTTTACTATATTTGGATTGAACAACATAAACATCCTAAAGAAGAAAATTATTCTATAGGAGGTTTCCATGGATCAAAAGGATCAAAAGGATCAAAGTCGTCAATTAGACCAAATAAAGCAAATGCAGCAAATGTTTAATGCGAACATGAAAACTCAACCTTATCCCATGTACCCTAATTATGGGAAAATCACTCGCTACCAGGAAATCCCGATGAACTTACCTGAACAGCGCCAGCTGCGCCATCCTGGAGTGGAAAAACTAATGGTACCCCTTCCAATTATTGAAAATCCGAACTACCAAGGGAGTGGAAAGTTATCAGGAAAAGCAGCCCTTATTACAGGGGGTGACAGTGGTATTGGTGCAGCAGCAGCAATTGCGTTTGCTAAAGAAGGCGCAGATGTTGCTATTTCATATTTAGATGAACATGAGGATGCAAACAGAACAAAAACAAGGATTGAACAACTCGGACAACGTTGTATTCTAATGCCTGGTGACTTGCGGGAAAAACAACAGTGTATCTCCATTGTAGAACAAACAGTAAATGCGTTTGGACGTCTCGATATTCTTTGTAACCACGTTGGTATCCAATTCCAGCAGCTAAGTCTGCTTGACATTACAGATGAGCAATTCGATGACACCTTCAAAGTTAATATTTACTCTCATTTTTACACAACAAGAGCAGCGCTTCCTCATCTTAAACCGGGCAGCTCAATCATTGGTACAACTTCAGTGGTGACGTATGTAGGTGAGCAGCAAATGATTGATTATACGGCCACAAAGGGCGCAATAGTTGGCTGGACACGTGCCTTGGCTAAAAATGTCGTGAAACAAGGGATCCGTGTCAATGCCATCGCCCCCGGCCGAATTTGGACCCCGCTTATTTCAGCAAGTTTTTCGTCAGACCAAGTTGCTGTATATGGAGCATTTAATCCAATGGAACGAGTTGCCCATCCATTTGAACTCGCACCAACCTTCGTCTATCTTGCTTCTGATGATTCTCGTTTTGTTACTGGGCAAGTTCTTCATGTTGATGGGGGAGAATCCACACATTCCTAATGGAAGGAGGTTGCCATTTTGAGATATGAATTTAATCCAGAAGTAAAGCTATTGCTGGTAAACCAATCAAATGAAAGAGTAAAGATGGACTATATAGAGGATTCCTGGCCAATGTCTAAAATTGCACTTAGACCACCATACTATTGCTACCCAAGTTACGAGCTGAATTATCCAATAATCTAAAAAGTTACACTTGAGACTTGCATTCTTTGGAAGTAATAAAAAAATGCAAGTCTCAATGTAAAAGTATGACTTTCACCAATCTGAAGCCAAACTTTTGTTTGATATGAAGTGTGGAAGGATGAGAAAGCACTGGAACATCCTATTCAGTCTGCTCATTATAAGGAAAACAGGAACATATTGCAGACCTTGTATCAAGAGAAGTGTTTAAGCTGAAAATAATGGTATAAGTTCAAAGATGGCGTGGGGGAACCGTCGGAAAAACCTGTTATATGCAGGTTTTTTTGGCGTCTTTTTTACGGGGGAACTTTTCGCCATATCTTCTTCGAAACAAATCTTTTGATTTCGACAGACCAGATGGCTAATAATATGTATATCGCTAATTTCCGATTTGGTGTGATGCTTTCATATCATCTATTCAGCTTCCATTGGGATAGTGATAATCGATATAGAAAGAGGCAAATGACATTGAAGCAGGAATTTGAACGCTTAAATGATGAACAAGCCGTTGAGATTTTCAAGGCATTGTCGAACCAGACGAGGGTGAGCATTCTTCAAATGTTAAAAGATCCCTACAGTCATTTTTCACCGCAAGCCCATATTATTGCTGATGAAGGATTTGAAGGCGGAGTTTGCGTAGGGGATATCCGAAGCAAGGCCGGGATTTCGCAATCCACTACTTCACAGTATTTATCGATTCTGCTGCAAAGCGGACTGGTTGAAATGAAGCGAATCGGACAATGGACGTATTATCGCCGTAATGAGGAGACGATTAAAAAGTTCGAAAAATACATTGGTACAAAAATTTAAGGAGAATTGAAGTGAGTTTATTACAGCATCGAGCATTTAACAGGTTGTACCAACAGGATAAAATGACGCTTGGTTTCTCGATTCCGACGGCAAGGATGTCCAAATATCCAATTATGGAAAATCAGCTGTCGCTTGCCCGCAAAATTGAAGACCATGGTTTCGCGGCATTGTGGCTTAGGGACGTTACGATTCAGAATTTGAATATTGATGATAATGGTCAAGCGTATGATGTATGGATTTATTTGACCTATCTTGCGGCCCATACCAAGGATATTGCACTTGGGACGGCGAGTGTGGTCCTGCCGCTGCGCCATCCTGTCCGAGTGGCAAAGGAAGCATCATCTATTGACCGGTTATTTCCCGAACGTCTGATCATGGGAGTGGCTGCTGGAGACCGGGATAAAGATTTCACAGCTTTGGGAATATCCAAGCTCGAAAGTGGAATGCTGTTTAATAAGAATTATGCCTTCCTTGAACGGCTGTTAAAGGAAGACAATCCGACAATCAACAGCGATTTAGGCATCATCGATGGAGCGGATATGAGAATGATCCCCAAACCTTTTTCTTCGATTCCGACCATGGTGACAGGATTCAGCAATCAATCGATGGAATGGATCGCCCAGAATGGGGATGGCTGGATCCAGTACCCGAGGATTATCCCACAACAAACTCAATTGATTAACGAGTACCGCGAGTTGTCGGAAATTCACGCCCCAGGAGTGTTTAAACCTTTCACTCAGACTTTATTTATCGATTTATCGGAAAATCCCGATTCGTTTCCTGTTCCGATTCCGTTAGGATTTCGTGTAGGGCGCAAGCAGTTATTAGAAATTCTATATCAATTTCAATCCATTGGTGTCAATCACCTAGCATTTGTATTGTATTTTTCAAAGCGCCCTCCCGTGGAAGTCATCCAGGAGCTTGGAGAGTTTGTGCTGCCTTACTTTCCGACTCATGAAATTCCAGTATTAGATTAGTTTTGAAAAAAAATTAGAAAAGGATAGAAGATGAACTTATGTCTAAACATGAAAATAAACTAAAAAACATTCCATTCTCGGTCCTTGATCTTTCACCGATAACAGCCGGAAGTACTCCTGCTGACTCTTTCCGCCATACATTGGAACTCGCACAGCTTGCTGAAACACTGGGTTACAATCGTTTTTGGCTCGCAGAACATCATAATATGCCGTTTATAGCCAGTTCCGCCACTTCTGTGGTGATGTCCCATGTGGCAGCCGGTACATCAAAAATCCGGATTGGTTCAGGAGGAATCATGCTGCCCAATCACGCACCGCTCGTCATCGCTGAGCAGTTTGGCACTCTTGAATCATTATATCCCGGGCGAATTGACCTTGGTCTGGGGCGGGCACCCGGTACAGATCAGGGGACCGCTCGTGCATTGAGACGTGACTTGGGAAGTACCGGAGATGACTTTCCTGAGCAATTAGCGGAACTCAGAGGTTACTTTGATCCATCCCTGGCACAAGGCAACCCTATAAAAGCGATTCCAGGTGAGGGTTTGAATATTCCAATCTGGCTCCTGGGTTCAAGCGGCTTCAGTGCACAGCTGGCCGGAGAACTGGGTTTGCCATTCGCGTTTGCCTCCCATTTCTCGCCACTTAACACTCTGGGTGCACTAAATATCTATCGCAATGCGTTCAAGCCTTCAAATGTTCTCGATAAGCCGTATGCGATGGTGGCATTGAATATCATTACAGCAGAAACGGATAAAGAGGCAAAGCGCCTTTTTACAACAATACAGCAGCAATTTTTGAATCTGATGAGTGGCAGCCTTACACCGCTTCAACCACCGGTAGATGACATATCAGAAGTGGCCGGCAGCTACCAATTAAAGGCTCTCGAGCAGCAATTAGGCTCATCGATTGTTGGCAGCCAGCAGACGGTAAAGGACAAGCTGGATACATTTTTGGAGGAGAGCCGGGCAGATGAAATCATGGCCATTGCCCAGGTTTACGACCACAAAGATCGCCTGCACTCATACAAGCTTCTGGCAGAAATTACAAAACGCGAAAGGTAAAAAGGAAGACATCAGCAATGATGCTTTTTTGATTCTTCCAAGGCATTGAATATGGATGAAACCGTGTAATCAGGCTATGAGGTTGTATACAGATTCCTTACTTAAAATGATAGGAGATAATGATATGAACTGCAAAATTAACCGAAATGCTGCTAAAGTGCTGAAACAAATGCTGGAAAGTGAAGAGGCTGAAGGGAAAATGGTTCGTGTCTACGTTACATTGGACCATGGGGACCATGCCCATTATGAAGTAAAACTTGATACGCCCACGGACCATGATGAAATTGTGAAAACAGACAAAGGCATTGATGTTTTACTTGATAAAAGGGAACCGTTTTTAGATGGGGTTTGGATTAAGTACTTCTATGTGCCGCAAGCAGGATTTGAGATCACGAATTCTTCCAAAGGGCATCACCATCATTAAACACGTGACAGAGCGATACTAAGCGTTTTTATACCTCATATATCTAGCAGTAACATATACTACACACAGTAGATTACTTGTATTTATTGTGTTAAATGAGAATAATACCAATGATGCTTTTACAATTATAAGGAGGCTTTCATAATGAGCAAAAAAATCGCTACACTAATAACAGACTTATTTGAAGACGTAGAATTCACAGAACCAGCACAAGCATTTAAAGATGCTGGTCATCAAGTGATCACAATCGACATCCAGGCTGGAAAAGATATTGCTGGTAAAAAAGGTGAAGCAGTGAAAATAGATAAAGGAATTGGGGAAGTTAATCCTCAAGACTTTGATGCCTTATTCATCCCTGGCGGCTTCTCTCCCGATTTATTACGTGAAGACGATCGTTTCGGTGAATTCGCAAAAGCATTTATACAAGAAGATAAACCTGTGTTTGCCATTTGCCATGGCCCACAAGTATTAATTGATACAGACTTATTAAAAGGTGTCGACATAACAGGTTTCAAATCAATAAGGAACGATCTCAAAAATGCAGGTGCTAACTACAAAGATGAAGAAGTTGTGGTAAGCAATAATATTGTAACAAGCCGTTTTCCGGATGACATTCCTGCCTTTAATCGTGAATCCTTAAAATTATTAGCTGAATAATAGCGTAAGTAGTCAATAATATCGTTTTAGAAATTAATATTTCCCATAGAATTTCAATACAAAAAAGGGTTTTAATAAGAGAGGGGTTTTACTATGTCATTAAATGGTAAACGAGTAGTTGTTTTAGGGGGTACTTCTGGTATTGGTTTAGCAACTGCCAAAGCGTTTCTCGATCAATCAGCTCAAGTGATCATTGCCAGCCGTTCTGTTTCCAAATTAAATGAAGCAAAACAAGTTCTTGGCGGTAATGTAGAAGGACATGAAATCGATTTTCGAAGCGAAGAAAAAGTAGCAGAATTTTTCAGCAAGGTTGGAAAATTTGACCATCTTGTGGTAACAGCGGGAGAAGGAGCAATGGGACATTTTAGCGAATTGCCTGTGGCAAGTGCTAAAGAGGCGTTTGATAGTAAGTTCTGGGGGCAATATATTGCCGCCCGTTCAGCACTTCCATATTTAAACAATGAGAGCTCAATTACCTTAACCTCTGGTGTATATGGCGTTCGTCCTCCCGAAGGAGCTACTACGCTCGCGGCAATCAATTCAGCCATTGATGGATTGGTTCGAGGACTTTCCGTGGACCTGGCCCCTATTAGGGTAAATGTGGTTTCACCTGGAATTGTAGACACTCCAATCTATGCTGGAATGCCAGATGATCAGAGGCAGGCACTGTTCAACGGCATTGCACAACAGCTTCCTGTTGGACGGATTGCAAAGCCGGAAGACATAGCTGAAACCTATGTATACCTTGCAAAAAGTGGTTTTACTACTGGTACGGCTGTTCTGATTGATGGTGGAGCCCACTTAGTATAAGGGCCTGAATAGATCTTGAACGGAAGCTTATCACCCTGCCAGGCAGCGGTTCTGACTAAAAAAGAAATAAAATAAGAATTAAAGTAATTTACCGGTGGCAATACTGTAAAAGAGTATTGCCGCCTTTTTTGTTATAAGGTGCAAAAAAAAGATACAACAGGAAGTGATTATTAATGAGTGTACAGGACGAAAATAAATTAACAAAAATAAGAAATTCCCTTGAAAGTAGAGTAGTTACATTGCCTGATGGAACTTCTCTGCCAAGAATAGGACAAGGAACTTGGTACATGGGAGAAAATCCTCAAATGAGAGAAAGGGAAATCAAAGCTTTACAACTCGGAATAGAGTTAGGCATGAAACTAATAGATACGGCTGAAATGTATGGTGATGGTGATTCTGAACGTTTAGTAGGGGAAGCAATTAAAGGACGTAGAGATGACGTCTTTTTAGTATCAAAGGTATATCCTCATCATGCAGGATTAGATATGATTGCCAAAGCGTGTGAAAACAGTCTAAAAAGGCTGGGAACCAATCATCTTGATTTGTACCTTTTACACTGGCGGGGACGTGTGCCATTAGCAGAAACCGTTGAAGGAATGGAAAAGCTGCGCAAGGAAGGGAAAATAGTAAGGTGGGGAGTCTCCAATTTTGATACCGATGATATGAAAGAGTTATGGGACACCACTAATGGGAAAAACTGTATGACTAATCAAGTATTATATCATCTTGGTTCAAGGGGTATAGAGTATGATCTCTTGCCATGGCAGCGAGAACATCACATGCCTATTATGGCATATAGCCCGCTAGCTCAAGGAGGTTCTCTAAGAAGACAGCTGTTAACAGATCCAACCATTTTACAGATTGCAGATAAATACGCTGTACAACCTTTACAAATCGCTCTTGCCTGGACAATCCGTACTAACAATTGTCTGGCTATTCCAAAAGCTGTTCAAGAAGAACATGTACTAGCAAATGCGGAAGCCGCTACTATTGAATTTACAGAAGAGGATTTAAATAGACTTAATGAAGTATTTCCTCAACCGACTAGAAAAATGCCTTTGGACATTTTATAGAATTTTAGAGAATAGACGAGAGAGAAGCGATTGAATCTGTATGTCAACAGAGGTATTGGAAGATTTACTCCAGATGCGGCGCCGGGAAGGGTCCCGGCTCGCCCGCGGAAACCAGGCACATGGAGCCAATTGCTTTTTAATCATGAGCCCTCCCTCAACCACCCATAACTGAGTAAGGGGTGATTCAGGTGTTGGACCGTATTCACATGGACAAAAGGTACTTATTATCGACAGTTTTTTCAGCCATCCTGCCTGCTTGTAAAGCAGGCGGTCATAGGATAAAGGTTCAAAATACAGTATATCTTTTTCCAATCGCTTTTACTAATAAGGAAAAGGACAAAATGCGAGAGCACATGATGTATGAGAGGCCGGGGGTTAGTCACCCCTCCAGCCCTATTATTTAATTCTTTAAACGCCGGAAAAAATGAAAAGACATTCTATATGAATGCCCTTTATATTAACAGTCGATATTTGATTTTTTACCAATATCCTTAACAACATCCTCGAGCATCACGTTACCCAATACCTTCTCCATTGCTAACTGTGCAGCTGAAAATATCGGCTCAATTGTGTTTTGGATGTGCCTTCCCACCGGACAGTCGGGGTTAGGATTTTCATGCATTCCAAACAACTCATTATCTTGTACAACATTAACAGCCTTGTATACGTCAAGGAGTGTAATTTCCGACATTTTCTTGGCAAGTTTGGCTCCTGCGATTCCTGGATGCACTTCGACCAATCCTGCTTTCTTTAACATCCCCATAAGTTTCCTGATTACAGCGGGGTTCGTGTTGACGCTTGAAGCGAGAAAATCGGAAGAGCTAATCCCTTCTTTATTAAACTCAATCAACGACAATATATGAATTCCTACAGAAAATCGACTGCTGATGGACATAAAGCATCCCTTCCGTTTGTAATTAATTCGATTACAGGTTTATTATACCTTAAAACCATGAAGAATAACAAAGGACAAAAAGTTCTATAGTTGACTTGACGCAAACTTGTAATTATAATGATTACAGGTAATTAAATCAGTTACAATTTTAAAACGAATCCAGGAGGGATATTTTATGAAATTGTTAGTTACAGGCGCCACTGGAAAACTTGGAACAAAAATCGTTGATACCTTATTAAACACTGTACCAGTTGAGCAAGTGGCTGTCAGTGTCCGCAACACTGAAAAAGCTGCAGAATTAAAAGCCCGCGGAGTAGACGTCCGGCAAGGTGATTTTGACAGCCCGGAAACATTGGATACAGCATTTGCCGGAATCGACCGCTTGTTAATCATTTCAGCTGACGGTGACAATGAAACAAGAATCCGCCAGCATATAAATGCGGTTGCTGCAGCGGAACGCTCGGGTGTTAAATTTATTGCATATACAAGTATAGCTAATGCTCCTGAAAGCACTAATCTAATGGCTCCGCCCCATATTGCTACGGAAGCAGCCATCAAGAAAACGGGTATCCCTTATTCATTCCTTCGCAATAACTGGTACCTAGAGAATGAAATTCCAACCATCCAGGCTGTCATGGCTGGGGCACCATGGGTTACCTCAGCAGGTAATGGCAAGGTAGGATGGGCAACGCAGCGTGATTATGCAGAAGCTGCTGCTGCAGTTCTTTCCGGTAAGGGCCACGAAAACACAATCTACGAACTGTCAGGGAAGTTATTGACCCAGGAAGAACTTGTGTCCGAACTAGGCAATGTCCTGGGTAAAGATATCAATGTGCAGCAGGTAAATGACACTGCCTATGCGGCTATCATGAAAGATGCAGGTCTCCCTGACTTCATCCTCCCGCTTCTAGTCGGTATTCAGGAAAGCATTCGGAACGGTTCTTTGGAAATTGAAAGCAATGATTTCGAAAAGATTCTTGGACGTCCAGCTACTCCGGTCAAAGAGGCATTGACTGAAATGGTTAAAGAAATTTCCAGACCAAATAAATAAAACAAAATTCAACATGCCTTTCCTAAATAGAAATGGCCAGTTTTTGGTTCATTATTTTTTCAAAACGTGAGGGTTCTTCTTTATATACCCCAATGATGACACCAGGCATACGCCTTTCATGTATATCGTTTTGGTACATTTGGAAAAACCCTGTTTATCAGATAGTTGCGGCATACTAAGCCTCTCTAAGCTTTTTTAAAAGAACCATTACTTATCAAAAGGGTATCCATGCAGATCGCATCTGCCATTCCATTAAGTCTTTCCAGAGATCAGGCGTAAAGGGAAAATCGGGAGTCCGGCCAGCCAGCTTGCCGTATGGCTTATTGTGATTATCCTAATCGTCCGGCTGAAGGTTATCCTAGGCGTAACGGCATTCCTTACTATCCCTGCTCTGTCAAATACGCTCATAGATACAATTGGGATAGTAATGTTTGCTGGCTTGATTATTCTGGGCGCAGCAAGGAATAAAAAACAGTCTGGTTAGCACTTGCTAATCGTTAAAAAAATATAGAAATAACGATGCGTTGGTCCATGAGGATTAACGTCTTTTTTTTGATTACTAACTCATTCTTTATTCTGCTTATGGAATGTATTATATTGGTAAATAAAGGGTATTAAATAATGAACATGATCGGCAGAAAAGATAGCGCCTTCTTTTCATACCCGCAATCGGAAAGAGGGGAATTTTAATATGATTGATACAGGCTTTAATCCATTTCTTACTATTAAACAGCCACAGCCTCTAGGACCTGGTTCCTTTGAAATGGCTCTGCCTCTAGTCCAAGCTTTGAACCTGCAGCCAGGAATGCGCATTTTGGAGGTCGGAGCCGGTTCTGGGCAGATCGCGGCTGCCCTCGCGAAATATTGGGGAGTTTCCGTTGTAACATTAGAACCCTGGGAAGATTTAAACGCGATCCACCTCCATGCAAATGAAGAAAGTGTCGGAAATCAAGTTCTTGCTGTGAATGCTGCAGCGCAGGCATTGCCTTTTGCAGAATCTTCCTTCGATGCAGTTCTAAGCATTGGTTCGTTCTTTATGATAGCTGATGAGCGTCCCCGGGCACTGAGAGAACTAATCCGTGTGGCAAAACGCAAAGCTCATATTGGAATTGCGGAACCAATGTGCAGGACCAACCATGCACCAGAGGATATTACCCATTTTGAAATATACAAGAGTTATAGGAAGTGGTTACAAACAGTTCAGTGGAATTCCACTTTGTTTAATCAAAACGGCCTGGAGATCACCGAAGCCAGTTATTTTGAAAATGGGTACCAAATGTGGGTGGACAATCTGATTTACTATGATGGTGAAAAGGATATTATCCTGAAGGATGGAGGGAGATGGCTGTCTACCGGGATGGTTGTAGGCAAGAAAAATTGAGCGAAGGGTGAGAGAAGAAATAACGCGCAGCATGTGTAGATACATTTAGCCCCCTCTTTGTAAATGTCCGAAAAGGGCCGAAAATATAAAGAGGGTCAATCCTGATTTGGTGACGGATATGGAACGGACTGAGTCTTTTTTGTGATGATTAACGTATTTAGCGGTGAAGGAATGCAGTCTATGTAGTGTCGCCTCCAATAAAGGTTATCACCATGTCTTTGAAGAACTCTATTAGAGAAGGTTTTATGTAAGGGGGAATTCCATGGAATATGCAGAACTTGAGAAGCATATTCTCCAGCTGGAAAAGCGGCTGATGACCTGCGAATATAACGAATTAAACGAGCTCCTGGCAGATGAATTCATGGAATTCGGAAGCTCTGGAAATACATATGATAAAAAGGCCCAGCTGGAAGCCTCGGGTAGAACGGACGGCGGTGTCATAAAATTTACCGTAACGGAGTTCAAGCTCGACATGCTGGCCTCTGATATCGTGCTGGCCACATATAGGACGTACAGGCATCATGATGGAAAGCATGCACTCAGGAGTTCCATTTGGAAACACAGCGGCGGCAGCTGGCAGATGCACTTTCATCAAGGAACACCAGCCGGGCCATTAGAAAATTGCATCAAGATTTCAAACTGAATGAATTTACATATCAAACAGTACGTTTAATACGAGAATTGATATGAACAAGATCAAAATTACTACCCATACTCGACTTGCTTTTATATCATCATTTGAATTGATTTTTTGTCGTTTTAATCTATATAAATTTTGAACTTTTCTTTGCTTTTGGATTTTATCATATTTCTCTAGACTCATTTAATTTCCCTCCCTTTTGTCGTGGAGATCCAATCAGCGACCTTTTAGAATAAAATTTTACCATAATTGGCTTATTTTTTAGCCGATTAACTGCAGCATGACGAGATATTAAGATTGGAAGTGCCACTTTGACAGAAAAAACAGTAAAAGAATATTTGGCCGATAGGTACGGTAATTTCAAACCGGTTCGCCTGACTGGCGGATACACAAATGAAACCTTTTTATTAGAAGGAACACAGCCGCTCCTTGTTGCAAAGGCTGCCAGACCTTCCAGCCGCGGCCTGGAAAATGAAATAATTAGCCTGAGGTTGATGGAACAAACAGGTGTGGTTCCGAAAATCTATGATCATATAAAAGAGAACGACATCCAGATCAGTGTGATGGACTATAGGGAAGGCATGAACGGGCAGTCCCTTTTAGACAATAATGATATCGAGAGAACGAAAGAGTTGTATAAAAGCTTGGGAAAATCACTGTCTGAAAGTATCCATTCCATAAAGTATGATTTCACTCCTCATGGGATAAAAGAATGTGATTTCCATCAATTGAATTTCCATTTGAATTTTGTACCTGATCACCTTATACAAACCTCAAAAGATTTAGTAGGAAAAATCACCGATCGCAAAGAAGATTGGGTGCTGACACATGGCGATTACGGCATGCACAATGTCTTATATGGGGATGACGGCACGCTGACTGTACTAGACTGGGAATGGGCCGAGTGGGCGAGCCCGCTGACCGATATAGCCTGGGTATGCTGGTTTACAAGGCTTCATTATCCGGAGCATGCAGGAACATTAAATCCAATCTTCCTCCAAGAATATCAAAAACACCTCCCTATTGAATTATCACCTGAAAAATTGAATGCATATGGTGTATATAAAGTCTGGAAGGTTCTGCAGAAGGTGCAGGGAGCACCAAAAGATGCTCAGGAGGAATGGGTGAGGCGGCTGGCATGGACCATAGGAGCAAATTTTATATAGACTGTGGCACTATCCTATTGGAAGATCAAGTAATGTACTCTTTCTGCAATATCTGCATGTTTGTAAGTGCTGGAAAAAACAGCATAAAGGAAATCACTCCCTATACAATCCGAATGGATTTGTATGAACAGAAATTTTTTAACAATGGAGAACTTCACGAAAGAAGTTCTCCATTGTTACTGCTGCAAATCGTGCTGTCATAAATTATATTCCTTAACCTGGCTGCTTTCTGAATAGTAGATACATAAAGTAGGGAGCGCCAATCAAGGCAGCCATTATACCGACTGGCATGCCGTTGGGTTCAACCAGGTTTCGGGCCAGACTGTCGGCAAACAATAAGAACCAGCCCCCAATCAGTATCGCGATCGGAATAAACAGCTTGTTTCTTGGGCCCACTAACGCTTTGGCCATATGCGGAGCGATTAATCCAACAAACGATATGCCGCCGGTTACAGACACGGCAGAGGCAGCCAGGGCTACAGCGGTCACTAATAAAACGATTCTTTCCCGATTGATTGAAACCCCGATGCCTATGGCTGAGATCTCGCTTAGAGAAAGGAGATCCAGCCGGTAGGATTTATAAAGGGTGAAAGGAATCAAAATGGCCAGCCATGGAAGAAGGGCCCATATAAATGGCCAATCAGCTCCCCAGATATTGCCCGCCAGCCACTTAGCGATAAAGTCTACTTTTTCCCGTTCAGCAGACGAAATAAGGACAATCATGGCTCCCGAAAGAGCAAGGGATACCCCGATCCCGACCAGTACAAGCCTGATTGGCTGCAAACCTTTATGTTTGTCATGTGAAAATAAATAGATTAATGCTGCGGTAAGCAATGCACCAATCAAGGCGGCCAGGGGAAGCATGTAAATGAACGAGCCTGCTTCAATCGGGAAAAACAAGAAGAAGATGGCTACCGCCAGGCCTGCACCCGAATTAATGCCCATAATCCCGGGGTCGGCTAAATCATTACGGGTGATTCCCTGCAAAATGCATCCGGACAGGGCAAGCGCCATGCCGGCGAGGATAGTAATGATAATACGCGGCAGCCGGAGGGAGAACAGCACGAATTCCTCACTAAAGGTCCCGTGGCCAAAAAGGACAGGAAACAGCCTGTCAAAGGTGAGTGAGGAAGGTCCCCAGCTCATGCTGATGACAGAGGTAACGAGTGTAAGAATGGCAAAAAGGAAAAACAGGCAGCGCTGTTTCTTGATTAAAGCGGGCTGGATCATGAGAAAACACGGCCTCCTTTACGAACAATGAAAAGGAAAAAGGGCAGTCCCATTGCCGCAACAATGGCAGCCGCCGGCACTTCATAGGGAGCATAAATCGTCCGGCCCAATGTATCGGCCAGCAGCATGAAAGTGGCTCCGCAAATGGCACTCATGGGTATTACATAGCGGTAATCCATGCCGACAACTGCCCGGACAATATGGGGAATCATCAAGCCGATAAAAGCCAGATTTCCCACCAGCGCTACAGCTGCACCGGCTAAAAGAATGATGACGGCAAAGAGGACGGCTTTAATCTTTGGTATGTTCTGCCCGAGGCCAATGGCTGTTTCCTCACTGAGACTCAATACAGTAAGCTGTTTTGACAGAATAAAAGATATGATAATGCCCCCCATTATGACAGGGACAATGATCTGGAGCTGGCTCCAGGAAGTCCCGGCAGTTCCTGCCGAGGTCCACATCGTCACGTCTTTTGATAGTTTAAAAAGATAGCTTACGGCCTCCGCTACAGCATATAAAAAGGCTGAAACTGCCGCCCCTGCCAACACAATCCGCAGGGGAGAAAATCCCCCTCTGTTTAAAGAACCTAAGCCAAATACAAAAGCTGTGCCGGCGGCCGCTCCGATGAAACTGGCAATGGTGATCACTATAAAGTCCGCAGAAGGAATAAAGGCAAGGGTAATGGCGAGCGCTGCATTGGCACCGGCTGTTAATCCCAACAGGCCTGGATCAGCCAGCGGGTTTCTCGTCATGCCCTGCATGATGGCCCCGGCCACAGCTAAAGCAGCCCCAGATACCATTGCGCCAACTTCTCTTGGAATACGGATTTCCCGCAATATGAGCACAGCATCTGTTTTTGCACTGGTAGTCAGTGCGAGCCAGACATCACGTACTGTTGTATCGGCGGCACCGAGTGTCAGGGCAGCAAAGAACATACCTGCGAATAGGAGTAACCCTGCCCCCAATTTGTAACCAAAAGGGAAAAGATGGGGATCATTATGCGACTTCATTTTCATCATCTCCTTCTAAAAAGAAGAGGAATTCTGCTGACGAGAATTCCTCTCTTGCCTTCTATTACTCTGCATCCAGGAAGGACTTTTTAAAGAACTCCAATTGTTTATCCAATGTCACTGGATCACTGAAGGATGCACCGTTTCCTTCCATTTCAAAGACACGATTGTTTTTGACGGCCGGAATATTCTTATAGGTCTGTGTTTTTTGGAATGAAGTATCAGCATCAGAGTACTTGCTTAGGATCATATAATCTCCGGCATACTGTGGAAGTACTTCTGCCGAGATGGCATAGTATCCGGATTTCAGTGCCATTTCCTTGACCTTATCAGGCATCTTCAAGTTCATGGCCTGATATAGGATCTCTGTTCCGCGTGCCCAGTTGTTGCCGAATACATAAAGCTCCTTGCCATATGTTTCAACAACTGAAACTGTAGCGTCTTCGCCGATTTTTGCACGAATGTCTTCGCCTGCAGCCTTGGAGCGGACTTTAAAATCTTCCACCCATTTCTTTGCTTCCTTTTCCTTGTTTAATAGCTTCCCAATTTCAACATGCTGGGAGAGATAATCCAGCTTACCCCAGGTATAAGTGACCGTCGGAGCAATCTTTTTTAATTTATCAAGGTTTTTGACTGTGGAAAGTCCTATTATCAAATCAGGTTTTAGTTCAATGATCTTCTCCAGGTTCTCCTCAGACACCTCTGCTGCATCTGCCAGTTCGTTTTTGAAAGTGGGGTTATTCTTGGACCACACGTCCACTCCCGCTACATCGACGCCCAATGAGATCACATTGCCAGTGAAGCCGGAAAGCAATACTACACGTTTTGGATTGGCCGGAACCTCTACAGGCCCATTTTCGGATTTGTAAGTAAACGTCTTCGGCTTATTTTTTTCTTTCGTGGCATTCGCTTTTTCAGTATTGCCGGAATTACCGCAGCCGCTAATTAGTAGAACCAAGAGCAATATAATCGGTAGTGCAATCTTTTTCATTTTGGTATTCTCCTTTTAATAGATTATATGTAAGACACATCGGCTTGTTTGTCCGGGGATCTCTGCCAATTTCAGCGTCTATTTGGAACACTTCTCTTAACACATCACGTGTCATGACTTCCTCGCAATTTCCAGCCTTGACGATCCGGCCCTCCTTAAGCGCAATTAAATAATCGGCAAAGCGGGCAGCATGGTTGAGGTCATGGAGGACCATAACAATGGTGCGCCCCTGTTCTTTATTCAGTTTTTGAAGCAGCTCCAATACCTCTAGCTGGTGGGCCATATCCAGGTAGGTGGTCGGTTCATCCAGGAATATAATGTCTGTTTCCTGAGCCAGGGCCATGGCGATCCATACCCGCTGGCGCTGTCCGCCTGATAAGGCATCAAGGGAGCGGAATTTAAATTCCTTTGTACCGGTGACTTCAAGTGCCCATTCTATGACACTGTAATCTTTTTTGGTCAATCGTCCCAGTCTCTGCTGATAGGGAAAGCGGCCATAGGAAACCAGTTCTCCTGCTGTCAGGCCGGATGAACTTTCCGGTGTTTGAGGCAGGATGGCCATTTTTTGGGCGATCAGCTTGGTGTGCAGATCCGTGATATTTTTCCCGTCCAGAACAACTGTCCCTGCCTGGGGCGGGAGGATCCTCGTAATCGCTTTCAACAAAG
The DNA here is from genome assembly GCF_046237605.1 of Paraperibacillus marinus. Lineage (GTDB taxonomy): Bacteria > Bacillota > Bacilli > Bacillales > DSM-1321 > Paraperibacillus > Paraperibacillus marinus. The sequence goes on along the minus strand of NZ_CP143542.1, from coordinate 3,846,924 downwards.
TGGACTTGCCGCAGCCATTAGAGCCGATTATGGCTGTGATTTTCTGGTCAGGGATTTTCACGCTCAAATTTTCCACAATCGATCGATCATCATAGCCAATATGTAAGTGCTTTGTATATAAACGGACCATTGGCCGCCTCCTTTTTGAGGTATATGATAATGATTATCATTTTCATGATACACAACTAATCATATGGTCCTGGGTTCCAGGCTGTCAACAACTTTTTGAATTAAATAAAAGAAGGAAAAAAGCTCAAAGATATGTCCAAAAAAAAATAAATGGTAATGATAATCGTTATCATTTACAATGAATATAATTAAGAAAACGGAGCGAGGGGTGTGACGGGGATGGAGCAGAGGGATATTTATGATGTAACAATAATCGGCGGCGGTCCGGCAGGGCTGTATTCTGCCTTTTACAGCGGTTTGAGGGAAATGAAGACAAAACTCATAGAGTTTCAGCCGCAGCTGGGCGGGAAAATTCATGTATATCCTGAAAAGATGATTTGGGATGTGGGAGGCTTGACGCCCCTTCCTGGAGCAAAATTAATTCATCAGCTTGTTGAACAGGGGTTAACATTCGATCCGACCGTCGTCTTAAATGAAAAAGTAGAGGGAATCCGCAGGGATGAAGAAGGTATTTTTGTATTAACAGGATCCTCTGGAAATACACATTATTCAAAAACAGTCATTCTGTCAGTCGGAAGCGGAATATTAAAGCCGCAAAAGCTGAAAATTGAAGGCGCTGAAAGATACGAAGTGTCCAACCTGAATTACACAGTCAAATCCCTGAAGCATTTTAAAGATAAAATTGTAATCATCTCAGGAGGGGGGAACTCTGCGGTTGATTGGGCAAATGAGCTGGAACCGATTGCAGCCCAGGTGCTGATCATCTGCCGCAAAGGGGCACTTTCAGGTCATGAAGCGCAGGCTGCCCAGCTGGCAAATAGTTCAGTGACCGCGATTTATCATTCTTCCATTACCAAGCTGATTGCAGGTGACGATCAGGAAAAAATCGAGCGGGTAGAACTGACTAATCATGTTACTGACGAGATACAGTATCTTTCCGTGGATGAAGTGATCATTAATCACGGCTATGAACAAGATACAGGCTTAGTAAAAAACAGTGAAGTAGAAATTAACATGATTGAAGACTTTTATATTGCCGGCAATTCGGGCAGTGAGACATCTGTGAAGGGACTTTATGCAGCCGGAGATATATTGAAGCATGATGGCAAAGTCCATTTAATAGCCGGTGCCTTCCAGGATGCGGCCAATGCCGTTAACAGGGCCAAGCAGTTCATACAGCCGGATGCTGCACAAACCGCCATGGTATCTTCCCATAATGAAGTGTTCAAAAAGCGAAACCGGGAATTGGTGAAGCAAATGGTGAGGTAAAAAGGATTAGCCGGCTGTCAGTAATGTTTTGCTGAAACTGACTTCGAAGACTCTAGAATGACAGTATTAATGCAGGACTCCTCCCCCTCCCTTGTTAGTTTCGTTTTCGAAGCGGGTATACTCCTTTAAGGTAAATACTGCTAGAACGAACTAGGGGGAACTTATACATGCAATTTTTAGAGAACTTCAGCCCGGTCACCCAGGCGCTCTTCGCCACACTATTTACCTGGGGGATGACCGCATTGGGGGCTGCCATCGTATTTGCTGCCAAAACGGTACACACAAAAATTTTGGATGGGATGCTGGGGTTTGCTGCAGGAGTCATGATCGCGGCCAGTTATTGGTCCCTGCTTTCCCCTGCAATCGAAATGTCGGAGAATCATGCAATAGGAGCTTGGTTTCCGGCAGCATCCGGTTTTCTCTTAGGGGGCCTTTTTTTATGGGGGATCAATAAGGTCATTCCCCATCAGCATCCAAGCGGATCGGGAGGTAAATCCGAGGGATATCGTTCGAAGGGCAGGAAGAGAAGCACGCTGCTGGTGCTCGCTATCACCCTGCACAATATACCGGAGGGCCTGGCGGTGGGGATCGCCTTCGGTGCACTCGCAAACGGCGGGACAGAAGCCACCTTGGCAGGAGCCGTCACCCTGGCGCTCGGGATCGGCATCCAGAACTTCCCGGAAGGCGTGGCCGTTTCCATGCCTTTAAGAGGCGAAGGGATGTCCCGGCGGAAGAGCTTCCTGTATGGACAATTTTCCGGAATGGTTGAGCCCGTCGCCGCAGTCATCGGCGCTCTTGCCGTATCCTTCATTGAACCGCTGCTGCCCTATGCCTTGAGTTTTGCAGCTGGTGCCATGATCTTTGTAGTGGCGGAAGAAGTAATTCCCGGCTCGCAGGAAAACGGGCATAAGGATTTAGCAGCCATGAGCCTGATGATTGGTTTCGTCCTGATGATGATCCTGGATGTGGCGTTGGGGTAATAAATCATAGGCAGCTTCATGGCTAGGAGCATCTGCAGAGGAAATTAATCCACTTCCTCAAAGCAGTAAGGTCTATTCAAAAAATCGCAGGGTGTAAAGAAAGAGCATTTTCCAGTAATGGGAAATGCTCTTTCTTTCATTAAAGCTATGTTTAATAATAATGTTGATAAATGACCATAAAAAATAAGGACCGGATTTAAGGTCCTTTGTTTTAAATCCAAATACAACGTAAGCACCCTTTAGCTTGTATAAATAATTTCATAAACTTCAAATTCATTTTCAATAATTCAGGAATGCTGCCTGTTTGTTCCATAGAGTAAAAGGCATCACTTCATAAAGAAATGCCGCCATTAACTTAAGCACTTAGCTTTATACTCTTCCTTGGAGTTCAAATCTTTTTAATAATTGGTTTCTTTGGATGTGATATAAATTTTGCAGTTGAAGGACGTTCTGAAAAGCCATTACTATTATCAATTTTGGTAGAAAATTGTCATACTTAAACGAGCTAATTCATTTCTTGTATTCAGGTATGAGTGCGGTCTATCAGCCTTAAACCTAATTGAATCACCTTTATTCAATTTATAGTTCGTCCCATTTAAACTTATAAGGACTTCGCCATCAAAAACAGTAATAAATTCCTCTGTCCCCTCCTTATGTCCAATCGAATCTAATTTTCCCTCTGGTTCAATCTCTACTGAGTATATTTCAAATTTTTTATCCTCTGAAAACGGAAATGTGGAGAAAACTCTGTACTTCCCATCGTCCTCTGATAAAACTTGAACATCACTTCGCAAGACGACTTTTGCTTCAGTTTCCGGAGCATTTATTAATGATGTAAAAGAAATTTTTAGCCCATTCGCTATTTTCCAAATGGTTGTTATAGTTGGACTTGATTCGCCTCTTTCAATTTGACCTATCATAGCTTTACTTACACCGCTAAGTTCAGAGACCTTTTCTAAACTTAGCTTTTGTTTCTCTCGTATAGCCTTCAGATTTCTCCCTAATGTTTTCTGGATTTCTTCCATAACATCCCCTCCTTATTATTTACAGTATAACATTCATAATGTACAATATAACGTATATATGCCATAACGCACAATTGTAAAATATAACGCACGATAACTAAGGGGGAGCTCAACTTATGCCTTTTTTACCATTTCTTTTATTTGTCATAATAAGCAGCTTTACACCGGGACCAAATAATTTTATGGCAATGTCATTTGCGTCTAAATATGGATTTAAGAAGACAATCACATTTTGTATAGGGGTTGGGTTAGGTTTTTTTATACTTGTATTACTATGCAGTATTTTTAACCATCTACTTATAAAGGTTTTGCCAATAATTAAAACACCCTTAACTATTTTGGGTGTTGGTTATCTGTTATATTTAGCATTCAAAACGCTTACGGACAAAGGAACTAATAATAACGGGATTGATAACGATGCTAATAGAAGCCTTTTTGTGATTGGGTTCTTTGTTCAGTTTATTAATCCAAAAGGCATTCTATTTGGAATTACAGTAGTATCATCATTTATTCATCCTTATTTCAATTCTTACTTTATTTACTTTTTTTATTCTCTATTTTTAGGTGTTGTGGGTTTTGTCAGTTCGTCTAGTTGGAGTTTATTTGGGACTATCTTTCAGAATTTTTTAGTTAGATACAGAAGTGTATTTAACTTTATAATGGCTTTATTATTAGTCTATAGTGCTATCTCAATAATTAACCATTAGACCAAGAAAAGCCGCAAGGAGCTGATCTCCTGCGGTTTTTTATATTAACTTCTCTGATATAACTCCTTATACAGCAAACCCGCGGAAAGCGAGTGCCTCTCGCTGCAAACCACTTTTTTATTCAACAGCCACAATGAATGATAGAACATCCTGTAAAAACATTATTTAATTGTTCTTTTTTAATAAAAGTTTATTGTAAAACAATAAATATTATGGTAAATTCAAAATGAAAACAAAATAGCGAGGTGTTTGTTTATGAAACTCGGTTCAACCCTCTTTTTAAAAACAGCCCTGCTTTTTATCGGTGCCCCCATCCTTGCTCTTTGCATATTCCTGGTGCCCGAGATTGCAGAATTTGCAGGAAGTTTGTATCAGGATAAGGTGTATATAAAATTCTTTGTGTATGCCCTTTTTTATGCAGCCACGGTCCCTTTTTACATAGCCCTGTATCAGGCATTCAGACTTTTAAGCTATATAGACCGGAATGAAGCATTCTCGGAATTATCGGTGAGAGCTTTGAAGATTATCAAATACTGTGCCATTACAATAAGCATCCTGTTTACAGCAGGCTTGCCTCTCTTTTATCTCGTCGCCGAGAAGGACGATGCACCGGGGGTCATTCTGATCGGGATGGTTCTCATTTTTGCATCAATGGTCATCGCAGTCTTTGCAGCTGTCCTTCAAAGACTGCTGCAGGAAGCCATCACGATAAAATCAGAAAATGACTTAACGGTCTGAGGTGAAAACATGGCAATTATAATCAATATTGATGTGATGCTGGCGAAAAGGAAGATGAGCGTGACTGAGCTTTCAGAGCGGGTTGGCATCACCATGGCCAATCTCTCCATTTTGAAGAATGCCAAGGCAAAAGCAATCCGGCTTTCAACACTGGATGCCATCTGCAAGGCACTGGACTGCCAGCCAGGCGATATTTTGGAATACCGGAGAGAAGAAGATGATGGACATTAGGCAAAAGAGGGGGAAATACAATGCATTTGGCACTGCAAGAATATGAAGCAAAAGCCATCAGGGCTTCGAAGCAGCTCGTCCGCTTCGGCTTGGAGCAGGCACTGTCCTGCTTGTTTCCTGTCGTGATCTTTGCCTCGCTCGCTGTTACAAAGTTCTTAGCGTTTCCGCTGCTGCCGCGTTATGACTGGATGCTCATCATCTGCCTTCTCATGCAATGGTGGATGGTACGGACAGGGCTTGAAACACGGGATGAACTAAAGGTCATTTCATTGTTTCATTTGATCGGTCTTGCTCTTGAACTTTTCAAGGTACATATGGGCTCCTGGTCTTATCCGGAGGAAGGGTATGCAAAGGTATTCGGAGTGCCATTATATAGCGGGTTCATGTACGCGAGTGTAGCGAGCTATCTTTGTCAGGCATGGAGGAGGCTGAGCGTTGAAACGGTGGATTGGCCGCCGCTGTGGGCCGTGGTGCCGCTGTCTGCCGCCATTTACCTGAATTTCTTCACTCATCATTTCTGGGGAGATGCGCGGTGGTGGCTGTCTGGACTCGTCCTTATCGTCTTTTGGAAATCATGGGTCATCTACGAGGTTGGCGGGAGCCGTTACCGCATGCCGATTGTCTTATCCTTTATGCTTATCGGATTTTTTATATGGATTGCCGAAAACATCGCCACATTCTTTGGGGCGTGGGAGTATCCGAATCAAACCGATGCCTGGAGTCTTGTCCATCTGGGGAAGGTAAGCTCATGGCTCTTACTGGTGATCGTCAGCTTTCTGATCGTCGCATCCCTTAAGCAGGTCAAGAGTCAGCCTTCTTATAAAAAGCTAGGTGACCTGGAGCCTTGGCCGGGATCCCAGAACAGGAACGTAACTAAATAACCCATATAACCGCCCCTGATGCAGAGTGTCAGGGGTTTTCTCTACTCCTAAAGACAGCGGCTAAGACAGCGAAGCTCTGTTCGTAAGTAAAGCGCTTTATTAAACGGGTGATATCGATGCCAAAGGAAATTCCTTAAAACACGAACATTATTTTGTTTTGACAAGTTATTGTTTGTGTATTATACTCATTAATGGGTTTTGAAATAGGCGGCAGGAGTAGCTGTTGCTTCTATTTCGCCGGTATATAAAGCATAAGCAAGATTCATACTCGCATAAGTTTACGAAACATTCACACTTCCAAGAGCGGCAGCCGAAGTGAAATTATATTTATTTTAGGGGTGCAGAACATGGATAATGTATTTGATTATGAAGATATTCAATTGATTCCAGCCAAGTCTATTGTTAACAGCCGGACTGAGTGCGACACGACCGTTACTTTTGGAGGGCGGACTTTCAAGCTCCCTGTAGTCCCGGCCAATATGCAGACAATCATCGATGAAAACATCGCGTTATATCTTGCGGAAAATGATTACTTCTATATCATGCACCGCTTTCAGCCGGAGAAGCGCCTGTCTTTTGTGAAGGACATGAAAGCACGCGGATTATACGCTTCGATCAGTGTCGGTGTTAAGGAAGAAGAATACAGCTTTGTTGAAGAACTGGCCAATGAAAATCTGACACCTGAATACATTACCATTGATATTGCCCACGGCCATTCAAATGCAGTTATAAATATGATCAAACACATCAAGAAACTCCTGCCGGGAAGCTTCGTTATCGCCGGCAATGTCGGGACACCTGAAGCAGTCCGTGAGCTTGAGAATGCCGGCGCAGATGCAACGAAGGTAGGCATCGGGCCAGGGAAGGTCTGCATCACCAAGATTAAGACAGGTTTTGGTACGGGCGGCTGGCAGCTGGCGGCACTCAGATGGTGCGCCAAGGCAGCAAGCAAGCCGATCATCGCGGATGGCGGAATCCGCACACATGGCGATATCGCCAAATCAGTCCGCTTTGGTGCATCCATGGTCATGATTGGATCCCTATTTGCCGGCCATGAGGAATCACCTGGGGAAACAGTGGTACAGGACGGAAAGCTGTATAAGGAGTATTTCGGTTCGGCTTCCGAGTTCCAAAAAGGCGAAAAGAAAAACGTCGAAGGCAAGAAAATGCATGTGGAGTTCAGGGGCTCACTCCAGGATACCCTGACAGAAATGGAGCAGGATCTGCAGTCTTCCATTTCATATGCAGGCGGGAATCAGCTGTCGGCCATCCGGAATGTGGATTATGTAATCGTGAAAAATTCGATCTTTAATGGAGATAAAGTGTATTAAGAAACATCGGGCGGGGCTGCAGTCGCAGCCCTTTTTTTGTTGCAGGAAGTTCCCTCAGCCTTCGTTCCCATAAGGCGGTTAAACGGCAGATGCCGCTTCATCTACATAAAAATTTTGTTCTTTTCTGCTTCTCCGATCATAAGGCAGGCGGTGCTTATCATAATACGAAAGCTATGTCGGCCGCGAAAGCAAAGTTACGTCTGCCATATCGTTGGGGTGGAAACACTCCGGGCGGGTTCGAAAGGAATGCAAGGATAAGACCAATGGACCTATGTGTGAAATGTGACTTTTCTCTCCTGTTTTTTCTTTTTTTTAACTCTATAATGTCTTATGTAAATAGAAAAAACACCAAAGAGAGAGGGAAATATGAAAAAATTCCTATTATCGTTTGCTTCCGTTTTAATGTTATTGCCACTTGCCGCCATTAATGCCAGTGCTTACACGAACGTTCAGGTGTATAACGCTACCTCCTTAAATTTACGGGAGCAGCCGTCTACTTCAAGCAGAATTATCGCAAATGTTCCGAGCGGGAAGGTATTGCAGGCAATAAGCACCACTGGAGATTGGGACAAGATCTCCTACAATGGTAAGACTGTTTATGCCTTCGACCAATATCTCAGGCTCTATATAACTAAGTATAAAGTGAACGCCTCTTCGCTTAATATTAGAGAAACTCCATCTACTTCTTCCAAAATTCTGGGTTCATATGCACGGGGGACCATCATTAGTACACACGGGCAGACAGGTAATTGGAAAATTGTCACATATAACGGTAAAAATGCTTATGTGTCCAAAGATTATCTAGCAGCGGTCACAACTTCCACTTCGACTGTGAAACCATTAAAAACAAGTGATGTTATTGTATTAGATCCTGGACACGGAGGACGAGACCCTGGAGCTGCCGGGTTTGGTTTATACGAAAAGAATATTACTCTCGATATTGCAAAAAGAGCGAAAACTAAGCTGGAAGCAAAGGGTGCGAAAGTGTACTTAACTCGAAGTACGGATGTTTATGTTTCTCCTGACTCTCGTGCGGCTTATTCTTCAAAGGTTGGGGCAGATATTTTCGTGAGCATCCACAACAATTCGTACACTTCTTCTTCAGTCTACGGACTGGACACCTATTACAATGGATCCAGGGATGAAGATGACAATAGAATTAATCCATATCCGGCCAGAAGCAAGGAACTTGCAACATATATCCAGAGTTCTACTTACTCGGCAACCCGTTTGAAAAATAATGGAGTGAAAAGTGAGTCTTTTATCGTTCTGCGAAAGAACACAGTTCCGAGCGTACTTGTAGAAGTAGGGTTTCTGTCCAATTCATCTGACGCATCTTTGTTAAAGACAAGTTCATTTAGAGACAAAGCAGCTGCCGGCATTACAAACGGAATTGTTAGTTACTTTAAAAAATACTAATTTTTATTGAAGGAACCACAGGGATTATACGAGGCCACTGAAAATCTTCCAATTTTTTAGATTTTCTAAAGAATCCAAACGAAAAAAACCGATTCACTTCCATGTTTTTGGAAGTGAATCGGTTCTTTTTCTGTTTTTTTCTCTTTTTGCTTTTATTTTTGTACCATCAGTTTTAGAATTCTTTTTAAATTGACTGTAAATATGGCCATGGCACCTTGCATTTCCATGCCAATCAGACCCGAGGATGTGGCTACATCATACCCGTGCCTGTGTTTCAATTCGCTATTCTTCGCCTCTATTTTATACCGTTCTTTTGATTTCTCTTTGAAGTACTCACTTTCCTGAAACACTGCCTGATCAGAGTGTTCAGGTGACTTCAACGAAACAGAATACGTCTTGCTTTTCGCTCCTTCTTTATAACAACCTTCCCTTAACGGGCAACGCTTGCATTTTTCAATATCAAAATAATAGGTATCTACCTGGTTCCTGCCGTTACTGTCCGTATGTTTCTTCCCTTGTCGAGCCTTCCTGATTGCGAGGTGTCCTCCTTTACATACATACATCCCAGCGTCCTTATTGAATTCAAATTCATTTTCCTTACTACGAGTGCCTTGGGTAATATTTGGATTCAATTTGGCAATCAATTCAATTTCGTTTGTCTTGCTATAGATAATATTCTCTTTTTCTGAATATGCCGTATCGCCAATCACCGTTTCAATCTTCATACCAGCTTCTTTGCTTTTCTCAATAAGAGTATGAAGTTGCTTGCCATCATTTTTGTCGCCTGTCGTAATCACAGCTGCCGTGATAATTCGTTCCTCGCTCATCGCCAGGTGGGTCTTATATCCAAAGAATGAAGTATCTGCTGTCTTGTGTCCCACCTTCGCATCCTGATCCTTTGAACATTGGAGCTGTTCCAAGTCATCTGAGACTGTCTCTTTCAATAGGTTCAGCTGTTCCTTAACGGCCGGATAATGGACTATTGTCTCTTCCTTTTCGATCACTTCAATAAGTTTTTGTGAATAAGTAATTTCATCCTCCAACACATCCGTTTTTTTCTTGGGAGGGAATTTGGACTTCATGGATTCATCGATTTGGTAAATCGCCTTCCTCAGCTTCTTGGAGCGCTCCATCAGAACTTCCTTCGGTTTCATCTGATTATAACGGGCTTTTGTATGAGTGGCATCGACGATAATGGAATTGCTTTTGATAATCTCTTTTTCTAAGGCAATCTCTACCGTTTTATTAATAAGCAAATCCAGGAGGTTGCTATCCTTTAACCTCAATTTACGGAATTTGGTCAGGGAGCTCGGGTTTATAACTTCCTCTTCTGGAGTCATGTCCAGGAAATATTTGAAGGACATATCGTATTTGGAACGCTCAATAATATCCATGTCCGAAAGGTCATGGATGGTTTTTAATAATAGGTATTTGAACATTCGGATCGGGTCGATTGCGTTCCGGCCATTATCAAGGCAATACTTATCCTGGAGCTCTTCGTAAACAAAGGTAAAGTCGACCAGATCATTAATCTGGCGCAACATATTATCCTTTGGCACGATAAGGTCATAGAGACCCATATAAGGACTTAGTTTGATTGATTGTTGCATTGGCATCATTGGAACCACCCATTTCGAATAGATTACCTTTATTATAAAATAAAAACCGCCCGAATCCCTTAAAAAAGTCAGGAATTTGGACGGCTTATAGTTTGTCTAAAATATAGGTTCAGTAGCACTAGGTTGATTGGAACGGAAGGTGCGGAGACTCCTGCGGGATTAGCGGGACAGGTGAGACCCCGCAGGCGCTATAGCGCTGAGGAGGCTCACCGCACGCCCCGCGGAAAGCGTAGCATCCTGGAGTGGAAATCAACCGTCCAATTTAACAAAGCTATCCTTTAAGGACTTTTTCAGTGCCCTCGGATTATACCTGTGGTTTTTTTGCAGCAACTTTGAATTAGGTCATGTACAGATAAATTCAAATCCACCTCATCCAGGACTTTGAGCACTGAGGTTATATTTATCCGTCAATATATAAGTTAAAGGTTTGATCCCCAACTTTCATAATTCCTATATCATTTAACAGCGGTTCCCCCTCCCAATGGATTATAAAATCGTAATTCGAATGATGGCCATGCTCCTTTTGGGCTATCCTAAGCATAGCATTTGCATCTATTCCGATAATTGATACGATAGGGATATCTTAATCTGGAAGGGAACTTGAGACATGACAAACTATACTATACCGGTTTCTGTCCTGAACCTTGCCCCGATCCGCAAAGGACAGGGAGCAGGAGAGGCAATTGAATCAATGGCCGTACTCGCACGGGAAGTGGAGGAAATGGGCTATAAACGCTACTGGATTGCAGAGCATCACAATTCCCCAACACTTGTAAGCTCGGCTACATCTATATTGATTAAGCATACATTGGAGCATACGAAGAGTATCCGCGTCGGTTCCGGCGGGGTGATGCTTCCCAATCATTCACCACTGGTTGTGGCAGAACAATTCGGGACAATGGCTGCAATCTATCCAGACCGCCTGGATCTTGGCCTGGGGAGGGCACCCGGCACAGACATGATGACAGCAAGCGCACTGAGGCGCTCGCAGAATGATTCAGTATACACCTTCCCGAACGATGTCCAGGCACTGCTTACCTACTTCGGGCCAGAAGAAAAGCAGGGATACGTCAAAGCCTATCCAGGTGTAGGCACTGGCATTCCCATTTATATTCTGGGTTCTTCGACAGATTCTGCTTATCTTGCGGCCAAGCTTGGTCTTCCATATGTATTTGCTTCTCATTTCGCACCGAGATACATGGAAGAGGCAATCTCGATTTACCGCAGCCGCTTTGAGCCGTCTGAATATCTGGATGCGCCGTATATGATGGTGTGCCTGAATGTAATTGCCGCCGAGACGGATGAAGAAGCTGCCAGGGAATCGACGACCATGCAGCAGTTCTTCCTGAATGTGGTCCGCGGCTCGCAGAATCCCCTTCAGCCGCCGGTTGACAGTATGGAAGGCATCTGGAGCCCGCAGGAGAAGGAAATGGCTTCCTCCATGACCAGCGTGACCTTCATGGGAAGCAAAGAAACTGTAAAAACCCAGTTCACTAATTTCCAGGAGAAATATGGGGTAGATGAAATCATGGCCGTTTCCTATATCTTTGATCCTGAAAAGCAGAAGCGCTCTTATCAGATCTTTAAGGATATTGTGGACGGGAAGTAGAAACCGATAGCGTTCAAGGCGGGCATCCAGTATGCCTGCTTTTTTTGTGGAAAAAAGCATCCAGCCCTGTACATGTAACTTCTGCTTAACTTCATGTCAACTTCAGCCGCCATCATGCATAGAATATATTACTCGAAGTAAAAAAAACCTGACAGGAGGTGCAGCGAGTGAGTTACCAGGAAAAGAAAAGCGTGGCAGCCATCATCAGCTCCATGCTCATTTTCGGGTCGTATTGTCTCTATATGTATCCGCGCTTTCCAGGAGGGGGCCTTGCATCTGTGGAGGCTGTCCGTTATTGGGGATCCTTCGTCCTCATGCTGACTTTGTTTTCCATTGTCTCTCATATTTGTATCACTATTCTTTTTACTATCATTTTCAGGCTGACCTCTAGGGAAAAGGAACCGGGTTTTGCAGACGAACTGGATAAGCTGATTGAGCTGAAGGCGCACCGGAATTCGTTTGCGGTCTTCATTGCCGGCTTCCTGACCGCTATGGGGTCACTGGTCGTCTATCAGCCCTCACAGCTGATTTTCATCATCTTGATCGCATCAGGCTTCCTTTCCGATCTAACCGGGTCCATTACAAGGCTCTATCACTACAGGAGGGGCGTGTAGGATGGGCAAGAATCCTGTTGGCAATCATATCCGCAGACTGCGTTTTAACCACGGCGAAATGACACAGCAGCAATTGGCTGATAAAGCTGGTGTAACCAGGCATACCATCATGGCTCTTGAAAAAGGGAAGTACTCACCGTCACTTGAGCTTGCCTTCCGTATTGCAAATGCCTTCGGCCTGCCCCTGGAAGAGGTCTTCTATTATGGGGAAAATCTTCAGTCAATTGAAAATAAGGATGGAGGGAATTGAAAGATGGATTTATATAAAAGAGCTGGAAAAACTGCTGGGATATTTTTCATACTGGCAGCAGTAACCGCTGTCATCGGCCTGAGGCTGTACGACCCGATCCTGAATGGACCAGACTATCTGGCGGCAGGCTCCACACATGCAAACCAGGTGATAACGGGTGCGCTCATGGAGCTGATTCTTGTGGTATCCATCATCGGCACGGCCGCTGCCATGTTCCCTCTCTTAAGAAGATACAATGAAACGATTGCCTTGCTGCATATCTGCTTCAGGTTCCTGGAAGGAATCATCATTACAGTGGGCATTATCAGCATGCTGGCCCTCTTAACTCTGAGCCGGGAGTTTGCAGGGATAAGTGCCGCAGACAATCTCTCCCTGCAGGCATCGGGAACACTATTAAAAGCAGTCCATGACTGGACGTTCATGCTCGGGCCTCTTTTCATGCTCGGCCTCAATACGATGATGTACAGTTACATCTTTTTTAAAACAAGACTGGTGCCGCGGTTCATATCGATACTCGGGATCACGGGTGCTGCTTCTGTGTTTATCTGCGCTCTGCTGGTAATGTTCGGCGTCATCGAGCAAATCTCGGCTGTGGGAGGAATCCTGGCACTGCCGGTTGCGGCGAATGAGATGATTCTCGCAGTCTGGCTCATTGTGAAAGGATTTAATAAATCTGCTTTGTGAGACAGGCGGATAAATAAAAAGGACTGGCGGAAGCCAGTCCCATTTCGTTAATCAGCCTATCAATATCTTTTCTTCGGCATAGCGGATATTTCCCTTTGTCCCGGAGTTTACGGCGAGGGCAAAGGCCAAGGTCAGCGGTCCGACCCTTCCGATGAACATGAGGATGGTAATAAGGATTTTTCCCATCGCCGTTAAATCCATCGTCAAACCGGCGCTCATGCCGACTGTCCCGAATGCCGAGACGGTTTCAAAGGCAATCGCAGCCATATCGGCTCCTTTTTCAGTAATCGTCAGCAGAAAGAAGATGAGGAAATTGAATAGCACAGCAGATACAACGATAGACAGCGCCCTTAATACGAGCGGCTTAGGGATCCTCCGCTGAAAGATATTAATGTCTTCCTTATTCAGCAGCACCGACCGGAGAGTCAGTAATAATAAGGCAAAGGTCGTCACCTTGATCCCGCCGCCTGTGGATCCTGATGCAGCCCCGATAAACATGAGCCCCATCATAAACACCAGGGAACTCAAGGTCATCTGGCTGATATCGATTGTATTGAAGCCGGCAGTACGGGTTACGACACCTTGGAAATAGGAAGCCCACCATTTGTCACCAAGGCTCAAGCCTTCCATTGCCTTCTGATTGTGCTCCAGCAAAAATAGAACGATGGTGCTGATTACATTTAATGAGAGCGTCATGGCGAGCGTAATCTTGGTGTGCAGGGAAAATCTTCTCCAATTTTTCTTCTCCAGAACATCGGCAACCACAAAAAAACCTATGCCGCCGAGGATAAAAAGAGATGTGATAACCAGGTTCACCACCGGATCGCCTGCCCATTTTGTTAAATTATCAGGTTCAAGGCCGAAGCCCGCATTGTTAAAGGCGGAAATGGAGTGGAAGATCGCATAATAGACCGCCTTGCCAATGCTCATTTCCTGCGCCCACCTGATAGAGAGGATGATGGCAGCGATAAGTTCCACTGATAATGTTATCAGAATCACGCGCTGGACTAATTTGATGATGCCCTGGACAGAGAAGGTATTCATGGATTCCTGCAATAATAGCCTCTGCTTGAATCCAATTTTCCTGCCCAGCAGGAGAAACATCAGGATGCTGCTGGTTATAAAACCCCAGCCGCCCAGCTGTATCAGAATCAGGAGGACGATTTGTCCAAATAAGGTAAAAGTGGTGCCTGTATCAACTACAGCCAGTCCTGTTACACAGACGGCAGAAGTCGCCTCAAACAGGGCGTCGATCAAGGAAAGATGATGCCTGTCCTTGGTAGCCATGGGTATCATGAATAAACAAGTACCCACCAGAATAAGAAGGATAAAACCGAATGCAAGAATATGAGCTGGCTGTAATCTGATGGCTTTAGTATTTTGAATTTTTTCAATAAACCACATAAAGTGTCTCCTTTGATATGGGGCTCTGTATTTTTTTACTATGCTGTTTATTTTATTCCCTGTTCTGTTAAAAGTATATCTTTAAAAATTTTTGTTGCATGAGGAAAAAATTTATTAAGAACAAATTTTAACTGTCTGGACGATCGGCCGTGCAAATTGCTGTGGCAGGTAAATGCGGGAAGAAGGGTGGAATCCGGTACATCCACTACTTTTATCAGCGGAGCAATCGTGAATTATTAATAATTTTCCATAATATTGAAACATTTGCATATAGTTTTCCGTAAACCTTAACAAAGGAGGGCTGTACATGGAAAACTTGGTTTATTTCACAGATCAATTTTTCTCCGCCGGAAGAACAATGATTTACAATCAATCTCAGGAAAAGACGGGAGAATTGGACCTTAAAAGTATCTTTAATTCCAGCATGTGTGTGGAGGATATCAATGGGAAAACAGTGGTGGAAGGCGGCTTTCCTTTCTTATCAGGGAAATGGGCCGTCAAAAGGCCGGACGGAACGGAACTGGGAAGGGTGAGTGCCTCATTTTCCTTTTTCTCGAAACGATATAAATACACAACCGCACATGGTGATTATAGTATCGAGTCGCCTGCTTTCTCGAAAGAATACACCATAATGGACAGGAATGACCACGTCATTGCCACTTTCCGGAAGGTGAGCGGATTCTTCCAGGCTGCTGCCTTCGAACTGAAAAACGCCTCTGACACCCTCATGACCGAAGAACTCATCGCCGTCGTCATGGGCGTCAACCAAATCGAAAAGCGGAGACGCTCCAGCTCAGCCAGCATAACCAGCCCCAGCTAAACTGCCCCGTCAGGCAGTTTTTCTTTTTGGGGGGACTGTCCCTATTTCCCGGAAATAGGGGACAGTCCCCCATTTCTCGATTATTTCCCAAGCCGGCATATTTGTTCATTTGGCGGATAGAGGCTACAATGGGTAAGTATTCTTATAGATTTTAAGACTGCACTATGCTAATAAGGAAAGGCGAGATAATAGATTTGAATAAGTTAACAGGAACTAAACGGACGCAGCTTGCATTACTTCTTGGCTCTCTGGGGCTGCTTGGCCCCTTTACGATAGATATGTATCTGCCATCCTTCCCGACCATCGTCGAAGAATATCATACTACGGCTTCACTGGTACAGATCAGTTTGACTACGAGTCTGCTCGGGCTCGGACTTGGGCAATTGATCATCGGGCCAATGAGCGACGTGCAGGGCCGCCGGAAGCCGCTGATGATCTTTTTGGTATTATATTTACTGTCTTCCATCGTCTGTGCCCTTTCACCGACCATTTATGTTTTCATCGGAGCACGTTTTATACAGGGATTCGCTGCTGCAGGCGGCCTTGTCATCTCCAGGGCCGTTGTCCGCGACCTCTATAGCGGGAAAGAATTGACCAAATTCTTCGCACTGCTGATGCTGGTCGGTAATCTCGGTCCCATCGTGGCGCCGATTGCCGGCGGCGGTGTGCTCACTTTTACAAACTGGCAGGGCGTCTTTATTGCTCTCGCTGGCCTTGGTTTGATTCTATTTTTATTTGTTTCTGGAAAACTGGAAGAAACGCTCGATGTGGATAAGCGCGTGCCGAGCAATCTCATGCAGGTTCTAAGGAATTTTGCTTCGCTGTTAAAAGACCGCCAGTTCACCGGCTATGCACTCACACAAGGATTCATCATTGCCGGCATTTTTGCCTATGTGTCGGGGATTCCTTTTGTCTATCAAAATATATACGGTGTATCTGCCCAGCAGTTCAGCTTATTATTCGGGATAAATGGAATAGCCCTTATATTGGGAAGCCAGCTCGTTGGCCGCTATACAGATGTAATCTCGGATAAAGTTTTCCTGAAAGCGGGTTTGTTCATCTCGACCATTTCAGGCGCCCTCCTGCTGGCAGCCCTGATTGTAAAAGCCCCGCTGTTCGCGGTGGTTGTGCCGATATTCTTTCTGGTGTCCTCCATCGGAATCATATCGACTTCTTCCTTCTCACTGGCCATGGAATCACAGGGCCATATCGCAGGAAGTGCCTCCGCACTCCTGGGACTGCTGCCATTTGTGCTTGGTTCCCTCACAGCACCTCTTGTCGGAATCGGCGGAGAACATACAGCCGTCCCAATGGGCATTGTCATCCTGTCCGCCAGCCTGTTGGCCATGATTTCTTACTATGGACTCGTGCAGAGAGGTTCATTTAAGACAGTGTCTGCAAAATAATGTTTTTTTCCTGAGGATGCTTCGGCATCCTTTTTTTGTTGGGCTGAAAAGAATGAAAGACTTTTTCAGCCGGCGGGGAAGTGAAAAATCCTTCATCAGGGGAATGAAGGACCTTTCGAGCGGATGCAGGAGCAAAAATCCTTCATCGGGGGGAATGAAGGACTTTTCAAAGCTGATGCAGGAGAAAAAAGTCTTTCATCGGGGTAATGAAGGACTTTTCAAGGCTGGAGCAGGAGAAAAAAGTCCTTCATCAGGGGAATGAAGGACCTTTCGAAGCGGATGCAGGAGCAAAAAGTCCTTCATCAGAGGTATGAGGGACTTTTCAGAGCTGGAGCAGGAGAAAAAAGTCCTTCATCCACCCGGCCAAGAACAATCACAGCATGAGCAGAACAAAAATGCCAGTTACCGGCATTCAAACAGGCTGAAACGAATATCTTATGCTGACATCCTAAACGTGAAGGAGGGGGCAGTGTGGGGTATTATGCGGCGGTAGAAGATGGTGTGAAACTTTTTGTGGAGGATGTGAATCCCGGGGGAAGCAGGACGATTGTTTTCCTTCATGGCTGGCCGCTTAATCATAGGCAGTTTGAATATCAATTCAATATGCTGCCGGCGATGGGGTACCGCTGTATCGGGATTGATTGGCGCGGGTTCGGGAAATCGGATAAACCGTTTACCGGCTATACCTTTGACAGGCTGGCGGATGATATCCGGATTGTGATCGATACACTAAGGCTGCAGGATTTTATTCTCGCCGGCCATTCAACCGGCGGAGCCATTGCAATCCGGTATATGTCCCGGCATAAAGGGCGTGGGGTATCCAGGCTGGTGCTGATTGATGCGGCGGCGCCGACAGGGTTTACGAGTGAAACGGCACAGAAGCTGCTTGGCGAAACGCTGAATGACCGGCCAAAGATGATGCAGGGAGTGACGGATACCTTTTTCTTTCAATATATAACAAACCCATTCAGGGAATGGTTTTTCCAGATGGGAATGGAAGCTGCAGGATGGTCGACAGCCTCAGTCATTGTGATGCTGCGGGATGAGAATGTCCGGGAGGATCTAGCCCGAATTAAGGTTCCCACCCTGATCATTCATGGCATCCATGACCAGGTCATCCCATTTACACAAGCAGAGGAAGTTCATCAATCCATTGCCGGCTCTGAATTGGTTCCCTTTCACTACAGCGGCCACGGCGGATTCTGGGAAGAGCGGGACAAATTCAACAAGCTGATCCTCCAGCTGCACGGATGAGTGTATGCTGAATCCTTTATGCTCAATCAATTGAAGGTATGCTGCCCTCTTTAAACAGCGTTATACTAGAGTTATAGTGTTTTAAGGAGGGGTGGAAAAATGATTAAAGGGCTCAATCATTTGTTGTTTTCCGTTTCAGACCTGGATACTTCTATTGAATTTTATCAGAACGTTTTGGATGCCAGGCTGCTGGTTAAGGGCCGGACCACGGCTTACTTAGACTTGAATGGGATTTGGCTCGCTTTGAATGTCGAGCGGGACATCCCCCGCAATGAGATAAATGAATCATATACGCATATTGCATTTTCTGTGGATGATTCTGAATTTGATTCAGCATGCAATAAGCTGCGGAGATATGGTGTGAATATCCTTTCAGGCCGCAGGCGGGACGAAAGGGATAAAAAGTCTATCTATTTTACCGATCCGGATGGACACAAATTCGAATTTCATACCGGTACCCTGAAGGATCGGCTGGATTATTATAAACAGTCTATGGAACATATGAAGTTTTTTGAGTAAGCGCAATTAAATAGGATGATATGGAGGAAACGGCTCATGAAAAAATCAATTGGAACAGATGAATATGCCCCCTATTATGCAGGATACATAGAACTGGTTCCTGACGGAAATCTTCTTGAAATCCTAAAAGAGCAGATGGATTTAACGATAGAGCTGCTAAATGGCATCACAGAGGAGCAGGCGCTGTACCGCTATGCAGAAGGCAAATGGAGCCTGAAGGAAATAATCGGACATATTGCCGATACGGAGAGGGTCATGTGTCATAGAATCCTCACGATAGCAAGAGGAGACAGGACAGAGCTCCCGGGATATGACGTTAATGAATATGTGAAACATGCCTCATTCGACTCGCATCCGCTGGAGGATCTCAAGAAAAACCTTATGGCTGTCCGGGAGTCTGCCATCCACCTCATTAAGACTCTGCCTCCTGATGCGATGACCCGCAGAAGCACAGCGAATAACCATGAAGTCACAGTCCGCGCGCTGATTGCCATTATTGCAGGACATGAGCGGCATCATCTGCGCCTTATCAAAGAACGTTATATGCCTGGCATGGAAAACTAGGCGATGTTTGCAAAGGGGAAACAGATGTCAGATTTAAAACTGATGGAAATCCAGGCTGACGTTTTATTTAAGCACGACAGTTCCAGCAGACTGACAGCGGTCAATGAGGAGGGTGGGGGCGAGGCGCCTTTCCTCTTTCTGGGACAAACCAAGGAAGGCCGCATTTTGCGTTTTAATGCTTCTGTCCCGGAGCCGGTATGCAGGGAGATCAAAGACATTGTACAATCTTATCCAATGAACAGCGCGCTGGCGAAAATCATAGGTGCAGTGAGTGAAAATAATTCCGTTTCAAACCTTTGGATGGGACCTGCATATACTTTTCCAGAAAGTTTTCAAAAAAGCTCCCATGCAGTTGTCATAACAGAAGAAAATCAGGAAATATTGCGCCAGGACTTTCCTCATCTTATAGAGGAGTTTCGTCCCCGGCAGCCGATCTTTGCCATGGTAGAGGAAGGAAGGGCGGTATCTGTATGCTTCAGTGCCAGGAATAGCGACCTGGCGGCAGAGGCTGGCGTTGAAACCCTGCCGGGCTATCAGGGGAAGGGGTACGCGGTGAATTGTGCAGGTGCCTGGGGGATGGAAATACGGAAGGAGAAAAGAATCCCTCTGTACAGTACAAGCTGGGACAACCTCCCCTCGCAGAAAATAGCTGCAAAATTACGGCTTCATCAATATGGCGTGGATCTGCATGTAACCTAAAGTGCATTCTGGCTATAAAAAAGAGGAGAAACCTATGAATATAGTTTCCCCTCTGCCAGCCCTTATCTATCCAGTCTCGTAATATCCGCATCCAGGGTTTCCCGATTTAAAATCAAGTCCCTCAGGATTCGGGAGCCCAGCATGCTGTAAACTGTACCGTTCCCGCCGTAACCGAGCAGATAATAGATATTTTCTTTGTCTGGATGTCTGCCGATAAACGGCAGATTGTCGTTAGATTCTCCGAACATGGCTCCCCATGCATAATCAATCTTGATATCAAGCATTGGAAACAGAAGGGAAATTTCTGACTTAAGATGTCTTGCCCGATTCATGATCCAATCATCGTTATATGGCATTTCCGCCTTATCTTCATCCAGCCCCCCTGCAATGATCCGGCTGTCAGCGGTCGTCCTCAAGTATAGATACGGTCTCTTGGTCTCCCAGATTAACATTCTATCCCTCCACTTGGAGAGATCATTTACAGGTTCTGTTGCAATCGCGTAAGAACGGTTCAGGCCGCGGTTTTTGTTTTTTATTAATGGAGGGGCCTGATAGCCGGTAGCATAAATCAGGGAGGCTGAATGAAAGCTTCCCTTACTTGTCGTTAACTCAATGCCATCCTTCGTCTCAATGATTTCTTCTGCAGAAACATTCTCAAAGATGTCCACACCTTTCTTCACAAGATGCTGAATCATTCCCCTGCTGAATTGATAGGGGTTAACTTCGGCATCGTCAAAGGTGATAAGGGCAGCCGGTTTTGAAAAGGGCAGCTGGGATTCAATTTTTTTCTGATCCCAATATTCCGCTTTAAAGCCATGTTTAATGAGAGTCTGATATTCTTTCTGGACGAGCTCCACATCAGATTCTTCACTGGCAAAGTAGAAACTTTTTCTGCGTATAAAGTCACAACTGATTTCTAATTCATCTGCCGCCTTCTCTATGCCATCGATGGCTTCACTGCACAGCCTATAAAAACGGACCGCCTTTTCTTCGCCAATCTGTTCAATCAGCTTATGAAGCATGATATCATTGGAAAACTGCAGCAGCCCTGTATTGGCAAGCGTGCTTCCACCACTTGCCGTACCTTTATCAACTACGGCAATCTTGAGGTTTTCTTTTGCCAGAGTATAGGCGCTTAATGCGCCGGACATTCCTCCTCCAACAATGAGTACATCGTAAAAATCTGCAGCTTCAGGGTGGGAAATAGTAATTTCCTCTTTTGTATGATTCCAAAACAAAGCTCCAGCATGCAATTTCAATTTTTTTCCTCCTAAAGAAAAGGGATTTTCACCCCAAGGTCAATTAATTGTATGAAACAAAATAGAACATTCGTAAATATTTGGTCCGTTCGGTTATAAACTACAATCCCTTAAGAGCAGTGAGGAAAAAATAACCTGCAGGATGAACAGTTGAAACGGCCAAATCCATGAGCTTATGTGAAGCTCTTCGTCATGTTATTGATATACGTGCTCGGATGCAGGAGCGGGTGCTTGAAGAATTCCTTCTTGTCGGTGATCTCTTCCGATACGGAGAGGTCATGACCGATCATTTCCCGCATCTTTTCAGCAAATGCTTCCCCTTTTATCAGGACGCCAAGCTCGAAGTCGTGGCAGGCGCTGCGCTCATTGATGTTATAAGACCCATGGAATACGCAGTGTGAGCGCTTATCATAGGCGATTTTCCAATGGGAAAAGCGGCCGGTATTGCTGTAATCGAAAAAGGAGACTCCCTTGGTGAACGGCTCGTACATATTGCTCCTGACCGCAGCGCGGTTAGTTAAATGATCGTTCACATATAAAGGATTGCATATGGATATGTGCTGTGCTTCTTCTTCCGTGATTTCCTTCAGCTGGTCCCAAAAATCCTGATCAATTAAATACGGATTGACGATGATGGTTTCATCTCCTGCATACTTGATCAAAGAAAGGTAATACTGCTGAATCAGGTTAACCGGATTGCCCGGGAAGCTTGCAATCAATGTGCATTCCTCTTCTCCAAAATTCCGGTCCTCATCTCCATAATAAAAAGAGTCGTCTGGATCGAAGACATCTCCTCCAAGCACCGTCCATTGCAGAGAGAAGAGCTGGTTCAACGGGTGAGCCACTTCTCCCTGAATGCGGAAGCAGCCATCGTGCCACTGTCCTTCCTCCCCTGGGATGCCATTGCCGCACTCTTCGTCCTCACTTTTTACAGGAGTGCTATACATATATTGGTCCCCGATATTCAAGCTCCCGATGATGGTGGTGATGCCATCAATGACCAGGAACTTGCGGTGGTTGATCACATTGATATCCAGTGTGTATTCCTCCTGGATGAAATCCTGGACCGCCAGAGTACTCTCGGGTACTCCCTTTGCAGCAAGCTCTGCTCTTTTCTCCGGCCATTCTTCCTTGCCATAGCAGTTATGGAAGGTGTCGACAATCCGGCATCCTGCGTCCTTCAGCTCATCTGCCAATTCATTGAAACGGCCGACTTCAAGATCCTTTTCATAGCCGACTGCCGTGACGCCATAATCCACCATGATCCGCACTTCGACCCCGCGATTCAGCGCATTCAGCAGCGCATCCGTCACAGCCCTGCCGGATTCATCCTTATAAAAGAGCATAACAGACAGATGGATATACCTTTCCGCCTTATCAATCTCATCAATTATGACCCTGAGGTTGTCTGGTCCGTTCACATAAGCATCCACCTTATTATTCCAGGTAGTGTTCGGGGTCAGTGAATCCAATAGACTCAAATCAAGCTCCTGAAGCAGGAAGCCCAAGCGTTCAAGCAGTCCCTGGTCCATGCCCGGCATATGGATAAGCTGGGAGTGGGTGGTGAATACTCCCCCGAGGGCCTGGCGGTGTTTTACTGCTTCAGTAAACGGAATATGTTGTACCAGCAGCCTGACTGCTTCTTCAGAACCGGCTGCCACTTTTGACAGAGGTCCGTTCGATAGGTAGTAGTTTATAAAGTTGACTGAATTTGTTTGCAGGGGGTGGTCCCAATCTTCAAATCGTATCTTCATATCGGTATCCTCTTCCATCCTGAGTAGTGTGTACTCCTCCTTAATACCCTGATTCTCTGACTTTGTAACTGGCAGAAATTGAAGATATGGAAGAGAAGCTAAAAAAGAAATCAGCGGAAGTTTCAAGCCTCAAGCCTGCCGCTGATTTCTTTTCACATTTTTAATAGTACCTTTCCCGTGTAAGACCGATTTTCGATCAGCCTGTGTGCATCAGCGGCCTCACACAGCTCGAATATCCGGGCTATCGGCAGGTAAATCTGCTGAGACGCAAACAGCTTAATCACTGCCTCTGCTGCAGCTGCCAATTTTTCAGGATGGAGCTTTCTGGTTGTGCCGAGGCTGAAGCCCTTTATATTGCGGCAGCTGCTGTGTACATCACTTGTCCTGAACGTCCCGATTTGGCCGCTGCTGTTTCCAAATTGGACGAGCGTCCCATAATGAGCCAGACACTCCAGGCTCCCGGCGGTAACTTCACCTGCAACTGAGTCAAAAATGATATCAGCCCCCTTGCCATCTGTTTCCCTCCATACTCCCTGTGTAAAGGTTTCATATGTATAAACCGAATGAGCACCTAACCTCTTAATATAGGACTCTTTATCCAGGCTCCCGGCGGTGCCAATGATCTTTGATATACCGGCAATCCTGGCAAGCATCACAAGCATGGAGCCGGCACCTCCTCCCGCACTATGCACAACAATGGTATGGGATTTCTCAACCTGTCCGATTTCGTGGAGCAGGATATGAGCCAGGATGGCCACTGTCGGCATGGCGGCTGCCTGTTCAAATGGAAGGTCATCGGGAATTTTGAAGACCAGGCTTTCGTTTGCGGCCGCATATTCCGCATACGAACCGCTCCTTGGGAAGGCGATGACCCGGTCGCCGGGCTTGAATGTAGAATCGGCTGGAGCCGTTTCGATAGCGCCTGCGGCATCCAGGCCGAGCACCATCGGGAAGCTTCCTGCCCCTTTAGTTCCCTTGCGTTTTTTGATATCGGCAAAATTGACACTGGTGTAAGCAAGTTTGATTAATACTTCATTAGGGCGGATAACAGGAATTTCAATCTCTTCGCAGGCAAGAACATCCGCACTGCCAAATTCTCTTTGGATAACTGCTTTCATTTTCATCGCCTCCAACTCCTTATATAAAAAGCATAGCATGAGGGGGAGCTCCCGGGAATTCCGGCAAAATTATCAAAGTATATAAGAAACGCGATATATCCTGCAGAACCTTTACTCATGGAAGGATATGGATTACTATATAAGTAACTTAATAGCAATAACTACTAGGGGTGCCCTGTCATGGGCTGAGAGAAAAACGGAGCGTTTTTTAACCCTTTGGACCTGATCTGGATGATGCCAGCGTAGGAAAGTAGGTTAGCGGATATTTTTTCTGACCAACGAAGCCAGGTCCCATTATGCGGATCTGGCTTTTTATATCCTATGAAGGTGCATAAACAGCGGTAAACTACCAGCACCTTAAGGGGTGCGTACACAGGAGGGATAGTAATGAAAAAAACAAGCAGGCTCACCCTGACCGCCATGATGATCTCCATTGGTACACTGACCAGTCATGCATTCGCCATCCCAATTGGCTTCACCCGGGTATTTCCGGTCCAGCATTTCCTCAATGTCCTGTCTGCGGTGCTGCTCGGCCCCTATTATGCAGTGGCCGGTGCCCTTTGTACCTCACTAGTAAGAAATGTAATGGGCACAGGCTCGATATTCGCCTTTCCGGGAAGTATGGCAGGAGCCCTGCTGGCTTCGCTTTTATTCCTGAAAACGAAGAAGCTGTACATGGCATTCCTTGGTGAGGTGTTCGGGACCGGAATTATAGGCGCACTTCTCGCTTATCCGATTGCGGTGTTCACCCTCGGCCAGAAGGCGGCTTTGTTCGGTTTCATCCCGGCTTTTATATTCAGTTCAATGACAGGAGCAGTTCTTGGGGCAGCCGTCCTATCCGTCATCTTGAAAAAGAAATCCTCCCTGTTTTAGAGGAATCCCGATGAAGGAATCATTCCCGGACTCTTTCATTGTGCGAAATAGCCTCTTCCATGAACCGGAGCAGTTCCCGAGAAATAGGATAATAGCCCATCTCTTTAGAAGTTTCTTCTGACTTTCGTGCATTCCAGAACTTTTCCTCAAGCTCACGGTCTCCCTGGAATAATTCCCGGGACAGCAGGAGACAGTCTTCCGCCAGGAGCTGGGCTTCATCAGAAGAAGGAAGAAGTCCGGCCTGCAGATACAGCTTCGCCCGCTTTAGAATGCTGATCCATTTCTGTGCCGAGGAGTCTTCTAATTTAGGAAGTCTTTCCGTCAGGACTGCCTGTTCAGTGGAATCATAATAATCTTCCCGGCTCTTCTTCCCGGTGGAGCTTTCTCTCACAAGGGGGAGAAGCTGGTCCCAATTCAGGCTACCTTCCAGCTGAAGAATGTTTCGTATAGCCTGGGTTTGTTTTAGTGACTGCTGAAGCTGGCTGATCTGATTGTCTAGTCTTTCTTTATGCAGTTCGAGAATCTGTTCGATGGTGATTTCGCCTATAATTTTCTGGATATCGCTAAGCGGCATGGAAAGAGATTTCAACAGCAGAATTTTCTCCAGCTGCAGCAGCTCATGATCTGTATAAAGCCGCCTGCCGGATTCCTCTGTCCGGGCAGGGGAAACCAGACCGATGGAATCATAATAGCGGATCGTACGGACCGAAATGCCAAGTGATTTAGCCGCTTCGCCCGAAGTATACTGGTCCATTTACATTCACTCCTAAAAAAAGTGTTGCGGGTGACGCTGCGTAACCCTCTATAGTTAACCTATCACATATAAGAAAAATTTTCCTGAAGATGGAGGGTGAGCAGAATGAACTTGATTGGCTGGCTGATTGTGGCAAGTGAGATTGGATTCTGGATTGTGATTATTCTTGGGCTGGCAGCGCGTTATATGCTGAAGATGAACAAGCTTGGGTTATTCCTGCTGGCATTGACGCCAATTATCGATCTGTTTTTATTGGCTGCAGCCGGATTTGATTTATCAAGGGGAGCTGTGGCTACCAAGGCCCATGCCATAGCAGCTGTTTATATCGGAATCAGCATTGCATTTGGAAAAAGCATGATAGAGTGGGCAGACGTGAGGTTTCGGTATTATATAGCAAAAGAAGGCAGGCGGCCGCTTAAAAGAACGGGGATGGACTATGCCAAGCATTATTTTAAGGGCTGGACCAGGCACGTCCTGGCCTACCTGATCGGGGCTGGTTTACTGGGGGGAATGATTTTCATCATTCAAGATCCATCACGCACCGAGGCGTTGGAAGGGATCTTGAAGATCTGGACACTGGTAGTGGGAATAGATTTTCTAATTTCATTGAGCTATTTCATCTGGCCGCCGAAAAAGGAGCCGGGGAAGACTGAGGAAAGACAGACCTTGTAATAATAGGGCTGTCTTTTTGTTCCGAAAAAAATAGCGGCCTAAAAAAACAGTGTGCTGCCCCGCTGGGAAAAGGTATATTTATCTTAATAGAAAAAGGATTATAAGAACTCGTGCCGGGAGTGAAAATGTATTGGAAAGCAGAAGGTTATTGCTTCGTGAAATGCTTGAAACAGACTGGCCCCAAGTCCACGCATACGCCTCACAGGAGAAGGTGTGCCAGTTCCAGCCGTGGGGTCCGAACTCGAGACAGGATACAAAGGAGTATATCCAGGAGGTACTGGCTGATGCAGCACAAGAGCCGAGGGAGCGGTATGTCTTTGCCATTATACATAAAGAGACTTCAAGGCTTATTGGAGCCGTGGAATTGAGTATAAAGAGCTTTCATAATAGTGAAGGGGAAATAGGCTATATTGTGCACCCGGATCATTGGGGGAAAGGGGTGGCTGCCGAAGCTTCCCGGCTTGTCTTAAGCTTTGGATTCGAAAAACTGAAGCTGCACCGGATTTGTGCCACATGCTCCCCGGATAATGTTTCTTCATCGAGAGTGCTTGAAAAGCTTGGCATGAAGAGGGAAGGGCGAATTCGCCAGCATCTGCGGCTGAAGGAAGGATGGCGTGATTCGCTGCTTTACAGCATGCTTGAGAGTGAGTGGCGAGGCTGAAAAAATTTCGATGTAATGGAGGAAAACAGGATGGACTCATTATTGAAAACGCCCGAACCGCCTTATTATGCAGTCATTTTCACATCTAAACGAACAGAGGGAGACAGGGGCTATGGGGCAATGGCAGAAAAAATGGAAGAGTGGGCCTCGAGGCAGAAGGGGTTTTTAGGCGTAGAAGGAGCGAGGGATGAAAGGCTTGGGATAACGGTTTCCTATTGGGATTCGCTTGAGACGATCAACAACTGGAAGGAAAATTCGGCCCACAGGGCAGCCCAGGAAAAGGGAAAAAGTGACTGGTACGACGCCTACACCATCAGGGTGTGCAGGGTGGAAAGGCAAAGCGGCAGTAAGGAGCAAGAGGAGCAGCGGACCGCTGGCTTTTAAATTAATTGATTTTTCGATTTTTATTGACAAAAACTACTTGTCCATTTAATATAAATAAATTGATTCATTTACTAGGAATTAAGTTTTTAAGCAAATTTGTGGTTTTTTTTGGATATAATGCATAGTATATTAATAGGATTAATTAGTATTTTAAAAGAAGAAGGTCATCGTCTGGCTTTTAACATAAAAAGGAGTGAAGGTAAGTGGAAGTGTTGTGGTTTTTTCCTACTGGAGGGGATTCGAGATATCTTGGCACCACGAAGGGCGCCAGGGAGATTACAAGTAGTTATTTAAATCAGATTGCTGTTGCTGTGGATTCGCTTGGTTATCATGGTGCGCTGCTCCCGACATCCCGCAATTGCGAGGATGCTTGGATCACGGCGGCATCCCTGATTCATTCAACTAAGCATATGAAGTTTTTAGTTGCTCTCCGCCCTGGTATCATGTCTCCGACCCTTGCAGCTAGGATGGCTTCCACTTTTGACCGGCTTTCAGATGGCAGGCTTGCGATAAACATCGTAACAGGCAATGCCGTTGAGCATGCCGGTGACGGAGTGCATCTCGACCATACCGGACGCTACGAAATTACCGATGAATTCCTTGAAGTGTGGAAGCGTACGATGAGCGGGGAAACCGTGGACTTTGAAGGAAAACACCTGAACATCCAGGGTGCCAAAAATCAATTCCCGCCTGTTCAGAAGTCCTATCCGCCCATCTATTTCGGCGGGTCTTCCGAAATCGCCCAGCAGATCGGCGCGCGCCATTCAGATGTATACCTCACCTGGGGCGAGCCGCCTCATCTTGTGAAAGAAAAGATTGATACGGTAAGGGCTCTTGCTGAAAAAGAAGGCAGAAAAGTCAAGTTCGGGATCCGCCTTAATATCATTGTACGCGAAACGGAAGAAGAAGCCTGGGCGGCGGCTGAGGATCTCATTTCCCATGTGGATGATGAAGCGATCAAAGCGGCTCAAAGCCTGCAGAGCAGACATGAATCAGAAGGCCAGAAAAGGATGGCCGCCCTCCATGGAGGCAGCCGTGATAACCTGGAAGTCAGCCCGAACCTCTGGGCAGGCCTTGGCCTCGTTCGTGAAGGTGCCGGCACAGCCATTGTCGGAGATCCGCTCACCGTTGCACAGCGCCTGAAGGAATACCAGGAAATCGGCATCGATTCCTTCATTCTCTCCGGCTACCCTCACCTTGAGGAAGCCTATAGAGTCGCAGAGCTCGTCTTCCCGCATCTGCCGCTGGACGAACGTAAATAAGATAATAGTAAAACCCTGCTTTCTTCGGACAGCAGGGTTTTTTGTCGTACACAAAATTTGTAGTAAACTTTGATTATCATTATTTCCAGACGGTTATAAAGCTTTTGCTAAGGAGTAAACTCCGCAGGAGCGCTTAAAGCCGCTGTTGGGAGGATCCTATGAAACTATTTCAATTTAAAAAAGAAACAGGCAAAAAAATAACAAAATTTGATTCTGATTTTATCCTGTCCCGCATTACAAAGACAGAAAAAGCCGCCCATATTGGGGTTATGCACTTAGATGCAAATGGGCTGGTCGGCCATCACCAGGCAGTCGTTCCCCAGCTTCTTTTAATTGTAAGCGGGGAAGGTTGGGTGTGCGGCTCCGCTGGTGAATATTTCAAGCTTCAAAGCGGCGAAGCCGCCTTCTGGGAGAAAGGCGAATGGCACGAAACCAAAACAGATACCGGGCTGACAGCCATTGTGATCGAAAGCGAAGAGCTCGCTGTTTCCGCATTGACCCCTTTATAACGAAAAGAACGTTCCGATAATGAGACAAAAGTCCTAAAAACACTTCATATCTGCCCATCCCTTGCCGATATATCCGGTAAGGAACTTTTATGGAGTAGGAGTGTTTTACGCTTGATGAATGACTTACCTGTTTTTATGATTACGTTTGAATTGTTTCATTATAAGTTTGTGCTGATGACGATGATCCTTTCGATATTAAGCTGTGTGCTGGGACTTGAAATGAGCAGGAGGATGAAGGGGAATCCCTCCATTAAGCTTCTTGCCGGCGGTGCTTTTTTGCTGGCAGTGACCTTCTGGCTGACCCATTTTTTTGTATCTTATTCGATAGACCTGAATTTTTCGACCGCCAATTATCCGCTCTATTCTTTAACGAATTTCATCTTCTGCTTTATTGGATCCCTTGTGGCCTTAAAAATGGCCCAATTCCGGCTGATCAACGGAAGGTTTTTCATTCTTGGAAGCCTCATTGTTGCACTCAGTATACTAGGGGCAGATACATTAGGATTCCTGGTGTTGTTTTATGACTCCCTGCAATTTAAGCCCATGTTCATTTTCATGGCCTTCATCCTGATTTTGGGAACATCTTTTTCCATTTTCCGTTTTCTCAATCAGTTTACGAATGAAGACAATTACAAGCTGCTGAACAAGTGGAAATATATCGGTTGTGTGGCGGCTGGTACTGCCTTGTCGGGCATTCCTTATATTGTGATCGTTTCCATTCTGCAGCTTGAGGAAAAATCCGCATTTTCGCCGGAGATGATGTTTCCGTTCATTTATGTGATGCTGGCGAACGTGCTGCTCACACTTGTGCCCGATATTTTTGGCGACAAGATCCTGGTCAAAAATATTGAGTCATACAGATCGATGTTCAATCATAATCCTGACGCTGTCTTTTCAGTGGACCTTTATGGGCAGATCCTGAATGTGAACAAAGAGGCAGAGATGCTTACAGGAATGAAGACAGATAAGCTGATTGGCGCGGTTATCCAGGATTTCTTCCCTGGTGACAGGGGAGAGAAAATCAGGAATTATCTGAGTGATGTCTCTAAAGGAAATGTGTCCCATATTGATGCCCAGATTTCGCTTCGGGACGGGCGGAAAAAGGACGTCAGGATCACCGCTGTTAAAACAGTCGTAGAAAACAGTATTGTCGGTGCCTTCGGAATCGTCAAGGACATTACGGACGTCAAGCGGGCGGAAAACCAGGTGAGGTTCATGGCTTATCATGATGAACTGACGAGTCTCCCAAACAGAAGAATGATTAAAAAGGTCATGTCTGAGACAGCAGACAAACAGACTCCTTACCATATCATGCTGATGGACTTTGACCGCTTCAAGCGGATCAATGATACCTTTGGCCATGCATTTGGGGACAAGCTGCTGATCGAAGTCGGAAGCAAGCTGAGGGAAGTGATAGGTGACAGGGGCACGGCGGCGAGACTTGGCGGTGATGAGTATTTGATCATTACAACGGTATATACGGATTCCCTGGCTGAGGACGTGATCAATGCTTTCCGCACTCCGCTTGTGATAGGCGGCTACGAAGTCCTGCTGACAGCCAGCATGGGTGTCGCGTCCTTCCCTCAGGATACACGCGACATCGACGAATTATATAAGTTTGCAGACATAGCCATGTATCATTCCAAGGAAAATGGAGCTAACGGCTATTCGCTTTATACAAAGGAAATGGCTGATAAACAAATTGATAAGCTGGACATAGAAAATGATCTGGCCGGCGCTATCCAGAACGGAGATCTGATGCTTTACTTTCAGCCCAAATACAACACAGCCAGCGGTGAAATGATTGGATCCGAGGTGCTGCTCCGCTGGAATCATAAGGAAAAGGGCTTTATCCCGCCTGCTGTCTTCATTCCTATCGCCGAGGAGAGCGGTCTGATTGTCCGACTGGAACGGTTTGTATTCACAGAGGTATGTAAATTGCTCGCTGAATGGAGAAGCCAGAATAAAAACATGCAGCGGGTGTCCATCAACGTATCGCTGATCAGCCTCCTTCAGGAAGGATTCCTTGCTTTCATTATAGAAACTCTTGAAAGCCATGAACTTGAAGGAAACCTGATTGAATTAGAAATAACGGAGCGGGTTGTAATGGAAAATGAAGAGGAAGTGAACTGCACCCTCCAAAAGCTCCGGGAATACGGTCTGGTCATCAGCATCGATGACTTTGGCACAGGCTACAGCTCCCTCAGCTATCTTGATAAGCTTCATGTTGATATTCTGAAGATAGACCGGACGTTTATCAACAACATCCAGAACAGTAAAGAAGTGGTGACGGCTATCATCTTCCTCGCAAAGAGCCTGAATCTGAAGGTCATTGCAGAAGGCGTGGAAACCAATGACCAGGTTGAGCTCCTGCGGCTGCTCGGCTGTGAGGAAGCGCAAGGGTATTATTATTCACCTCCGGTCCCGGTCATTCAGTTTGAAGAGGAGCATATGGATCCGGCAGGGGCAAAAGTATAAGTAAACAGGCTTTTTCAAAAAACAACAGTAAAAAAAGAGGATGTTCCTGAATTCGGGAACATCCTCTTCCTATTATTTAACTAATGAAGTCTTGATCGCTTCCATGGCTTTTTCATAGGCGATCAGGCCATTGATGTTCCAGTAGCTTGGATCGTCCATTTCATAGACGCTGCCAGTTTTGGCCGCCGGCATGCTTTTGAAAACGGAGCTTTCCTTTAATTTAGCAGTTCCGGCTTCGTTTGGAAGGCTGACCAAGAAGAGGTGGTCGGCATCCAGGCTGGATAAGGATTCCAGGGACACAGGCTGCCAGGCAGCTTCTGCTTTAGGAAGCTTTTCAACCATGGCAGGCTGGGACACTCCTAAATCGCCGTACAGCACGTTTCCTGCAAATCGATTATTCTCAAAAAGATAATACTTGCCGCCGGCTGACCAGATGATAGCCGCTGTTTCATCACCGATGGCAGATTTGATATCCTTGGACGCTTTTTCGGCATTCTTTTCATATTCGCCAATTTTCTTGCCGGCATCTTTTTCTTTGCCGGTGATTTTCCCCATGATCTTCAGCTGCTTTTTCCAGTCTGAGCTGTCTTCATCTTTATAGACATAAACCGGAGCAATCTTTTTATATTCTTCATATTGACCGTTCTGGATCGCGCCCTTAGAGCTGAATACAATTAAATCAGGATCAGCTTCGATTGCCTGCTCAAGCGGCATATCCCAGCCGATTTTAGGGACACCTTTCAGCTGTGGCTGCAGATAATCCAGGACCGTATCCCCAATGGACCATTGTGCAGCCGGCTTCACGCCGAGCGCAGCAAGGGAATCTTCCATGTATGGAGCGAGAATCCGGTTTGGATCGGCGGGTATGGTGACTTTGCCCATTGCGTCCGTAAGGGTGATTTCCTTAGGTTCTTTATCAGCGCCGCCGGTGCCGCTTTCATTTTTACCGCAGGCTGCCAGGACTAAAATAGAGCAGAGCAGGGCAGCAAGGAAGCTTATGTATCTTTTTTGTCCGTTCATGTATTGTTCCTCCTATATACGTTCATACCGCAAATGATAATCATTCTCATGGAAAAAGTCAAGAATTGTGATCTTAATGTGTTAAAACCTGCTATTTTCTATAAATATATTGAAACCGAGAGTCCTAAATTTTATACTTACTAGAGTGAAAACCGTTCTCATTATTTTAGACAGATAGAAAGAAGGAAAAGCCTTTGAGGAGAGAATCCGTTGAAAATACAAAGAAGCCGGCTGGCCGGGCAGTCCGGGCAGCCTGGCTGACGATGTCCGCCCTCTTCCTCGTGATCGCTGCGCTGTTCCTTTCGCTTATATATGGAATTGCTCACATCTCTATAAAGGATGTGATGAATGCACTGTTTCATTATGATCCTGGCTTGAAGGATCACCAGATTATACATGATATTAGGCTGCCGAGAATCCTGGCGGCGGCCATGATCGGTGCATACCTTGCCATTTCGGGAGCCGTCATGCAGGCACTGACCCGGAACCCGCTGGCTGAACCGTCCTTGATTGGAGTTTCCCAGGGAGCGGCCTTTGCCATGGTGGTGGCGCTTGCAGCGGCGCCAGGGCTTTCGGCCGCCGCCTCCGTCGTGCCGGCTATGATTGGTGCCGGTTTGTCTGTCATCCTTGTATTTTCCCTGGCTTCTATGTCAAGGGGAGGGGCGGCGCCTGTGAAGCTTGCGCTTGCCGGTATGGCAATCGGAATGTTCCTCGCCTCGCTGACATCGATCATCGCCCTCCACTTTGGCTCTGCAAAGCAGCTCAGCTTCTGGTATGCGGGCAGCCTGGACACGGCGGACTGGCAGGGAGTGAAGATTCTTGCGCTTGCCGGTGCAGCCGCGCTTCCGCTCATCGTCTTTCTTGCCCGGCCCCTGACTCTATTGAACTTAGGGGACGAGGTGACAAAGGGGCTCGGCATCAACCTGCGGGTGGTGAACGGGCTTGGGATCCTGGCCGTGCTGCTTTTGACCGGCAGCGCTGTGGCCGCTGCGGGCACGATTTCCTTTGTGGGCCTGATCATCCCGCATATCAGCCGGATGCTGGCAGGTCCCGACTACCGTTTGAGCCTTGGATTATCGGCGGTATCCGGAAGCCTCCTCCTGGCTGCGGCTGATTTGGGCGCCAGGATGATCAACCCTCCGTATGAAACACCGATCGGCGTCATAACGGCTTTCATTGGTGTGCCATTTTTCTTATATTTGGTCAGAAGCGGAAGGGGCAGATTATGAATAAGAAGCAGAAAGCTCGTTTTATTCAGGTTATGGCCCTGCTTTGCGGCATCCTTATCATCGTCTGTCTTGTATCCCTAAGCCTGGGGGCAGCGTCCATATCGCCTAAGGAAGTTTTCGCGGCACTGACAGGCAGCGGGACGCCTAAACAGGAACTTATTCTTTTTCAATTCCGCATGCCCGCCATTGTGCTTGCCATCATGGTGGGAGCCGGCATGGCGGTTTCCGGGACCATTCTGCAGAGCATCACCCGGAATGAACTGGCCGATCCGGGCATTCTCGGCATCAATGCAGGTTCCGGGCTCGCGGTCGTTATCTATATATCCTTCCTTCAGACAGCAGTCGGCGGGCTCAGTCTGGCGGGAACCTTCATCCTGCCGGCAGCCGCCTTTCTGGGGGCTTTGCTTGCGGGAGCTGCCATCCTGCTTCTGTCATGGAAAAATGGCCTCGATTCCATCAGGCTGATCCTGGTCGGGATCGGCATAAATGCAGGTCTCAGTGCTGTCATCATTGCGATGCAGCTGCGGCTTTCGCCAAATGATTTTATCAAGGCCATGGTCTGGCTGGCCGGGGATCTCTGGGCATCGCAGTGGCCGTATGTGTGGGCTCTGCTGCCCTGGTTCATTATTCTTTGGATCTATACCTTCTATAAAGGTCATACCCTGAACGTCATGCAGCTCGGCAGCAGCCTGCCGCGGGCTCTCGGCCTTAGGGTGCTTCGTGAACGAATCCTGCTTCTGGTACTAGCTGCTGCACTTGCCGGTCTCGGGGTGGCAGCTGGAGGGGGAATCGCCTTCCTCGGCTTAATCGCACCACATATCGCACGAAGGCTTGTCGGCCCGAGGCATCAGCTCCTCATCCCGACAGCGTCCATGATCGGCGCCATTCTGCTTACCGCTGCCGATGTAATCGGGAAAAATGCGCTGGCGCCAACAGAAATACCCGCCGGGCTGGTTGTGGCCATGATAAGTGTTCCATATTTCCTGGTCCTTTTAATGCGGGGCAAGTAAGGAGGAGTTAGGATGACAATCCTTTCAGCTGATAAATTGAATATCGCCTACGAAGAACGGACCATTGTAAAAGACTTGAACCTTGAGTTCCGGCCAGGAAAGATAACGGCCATCATCGGTCCGAACGGCTGCGGGAAGTCGACGATTTTAAAGACCATGGCAAGGCTCCATCCTGCCGCTTCGGGTGCTGTGTTCCTGGACGGAAAGCTGATCCACAAGGAGCCTGCAAAGGAAGTGGCCAAAAAGCTGGCTATCCTGCCGCAGTCTCCGCAGTCTCCAGAAGGACTGAGCGTGCATGAATTGATTTCCTATGGACGCACACCGCACCAGACCGGGTTCTCAAGGCTCAGCGCCCGTGATTTGTCCATGATCGACTGGTCGCTTGAAGTGACAGGGCTTGGAGATCTGAAGGATCAGGCTGTTGACACGCTTTCCGGCGGACAGCGGCAGCGGGCCTGGATTGCCATGGCCATTGCACAGGAAACAGACCTGCTAATGCTCGATGAACCTACCACGTATCTCGATCTCTCCCATCAGCTTGAAGTGCTGCAGCTCCTGCAGAAGATAAACCGCGATAATGGACGGACCATTGTCATGGTACTGCATGATTTGAATCAGGCTGCCCGCTTTGCACACGAGCTGGTCGCCATTAAGGGCGGCGGAATTGTCCGGCAGGGTACGCCGGATGAGGTCATGACTGCAGGCATGCTGCAGCAGGTATTTAATATAGAAGCGGAGATTGTGGCAGATCCCCGGACAGGAAAGCCGGCCATGATTTCCTACGACTTGATAAGGTAAAGGAGAATGGCCATGATGCAACAAGAAGCAATCTGGCAGGAGCTTGAACGTTTTAACATATGTCATGATGAAAGAGCTGATTTTACAGTGAATCCTGACGATCCTGCGCCCTTACTGGAGCTCGCCCAGGCAAGGACAAAGGCAGAAATGCCGCATGCCATCGGGTCTGTTTTGATGAGGAATGCCGCCTTCATCTTTGTTGCCCGCTTATATATGCTGAGCAAGTACAGACTGGCCTGGAAGGGTGAAAGCAGCCGGTTCGGGGTACGGGATCATGAAGCGTATGGCCGCTGGTCGCCGCAATGGCTGCTTGGGGCTGGAGAGTGGATCGCTGTAACAGAAGAGAAAGCTGAAGAGGATTTACGCGAAATTATGTGTGCAGATTGCAGCTGTCTCGTCCGCTCTGTGGCCGCCGCTACCAAGTCCTCTCAGGTTGTACTCTGGGAAAACGTATGGGGCTACGTGCTGTGGATGTTTACCGGGTTAATTAAGGAGAAGGGTGTAGAGGCGGGCCGCGCCAGACTGGATCTGAAGCTCCTGCTTGAAGATGAAATCTGGCAGGGCAGAGAGCGCCGGTCGCCTTTCCAAAAATTTTTAAACGGCATGACTCCTGAAAAGAGCATGGAGCAGTATGCACGTGTGACCTGCTGCTTATTTTATCTTGTTCCCGGGAACGAAAAATGCTCCTACTGTCCTAAGCTTTCCCATGATCTTTGCCTTAAAGAAGATGAATGACAACACCAGCTTATAATTGGCGGGTGTTTTTGTGCATGTTACTGCTTCTCCCGGATATCCTAAGCTGTATCTGTGTTAAAGGACTGATGGATATGAGCTCATCCCGGATTGAACAATTCGATAAGATCGTGAATTTAAGAAAAGTTTCCAATGACAGACTGATTGACTATTGGCAGCAGTATTCGGATTATTCAACCTGGCAGTTCTGGCTGATGATCGCAATGTTCGTGGTTCCCTTGATCATCCTGGTGTGGCGGATTGACCGGAGCAGGGCCCTGCTGCTTGGGTTCTTCGGCTTCAGCTTTCATATGGTATTCGCCTACACCGATATGTTTGGCATGATCCGCGGTTTTTGGCATTATCCTTATCAGATTTTCCCGCACCTGCCGAGTATTAGTCTCGATTCCGCCCTGGTACCGGTCATCTTTATCCTGGTGTTTCAATGGACGATCCACCATAAGAAAAGCTATTTTTTATACGCACTGCTCACTGCAGCCGTCCTCTCCTTCGGTTTGAAGCCTCTATTAGTGAAGGCAGGGCTGTTCAGGCTTTATGACGGGATAACATATGTCCATCTTTTTATGTTTTATATTGTAGTTGTTATTGCCGCACGGGGCATCACCTATGTCTTTGAAAAACTTCAGGAAAAGGGGCCGGTTTAAAGGGGAGCCTTCCTTAGCCCTTATGGTATGATGGCATCAGGCAGCCTATGAGGGGGATTTAGCTTGAAGCAGGAAATGTTCAGAGAGGCAGAAGAGTTCATTCGAGCTTACTGTCAGGAGTTAGATAAAATGGGGCAGAT
Organism: Paraperibacillus marinus; assembly: GCF_046237605.1. Classification (GTDB taxonomy): domain Bacteria; phylum Bacillota; class Bacilli; order Bacillales; family DSM-1321; genus Paraperibacillus; species Paraperibacillus marinus. The sequence continues at coordinate 3,809,454 of NZ_CP143542.1, read as the reverse complement.
GGAAGCAAGGCTCGCTGAAATAGCGAAAAGCATACACATAGATGGATTTTATCAGCATACGTTCGGAGAACTGGAACACGGGGCAAGAATGGCCTGGCGGAACAGCAACAAATGCATCGGCCGCCTGTTCTGGGAAAGCCTGCAGGTGCGGGACATGCGGCATCTCCATACGGAAGAGGCCGTCCGGGACGCCCTGTTTGACCATATTGAGGTTGCTTCCAACAAAGGGAAGATCAGGCCGTTGATTACGATTTTTCCTGCAAGCGGGAGCGGGGCGGACATAAGGATATGGAATCAACAGCTGATCCGCTATGCAGGATACGAAACGGAGCATGGAACATTAGGAGACCCGGATTCCATTGAGTTCACCAACGTCTGCAGAAGCCTTGGCTGGGAAGGAGATCAGACCCATTTCGATGTATTGCCGCTGGTTATTCAGGTAAACGGGAGAACACCCCGTGTATTTGATATACCCCGGGAGCTTGTGCTTGAGGTGCCGCTGCGGCATCCGGAATTCGATTGGTTTGAGAGCCTTGGGCTGAAGTGGTATGCCGTTCCCATCATTTCCAATATGAAGCTTGAAATGGGCGGAATTGAATATAGGGCGGCTCCGTTTAACGGCTGGTATATGGGGACAGAAATCGGGGCAAGAAATCTGGCTGATGAAACGAGATATCATGCACTTCCCCGCATTGCGGGGCGGATGGGGCTCGACACCAGAAGAAATGCTTCCCTTTGGAAGGACCGCGCCCTGATCGAACTGAACGCCGCTGTGCTTCATTCCTACAAAGAAGCAGGAGTCAGCATCGTCGACCATCATACTGCCGCGCAGCAGTTCAAGCTTTTTGAAGAGAAGGAAAAGGATAGGGGCAGAGACTTAACAGGGAATTGGGCCTGGCTCATCCCTCCGGTTTCTCCAGCTGCTACCCATATCTTTCATAAGCCTTACGCGAATGAAGTGAAAAAACCAAACTATTTTTATCAGAATAAACCATACTGAAAAAAGTACTCAGCCAAATGTAGAGGCTGGTGCTTTTTTAGTGTGAAGAAAACGTTATAACGAACATCCTCTCTCACAATATAATCTCCGTAAACTTACTCGAATAATAGAAAACTGCTCATTCCCAGCTGAATTGCAATTAAATTTTCAAAAAAAACTGACTTTTTAAATACTTTTTTCACAATTCTGTCAATTTTTTCCCAAATGTGTGTTCGGTTTTTGAACTCTTTATATCTGGTGGACTCTCAATCTGTCTATAAAATAGGCCTTTTCTATGGTTACCAAACCTATCAGCGTGGGTGGTTTTTTTCCCAACACCACTGTCTGTCATTCTATGATTTAATTAGTTTACTCAAATAAAAGGAGGAGTACATATAAGCTAGAGGCGCAGTGATTTAGCAGTTTCGCAGATTAGTTGCAGTTGTCTGCTTGGCGGCCAGGTTCCGCCGGCAGGGTGTTGGGTGACCGCGTGACAATTAAAAAAAGATGATCATGGAGAAGGAGTTGTATTGAATTTGAAAAAGAAATTCTTAGCAAGTACTGTCTTATCTTTAGGTCTAATGGTTTCTGTATTGCCCCAGGGGGATGCTTTTGCTGCAAAGAACGTATTGAGCGTAGAAAAGTTCAATAAGGAAAAGGATTCTCTTGAGTTCCGTTCCGGAAACCTGACCAAGGCTTCCAAGCTGGGTGCCGAAGAGATTGTCTTCAATTATCTTGATCAAAACAAGCAATCTTATAAACTTGGCAAGAAAGCGGCAAAGGACTCATTTATTATTAATAAAAAGAGCAAGGACGAGCTTGGCAATACAGTAGTGAAATTACAGCAGACATATGGCGGGATACCGGTTTTCGGCTCCACACAGGCGGCTGTGATCGATAAAGAAGGAGTGTTGACCGTCCTCTCCGGAACAGTGGCGGCAGACCTTGATGAGAAGCTTGCCGGCAAGGTGAAAGACGGCATTAAAGCAAAAGAAGCCGGCAAAATTGCAGAAGGTGACCTGGGCTTTGCTCCTTCCTACGAGCGTGCGCCTAAATCGGAGCTTGTCGTATTTACGGACGATAAGGGCGGAGCCGAATATGCTTACAAAGTGGAACTGAGCTTCCTGAGCCCGGAGCCTGGCAACTACTTCTACTTTGTATCTGCTGATAAGGGGAACATTCTTACAAAATACAATACCATCCATGAGGTAACAGGCACGAACGCTGTTGGTTCCGGCACCGGCGTTACGAAGAATTCCGTTTCCTTGAACACGACCCTTTCAGGCGGAAAATATTATCTTCAGGATAACACCCGCGGAAACGGTATTTTCACATATAATGCAAATGGTGGTTCTTACCTTCCGGGTACACTTTGGTCAGATGCGGACAATCTGTTCAATGCAACCTATGATGCGCCTGCGGTAGATGCTCATTACTATGCAGGAAAAACTTATGATTATTATAAAAACACATTCGGCCGCAACTCCTATAACGGAGCAGGTGCAGCCCTAAAATCAACGGTCCATTATGGAAACAGATATAACAATGCATTCTGGGACGGCACACAGATGGTATACGGAGATGGCGATGGCTCGACCTTCATCCCTCTGTCAGGCGGACTTGATGTAGTAGCTCATGAATTGACGCATGCCGTGACTTCCACTGAATCAAATCTTGTATACCGAAATGAGTCAGGCGCATTGAACGAAGCAATCTCTGATGTATTCGGTACAGTGGTTGAGTACAAATACCAGGCATCAAAATTCGACTATAACATCGGTGAGGACATCTATACCCCAGGCGTATCAGGCGATGCCCTGCGCTCCATGTCCAACCCGGCAGCCTATGGCGATCCGGATCACTACTCCAAGCGCTATACCGGAACTCAGGATAACGGCGGAGTCCATACGAACAGCGGAATCATCAATAAAGCTGCTTATCTGATTGCGGCCGGCGGAACTCACTATGGCGTGACAGTCCAGGGCATCGGAGTGGACAAGCTTGGAGCGATTTTCTACCGCGCCAATACGATCTATCTGACTTCAAACGCGACGTTCTCACAGGCAAAAGCGGCACTTCTTCAATCCGCAGCTGACCTGTATGGCTCATCAAGCGCTGAACGTACAGCAGTCAATAATGCATTCAATGCAGTAGGAGTCAACTAATCTCTTATTTCTTCACAGGAACATCGATAACTGCTATCGATGTTCTTTTTTTGTTGTAAAGGAAATAAGGGGGGAGATATAGAAATGATTTTTAAGTCACTAAGTGTCCACGGGAGGAACCATGAAGTATCAGCAGCCGTTTTTTTCAGAGGATGTACGAAGTTCAATCAGGCAGCTCGAGGAAGCCGCATCACAGCTCATCCATGAATTAAATCAGTATTACAAGCCGGTTTTTAAAGAAAAGAAACTGCATTTTGCGGCGGAATTGTTCAGGGAAGGAGACGATTGCTTTGTTCCTGGATATGAATCCGCCCTGATTCTGGAAATTTCTGAGGAAGAAGAGCTGATTGGCTATCATTCTACTACGCTATGGGAGTGCCAGCGCACCTGGCTGGGACTGCCGGTGACAAAGGATGTTCCGGGAAGCAGGATATGGGGGGAGCTGGCTGAAGAAACGATGGCGGACATCAGGGAGGAACTGGAGGAATACATCGAAGAACAGCTGGAAGAAGTTATTTAGCAAAAGCATGTTTTTCCTGGTTGTATCCTGGCGTTAAAGGGTAAGGAAAGGAGAGGTCACGATTTGGAGCTGAAAAATATGAGTAACCATAAGCCAGTCATTGGCATTACATGTTCGAATTTCGATTTTAATGGACAAAACAGCAGTGTGCTGCATTATAGCTATGCAAAATCCGTCATGAAGGCAGGCGGGGTGCCGGTCATTCTTCCGCCGGCTGATGAGGAAACAGCCCGCGAGTGGGCAGATATATGTGACGGAATCCTGTTGAGCGGCGGGGAAGATATAGATCCACAGCTGTTTGGTGAACAGCCTCATCCGAAGCTCGGCCGCATCATTCCTGAGCGCGATGACACAGAAATGGCGATGCTGCCGCTTCTCCGGGAGCAAAACAAGCCCATATTTGCCATCTGCCGGGGCATCCAGGTGCTGAATGCCGGCCTTGGTGGGACGATGATCCAGGATATCGAAAGTGATGACAGCAGCGTCATGAAGCATCACCAGGATGCTTCAACAAGGGCGGCTGCCACCCATTCCGTCACGGTGGAACGGGGAAGCCTGCTTCACGATATCGTCGGCAAAGAAGAACTCCAGGTTAACAGCTTCCATCACCAGGCAGTCCGTGACAAGGCGCCGGGCCTCAAGGTGTCTGCATCGGCACAGGATGGCATTGTAGAAGCCCTGGAATCTGAAGACAAGGAAGGCGGCTGGATGCTTGCAGTCCAGTGGCATCCGGAGGATATGACAGAAACCAGCGATGACATGCTTGCTTTATTTAAGGCATTTGTGGATGCCTGCCGCCGTTAAAATAGAAGAAGCCGATTCTTGACAACGCGTGTCGATCCTGTATCGGGACGCGTTGTTTTTGTTTATTTTCAGCTTAGACAGGCGAAAATAAGGAGGTGCAGGAATATTCAGGCTGTTTTAAATGGGAGTTGACTTACCAATTTCTTCATTGTAAAATATTCTTAATTTTCAATACGTGAACATCGGCTATGAAGAGAAGAGTAATTTTGATTCATTATTTCCAGAGAGCTCCGGAAGGTGAAAAGGAGCAATAATAATCATTATGAAAAAAGACTCGGAGCTTTCGCGCAGATTTAAGATCTTTCTTAAGGAAGGCGCGGCGGGATCTCCCGTTATAGAGATAGGGTATAATCAATCATTAAAGTTGCCGTACCCGAAGAGGTTGATATGGTGACATATCAATAAACTGGGGTGGTACCACGGAGCTTAAACTCTCGTCCTCAAGATGAATAATCTTGGGGGTGGGAGTTTTTTTATTGTTTAAAAGATATAAGTAAAAAGCTAATGAAGGAGTGAGATGGATGAGTAATGAGCAAACAGAGGGCAGATTCAGGAAGTTAGAGACACTAAAATCCCAGGGAATCTCAGTATACCCTGAAGGGTTTTCCGCTAATTACGAGCTTTTTGAAGCCTCTCTGCTTGAAGATGGTACTTCGGATGTGCGGGTGGCGGGCAGGATTATGAGTATCAGGAACTTTAATAAATTTATTTTCCTTACCTTATCTAACATACAAGGCAGTTTGCAGCTTCTGCTAAAAAGAGATGAAGTGGGCCAGATTCCATTTGAACAATTTAATGACTTACTGGATATAGGAGACTTTATTGGTGTGACAGGCAGAATGTATACTACCAGGACAAAAGAAAAAACGCTGCGTATTGAAAGCTATGTTTTCCTGGGGAAAGCATTGCGGAGTCTTCCGGAGAAGTGGCACGGCTTAAGTAATGTGGAGCTTCGATATAGACAGCGGTACTTGGATTTAATGATGACAAAGGAAACGCAGGACCGCATGCTGGCCAGGAGCAAAATGGTACGCGCCATTCGCAGGTTTTTTGAGGATCAAGATTTTCTGGAAGTAGAAACGCCGGTATTACAGCATACATCCTCAGGGGCCATTGCAAAACCTTTTAAAACCTATCATCATTCACTGGATACAGAATTTAATTTACGGATTGCGCCGGAAACGTATTTAAAGAGGCTGATTGCAGGCGGTTTTACGAAAGTATTTGAAGTTGCCAAGTGCTTCAGGAATGAAGGACTGAGCACGCAGCATCTTCAGGAATTTACTATGGTCGAAGGATATGCAGCCTACTGGAATTATCAGGATACCATGAAATTAATGCGTGAGATGGTGGGGTATATTCTAAGGCAGACCTTTCATTCCACGACTATTCTCATAAAAGGACAATCCATTGATTTTTCACTAGAATGGGAAGTGATCTCCTTCAGGGATTTAATTTATAGAGAAATAGGAATAGATATCAGCCTTTATCCCGATGTGAAAGATTTGCTTCAAGAAACAAAAAGAAGAAATATTGAACTGGATCATCCTGATATAAATACTTTGGGAAGAGGGAATTTCATTGATTTGCTGTATAAAAAAACCTGCCGTCCTCACCTTGTAAAACCAACATATTTAATTCAGCATCCAATTGATTTATCCCCGCTTGCCAGGGCTAATGATGACGATCCAACTCTTACGGACCGATTCCAGTTAGTCGTAAACGGAGCCGAAATTATTAATGCGTATTCCGAACTGGTGGATCCCATTGAACAAAGAAAAAGGCTGGAAACACAAGCCGCTTTAAAAAGTAATGGAGATGCAGAAGCGATGGAGATGGATGAGGATTATTTAACAGCCATGGAATATGGAATGCCGCCTATTTCTGGATGGGGATTTGGAATTGAAAGGTTATTGATGGTGCTGACGGATAGTGAAACCATTAAGGATTGTACATTGTTTCCTTTAACTAAGAAGGTGTAGTAACACTATACTACTATAAGGCTATGTGCAGATTGATTTTATATGGCTGTATTGATTGAAAGATTGATTGCCATGCAAGCTCTCTTTCCTCGAAAGAAAGTCTTTCAAAAAGGCAGTGGCGCGGCTTTTGAACAAGGAAGTTGATTTCCGCTGCAGGCACTCGCTTTCCGCGGGGCGGGCGCTGAGCCTCCTCGGCTTTGCCTGCGGGGTCTCACCTGTCCCGCTGCTCCCGCAGGAGTCTCGCGCCTTCCGCTCCAATCAACTTGCGTAACAATAAAGTCTCCTTATAGAACTCATAAAAAAGCTTTTTGAAAAGAGCCTTTAAAAAAGAGCTACCCCATAAACAAAAACCCAGAACCAATATGAACTGACCCTTCAATATGAGACTTGGAAAAAACACCTATGCTACCTGTTCCCTATATTCAAGAGGGGACAGGTAGTTTAATTTTTCCTGAATCCGTATATGGTTGTAACGATACATATTGATTTACCAAATATACTACTTTAGAATTGGACATAGATGCTCTTGCTTGAGCGTTGAATCCTTCCGACTTTAGCGAGGAGTGAAAGGATTCGATTACGGCATTGTCATGGCAGTTTCCCTTTCGGGACATGCTTGTGGTAATGCCTTTTTCTTTGGCGAAATTCTGATAGCCATAAGAAGTATATACAGACCCCTGGTCGCTGTGAAGAATTAAGTTTTCGGGCTTACGCAGCTCCACAGCTTCCTTTAAGTTTTCCATCACCAAGCTGATATCCTGGGATGTACTTATTGTGTAAGAAATAATCTCATTATATAAATCCATAATAGTCGATAAATACAACATCGTTGTACCATACGGCAGGTACGTTATGTCTGTTACCCATTTCTCGTCTGGTCGGCTTGATATAAAATTCCGATTTAGGATATTCCCTACGACAATGTTACTCTCACCACTTATGTGCTTTTGCCGTTTTTTCTTAATTTGGCATTGAATATCGAACTAGGTTTGACCTGTCCTGTACCATTTTATCCACGTTTTAATCTGTGATTTATTTTTAATTAAGGTGACTCATTATTTCACTGTTGCTCTTCCCTTCTTGCTTCATTTTGATTTTTTTCCATTTTATTTCTTCTGGATAATGAACTCTTGTGCCCAAAGAAAAACACCCTCCTAGGAATCATATTTAATAAATACGATTCAGGGGGTGTTTTTTCCTTGTCTCATTTACGTGGGTCTCTTCAGTTAGGATCTGGGTTTTTCATGTTTAGAATCAGCCGTTTTTATAGGAAAATCACATAAATCAAAGCGGCCAGCACAATCCGGTAGATGGCAAACGGCACAAGCTTGATGCGGTCGATCAGCTTCAGGAAGAAGCGGATGAAAACAAGTGCCACCACAAAGGCACTGATAAATCCTACAATGAAGAATGGCAGGGCATCCATGGAGAAGTACTCCCAGTTTTTAAGGAGGGAGATGCCGCTTGCCCCTAGCATGATAGGAACAGCCATGATAAAGGTGAAATCAGATGCTGCGCGGTGGCTCATATTGAGCAGGACACCGCCGGCGATGGTAGAGCCTGAGCGTGAGAAGCCCGGCCACAAGCCGAGACATTGGAACAATCCCACCCCAATCGCCTGTTTGTAGGAGATTCCGTCTACAGTCTGTGTTTTTGGAACCTTCGGCTGCAGCTTATCTGCGATGATCATGAGTACGGCACCGATCACCAGCCCGATAATGACGGTTTCCACCGAGAATAGATGTTCATCGATATAATCCTCGAACAATACCCCTGTGATCCCTGCCGGAATGAGGCCGGCAATGACCTTCATCAAACTCAGCCTGCCATGGGCTTCGCTTCCTGCCGGGTCTTTTTTCAAGCCGAACATATTTAAAAAACGATCCTTGAATACGATAACAACAGCAAGTATTGAGCCCAGCTGGATGACTACCTTAAAGGTATTCGCCACCTGTTCTGTAAAAAGTTCCTTTGAATGAAGCAGAAGGTCATCCACAATAATCATATGGCCCGTTGAGGAAACCGGGGCAAACTCGGTCAAACCCTCGACCACACCCAATAGAAATGCAACAAACAACTCCCAAATATTCATGAAATTAAGCTCCTATTTCTTTTATTCTATGATATGGCCTGCAAGCTACTAATTTATCATATTGCAGGCTATTAAGCCAATGGATACATATTATTTAAAATCTCCTACCATTATATTAAAAATTTTGTTTTACATGGTTGTTTTCACTGAATTTTCATTTTTGACTAATAGAATACAGATATCAAAACTGAACCTGATCATATAAAGGAAGCACTTTCCATCATAAGTGCTTCCCTTTTTGCCGCACACCCGTTATCCTATCATTATTAAAATCGCCTTGGGAAATGGGGGACTGTCCCCCCGGAAAAGTGAGTGCGGGCGGTACTTGAGCGTCTGGGAAATAGGGGACTGTCCCCATAAGGAAAAGGAGTGGTTCCGTGAATATTCTGCTGGCTGAGGATGATGAGAAGCTGGGTGAGTTGATTGTGTTTATGCTGAAGAAGAAGGGGGGATTCAGGACGGAGTGGGTGACGGATGGGCGTGATGCTTATTTTTATGCTTCAACTTCGCATTATGATGTGCTGATCCTTGATTGGATGATGCCGGATATGAGCGGGGTGGAGGTGTGCAGGCGTCTCCGGAAGGAAGGGTATCCAGGTGCGATCCTGATGCTGACTGCAAAGGATGCGGTGCAGGACAGGATCGAGGGGCTGGATTCGGGTGCGGACGATTATCTTGTAAAGCCCTTCGAAATTGATGAACTGCTTGCCAGGCTGCGGGCGCTGTCCCGGAGGAATTATGCTCCCATCGTCGAGGAGGAAATTCATATCAATAATATACGGCTGAACCGCTCCAGCCAGATGCTTTCGAGCAGTCTTGGGGAGATCCGCTTGAGTCCGAGGGAATTCCAGCTGCTCGACCTGCTTGTCCAGAATAAAGGGCAGGTGCTACCGCGCGATCTGATCATGGACCGTATCTGGGGATATGACTCAGATGTTTCCATGAAGACAATTGATGCTACTGTGAAGCTGCTGAGGAAGAAACTCGACCAGCTCGGGATGCAGGATCTGCTGCACAGCATCAGGGGGGTAGGCTATAAACTTGAGTAATAAGATACCGCTCATATTTAGAAAACAACGGAAGCCGGGAGAGAAGGATGTTTTCAAGAGTACACAAAACCGGCTGACTCTGTCTTACAGCGGGCTGCTCATGCTGTTTCTGGTTCTGTTCATTGTCATTGTTTTTGCCATTCTTTATTTTGTTATCCTTAATGACCAGGAGCGTGAGTTGGAGAGTCTGGCAGGGGAGGAAGCCCGGGCCATCAAGGAATATTTGAAGCAGGATGGCCGGCCAGGCTTTATGGGGAACTCTGCCCCGGAGATTGTTTTTGCCGGGGCTGATCAATTTTTTTACTATGTCATCAGCCCGGATGGAGAGGTGGTCACCGGAAGTGAGGCCATCCCGCCTCTCAGGGAAGAGCTTCTGGGTCTGATTAATGAGGGAGCTCCCGGGCACGGCGGTATACGGCGGGAAAAGCTGAACATAGAAAAAGCCCGATTTATGGGGAGAGACGGGCGCAGGGATGGCCGTGAAATTCACGTGCCGGCCATGCGTGATGAAGTCCATCTTATGATTGCAGGCAAGCCCCTGATTTTCAAAGGACAGGAAGTCGGAACTCTCTATGTAGGAAAAGATGTTTCCTTTGCTTATGACTTGTTTAAATGGCTGTTTGCCGTGTTTACAGGGATCGCGCTGATTTTTGTCGGACTTGCTGTGTATATCAGCTTCCTGATGTCGAAAAAGGCGATGGTGCCGATATCTAAGGCCTTCAACCGGCAGCGTTCGTTTGTTGCCGATGCCTCTCATGAGCTTCGTACCCCCCTGAGCGTTATGCTGTCATCCATTAACGCCATGGAAATGACCATGCAGCCTGAGGAAGATGGCTTTTCCCGTAAGCTCCTTGTTGGCATGAAGGATGAAGTCAAGCGGATGACTGTCCTTGTGGGTGATTTGCTGACACTCGCCCGTTCAGACTCGGATCAGCCCGAGTTGAACAGGGAAACTTTTGATTTTAAGGTTCGCGCCCAGAAAGCCGTCGAGTCGGTGGGATCGCTTGCTGCCGCCAAAGAAATCAGCCTTAAGATGGAGGCACCGGATTCCGTACCGGCAGAAGGGGATCCTGAACGGCTGACACAGCTCTTGATCATCCTTCTTGATAATGCCATTAAATATACCGGCATCGGCGGCAGGGTGGATATTAAGCTCACATCCGGAAGCGAAGGGCTGTGCATGCAGGTGCAGGACAACGGAATCGGCATCCAGCCCGGGGAGCATAAGCTGATATTTGAGAGATTTTACCGTTCAGATAAATCAAGAACCAGGAAGATGGGCAGCCACGGCCTTGGCCTTGCGATTGCCAAGTGGATCGTGGACAGTCATGGCGGGAACATAGAAGTCGAAAGTGAAGCCGGAACGGGAAGCACGTTCACCGTTCGGATTCCATTCATAAGGACGAAGAAAACGTAGATAGGAGCTGAAACTGGCTTCATCTGCGTTTTTTTATTTCATTCCATTAGCCCTGATGAAGACCTTTTTGCCAGAGAATCCAGTTTGAAAAGTCCTTCATAGCCCCGATGAAGACCTTTTGCCAGAGAATCCAGCTTGAAAAGTCCTTCACAGCCCCGATGAAGACCCTTTTGCCCGAAAATCCAGCTTGAAAAGTTCTTCATCCCTCCATGCCCTCTGGCTAACAGATTTCTAAAAGTCTGCGCGGAAACCTCACCTGATTTATTAAATTATGTAATTACATATTTATCCTTGGTTAATGAGAACTTCCAGGCAGGCTTTATTCACTCTAACAAAAGAATTTTCTTGTAAGTATTCCCATAATAAGTTAAAATTAATATGCATTATGATAATGCATAATAGAGGTGAGTTCATTTGGAAAGAGACTATGGCCGGGAACTGGATGAATTAAAAAAACAGATGAAACAAATTTTGAATTACATAAAACCTGACCTTCCGAAAGAGGATGATCTTAACGGGAGCAATTCTTTAGAGGAAGGCAGCCTCCTGAAGGTTTATTACTCGGGTGAAATGGAAACCGATCAGCAGAAATTTCATGGGCTTGCCCGGGAAAAAAGCCTGCAGTCTATATTGGCCGGTGAAAGTGAGGATATGGCAAGGATTCTTTCTTCGCTCGGGCATAAGCAGCGACTCGAGATCATCAAGGCTCTGCTGGTTCAGCCGAGGCATGGAAATGAGCTGGTGGAACTGCTCGGAATGGGAACGACGGGGCAGCTTTATCATCATTTAAAGCCGTTGATCGGTGCCGGCCTGGTTCTGCAGGAAGAGCGGGGCGGGTCATACAGTATCCCTAGGAAAAGGGCGCTGCCGCTGCTTCTGATTCTGTCTGGAGTGATGGAAATGTATGATACCAGCCGCTATATCAAGTTAGGGGATGTCCGGGAGCGGGCAGCCGATTATACAGGGAAAGACGGCGGCATTGGCCCTGGTGCTCTCATTCTTGCCGTTCTGCATAATTCTCTGGAGGAGCATAAAGCAGGCTTTTGCAGCAAAGTCCTGATTATCCTGCAGGCAGACGGAAGCGCTACGATTTCAGATGACGGCAGGGGCATTCCGGTTGAAATGTTATCTGTGGGTCCGCGTGCCGCATTGGAAGAGGTTCTGACGAATCCCAATCTTACATTCACAGATTATAAGGCGCCCGGGGCAGCCGTTGAAATGGAGATTGGCATCGTTAATGCTCTGTCTAAGAGCCTCACAGCCGTCATCAGCAGGGGAGGCTATCAATATCGGCAGGATTACCGGCATGGAATTCCGCAGTCCGCGCCTTCCATCATCGGCGAAACAAAATCCACAGGCACAAGCATTACCATTGTTCCGAACAGTGAGCTGCTAAAAGGGACAGTTGATGCAGAATTACTGCAAGAAGCAATCACTCACATTCATGAAGCACATCCTGATTTCAACATTACGCTGTTAGATCATAGAACCATGGAGTCGGGGAGGCCGTTATGATGCGGGAAGAAGTCATTCACTCCCAAGAGGATATCCTTAGCATGCTGGATACACTCTTAGAGGAAAAAAAGAGATTTAACTGGGACAGCTTTTATGAAGATAGAGAAAGAAAAGTCCCTTTTTTTGAAAATCTGCCGGATGAAAATCTTGCAGACTATCTCCAAAGGGGCTGGATTAAGCAGGGGAAGGCACTTGACCTGGGCTGCGGGCCGGGGAGGAATGCCCTGTTTCTTGCTAAAAACGGCTTTCGTGTGGATGCGGTAGATTCCTCCGCGGAAGCGGTCCGCTGGGGGCAGGAGAGGACTGCCGGTTATCCTGTCCGCTTTATAAAAGAAAATATTTTTAATCTGGATATCGAGGAGGACTCCTATGATGTAGTCTATGACTCCGGCTGCCTTCACCACATTGCACCGCACCGCAGGCTGAGCTATCTGGAAATCCTGGGACATGCTCTAAAACCGGGCGGGATATTTGCATTAACATGCTTTGCTGAAAACGGCGGTCTAGGCGGTGCTGATATATCGGATTGGGATGTGTATCGGGATATGAGTCTGAGGGGCGGACTTGGCTTTTCTGAGGAGAAGCTGAAAAGAATATTCAGCGGATTTGAAGTTCTCGAAATCAGGAGGATGGAGGACTTCCCGGCCGACAGTGGATTGTTCGGCTATTCTGATTTGTGGGCCGGCATTTTTAAGAAAAGATAATTTGGTTTTAAGGAATAGAGGTGATGTTCCCCCTATTCTTTTTTTATTGCAGCCGGAATCCTGCCGTTCCCCGTGCGGGTTAAAAAAGTTAATATTCTTAATATTCCCCACGCTATTAAACATTCTGGCCAATTAGCCGTTATAAAGGATATTACACTTCAAAGAGGAATGGTCAAAATGAAAAAAAGTATTTTACTAGCAATCATAGGAATCTTGCTGCTGGCCTGCGCAGGCTGTGAAGCAGAAACACAGTCCGGCAGGGCGGATGAGCCGGTCAGGATAGGGATTATGCTGTCAGATGCGGGCCTTGGGGATCAGTCATTTTCTGATTTAGGGTTTACAGGTCTGGAAAAGGCGAGGGACGAGCTTGGCATTTCATTCGATTATAAAGAGGTCAAGGATACGAAGACATATGAGCAGGGACTTACCGAGCTTGTAAAAGATGGAAATGAACTGGTGATCGGCCTGGGCTTTTCTATGCAGGAAGCAGTGGAAAAAACGGCCAGGAAATTTCCTAAGCAGACATTTTTAATCATTGATTCGGTGTCTGAGCTTCCTAATGTTCATTCCGTGACATTTAAGGAAGAAGAAGGCTCTTATTTAATCGGAGTTCTTGCGGGGATGAAGACAAAGAGCGATGTGGTCGGCTTTGTCGGCGGAATGGATGTCCCGCTGATCAAAAAATTCGAAAAAGGCTTTGCTGAGGGAGTTAAAGCTGTGAATCCGAAGGCTAAAGTCCTTCCCGAATATGCAGGGACATTTGATGATGTTGAAAAAGGTTCTGCAATAGCGGGCAGCATGATCAAGAAAAAAGCGGATTATATTTATCCGGCAGCCGGTTTCACGGGTGTAGGGGTGTTAAAGCAGGCTGAAAAATCAGGTGTGTATTCTTTTGGAGTCGATACGGACCAATTCTTTCAGGCAGAAAAGGCAGTCGTCTCTTCCATGCTGAAGAAAGTAGATGTAGCCATTTATGAGCGGGTGAAGGAATTCTCGAAAACAGGGAAGCTCCAAGGACAAAAGACTCAGCTTGGCATAAAAGAAGGCGGAGTCGATATTGCCCCGATAAGGATCGTCAAACTTACCCCAGCGGAAACTGAGAAATTAGAAGACTTGAAAAAGAAGGTAGCCAACCAGGAGATACAAATCATTCAATAGGCTGGAGGTCAGGAGAACAGCATGAAGCTTAAACAAAAGATATTATTATTAACACTCATTCCGGTGCTATTGTCGGCAGTCATCATCGGCGTGAATATTGCCGGCATGAAGTCGATCAATTCTTCAACAGAAAATACGGTAAAGACATTGCTGCATGCAGAGGAATTGAACAGCTCGGCGAAGAGCCTGGCCAAGTCACTGGGTGCTTACTCGATTGTCCCCTCCGGAAGCAATGCCAATGATATAACACTGGATTTAAAGGATGTGGAGTTAGAGGCGGCTGAGCTCAGGAAAAAATTTGATTCTGGCAGAAAAAAGGAAGCTATACAAAAAATCAGCAGGAAGTTCAATGAGCTGACGGTTGCCGCATCAAAGCTGGTTGATGAACAAAACCAGGCTGAAGCGAAGCGCCAGTCTTTCCGGACAAGAGGGATGGCCAATGATGTGATTGAATTAAAAAAGATGCTCAATGCTGATTATATGAATCTCCAGGAGGCCATTAAAGACCGAATTCAGCTGATGGTTACATTCTCCCTTGGTGCGGTCATCATCCTGATTATCGGAAGCATCATAGCCGCGTTCGTATATACCGAAAGAATTGTCAGGCCGGTTAGACAGCTTACCCGTCATGCCGAAGAAATTGCAGAGGGGAACCTGAATCTTGAGTCGATAAAGGTTAAGACAAAAGATGAGATTTCGTCCATGAATCATGCTTTTCAGAAGATGACAGACAATCTCCGTTCCCTGATCAAGCATGTGGGAGAGAGCTCAGGCCAGGTTGCGGCGGCCTCTGAAGAATTGATGGCGAGTGCCGATGAAACGATGAAGGGCACTGAACAGATTACAGTGGCCATGCAGCAGGTGTCGGCAGGTGCCGAGCAGCAGACTGCCAAATCAAATCAATCGGTCATGGCCGTGAAGGCGGGGACTGAAGGTGCAGCCAGAATCGCAGAAAATGCGGCTTCTGTATTTGCACTCACTGCGGCAGCTAATGAGCAGACGAAGCGGGGCTCGCATTTTGTTGAGGAAACGCTGAATCAGATGAATCATATTTCCGGTTCTGTCGAAAATGCAGGCGAAGCACTGGAAAAGCTCAATAAGCGCTCCATGCAGATCGGGGAAATCCTTACGTTAATTACCGGGATCGCTGATCAGACGAATCTGCTTGCCCTGAATGCAGCCATTGAGGCGGCAAGGGCAGGAGAGGCCGGCAAAGGGTTCTCGGTCGTCGCTTCTGAGGTCAGGAAGCTCGCCGAGCAGACGAGGGATTCGATATCACATATCTCGGAGCTTACTTCTGAAATGCAGAAAGATGCCAAAACCAGCGTGGATGCCATTCACTCGGTTAAGGAGAAGGTGCTGGCCGGACTTGAGATTGCCAACGACACGGAAGAAGCTTTTGCTTCCATTCTTTCCTCTGTCGACGATGTGACCAGCCGGATCAGCGGGATCACAGAGGCTTCGGCAAGGATCAAGGAAGATGTTTCGCATGTTGCCGACGATGTGGCTGAAATGTCAGAGGTAGCTGCAAGCACCTCCTATCATGCAGTCGAAGTAGCTTCAGCATCAGAAGAACAGCTGGCTTCCATGGAAGAAGTGAATGCGGCAGCCGCCTCACTTGCCCGTCTTGCTGAAGAACTCCAGGATACCATTTCGGCATTCCGGCTCTAAAATTAATGTCGCCATGCCGCAGTGATTTTCCCTTTTATAGGTGAATAAAAGTGTTTTTCGTTAAGAGGCTGGCAGGAGCCCAGTATAGGAATCAGGAAAGAAAGATGCTTGGAGATTATGGCTCCAAGCATTTTTTAATACTTTCCAACTATTCAATAAGCGCAATCAGCTTTCTAATCGAATGAACCAATACTTCTGGTTCATCATTTTGAATGTAATGAGCACTGTTTTCGGCAATCACCAATTCACCATTAGAGGATATTTCAAGAATCTCTCTCTGCATTTGATTCCATAATGCTTGTGACTCTGCTGTGTAATAAGCTTTTTTACCGGCTGAAAGAACCACTAATGGAATTTTTAATTTACGTTTAGTTTCTTTTAACTGATCAAGACTTTCCATAAATTCATCATAATTTCCTTCGTAAATAAATTGGTTATTGTATGCTTGCTGGAAATCTTGCGGCATGGTTGGAAGAAATCTTTCTCTATAGTCTTCAGGAGTAGAGTCAACCAGGACTAGCCCGCAAACGTCATGTTCATATTCACTTGCAAATATCCGCATATTAACCCCGCCAAATGAATGACCTACCAATAAGTACGGAGGTTTAATCTTGGCTTTAACAAGTAATTCTTTCAAATCTTTAACCATTTCACGGCTTGTTCTGGGAGAAGAGCTTCGTTCACTTTTTCCAAGCCCTGCTCTATCATAAATGAAAACAGAAGATAGTTTTGAAATCTCTCCAATTACTGCATTCCAGGCCTTGGAAAAATCCCCATACCCGGCGTCCATGATAACCGTTGTTTTGCCGTTATTTTCTCCCATTAATTTGGCATATAATTTGCAGCCTCTTGTTTTCACGAACAAATCTTTACTCATTAGACCAATCCTCCCTTATGCCAGCTGCCAATAAAGAAACTTATTTTTTAAAGGGCTCTAAACGTGCCTATTAATCTCCATTAAGCAATTCTGTCAATTTTAACATATGTATGATTGCCTTCAGCATTTATAGTTTAATTGGATTATATTGTATGAAAATTCAAAATAAAAGGGGGCGTATGAAACTATTAAAGGTGTTGTTTTACTATCTGCCTGGGGTGCTGGGAATCATGATGATCAGCGTGGTCCCGCAGGTTATCCAGCAGAGGGGAGTTTATAATTGAATTGCGCTTAAAGACCGTAAAAGCGGATACCGCATAAAGGAAGACCAGCAGGCCGGGCCATTTTAGGTTCCGGCCTTTTATCTGAACAATTCCCGGCTAAGGCTTCACCCCAGCCAATTATTCGTGTAAGCCAGGATTCCGAGGACTGCTCCTATCCCTGCACCGATCATTCCTTTTAAGGGAGCGCGGCTGTCTGATTTTTTCATACCGGACAGCTCCTTTCAGTTTTCTTTACAAAAATTAATTAAGAAAAATTTGTAAATCTTAACTTAAATTGGTATATTATAACTACCTAAAAGAACTATGTATGTAAATTCCTGACAGAAGGGAAATTAAAATGGAAACTGAATTGCTACGGACTTTTGATAATAAAGGGCGTCCATTGGGCACCGCGGACCGCAGTGAGGTTCATAAAGCAGGTCTCTGGCACGAGGCGTTCCACTGCTGGCTGGTTTCGTATGAGAAAGACCGGCACTATATTTTTCTGCAAAAGCGGAGTGAACGGAAAAAGGACTATCCGGGTCTGTATGATATTACGGCCGCCGGCCATCTGCTGGCCCACGAAACGATTGAAGACGGAGTCAGGGAAGTGCGCGAGGAGCTGGGGATCAAGACGGAGCTCGCGGATCTTGTGCCCATGGGCTTCATAAAATATGAAGTGATTAAGGAAGAACGGGGCTTCATTGACAGAGAAATAGCTTATCAATATTTATATGAAGGCGATTTCCCATATGCATGCTTCAAGCTGCAAAGGGAAGAAGTCTCAGGCATGGTGAAGGCTGAATGGAATTCATTCTATGAATTTTGTACTGGGATGCAGGACAGCTTTTATGCTGAAGGTTTTGAGGAGGATGAGGAAGGAACACGCCGGGAGGTTTCAAAGAACCTGGGCAGGGCAGAACTGGTTTCCCATGATCCTTCGTTCTACCAAGTGGTGGCCGGGCTGATCCGCAATCATTTAAAAACCCGCAGCTAATAAACAGGAGGAAAGAGTATGTTTGCATTTAACCGTGAGCTGGTGAAGGGAAGTACCTCCCTGATTATTCTCCAGCTGCTGGGTGAAAGGGATATGTATGGCTATCAGCTTGTGAAGGAGCTCGAAAAAAGGAGTAATCTCCATCTCAGCGTGAAGGAAGGAACACTGTATCCGGCTCTGCATAAGCTTGAAAAGCAGCAGTATATCCAATTTTACTGGGAAAAACAGGAGAAAGGGCCAGACCGGAAGTATTACCGGATTACGGAAGCTGGTCGGGAAATGCTGGCAGAAAAGCAGAGGGAATGGAAGCAATTTGTGAAAGTCATGAATCTTGTGATAGGAAAGACGGAGCAGCATGGTCCAAACGAAAGCTGATTACCTTAAAGAACTGGAACAAAGATTAAACGGCAGCTGCAACCGGGACCAGATTGTAAACGAATATGAAACACATATCCTGGAGCTGGAAGAGGAAAGCGGCATAACGGATGAAGCTGAGCTGATGAAATTGGCTGCTGCATGTCTTGGAACACCCGAGGAAGCCGCTGAAGCCTGGAATCGTGCAGAGATGCCGTCCCCAGTAAGGACGCTGCGCCTGTTTTTTATCATCAATCTTTCATTCTTTGCAGCCGGGACAGGTTTGACTGCCTTTCAACATCTTAGCGGCCATTTATGGGCAGAACAGATGTGGCATTCATTGACGGGGATGCCCCTCATCATTCTCATCATGTACTCCCTGTTCTGGGCGCTGATCGGCTATGAAGCCGGCCGGGAGTTTGGCCATGGCGGCAGGGTATGGGCACTACGCATATTTGCCGCAGCCATTTTACCGAATGTCCTCTTGATGGGCCTGGTCCTGTTAGAGCTGGTTCCTGGTGAATGGTTCAACCCTTTGCTGAGTCTTTCATTCATTCTCATTTGCATCCTTGCTACAATCCTGTTGTTTCCGCTCATTTGCTGGATGGGCTTCCGGATCGGAAAAAGATCCTCCATCTAGCTTTTTTTGAATATATACATAGAAAATCTTTGTAATAGGAGGCCGTACTATGCCTTTAATTAAACAGGCCTTTTTGTGGGGCGCAGCCCAGGCGGGAGCATTAATGCTGACCGCCATGGCTTTTCTTTTCAGTTTTTCATTTCTAACCGTCATCCTGGTGATGCTGCCGGATAAATGGTCAGGAATGCTGGGTGATTATATCATTTTCCAGGGTGTCATTCTTTTAACCATCCTTGCTTATGCATACATCTGGTATGCTTTATTCCTGCTTAGCAGGAAAGATGGCCGGATTCCTTTGCATACCGCGCTTTTTGCGGTAATCCCGAATGCTTTTTTGGCATGGATCATGCACCCTTGGACCCTGCAGGCGATGCCTGAGGATAGCTGTTCATTCATACCTGTACGTCTTGTGTATTTCTGTCTTCTTCTCTCGGTCGTCCTGCTGCCGGGTTATGCCTTCTTACTGAATACCTATTATAACGGTGTCCCGGAGGAAATGAAGAAAAAAAGGCTGATCCTGATCTGGCTTGTGCTGGCGGGAGCTGTCCTGGCTGCTCTCTTGGTGATGGGGATGTTTATGGAGGAAGTTTGGGCCTATCTGCTCGCATAAGCATGGCAGGCTATTTTGAGAAATGGATATGGGTGTTAGGTAAAAACAGCCGATTTTGATCCACCGGTCTATCAGGCAGATGAAAAAACTCGGAGTTACCGGCTCTGAGTTTTTTTAAATCTGTTTTTTCTATGCAAACTGTCTTTAGAGTAATATCACCTGTTCTTCAGAAGGATTATTTTTCTATACATCCCATTGAACAGGATAGGAACATCTTCTGTAATGGATAGTTTCTCTTTATGATTTTCATACAGCTTTTCAAAATCCCTTCCAATGTCAGTGCCCAATATCTGAATAAGCGGTCTAAGGAACTTTTTAACCAACGGCAGTTTCTTTCCTTTTGGGGTGAACTTATCAAATATGAGTATTTTGCCATCCGGCTTCAGCACTCTCACCATTTCCTTCAAACATTTATCTTCATCAGGAACAACGGACAAAACAAGACTGGCCACCACTAAGTCAAATTGGGCCTCTTGAAAATCCATGTTTTGTGCATCCATATTCAAAAACTTGATTGAGGAATTTTTAAATTTTACTCTTGCCTTGTTTAACATCGCATCCGAGTAATCAATAGCTGTAATATCTAACATATGAGCGTTAATCAATTCTAAATCCGCTCCAGTACCAACGCCGACAAAAAGGATACGCTGCTGTTCATCCTTAAAAATTCCTTCGCTGAATATCTGTTTTCGAGCTTTAAGAAATAAGCCTGAATTGAAAAACCTGTCGTAAATGCCAGACCCCAGTTTATATATAAATTTGTTCCAGCTGTTATTCATCACTCACCTCTTAGTAATCATTTTGACTTTTAAACATGAATCCTGCGGATCTTTTTCTTCTTCAATCCGGCTGCACCCATAGCCTTTCTGTGCCTGCAAGTTGCCCGCCGCTGAAGCTCACTTTATATATATCAGGCATATCAAGCTTCTTCCAAAAGGCAAAATCAAATTGAGTATCAAAGTAATTCATGATCAGCACCATGATATTGCCGTGGGTGCCGAGGACAATATTTTGGCCGGGATAGGTTTCCAGAATATCCTTGACCGCTCTCGCTCCTCTAGCCTGGGCCTCCATGTTGGATTCACCGCCTTCAAGAGCGATAGAGGGACTGCTCCACACCTTCTCGATGGATGCTGCGAAATCATCGACCGGCACTGTAGATAACAGCCGCTCCCTCAGATCTTCCCGCAGTTCAATGTCTAACTCGTATTCATCTGCCACCCCCTGAACCGTCTGAATGGCTCTTTGGTATGGACTTGAGATTACACGGGTGATATTCCTTTGGGATAATAGCGCACAAGCTCTTGCTGCATCCCGCCTTCCTTTTTCTGACAGAGGGCGGTTTAGCTCATCAGGCGTATAGATTGAATGGGCATGCCTTACAAAATAGATTTCGGTAGTCATCTTAACGTACTCCCTTCTACATTCCACATTAATGCAAATTCTAGTATCTTCCAATTGATTTCGACAACTTTGTTAAATTTTTTGCCTATATCCAAAGAATAAAATATAATTATAAAATATCGAATATTCTGATACACAGAAGGAGGATTTTATTTGAAGGAATTCGTGGATAGTTTGAATGCAGTGCTATGGAGTGACCCGGTCATCTATATCCTGCTGGGAGTTGGGCTATTATTTTCTATTTTAACCCGTTTTCTGCAATTGCGTCATATCAAGGAAATGGTCAGGCTGATGTTCCAGGGCAAGAGCTCTGAAGCGGGGGTTTCCTCATTCCAGGCATTATCCATCGCACTCTCCGGACGTGTGGGAACCGGGAATATTGCCGGTGTTGCCACCGCCATCTTCTACGGGGGGCCAGGAGCCATTTTCTGGATGTGGGCCATCGCCTTCATAGGGGCTTCCAGTGCCTATGTAGAGTCTACACTTGCTCAGATTTATAAGGTTAAGAAAGATGGACAGTACCGGGGCGGTCCGGCGTACTACATAGAAAAGGGAATCGGCTGGAAATGGTTTGCGGTGCTGTTTGCCATTGCGGCATTGATTGCCATGGCCGTCCTCATGCCCGGGGTGCAGGCGAATTCAATTGCTCTTGGAATGGAAAATGCTTTTGGATTGAATAAATGGATAACAGGAGCTGTCATTACCCTGTTCCTTGGCTTCATTATCTTCGGAGGAGTAAAAAGGATAGCCAACGCAGCGCAGGTTATCGTACCGTTTATGGCACTCGGCTATATCCTGCTGTCACTGGTCATCGTCGCTATGAATATTACAGAACTTCCCGATGTTTTTGCGCTGATCTTCCGCAGTGCCTTTTCACTTGATGCCACGTTTGGAGGTCTCATCGGAATGGCCATTTCCTGGGGAGTTAAGCGGGGCGTTTATTCCAACGAGGCAGGACAGGGAACAGGCGCGCACCCGGCAGCAGCTGCCGAGGTATCACATCCGGCCAAGCAGGGGCTTGTCCAGGCGTTCTCTGTTTATATTGATACACTGTTCGTATGTACGGCCACAGCTTTCATGATCCTTTTCACCGGCATGTATAATACAGAAGGTCCTGGCAAGACCATGATTGTTGAAAACCTGAAAGGAATTGAGGCAGGGCCGGGATTCACCCAGGCTGCAATCGATTCGGTCATTCCTGGTTTCGGTGCCGGTTTTGTGGCCATAGCCTTATTCTTCTTTGCGTTCACAACGATCATGGCTTACTACTACATCGCTGAAACCAATATCACGTACCTGGCAAATGGAAGCAGCAGGAGAGTCTGGGTGCTCTTCTCGAAGCTCGTGATCATGGCTACCACTTTCTACGGCGCCTCAAATGAAGCGGCACTTGCCTGGGCGCTTGGGGATGTGGGGCTTGGCATCATGGTTTGGTTGAATATCATTGCGATCCTGATCCTTGCTAAACCGGCGCTTGCTGCCCTGAAGGATTATGAGAGGCAGAAGAAACTCGGCATCGATCCGGTGTTTGATCCGATTCCGCTTGGAATCAAGGGAGCCGATTACTGGGAAAAAGAGTATCCGAAAAAGAATAAGGAAAATGCATCATAAGCAGGTAAACCGGGAAGATTCTTTCCCGGTTTTTCTGTGAAATAGGGGCGGAACTGCATATATTATGCGGCTTACTATAACTAGGTGTGACCATCTTTTATCTCTCCGGCATGCCTGCGGAGCGCCCTGCTCTGCTTAACTGCGTAT
Source organism: Paraperibacillus marinus (assembly GCF_046237605.1). Lineage (GTDB taxonomy): Bacteria > Bacillota > Bacilli > Bacillales > DSM-1321 > Paraperibacillus > Paraperibacillus marinus. Next base: position 3,786,495 of record NZ_CP143542.1, on the reverse strand, counting down.
TTGTTTGTTCATGCTCTTGTCCAGTTCTTTTCCATGCATGTGCTACGAGTAGAAATCTCTTTTTTTGGTAATCTGGACCATATCTTTATTAGATTGTCAGATAGACTGCTATTGTTGTATAATGATTTTATAAACCATAACGTTATAGTTGGGAGGCGTTTCCCTTGGGACTGAGAAGCTGAGAATAAGCGAGCTGGCGGAATTGGCACATGTTACTAAAAGGACAATTGATTATTATACTAATCAGGGGCTGCTTACAGCAGAACGTTCCGCTTCCAACTACCGCTACTATTGTCCGGGTGCGGTCGAGAAAATTGGGATGATTGAACAGCTCAAGAAAGAAAAATTATCACTCGCTGAAATTAAAAAACGGCTTAAAGAACAAGATACAAAAAATATAGATATCGAAGAATTAAAAGCAAGGATTCAAGAGCTGGAGCTGGATGTCTCAGAGATCATGGAAATTGTGGAGAAACAGGGCCTTACGAAAGAAACAATTAAAAACAACCTGTCCCACGAAAGCATCTCACTTATGCAGACCCTGCTGCTCCTGCTTATATAAGCCGGTATCCTAAAAAAAATTGAGAGAACATACAGGAGGTGTATGGGGGCTGGACTATTTTAGGGGAAAAGCGATCCCCGCTGGCCAGTTTCCTATTTATTGGACATATTAAACTTGATATTGTTAGCGGTACTCATTGCCATGACAGGATTTTTCGTGGCAACAGAATTTGCTATTGTAAAAGTGAGAGGTTCCCGCATTGATCAGCTGGTAGCTGAAGGCAAAAAAGGGTCAGCTGCCGCAAAAAAGGTGACGACCCATCTTGACGAATATTTGTCTGCCTGCCAGCTGGGTATTACCGTTACAGCTTTAGGGCTTGGGTGGATTGGAGAGCCGACTGTCGAAAGCCTGCTCCATCCACTGTTCACCATGTGGCATCTGGACGAAGGCATTTCTGATATTCTATCCTTCGGAATTGCGTTTGCCTTTGTAACATTCCTGCACGTAGTAATTGGCGAGCTTGCCCCTAAAACGGTGGCAATCCAGAAGGCAGAAGCCATAACGCTTGCCTTCGCAAGTCCGATCATCTGGTTTTACCGGCTCATGTATCCGTTTATCTGGATCTTGAACGGTTCAGCCCGTTTCCTTACGGGGATGTTTGGACTGAAGCCGGTTTCCGAGCACGAACTTGCCCACTCGGAAGAGGAGCTGCGCATTTTGTTGTCGGAAAGCTATAAGAGCGGTGAAATCAATCAGACGGAACTTAAATACGTTAACAATATCTTTCAGTTTGACGAAAGGATTGCCAAGGAAATCATGGTTCCCCGCACAGAGATTGTCAGTCTGTCTGTCGAAGCTGGCCTGGGAACGGTCCTTGATACCGTGAAAAGTGAAGGCTATACGCGCTATCCTGTGACTGACGGGGATAAAGACCATGTTCTTGGCATTGTAAATATAAAAGAAATCATCACATCGAGAATCTCGAATGGAGCCCTGGTAGAAGGGGAAACCTCGATTCAGCCCTATATCAAGCCGGTCATCCGGGTAATTGAAACGGTCCCGATTCACGATCTATTGCTCCGTATGCAGCGCGACCGCGCACAGATGGCCATTTTGATCGATGAATATGGCGGAACCTCAGGTCTGGTTACGGTTGAAGATATCCTGGAGGAAATCGTAGGGGAAATCCGTGATGAATTTGATACAGATGAAGTGGCGGATATCCGGAAAATTGGAGAAGGTCATTATATCCTCAATGCAAAGGTACTGATCGAAGACGTAAATGATCTGATTGGAACACACTTTGAAGAAGAAGATGTCGATACACTCGGCGGCTGGGTGCTCACCCAGAAATTTGATGTTAAAGTCGGGGATTCCATCGGGGCAGAAGGCTATGATTTCACAGTAAAAGAAATTGACGGCCACCAGCTTATAACGGTGGAAATCCTGAAACAGAAATAAAGGAGAGGCTGACAGTTGTCAGCCTCTTTTTAGCTTGATCAGCGGAACATATCTGTTATGCCTGGTGCATGCTCATTCGGCCGTTCCGGCATTTCAGGGACCGGGTGACCTTCAGGTGGATCCACAACAGACAACTCACCGCCATTGCGGCTTGGCGTCTGGCCGGAGTATATTTCGGCAATCCTTGTATCATCAAGCCTGAAATTGAACTGGACATTATGAAAGCCCATCTCCACATATTTGCGGCACTCAGGATATTTATTAATGTCGTAATTCGGGACAGGGAATAGTTTTCCCCAATCTACACCCAGCATCTCAAGTCCTTTTGCGAATGCGTTTTGGTGGGCATTGTCGCGGACAATAAGAAACGCCACTGTCTCGCGTAGAGTTTTGTTGGAACTCATTTCATAAATCCGCGTTTTTTGCAGTACGCCTGTTGACTCCAGTACAAGATTGTCCAGAAGGTTTGCAATCAGGTTGCCGTGGTCATAGACATACGAGCCCTGCCACGGATTACCATTGGCATCCTCGGGAACCGAGCTTTGTGCACCCATGATGAAATGGTGAGGGATTGCATGTTTTACTGCTTCATCAAGAGGGGCGCTGTCGCTGCCGGAATTACCTGGCATTGGTGCACCTGAATCATCGAGAAGGGCGTTGATTGTATTTTGGACTAATTCCACATGGGCAATCTCCTCGAGAAAAATCCCTTTAATCAGATCACGGAATTGCAATGCCTTGCCCCGGAAGTTGCTGCTTTGGAAAAAGAACTGCATCATCGTCCGCATTTCCCCGAACCGGCCGCCAAGAGTCTCCTGAAGCACCTTGGCTGCATTCGGATCCGGCTTGTCCGGAATAATCGGATTAATCAGCTCCTGCTTATAATAATACATCCTACAAAACCTCCCCCACATAATCAAAGATGCCATCTTAGCATCTGCAGAATGAAGGTAGCTATTCAAGGGGGACTGACCCCATTTCCCGGATTATTTCCCAGTAAAAAACGGCCTCCCATCTGGGTGGCCGTCCTGTCTTTTGGGCATATTAATCAGAAGTCGAAGTTGTCTGGATCAGCACCAACGCGCTGATCTTTGTTCAACTCATCAATGGCTGCCATATCTTCAGCTGTCAATTCAAAATTGAAGACATCCGCATTCTCAATGATGCGGTGTTCTTTTGTTGATTTCGGAATGGTCACAACGCCATTTTGAAGGTCCCAGCGCAGAATAACCTGTGCAGGTGTCTTGCTGTGTTTCTCAGCAATGCCCTTCAGCACTTCATTATCAAACAGGCCGCCCTGCATCAATGGAGACCATGCTTCAAACTGAATTTCCTGCTCCTTGCAGAATGAACGCAGCTCACGCTGAGCCAGCTGTGGATGGAATTCAACCTGATTGACCATCGGCTTGATTGTGGCATCTGCCAAAAGATCTTCCAGATGGTGAACATGGAAGTTGCTCACACCGATGGCGCGGACACGCTTGTCGTTATACAACTGTTCCATGGCTTTCCAGGTATCCTTATACTTGCCTGCTACCGGCCAATGAATCAAATATAAGTCTAAATATTCAAGGCCGAGGCGCTTCAGGCTTGCTTCATAAGCTTCCAGGGTGGAATCATAGCCCTGGTCTGAATTCCAGACCTTTGAAGTGATAAACAAGTCTTCACGCGACAGGCCGGTTTCCTTCAGAGCCTGGCGGATTCCTTCACCCACGCCTTCTTCATTCTTGTACACGGCCGCCGTATCGATGCTGCGGTATCCATTGACGATGGCTGCCTTCACGGATGAAATAACCTCATTGCCATCCTCTACACGCCAGACGCCAAGGCCAAACCACGGCATCTTAACACCATTATGTAACATAGTTGTATCCTGCAAACTGCTGATTGACATTCAAAAACCTCCTTATAGTAAAAGCCTTATGGAAAAAGTATCTAACTCCTGTAAGAATTAGTCAAACAATCTGACTCCGGGCGAGTCTCTAATTCCCCAAGGACAGAAATGTAAGAAAAAGGGGAATGGGGGCCTTCTCCATTTCCAGTGCTTCAGTTCTTTTTGTTTTTTATGTTTGATAGTGCCTTACGGTATTGGGTATCGTCTATTCCGGTTTCCCTGTAAGGCTGTTTTTCCTGTTGGGATGCTGGTTTCTTGAAATTCTTTAAGGTCTGGCGGTAGGCAGCATCTTTCATTTTTACAGCCAGTTCCCGGCTGGCATGAACGTCTGTTTCAGTCTGCCTGTCATCAGCGGCTATGTTTCCGTTTCCTTCGCCTGCAGCTGCCTCTAAACGAGCGGGTGCTTCCATTGCTGCAGCATCCCCGTGACCGGCAGACTTTTCAACAGGGGAGGAGAGGGCGCGCGAATTGACGCGGACCAGCAGGAACACAAGGAACACGGCAGCCAGAACACAAATAATTACAATTGTCATTGGTCATCCCCCTCTTTTAGGCAATATATCAAGACTTTGCGGCGGTAAAACCGGCTGCCAGTCCGGCAACGCGCCGGCCAAGGGCACGGCCAAGTGCTGCGCCGTTCTCCGACAATACTTCTTCGCTGTCAATCGGGCAGGTTACCCCTACACCATAGTAAGAGCCGTATGTTGCGTTTTCAGCAATATTGCCCGGCAGGCCTGCAATGATCATACCCTGGTGCAGCATGGGTGTAATCAAGTTCAGCATGGTGGACTCAAGACCGCCGTGTTCCGTGGCAGTCGTACAGAAAACGGCACCGATCTTATTCACCAATTTTCCTTCAGCCCAGAGGTAGCCAAGCTTATCTATCCACGTCTTCAGTCCGGAGCTGATTGTTCCGAAATGTCCCGGACATCCCCAGATTATCGCATCCATCTCAGGCAGGGAATATACATCGGCTTCTTCCACCGACTGCAGATAAACTTCAGCCCCTTCAAAGGAATCCGCTCCCTGGGCGATTGACTGGGCCAAGGCCCCTGTATGGCCGCCTTCGCTATCATAAATAATACAAATCTTCATCCTGATTCCTCCAATCATTATTGCTGCAAGCTTCTCTCTGGTGCAGGCAGGAGCAGGATTTCTCCGTCCTTGACGGTCCTCCGGACAGCATTTTTAGTATCGGCTGCCTTATCCTTCCGCACATCCCTTAAGAAGAAACTTAGGATAAACCCGATCAAAGACAAGGCTGTTGCCCAATAAAAGGCATCGTTTATTCCGCTTACGGTTGCCTGGATATTTGCTTCCTTCGCCATCAGCTGAATCGTTGTCTGCTGTGCCTGCGCAAGGGGCAGATGGAGCTCAACGGCAGCTCTTGCCGCCAATTCGCGGAAATTCTGCATGAAGATCGGGTCCATCGTATTCATTCCTTCAGCAGCCGTCGCATAATGGAACGTGGTACGGTTGGTAAATATAGTGGTAATGAGACTGATTCCAAGCGATCCGCTCACATTGCGGGCGGTGTTGGACATAGCTGTTCCATGGCTGTTCAAGTGCTTAGGCAGCTGGTTCATCCCTGCGGTCATGATCGGCATCATCAACAGTGACATTCCAAATGACCGGATCATATAAATCGCAAGGATCATATTGTAGGACGTACCCATTGTCAGCTGTGTGAACTCATAGGTGGTGATGATGGTAATCAGCATCCCTGTGACAGCAAGCGGACGCGGTCCGAATTTATCAAATAGGATCCCTGAGACAGGGGACATGACCAGCATAATCAGAGCGCCGGGAAGCATGAGAAGACCTGAATCCAAGGCTGTAAAACCCCTGAGGTTCTGCAGGTAGATCGGCAGAAGGAACATCCCGACAAACATGGCAACAGTTATGATAACGTTAACGATCGTCGCAAGTGAAAATATATCGTATTTGAATACTTTAAAATCGAGCAGAGGCTTCTCTGAACGCAGCTGCTGGATGATAAAGATGGTGATGAAAACAATCCCGAGCAGAGTTGTGGAAACAACAATCGGATCTGACCAGCCCTTAGAGCCTGCTTCTGATACTCCGTAAAGGAGGGAAGAGAATCCAACAAGGGAAGCAAAAGCGCCAAATACATCCATTTTAATATTCTTCGGCGAAAACAAATCTTTAAGCCTGAAGAGGGCGATAATCAAAACGATCGCACCGAGCGGAACCATGCCGTAGAACATCACTCTCCAGGTGTAATTTTCAATCAGCCAGCCGGAAAGAGTCGGACCCATGGCTGGCGCGAACATCATGGCGAGACCAAAGAGCCCCATCCCTTTTCCGCGCATGCTTGGAGGGAAGATGGATAAGATGATGGTCATCACAAGCGGCTGAAGAACACCGCCTCCTACAGCCTGGATCAGGCGGCCGGACAGCATAACGGAGAAATTGCCTGCTATTCCGCAGATGAAGGCCCCCAATGTAAAGCAGGCCATGGCAAAGATGAACAGCTTCCTTACCCCGAGCCTCTCAATCAGGAACGCTGACAGAGGCACGAGCACCCCGTTAACCAGCATATAGCCTGTCGAAAGCCACTGAATCGTGGTGGCAGCAACCCCAAATTCATTCATGAGGCGGGGAATCGCCACATTCAGCAGCGTCTGATTGAGTATCGCGAGAAAGAGACCGAGCATCAGTACGATTAAAAGCGGCATATGCTGCCGCACACTATTTTCTTCGGCAAATTCATTTTGAGCAGACATCATGCGGCCCCCTTTCTTTATAAGATCTTCTCTAAAATTTTTGTGAAAACTAACCAGTTGGATTTGTGATGCTGTTTTCTAAAAGATTGTTGTTTTTTTGAGGAAATAAAATTTTTAAGCAAGTGGATTGGAACAGAAAGCGAGTGCCTGCAGCGGAAATCCACTTTTTTTAACAGCCCCAATGTATGCAAAAACAGCCTTGTGAATACAGTCACGTTTTAAAAACAGGATCGTTATCTGCTGATTTTCACTTCAGCATTCATGCCCGGCATTACTTTTTCTGAGTAATTTTCGATGGAAATCTTAACAGGTATATATTGTGTCACTTTTGTATAGTTACCGCTCGCGCTTTGCTGCGGCATCAGGGAAAATACAGAGTTTGCCGCATGGCCGATGGATTCTACTTCGCCATCGATCACTATGCCGGAATCGCCATCTACAACAACATCAACGCTGCTGCCGATTTTTACATCCTTCACTTTTTTCTCATCAATATTGGCCACAATATACAGCTTTTTCATATCCACTGTCTGGGCAAGAACAGCACCTGGCTGCACAAGCTGGTTTTTATGGACAGACTGCTTAATGATTGTTCCAGGTTCAGAAGCGGTGATTTCAGAGGTTTGTTTTCCGTTATTCAATTCACCAAGTTCTTTATTAACAGAAACCTGATCTCCTTCATTGGCATTCCAGGAAGTGATTTTCCCTGCTGCCGAGGCGGTTAAAGTCTGGATGTCACCCGTTACATGGGCGTTATCTGTTTTAATGTAGGAAGAAGATTGATAGTAGTAATAAGCTCCTCCTCCAAGCAATGCAATCACAACCAGGATTACAATAAAATTCATCAGCCATAAGCTTTTCTTCATGAATAAAACTCCTTCCTTTTTATAAAAGTGATAAACTATTATAATAGTTAACTAAATGAAGTATATTGCCGGAAACCATTAAAACATAGATTATCTTTGTTGTAAAGATATTTATCCGCTAATTTTACTGCTACAGTTTTTTTTACTATAAATTCTCATTGTAAAGTGAGGGAGGAGCTGCCATGGAGTGCAACCGGGATAAAGGATTGCTTGAGGAGGGAGAAAAAATATGCGGAACTTTCAGCTAAAATGACCACAACTAAATATATGAGCCACAAATACAATTATGGAGACAGAAAATTGTATGGTGGCTCATATCGTACAGGGCCTGGAGCTATCATCCGGAGCTGCGACCCTGCTGCATGACAATTTTGAAGAAGACCAACTCATTATAAGGGAGAGGTGCAGCAGGGACAGAGGGGTCGTATATCCAGAATTGACTGAGAAAGGACAGGAAGTGCTGCAATCCATAACCAAAACCCGGAATGAATTTTATGCAGCCATCCTCAGCAGCGGAGAGCAGGAGCAATTCATCTCAAGCCTGCATAAAGTAGCCGAAGGGCTGCAGCGCGGGGACATGTAGCAGTCCGGATGCTGTAATGATCGAAAAAAAGAGAGGTGGATGCCTCTCTTTTTTATTTTTGCCGTGTGGAATTAGAAGAATGCTGAAATAGAACTGTAACATAAATTCACTTGTTCTGAAAAAAACGGATGCTATAATAGCATGGTGCATTAGACAGAAACCTATCAATTATACTCGAAACATGTCTCTTAACATAGATGATTGAATGAAATACATAGAAGATGACAGAGGAAAACAGCGATATATAGAGAAATCTGGCAAGGGGCGAAAGGGGAAAGCGGATTGAAGAAGCATATCATAAGTTTAGGTTTGGCAGCAGTACTTGGACTTAGCAGTTTAGCGGCTGCTCCAGGAGTTCAAGCAGAATCATTGAATAGCTTGAAAAGTAAACAGCAGAAAAACAATCAAAAGCGTTCGGAAGTGAACAGCGGTATACAATCAGCTGATAAGCAGATTAAGGCACTGAAGGGCAGGCAGGCCGATCTTAAGGCTGAAGTGCGTAAAATTGATGGAGAGATCAGCAGGGCCAATGAAAAAATCCGTGTGCAGAATGAGCGGATCGCACAAACAGAGGCGGAAATTCAAAAGCTGAATAAAGAGATTGCTATATTGAAAGACCGGATTGAAAAGAGAAGTGAACTTCTTAAGAACCGTGCCCGTTCTTTCCAGGAGAGCGGCGGAAATGTAGATTATCTGGAAGTTCTTTTTGGATCAAGTGATTTCGGCGATTTCATCGACCGTGTGGGTGCCGTTGCCACCATCATGGATGCCGATCAGGAACTGATCAAGGAGCATGAACAGGACAAAAAGGATTTGGAAACCAAGCAGGCAGCTGTAAAGGACAAGCTTGCAAGCCTGAAAGATATGCTGAAGGACCTTCAGGTGATGAAGTCAGAACTGACAAAGCAGAAAGCCCAAAAAGACCGTCTGATGGTCCAGCTTGCGAAAAAAGAAAAACAGATTGCCAATGAAAAAATGAATCTGCAAGAAGAAGCCGATCTTCTGGCATCACAGGGAGCTTCCATCGAAAAAGCGATCGGCCTTGAGCAAAAGCATCAGGCTGACCTGAAAGCAGCCAGAGAGCAGGCGGCAAAAGAAGCAGCAGCGAGAGCGTCCGCGCCATCTGCCAGCCCTGCTTCAGCTTCAGCAGGCAGCGCACCAAAAGCTAAAGCTTCAAATGGCTTCATCAAGCCGGCCGCCGGCGTCTTGACTTCGCCTTTTGGCTACCGGACAAACCCAAGCCCTGGCTTCCATTATGGAGTTGATATTGCTCAGGGCGGAACCGTGCCTGTAGTAGCAGCAGCTGATGGTGTGGTTACACGCGCCTATTATTCAGACAGCTATGGAAATACAGTGATTGTCTCCCATTCAGTAAACGGGCAGGTGTTCACAACCGTCTACGCGCATCTGAATTCAATGAGCGTGAGCACGGGAGCTGTAGTGGCACAGGGACAGCAGGTTGGATATATGGGCAACACCGGCCAGTCCTTCGGCCAGCATCTTCACTTTGAACTTCACAAGGGTGAATGGAATGCTGCTAAATCAAATGCAGTAAATCCTGCTTCTTATATACCTCTATGATTCTTAAATAAACTGAAACTGCTTGGAAGTGCGCTGGAATTTGCTGGGTAAGCCGGCATTTCAGCGTATTTCTTATTTTATTTTTCCAAAAAAAGCAGAAGAATATTTTCGACTAAGGTATAAAGGAGAAGGGAATATGGCCGATAGTATAAGAGAGTAAAAAAATGTCATTTAGCCATCAGCGGAATGGCGTATATATTCCCTTGATTATATAAATAGGGAAAAAGTAATATTTTCTTGTAAACTTCCGTATATTATTGTTTACTTAAACCGTTGTGTTATAGTAAAATTTTACCATAATAATAATTAGTAGAGGAAGGAGGTCATGTATATGCTAACCAAGTCAGATTTGGAGACAAGGATTGAGGCGATAAGGAATAAGATGATCCGCTCCGCGGCTAAAACTGGCCTTCATTCCAGAACCACCATTGCACTGAGCCAGCAGCTCGATGGATATATCGTTTTATACCAAGGTCTTCAAAAGGATTATTCCCGAACATAATAAAGTGAGATAAGAGGGTGGACACTGTCCGCCCTTTTTTGTTTGCCTAGAATATCCCATAGATGGGACTAATCTTTATGCATCGGCGTTAATTAATATAGTGAAGGCTGATTAAGGGCTGGCTCAACAGGGTAAATGTCAGTAATGCTATTTTTATAGTGAAAAAGGATTTGGCAGCAATCAGCCAATGGAAAGGGGAACGTAAAGCAGCATGAGACATAAAAAAATAATGCTTATCGCATCCATTATTCTTCTCATTAGCATGATGTCTGCATGTGCTGAAAAAGAGAAGCTTGCAGGCGGGGCTGAACTTATTGATAAAAATGAGTTCGTGTTCGCGGCTTCCGGTGAATTCAAGCCATTCAGCTATATGACGAATGATATGGAAATGGAAGGATTTGATGTCGAAGTAGGAAAGGCAGTGGCCAAGGAATTGGGCCTGAAGGCCGTACCGAAACGGATCAAGTTCAAAGGAATTGTGGAAGGTGTCAAAACAGGAAGGGCAGATGCAGCGGTGGCCAGCCATACGATCAATCCACAGCGAAGTAAACACGTCGCTTTCACCACTCCATACTACTACTCAGGTCCTCAAATTTTTACCCGGCCCGACAGTAAAATAAAAGATGTGAATGATTTAAAAGGCAAAGAAGTGGCAGTGGCAAAAGGATCTACCTATGCCGGTGTCGCAGGAAAATATACCAAGAACCTGAAAATGTATGACAGCGATATCACCGCATTAAAAGCGCTCGATGGAGGCCGTCATGATGCGGTCATCACAGACTTTGTCACGGGAAAGACCGCCCGAAAGGAAGGCTTCAAAATTGAAGGCCGCAAGCTTATTGAACGAAGTGAGCAGGCCATCGTCATTCCACAGGACAATCCTGAGCTCGTGAAAAAAGTGAATGAAGCGCTTGAGAACCTCCGCAAGGAAGGGACTCTCAAGAAAATCAGCATGAAGTATTTCGGAGAAGATATTACATCAAAACCAGAATGATCAGTTACTTTTAGGATGAAAGGGAGTTGGAACACTTGCCTAGTTTTTCTCATTTTTTCGGAACGTTAGGAGATACAAAGGGAGTATTTATAGATGCCATGCTGCTCACGTTGCAGCTTACGGTGGTTTCAGTACTAGTCGGAATAGTAATCGGGCTTTTCTTCGCACTTTTAAAATTATCGAATGTTAAGATTCTCGGCTGGATCTCGGATGCGTATGTATACCTGGTCCGCGGGACACCGCTGATCGTTCAGATATTCATTTTATACTTCGGGATGAGCGGAATTTTCCTGATTCCCGATTTCTGGGCAGCGGCACTTGCGCTGGCTTTCCATAATGGTGCATACATTGCAGAAATCTTCAGGGGAACCATTCAGTCCATTGATAAAGGCCAGATGGAAGCAGGCCGCTCGCTTGGGATGACAAAATCACTGACCATGCGCCGGATTATCCTGCCGCAGGCTTTCAGAAGGGCACTTCCGCCACTCGGCAACCAATTTATCATCGGGCTGAAGGATTCCTCGCTGGCAGCCTTTATATCCATGAATGAGCTGTTCAACGTAGCGACTACACTTGGCTCCAACAATTTCGATGAAATGACTTATTTATTGATTGTCGCGGTATACTACCTCATCCTGGTAGCGATCCTGACCGTTGCTGTAAGTCTATTGGAAAAGAAATTGGCCAGAAGCGATAGATAGGGAGGACAATTGACAGTGAAAAAAGAAATGATTCGCGTAGAGAAATTAAATAAGTCATTTGGTGATCTTCATGTATTGAAGGATATAGATTTGCAGGTGCAGGAAAGTGATGTAGTGTGCCTGATTGGCTCGAGTGGTTCTGGTAAGAGTACACTGCTCCGATGTCTGAACTTCCTTGAGAAAAAGGACAATGGGAAAATCATTTTCGAAGGCAAGGAAATTACCAAAGAGACTCACGATATCAATGAAGTACGCCAAAAGGTAGGGATGGTATTCCAGCATTTCCAGCTTTTCCCGCATATGACGGTTCTTGAGAACATCGTCGAGGCCCCCACACGTGTCAGGAAGATTTCCAAAGAACAGGCGGCTCAGGAAGCGCGTGAGCTCCTGCGCAAGGTGGATCTTGAAGATAAGGCGGATGTATATCCGAGTAAGCTTTCAGGCGGACAGAAGCAGCGTGTGGCCATAGCAAGGGCACTTGCCATGAGACCGGATATCATGCTGTTTGATGAGCCGACCTCTGCACTTGACCCTGAGCTGGTCGGCGAGGTGCTGAACACAATGAAGGAACTCGCAGTCGAAGGCATGACCATGATTGTAGTTACACATGAAATGGGATTTGCCCGCGAAGTGGCAAACCGCATCGTCTACATGCACGAAGGAAGAATCGTCGAAGAAGCACCAACCGACGAATTCTTCAACAACCCTAAAGACGAGCGCACCATTTCCTTCCTCAGTGCCACATCCGTCAAATAAAACCAATCAAAAGGAGCCCCGCTGACTTTCAGCGGGGCTTTTTTTGTGGATATGTGGATGGGAAATAGGGGACTGTCCCCCATTTCCCCACAGCCTAATTTTAGTTTTTGCCCAGTCATTCAAATGTGCTTTTGAATATAGTATAATCAAATAAAGATTTGAATGATGGGCGGGATGAGGAAATGGAGAATGAAGAGTTTTGTGAGTCCGCATGTGAATCCGGCCAGAGAGTAAGCCGTTTAAAAGAGCTGGTTGAAGAGCAGAATGTACCGGAAGTCGCGAATATATTCAAGGCTGTGGCCGATGTCACAAGATTGAAGATTGCATACGCGCTGTTATTGGAGAAGGAGTTATGCGTGTGTGATGCTGCGGAGATCATTGGATCGTCGAGCGCCACTGCCTCCCATCACTTGAGGATGCTTGGCAAACTCGGGCTTGCCAAGCACCGGAAAGAAGGAAAACAAGTGTATTACTCACTGGATGATGATCATGTAAAAGCACTTATAGACATTGCATTTACTCATCAAAAAGAGGTGATGGAGCGTGAATGAAGCCAGAGAATTGCAGCAAGAACCCGAACAAAGGCAGGTATACAGGGTCCAGGGCTTTTCATGTGCCGGCTGTGCCGCCAAGTTTGAAAAAAATGTGAAAGAGCTGGATCAGGTACTGGATGCGAAGGTGAATTTCGGCGCCTCTAAGCTGACTGTCATCGGGAACAGCTCCATAAGCGAGCTGGAACGGGCTGGCGCATTTGAAGGCCTGAGAATTTACCCTGAGGAAACAAGGCTGGATCAAATGAAACAGACAGATTCCTATTTTAAGAGATACGGAGCCGTCATGATATCGGCTGTATTCCTGGCGCTTGCCTGGTCTCTCCAGTATGCCCTGGGTGAACAATCTCCCTTGACCATTGCCGCATTCGCGGCTGCCATTTTGACGGGCGGCACAGGGCTGTTCATAGAGGGAATAAAGAATCTGGCTAAGCTGCACTTTGATATGACAACCCTGATGACGGCAGCGATCATAGGAGCTGCCCTGATAGGGGAATGGAGCGAAGGCGCTGTCGTGGTCATCTTGTTTGCGATTAGTGAAGTACTCGAACGATATTCGATGGACCGGGCACGGCGCTCTATTCAATCTCTAATGGAAATAGCCCCTAAAGAGGCGCTTGTCAGAAGGAACGGGAAAGAATTCATGCTGCCTGTAGAAGACGTGGAACCTGGTGATGTGATTCTAATCAAGCCGGGTCAGAAAATAGCCCTGGACGGCGAGGTAATAAGGGGCTCCTCGGCAATCAACCAGGCGGCCATCACGGGAGAATCGGTGCCGGTTGAAAAGCAGGAAGGTGACGAAGTATTCGCAGGAACCCTCAATACAGAAGGATTTCTTGAGATAAGGGTGACAAAGCAGGCGAAGGACACCACCTTGTCAAAGATCATCCACCTGGTGGAAGAAGCACAGGGAGAACGGGCGCCATCACAGGCCTTCATCGACAAATTTGCAAAAATATACACACCGGCCATCATGCTGATTGCCCTGCTTACGGCCATTGTCCCGCCGCTGTTCAATGGCAGCTGGAGTGAATGGATCTATCAGGGTCTGGCCGTCCTTGTTGTCGGCTGTCCGTGCGCCCTGGTGATTTCCACGCCTGTTGCCATTGTCACAGCGATCGGCAAAGCGGCAGGAAATGGGGTTTTGATTAAAGGCGGTGTTCATCTGGAGGAATTGGGCCGGATAAAAGCTATTGCCTTTGATAAGACCGGCACCCTGACAAAAGGAGTGCCTGCCCTGACCGACTTTATCATTCTGGATAAGGCAAGGGACGAGAATGAGTGGCTGGCATTGATCGCCGCCCTCGAACACCGATCCCAGCACCCGCTGGCAGCAGCGATCACAAAAGAAGCAGACAGACGGGACATCGAATATCGCAGTATCAGCGCTGAAGACATTCAATCCTTAACCGGAAAAGGAATCGCTGGCAAAATTGCCGGCTTGCAGCTGCAGGTTGGGAGTCCCGCCCTCTTTGGGGACTGCCCCCATTTCCCGATTATTTCCCAAAAGGTAACAGAGCTGCAGGAGCAAGGGAAGACGGTCATGCTGGCTGGGATAGACGGAAATACTGCAGCAATCCTGGCAGTTGCCGATGAAGTCAGAGAAACAACCGGGGAAGTTATCCGGAGGCTTCATGGCCTGGGAGTGGAAAAGACGATCATGCTGACAGGCGACAATGCCGGCACTGCCGCAGCCATCGGGCGGCAGGCAGGAGTGGGCGAAGTGTATTCGGAATTGATGCCCTCCGATAAACTCGATTTTATCAAAAAACTGAATCAGAAGTACGGCAGTGCCGCCATGGTCGGCGATGGAGTGAACGATGCCCCTGCCCTGGCTGCCTCAACGGTTGGTGTGGCCATGGGAGGAGCGGGCACAGATACTGCCCTGGAGACAGCCGACATCGCCCTGATGGGGGACGACCTCAAAAAGCTGCCGTTTACCATCAAGCTGAGCCGCAGGACACTTGGGATCATCAAGCAGAATATAACCTTCTCGATTTCCATCAAGCTTCTTGCCCTCCTGCTTGTCGTCCCTGGCTGGCTCACCCTGTGGATTGCCATCTTCGCAGACATGGGCGCCACTCTCATAGTTACATTGAATGGACTGAGACTGCTCAGAGTTAAAGATAAATAGAATGATAAAAAAGATGAGGCCAGCTCCTTAACAAAGGGCGGGCCTCATCTTTTCTATTTCATGGCTTTTCGGTAGCCTGCATCCTGCGCCTCTTTTTCGGAGCAGAACCAGACGATGTTGGCTTTTTTCGGGCTGTCATAATAACTGCCGCCGGGAACATGATATACATGGGAGTTTTCATTTCCCTTGATCTTCCCCTCGCAGCTGCCGGCTTTATCAGGCGTGCCAGAAGCAGACTTGCCGGCGCTAGTGTTATACCCATCCTCCTGAGCATAATCCTCTATGCTCCATATACCTTTTTTCGACTGTCGGGCATCGTTCTCTACTTTGCGGAATTGATCGACATATTTAGTATTCGGCGGATACACCGCAGTCCTGGCAAAGCCTTCACGAATCAGGATTTCATTGAACAGCACGTCTCCCTGCCACACATAAGCAAGCAGGCGGCCGTATTGATCTCTTTCCTCCGCGTCAAGCTCTAGCAGCACTTCCCTGGCCATGAGGCTGGCGGTTGTATACTGGGATGCTTCCTTGCCAAAGGGCTGAACGCCCAGTCTCGGATGCTTTGTTTCAGGGGTGTCAACCAGGATGAAGCGGACTCTTTCGTTTTTTCCGTTTGTGAGTTTTACATCAATCGTATCGCCGTCTACAACATTAACGACCATTCCTTTCAAGCCCTCGTCCGGACGTTTCAACTCCTGAAGGTTTTTGGAGCTGCCGGCGGACGGCTTTTCCTCAACGGCCGTATCTTTTGGCGGGTCTGTTTTTTTATCCTCGATTGCCGCACAGCCGTAAAGTGATGCAAAGGATAACAGCAATGCCAGACATATGTAAACCCATTTCTTCATAAGGATCCTCCCTGCTGCAGAACATTGAAAGTCTATTTTTATGCTATTATATCTATTGAAAGGCGGAAAGGGAAGAAAACCCAGCCGCCGTGAAATAAAAGATGATAATAACAGGAACATATAATAGAATGGATGTATCAAATCCTTAGCAGAAATAGGAGTGATCTCCCCTGAAATTTCTCTCTGCCTTGTTTCTTCCGGGCCTTATGGTAATGCTGTTTACGAGAGTCACGTTCAATCAGGTTGTCTCCCTGATCCTTACAGTGGCATTGATTGCTGTTTCAGTTTATAAGGGATATACAGACAGCTGGCTCCTGATTATCATAGATGCATTCTCATTGACCGCAGGATTTTTTTTCTCCAATACTTTTATGAAAAAAAAGAAGAAGAAGGGCACCTGAATTTCCAGGTGCCTTTTTGGTCCAGTAAACAGGCGGAGTGGAACTTACAAAAATTGGGTGCCTTAAAATAGGAATGTCCGTTCGCTTTTTGTTGGTTTTTTTTAGGCGCTTTGTGGTAAAATGTTTGAGTAGAGCTAGAATGACATCAAAAGGCAGTTCCAAGGTATGCAATTTAGGGAATATGTCTTTACTTATAAATAAGCAGAACAGAGCGCTTTAGTTATTTCAGCCGTTTTACAGGATTTAATAATAACTGGTGCTTTTTTATTTTTCTAAAGATTTTTGATGGGAGGATCTCTTGTGAACCAGCAATTTGAATTAGTCTCAAAATACAGCCCCCAGGGGGACCAGCCTGGCGCAATCAAGGAGATTGTGGCCGGCCTTCGGGAAGGGAAGCAGCATCAGACGCTGCTCGGGGCCACAGGTACAGGCAAGACCTTTACCATCTCCAATGTCATAAAGGAAGTCAACAAGCCCACGCTGGTCATGGCGCATAATAAGACGCTGGCCGGCCAGCTGTACAGTGAATTCAAGGAATTCTTCCCCAATAATGCAGTAGAGTATTTTGTCAGCTACTACGATTATTATCAGCCTGAAGCCTATGTGCCGCAGACGGATACCTTCATTGAAAAAGACTCCAGCATCAATGACGAAATCGACAAGCTGCGCCACTCTGCCACATCGGCCTTGTTCGAGCGGAAAGATGTTATTGTGATCGCGAGTGTATCGTGCATCTACGGCCTCGGTTCTCCTGAGGAATACCGGGAGATGGTGCTGTCGCTTCGCATGGGGATGGAAATTGAGAGGAACCAGCTGTTAAGGAAGCTGGTAGATATCCAGTATGAGAGGAACGACATAGATTTCCAGCGCGGAACCTTCCGCGTCCGCGGCGATGTTGTAGAAATCTTCCCGGCTTCAAGGGATGAGCACTGTATCCGGGTTGAATTCTTCGGCGATGAAATCGACCGCATCCGGGAGGTGGATGCCCTGACCGGGGAAATCCTTGGCGAACGGGACCATGTGGCCATCTTCCCGGCATCCCACTTCGTAACACGGGAAGAAAAGATGAGGATCGCCATCCAGAACATCGAACGGGAGCTTGAGGAAAGGCTCGCCGAACTGAGGGAGAATGACAAGCTGCTTGAAGCCCAGCGCCTTGAGCAGAGGACGAGGTATGACCTGGAAATGATGCGTGAAATGGGATTCTGTTCCGGCATCGAGAACTATTCCCGCCACCTCACGCTCAGACCGGCAGGCTCCACGCCCTATACACTCATCGATTATTTTCCGGAGGATTTCCTCCTGGTAGTGGATGAATCCCATGTCACCCTGCCGCAGGTCCGCGGAATGTTCAATGGCGACCAGGCACGAAAGCAGGTGCTTGTGGACCATGGCTTCCGTCTGCCGTCAGCAATGGACAACCGGCCGCTCCGGTTCCAGGAATTCGAAGAAAAGGTAGGGCAGTCCATCTATGTTTCCGCGACGCCCGGACCTTATGAACTAGAGCATACGCCGGAAATGGTTGAGCAGATCATCCGTCCAACCGGACTCCTTGATCCTAATATTGAGATAAGGCCGATACAAGGCCAGATTGACGATCTGATCGGAGAAATCCAGGACCGCATGCAGAAGAATGAGAGGGTCCTGATCACCACCCTGACGAAAAAAATGTCTGAGGATCTCACGGATTACTTAAAAGAGATTGGAATTAAGGTTCAATATCTGCATTCGGAGGTAAAAACTCTAGAACGGATCGAGATCATCCGTGAACTGAGGATGGGGAAATATGATGTTCTGGTGGGTATCAACCTCCTCAGGGAGGGTCTGGATATACCGGAAGTTTCCCTTGTGGCCATTCTTGATGCAGATAAAGAAGGCTTCCTCCGCTCTGAAAGGTCGCTGATCCAGACCATCGGGCGTGCTGCCCGTAATGCGAACGGCCATGTGATCATGTATGCGGACAAAATGACAAACAGCATGGAAATCGCCATCAATGAGACCCGCCGCCGCCGGGAAATCCAGGAAGCCTACAATGAGGAGCACGGCATCACACCGCAGACCATCCAGAAGGAGATCCGCGGCTCCATCCGGGCTACACATGCTGCCGAGGAGCAGGAAGCTTATACTCCGGCAAGCCAGCCGCTGAAGCTGAACAAGAAGGAACGGGAAAAATTGATTGCCGATATGGAAAAAGAAATGAAGGAAGCAGCAAAAGCCCTGAACTTCGAACGGGCTGCCGAGCTTCGTGACCTATTATTAGAACTTAAAGCGGAAGGATGACTAGAAAATGGCTATGGATAAAATTGTCGTAAAAGGAGCCAGGGCCCACAATTTAAAAAATATCGATGTCACCATTCCGAGAGACAAGCTTGTAGTGCTTACAGGACTGTCTGGCTCCGGGAAGTCCTCCCTGGCCTTTGACACGATTTACGCCGAAGGCCAGAGGAGGTACGTTGAATCACTGTCTGCCTATGCGCGCCAGTTCCTGGGACAGATGGATAAGCCGGATGTGGATGCCATCGAGGGGCTGTCACCGGCCATTTCCATTGATCAGAAAACAACCAGCAAGAATCCGCGCTCAACGGTCGGTACAGTAACAGAAATCTATGACTACCTGCGTCTCCTTTTTGCGAGGGTTGGGCGTCCTGTGTGCCCGATCCACAATATAGAGATCAGTTCCCAGACCATCGAGCAGATGGTGGACCGGGTGCTTCAGTATCCGGAGAGGACGAAGATGCAGGTGCTCGCACCTGTTGTCTCCGGCCGCAAGGGAACTCATGTCAAAGTCCTTGAGGATATTAAAAAGCAGGGCTATGTGCGTGTGAGGGTCGATGGTGAAATGTATGATGTCGGTGATGAGATAGAGCTTGAAAAGAACAAGAAGCACTCCATCGAGGTAATCGTAGACCGGATCGTCGTAAAGGAAGGAATTCAGGGAAGACTTGCGGACTCTATCGAAAGTGCCCTGAAGCTTGGGGACGGCAAAGTCATCGTCGACGTGATCGGTGATGAAGAGCTTCTGTTCAGTGAGCATCATGCATGTCCAATCTGCGGCTTTTCCATCGGGGAACTCGAGCCGCGGATGTTTTCTTTCAACAGCCCGTTCGGCGCCTGTCCGGATTGTGACGGCCTGGGCTCCAAGCTTGAAGTGGATGAGGAGCTCGTCATCCCGGTCAAGGAACTGTCTCTCAGGAAGCACGCCGTTGCCCCCTGGGAGCCGACCAGTTCTCAATATTACCCTCAGATGCTTGAGGCTGTCGCCGACCATTATGGCATTGATATGGATGTCCCGGTTAAAGACCTGCCGTCCAACCAGCTGGAAAAGATTCTGTATGGCTCCAAGACTGACAAAATCTATTTCCGTTATAAAAATGATTTTGGCCAGGTGCGTGAGAATTACATTAAATTTGAAGGCGTCATAAAAAACGTTGAACGCCGCTATAAGGAAACCAGCTCTGACTATATAAGAGAGCAGATGGAGAAATACATGGGCCAGCATGACTGCCCTACATGCAAGGGCTACAGGCTTAAAAAGGAAACACTTGCTGTCCTGATTCAGAACAGGCATATCGGAGAAGTGACCAGCCAGTCGATTGAAGAGGCACTCGATTTCTTCAGCTCCCTTAACCTGACTCCGAAAGAGGAGCAGATTGCCCGCCTGATCCTCAGGGAAATCAATGAAAGGCTCGGCTTCCTGGCGAATGTCGGCCTGGAGTATCTGACATTAAGCAGGGCATCTGGCACCCTTTCAGGCGGAGAGGCGCAGCGGATCAGGCTTGCCACCCAGATCGGCTCCCGGCTGACAGGCGTACTTTATATACTAGATGAGCCGTCGATTGGTCTGCATCAGCGCGACAATGACCGCCTTATCGGCACCCTGCAGGATATGAGGGATATCGGGAACACCCTGATTGTTGTAGAGCATGATGAAGACACCATGTTTGCCGCCGATTATTTAATTGATGTTGGACCGGGTGCGGGAGTGCACGGCGGAAACATCGTATCTGCAGGAACTCCTGAAGAAGTGATGGCAGATCCGAACTCGCTGACAGGCCAATATCTATCAGGTAAAAAATTCATCCCGCTTCCGGTAGAACGAAGGAAGCCGGACGGACGCTATGTCGAAATCAAAGGTGCAAAGGAAAATAACCTGAAAAATGTCAGTGCGAAATTCCCGCTCGGAACGTTCATCTCCGTAACAGGAGTTTCCGGATCAGGGAAAAGTACATTAATCAATGAAATTCTCCATAAGGCACTGGCACAAAGACTTCATAAGGCAAAAAGCCGGCCGGGTGCGCACAGGGAAATCAAGGGGATTGATTATCTGGATAAGGTCATTGATATTGATCAGTCACCGATCGGGCGTACTCCCCGGTCCAATCCAGCCACATATACAGGTGTGTTCGATGATATCCGTGATGTTTATGCATCCACTAATGAAGCGAAAGTGCGCGGCTATAAGAAAGGGCGGTTCAGCTTCAATGTGAAGGGCGGCCGCTGTGAAGCCTGCCGCGGCGACGGCATTATTAAAATCGAGATGCACTTCCTGCCGGACGTATATGTTCCTTGTGAAGTATGTCATGGCAAACGCTATAACCGTGAAACACTCGAAGTCAAATATAAAGGCAAGAATATTTCAGATGTTTTGGACATGACAGTAGAGGATTCTCTGGAATTCTTTGAGAACATTCCCAAGATCAGCCGAAAGCTTCAGACGATCTATGATGTCGGCCTTGGCTATGTCAAACTCGGACAGCCGGCTACAACCCTGTCCGGAGGGGAAGCGCAGCGTGTTAAGCTTGCTTCTGAGCTTCACCGCCGCTCCACAGGTCGCTCCTTCTATATTCTTGACGAGCCGACAACCGGTCTTCATGTGGATGATATATCACGTCTGCTTGTTGTCCTGCAGCGCCTTGTGGACAATGGGGACACTGTGCTTGTGATCGAGCATAACCTCGATGTGATCAAGGCAGCCGATTTTATTGTCGACCTCGGCCCTGAAGGAGGAGACAAGGGAGGCACCATCCTTGCTTCCGGGACACCTGAACAAATCGCTGAAGTCAAGGAGTCTTATACCGGGAAATATCTACGGCCGATTCTTGAGCGTGACAGATTGCGGATGGAAAAGCTGGTTGAACAAAAAGAAAAACAGCATGCCCAAGGGTAAGTGAGAAAAGCAAGCCGGACTGAAGTGACCCCTAAAAGTTAGATACGATTATTACATCAGGCAGCTTGCTCAAAATGGGTCCGGTATTGTACCGGACTCATTTTGAATTTTGCCTTTTTCCGTTTCGTATTATAATACTGTATGTATTTTTGTAGTTCTTTTTTAAAGTGCTCTATACTTTTAAATTCCTTTAAGTAAAGAAATTCTGATTTCATGATTCCAAAGAAATTCTCCATAACTGAATTATCATAACAATTTCCCTTACGGGACATGCTTTGCTTAATTCCTCTTTCCTGGAGGGCATGACGATATGATTTCATCTGATAATGCCAGCCTTGATCCGAATGCATCAGTAGTTTATGATCTTCCGGCAAGCGTTCTAGAGCTTTCCCTAGCATCTCCGAAACAAGGGAGTAGGTGGGTCTAGAGCCGATTGTATATGTAATAACTTCCCCGTTAAATAAATCCAATACAGGCGATAAATAAAGCTTCTCACTAAACAACTTAAACTCTGAAATATCCGTGACCCACTTCTGGTTTGGGGACTCCGCTTTAAATTGACGATCTAAATGATTTGGTGCGATTTTTCCTACAGTTCCCTTATAAGATTTATATTTTTTCATTCGAACCAAACATTTTATCCCAAGTTCTTTCATGATACGCTGGACCTTTTTATGGTTTACCTTTTGTCCACGGTTCGCTAGTTCATCACGTATCCGACGGTAACCATAACGGCCTTCATGTTCCTCGTAAATGGCCTTGATTTCAACTTTCAAGTCACGATCTGGATCTGGCCGATTCATTTTCTTCACTAAGTCATAATAGGTGCTGCATGGAATATCAGCGAGCTTGACGAGTTCTTTCACCGGGTATTCATGCCTTAATTCATAGACTACTTGCGCTTTGTCTTTTTTGGTGATTTTTCCTTGTTTTGAACTAAGGCATTCAACTTTTTTAAATACTCATTTTCCATTTCTAGTTGTTTAATGCGCGATTCGAGTGCCTCTACAGATCCTTCAACTGGTAATCGCTTAGGTTGTTTATTAGACTTACCTTTCATAGATGGACGCCCCTTTGGACTCGGTTCAAGGGCTTCTAGACCACCAGCCTCCATCTTTTTCTGCCAATCATACACCATTGTATAACTAGAGATTTTAAAGAGGGCTGCAGTCTCCATTAATGTCGCACCAGTTTGAACCATGTAGTTTAGTACATCTAGTTTAAAACTAGCAGGACTGTTTGTATAGGTGTTCTTCAGCCCATCTTCCCCATGTAATTCATATAATTTCAACCAATATTGAAATTGGGCTCTGGGAACATCCATTTGTTTTGCATATTCGCTTTGAGATATTATTTCCTCGTTATAGCCTTGAATGATATTTAATTTCACATCACTTGAATATTTAGTCATAAATAAAAACTGCACCTCCAATTATTAGATCATGTCTAACAATTGGGGTGCAGTTCAGACTCGGCTTGCTTTTTTATATGCCGGTTATGATTTACTCACCTGTTGATTCCAGGTGAAACCGGCAGGAGGGAAGCGCCTGGTACGAAATGCTGGAGTCTGATTTAACAGAGCTTTTTATATATAAAAATGATAGGGTGTCCCTCCCTCCCGGCCTGCCTGCGCCTGGACCGCCAAAATGATGCATGGCTGCAGTTTTTTATACGAAATTGTCGAAACCCTATTAATCAAACGTTTGATTAATAGGATCCCGGCCTCACTATTTCCGGGGAAATGAAACGAAAGCTGCTTAAGAACCTTGTCGTGAGCTTTGTCGAATTAATTACCATGGTATTTGAAACTTTTCAAGGGGAAAAGCGTACATATAGTTATAGATTCAAGTCCGGCTTCGGGCTTGTATAGAGGAGATTAAGCTGATGAATGTAAGCAAACTTTTATCTTCATTGAGTTATTTTAGTGTGTTTTTTGCCCCATTTCTTCTGCCTATTGTGATTTATTTTGTATCTGACGATCTTTTTGTACGGGATAATGCGAAAAAGGCCCTGCTTTCCCATCTCATCCCCTTCGTTGGAGTAGTGTTTATAATAGCAGGTCTGGCGGGAGACTTGTTTGGATTTTCCGGCCTGCCGTTTTTCTTTATTTTTGGTTTGGCGTTTTATGCTTTTCTGTGCTTTATTATGGTGATCTGGAATATTGTTAAGGGTATAAAAGTATTGCAATAGCTGACAGACTGGAGGCGGGTTCGGTATGAAGGAAGAAAAGAAACGTATTCTGGAGATGGTTGAACAAGGGAAGCTTTCAGCTGCCGAAGCTTTAAATTTATTGGAGCTTCTTGAAAAAGAGGGCAAAGAAGAAAAGAAGCTGCAGTTATCCAGCAGCCTGGAGAAGGGTTCTGCCGGCAGCGGGATGAACCCGGGGAGCCAGGCAAAACCAGATTCATTGAATTATAAGGTTATGGCGGCGAAGGATAAGCTCATTGATTTTGTAGACATGGCTCTGACTAAAATTAAGGATTCCGACCTGGATTTTAATTTTGGCAGCAGCCTCGATGTGTCGTATATCTTTCAGCAGCAAGATGCGGCCTTTTCTTCCATATTGGTGGATGTTGCAAATGGGCAGGTAGATTTGATTCCCTGGAGCAGCGCAGAAGTGCGGGTGGAGTGCAAGGCGAAGGTGTATCGTGCTAAAGAGCAATCGGAAGCGGTTGGCCTGTTCATGAAAGAAACGAATTTCACAGTGGAGAATGAGGAGTTTCAATTCACCAACAGTCAGAAATGGATGAAAATCAATGCTAAAATCTATGTGCCGGATATGATATATGAAAAGATTAAAATTAGGTTATTCAACGGTTCCTTCTACGGGGAAAAGCTGCAGGTGAATGAGCTGAAGGCCAAGACAGCAAACGGCAAACTGACGCTTATCCGTCTGGATGGCCGGGATGCGGAACTGGAAACGGCGAATGGCCAGATTCACCTTGAGGAGGCGCATCTCCGAAATATTGAAGCAGAAACCATTAACGGATCCATTGATATAACCGGCAGCTGTGAAAAAGCCGGACTGCACTCGTTCAGCGGGGAAATCAGCTGCAGGATTACCAATGAGGATTGTAAAAGGGTTCATGCTAAAACTACGGCTAGCAGCATACACATTTACCTGCCGGAGGGGGCGCCGATTGATGGCGACCTGAAGACGAATCTGGGAAGCTTTCATGTGAATCTCGGTGGAATTGATGTGGTCGAGGAGAAAAGTGAAGTGGGCAAGAAGATTCTGCGGTTTAAAGCCCATGAGCTTTCGGAAAGGAAAATGTTCGTGCTCGCTGAGTCCATGTCAGGCTCCCTTTCGATCAGCAGGGGAAGAGAGTAGGATGTTGTTGTGAACTGTTCGGAAGGATGGAAGAAACATTGAAATGGCTTGGGAATTTGCTTCTTAATGCACTATTGTTTGTACTTCTGGCTAAATACCTTAACGGGGTCTATGTATCTGGATTCACGGCTGCACTCGGGGCGAGCGTTCTGCTCGCGCTGCTGAATGTGTTCGTGAAGCCGGTATTGATCCTGCTTACACTGCCGGTTACGCTCGTTACACTCGGTCTGTTCGTTCTTGTTATCAATGCGGTTACGCTGATGCTTACCGATTGGTTCATGGGTTCGTCTTTTGAGCTGGCAGGCTTCGGAACCGCTTTAGTCGCAGCATTTGTAATGGCATTGCTGAATATGGCGATCAATCACATGTTAAAGAAGGCATAAATAAAAAGCCTGGGTCAGTTCCGAGATAACGGGACTGACCAAGGCTTTTCCTATTCCAGTAAGAGGGTAGCTAAAAAATGAAAGCTTCATATCCGGCTTTCTTGAGCCGGGCAGCCAGCTTCTCGGCCTGTTTCCGGTCTTTGAATGCCCCTGCCTGCACTCTATAAAGGGCAGATGGCTCTGAATGATCGGGAAGGTTGGGGGAATTCTGTTCCGAAGTTTTCGAAAGACTTTCGGAAGCTGATTCCTTTGGTTTCAGCTTATACTGCTGAACCAGTGCTTTTACAACGGCTTCGGCTACGGTTTTACGAAAATATTCTGAGCGAAGGAGCTTAATCTCTTCTTTATTGGTCATAAATCCGGCTTCGAGAAGGATGGCTGTCATGGAGCTTTCACGCAGTACATGGAAGTCGGCGGTCTTTACGCCGCGGTCTCTCAGCCCGGTCTTTGCCGTCAAGAGAGCCTGCACCTTTTGAGCCAGCTCCAGGGCTTCCGAGGGTCTCGATGGGTGAACAAAAGTCTCTATGCCTTCTGCTTCTGTCCAGTCGCAGCCGTTTCCAAAGGCATTGGCGTGGATGGATAAAAATACATCCACCGCGAGAGAATTGGCAAAATCTGTCCGCTGAATCAGCGGTACATCGTTTTTATCCGAATGGGCAAAGTAGACGGTGACTCCCTGGTAGTTTAATAGCATGCTTCTGGCCAGGAGGGCGACGGCCCTGTTGAATTCATACTCTTTCATTCCGTCCGGACTTCTCTGGCCGGGAGTGTTATATCCATGTCCGGCATCCAGCATAATTTTCATCACAAAACCTCCATTTTCTATTAACTTGTCCACTATTAATATATGAATGAAAGAGAGAAAAGGGTCTTTTTTGCTTGGAAAAAGGCGGAGATATAAAAAGAAGACTGTCCCGGGCTAAAAGTCTGTTCCGGGCTGAATGCGTGCTTGCCGGGAAGAGGACCTTTATGGGACAGTCGTTTAAACCGAGAATTTTACAGGGCCTTCAGGGCGTCCCGATCTGCAATCAGCGTCACGTCGGAATGGTTCTTAAGGACAGAAGCCGGAAATGCCTCGCTCACAGAGCCTTCCAGCAGCTGCTTTATCGCCTCGGCCTTTGAAGATCCGGAGGCCAGGAGGAGGATCTTCCTGCTTTTCAGAATGTTTCCTATCCCCATGGTAAGGGCTTCCTCGGGAACAGCATCCAGGCTGTCAAAAAAACGGGAATTCGCTTTTCTTGTACTTTGGTCCAGCTGTTCGACATGGACACCGGAATCAAATGAGGTGCCTGGCTCATTAAAACCGATATGGCCGTTTACGCCAATCCCCAATACCTGCAGGTCCACTCCCCCCAGGCTCTCAATGAGCTCCTCATATCTGCGGCATTCTTCCGGCAGGCTTTCCGCCTCGCCGTTCGGGATGTGCGTGTTCTTTTCGTCAATGTCAATATGGCTGAAAAGATGACTGCGCATGAATGTGTAATAGCTGTTGGAATCATCCTGGCTGATGCCTGCATACTCGTCCAGGTTCACTGTGCGGACCCACTTGTAGCTGGTTCCATTGCTCTTGTGATCGTTAACAAGCTCTTCATATAAACCGACCGGAGTGCTCCCTGTAGCCAGTCCAAGTACAGCCTCTGGATTTTCCTTAACCAGCCCGATGACTTCTTTGGCTGCGAGCCTGCTCATTTCCTCATAATTGTCTGCCTTGATCAGTCGTATTTCCAATGCGGCCACCTCATTCCTATAAATTTTCCATGTTTGATTTATATCCCAGGACTCCGCGGCAGAAGGTCATGGTTATGTTCATTTCTGCAGCCACCAGGATTAAGTCTGCATCTTTTCCTTTCGCAATGCTTCCTTTTCTGTCGAATACCCCAAGCTGTTTCGCTGGATTCAGAGAGGCAAGCTGGACGGCGTCAGCCAAATTCATTCCGGTGAAGGACTGCATATTTTTCACGCCGTCAAACATTTTCAGGATGCTGCCTGCAAGGGTCCCGTCTTCGAGGAGAGCCTGTCCTCCGCTCACGGTCACTTCCTGGCCGCCAAGGTCATATTTTCCGGCATGCAGGCATTTGGCCCGCATAGAATCGGTGATGAGGATGATTCCATCCTTTCCTTTGGCGTTCACGGCCAGTTTGATCATTTCAGGGCGGATATGGAAGCCGTCTGCAATCACTTCTGCTTTCAGTTCTTCCAGCAGGAGGGCAGCTCCGGCTGTTCCTGGTTCCCGGTGGTGAAGTCCGCGCATGCCGTTGAATAAATGGGTCACCTGTCTGGCACCTGCACGGACGGCTGCTTCCATTTGCTCGTAAGTGGCATCTGTATGCCCCATTGAAGCGATCACACCCGTTTCATTCAGATAGGTGATAAAGGGCAGGCCTCCCGGCTGTTCAGGGGCTGTGGTGACAAGTTTTATGGCATTGCCCGATATGTTCTGCCATTCCTTGAAAAGCTCGATATCCGGTTCAATGATATAGTTTTCCGGCTGTGCCCCTTTTTTTGAAGGATTAATGAACGGGCCTTCAAGATGAATCCCGAGCACTTCTGCTTCACCTGGGCGGGAGCGTTCTCTGATATAGCTCCCCGCGTTCCGGACAGCGGTATCAATTGCCCCTTTTTCCTGGGTGATGGTGGTGGCCAGGAAGCTCGTTGTTCCTTCTGCAGGGAGAACGCCTGCCATGGTTCTGATGGCTTCAGGTGTGGCATCCATCGTATCTGCCCCGCCCGCGCCATGGATATGGCCGTCGATAAAGCCGGGTAAGAGGACAGAGCCAGGTGAAGCTGTAATGACTTCTGCCTGATCTGGAACAGAAGCTGGTATCCCAGTGCCGAAATCTGCAATTTTACCGTTTTCTATTAAAAGCCAGCCGTCATTTATAAAGCCTGACTCCAGGTATATCCCTGTGTTTTTAATTAATATGGATGCTGAGCCCAAGACATCGGCACCTCCTGAATGGATTATTTATAAGTCTATTGTACCCTGACACATCTTGAAACTTAAATGATGCAGGGTTGTCGATTACTATTATATAAGAAAATAGCCTGCCCGTATGGAGGAGTGCTCATTCTTTCGTCATTTCCCTGATAAAACTTTTACCCGTACTGCTGTAAAATATGGGTGTTTATTGTAAAATCTTTGTGATGGAACCGGCCTGCCTCAGGAATTAGCCGATAGGTTTCCAATTGAAAAAATGCTACAATATAAAGAACGAAAATTTTGAATGAATTCATAGTCTCCTAAAGGAGGAGTTTTTTTGGCTAAAGTCCGTACGAAAGATATTATAGAAAAATTCAATCTGGAGCTGATCAGCGGTGAGGAGGGCATCAACCGGCCGATCGTAACGAGCGATCTTTCCAGGCCCGGCCTTGAGATGGCTGGCTTTTTCGATTATTATCCTGCTGAGCGTGTCCAGCTGCTGGGCATGTCTGAAATGGAATTTTACGAAAAACTGAGCTCCCCTGAACAAAAGCAGCGGCTTGAGGCACTGTGTAATGACCAGACTCCGTGCATCATTGTCACCCGAGGGCAGGAAATTCCTGAATATCTCATTGAAGCTTCAGAAAGGGAATCTGTTCCTGTCCTGAGATCCGCTGCGAAGACAACCAGACTGTTCAGCCGGCTGACAAATTATCTTGAATTTAAATTAGCCCCGACAACAGCCGTACATGGCGTGTTGATTGATATTTATGGTGTAGGAGTTTTGATCACCGGAAAAAGCGGGGTCGGTAAAAGTGAAACTGCCCTGGAGCTTGTAAAGCGGGGGCACCGTCTGGTGGCGGATGACTGCGTGGAGATCCGCCAGGAAGATGAGGACACGCTTGTGGGCAATTCCCCTGAACTGCTTCAGAATCTCCTTGAGATCCGAGGGCTGGGAATCATTAATGTCATGACGCTCTTTGGAGCAGGGGCCGTTCGTAACTACAAGCGGATTTCTCTGGTAATCAACCTGGAGCTTTGGGAAAAAACCAAGCAGTATGACAGGCTCGGGCTGGATGAAGAAAAAATCCGCATCCTGGATACAGACATAACGAAGCTGATTGTGCCGGTCCGCCCGGGCCGGAACCTTGCTGTCATCATTGAAGTGGCTGCCATGAATTTCAGACTTAAGCGCATGGGCTATAACGCAGCACAGCAGTTCACAAGCAAGCTCGCTGACGTAATTATGGAAGGCGACCACAGTGACGAGGTATAAAGAAGCGGAACGCTTTTAGAGAAAGAGGGAAATGAGAATGGAAAATTCAATAGAGCCAATCAGCAGGATCGCTTTTAAGCTGGGGCCGATAGCTGTCCACTGGTACGGAATCATCATCGGTGCCGGCGTCCTCCTGGGACTCCTGATCGCCATGAGGGAATCTGAGCGCCGCGGGCTGTCAAAGGATACATTCCTGGATTTGATTTTATATGCTGTTCCTGTCGCCATCATATGTGCAAGAATTTATTATGTGGCATTCGAATGGGAGTACTATGCCGACAAGCCGGGATCCATCTTTAAAATATGGGAAGGCGGCATTGCCATCCATGGAGCCCTGATCGGCTCTGTGCTCACTGCCTATATTTTTACAAGGATTAAAAAGATTTCCTTCTGGAAGGTCGCTGATATCGCGGCGCCAAGCCTGATCCTCGGCCAGGCAATCGGCCGCTGGGGAAATTTTATCAACCAGGAGGCGCACGGCGGGGAGGTGACGAGAGCCTATCTGGAAAATCTTCAGCTGCCAAGATTCATCATTGACCAGATGTATATAGACGGTGCCTATTATCAGCCTACATTCCTGTATGAATCCCTATGGAATTTTGCAGGGTTTGCCCTGCTGATGATTCTGCGGAGGGTAAGGAAGGTAAGGCGGGGAGAGCTGTTCCTTACATACCTGATCTGGTATTCAATCGGCCGCTTCTTTATTGAAGGCATGAGAACAGATAGCCTGCTGCTCGGTAATGGACTGCGCATGGCCCAGGTCCTTTCGCTGTCGCTGATCATCATTGCGCTGGCCGTCTTTTTCTACCGCAGGCTGAGCGGAAAAGCGGATAAGAAATATTTAGAATTAGAGAATTAGCATAAGCTGGAGGAGGAGAAGTTTTGTTTGCTGGCATGTTAAAGAGGGGCCTCCTGTCCGGCCTCAAGACAACCTGGACGCTGGGCCGGGTAATCTTTCCTGTTACTTTGATTGTATCAATCATTCAATATACTCCCATCCTGGGCTGGATTGTGAACGTCATTTCACCTCTTATGAAGGTTCTCGGGCTTCGCGGCGAGGCGGCCATCCCGCTTGTGCTGGGAAATCTCCTGAACCTGTATGCCGGGATCGGAGGAATTCTGTCGCTTGATCTTACTGTCAAGGAAGTCTTCATCATCGCTGTTATGCTTTCGTTCAGCCATAATCTCCTCATCGAGACAAGCGTTGCCCTGAAGGTGGGAGTCAGGCTGTGGGTGATCCTGACAGTCCGGATCGGGCTGGCTCTCCTGTCAGCCATTGTGATCAATGCCGTGTGGAGCGGCGGAGGGGAATTGGCGCGCTATGCATCCCTGAACAGGGGAAGCGCTGAAATCTCGGGAGCATGGCCGATCCTCCTCAATGGGGTTGAAACCGCATTGCTTGGGATCATGAAACTTGCCATCATTGTCATTCCGCTTATGATCGTGATCCAGATCCTGAAAGAGCTGAAATGGCTTGAGAAATTTTCGGAAATGCTGGGGCCGCTGATGAAGCTGCTCGGCATGAATAAGAATGCGTCCATGACCATGGCCTCAGGTCTTGTTCTTGGGCTGGCATATGGCGCCGGGGTTATGATCCAGGCGGTACAGGAGGACGGGGTGAGCAAGAAGGACGCCACCCTCGCCTTCATATTCCTCGTCGCCTGCCATGCGGTGGTCGAGGACACGCTGATCTTTGTGCCGCTCGGCATCCCGGTCTGGCCGCTTCTGTTGATCAGGGTTGCGACCGCATTCATTTTAACGATGATCATCTCTTCGCTATGGAAGAGATCAGAGACTGTAAATGCCAGAAAGGAAGCCTCATATGAACACATCTAGGATTAACACTTTATTGTTTGATTTGGACGGAACCTTGATTAACACAAATGATTTAATTATTGCTTCTTTCATTAATACCCTGAACATCTATTTTCCTGAAAAATATAAAGAGGAGGATGTGCTGCAGTTTATGGGCCCTCCCCTTCATGAATCCTTTACACAGCTGGATGAGCTCAGGGCTGACGAAATGGTGGCAAAGTACAGGGAGCATAATCTTGCCAACCATGACATTCTGGTCAAAGAGTTTGAAGGAGTATATGAAACGGTCGAAACGCTGCACAAGGAAGGCTATAAAATGGCCATCGTTTCTACCAAAATGCATGATACTGTCCTAAGGGGACTTAAAGTTGCCCGGTTGGACCGTTTCTTTGATATCATCATCGGGCTTGATGATGTGGAACGTGCAAAGCCCGACCCGGAGCCTTTGATGAAAGCCCTGGATATTCTGGGTTCAAAGCCTGAAGAAGCCATCATGGTGGGAGACAATCATCATGATATCCTCGGCGGCAAGAATGCCGGCACACGTACGGCAGGCGTTGCCTGGACGGCAAAGGGCCGGGATCACCTGGACCAATTTGAGCCGGATTATATGCTTGAGCATATGTCCGACCTGCTCTCCATCCTTGAAAAAGAGGGGAAACAATGAGGCGTACTACCCGTCATCCCGTAGAGGGCGCCAATTCACTTTGGCATGTATACAAAACGGTCCCTTTCTGGAAGGTAGTAAAAAACTTCATTGTTATTCAGCTGGCTAGATATACTCCTTTTCTATCCATGAAAAATTGGCTATACCGCACTTTCCTCAGAATGGATATCGGCCCGCAGACATCGTTTGCGCTGATGGTGATGCTTGATGTGATGTTCCCCGAAAAGATAAAAGTGGGCAGGAACACAGTGATTGGTTATAACACCACCATCCTGGCCCATGAATATTTAATTAAGGAATACCGACTGGGAGAGGTCATCATCGGGGACGAAGTGATGATCGGCGCCAATACCACCATCCTCCCCGGCGTAATTATCGGGGACGGGGCCATCGTCTCTGCCGGAACACTGGTCCATAAGGATGTGCCCCCAGGTGTGTTTGCCGGCGGAAATCCGATGCGCATGATCTATACAAAGGAAGAGTTTGAAGCGCGCTCAGAGGAAATGGATATACAGAAAAAATGACGAGGATGTCCCGGAATTTGTACTGCACCCCAAAAGTTAGAGTGAAATCTAACTTTTGGGGTGTTTATTTATGTCTAAATATAGTGAAGAATTCAAACTAATGGTTGTAAGGGAATATAGGGAAGGAAAATTAGGGGCCAAGTCTTTAGCGAAGAAACATGGTATTAAATCATATGGCCAGCTAGAACGCTGGATAAAAACTTATAAGAAATTTGGAGAAAAAGGCCTTAGAGAGAAAAAGAATAAGGAGACTTATCCTGTTCAATTTAAGCTGGATGTATTAAGCTTTATGAAAAACACAGGTTCTTCAGAAACGGAAACAGCCCTTCATTTTGGGCTAACAAACCCTCCTATGATAGGCAGATGGAAAAAAACATGGTTGAAGGAGGGGATAGAAGGCCTGGAAAGAGTGAAAGGAAGGCCTTCTATGTCTGATAAATCAAAGAATAAAAAGAACAAACCCAACGATGAAAAAGAGATGACCTATGAACAAAAGTTAGAGAGAGAAAACGAGCTGCTTCGTCTAGAGGTAGAATACTTAAAAAAGTTGCGAGCTTTTCAGATGGATCCAGAAGCCTATCTCGAAAAGCACAAGCAGCGTTATCACTCGAACTCAAAGAAACCTTCCAATTAAAAGACGTTTTAGATAGAGTCTGCATCCCAGAGTCTTCTTACTATTACCATATAAAAGCGATGAAACAGGAAAACCCAGACCAAGAGCTTGAGGAATGTATTCAATTGATTTTTAGTGAGCATGATGGCAATTACGGTTATCGTCGAATACACTTGGAGCTAAAAAGACGTGGTTTTCAAGTGAACCATAAGAGAGTACAGCGTATCATGAAGAAAATTGGACTTAAAGC
This sequence comes from Paraperibacillus marinus, assembly GCF_046237605.1. Taxonomy (GTDB): domain Bacteria; phylum Bacillota; class Bacilli; order Bacillales; family DSM-1321; genus Paraperibacillus; species Paraperibacillus marinus. The sequence continues at coordinate 3,753,028 of NZ_CP143542.1, read as the reverse complement.
AACAAAGTTTACAAGAAAATCACGTAAGTACAGTTCTTACAAAGGCAAGGTTGGAAATATCGCTAAAAACCGTATTAAACGTCGTTTTCACACAAAGGTCTGCCATCAAAAATTAACAACGGATATAACTGAATTCAAATGTTCAGACGGTTTAAAACTTTATCTAAATCCTATTATGGATATGTGCAATGGTGAAATTCTATCTTACGGGATAAGTATGCGACCAACCTTAGAGTTAGCCCTTAAACCCCTGGTAGAAGCTTTAGATATAGTAAAAGACTCAAAGTTCAGAACCACCATCCATTCTGATCAGGGTTGGCATTACCAGCATAATATGTGGGTAAAAACACTCAAAGAAAACAAGGTTTTCCAAAGTATGTCCCGAAAGGGAAACTGTTTAGATAATTCACCTATGGAAAACTTTTTTGGATTAATGAAGCAAGAAATGTATTACGGGGAAGATTTGCGATCATACGAGGAATTGAAAACGAGAATTGAAAAATATATAAATTATTATAACTATAAGCGTATAAAGAAAAAACTGGCTGGCATGAGCCCGGTAGAATACCGGATTCATACCCGCCAATTAGCAGCTTAATTTAATTCTCTAACTTTTGGGGGTCACCACAATTTTGGGACATCCTCTTCTTTTTGCCGGCACATCGATCCATGCCCCTGCCCGAGGGTCCGACGCTAAAACTTTTTCTCATCTCAAACCACTCTATTAAAAAAAGCAGGTTCTTGCCGCATGGGCAAGAACCTGCTTTTTTGGAAGTACAGCCGCTGCTGAAAGTGAGCGGACGAAAAGAGGGCCTGGTGTATTCTCAGTCACCGATCAATTGAGAGAGATCCCCTTCAAGCCCTGCCATGATTTCCTGCAGGGTAAGGGCCTCACCGCTGGAGGCATCATACGTTTTTTTCAAGATTTCAGCAAAAGCTTCCTGTTTCTGTTCAGTACTCATATTCATATCTCCATTACATTTCATTTTTTTTTGGTGCAAAACTAGTCCAAAACTAGTCCAAAACTGCCTTTTATGTTTAAGACGTTTATACCCGTGGAAGGTTACAACTAAACCTGCTTTGTTTTTTCGGGGGACTGTCCCCATTTCCCGAATATTTCCCGGAGCTTTTTCTTGACGGCAGCAGGAGCGGGGAGTAAACTTTACTTTATTAACACATTAGCAAACTAAAGTATTTTGATTATTTTATGATTTATCGCTGAAAAAGAGGATGTGTATCAATTTGCCAAAGCTGTTTATGTTCGAGAAGCCGGTTGGGATGAGAGATTCCCTCCCTTTACTATATGAACGCAAAAAGAAAGTGCGCCTAGCGATATCAAATGAATTCGAGGCATGGGGCTATCAATTTTTAGAGACTCCTGCCCTGGAATATTATGAAACAATCGGGGAGGCGTCATCCATCCAGAATCAGCAGATGTTCAAGCTGCTTGATCAGCAGGGCGATACGGTTGTCCTCAGGCCTGATATGACTGCACCGATTGCAAGGGTGGCGGCATCCAAGCTCTTGAAGCAGCAGGTGCCGGTCCGGAGCGCGTACTCAGCGAATGTCTATAGAGCCCAGCAGAAAGAAGGAGGACGGGCGGCAGAGTTCGAGCAGATTGGAATTGAAAATATCGGAGATGGAACGATCAGCGCGGATTCGGAAATCATCAGCCTGTTGATTTCTTCCCTGAAAAGAGCGGGTTTTAAAAAATTCCAGGTTTCCATCGGCCATATCGGCTTCATCCAGCAGCTCATGCTGGATATCCTCGGGCGTGAGGAACGGGTGGACCAGCTCTCACGGTTCCTGATAGAACGGAATTATGCCGGCTACAGGGAGCATATTGCCTCCCTGGAACTCCCGAATATGGATAAAAGGCGGCTTACGGATATCCTGAGGCTGAAGGGTCCGAAGGATATGCTGGAGCAGGCTTCTTCCCTTCTTGAAAATGGAAGGGGCTCTGATAAGCTTCAGGAGCTTTCACAGCTGTACAGCCAGCTTGAGGAATATGGGGCAGAAGAGTATGTCCGCCTGGACCTGGCCCTGATGAATCCGATGAGCTACTATTCCGGGCTGGTGTTCGAGGTATATGCAGAAGGCACCAACTTCCCTGTCGGCAACGGCGGACGCTATGACAACCTGCTGCAGAAATTCGGAAGCGGGGCACCGGCAACAGGCTTTGCACTGCGATTGGACCGGCTGACGGAGGCGATGGGGCTGCTGCTCCAGTCAGCAGACATTGAATGTACGCTGTTCACGCCGGAGCGGAAACGGGAGGCGCTGGAGTTTGCCGAAAAACAGAGGGCAGAAGGAAAAAGAATCGTGCTGCAGGATATTAATGGCGTGAAGGACCTTGATGCCTTTACGAAAAATTATAAAGACATGCATTACTTTATCGGCTCTTCTGGAAGGGGTGTCACGCGATGAAGGATATGTTGACAATCGCTATGCCAAAAGGGCGGATTTTTGAAGAAGCACTGAAGCTGCTCAGGCAGGCAGGCTACTCATTGCCTGAGGAATTCGAGGAATCCCGGAAACTGATTATAGATCTTGAGGAAGAGAGGCTTCGGTTCATGCTGGCCAAGCCCATGGATGTGGCTACGTATGTGGAGCAGGGAGTTGCGGATATCGGCATTGCTGGAAAGGATGTGCTGCTCGAGGAAGATCCGGATGTGTACGAGCTTCTTGATCTGCGGATCAGCCATTGTTATCTCGCGGTTGCTGGCATGCCCAGCTCAATAATCAATGAAGCGGCACCCAAGATAGCGACGAAATACCCCAATGTCGCCTCTCACTTTTTCAGGGAGCAGGGTGAACAAGTGGAGATCATCAAATTGAATGGCTCCATTGAGCTTGCGCCGCTGATCGGGCTTGCAGAGAGGATCGTCGATATTGTCTCAACAGGACAGACTCTGAAGGAAAATGGTCTTGTAGAATTCGAGCGGATAGCGGATATCACCTCACGCCTCATTGCCAACCGGGCAAGCTACCGGCTGAAGGAAGAGGAGATTTCGGAGATGGTCCACAGGCTTGCGGAGGTAATCGGCTAATAACAGTCTTTTGGAAAAGGGTGGGAAAGATGCAGATAGAAAAGCTGGGAGATAACATATCGCTGAAACGCTCGGTGGACAGCGGGACTGAAGAGCAGCGGAAGGCAGTCCGTGAAATCATCGGAAGTGTACGGACGGGCGGTGACAGTGCAGTGCTGGAATGGACCCGTAAATTTGACGGAGCTATCCTGGACAGCATGAAGGTAACCCGGGAGGAGATCGAAGCAGCCAGAAATGAGGTTTCCGCACAGCTGCTGGATGTTATGGAAGAAGCTGCCGGCAATATTGGTTCCTTTCATAGGAAGCAGCTTCAAAATTCCTGGGTGACTACTGATGAGAGGGGTACAATGCTCGGCCAGAAAGTTACGCCCCTCGATTCTGTGGGTGTCTATGTTCCGGGCGGAAAAGCGGCTTATCCTTCCTCTGTCCTGATGAATGTACTGCCGGCAAAAGCGGCCGGTGTAAAGCGGATTGTGATGGTGACTCCGCCTGACAGGGAAGGCGCCATTCCAGCCGGGGTGCTGGCCGCGGCAAGCATTGCCGGTGTGGATGAAATATATAAGGCAGGAGGCGCCCAGGCGGTGGCTGCCCTTGCGTATGGAACAGAATCCATTCAGCCGGTAGATAAAATTGTCGGACCGGGAAACATTTATGTGGCACTGGCCAAGCGTGAGGTATTTGGTGACGTGGACATTGACATGATAGCCGGGCCAAGCGAGATTGCCATCTTGGCTGACGATTCAGCGATCGCGTCAGAGGCAGCGGCTGATCTGCTTTCCCAGGCTGAGCATGATGAGCGGGCAAGCAGTGTTTTGATCACCACATCCGGAAGGCTTGCAGAGGAAGTCGCAAGGGAAGTGGAGGAACAGCTTTCGCAGCTGCCGAAGGAAGGCATTGCGAGAAGATCAATCGAGGATTTTGGCAGAATTTATATCGCCGGCTCAATGGATGCAGCGGTGGCCGCAGTGAATGAGATTGCTCCGGAACATCTGGAGGTCATGACGGAAAATCCGATGGAGCTTCTCGGGAAGATCCGGCATGCCGGTGCCATTTTCCTTGGCAGGTACAGTTCTGAGCCGGTCGGAGATTATTTCGCCGGACCGAACCATGTGCTGCCAACCAACGGCACCGCCAGATTCTCAAGTCCCCTGAGTGTCGAGGACTTCCAAAAGAAATCAAGCGTGATCATGTACAGCAGGCAGGCTCTGGAGGAAAATGCATCAAAAATTGCCGGGTTCGCCAGGCTGGAAGGTCTTGAAGCACACGCCAGGGCAGTCGAGGCAAGGTTCGGGAAATAATCGGGAAATAGGGGACTGTCCCCTATTTCCGGGAAATGGGGACAGTCCCCGAAAAGATCAGGAGGTTGATTGGATGGATAGGATAGCGAGGGTTGAGCGGAAGACGAATGAGACGGATATTAAGCTGGAGTTTGGAATTGACGGAGAGGGTCTTTCTTCGCTTGAGACTGGGGTTCCGTTTTTGACTCATATGCTGGATTTGTTTGCGAAGCATGGGCAGTTCAATTTGATTGTGGATGCAAAGGGCGATATTGAGGTGGATGATCATCATACAACCGAGGATATTGCCATCTGCCTGGGCCAGGCGCTGTCTGAGTCGCTTGGGGACAAGCGCGGCATCAAGCGGTATGGCAATGCTTTTGTGCCTATGGATGAAGCGCTGGCACAGGTAGTGGTTGACCTCAGCAACCGGCCTCATCTTGAAATCCGTGCTGATTTTCCTTCCAAGAAGGTAGGGACGTTTGATACGGAGCTGGTGCATGAATTCTTATGGAAGCTTGCACTTGAAACCAGGATGAATCTCCATGTGATCGTTCATTACGGCAGTAATACCCATCATATAATAGAAGCCGTTTTTAAGGCGCTGGCACGGGCATTAGATGAGGCAACGACCATTGATCCAAGAATCAAAGGAGTTCCTTCAACGAAAGGGATGTTATAAATGATCGGCATCGTAGACTACGGAATGGGCAATTTATTCAGTGTCAGCAAGGCACTGGAACGCCTGGGAGCGGAATATTTCATTTCCTCTGATCCTGGTGAGCTGACCAAAGCCCGTGCGCTCATACTGCCAGGGGTAGGTGCCTTTAAAGATGCCATGAATCAGCTGGATTCTCTTGGTCTGATTCCGTTTTTAAGGGAATATGCGCTGAGCGGTCGCCCTTTCCTCGGAATCTGCCTCGGCATGCAGCTGTTATTTGAAAGCAGCGAGGAGCATGGCTTTTCAGAGGGACTGGCCCTGCTTCCGGGAAGAATCAGGCATTTTCCAGGACAGGATGCTGGCGGCACGGCTTATAAAGTGCCCCATATGGGCTGGAACAGGTTGAAATTCCACGTGCCCTCTCCGCTATTTGACGGGATAACAGAAGACTATGTGTATTTTGTGCATTCCTATTTCGCGGTGACAGATGCTGCCATCATTAACGCCAGTGCAGAGTATGGTGAAGAAGTTCCGGCAGTCGTTTCCCGCAACAATGTAATGGGCATGCAGTTCCATCCTGAAAAAAGCGGCGGGATGGGGATGGCCCTGCTCCGTAATTTTATTAATCTCTCAGAAAGCAAGGTGGCCCTATGAGCTCTTTTACGATATATCCAGCGATTGATATGCTTGGCGGAAAATGTGTACGGCTCCTGCAGGGAGATTACAGCAAGGAAACGGTTTACGGGGATTCACCGGAAGACATGGCAAAAAGTTTTGCAGACCAGGGGGCGGACTGGATACATATGGTGGACCTTGATGGTGCCAAAATCGGTCTGCCGGTAAATGCCGGATCTGTGATTCAGGCTGCCAAAATGCTTAATGCCAGCATCCAGGTAGGAGGCGGCATCCGGACGGAAGAGGATATCGCCCGTTATTTGGAAAACGGGGTGAAGCGGGTAATTCTCGGAAGTGTGGCTGTTTCCGATAAGGGCTTTACAAGAACCATGCTGAAAAAATATGGCGGGTCCATTGCAATCGGGATCGATGCCAAGGACGGCATGGCCGCAACACACGGCTGGCTTCAGACTTCGACTGTCAGCGCAGTGGAGCTTGGAAAGGCGCTGGCTGATGCCGGGGCAGAAACGTTCATTTTTACCGATATTGCCACAGACGGGATGCTCTCAGGACCGAATTTTGAACTTACGGCACGCATGGCGGAAGCAACCGGCCAAAGCGTCATTGCCTCAGGAGGGGTAAGCAGTCTTGCAGACATCAGGCAGCTCTCCGGAATGGCTGGTGCCGGTGTGACAGGGGCGATTGTCGGAAAAGCACTTTATACCGGTGTATTCAGTGTAGCTGAGGCCCTGGAAGAGGTGGAGGGATGATTACAAAGCGGATTATCCCCTGTCTCGATGTAAAAGAGGGGCGGGTTGTGAAAGGAATCCAGTTTTTAGGCCTGAGGGATGCCGGAGACCCGGTGGAGCTTGCGGCGTTTTATGACCGTGAAGGTGCGGATGAATTGGTGTTCCTGGATATATCGGCTTCCCATGAAGGCAGGAAAACAATGGTGGAAGTGGTGAAAAGCGTCGCAGCATCCCTCGCCATTCCCTTTACAGTCGGAGGTGGAATCAATTCCCTTGATGACATGAAAAGGATTCTGCGGGCTGGTGCCGACAAAGTGTCGCTTAACACGGCCGCTGTGCTGAACCCGGCATTGATTTCCGAAGGGGCGAGGTTTTTCGGGACTCAATGCATGGTTGTTGCGATTGATGCCAAATTCGACAGCGGCATAGGAACCTGGGTTGTGTATACCCATGGAGGACGGAAAAAAACCGATAAGACAGCAGTGAAATGGGCACAGGAAGCTGTGAGGCTCGGTGCCGGTGAAATTCTGCTGACGAGCATGGATAGCGATGGCGAGAAGAAAGGCTTCAATATCGAACTGACCAGTGCTGTAAGCAAGGCTGTGAGCGTGCCGGTCATTGCCTCGGGCGGTGCCGGAAATGCGGAGCATTTTTATGGGGCCTTCCAGGAGGGCTTCGCTGATGCCGCACTGGCGGCGTCCATCTTTCACTATAAGGAAACATCGGTCAAGGAAGTAAAAACGTATCTTAATGAGCGGGGAGTGAACGTACGATGAACATAGATGAACTGAAGTTTGATGAAAACGGCTTGCTGCCGGCCATCGTGCAGGATTACCGGACAAAAGAAGTGCTGACCCTGGCTTATATGAATAAAGAATCGCTGAAATTATCGATTGAATCAAAGGAAACATGGTTTTTCAGCCGTTCACGGCAGGAGCTCTGGCATAAGGGAGCCACGAGCGGCAATACACAAAGTATCCAGGAAATTAAATGGGATTGTGACAGCGATGCCCTGCTAGTGCTTGTTGAACCCTCTGGTCCTGCCTGCCATACAGGCGCCGCAAGCTGCTTTACGGACAGCCTGTTGTTAACGGATGTTGACGGACAGGAAGCTGGCGCTGTTGAAGGGGCGAAGACTTCAGTTGATTTTCTGCTTGAACTCGAGGCGCTGCTGGAGCAGAGAGAAAAGGAGCGGCCGGAAGGATCTTATACCACTTATCTTTTTGAAAAGGGAGTGGACAAGATCCTTAAAAAAGTCGGCGAGGAATCAGCGGAAGTGATCATCGCCGCGAAGAATAGGGACCAGGAAGAACTGAAATGGGAAACCGCCGACCTGTTCTACCATGTGCTCGTCCTGCTTCGTGAGCAAAATCTTCCGTTTCAGGAAGTACTGGAAGTCCTCAAAGAAAGGCATGCCGCCGGGAAATAATCGGGAAATGGGGTCTGTCCCCCCAAAGTGGGGGTCCCCATTTCCCTTTTTTGTGGTATAATGCTTTGGTTAGTCTATGTTTGATTTATTGGAGGACTTCATGTCTAAGGATTCAAAGGCGGAGCGGAAGGCTCAGGTTTTTTCATTTTTTCCGACGGCGGAATATTATTTCAGCAAGGGGCTGAAGTATTTTCACCGCAGGGATTTAAATAAGGCGAGGAAATACATCGAGAGGGCGCATGAGCTTGAAAGTACGGAGCCAATGATTGCGTGCCAGCTTGCGATTGTCTGTACAGAGCTTGGTGAGTACGAGTATTCAAATGAGCTGCTGCTGGATGTTTTGCATAATCTTGATCCCCTCATGTATGAATGCCACTATTTTTTAGCAAATAATTATGCCCATTTAGGCATGTTTAAAGAAGCATATAAACAAGTACATCTTTACCTCGATCATGAAGAAGATGGAGAGTTCAGCGACGATGCGGAAGATCTGATCGACTTGATCGCATTTGAACTGGATGAGTCCGGTGAGACACTTGAGAATCTGGACCGGCAGGAAGGCCTGATCACCAAGCAGGAGCAGGCACGGGAACAGCTGGAAACCGGCAATTTCCCTAAAGCGGTTGCCTCATTGCAGGAGATTGTAAAAGAATATCCGGACTTTTGGTCGGCTTATAATAACTTGGCGCTTGCCCATTTTTACCTGGGGCAGGTAAATGAGGCGTTTGCCGTGCTTGAGGATGTGCTGGAGAAAAATCCAGGCAATCTTCACGCGCTGTGCAATATGCTCGTGTTCAATTATTATGAACAAAATACAGAAAAAGTGGCAGAACTGACGGCGGGTCTGGATAAAATCCGGCCTATCATGAGTGAGCACCGGTTTAAGCTTGGGGCGACTTTCGCGATGACCGGACAGTATGAGCTTGCCTATAAGTGGCTGAAACAATTGCAGCGCAAAGGCTTTGAGCCGGACAGCACGTTTTATTATTGGCTGGCAGATTCGGCATACCATCTTGGCCATATGCAGACGGCCAGACAGGCCTGGAAGAAGCTTCTTTCCTTCAGCCCGGATAAGGAAGGGATGGAACCGTGGAATGAGGAAAGAGATGTGTCGGGCTTTGAAGACCATTTTCCTTCCATCATTAAGCGGCTGCAGAGCGGTTTGGCTGAAGAAAGGCTGTTTGGCATTTTCCTGACGGCTCATTCCTCCCACCGCAAAAAGATTATCGCTCATACGGCTTTTCAGGATAATGAACGCTTTGGGGAAAAAGAGAAGGAATACGCAGCCACTGCATCTGGAATGGGGCAGAAGCTGAGCAAAAACCTTCAGTTTGCAGATGCTGTCGCAGAGCTTCTTTTTCAGCATTATCATCCAATAAAGCTGACGGAAGCCGGCCTCTTTTTGATGTGGTATTCAGCTTACATAGAGGCAGAAAAGCAGAATGGACAGCTGAAAAATGAACGGGCCTATGCAGCTTCCATTGATTTTATCTGGAACAAGCTCAGGAACGAGCAAATCACCCAGAAAGAAGCGGCCGAAAAGTATGGGATATCCCCGGGCACACTAAGGAAGTATATAGACAGCGTCCATAACCTGCTCGTCTAGCATGAGCAGATTTTTGGACGATGTAGACTAATATAGGATAATCTTTAGGAAATACTAGGTTTATATCTGCATACATTGCTATGGATGCTTAAATATATTGAGGTGAACAGTATGTCTGAAGAAAAAATTTATGATGTCATCATTATCGGTGCAGGACCAGCCGGCATGACCGCCGCTGTTTATACATCACGCGGAAATTTATCCACTCTGATGATCGAGCGCGGAGTCCCGGGCGGACAGATGGCGAACACGGAGGAAGTAGAGAACTACCCTGGTTTTGAGACAATCCTCGGACCGGAGCTTTCCACCAAAATGTTCGATCATGCCAAGAAATTCGGTGCTGAATATGCTTATGGCGATGTGAAGAGCATTGTAGATGGCAGAGAGTATAAAACCGTTAAAGTTAGCAATAAAGAATATAAAGGCAGGGCCATCATTATTTCTTCCGGTGCCGAGTACAAGAAAATCGGTGTTCCTGGCGAGAAAGAACTGGGCGGCCGCGGCGTTTCTTATTGTGCAGTCTGCGATGGCGCTTTCTTCAGGAACAAAGAGCTTGTCGTGATCGGCGGAGGTGATTCAGCTGTTGAAGAGGGAGTGTATTTGACCCGCTTTGCTTCAAAGGTGACAATCGTCCACCGCAGGGATGAGCTGCGTGCACAAAAAATACTGCAGCAGCGTGCCTTCGATAACGAGAAAGTGGATTTCATCTGGAATCATACCATCAAGGAAATCAATGATAAGGACGGCAAGGTCGGAAGTGTGACACTTGTTTCCACCATCGACGGACAGGAACAGGAATTCAAGGCCGACGGCGTCTTTATCTATATCGGAATGCTGCCTCTTTCTAAACCGTTTGAGGATCTGGGAATAACGAATGTGAATGGATATATCGAGACGAATGAGCGCATGGAAACCAGAGTGCCTGGTATTTTCGCAGCAGGAGATATACGGGAAAAAACACTGCGTCAGATTGTCACGGCAACCGGTGACGGAAGTATTGCGGCACAAAATGCCCAGCATTATATCGAGGAGCTTATGGACAGCCTGAAAGCAGGACAGCCATCATAAGCGTCAATTCCATAATTTACATTTTCGTCATGCCGTTTTAATTCTGCTGTAACACGCTTGAAACAAAAAATGGGTAAGATAAAAATAGAAATTGACCCCCTTTTATACAAATTTATTTTGTAAAGCACAGGCAGATGCCTGTGCTCATTTTTTTGCCGTGAAGAGTTCGCTAAAAATACAATTCTCCTTCATTGTGGCGGCATTTCAAAAATAGTATAATGAAATGAAATAGAATTTTTTAGCACATCATAAGCTGGATAGACAGCTTGTTATATATAGTTTTTCAATGCTTTAGTAAGAGGTGAGGAACGGTGCAGCGCGTTACAAATTGTTTATTGGTTCATAATAATCATGCGTTAATGCTGAAAAAGCCGCGCCGGGGCTGGTTTGTTGCGCCCGGCGGGAAAATGGAGCCCGGCGAATCGATCAGGGATGCGTGTATCCGTGAATATAGGGAAGAAACGGGAATCTACCTGAAAAACCCAAAAATCAAAGGAATTTTCACGTTTATCATGAAGGATGGCGACCAGGTGCTTTCCGAGTGGATGATGTTCACCTTTTATGCCACAGATTTTGACGGTGTAAATTTAGAAGAGTCTGATGAAGGGGAGCTGTCCTGGCAGCCTCTCGATGAGATCAGCAGGCTTCCGATGGCGGCCGGAGATCACCATATACTGGATTATATGGTGCATGGGACTGGCATCATTTATGGCACATTCACATACACACAGGATTTTTCATTGATTTCATATAGACTCGACCCGAGTTAGTCCGGTCGAAAGGAAAGAGGGGAAACACAAATGAGCGGCTCGTCTAACGATATACAGCTGGTGATAATTACAGGCATGTCCGGCGCGGGTAAAACGGTAGCCATTCAAAGCTTTGAGGATCTGGGCTTTTTCTGTGTGGATAATCTGCCGCCTACACTTCTTCCCAAGTTCCTTGAACTGATGAAGGACTCAGGCAGCAAGATGAACAAAGTTGCCCTGGGGATGGACCTGCGCGGCGGCAAGGAGTTCTTTGAACACCTGTCGAGCGCCCTGGACTCGGTGAGTGAAAATGCATGGATTACCCCGCAGATCCTTTTCCTTGATGCAGAGGATTCGGTCCTTGTCAGCAGATACAAGGAAACAAGAAGGACACACCCTTTGGCACCGGCGGGCCGGCCGCTTGAAGGGATACAGCAGGAGCGGGAGATACTTGAGGACCTAAAAGGCCGGGCAAGATACATTTTTAACACGACCAATCTTAAGCCCCGCGAATTGAGAGAGAAGATTCTGGATGAGTTTTCGGTAAACAACAGCAGCACCTTCATGGTGAATGTGATGAGCTTCGGGTTCAAACACGGCCTGCCGATTGATGCCGACCTGGTCTTCGATGTCAGATTCCTGCCCAATCCTCATTATATAGACGCCATGAGGCCGAAGACAGGCCTTGATGATGATGTCAATCAGTATGTTCTGAAATGGAGCGAAACGCAGAAGTTCCTGGAAAAAGTCACAGACCTGCTCGGTTTCATGCTTCCTCAATATAAAAGGGAAGGCAAGGCGCAGCTGATCATCGCCATCGGATGTACGGGCGGCCAGCACCGTTCCGTCGCCCTTGCGGAATATATCGGCCACTTCTTCAAAAAGGATTACTACACCAAGATCACCCACCGGGACATTGAGAAAAGGAAGGGACTCACCGATGCCAAATGACCGTTTGCCGAAAATTGTAATCATAGGCGGTGGAACAGGCCTGCCGGTTTTAATCAGGGGTTTGAAGAAATACCCAATCGATATAGCAGCAATCGTGACCGTTGCGGATGATGGGGGAAGCTCCGGCCGGCTTAGGGATGATATGCAGATTCCACCGCCCGGAGATGTCAGGAACGTCCTGGCTGCCCTGTCTGATGTGGAACCGCTCGTTGAGCAGATGTTTCAGCATCGGTTCAGCCGTTCCGAGGAACTGACAGGCCATTCGCTTGGCAATCTGATCATTGCAGCCATGACCTCCATTACCGGGGATTTTGTCCATGCCATCCAGGAAATGAGCAAGGTCCTGAATGTCCGCGGCAAGGTCATTCCGGCCGCAAACCAGATTGTTGTCCTGAATGCGGAGATGGAAGACGGTACGATTGTGACGGGTGAATCGAAAATACCTCAGTATGGAAAGAAAATCAAACGGGTGTTTTTGACTCCTGAAGATATTAAACCGCTTTCAGAAACAATAGATGAAATCCGGAGCGCCGATTTGATTGTCATCGGGCCTGGGAGCCTCTATACAAGCATCCTCCCCAATCTTTTGGTACCGGAGCTTGGGCGGGAGGTATGCAGCGCGCCTGCGAAGAAGGTGTATATCTGCAATCTCATGACCCAGGCTGGAGAAACGCTCAACTTTACAGCAAGCGACCATATTGAAGCTATTTATGACCATATGGATTGTGCCTTTATCGACTCGGTGCTTGTGAATAATGAAGAAATCCCGCAAAGCGCCAAGCTGAAGTATAAAGAGGAATATGCAAAGCCGGTTGTCTATGACTTTGAACGTCTGGATAAACTTGGCGTCGAGGTCCTGCAGGAGCCGATTGTCAGCTATGATGGCAATGTGGTCCGTCATGACACCACAAAGGTCGCAGAAATTTTGTATGAAATTTTATTAAAGGAATCCAAATAGGTAATTTTCGGAATTTAGAATAGATCAAGGATACAACAGGAGGTGAATACAAATTGTCATTTGCATCAGAAACAAAAAAAGAACTCACCACTTTGGAGATGAAGGATTGCTGTGCGCGTGCCGAACTGTCAGCCTTAATCCGGATGAACGGCAGCATATCTTTCTCAAACCGGAAACTGGTGGTAGATGTCCAGACTGAAAACGCGGCAATCGCGAGAAGGATTTATACGCTGTTAAAGAAAAGCTTTGAGGTGCAGGTAGAACTGCTCGTACGGAAGAAGATGAAGCTGAAGAAAAACAATGTCTACATAGTCCGTCTTTCGCAGATGGCCCAGGAAATCCTCCTCAGCCTGAAGATTATCGGCGAGGGCTTCACCATCCACCACGACATCTCAAGCGAATTGATAGCTAAGAAGTGCTGCAGGCGCTCTTACCTCAGAGGGGCATTCCTTGCGGGAGGCTCGGTCAATAATCCTGAAACTTCTTCGTATCATCTGGAAATTGCCTCCATGTACAAGGAGCACAATGATAAGCTTTGTGAATTGATGAATGGATTCGACTTGAAGGCCAAAACGCTGGAGCGCAAAAAAGGCTATATCACGTACCTGAAGGAAGCGGAAAAGATAGCCGAATTCTTGAATATCATTGGCGCACACAGTGCACTCCTCAGGTTTGAGGATGTCAGGATCGTCAGGGATATGAGGAACTCGGTCAACCGGCTCGTCAATTGTGAAACTGCCAACCTTAATAAGACCATCGGTGCCTCGCTCCGGCAGGTGGAAAACATTAAGCTCATTGAATCCACTATCGGCCTGAGTGTGCTGCCTGACAAGCTGCGGGAAATTGCTGAGCTCAGGGTGGCTTATCAGGATATAACCCTGAAAGAGCTTGGGGAAATGGTATCCGGCGGCAGCATCAGCAAGTCTGGGATCAACCACAGGCTTCGGAAAATCGATGAGATTGCTGAAAAGCTCCGGGTCGGGGAACCGATTTCATGAAATTGCACACACCGCGCTTACATCTTTGAAACTTAGGATAAATAAAGATAATACTCAACTGTTTTACAACATAAATAATAAAAAGGTGCAGGGGAGGAAAAAGCAGATGGTAGAAAAAGTAGTGCAGGTGCGATTGAAAACCGGATTGCAGGCAAGGCCGGCCGCACTTTTTGTCCAGGAAGCAAACCGGTATTCAGCCGATGTGTTCCTGGAGAAGGATGGGAAAAAGGTTAATGCAAAGAGCATCATGGGACTGATGAGCCTTGCGGTAAGCGCGGGTACAGAAGTCAAGCTTGTGGCTGAGGGCAATGATGAAGAAGAAGCGCTCGAAGCGCTGCAAGCGTTTGTCCAAAAACAGGATTAATTAGAAGAGGCTCCGCTCCCCAAAAGGGAGCAGAGCCTCTTTTTAAATTATTTATCCAGTTTTCCCTTTTCAAGGTCATTACGAGTCATGATCTTGTCAACCAGGCCGTATTCTACGGCTCTTTCAGCAGTCATGAAGTTATCGCGCTCTGTATCGCGTGAAATAACCTCAAGAGGCTGGCCTGTACGCTCAGAAAGAATCTGATTCAATCTTTCACGAAGGAAGAGAATGCGTTTCGCGGCAATCTCGATCTCGGTAGCCTGACCCTGTGCTCCGCCAAGCGGCTGATGGATCATAACCTCACTGTTAGGAAGCACATAACGTTTGCCCTTTTCACCAGCTGCAAGCAGGAATGCACCCATGGATGCAGCCATGCCAATGCAGATCGTAGAAACCTTAGGCTTGATGAACTGCATTGTATCATAGATAGCCATACCGGCAGTGATGCTGCCGCCCGGGCTGTTAATGTACAGATAGATATCCTTCTCAGGATTCTCCGCTTCAAGGAACAAAAGCTGTGCTACAATAGAGTTAGACACATTGTCATCGATTGCGCTTCCGAGCATGATAATACGGTCCTTAAGCAGGCGTGAATAAATATCATAAGCACGCTCACCGCGGTTTGTCTGTTCAATTACTGTAGGAATTAAATTCATCTAATTTCTCCTCCTTTAAACAAGTAACCCAAATGGATTATTCATCCTAACCATATGATACACTTATTGGTCAATTTAGGTCAAACGTTACACTGCAATTTACACAAAGTTTCCTTCGACATAAATTCCGCTATGTAGTAAATACTAAGTAAAAGCCTGCCCTTTTAGCAGCAAATTAAATACTTTAACCATGATACCCAAACTTATCCGTTTTAAACATAATTTAACCTTGCAAAAAGCTTGGAAGTGAAATATAATATCTTTCTGGGAACATTAATAACTTGCCCTCGTGGTGCAACGGATAGCACGTGAGATTCCGGTTCTTAAGATGTGGGTTCGATTCCTGCCGAGGGCGTACTTTAAAGGCTTACAAATCAAGCGTTTCTGCGAATTGATAGTTCGTGGAGACGCTTTTTTTGTATCTGAATTTCTTGTTTTAAATACTGCGAATAATAACCAGCAATATAAAAACGCTCCTTTGAATAGTAAAGGAGGTCCCCTATCACTAGACGAGAAAAGAAATCACAAATAAGACGGTAATACATTCACTTCAACAATTACAATCTATACCAGAAATAGAAATATAGGCTTACGAACATGCTCATATTGAGTTTTTATAGCACGGCAAATTCAAGCCCACTCTCCTGACACAGTCATGTTCTATGATAAGGTAATTAAACAAACTAGAAGGAGATCCGCATGATTCACCATTATAAGCATTAGCAAATTACCTTTATTCAGATTGGATTTTCACAGGAGTTAAATCCTCCAGCCGCCACATCAATCTCCTCAAAATAGAGAGAGTGTGTGAAGAAGGGCTTATTTATTATTTTATTGTGTTTCTTTCTGGCCGTATGTAAACAGAAACGGGATGAAGTAAGTCAGAACATTCGGGATGAAGGTATTCATTTAATAAAAGAAAAATTTACAACTAGTATTGTTAAGTGTTATCCCAATTTAGAAGATATCTTTGGTTCTTTAAATTTATCGGAAGAAAACATTGAGCAAGGATATATTGCAGCAGTTGCTGGAGTAAATGAGGAAAGAGAAGTTGCTTCAACCAGTAAGGCAGATACATTGATGAAGCAGACTTAACTTTGACTGCCACTTAGGTTTAGTGATATAGCAAACAAAATAGATCAATCCTTGTTCTTTAAGGGAGTATAGAACTTAGCGATTACTAAAATTATGGATTTACCAATTGCTAAATACTTATCAACGCCTGTAATTCCAACAGAAAGTGATTCCTGGAATTTGTACTTTATAGAAATTCATTCAATAGTTATATCAGGGCTTAATAATTGGAGAATTATATTCTGTATTTAATAAATTGGTTTGAGATCTAAAACCATTATTAAACCGTTCACATTAGATATAAATATCTGCCATAGAGCATAGCCCTTAGTGGAATTGGACTAATTATCTGTAGTAAGGAACAAAGGGTTATTCCCGAGAAGAGCATGAATTATTATTAGTTTTTGACAATAGTACTGGCAAATCCTACGAAATAGAGGAATAGCGAAAAAGAATAAATGAAATTCAAAAAAATATGGAGTGGCAATTAAGAGGAGCATTCACGTCATGTGAATGCTTTTTTATTAATGCGCCCGGCATGGCGTAATCTATAGGGTGCGAGTCCCAAACCGTAAAGGCAGTAGTAACGGTTAGCTTAACGCAGGGGGTATCCAGGGCGACTTGGAATCTGAAAGAAGCGGGCGGCATACCGCCGGTCTGAGGAATACAAACTTCATATAAGGCTGAGTGTCATTATGTGAGTCTGCTATATAAGGTAAAGCCCATACTGCCGAATGTGTCATTGGGTAGCTGAAGCAGTTAGGTGGAGGGAAAGATTTCACTCTTACCTGGGGTGATCTGGCTGGTATACCAAGTACCCTTGGTAACCTGCCCAGTAATGGGCTGCTGAACAGCCAGAAGTCAGCGGAAGCCTTAGTACCCAAAAGACTTGAGCCGACAGGAGAAGGGCGGAACCAATACCGACTGAAGCAGCGAGACAAAGAAAGTCACGGAATAGATGGAATGACCGTAAAAGAACTGCGGAGGCATCTCTATGAAAACTGGGGCTCCCTTGTTTCCACTATTATAAACACATTGAATTCGTATGCAAATTTGAAATAGGGCGAATTTTCGTCAGTTTGTCCATACAAACCTCGTAGGTTTTACATATCGTATATTAGATCAATAGGAAAGGAATGATTGATTTGGCATGTAAGGAATGTAATAAGCATAAGAATCCATGTCCTAAAAGGCCTAAAGATAGAGAGGTAGAAAGAAAAGTGTTTGAGAACTGTGCCCCGTTTGCTGGGACTTCGAATACAGTGGGCAATGTCATTTTTGATGTTGAGCCAAACACTCTGCGGGTATTGGCAGCTGGGACAATCGAAAACTTTAGCGATGCGCCAATAAACGTTATCTTTGAGAGAAGTACAGGCAACATTACACAGACCATTAATGGAAGATCTTCACTTACGTTCGTATACGATGATCTTACACGTATAACGGTATTCGGTTTTGGTGCACCTTATTCCGGTACTATTAAAGTCCAAGCTAATTACTTTTTTGAAGATACAATTTAATCCTTCAGCGATTTTTTAATAGAAAGCTTACTCTAATTAAATAATAGAAAAGAGGACCAGTTTCAAGTTTTGGTTCTCTTTTTTTACTTTATCTAGAAGAGTTATCAACTACATCTTTTACAGTTACTTTAGTCTTGCGATTAGCGGTTGCCGAGAGAATGGTTATGCCAAGATCAGGAGAAACTTGGAAGCTGGCGGCAGCATCTGCCACAGGCTGGCCTCCACAGCTAAAGGTACGACTTATAATTTTGATTTTTGCATTGAAAGCTCTCATTGTGTCTTTGTCCACGCAGCGCTGCGGCCGCATCATCTGAACTCTGGTAATATCTCATATATACCCCGCCTTTTCTTACACAGTCTTATACGCTGCACAGTGAAAATGCGTACTAGGAAAAATGATAGAAAAAGAGCGGATTTAATAGAAAAACTAAAAAAAGCCCTGCATGAGCAGGGCTTCTTCTATGGAGTTAACCGCTGACTGATCCACCAGTCGATATGGTCAAGGTTGAAAATAATAAGATTGCTGACAGACTTATGATGTGGTAATTCTCTGTTGTGTATAAGACTGAGGATTTCCTGCTCAGTAAGAGGGTATCCCACTGAATCCAGGTAAACGATTAATTTTGCTATTCCATAGACTTTCCTCAAACCTATCACCTCCCACCAAACCCTCCTTGTCCAAGGAAAACTTAGCGTGGGGTATTAAGCAGAGAGAAGTAATAAGTTATTTACCCTTATTTAAGTATGGTAACCATTTGCCGGGGTTTATTAGTCTTGGTCCATTTCGTTTTAAAGGCACGCGGCAGAATAATAAACATATTAATTCTAAACCATCTTTGGCAAAATGGCTTTATTTCGATATTGCAGGGAAATTGTCAAATCTCAAAATTCCTTTGCTATTCAGCGATTTGAACTAAATTCATGCGATAAAAAGCTATATAGCTTAAAAAACAAGATGATTTTATCAAAAAAGTGTTACGCGAGATGACTTGACTGTCACTGGAGTGAATCCTAAGGCTTAAAACAATATTTACTTGCGGAAATGAACAACTTACTTGCCGATATAGTGAACTTACTTGCGAATTTTTAAATTTACTTGCGGAAGCTGATCGTTTACTTGTGGAAACGGGGGATTTACTTGCGGTACTCCACAATTCACTTGCAGATAACACTCCCAGGCCTCTGCCTTCCTGATAATTTCCAGCATCCGGACCAGGCTGGCAATCAGTGCGAGAATATAGAGGGAACTTGGAAGGCACCGCTTTCCGCTTTTATGTTGTCCAGCTCCGGACTGCCGCCTTCGGCCATAAGTCGGCCAGCAGTAAAAGGCAAGGGCGGCCTTTTACTGCCGCCCGCTTTACGTCTGTCAGGCGGCTGCTTTTCACCAATCTCTTATTGGCTATTAATGTGCCTGCATCATTCTGCTTTTGATAAGTATATCCTGAAAAGCACCGTCCTCCGCTTTTATAATTGGAAACGTTTACATATCCATTGTCTGCCTTTTTATTTTATAATGGGGGAAGGTAGAGGGGGCGTTTGGATGGAACTGGGGAATGGGTTGTTTCAGCAGCAGGGTCTGCGGCTTTCGATGACGCAGGAGCTGAGTCAGGCGATTGCTTTGCTTCAGTATTCGTCGCAGGAGCTGGCGTCTTTTTTGGAGGAGCGGGCGGTGGAGAATCCGCTTGTTCAGCTGGAGCCAGCATCTTCTTTTGGAGGGACGGGAGGCGCCGGGCGGCGGAGGGCGCCGCGTGAGCGTGATGCATCATATTGGCTTGAGCAGATCGGCGGGCCGCCGGTTTCGCTTCATGATTATTTATGGATTCAGGTAGGACTGCAGAATCGGGATGAAGAGGAGAAGCGGGTGCTGAAGGGCCTGATTCTGAATCTTGATCAAAATGGCTATCTGCGGGCGGATTTAGCAGATGTTGCAGATATGGCGGGCTGTGATGCGGAGATGGTGGAGCGCTGCCTTGGATATATTCAGGGGTTGGAGCCTGCCGGTGTAGGGGCCCGAAGTCTCCAGGAATGCTTGCTGCTTCAGGCCGGACGGATGAAGGGGGGGAAGCAGTATGCCGAAGCAGTCCTCGGGGAGCATTTTATGCTGTTTGCGGAAAAGCGGTGGAAGGATCTCGCGAAGAAGCTTGGCATCACGCTTCAGGATATCCAGGAGGCGCAGGATTTCGTTCTGACGCTGAATCCGAGGCCGGGTGCGTCATTCCAGTCGGAGAAGCCCGCGTATGCGGTGCCGGATGTGAAAGTGGAGCATAAGGACGGCAGGCTTCAGGTCGCGCTTGTGGAAAGAGGCTCTGGCTGGAGCCTGAATCAGGACTATTATGATTCCTTGAAGTCATCGCGTGAGCATGGTGTGAGTAAATTCCTCCAGGAGAAATGGCAGGAGTATCAGTGGATCTCCAAAAGCCTGCTTCAGCGGCGGGAGACGATTTTAAGAGTGACGAAGCTGATTGTGGAGAAGCAGGCGCCCTGTTTCATGAAGGGGCTTGCCAGTCTTAAGCCGATGACCATGAAGGAAGTGGCGGATGAGCTGGGGATCCATGAGTCGACGGTGAGCCGGGCGGTGCGGGATAAGTTTGTGCAGGCGCCGTTTGGGACGGTGGAGCTTCGTGCGTTTTTTACTGCACACATTCAGTCCGTGTCCTCGGGTGAGATGTCGGCGGAGGCTGTCAAAAGGGAGCTTGTGCGGCTGATTGAATCCGAGGAGAAGACGAAGCCGTTATCAGATCAGGATCTTTCTGATATATTAAAAAAGGAAAAAGGAATCCTTCTTTCGAGGAGGACGGTCGCCAAGTACCGCGACCTTCTTAATATACCTTCTTCTTCCAAACGGAAGCGATATTAGACAGGCAGGGATGGAGTTATGACAGAACTGATTTTTTATACAAGATCACAATGCCCGCTTTGCACCAAGGCGAAGGATGTGCTGGAGGTGCTCGGGGCAGAACATGATATTTCGATAAAAGAAATTGATATCCATTCAAGCGATGAGCTTGTGGAGCGTTTCGGCCTTATGATTCCTGTGGTGGAATGGAAGGGGGAAGTTCTGCAATACGGGCAGATAGATGGTGCCGCGCTCATAGGACAGCTGGGCAGGGGATAAGCTCAATCCCTTGGTACAGTAAGCGTTTGCAGAAAAAAACCTGAACATATCAGTTGAACATTGCATATACTCCTGTTAGAATAAATGTTGAAACAGGGGTATTTTTTTTACGGCATGCGGGACATAATATGTCTATGCGGGACTAAAATTGACCAGCCTGTTGCGGCTATTAAAGGAGTCAAGAGATGCGCTCATTAATTGAGGTTCAAAAAAAGCTGCTGCCTGATTTAATGGATGTCATGCAAAAGCGCTACCAGATCCTACGTTACATAAAATTGATGCAGCCTGTAGGCCGGCGGAACCTGGCAGCCAGTCTTAACCTTACTGAACGGACTCTGCGTGCAGAAGTAGAATTTCTCAAAGACCAAAACCTTATCAACATTCTTCCGTCGGGAATGAACGTCACTGATTCGGGACTTGTTCTTTTGGAGAAATTAAATGGTGTAATGCGAGAGGTAATGGGTATAGACAAAAAGGAAGAGCTTTTAGCCCGTTCCTATTCCATTAAAGAAGTTATTATAGTCAGCGGCAACAGTGATGGCGCACCCGGGGTCAAAAATGAATTGGGAAAAGAATGTGCTTCTTGTATAAAAAGGAATTTATCGGGTGATAATATCATCGCTGTGACTGGCGGATCGACGCTTGCGGCTGTAGCCGGAATGCTGACGCCGGATCCGCGCCGGACGCTCTTTGTACCAGCAAGAGGCGGACTTGGCGAGGATATGGAGAACCAGGCGAACACGATAGCGGCCAATATGGCAGCGAATATGAATTCCGCCTGCCGGGTGCTGTATGTGCCTGAACAGGTAAGCAAGGAAGCTTATTTCTCTTTCATGAAAGAGCCGGCCATCAAAGAAGTGATTTCCTTGATTAAGCGGGCGAATATTGTGGTCCATGGTATAGGCGATGCCAAAGTAATGGCGAGCCGCCGCAGATCGTCGCCGGAGGTCATGGATAAGATTGAAGCAGGAAATGCTGTAGGGGAAGCCTTTGGGTATTATTTCAACGAAGCCGGCGAAATTGTCCACAAGGTCCATACAGTTGGCATTCAAAAGGAAGACCTGGAGCATGCAGACAGTGTGATTGCTGTCGCGGGCGGAAGCTCGAAGGCCAAGGCAATCAGGGCATACCTGAAAATGGCACCATCAACAACCACCCTTATCACCGACGAATCAGTCGCAAACGAGTTATTAAAGGGCTAAGCCTTTTAAGATATATTTATTAAAATAATGATTCCCTAATATTAAAGGAGGATTTTTTAAATGACAGTAAAAGTTGGTATTAACGGATTTGGACGTATTGGACGTAACGTATTCCGCGCGGCTCTTAAGAACCCAGAGGTTGAAATCGTGGCAATCAACGACCTTACAGATGCAGCTATGCTTGCTCACCTGCTGCAGTATGATACAGTTCACGGAACTCTATCTGAATCAGTAACAGTTGACGGTGATTCACTATTAGTTGCCGGCCAAAAAATTAAAGTACTTGCTGAGCGCGATCCTGCACAACTTGGCTGGGGCGACCTTGGAGTAGAAGTGGTTGTTGAATCTACTGGCCGTTTCACTAAGCGTGACGATGCAGCTAAGCACCTTGAAGCCGGCGCTAAGAAAGTCATCATCTCTGCTCCTGCAAACGATGAAGATATCACAATCGTTATGGGTGTAAACAACGACAAGTACGATGCAGATAACCACCATGTTATCTCTAACGCTTCTTGTACAACAAACTGCCTTGCGCCGTTTGCAAAAGTACTTCATGAGAAGTTTGGAATCGTACGCGGCATGATGACTACTGTTCACTCTTACACAAATGATCAGCAGATCCTTGACCTTCCGCACAAGGACTACCGCCGTGCACGTGCAGCAGCCGAGAATATTATCCCGACTACTACTGGTGCTGCAAAAGCGGTTGCCCTTGTACTTCCTGAACTTAAAGGCAAGCTGAACGGTATGGCAATGCGTGTGCCTACACCAAACGTATCAGTGGTTGACCTTGTAGCTGAGCTTGAAAAAGACACTACTGTTGAAGAAGTGAACGCAGCCCTTAGGGAAGCTGCTGAAGGCGATCTTAAAGGAATCCTTGAGTACAACGAGCTTCCGCTTGTATCTACTGACTACAACGGCAGCACATACTCTTCTTCTGTAGATGCATTGTCTACAATGGTTATGGAAGGCAACATGGTAAAAGTACTTTCTTGGTACGATAACGAAACTGGTTACTCTAACCGTGTTGTAGACCTGATCGACTTCATCGCAAAAAAAGGTTTTTAATAAACTGAAAACCACTTAATATTAGGCTTTATGAATAAATATAGCTATAATATTTAGGAATAAGGGGAGCGGGGACTTATGCCCTTCTTCCCCTTTTTTTTGAACAACAGCTAAGAGCTTTAACAGGTGAAACCTGGGGCAGATGACAAGTGGGAACAGCCCCGGTCTATTTAATGAGGAGGTCTTTGGTTCATGAATAAGAAATCAATCAAGGATATTGATGTTAAGGGCAAACGGGTATTCTGCCGCGTCGACTTTAACGTACCTATGCAAAATGGCGAAGTAACGGATGATACGAGAATCAGAGCTGCTCTTCCAACCATTCAGTATTTAAGAGAGCAGGGAGCGAAGGTTATCCTCGCCAGCCACCTCGGCCGTCCTAAGGGGCAGGCAGTGGAGGAACTGAGGCTGAATCCTGTAGCAGGCCGCCTGAGCGAGCTATTAGATGTTCAAGTGAAAAAAACAGACGAAGCATACGGTGATTCTGTCAAAGAAGAAATCAGCAGCATGTCTGAAGGTGACGTCCTTCTTCTTGAGAACGTCAGGTTTTACCCGGGGGAAGAAAAAAATGACCCTGAACTGGCCAAGGCGTTTGCTGAGCTTGCGGATGTGTATGTGAATGACGCATTCGGTGCCGCACACCGTGCCCATGCTTCAACTGAAGGAATTGCGAAGAACATTCCTGCCGTTGCCGGACTGTTGATGCAGAAAGAGCTTGATGTACTTGGCAAAGCGCTCTCGAATCCGGATCGTCCTTTCACGGCCATTGTGGGTGGAGCGAAGGTCAAGGATAAAATCGGCGTCATCGAGAACCTCCTTGATAAGGTGGACAACCTGATCATCGGCGGCGGACTTGCTTATACTTTCATAAAATCCCAGGGACACGAAATTGGGAAGTCCCTGCTTGAAGAAGATAAAATCGACCTGGCTAAATCCTTCATTGAAAAGGCCAAAGAGAAAAATGTGAACTTCTATATGCCAGAGGACGTTATCATCGCAGACGATTTCTCAGAGGATGCCAATACCCGGGAAGTCAGCATTACAGAGATTCCATCTGACTGGGAAGCATTGGATATCGGACCGAAAACCAGAGCAACGTATGCTGAAGTAATTAAAAACTCCAAGCTTGTGATCTGGAATGGACCAATGGGTGTATTCGAACTGAATGTGTTTGCTAATGGTACCCGCGCGGTAGCTGAAGCCCTTGCAGAAGCAGACGGCGTGTTCAGCGTGATCGGCGGAGGAGACTCTGCAGCGGCGGTCGAGAAGTTCGGCCTGGCTGAAAAAATGTCTCACATCTCAACCGGCGGCGGTGCATCACTTGAGTTCATGGAAGGCAAGGAACTGCCTGGCGTAACAGCCTTGAACGATAAGTAAGACCAGTAAGTAACGGAAAGGGTGGTAATATGCGTAAACCTATTATTGCTGGAAACTGGAAAATGAATAAAAAGCGTGACGAAGCGAAGAGCTTTGTTGAAGAAGTCAAAGGCCTCATCCCTTCAGCTGATTCAGTAGAAGCGGTTGTCTGCTCCCCTGCGCTGTTTTTGGACAGCCTGGTGCAGATTACACAGGGAAGCGAGCTTAAAGTCGGAGCACAGAACATGCACTTCGAGGAAAGCGGTGCTTTCACAGGGGAAACAAGCCCTGCCGCACTTCAGGACCTTGGGGTACAATATGTAATCCTTGGCCACTCTGAACGCAGGGAAATGTTCAACGAAACCGACGAGAGCGTTAACAAGAAGACCCTTGCTGCTTTCCAATACAATCTGACACCAATCGTTTGCTGCGGTGAGACGCTTGAAGAGCGTGAGAGCGGACAGACGAATGAGCTTGTCGGCAATCAGGTGAAAAAAGCATTGACCGGCCTTACAGAGGATCAGGTGAAAAGCACAGTGGTCGCTTATGAACCTATCTGGGCGATCGGAACAGGCAAATCTTCTACAGCACAGGATGCCAATGAAGTATGTGCCCATATCCGGTCTGTCATCGCTGAGCAGTTCTCGCAGGAAGCAGCCGAGGCTGTCCGCATTCAGTACGGCGGAAGCGTGAAGCCGGCAAACATCCGCGAATATATGGACCAGCCTGATATCGACGGTGCACTCGTTGGCGGTGCAAGCCTTGAAGCAGATTCCTTCCTGCAGCTCTTAGAGGGTGGAAAGAATGGCTAAGTCTCCAGTAGCACTGATCATCCTGGACGGCTTTGCCTGCCGGGATGAAGTAAAAGGCAATGCAGTAGCACAATCGAAGAAACCGAACTTTGACCGTCTCTGGGAAAAGTATCCCCATTCACATCTGACAGCGTCCGGTGAGGCTGTCGGCCTGCCGGAGGGTCAGATGGGGAATTCCGAGGTCGGCCACTTGAATATCGGCGCAGGCCGTATTGTTTATCAGAGTCTGACCCGTGTGAATCTTGCCATCCGCAAGGGTGAATTCGAAAAGAATGATACCCTGATGAGTGCAATCAATCATGCGAAAAAGAACGGAACAAACCTGCACTTGTTCGGGCTTCTTTCAGACGGCGGCGTGCACAGTCATATTGACCATATGTTTGCACTGGTTAAAATGGCAGCTGCCCACGGTCTTGAGAAGGTATATATCCACGGCTTCCTTGACGGCCGGGATGTTCCGCCGAAATCAGCTGAGAGCTTCATCCGCCAGACTGAGGAAGTCCTGAAGGAAACAGGAGTCGGCAAAATTGCTACATTGTCAGGCCGCTTCTACTCCATGGACCGCGACAAGCGCTGGGATAGGGTTGAAAAATCCTATCGTGCGATGGTATACGGCGATGGGCCGGTTTACAGCTCGGCTATGGAATGCCTGGAGGATTCATACCGAAACGGAATTTTTGACGAATTCGTCCTGCCGTCTGTCATCACGGGCGAAGAAGGACAGCCGCTCGCTGTCATTGAAGATAATGATGCGGTGATCTTCTATAATTTCCGTCCTGACCGTGCTATCCAAATCTCAAATACGTTCACGAATGATGATTTCCGTTCTTTTGACCGCGGACCAAAGCCGCCGAAGGACCTGTTCTTTGTCTGCCTGACTCATTTTTCTGAAACGGTGAAGGGATATGTGGCATTTCAGCCGATAAACCTGGATAATACACTTGGAGAGGTTCTTTCCCAGGCTGGCAAAACCCAGCTTAGGATAGCCGAAACCGAGAAATATCCGCATGTCACGTTCTTCATGAGCGGTGGCCGTGAAGCTGAGTTCCCTGGGGAGAAACGGATTTTGATCGATTCTCCGAAGGTGGCTACATATGACCTGAAGCCTGAGATGAGTGCTTATGAAGTGACGGATGCCCTTCTTAAGGAAATCGAGGAAGATAACTTCGATGCGATCATCCTGAACTTTGCCAATCCTGATATGGTCGGCCATTCAGGAATGCTTGAGCCTACCATCAAGGCCATTGAAACGGTGGATGAATGCCTGGGCAGGATCATCGATTTGATCACTGCAAAAGGCGGTTCTGCGATCATCACGGCAGACCATGGGAACGCTGATGAAGTTGTAACGCTTGAAGGCAATCCAATGACTGCCCATACGACAAATCCGGTGCCGGTCATTGTAACCAAGGAAGGCATCTCACTGCGTGAAGATGGAATCCTTGGCGATCTGGCCCCGACAATGCTTGAACTGCTGGGCCTTGAAAAGTCAGCAGAAATGTCCGGTAATTCTATTATTAAAAAATAATTTTTCATTAAAAGGAGAGTTTTTACTATGCCATTCATTACACATGTATACGCTCGCGAAGTACTTGATTCCCGCGGAAATCCGACTGTAGAAGTAGAAGTTATGACGGAGTCTGGATTCTTTGGCCGTTCAATCGTCCCATCTGGTGCAT
Source organism: Paraperibacillus marinus (assembly GCF_046237605.1). Lineage (GTDB taxonomy): Bacteria > Bacillota > Bacilli > Bacillales > DSM-1321 > Paraperibacillus > Paraperibacillus marinus. The sequence goes on along the minus strand of NZ_CP143542.1, from coordinate 3,726,071 downwards.
CAACTGGTGAATATGAAGCTGTTGAGCTTCGTGACGGCGACAAATCCCGTTATCTTGGAAAAGGTGTTCAGCAGGCTGTTACTAACGTAAATGACGTTATTGCTGATGAACTGATCGGCATGGATGTAACAGACCAAGCCGGCATCGACCGTGCGATGATCGCACTTGACGGCACTGAAAACAAAGGCAAATTGGGAGCTAACGCCATTCTTGGTGTATCCATGGCTGCCGCACATGCTGCTGCAGATTCTGTGGGTCTTCCATTGTACCGTTACCTTGGCGGATTCAATGCCAAGCAGCTTCCGACTCCAATGATGAACATCATCAACGGCGGATCTCACGCTGACAACAATGTAGACTTCCAGGAATTCATGATCCTTCCTGTTGGAGCTCCTACGTTCAAGGAAGCACTTCGTATGGGTGCTGAAGTATTCCACTCTCTTAAAAAGGTTCTTAGCGGCAAGGGCTTGAACACAGCTGTTGGTGACGAAGGCGGCTTTGCTCCAAACCTTGGCTCTAACCGTGAAGCACTTGAAGTAATCATTGAAGCCATTAAAAATGCAGGCTATGAAGCAGGCACAGACATCCTTCTTGGGATGGACGTTGCTTCATCTGAATTCTATAACAAAGAAACAGGCAAATATGACCTTGCAGGCGAAGGCCGCAACGGACTGTCTTCTGAAGATATGGTTAACTTCTATGAAGAGCTTGTCAACGAGTTCCCGATCATCTCTATCGAAGATGGATTGGACGAAAATGACTGGGAAGGCCACAAGCTGCTTACAGACCGTCTTGGCAGCAAAGTTCAGCTTGTCGGTGATGACCTGTTCGTAACCAACACCAAGAAGCTTTCTCAAGGCATCGAGCAGGGTGTAGGCAACTCCATCCTGATCAAGGTTAACCAAATCGGTACATTGACTGAAACCTTCGACGCGATCGAAATGGCTAAGCGTGCAGGCTATACTGCCGTTGTTTCCCACCGTTCAGGTGAAACAGAAGACGCTACAATCGCTGATATCGCTGTAGCTACCAATGCCGGCCAAATCAAGACAGGTTCCCTGTCACGTACGGACCGTATCGCGAAGTACAACCAGCTTCTCCGCATCGAAGACGAGCTTGGAGAGCTTGCTGTGTATGACGGCTTGAAGTCTTTCTATAACCTGAAGCGCTAATCTGATTCCATATAAAACGGTCCAGACCTGACGAGGTCTGGGCCGTTTTTTTGTGTGCGCCATCATCCTGCCGGGCTAAATCTTTTTAAAAAACATCCGATAAAAAAGGTAAAAACCGTATGAGGTGCAAAATGTTTTTCAAGAAAACCAAACAAATGAAGTCAGAGAAAACCATTCTAATAGAGGAAGCAGCAGATGGGGTAATCCTTGATCCCCAGTCTGCTGATGTGAGAAAACAGATTGCGATGATCGGGCTGACACGGGATGATTTATTAAGGATTAAAGTTCTGCAGCCATTTGTAACGGAAAAGATCGATTGGATCGTGGACCGCTTTTATGAAAACCTTGAACATCAGCCGTCCCTGCTTTCCATCATTCATGATAACTCGTCCATCGAACGGTTGAAGGGGACACTCAAACGGCATATCGGAGAAATGTTTGACGGTGTGGTGGATGACTCGTATTTTGAAAAAAGGACAAAAATCGCCCACATCCATGTCAGGATCGGGCTGCAAACGAAATGGTATATGTGTGCCTTCCAGGATCTGTTCCTCTCCCTTGCAGCCATTGTGGAGGATAACACAGCATCCAAAAAAGATTACTTTGAAACGATCCGGGCTGTATCAAAAATACTGAATTTGGAACAGCAATTGGTGCTTGAGGCATATGACAGTGAAACTCAAAGGATCACCAATGAAATAGAACAGCAAAAAGTGATTATCCGCGATCAGGTGGCCAGTTCATCGCAGAATCTCGCAGCCATCTCTGAAGAAACCAATGCTTCCTTCCACCAGCTGAATGCCAGGTCGGGGGAAATAGCCGGTCTTGCAAGTGAGGGAACCGCCATGGCATCGCTTTCTGAGGAGCGGGCCAAGCAAGGCAAGGAGCAGCTTCAAAAACAGAAAGTAAATATGTCTTCCATTAAAGAAACGGTTCAGACAACCCTGGATGATGTGGAAGTTCTTCTTGATATTTCAAAGCATATGCAGGAGATTGTGAATATCGTGACCGGCATTGCCGACCAGACCAACCTGCTTTCACTGAATGCGGCCATTGAAGCAGCCAGGGCCGGTGAGTCAGGCAAGGGCTTTGCGGTTGTGGCAGAAGAAGTCCGGAAGCTTTCGGATGAAACGAAAAAATCCGTCTCCAATGTTTCTTCCCTTATTTTGAATACGAACACCCAGGTGCAAAAGCTGACAGGCTCGCTTGAGCAAATCAATAAAGCGGTCACAATCGGAGATGAAAATATGAAAGAAACGGGAGAGCAGTTTGAGCAGATCATGGCGGCGATGAAGGAAACAAAGCATCAAAATGACAGGATGGAAACAGAAGTGGCGGCATTTGCCGGCATCGTAACGGAGCTTGGCAAGGCTTTTGAGGAAGTAGCATTCTCGGCTGACAGCCTCACCATGGTGACTCAGGAGCTCGGATAACAAGCAGGGGCAGGTGTGCCCCTCTATTTGTTACTCATATAGTCAATGATCAGAGCCTTCTGGAATTTTTCCAAAAAGATGCCGATGCAAAGGGCGGCGATCAGCACCGGGAAATATTGATTAATCGTGTCTGCCAGCATGGAAGGAGTCCAGTAGCGGGCAAGCATATATCCCTTATTATGGAGGAGCATCTCGACTGAAGCCAATATATAAAGAGCGAGCCAGAGCAGAGTCAGTGTGCTCGTCCCAATCCGGAACTGAGATGCCGCAAGACCAGCCCCGGCTGCGATAACCGGGATCCATAACGGATGTATATTAAACTGGCTGATATGGATGGTATCAATCAGGAGGGGGCGAGTGAGCAGGCTGGCGAAATACCAGGTGCTGATAAAGCCCGCTGCAAACAATAATGGCTTCCGGTGGCTGTATTTTGTCTGCCAAAGCAGGATCGCAGCCGCTATCAGCATGATCCCGTCAAACCATATGGACTGGACCGCAAAAAGGGTGATGGCTGTAAATAAACTGAATGCTATATTGATCAGGTCGAGGGTTCGTATGCCCTGCAGGTACATGGCGGTGCCTCCCTATTCATAATCCGGACTCCCGGTATTAAGGCTGTTATATAAAAATTATCCCCAATTCTTGCTCTAAAACATATTTCCATAAAAATAGTGGAATGGGCGGAGAGCTTGAAGTGAGGAAAGCGTTGTAGTACCGGAAACTTTATGGTACATTTAAAATACTGCAGTTGTATTCAGGAGGGGAATTTGTGCACACATTATTAGTTACTCTATTAGTCATTGATTGTATTGCACTTATTATAGTCGTATTGCTTCAATCCGGTAAGAGCGCAGGCCTGTCAGGAGCCATTTCCGGCGGTGCTGAACAGCTATTCGGCAAGCAGAAGGCAAGAGGGATGGATCTGATCCTTCAGCGCGTTACGATTGTGCTTGCTGTTCTGTTTTTTGTCCTTGCAGTCCTGGTCTCATATGTGAAGCTTTAATCTAATCCAAAACCCGGCAAAAGCCGGGTTTTTTGCTTATCACGAAAAAGTTGCAAGCCTGAATCACAGCCGGGGCAGGGAGAATCCCTTATAATAAATACGATCAAAAAAAATTTTCTTATGATGAACGCCACAATGTGGAACAGTATCAATATAGAAAGCAAAAAAAGGAGTCTTTTAACATGAAAATTAAGCTTCCGCAGCCATTCACTTTTGAAGGGGGAGGAAAGCGTGCCGTGCTCATGCTGCATGGCTTCACCGGCAACTCAAGTGATGTGCGCATGCTGGGAAGGTATCTTGAAAAGCGCGGCTATACCTGCCATGCACCTCATTATAAAGGACATGGAGTCCCGCCGGAGGAACTTGTCCATACAGGTCCAAAAGACTGGTGGCAGGATGTCATGGATGCCTACAATTATTTAAAGGGAAAAGGCTATGAAGAAATAGCCGCAGTCGGTTTGTCGCTTGGCGGCGTATTTTCCTTGAAATTAGGTTACACTGTTCCTATAAAGGGTATCGTACCAATGTGTGCACCCATGTACATCAAAAGCGAAGAAGTGATGTATCACGGGGTGCTGGAATATGCGCGGGAATATAAGAAGAGGGAAGGAAAATCAGAGGCAGAGATTGAGAAGGAAATGAAGGAATTCAGCCAGACCCCGATGAATACGCTGGCAGCCCTTCAGGAGCTGATCGCCGATGTCCGGAAACAGATCGACCTCATCTATGCTCCGCTGTTTGTGGTTCAGGGACGCAACGACCACATGATCAATACGGACAGCGCCAATATCATCTATAATGAGGCGGAGTCTGTGGAGAAGCACATCAAATGGTACCAGGATTCTGGGCACGTCATTACGCTGGATAAAGAAAAGGAACAGCTCCATGAGGATGTCTACGCATTTTTAGAGAGTTTGGATTGGAAAGATTAATGTTACCGGCTTAAGGAGGGAATTTTGGTGGAAGATAATATCCAGCAGCATGTAGACCGCCTGCTTGAATATATGAAGGAAAGCAGCTATAAACCATTGACAGTCCAGGAATTGGAAGAGGCATTCGGCATTCAGGATTCCTCTGAATTCAAGGAATTTGTCAAGGCACTGGTTCACATGGAAGAAAGAGGACTTGTTGTACGAACACGAAATAACAGATACGGGCTGCCGGAAAAGATGAACCTGATACGGGGCAAACTGACCGGCCATGCCAAAGGGTTCGCGTTTGTCATACCCGATGAGCCTGGCATGGATGATATATTTATCCCTCCAAGCGAAACGAAGAACGCCATGCATGGCGATATCGTCCTGGCACGAGTATCCGAAGAGAAATCGGGAGCGCGGCGCGAAGGGACTATCGAGAAAATCATTGAGCGCGGCATCCTCCATATTGTGGGTACATATACCGAGAGCAAGAATTTTGGTTTTGTGATCGCAGATGATAAAAAGATTGCAAACGACATCTTCATCCCGAAGGGTTCCTCCATGGGGGCAGTCGAGGGGCATAAAGTGGTCGTCAAGCTGATTGCCTATCCAACCGGCGGCTTGAGCGCAGAGGGTGAAGTGATTGAGATCCTCGGGCATAAAAATGATCCGGGAGTCGATATTCTTTCTGTCATCCATAAGCATGGCATTATCGTGCCGTTTCCGGAGGAAGTCATCGATCAGGCCAACAGTGTTCCTGATACGATAGATGAAAGTGAAATCAAGGACCGCCGTGACCTGAGAGACCAGATGATCGTCACCATTGATGGAGCCGATGCGAAGGACCTGGATGATGCTGTAACGGTCACTAAACTTGAGAACGGCAATTATAAGCTCGGCGTCCATATCGCAGATGTAAGCCATTATGTGCAGGAAGGCTCGCCGATCGATGTAGAGGCAGCAGATAGAGGCACAAGCGTTTATCTCGTGGACCGGGTTATCCCGATGATTCCCCACAGACTATCAAATGGAATCTGCTCGCTGAATCCCAAGGTGAATCGTTTTACCCTTTCCTGTGATATGGAAATAGATGCGGAAGGCCAGGTAGTCAGCCACGAAATCTTCCAGAGCGTCATCAAGACAACAGAACGAATGACTTACCATGATGTGAACCGGATTCTTGTAGACAAGGATGAAGAGCTTCGCACCCGGTATGAGCCTCTTGTCCCGATGTTCGAAGACATGGAGACGCTCGCTCAGATTCTTAGGGAAAAACGCATGAAGCGCGGTGCCATCGACTTTGACTTCAAAGAAGCGAAGGTGCTGGTGGATGAAGAAGGGCAGCCGACAGAGGTCGTCCTCCGCGAGCGCTCGGTGGCGGAAAAGCTGATTGAGGAATTCATGCTTGCGGCCAATGAGACGGTTGCTGAGCACTTCCACTGGATGGACGTCCCGTTCATTTACAGGATCCACGAAGACCCGAAAGAAGATAAGCTTCGCAGGTTCTTTGAGTTCATAACGAATTTCGGCTATATCGTAAAAGGAAGCGCCAATTCCATTCATCCGCGCGCCCTCCAGGAAATCGTTGAGGCAGTGGAAGGGAAGCCTGAGGAAATGGTCATCTCAACCGTGATGCTGCGGTCCATGCAGCAGGCGAAGTATGATCCAGAAAGCCTGGGACATTTCGGGCTGTCCACTGAGTTTTATACTCACTTTACGTCACCGATCCGCCGTTATCCGGATTTGATCGTCCACCGTTTGATCAGGACGTATCTAATCGAAGGAAAAGTGGATCCGGAAACCCGCGCGAAATGGGGCGCCCTGCTGCCTGATATCGCCAAGCACACATCTGAGCGGGAACGCCGTGCTGTGGATGCTGAGCGGGAAACAGACGACCTGAAGAAGGCTGAATTCATGCTCGATAAAATCGGGGAAGAATTTGACGGCATCATCAGCTCTGTAACCAGCTTCGGGATGTTCATCGAGCTTTCCAATACCATCGAGGGGCTTGTACATGTCAGCGCGATGACGGATGATTATTACCGCTTTGACGAGCGCCAGCTGGCTATGATTGGCGAGCGTACAGCCAAGGTATTCCGCATTGGCGATGAAATCACCATCCGGGTTTCTAACGTGAATAAGGATGAAAGAGCGATCGACTTTGAAATTGTCGGCATGAAGAATAACCGCCAAGGCGAAACGGGCGAGAGAAAAGTATTCAAGACAGGCGGACGCCGCCGTGATGATAAAGGCGGTCCAGGCGGAGAAAAAGGCCGCGGCAGGAGAAGCGGCAGCGGGAATGGCAGCGGAAACGGAAGCACAGGTTCCGGAGCCGGAGCCGACAAGAAACCGCGCCGCAAAAAGAAGAAATTCTTTGAAAACGCGCCGGCCGCAAAAAGGAAAAAGAAAAAGAAATAAAGAGCATGGACCAGGTGCAGCTATGGCCTGGTCCATCTTCCTCCATTGAAGGAGGCCGTGAAATTTGATACAATTCTCGGATAGACAGAGTAAGGTTTTTAAGGGAGAGAAGCACTCATGCCAAAGGGTTCAGGAAAGCTGATTACAAACAACAAAAAAGCGCATCATGATTATTTCATAGAAGAAACATATGAATCAGGAATCGTGCTGCAGGGAACTGAAATCAAAGCGATACGTGCAGGCAGGGTCAACCTGAAGGATTCTTATGCCCGTATTCAGAATGGGGAAATGTACCTTTACAGTATGCACATCAGCCCGTACGAGCAGGGAAACCGGTATAACCATGATCCCGAGAGGCCAAGGAAGCTGCTGCTCCATAAGCGCGAGATCAACAAACTGATCGGCGATACAAAAGAGCAGGGCTATACCCTCGTGCCGCTGAAGGTATACTTGAAAAATGGATATGCCAAGGTTTTAATCGGACTCGGACGTGGTAAAAAGAATTATGACAAGCGCGAGACTCTTAAGAAAAAAGAGGCCAAGCGAGAAATCGAGCGGGCCTTCCGCGACCGCCAGAAAGAGTAGCCCCGGGAGCTTCTGGACAGAACTCCCATGTGGCATCTCCGGCTGAATTATGCTATAATGTATTCATAGCAGTACTACAATTGAATAAGCAGTAAGCTGATTATTCTCTCGTACGTTTCTTTTTATATCGGGGACGCTACGGATTCGACAGGGATAGTTTGAGCTTAGGCTGCGAGTCGAGGGGATCGGCCTCGTTAAAACGTCAAAGCCTATAACTGGCAAACAACAAAACTCTTTCGCACTAGCTGCTTAATAACAGTCTAATGCGGTTCGCCCCTCCATTGCCTGTGTGGTAGGGTAGCGGACTCACTTTTAGCAGGCTACGCCGGATTCCACCGTCTGAGGAAGAAGGAAGAGAACAACCAGACTAGCTGTCCGGACGCCCGTCGATAGGCATATGGCACAGCGAATTGCGAATATATCGGCTACACTCGTAGACGCTTAAGTGTCGATATTTCTGGACGTGGGTTCGACTCCCACCGTCTCCACCATACATATTGTAGGGTGGTTTTTTTGTTTTTTTGTGATTTAAACCGTATTTTTGCCGTTTTGGCAAAGATATGGTATACAGACTGTTGGTAAAAATATGCTTAAGATTGCTGAAATATTATCGACGTTTACTATAGAAATAATCATTGATCGTTTTGAGGGTGAGTGGGTTTTTGTCGAAGTAGATGGCGTTACCAAGGATTACAAAAAAACTGACTTTCCTAAGAACGCAGCCATTGGAGATGTTGTCTTAATTAATCAAAACAGCATCAAGGTACTCAACGAAGATACAGATAAACTTCGCAAGGAAGTTGAGGATTTAATGGATGATCTTTTTGAAGAGTAGTTAGTGGAAGTTTTTTGTCCATATTGGAATACCAAAGAAGACAGCTAACCTTATGTTAGCTGTCTTCTTTGGTATTTGGTTTTTGCGATAACAAACACTTTGTTCGAAAACAACCTTGATTACTTAAAACCTCCTTATTGATAATTAGCTATGTTTACATGTATTAGAAGAACAATTGCAATCGGCACGTGCATTACAAGTACCGTTCTTTTTCACTATTTTTAGAATTAGAAAACCAGATAAAGCCGTTGCAATAAACAATACTCCCCAGTTCCAAAAACCAAATCTTAAGCCAACTATCCCCCCAATTCCTGTAATTCGAAGGATGGGTAATGCACAGCATAATGCACATAAGCCTAGAACCCCTAATCCTACTGCTAGCGTCTTTTTCAAAATTGAACAACTCCTTTTCCTTTTTTTGTTAATATCTAATATTTCTTATAGTATAATAATTAAAGTAAACTTTAAGTCAAGAGGTGATTTTGATGGTTTCTTTTCTTTCAATTGGTGAGTTGGCAAAAAAGGCAAAGGTTAATCCTTCAGCTATTCGTTTTTTTGAGTCAATCGGAATCCTTCCAAAACCTCCAAGAGTAAATGGACAAAGACGTTATACACCGGAAGTTATCGACCGATTAAAATTTATAAAAATGGCTCAATTAGCTGGATTTACTAATCAAGAAATTTCCTTACTGTTAGAAGGTTTTGAAGAACAAGTTTCTCCATCTGAAAGATGGACGCAAATGGCGAATACCAAGTGTACTGAATTAGAGGAACAAAAGAAGCATATTGACGCAATGTTGGTTGTTTTGAAAAACGGATTAAAGTGCGAATGTCGTACTTGGTCTGAATGTTTTCCAAAGGTCAATTCAAATGGGACTTGTTGCGGAAAGTGAATGATCCAGTAGTCAGAAGCACAGAGGAGGGATTTTTTATGTATGTTAATACCAGAAAACATATATGGATTTCAGCAGAAGAATGGGCAGCAGAAGAATGGAATATTGAAGATGTCAATGTTGACGTCGTCATAACTTTCCCTGACCGTTCTAAGTGGATTGCGACCTTTTTTACTTATAAAAACATAGAGACCTTAAGAAAGAAGAATACACGGACCGGTGAATGTATGGGTGGGTCGTATTTTTGGGCGAGCGATATGGTCTTAATAGATCGTGTAAGCCGTGAGCGAATTAACGAGGTTATAGATTTTCTAATCGCCAATGAAGAGTTCGAATCTGCCTTCACCCGATATCACAATGTTGGGACGGAAGATGATGATGAATACCCAGAAGGCTTCTTTACTTCAAAAGAAACGTAACGTGAAAAAGGGGACTATGATTATATGATTAAAAAGTACATGACTGTTATTTGTTCACTTCTCTTTTTAGCAGGATGCTCCGAGCCAGAAATTCCACTTAAGGTATCCCGATTTAATTATAAGGCTGAACCTCCAGCCCTTGTACACCATAAAACGGTACGGAATAAAAAAGATATAGATTCCGTTCATGACATTCGTAATAGCCCTTTAATTTCTCTTTCTTCTATTATATAATCGCGGAAAAACATTAAAAACTGACTAAAAGTTATACAGTTTTATTGTATAATCTTCTAAAGCCGTTGCGGCTGTAGTGCCTAAGGACGTTACACAGTAGTTCAGGCAACAAAATTGCCATTCTGAGTCCTATACCACACAGAAACAAGGAAAACACTTCTAGCCTTACTCCCGCAAGGGAAGTGGGCGAAAAAAACTGTGTAACTTATTGTGTAAATTCTATACTTAGCGAATTTATGTGTTTTGAACCTCATATATCATTTGAATTTTGATTCGTCTTACTGCCACAAGGGATTCACTAGCATGAAAGCTGAATAAATTTTTCCGGCTAAATGGACTTTTGTTTAGTGAACCTAACTGTATAAATTGTGTAATTTGGCCATTCATGTTCGAGCAGAAATCATGAATGACCCGTATTCTCAAATAAATAGAAAAACAGTAGAGAATCGTAATAACGATTCTTTTTTGTTTGCCACCAGGTCAACAGGAGACGCGATAACTACAACAGATCCAGTTTGGAGGTGCGAAATAAAAAAGACAGCGAATTCGCAGCTCTTTTTAGCTAAAGTGCCATACTTCAACCCATTTTAATTTCTCGTCCATTTCTAATTTACCGCACAAACTTTTCTTTCTTATCATCCAAAAAGTCATTTGTATTATTAGAAATAAAGTAACAATCAGATAAGTTATATTGACCAATATAATTCGAATAAGTCAACCATGTCACTGCATCTCGGAATTCAGATTTACCCTCTTTAAATGGTTTTATACGATTAACCGCTCGATCTATAAGTTCTCCTAGAAAGTCATTAGGACAAGATAGAATAAGTAAAACTCTTTCTTCTTTTAGCTTCTCATATACTAGTTCAAACTGTTTTATCAACTTTGCGGTATCTTCTGCTATTCTATGGTTAATTGCATTCTTTTCTCTATCGATAAAACCTTCTGGTTTAAAACCTTGTAAAACTCCCTCTGCATTAGATCAATCATACATAGTATTAATGGTTGAACTATGTTCCTAATTAAACTATAGGGTGCTTTACTAAAACAATGGAATAAGGCTTGAAGAAAGGAACTGATATACTGCGTTGAATTCAGTTTACAAAATAAAGCCTGGAGTTAATTACGGAAAGTCAGCAATTAAAAGTATTTAGATAAGAAGGGAACTTAACGCTCCCTTTCTCTCTGGAGGCAAAATTCTATTCCCTTCTGGAGGGTGGAAAACGTCCGGATGCCGGATAGGTTGATTTCGGAACGGATCAGTCCGATGGCGAGTTCCGGGGAGATCCCTACGATGAAGCATTCGGTTCCCAGAAGGCGAATGGACGTGATTAGTTGCTGCATCCCTGCAAGGGGAGAATCATCCTCATAGGTGTATCCGGTTACATCAAGGAGAAGGGTATCCGCCTTTCCGTTCGATGCATGGGTCAATGCCGTATGAATCAGGTCCGACATCCTCTCCCTAGTGAACTTTCCGATCAACGGGATGACAAGGATGCCGTCGAAAATCGGTATTACAGGGGAGGACAGCTCTTTCACCAGGGAAGCGAGTTCCTCCTCTGCTTGTTTCCGGTCGGTGATGTCACGCCCGACGCAGATTGTCTGGATGATGTTGCCGGATCGATCCCGGATAACCTCAGCGGTCGTCTCATACCAACGGTAATCCCCATTCTTATGACGGACTCGCCCGGTAAAGCGGAACGTGTTCGTGTCTATGAAAAGCGAATCACGGTAATCCTGCCAATCCCGGTTGGTATCTGGCGGATTGAAGGAGGCAGCCGGCTTCCCGATGACTTCATCAGCGGAATAACCAAGGAGGTTCTTGACGGTCGGGGAAATATAGGTGAACACTCCGTCGGCAGAAAGGATAGAGATGATATTCTGGGATTTTTCAGAAATGAACGAGAACAATTCCTGTATATTGACCATAGACTTGGACGAACCCCTTATCTGTTTAATTTTCTTAACATTATAACAGATGAAAGATAGGCTATTTCTGCCTTTTTTGTAATTTCTCATTTGCAAGGACCATTAATTCGTAATCCAGCGGATTGAGCGTCGCATCCCCTTACTTCCAGAGGAGGGCACGTTCAAGGAGCAAGTCGGCAACACTCCATTCTAAAACACCAAAGTATATATACTAAGGATTCATTGTGAAGTATTACACTTAAACTATCGGGTTCTTTAGTTTAATAAGCAAATCCTTAAATAACAAAAACTCGCAATTCCCTATGCGAGTTTTTCTTTGTTATAACCTTATGGTATAGCCACAATATTTCGAAAACAGCCTAAACTAAAGAGGGTTGTTTAAGTATTGTCTGGGTGCTTCTCTCTTTGATAAATAATAATCTCCATAAAAGTTATAACTGCACCAAGTTCTGTGTTGGAAATTCAGGATAATTTTTGGTTGCCCATACATTTTTCCTCCATTTACATACTTTATAATAACAGTTCGAAAGGAGGTATAAATGGTGGGTGATCATGCTGGATATGGAAGCGGTTTTGCCTTAATCGTTGTTTTGTTTATTTTACTAATTATTATAGGTGCTTACTATTGTGGTTACGGATACTAAATAATTATCATTTAAGACAGGGGAATTAACTTATGTACGGATATGGATATGGATACGGTGGATATGGCTATGGCTGCGGAAGAGTTTTCGCTTTAATTGTAGTTTTGTTTATCCTTTTAGTGATTATTGGAGCCGTCTGTTGGAATTAAATATTGTTGAAAAGGTCCTTTAGAGGACCTTTTATTATTATTCAAAGTTTGTTAATGTCAGTAGAGATTTTTTCTTTATTTATGAAAGCAGAACAGATTCTTCTTTGAGGCATACTCTATTGTAAGCCGTATCCAGTATCTGCTAACATGCATTTTTTCCTCCAAGAAGAAGAACGGATCTTATACCCTCTTCTTCGTACATATGTTTTTGATTGAAGAATGCTCTAAATTATGTTATATACCGCTGGGTTACATTAGAGTGCTGGAGCTAACATAGGTGAAAATTAGATCATAAAGGTAATTTGCAGAGGGTTGTCGAAATACTGTAATCATGAATCTAGCCACACGTTTATTTGTGTATGTTAAGGTATTTCTTTACTTCCACAAGTTTATTTTTAGGATAATTTTGATATAGAGCACTTGATAAACGAATGGGATCACCAAAAAAAATCCCATGCCAAACGGAAAATTTTAACCCGGTTCTCGGCAGTCCTGTTTGCCGCTTGAAGATACCTGTCTAAATGAACTCTTAACTCGAATGGAAATCCTTTTCAAGAGGAATGGATATGATACCGCTCGCCCCAATAAGTTGAATGATTTCAGTAAAACGGGGATATATTTTGGGGAAGATGTAACTCGCTGCCTGTAACGGAATCATATCGGGCTGCATACAGCCCCACTCATTTAGTTGGGCAACATTTTCAGACTTATCAAGCAGTGCCTTGAAGGTTTCAAGACCAATGATACGCAAAGCTTTTCTTGTATATGCTGGTATTCCCCAACGTCCTATTTATGAATTAATTGATAAAAATAGTTCATTTATTTCTACGTAAGAAATTTTAAACCATGGTCAAATCCCAGGCCTTAGGGAATAGCTGCAATAGTTGGGACTAGAATTATAGGGAGAGAAATTAATTGAAATTAGGAAATATAATGATCTTTGTTTCAGACATTCGGGAAGCAAAAGGGTTTTATGGGAATCTGCTGGAACTGCCGGTGCTGATGGAGAAGGAGAAACAAATAGTTTTCCAGGTAGAAGGCACACAATTAGTTGCATTTAAGTGCGAAAAGAATGGACAGGTGGGTGACTATTCAAATGAGGCGAGAACAGTGTTGGTTTTCGAGGTGGATTCTGTTGAGGAAACCTTTTATAAAATGAGATCTAAGGGCATAACATTTTTACACGAAAAACCTACAGAAGCGCGTTATGCCGCATTTATAGATCCTTTTGGAAATGTTTTTGAAATTGCGGAACATACATCAATTTAATATTTCCAAGTTGATATGTTTTTGATGTAATAACCTATTGAGAAATAGACCGGGGGGAAACAATTGAAGAAAGGAGATGCCAATAATAGAAGTTAATGGTATTAAGCAATGGATCAGGATTGCAGGTACAGAAAATAATACTATTCCGCTAATCACTATTCATGGAGGCCCCGGTACAAGTCAATGGATACGGCAGCATTTAGAGGATTGTAATCAGTGTGCTATTATTTTTATGCTCTTTTGTTTTAGTTATATGTAATATAATTAAACGAAGAATAGTAGAGTTTTTTTAGTTACAATTATGTGGTGGGGTTGATACAGCCTTTTAGAATAGTCCATTAAAAAAGAGTTTAAAGGATGTGATCTTGATTATGATAACCGGACAAAAGGTCGAGCTGCGACCTGTATCACTTGAAGACTATAAGCGTGATTTTCTTTGGCGCAATGATGCGGAAACGGCAAAATTGGATGCGGGCGCCGGATATTTCTACCGTACCAATGTGCCAATGGAAAAAATAGAGGGCGATTATGAAAAATCAATTCTGAAACTAGATAAACGTGAAGCCGGGGAGTTTTCAATTTATACGATAGAAGAAAGCCCGAAACATATCGGAGGAATCGGGTATAGAGCGGTAAACATTATTTCAAGAAGCTGTACAGTGGGCATTGGGATTGGAGAAAAAAACTACTGGGGAAGAGGCTATGGCACAGATGCCATGAACACCCTTATCCGCTTTATATTCCTGACTCTCAACTTAAAACGCATCCAGCTCGATACATGGAGCGGAAACACGAGAGCGATCCGTTCATACGAAAAATGCGGCTTTAAAATTGAAGGAAAATTGAGGAAAAATGCGTATATCGATGGGACGTACTACGACACCATTATCATGGGACTTTTAAGAGAAGAGTGGAACGACGGATATAAATAAATGCACCAGATACCGGCTGCCATTATGGGCGGCTTTTTCTATGCACTGCAAAAATTCATAATTAAACCGAGTACGAAAAATGGATCTGGTAATACAAAAATAGAATTTACTGTTATATTAAGATTGACTAAGTAACCAGGGGGAAAGGGATTGAAAAAATTATCTGTATGCTTATTGTCCTTTGTCTTATTCTTCACGGTCTTCTCTTTTAGTCCAGCCAAAGGAGCAACACTATATTCGGGAACGCTGACTGCCAATGTGACGCTCTTTGAAAGTGCCTGGTCAAAGTCAAAGAAAGTTGGCACCATGAGTAAAGGCAGCATCGTGACTGTATACTCAAAAAACAAATACGGGTGGTCAGAAGTACAAGGGAAAAGCGGGAAGCGGGTTTATGTCCGGACTGCATACCTGAAACTTTCTTCAAAGATTAGTTTTCTTAAGGACAAAACAAAAACATATGTCTTTAAAAATCCAAATGGAACAACTTCAACTGTTGCATTTGTTAAAACGGTAAAAGGCCTGCCGAATGTTAATTATAAGCAGCAGGGAATCAAGCCAACCACTTTAAATCAGTGGAAAATTACCAATAAGTCGTCTGCTTATTATGAATATGAACACGAGACAGCCGAAGGATTGTTCTTTCAAAATAGAGACCGGTATAACAACATAAACGATACCACAAGAATAGGATATCCTTTATATATAGGGAACACATGGGTATTAAATCCAATGGACGAAGAGCCTGGGAATGCCAAAATTACGTCCATCGGGAAAACGATCAAGACTCCGGCTGGCAATTTTAAAAATGTAATTGAAGTCACACAGTATCCATACGACTATTCCATGGGAATGCCGCCAGAAATCGTCTATTACGCAAAGAATGTTGGAGAACTAAAACGGACGTTCAAGGGTAAAACGATTTCTGAATTGATACAAATCAAAAAACGCTGATTCGAATGCCCTCCGGTTGAAGGAGGGTTTTCTCGATGTTTTGTGGAATAAAGCTGCTGGTAAAGTTTGGCCTTCAAATTTCAGGAGGAAAGATAATGGACAAATCATTCAGAAATTTCCTGGATACTTACTTGGAAAGCTGGAGATCTTCCAATCTGGAAGATCTGGCAGGTATTATAGCGAAAGATTATCAAGCAAGGGAAATCAGAAACGGAGAAATCGTTGACTTTGGCTATAAAGAATCATTAAATGGGTGGGAGCAGGGCTTCAATTATGTTCGAGGTCACAATGGCCTCTGGCTAATAGCTGAAATATCGACATGTACCTTAAGAGAACGGGAAAAGCTGGTCATTTTTTGTGTGACCCTAGTTATTGAAGAGAAGGCAATAGGAACGGGGAGCTTGTTCTTTCAAACCTTTAAACAGGATCATATGGACACATGGAAACTGATCAGAAGTTATATAGAAACTGGGATTCCTGCTCAATATGTAAAGGAACTCCAGTCTGCCTCAAATTAAAGCACTCTATGCACCCGTGATGGCCATATATATACATTGACTCTGAGATAAATGCGATCATAAATGTAATGATAAATTGAATCAGCGCAGTCCCGGCTGAAGATGAGTCGAGACCATGTAACAAAGTATTGTAAACTGACATGATTAAAATCATTCCAAAACACATGAACAGGCCAAAAATAAGGCTTTCTTTTTTATTTGATGGCAATTGAAACAGCCTTTCCCTGAGTGAATAAAGGTAATTAAATCTGCCAGGATTTTTTTTCATAAGTGACATTTTTGTTAAAAATTTTCGCATGATGCAGGCTGAATTACTGGAAAGGGCATGAAAGCAGAGCTTACTCCGGGAGTAAGCTCTGCTTTCAATATAAAAATCTTCCCTATTCAAAATTTTCTAATTGAATAAGTTCTGAATCCTGGGACGAAAGCCGCCGGTCCTTGTACAGGCCTCAAGGTTCAGCTTTAGATATTCCAGTGTTTCTGCTTCAGACTTTACAAGGCCTTCAAACCGCAGATCTCCAATCCACTCCCAAATATCTTCAAGTATTCGTTTTAAGTAATAAAATTCATAGGCGTCTAAATCAGGAGTGTTGTATTCTATGTGTCTTTTGTATTCATCTAAAAATTGTCTGGCATAGGGCTCTGTGACAATTAAAATCAGGTCTTGTTCAACGGGAGCAAGCTTCGCACATTCCCAGTCAATCAGCATAAGGTTTTCCCCCCGCATGATATTCCAGTTATGAACATCCGCATGGCAAAGGACATATTGGTGAGTCTTATCTTTCAAAGTTCTTGAAACATACTTGATTCTCTCAATATTATCTAACAAAACTCCCGTATATGGAGATACCATCTTTAGGATGATATCGTCTTTCTTTTGTAAATCGTCATGAATAAATGAAGATAAAGAATCACAAAAATCTATTTCAAAAAGTTCCTTTGCCTGCCGCTCCTTTAATTCTCTGGAGATAGCTGCAGTGCTCTTATGAAGTACGCCAATCATTCTTGCCAGCTCGCTTACCTCATCCCGGCTTAGCTGCCCCCCGCCAATTGTGCTTCCTTCTATATACTGAGACAAAACGTATACATACCGATCATCGTCACCGTTATACTCTTGTGAGTTCGTTAAGATTGGATCAGCGAGATTTCTTTTTAATTCTGTATGATCATGCAGCCATTTCACCAGGGGAGTATAGTTTTCAATTGCATCAATCCACCGTACAATGGACGCCCTGTTTTTGTCATACACTTTCAAAAAGTATGTATCCTTCTCATCCGTGACTTTAAATGCCAAGGCAGACCAGCCGCCTGTACACGGCTCAATTTTTGCTGCTTCAATGCCATAGTTCACTTTTAAAATATGGGGAATTAGGTTTTCGATTTCCATGGATTCTCCTTCTCATTTTATTAAGGGTGATTGGAACAGAAGGTGCGAGACCACCGCCCCCGGAAAGCGAGCGCTCCGAGTAGAAATCAATCTTCCTGGTAGAAAAGGTTGCGAAAGAAGCCCTTAAAATAGCCGGCTTTCCATGTTCATTGCTCTACTTTGAAACATACCAAAAAACAAAAAAAAGCAGCTGAAACAATCAACCAGAAAAGCGTTAATTTATCCATTTTTTTCAAATGTACTCACCCTCTGTGGCAGGAAAAGATCAATGCCTGGATGACAAGACTTTTCAATCCGTTAATTTTTCTTTTTCACGATTAACTTAGCAATAAAAGACAGAATCCTCCCAAGCTGCCAAAAAGGAAGGTATCATGAAGATAAACCCGCCATTTTTTTCGAGCATCCTCCATAAATGATTGGCGATTCGATCCCTTTGGTGAAAATATTCATCGACCTCTTTGTTTTCCCTGGGGATATCGTTCATTTCTCCAGCTCCAATCAAGTATTAAAAACGCCTATTATCTTAATTCGCCGTCATATCATTTTTTCCTTTTACTGGATATTGATTTATCCTCCAAAAAATTTATGTAATTATAGAATAGTCTGTTTCACCTCTCTCTTCTCATGCCAAATGGGAGAGGGCTAATATAAAAAAGCCTACTCCCGCGAGTAAGCTCAGCTGCCAACATAAACACTTTCGCATGTTCCTGGCTTTGGCTCGTAATAACAATGATTTTTGAATTGACCGGCAAAGGGCTGATCGTACCAGGTGGGAGGGCAGGGGGCATATGGATTGAAATACCATAGGGCATATTTCGCCGGCTGTTCCCTCCAGTATTCCAGGTTTTGTCTTGCCAGTCTTTTTTCAATAGATCTTGCCCTTTGGTAAAACACATTCCCTTTCTGCACAGCTTCAAAGGAATAATTCCCCCCCTGCACCTGAAAAATGACCTGAGGGATAGTTCTTAACCCTCTGAAATCAGTACAATTCGCTTTAAGGCGGTTCACGATGACCGTTCCTACATATAGCATTCCCTGTCTGCCTTCACCTTCCGCTTCTGCCCGCATCATTCTTGCCATCAAGGCAACGTCCGAGCTTCGGTAAGCTGCTCTCGCCATATTATCACCCCAGAATAAAGTATGTAAAAACGTCTGGGTTCGTGTCTATCCTCTTTAATCGTTTCAAAACAGGTACTTTCCACATCTAAGGGAAAATATGCATTTAGGATATATATGGTATAAAAGCAAGAAAATAGTTGGGGAAATTTTGAGGATTTGAATGGTCTTTTATAAGGGTTGGGATTTTATACGGGAAAATGGGCATCTCCTTAGGCGAGAAAAGGCTTGCGCAGAAGCAGCTTTCTATTTGCTAATATGAGCCTGGGCAGCATGCGAAGAAGATGATTGCCAGGGGATTGCTCGAGCAAATGATGAGTTTAAATGATTCTGGAGTATGAAGGACATTTTGACGTCAAATCGGAATTAAAAAGTCCTTCATGAGGGGTATGAAGGACATTTCAAGGCCAAATCCGAATCAAAAAGTCCTTCATGAGGGGTATGAAGGACATTTCAAGGCCAAATCCAAATCAAAAAGTCCTTCATGAGGGGTATGAAGGACATTTCAAGGCTAAATCCGGATTAAAAAGTCCTTCATGAGGGGTATGAAGGACATTTCAAGGCCAAATCCGAATCAAAAAGTTCTTCATAAGTGGTATGAAGGACATTTTAAGTCCAAATCCGGACCAAAAAGCCCTGCATTCAAGGAATGAAGGACAACTCTCAGCGGGGTTAAGCAATCCCACGAAGGATGCAAAAAGAAGCCATTCAACTGCAGATGAAAGATAGTTAAACTGAATTGAGCAATTAAGAAAAATATGACCAATATAAGGTGATAGTCCAGATCAATGACAGGGCAGTATAAGCGGCTGAGCCGAGAAATATCCAGCTGGGATGGAAGGTGGTATCTTCTTCTTTTCCTTCAGCCCAAATGACATCGCTGTCACTGCGGACCATAGTCCTGAGGTATTCGGAAAAAATTCCCCCGTTGCTTGAAAATATGTAAATGATAACGGTCAATGAGAGTCCCATGAATACGCTGATTTCACTGAAGCTGATCTCAAAGAAAGCGGAGGTAAGCCAGGTAAGCATGGCTTCTATGGCTAGGGTAGCCAGGACAATTGCGGTTTTTTTCAAAGAAGAATCCTCCATATTTTTATACTATTGTATTTTATTTCTAGCGGCAGGTAAATATCTGGAGGATAAAATAATATTTGTAAAAGTTATCCAATTTATAGTAACTCCTTTTCTATAAGAACAGAACGCCATTGGTCTCTATTCCGAGATATGGTACCATTAGTAAAAAAACCAAAGGCGGGGAAATAGGATGATTCAAAGGATATTGCCGGCATCCTCGAATTTTAAGGAGTTTGAGCATTTTCTCCGCACCCCTTTTGAGATTGGGGTATTTCTTGATCTGCATATCGCTCAGCTGAAGAATGTTGATAAGATGGCGAAGGAGTATGGGAAGAAGATGCTGTATCATATGGATTTGATTCATGGCATCAAGAGCGATGATTATGCTGCGGAATATATCTGTCAGGAATATAAGCCGTTTGGGCTGATTTCCACGAAGTCGAGTGTGATTCAGAAGGCGAAGCAAAAGGGAGTCATTGCGGTTCAGCGCATTTTCTTAATAGATTCGCATGCACTGGAGAAGAGTTATAAACTGATTGAGAAGACGAAACCCGATTATATTGAGGTTTTGCCTGGTGCGATGCCGTGGATGATCAAGGAAGTGAAGGATCGGCTTCAGACGCCCATTTTTGCCGGCGGACTTATACGCACTGAGGAGGAAATCCGAAGCGCGCTTGCAGCCGGAGCCGATGCCATCACGACCTCCAAGCGGGAACTCTGGAAATGCCGGGATTACTAAGTTTACAAAATTAAGAA
Organism: Paraperibacillus marinus; assembly: GCF_046237605.1. GTDB lineage: Bacteria > Bacillota > Bacilli > Bacillales > DSM-1321 > Paraperibacillus > Paraperibacillus marinus. The sequence goes on along the minus strand of NZ_CP143542.1, from coordinate 3,705,434 downwards.
ATATTAGAATAATTTTCTAACGCTTCATTGATGACGTTTTCATGGAGGGTTACTATAATTCTAACAAATTAACGATGGTGGAGACGCGGAGACCCATACTTTTAGGCACCTTTTCTAAAGGAGCTTACGAAGTATGAGTCTTTTTTCTGTCATTAGCTTGGTCAGACTAAAATATTCATATAGCAGGGAGGATTAGTTTCTACATAACAGAGGGGTAAGAACAACGAAGATCACAAGGGGGAAAAACAGATGAATAAGAAAAAGTCATTGAGGATACTGGCCATCTCATTGATTCTGTGCCTGGTTAGTGCCATCGGTGCTTATTTTGTCCAGACATCAGGCGGGAAAGTGACAGTAAAGGATATGCGCTGGGAGACGCCTTCCGGCCATATGATGAGTGCACTGCTATTTGTTCCTGAAAATGCTACAGCCAAAAATCCGGCTCCAGCCGTAGTTGTGAGTCATGGCTGGTACAATACACGTGAAATGCAGGACCTGAATTATGTGGAATTATCACGCCGGGGCTATGTGGTGGTATCCATCGACATGTATGGTCACGGAAATTCGGATGCCGTCACTCCGGAAGAGTGGATGAACCGCGGTACGGGAATGTATGATGCGGTCGAGCTTCTTGCGGATCTTCCATATGTTGATAAAGAAAAGATCGGCATCACCGGCCATTCGAATGGTGCGAGGGCGGCGAACTGGTCGATAAATGAAGATAATAAAAAAGAAAAGCCGCTCATTTCTTCTGTGCTGCTCATTGCTAATGATGCGATGTACACGGATAACCCGGGCGAACCGCTGTACTGGGCATTAAAGCCAAAGGATGCAAGCTATAAAAATGTCTACGGATCGAGAGATGTAGGGGTTGTTGCTGCACAGTATGATGAGTTTTTCTTCAGAAGCATGAAGGCGGACGGAACAGCCACTGTCCCGAGAGATTATATTAAAACAGATCCAGCCCAGTCCTTCCTGAACTTCGGCATTGACCCCAGTGAAGGGGAGAAGCGCGAAAGCTACAAGATTTACAAGCAGGACATTGACGGAAAAGAAGCAAGCCGCGTCATTTACAATCCGGCACAGATCCACCCATGGAATCATATATCCAAGGATGTGGTGACGAGCACGCTTGAATTTTTTGATGATTCTCTTGGCAGTCCCAAGGATATCGCGCCAGGCAGCCAGATCTGGCAGTTCAAGGTGCTGTTCAATTTCATCGGTTTGATGGGATTTGTTATGTTTATTGTAAGCATCACGAAGGTGCTTCTGTTCACATCTCCATTCGCTTCACTGCGGGCAGCGAGAGAGGTAGAACCCCAGGCGGCACCAGCTGGCATCGGCAAGGTATGGTTCTGGGGAGGACTGGCAGCATCGGCCGTGGTCTCCTATTTCAGCTACCTTGCACTGTATAATTGGTCAGTGGAAAATATCAAGCCTTTCTTCCCGCAATTCCCGCCGTTTTATATCGGTGTATGGTGTGTGGTCACCGGCTTGTTTGCCCTATTGGTCATGTTTGTTTCCCACTTCTTCTATTCAAGGAAGAATGGCTTTGACCTTAGGGAGACAGGCGTGATTATTAGCTTCAGGACCCTGGTGAAAACCATTGGACTTGCCCTGACCGTTGCGGCCCTTTCATACAGCCTTGTATTTATTGCTGATTATTTCTTTAAGGCTGACTTCAGGCTTTGGGTGCTCACTGTAAAGGCATTCACTCCTGATAAGCTGTTGATCGCCTTGAAATACCTGCCGTTCTTCCTGCTGTTTTATGTGGCCAACTCCATCGCCATCAACAGCTTCAACTATGTGCAGATTGGCAAAAAAGAATGGATCAATACAGCGGTCGTGGCCCTGTTCAATTCCCTGGGCATCATCATCCTTGTAGCCATTCAGTATATCACTTTCTTTGTAACAGGAGAGGTTTACTATAACGATCTGTCCCATATCATCGGAATCTGGCTGTTCCCAATCATTGTGATCCTGATTGTAGCTGCCGTCATATCCCGCAAGATCTATAAAGTAACAGGAAATCCTTATCTGGCCGGATTCATCAATGCCTTCATCATCACTGTGATGACGGTAACGAATACGCTTACCCAAATTTAATGTACAGCAGTATGCAGTCCGGGCACTACCGGGCTGCATATGCTATGATTAATTCACTTACATAATCTATTAACTTTTTAAATTGAGGTGAATGTCCATGGAAACGTTCATTCTGTCACTGGATCAGGGAACAACCAGTTCAAGGGCGATCCTTTTTAACAAAAAGGGGGAAATCGTCCATACGGCTCAAAGGGAATTCACTCAGATCTTCCCGAAGCCCGGCTGGGTGGAGCATAATGCAAATGAAATCTGGGGCTCTATTCTTGCCGTCATTGCCACCGTTCTATCGGAGTCGGGAGTGCAGCCTGAACAGGTGGCCGGGATTGGCATCACCAACCAGCGGGAGACAACGGTTGTCTGGGATAAGGAGACAGGGAAGCCAATCTATAATGCAATTGTATGGCAGTCGCGCCAGACGAGCGGCATTTGTGATGAGCTGAAGGAAAGCGGCCAGAGCGAACTGTTCCATCAAAAAACAGGACTCTTGATCGATGCTTATTTCTCCGGTACAAAGGTAAAATGGATCCTCGACCATGTTGGGGGGGCGAGGGAAAAGGCTGAAGCGGGGAAGCTGCTGTTCGGTACGATGGATACATGGCTGATCTGGAAGCTCTCAGGCGGACAGGCGCATGTTACGGATTATTCCAATGCTTCGCGGACATTGATGTACAATATCCATGAACTGAAATGGGATGAGGAAATTCTCGAGATACTGGGAGTCCCTGAATCGATGCTTCCGGAAGTGAAACCATCTTCTGAGGTGTATGCACATACGATTGAGGCGCATTTCTTCGGAAAGAGAATTCCGATTGCAGGCTCGGCCGGCGATCAGCAGGCAGCCTTATTCGGGCAGGCATGTTTTGAAAAAGGTATGGCCAAAAACACCTATGGTACAGGCTGTTTTATGCTTATGAATACAGGCAGCCAGGCCGTTACCTCCGGTCATGGTCTGTTGACCACGATTGCATGGGGCTTGAATGGAAAAGTGGAGTATGCGCTTGAAGGGAGCATTTTCGTTGCCGGATCAGCGATTCAGTGGCTGAGAGATGGCCTCAGAATGCTCAAGGATTCGGCAGAAAGCGAATCTTATGCCGAGAGAGTGGATTCAACAGATGGAGTGTATGTTGTTCCTGCATTTGTGGGGCTTGGCACTCCGTACTGGGACAGCGACGTCCGGGGAGCGGTTTTTGGTCTTACAAGAGGCACGACAAAGGAGCATTTTATCAGGGCGACGCTTGAATCGCTTGCTTATCAAACGAAGGATGTGCTCGCTGCCATGGAGGCAGATGCAGACATGGGAGTCAAGGCGCTCCGGGTGGACGGCGGAGTGGTGAAGAATAATTTCCTCATGCAATTCCAAAGCGATCTTCTGGGCCTGCCTGTTGAACGCCCGGCGATCAATGAAACGACAGCACTTGGGGCAGCATATCTCGCCGGCCTTGCTGTCGGCTATTGGGAAAGCCAGGAGGAAATCTCCCGTCACTGGAATGTGGACCGTGAATTCACGCCGGCAATGGGTGAGGAAGAACGCAGCAACCTGTACAGCAGGTGGCAGACAGCCGTGCAGGCAGCCCGCGCATTTAAATAATGTAAAAATCAATAAATAAGAGTATAATAGAAGTACAAGTTAATATTTGTCTGGAGAAACGGAGAGACCACATTTACATTAACCCCCTTAAGGGTAATGTTAATTGTGGTCTCTTTTCATTTATAAGGAGGAAACAGGATGGAGTTTTCGAATTTGAACCGAAATGCCGTAATAGAGGAACTTAAAAGCAGGGAGTATGATGTGCTTGTAATTGGCGGGGGCATCACCGGTGCCGGTATCGCCCTGGATGCTTCTACAAGGGGAATGAAGACAGCTCTTGTGGATATGCAGGACTTTGCTGCGGGCACCTCGAGCCGCTCCACGAAATTGGTCCATGGCGGACTGCGCTACCTGAAACAGTTTGAAGTGAAAATGGTGTCAGAGGTAGGAAAGGAAAGAGCGATCGTTTATGAAAATGGGCCCCATGTTACCACTCCTGAGTGGATGCTCCTGCCGCTTCATAAGGGCGGAAACTTTGGGAAATTCAGCACGGCTGTCGGGCTCAGGGTATATGACTTCCTGGCAGGAGTGAAAAGAAACGAGAGAAGGAAGATGCTCTCAGCCGCCGAAACCCTGGAGCGGGAGCCCCTCATAAAGCAGGAAGGCTTAAAGGGGGGCGGCTATTATGTGGAATACCGGACAGATGATGCCAGGCTGACGATTGAAGTGATGAAGGCAGCAGTGGATAATGGGGCCGCTGCGGTAAATTATTCAAAGGCCGCGAAGTTGATCTATAAGGACGGAATTGTATGCGGTGCTGTAATCCACGACCTTTTGACGGGCAGCGAATATGAAATCCGGGCCAAAAAGGTTGTTAATGCCGCCGGTCCCTGGGTTGACAGACTGCGCGAGATCGATGGCTCTAAATCCGGGAAGGTCCTCAAGCTCTCAAAGGGTGTCCATATCGTCATTGACCAATCGCGCTTCCCGCTGCGGCAGGCCATTTACTTTGATACGCCTGACGGAAGGATGATATTCGCCATCCCTCGTGATGGGAAGGCCTATATCGGCACGACGGATACGTTTTATGACCATGATCCAGGCCACCCGGTCATGACGGAAACAGACAGGGATTATCTGCTCGAAGCTATCCATTATATGTTCCCCGGGGTATCGGTGGGCAAGGAAGATATTGAGTCAAGCTGGGCAGGTGTGAGACCGCTGATTCATGAGGAGGGGAAAGCACCGTCCGAAATCTCAAGGCGTGATGAAATCTGGGAATCCCAAACCGGCTTGATCACCATAGCAGGCGGCAAGCTCACCGGCTACCGCAAAATGGCTGAAGTGATTGTCGACCTTCTGGCGGCAAAGATTTCCGCTGATGAAGGGCGCCAATTCCCGCCCTGCCAGACAAAGCATCTCCCCATTTCAGGCGGGGATGTCGGGGGCGCGGCCGGTCTTGATGCTTTTGCAGCCGCCCATGTCAAACAGGGGGAGGCGCTGGGACTGACAAAGGATGAAGCGTATCATTTAGCCCGTATGTACGGCTCCAATATCGGACGCGTTTTTCAGCTGCTTCAGGTTCATAAAGAAGAGGCAGCTTCAGCTAAACTCCCGCTAGTGATATTTGCCAAACTGATTTATGCGTTGAACTTTGAAATGGCTGCGACACCTGTTGACTTCTTTAACCGCCGGACAGGGTATATCCTGTTTGATTCCGCCCTTGTGCATGAATGGAAGGGCGCGGTGATGGATTATATGGCGGGAATTTTCCATTGGAATGAAGAGGAAAAAAAGTCATATGCCACGGAGCTTAATGAAGCCATGGATGAGATGCTTCCCGGAGGAATACAGGTTTAGGCTGGCTTCCAGGGAAATGCTTAAAAGGTTTCTATCCTAGTGAGAGAGGCCGGTAATTTATTTTCCCGCATCAGACAAAAGAGAATAGGCTGGAAAAAACCACAGGAGATTCCTGTGGTTTTTCTATTTCCCCCTCCGCGCCTGGGGCTCCGTTTTCGGGGAACTTCTCTTGGATATCCAGGCAAAGGCTTCATTTCCGTAATCAGGAACGGATTTTCTCTCAGGATTCTATCCGTCAAATCAAAGGCGCTGCTACTCGATAATCCGTAAGTACACCAATTCCTGAAGGTGAGTTTTCATTGGATAATATATGTTTTAGGCGGTCTGCTAGTAACCGATGGAGGCAATGGGGATAACAATGCCGTGCGCCACTGGCCTAACCGTAGTGCTATATGATTTTTCTTGCGTTGCAAGTGCCAGTGAATTTGTTTGATTTGATTCAAAAGTCAGGGTAACAGGTTCTTCAGAATAACTTACTACAGTTGATACAGTAAAGTTTTCCTCACCAACTGCCAATTTTTCATTAGCCTGATCTTTAAGTTTTTGTAATGCAGCATCCATTTCCACAACTTGTTCAGAAGTTAAATAACCTTCTGCTTCAGTTTCTTTCTTTTTACTGGCTGCACTGGATGAAGTTGAAAAAGTAGAAACAGTTAACACCAAAGCTAGAGCAACGAGAGATACATACTTTAGAAAAGTTTTCATGGTAATCTCCTCCTAGTAAAGTATTAAAATCCCAAACTCTAACATAAATTTCAATATTTAGGAAATTTTAAAATATTTTGCAACTTTTTCAAACAATTTATAGAATTAGAGTAATTACAAAAGATTGTAGTAGTAATACGGTTAAATTTCTTTTTCCCAGAGTTTTCTCTTCGGTTAATAAAAGTCTATGTCCTAGGTAACTAATTACAAACACGATTAGGAAAGTGAAAATAAAGGTCAATATCCAATTCACCAAGTATATTCTCCTTTCTTTGTGAGGAACTTTATCCCACTCTAAACCTTTTTATCATAATAAGGCAATCACTTAGCTGAGCAGCAGGGTTATGATTTGGAATGTATATGTTGACATACACATTCGCCTCCACATTAATAAATACATTTCTGTAAAGATGCATCTACATCAACCCCATGCTTTTAAAAACTGCTTCCAGGGTATCGTTCGTAATCCTTGGTTTAGCACCCCTCCCCTAAAAATAAACGACGTATTTTTCGTCTAATTATGCTGTATAGCGCCCATGAATTGCTGAGTGGCCGTAAGTGATACGGACTTTTTTTATGTATCGGTCTCAGTTCTGCCCGCATTCATCCTCAATGACCGGGCGCACCCATAGCTTTGAAAAATCTACATACCCTAAATGCTTAATTTTGATATTCATTAATTCAGAAGAAAAAGGAATCTGCCGTTTTTCATAAAAGAGAGGAATCAGAATGGATTCTTCCAGGAGCATTCTCTCAAGTTTCCGGTTCAGGGCTGCCCATTCTGAAAAAGGGGTATGCCTGTATTGATGAAGGCAGCTGATCCACTTGCTGTCTTTGGCCAGGATCGGATATAAGGGTGACAAGCCGTTTGTCAAAAAGATATAGTAAGACAAATCCTGATTCATTTCAAAGATTTCTCCATGGATGAAACAATCTACATTCCGGCTTGCGGGAGTATTGGCTATCACCTCGTCAAATGTACACCACCTCAAGCTTACCGGGACTCCCTCTCTTTCCAGGGTATCCTTCAGCCAGATGGTACTCTTTTCGGTATAATCGGTTGCCCGGATAATTATAGGCTCTTTGAATACAGGCCTTTCTGTCTCGGGCAGCCGGATCGGCTCCGGATGGACCATCAGGGAGCCATTTTGATTGGCAGAGGCACGGGGATCATATTCATGAATGGTATGGGAGTTTTTGGAAATAATTCGATGAATCCAGTTTCTCACTTCAGGTTTACTTATGATGGAGTCACGATAGGCATTCATGATGACAGACCCGAAACCGGAATCACTGATAACCTTTGATTCAGAAGCATCCTCCTGGCTTGCTGCCGAGCGGTAGACCACTTGAAAATCACGGGGCACCTGGATGAATTCCACGGCATCCAGCAGCGGCCTTTCCTGAAAATGTTCCTTGAATGCGGTCAATACAGTCTTATCGCTGCTATTTTCCTCTAAGATAAAGCTCCCTGTCCCAAGCGTGCGGCTTTTGTCTTCTTTATAGATGCCGGCACAGATCATGCTTAAAAGCTGAAGGCTGTAGCTGCAGCCCTCCGGATGAATGAGATCGATAACAAGCGGTGCTGGTACGGCAATGCGTTCGATGGGAGACCATAATTGCCTGTAATGCTTGTTTGTGCGGAGTTTCTCCAGGCAGGCTGCTGCGTCTTCTGCCACTAGTATGGAACCGTCATGGAAGCTGACATCTTTTTTTAGGAATAGCCTTAGCCGGTCTGGTCTCACTTCCCAACTGTGGGCAAGTTCGGGAAGAATTTCACCATCCTCTGTGATGGAAACGAGCCTGTTAAAGACACTGGAGGAAAGATGGGCACTGTGCGCATCCGCTGCTTTCAAAGGGTGCACGGCAAGAAATGGATATCTTCTCGGCACTACCAGTTTATCCTGCGTTCTTTTATCAAATCCGAATTTGGTATAAAGCTTGTTCATCAACCGGAGCTTGCTTGCGGTTGACCAGGCGAATGCTAAATACTTGCTGCTTACGTCGACAGGCTCTTTATCGAGTAGACTCAGTGCTTTTTCTTCATAGATTTCCTCCACATTCTTCAGCCACATGATTTCTGATAGATTGCCTCTTCCGCGTCCAGGGATGAATGTCAGCCAGCCCTCCGCTTCCCACCTCTTTAAATATCGGCCGGCCTGCTTAGGACTGATTTCCAGTGCTTCTGCAATGTCCCCGATCCGGATTCCGCCTGAAGGAATGGTACTCCAGAGGATCAGTAATTTATTCTCCATATGTTCCCCCTGCTAAAAGTAGACATCTAAATTAAATTTGTCTATTTTTTCAAATATCAGTCTAGTTTAATATACTAGGTATAAAGGGAGGGAACAACATGAGATGGAAAGATTACCCCCAGAATATTAAGGTCCGGTTGATCACATCTTTCTTCAATCGGGCGGTGTCATCGGCAGTTATGCCATTTATGGCCTTGTTTTTTGCCCAGGAAATGAATAAAGTCTGGTCTGGGGTTTTTTTGATTGCAACTGTCCTGATCGGCTTTGTAATCAATTTGGCCGGCGGCTATATTTCTGACCGGTTTTCAAGGAAAAGAGTGCTTATGTTCACATCTGTTTTCAGTGCTCTCATGTTTTTCCTGATGACCGTCAGCCTGGTTCCGGACAGCCGGTTGATTTGGCTGTTTGCCGCAGCTTATATAGGGTTTACTGTTTCAAGCAGCCTGGGAAGGCCGGCGATGCATGCGATCATAATAGATTCCACCACACCTGAAAACAGAAAAGCGATCTATACGCTGGAATATTGGCTGGTCAACCTGTCCATGGCCATCGGGGCAGCGATTGGAGGTCTGCTGTATGCGGACTATAAATTGGAGCTGTTTACCATGCTCACCTTTACCTCTGCCTCCATTCCCATTGCCTACTGGGTCTGGCTGCAGGATGGCTTTACGGGCTTTTTGCAGAAAACACACCAGAATGTGCTGCTGGATGCCGTCCACAATTACCGGATTGCCTTCAAGGATTCTGCCTTTGTAAAGGTGGTCGCAGGTTCTGCCTTTATATTTGCCGCAGAATTCTCCTTGAACAATTACATCGGCATAAGGCTGGCGGAATCATTCAAGACAATTCACTTTGCGTCTTTTGAAATCTCCGGCATCCGTATGCTCAGTATCCTGAATATACAGAATATGCTGCTTGTTGTCTGCTTTACCTTTCTGGTCAACCGCTTCACCGACCGGATGAAAAGACGGAATGCCCTCATATTAGGACTCGCTCTATACGGGGCAGGATACACTTTGACCACTTCGGCTAATCTCTGGTATATTCTCCTCGCTGTCAATATGATCGCAACCATCGGCGAACTTATTTATTCCCCGATCCGGGATGCCGAACAGTCCAATATGATGCCTGATGACAAGCGGGGGTCCTATTCCGCCTTTAGCAATCTATCATTCAGCGGTGCAGAGCTGCTTGCGCGTTCCACCATCATCATGGGGGCGTTCCTGGCCCCGTCGCTGATGTCGGTTTATATTGGGATCACGATTATGCTAGGTTCATTTCTCGTATATGCCGGATTGTTCCATAGCAGGGATAGCTTGCAGAAAGAAAATAGTAGAAAAATAGTTTCTGAACAAGAAGGCTGATTGCAGTGAGAGGACTCACCAAATGAAATCGACTCATAGGTCATTAGAGAACAACATATTATGATACGGGAATTTAGAAGGAGGGGAGGGAGGAAAATAAATCCGCAATCTATTACAAGAAGTGAAGCGAAAACTAGTAATATGACAGCACTAATACACTATCTATTTATATTTTACTGTGTTTGGGCTTTCAAAGAATTAATACTGGCAAAGTATTTTTATACTTATGGTGAACCGCAGTCTGCACTTATAGAGGCATTGCTCAAGATTTTCATTTGGATTGTTCCAGCTTGGCTCTATATAAAATATTACATATTTGAAAATCCAATTACTTATCTGAAATTAAATGTCCAAATGAAAAAGGGCATGATATGGGGGTTCACCCTTTCGCTGCTGCTGGCTGTATACTTTATCATTGAAGTTTATATTCTTCATGAACGGGTTTTTCATTTTCTTCTGACGCTGGATAGCTGTCTAAATACTTTTATACTGGCGGGAATAACAGAAGAACTTGTATTTAGAGGGCTGATTCTCCAGGAGATTAATAGGAGAACAGGTTTTTGGAAAGCAAATGGAATTACATCATTATTATTCTTATTCATACACTACCCCGTTTGGATTCATAATGGTGAATTTTTTAATTGGGGCAGTCATGTAAATATATTTATCCTCAGCTTATTCTTTGGGTTTGTATATAAAAAAACAGGTTCAATGTGGTCAGTTGTTATTTTGCATTCATTTTATAACTTCTTCCTAATTATCATTTAGAAAAGTCTATTCTCTGAAAAAGGAAAAAGAGGAGTCTTTAACGAATAAGCATTAGGAAACAAAAAGTAAAGGGGATCAAGATGGAGCTGCAGTTAAAAACAATGAATAGAGCATATGCAGAAAAGATCCAGCAATGGAAATATGAAGCACCTTATGATTTATACAATAGTGACAGCAGTCCTGAGGCGCTTAGGGAGCTGCTTGAAGGGGGCTACTCGATCATCGCGGATGGTGCGGGAGAACTAGTCGGCTTCTTCTGTTCAGGCAAGGCTGCACAGGTTCCCGCGGGGCGTGAGTTTGGCGCGTATGACGCAGACTGTATAGATATAGGGATCGGCATGCGGCCGGATCTGACCGGACAGGGAAAGGGCAAAGACTTCTTTTCCTTCGTAATAAGCAGTATCCAAAAAGAATATGAAGCTATGCCGTTCCGGCTGACTGTTGCTTCCTTTAATAATAGGGCGGTCCGTCTTTATGAAAATCTTGGATTTGTAAAAAGAAGTGTATTTAATAGAGGAGATCTGGAGTTTCTCGTTATGGTCAAAGAATAAGAGCCGATTCATAATGAATCGGCTCTTTCTCCTTACTGTTTGACTGCCGAAGCAGTTTTGATGGAACTTTCCGCCAGGGATTGCCTCTTCAGCAGGTACGTCACAGTGATGATCAGATAGATTCCAAAGGTGACGCCTGTTATGAAAGGAGAGGTTGTTAAGATAATCCCGGCAAGGATCGCAAGCAGTGCTAATATCGCCAGCCAGGTAGTATAGGGAAATAGTTTTACATGGTAGCCCTTCATCACTTTATCCTTCTTCCTTGATTTCAGATGGGCAAAGGCAATGATCAGCCAGATAAACAGCACGGTATAGCCAAGAGAACCCATCAGATAGGTAAAGGTCTTGCTGCCTGCGAAAATAGATAGCAGGACACCTGCATATAGTGAAGCTGTGCACATCAGGATGGAGTAAACGGGCACCCTTTTTGCCGAAAGCCGTGCAAACAGCTTCGGTACACGGCCATCCTCTGCCTGGGTGAAGAGCACCCGGGAAGAACCGTATAATCCAGAGTTCATGGATGAAATGATGGCCAGAATAATGACCGCATTCATAACATGATCCGCCCCCGGAATCCCAATCAATTTAAATACCATAACAAACGGACTTTCTGCTGCACCGTTTACCTGATTCCAGGGAATCAATCCCACAATAATGAAGAATGGGAGGATATAAAAAGCGATGATGCGGGTCAGAGTGCTTCGTACAGCCTTTGGTACCACCTTTTCAGGATTTTTGGTCTCGGCAAGAGTGACACCGATAATTTCAGTGCCTCCATACGAATAGATCACCACAAGCATCGCTGTGATGAGTCCTGATGGACCATTTGGGAAGAAGCCTCCGTTTCCACTGAGATTTGAAACTCCCGGGGCAGTGTGCTGGCCGAATGTTACAAATAATAGCGTGATGCCTGCAAGGATAAAAACAATGATTACGCCTATTTTGATAAGGGCCAGCCAATACTCGGTTTCGGCAAAAATCTTAACCGACAGCAGATTCACGACAGTGACCACAATAGAGACAAAGAGAGCCAGCATCCAGATAGGTGTACCGGGCAGCCAGTATTGAAGGAAAATGGCGGCAACTACAGCTTCTGCAGCTATGTTCAATACCCACATCTTCCAATAAATCCAATCCAGGAAGTAAGCGGGAAATACGCCTAATACCGATTGAACGAGGTCACGGAATGTACGCGCACCGCTGTTCTGTACGGCCATTTCAGCCAATCCCTGCATTACACATAAAAGGATGATGCCTCCAACTAAATACGCCAAAACGACAGCCGGTCCAGCCATATCAATGGCCTCACTGCTTCCTTTGAACAGCCCGGCCCCGATGCTTCCGCCAAGCGCCATCATCATAATATGACGTGAAGTCATGGTACGCTGCAGTTTCTGGGTGTTATTATCCATGTCATAACCTCTCCTTAATCCAAGTTGAAAAACAAAAAGGCTGACCGTCTCCATCCCAATCCCGGGACAAGAGACGATGAGCCTCAGCATACAGTAACACTTTTGCTGGTTCTAATGAATCCTGCTTGAAAGCCTGTTAACGGAGGCGTTCCGCCGAAGGACATGGAAGTTTCATTTGTCCCCGGGTCTATCGGGAGGAATACATAGAGTGCAGAACTCTTCTTCCAGGGAACTATTCCCTGCTGCTCTCCCGTTCATCGCATTTTAAAGTATTGATTTTTCAGAATAATAACTCATACTATAAACGCTTTGTAGCAGGCTTGTCAACTGGAGATAAATTCTAAGTCACCTTTGGAAAATCAAGATTGTAAGAATAGGAATAATATGTCATCTTTAAATAGACAGCTGATAAGCAGCCATGGATAAAGGAGATTGAAAATGGAAGCAGAATTTTTTACCGTCTTCCCTGAGATGAAGACAGATCGGTTTATTTTGAGGGAAATTGAACAAAAGGATGCACCTGAATTATTCCACTATTTTTCAAAGGATGAAGTGACCCAATACTATGACCTGGATACCTTTACGGAGCTGAGTCAGGCTAAGGGGTTAATAGCATCCATGGCCGAGCGTTTTGATCAAAAAATAGGGATAAGATGGGGCATTGCAGATAAGAGGACTAATAAAATTATAGGCAGCGCTGGATTCCATAACTGGGTGAAGGAGCACTATAAAGCCGAACTCGGCTTCGAAGTGACGCCGGAATACTGGAGGCAGGGAGTCATGACTGAGGTGCTTCCTTTCATACTATCGTATGGATTCAAAGAAATGACCCTTCATCGCATTGAAGCTATGTATGATCCTGAGAATACTGCTTCCAAAGCTACCCTCTTTAAACAAGGCTTCACCTTTGAAGGAATTTTAAGGCAGGCCTCTTTTGAAAAAGGCAGATTCTGTGATGCGGCAGTCTGCTCGCTGCTTAAATCCGAGTGGAGGCAGACGGAATACTGAGCAGGAAGAGGATGAAGCAAAACAAAATAAATGAAGGAGTGAATAAAAGTGGAAGCAGCAACTCTTAAACAGCTCAATAAAATAAGAGACTGGACAATCAAAACAGCAGAAAGCCTTGCCGATGATACGGCGAATATCCAGCCGGAAGGATTCAACAATACAATCAAATGGCATCTGGGCCATATCATAACGGAAACAGAATATTTCCTGTTCGAACTGGCCGGCCATACGGGCCGGATCCCGCCGGAATACAATGGTTTCTTTGGCCCGGGAACCAGGCCGTCTGAATGGCGGGAGGAGGGGCCACTCCTTGGCGATCTGGCTGAAGTGCTGAAAAGCCAGCTGGAAAGAATGAACCAAATCAAACCTGAAAATCTGGAAGAGCAGCTGCTAGAGCCACAGCATGATTTTAAAACCCTTGCCGACAGTGCCGCTTTTTCTTCCCTGCATGAGGCTCTTCATCTCGGTCAGGTGAAAGCCATGAAGCGTGTGGTAATGAGCGGGGAAACGAAGTTTTAAGAATGAAAAATAGCCGGAACTCTTTCAAGCAAACAAATAGAGGTTGTCCTAAAGGCTTGGGACATCCTCTATTTTAATGGCTTTTTTTAACTCCCACCCCATGCGCTGCTGGGATGGCTTACAACTGCTAAAGAGCTATACGTGTGTTTGCACCAGTTATTAGTCAAAATGTACCCAATTACATATAGGGAAAGCATCATCACAACGATATAAGTACTCTAACTCGCTGGTTTTGGAGTTGGTGCAAAACCGTGTTCCGCAAGTAAATCGGCCATTCCCGCAAGTAAATCTCAATTCGACATGCTCTGCGCCGTTTTACTGAGGAAAAGGTGAATGGGGCAGCTATCCGGCGACTGAGCGGAGCGGGGAAAACAGGTGGCGGGCGGTAAGGTTCTAGTTCCTGAGCGCAGTAACATGTAACGCAAGTATATCTGCTATTCTCGCAAGTAAATTAGATTATTAGCAAGAAAAAACTACGAGAATCCGCAAGTACCGGTTCCCACAGGGCCATTTCCAGGTCTCCTGCATGGAAGTCCTGTTCATATATTGGCCCATTTTAAGTGAATGGGCTTTTTTATTGTAGTTTATTGTAGTGAGAAGTAGGCTTGTTAGTTTAAGAACATTAGACTGTTTGGCAGTCCTTTAAGATAAATCTAATATAAAAATGCTTAAAAGGGAAAAAAGGCTATCCGAATAGTGATACTTGATATGCTCGGAAAGCCTTTTTGTCTTCACAGTATGAAACCTTAATCTCACAGGATTTTATGTTTTACAATCGCTGGTCAACTACAAGATTAACCTCCAGAAACCGTTTGGCTGCAATCTCCGATGAAGGTTCTTGAGCTAATAGGTGCACCAGTTACGGTGTAAGTAACAATTGTACCATCTTCACCGGTTGCTGTAACAGTCAGATTAGCAGTATTTGGCCCTGTTATTGTATATATGAAGTCAACCATAAACTGTTCATGCGGAATTGAATTTCCAGCACCTTGTGCTGTACCACCAAGAAGAGTTGCCGCCGTTCCATCAGAGCAACTGATCATCCCGCGTCTCCCTTGTGTCAGATTAAGGGTTTTTGCATTAGGCGGTTGAGTGTTATCTGAAAATTTAACATTAAAGTTATCAACCTTTGGATTACACTTTGCATCGCCGGTAAAGCATTCCTCAGCAGAAAAGTTAATGGTACCCGTTAACGTCCTTTCAGGTTTTCCGGGGGATGTTATTGTGACAGTTGCCGGAACAGCAGCAGGACCATTCCCGGAAATATCCAATCGAAACTTACAAGGACATTGGTTTCCACTTCCCATTCATATTGCCACCTTTCCTTGTGGATATTATTAAAATATTCCGTCAACCAAATTTTGATTGGACTAATTATTATTTTGGAAATTAAAAAGGGCGAATTGTGTTTACTTGTCATGTAGTTTAGAACTATTTTATATTCCATTTTTTTGGAGTGAAGAAGAACAAGATTTTTATTTCTCAGCCACTGTTCTCTTACTAGTGAGATTGTGAAGAAATGTACCTAAACTATAGGATGCGATATTTGAAGATCGATTGGCTGCTTCAGTGGCTCTTTTTTGTTGTTTTATTATGAAGGTAAATATATTTTTGTGTAGAAACTGTAAATTTGAAGGGGTGATTAAAATGGTAGAAACAATTCAAAAGAAAATTATAGAAATTGACGAACTTAAATTAGTAGGTTTTAGAGTATTGTGTTCTGATGATAAATACTTAGAAGAAATCCCAAAAGCCTCTCGAAAGCTAAGAGAACGTATGAATGAGATTAAACAAGTAGTTAATCCGTTACTACAATATGGAGCATTTGTAGTTGAAAATGAAAGTCCTGAAGAAGATGGCTATTGGGTTTCTGTTGAAGTAAAAGAGTATAAAGATATTCCAACTAATATGGTAACACTAACAGTCCCCTCTCAAAAATATGCTGTATCAAGACATAAAGGAGCAAATCATCAAATTATAAATTCGTATGAAGAATTACATAGATGGATTAATAAAAACAACTATATACGACTAAAAGAAAAATGGCATTTAGAAAAGTTTTATAGTTGGAATGATACTCAAAACTTAGATGTAGACTTGTTAGATACGATTAAGTAAACAAGTAACTACTAAACTAACGGGTGCGTTTAGTTTAATTAGATATGGCTGCTATGGCAGTCATTTTTTATTTCTCTAATCAGCAGGATGAGCGGGTCATGGTATAGCTGTTAAGCTAGGGGGAAGCTGGAGCAATTGTTTATGTTACAGGAAGAACTGCTAATAATAATCACCAATGGTACGTAAAGAACGATTGAAGAAACAGAAGAATTGGTAACTGAAGCTGGTGGAACTGGGATACCCGTTAAAGTAGTTCATACTTTTAAACCAGAAGATATCGACTTATTTAGAGTATAAGTATATATGATGGTCTTGAAATAACGGGTGCGTTAATCCTAGCAGGATTAACCGCCTTTTTTGTTGAAGTCCTTATTGAAAAACGGGCAGGTTAGTTGAAGAAGGTTTTAGTATGTCTTGGGGAAATTGATTACTGAATTAATACAATTTAGGATAAAAGTTGCGGTGTACAATGTTTTATCTAAGACCGGTTTTAAAAAGGGAGGGGTTAGAATGAGGGGAAATCCTAAATTGGTAATAGAGAAAGAACAGGTTTATAAAACAAAGAAAAATCCGAACGGAACATTTATAGCAAGAATTATTGAAAAACCACGGGAAAAGGAACGTTTAGATTACGTTTTACTTATCCAAAACTTTAAAACCAAACAAATTGTATATGACAGGGTTTTGATAACATCAAGAAATTCTTATAATTTCTTTCGTATTGCACGAGGTGAAATAAAATGGGTTTCTCTTTATACTGTTGGGTACTGGGATGGATTAAATCATAAAGTAGTTGAAGTGTCTGCTTTAACAGGTAAAGAAAAGTATCTTATTTCTGATGAAGTTCGTATAACTTATCTTTAATTTTATCACCCTAACAAGTTGATATTTCTAAAGCAAAACTTCTTCGAATGGTTTGGGAGTTGGTTTTAAAATGGAAGTTTGTGAAGAACTAAAGTAACGGGTGCGTTAGCATTCCTGTAGATCGTTATTTTTCAACTTTGAAAAAAATAGGGCTCCTCAGTAAGATATGAGTAAGACACGACTCTAACTCAAAACCTTAGGAGGAACCCTTACTATGAAGTTTAAAATGCAGGACAAACAAAATCAACTAATAGAGAGAATAACCGATAAGCATCTCGTTGTTGGGGTTGATATTGCACAACAGTTTCACGTTGCACGAGCTGTCAATTTCCGCGGGATTGTTGTAGGAGATCCAATTACTTTCTCAAACAATGAAGACGGTTTTTCGACCCTATTAATCTGGTTAAATAATCTTAAAAGAATACATAAGTTAGAGGCAGCTATTGTCGGGATGGAACCTACAGGTCATTACTGGATCAACCTTTCAAAATGGCTAATAAAAAAAGATATTGAGGTAGTAACTGTTAATCCTCATCTGGTGAAAAGAAATAAAGAAAACCGTGATAATACACAATCCAAGAGTGATAAGAAAGACGCTCTTGTAATAGCCGATATGGTGAAGAATGGTTACTATGCCTTTGTCAGGAATACCTCTGAGTTGTTTGAAAAACTTAGGGTTCTAATGTCCAACCGGGATGTCATTGTTAAAAGACTTGTCAGCTCTGTTAATCAATTAAATCGCTGGGTGGATATAGTTTTCCCTGAGCTTAGGCAAGTATTTAAAGACATCACTGCTAAAGGTGCGATTGCCACACTAAGGCTTTTCCCGTCCCCAATGGAACTGGGTTCCATGAATCCTGAAGACATAGTGTCCGGTTGGAAGTCACTCATGAAGCGACAGCCTGGGTTAAAGAAAGCCTATTTACTGCTCAATGTAGCTAGGAAATCTGTTGGTACAAGACAAGCGATAGAGGCTTACAAATTTCATCTTGAACAATTACTCGAAGAGTATGATCTAGCGGTAAAACAACTGGAAAGAGTGGAACTAGCAATTAAGGATGAACTGCCTAAAATTCCATTTGCAGATAAATTGCTTATGATAAAGGGAATTAGTGAAATTTCGTTAGCTGGTATTTTAGGGGAAGCCGGAGATTTAAGTGGGTTTTCACACGGCAATTCTTTACTTCGCCATGCAGGACTCCATCTCGCTGAAGCTAGTTCAGGAAAGTGGAAAGGGCAAATTGTCATTTCCAAACGTGGAAGATCAAGGCTTAGGCGTTTCCTTTACTTGGCCACTATGAGCCTAGTGATGAACAACCCGGAATTTAAGGCCATTCACTCCAACAATGTTAAAGTGAAGAAAATGAAAAAGATGAAATCCATTATGAAGTTAGTTGGAAAGTTAGCCCGGATATTCGTAGGAATAGCACGCAAAAACGAATCGTATTGTGCCAAGAAAGTTCAATCATTAACGGAGTTGGCAGCGTAGTTTAATCCATTTTATTGTTCTCGAAGAGAACTCTCTTAGATCGAGTGTTGGCTTATTCGTAGGATTTCAAATATGTACGGAGTACCAGGTTTCTTCAACAAAAGGGCTCTGACCCGTTGCGTTAGCATAACTGGCCTCCACCCCTTGGGTAGGCATAACGAAGGAATGAGAGGGCATTGACCCGTTGAGACATGGGAGGGAAAGCCTCCAGGGGCGGCGTGGAGATGTGCATTATATGGTAGAATATGGAGAAGGAAACTTACTCCTCTATTTAATCATGCCTCCATGTAGCCTAAATGTCCTCAATTTACTTCCTACAGTCAAAGGATGATATCCTTGGTGGTTGAAATCCTGCGAATAAGCGAGCATTCGGAAGAAAATCGAATTAAACTGAGGGAGTTGAAGAAGGGCGGATACAACTTCAGCTTTTTTGTACTGCTATAGGAGCCCGGTTAGCTTAGAAAGGATTCATAATAAGAAATGGAGTATCACTGGCTGGCCGTTCCCCCTGTACATAGTATGTGTTATTTAAGAATCGCCTAGGGCGGTTCTTTTGTGTGAGAAGGAGATAAAAAAACAGTTTTTTGCTTTTTATGTTGATTTTAAGAGGAATATAGTGTAATTTTACACTAATGATGTAAATATAGTTTAAATGGAGTGGTGGTTTTGAATTGAATAAAGATGAATTTATAAGTGTATTATCTGAAAACGTTAAACTTATTCGCATAGAAAATGGATATACACAAGAAAAAATGGCTGAAATAGTTGGGATTTCTAAAAAAACCCTTGTTCAAATAGAAAAAGGCAGACTTTCTCTAGGTTGGACGACAGGGGTCGCTTTAAGTGCCTTATTTCGTAACAGTAGATTACTTCAGTCAGTTACTGGTGGGGATCCACTGGAAATCATTGAGACTCTGGCATATGAAAAAGTGGAAAGGCAAAAGGAGAAGACGTTTGGCGGCTTAATTTGGTGGAGAGAAGTTGCAGAAAGTAGAGGCTTTCGGATACAGCAAAATATCATCAGCAAGCATTACCGTATTTTAGACCATGAGGATTATCGATTGTACAGCTCTTTTGAACATGAGGACGCGATAAGCCGATTAAAAACTTTAACCGAAGAGGTGAAGCAGGATGATTAGAAATTTATTTTGTTCCTTACTAATTCATTCTTTAAATGGTGTGGCAATATGGTTTTTAGCAGGATGGAGCTTTGATTTTTTTCAGAACCAGAATGAGGCTTTTACAGGCAGCCTATACTTACTCTCCATTTTAGGTTTAGTGATCTACTTTGCATTAGGTTCAAAAATTCTCCACAATCTCTCGCCCAAAAAAAATATCACATCCCTTTCCCTTGTCTCCATGATTGGAATCATCCTTTGGATTTTTTGCTATTATTTTTCTGACGGCGGTTTAGCCTGGTTCATTTACTTAGTCTATAATGCTCCCATCTATCCAATCTTGATTACACTCGAATTGGAGCCTGAAAACACTCCATTATTTGCCCTTATTCCTTCTTTTCTCCTTTGGGCTGCTTTGGTGTTAAAACAGACGAAGCAAAAAAGGAGGACAATATGAAGAACTCCTGGGTACTGCTTACATTAATGCCTGCTCCATTTTTGTTTCACTATTATGAATATGGACAAAACATAAAGCATGAAGAAGCATCTTTTCTAGGTATAGGCTCTGTCCTCTTTGTTCTTATAACGGGCCTTTTATCTGGTCAAGTAAGAGTCCGTTACGTTGTGTTAGTGAATGGTGTGACCGTGTTGCTATCCTTGCTTTTGGGTATATATTTTATTCCTAACGACAGTGGTTGGTTTAAGCCTGTCGGTAGAGATGCTGCCATAATCTTTGTTTCAGTAGTTTTTTTAGTAGGACAATTCATAGTAAGGTCTGTTTCAAGACCATTCTTGGTTAAGAAAGAAAGTTAAACTGAAGTTTTTCCATGAGCAACAGTAGTAATGGATAACCGTATTTTAAACAATATGGGAAGAGCGAAGATAATTCGATTCGTTTTTCACAGTAACACCCTCATAAGCAAACGGGTCCGGTAGTTAAATAGAGATAGGCTCCTACAGCAGCCTCTTTTCTTTTTCCACTAACGTGACAGGTTTGCCCAGCATTACCACAGGTTTTAGCTGTTCAAGGTGCTTAGAGAGAGGCCTTTCTTGAATTCTTCATCGATCATTAAATTCGTTTCATTGATCACATCTCTAAATATTAACATCATATAGCATATAAGCTCTGTAGTAACCGGTCTTCAATGCTTAATTATATTGAATAGTCTGTATGACGCATCTGACCTCTGCGGCCCCCTCCACAACATAGTCATAGGCCTCGTTTGATTCTTTCATATTTTGATAGGAAATAAACGATGCAATCCCAAACAAAAGGGAAAAGACCAAAAAACTTCCGATTAATTTCTGTTTTATTGATACGTTCATGCTGCCATTCTCTTTTCTATAACGGATACTTTTTATTTATCGTCCGGCGGGAAAGTTGAAGGCGCACTCAAGGGTGGTTTCATAGTTTTGTTACGGATTCTCTGGAAAATTAAAGTGATGGAAGAAAAAGGAGGTTTGCTTAAGGAGAGAGACTGTCATTTCTGACAGCCTCTGGCTCAAACCAGGGAGATATGGAATTTTTCCAAAAGATCCTTCAAGGCAGGCCTTTCATTCCCGTCCCGCCCGGTAACCTGATCGGCGGTGATTAGAGAGTTCAATACTGCTTCTTCAGCGGCTTCTCCAATGGCCCGGAATGCGATATCCATGTCTTCTTCATGGATCGTGCGGATGGTAAGGTGGGTTCCGGGATTGTCATGAGGAATTCTGACAGCAGTTGAAAAACCGATGACCACCTCGCCGCTGCCATGCGTAATGATGGAGCCTGTACGGGAAAGCCCGGCAACGGACCGTTTGATCAGGCGTGTGAGCTGGCGCTCGGAAACAGGAAGGTCTGTGGCAGCGATGACCATGACGGATCCTTTATCCTTCTCTTCCCAGGACTTCAGCAGTTCAGCCTTCAGCTCCTTGCCGATGGCGCGGCCGTTTATCAGGAGATCGCTCAGGATGCCGAAATTTGAAAGCACGAGCACACCGATTGTGTAGGTGCCGTGCTGCAGGCTGAACTGACGGGAAGCCGTGCCGATTCCGCCCTTCAATGAATAACAAAGCATGCCTGTTCCGGCGCCTGCTGTACCTTCTGCAAAATGGACGGAAGCGTTCCCGATGGCCTGAAAGATGTGCTCCTTCTTTACATATCCGGCCCTTACATCATTCAGGTACATATCATTGCATTCTCCAATCACCGGATTGACGGTCCCTGTGGTCCGTCCAATCTCGGGGTTTTGCTGCAGCATATATTCAATAAGGGCGTCGGCTGCCGTCCCGATGGCCAGCGTATTAGTCAAAATGATGGGAGTTTCCAATCCCCCGAGCTCTGACATCTGGATGGTGCCCATGGTCTTTCCAAAGCCGTTGATCACATGGCTTGCTGCCACCAGCTTCTCCCGGAATATATTCCCGGGGTGGGGGATGATGGCGGTGACCCCTGTCTGCATATTTCCTTCACTCAGTGTCACATGGCCGACCGTAACGCCTGCCACATCGGTAATGGCGTTGTTTGGGCCAGGCTCCATCCTGCCGATCACCACCCCATAATCGCGCAGCCGCTTTTGATTATGTTTCATTTCACCTGCTCCTAACTATGTCTTTATCTTTCAGCTCGTCTGCCGAAAGGTATCTTCGCCATTATTTTAACATGAAAAATCCCCTGTTCCTTGTCCTGCTTCACAAAAAAACTGCTCCCAGACCCGGCAGCATGAATTATAGAACCACACCGCCGGATATCTTCAAAGATTCTCCGATGATATTTGGAGCTGCTCCTGTAAGCAGGAAAACGATGGTGCTGGCAACTTCCTGAGGTGTACTGATCCTGCCGGACGGTATCCCGGCTTCTGTTTCCTTCAGTTGTTCCTCAAACGAGCGGCCGAGTTTTTCTCCTCTCCGCTCTATGCTGCCCCGGCCCATATCGGTGTCCACATAACCCGGACATACAGCGTTAACCTGGATGCCATGCTCAGCTGCCTCGACTGCCAGTGATTGAGTGAAGCCGATGAGGGCGAACTTTGAACCGGTATAGGCAGTGCCGCCATGTGTTCCCCTCAGTCCGGAAAGGGAAGAGACGTTGACGACCGCTCCCTTGCCGACAGGGAGCATTTCTCTGTATACAGCCTGAGTCAATAGCACAGTCGAAATGAAGTTCAGCTCCACAACTTTCCTTAAGTCTGATTCCTCGAGCTTCTCGAGGACATTGCCGCCAGTAATTCCCGCTGCATTTACAAGGCCTGTAATCTGTCCCTGTTCATCGGCAGCAGCCTTTATCAAGCTCGTCCGGTCTTCTTTAGAGGTGAGGTCGGCTATAAACGAAAAAACGGCAGCTCCGTTCCCTGCTTCATCACATGCTGCCTTTAAGCCGGCCAGTTTCTCCCCGTCCCGGCCGGTTATCGTCACCCTGGCTCCCGCCGCAGTACAGGCTATAGCCGTCTCCCAGCCGATGCCTCCTGTTGCGCCTGTTATTAAAATATGCTGACCCTTCAAGGCGCTGTCTGAAAAAATCGTCATTTTTTCTCCTCCTTCATTCTTCTCTATATCACTCGTTCCCTAACCTGGCATCTTGAAAACTCGTTGATTTTCGCTCAGGCTCCTGGATGAATAGGTAAAAAATAATTACGGAAGTTCATTTATTTAAGAATAGGACGGATACTATGGAAAAAGAGTTCCCGCTTTTAGAGACAGAACGATTACTGCTCAGGAGAGTGGAAAGGCGGGATGCTCCCGATTTATTCAAGTACCTGTCGAATCCTAAGGTGACAGGACCAATGGGGCTCCAGTCATTCCAGTCGGTGGAGGACATTTATAGAGAAATTGACTGGTAGGAATCTATATTCCAAAAGTAAACAGGCATGCGATGGGGCATCAAACTGAAAAAGGAAGGACGGGTTATTGGGACTTGCGGGTTCCTGAATGCACTTGCCAAGCACTGCAGGGCAGAAATCGGGTATGAACTGAGCGAGGAATACTGGGGACGGGGCATTGCCTTGAAAGCTTTGCGGGCTGTAGTCACACATGGCTAAAAACCTTGAACCCGCAAGAATTGAAGCATTAATACCCGCTAATATTACTTCACAGAGGCTGGTCGAAAGAGAAGGTTTTATATGAGAAGGCCTGCACCGGCACTATGAATATACATACGGAAAATTCGATGACCTGCTGATGAGAAACGCTATAAAGAGTGACAGCCAGAACTGAATATGCTACCATTCACTTAAACGCTTAAGTCGCACTTAAAGAGGCTGGAAAACATGAAGAAAGCTACCATGAAAGACATTGCTGAAAAGGCCAATGTTTCAACAGCAACGGTCAGTTATATCATTAATAATTTAACAACACAGACGATCCCGCACGAGACGCGTGAGAGGGTTCTTCGGATCGCCCGGGAGCTGAATTATGTGCCCAACCTGGCTGCCAGGTCGCTTGTAAAGCAGAAGTCGGGGATGATAGGGATTCTCCTGAACCGAAAAGCGGAAAATGGGTATTGGCGTGATTTTGCGTACTCTGAATTCATAAGGAAGCTGGAGCGGCACTTGACCGGAAAAGGGTTCCATGTGCTGCTGTACAGCATGGATGCAGAGGCTCCGAGTCTTGAAATTATTACGGAAAGAAAGCTGGATGGTGTCTTCCTGATTGATGTGAGGGAAGAAGAATTTTATACGATTTCGCAAAAATTCCAGGTTCCGCTAGTGTTAATCGACAGTTTGATTCCAGATCCTTTATTTTATAAGATTGCCATGGATTTTGAATCGGCTGTGAAGCGTGCTAAAGCTTTTATTCCTAAATTTGATTTTCTGGTTATGGACTGCTTCAACAATGAGGGTATGCGAAAGGCCCTCGAGCAGTCTGCCGGTGTTTCAGAGGACCATATTCACCTTGTGACCGGGGAGGATGAACTCAAGTTATTTATCGAGGGACAGTCAGGGAAAAAAGGCTTATTCACGAATGAGTTCCTCGGGCTAAAAGCGCTTGATAGGCTGAATCCGAAAGATATTGTAACCATCTGTTCCTGCGGCTGTCCTATGATATTGCCGGAAGAATCTCAAAAGGTGATGTTCACAGAGGATAAGGCGTCTGCCGCTTTTGATGTAATGATGCAATTAATACAGGGGAAAAATCCTTCAGCAGGAAGAAAATATGTCATGCTGAAAGCAGAGTGAACATTTGCTTTCAGTTTGCAAACTTAAACGTTTAAGCAATCAAATGTGATAAGGGGTGCCGCTATGCTTGAAAAATCTGTTTTCCATGAACCGAAGAGCCGTTTTGCATATGCTTACGATCAAAATACTCTCCATATCCGGCTGAGGACGGGGAGGGACGAAGCAGACGCTGTTTATCTGCTTTGGGATGA
Organism: Paraperibacillus marinus; assembly: GCF_046237605.1. Lineage (GTDB taxonomy): Bacteria > Bacillota > Bacilli > Bacillales > DSM-1321 > Paraperibacillus > Paraperibacillus marinus. Next base: position 3,680,425 of record NZ_CP143542.1, on the reverse strand, counting down.
TCCGTTTGAATGGAGCCAGAATGAAGATGGATCGTACAGCTGGGATTTGAGCCATAGAGATCCGATGCAAAAAATCGGAAGCACAGACGTTTTTGATTATTGGTTTTGCGAGATCCGTCCGCCGTACAAACGGGTCAAATATGCGTTTGAGATCCATCAGGACGAAAATATCCATACCTATTCCGAGCAGGGATTTGTCTCAGAGGAGAGGAGTCGTGACAGCGGCCACTACTTCACGTTCCCATATATAAACAGTGAGGATGTTTTCCAAGCCCCGCAGTGGGTGAAGGATACAGTATGGTATCAGATCTTCCCTGAGCGGTTTGCGGACGGAAATCCGGACAACAATCCGCCCGGCACGCTTCCCTGGGGAAGTGTGGAGCCTGCCCAGGACTCATTCTTTGGAGGCGACCTCCAGGGAATTATAGACCAGATCGGGCATCTGGCGGATATGGGCATCACCGGCCTGTACCTTACGCCGATATTCAAGGCTTCCAGCAATCATAAATATGACACAATCGATTATATGGAACTGGATCCTCAATTTGGGGATAAGGAGACATTGAAGGAGCTCGTCAAGACCTGTCACAATCATGGAATCAGGGTCATGCTTGATGCCGTGTTCAATCATAGCGGATACCACTTCCCGCCGTTTCAGGATGTCCTGGAAAAAGGAGAACAGTCTCCTTATAAAGATTGGTTTTATATCAGGGAGTACCCGATTACAGAGAAGCCGCGCCCGAGTTATGAAACATTCGGATTCACACCGGCCATGCCAAAGCTGAATACCTCCAATGCTGAATTGAAGGAATACCTGCTTGAGGCGGGACGTTACTGGGTAAGGGAATTTGATATTGACGGCTGGCGCCTGGATGTGGCAAATGAAGTGTCCCACAGCTTTTGGCGTGAATTCAGGCAGGAAGTGAAAAAGATCAAGCCGGATGTATATATATTAGGAGAGATCTGGCATGATGCGATGCCATGGCTTCAAGGGGACCAGTTCGATGCAGTCATGAATTATCCGTTTACCTCAGGAGCAATCGAGTTTTTCGCGAAAAACACGCTGTCTCCTTCTGAATTCAGGAAGCTGACGGTGGAAGCGCTGCTCATGTACCCCCAGAATGTTGCGGAAGCCGCCTTTAACCTGCTTGGAAGTCATGATACGGCCAGGATCCTGACAGTGGCAGGCGGCAATGTACAAAAGGTGAAACAGCTGTTTACCTACCTGCTCTCGGCTGTCGGAACACCATGCATTTATTATGGAGATGAAATCGGCATGGAAGGCGGGATGGACCCGGGCTGCCGCAGGTGCATGGAATGGGATGAAAGCAAACAGGACAGAAGACTTTATCACTATATTAAAACACTGATTTCCCTGCGCAAAACCAATAAAGCCTTTGGTCCTGAAGGGATCGTCTCATCGATCGAGGCTGATGATGAAAAAAACACGATTCTTATAAAGAAATCATACGGAGATGAAGAGCTTTTCGTCCTCTATAATCATAGTGATGAGGCTCAGGCCCTCGACCTGCCGGAAGGCTGTGATGCAGGAGCCAGAAACCTGATAACCGGAGAGGTATATTCAGGATCTTCTCTGATGATGGAAGCGCACGGCACTGCTGTGATAGGCAAAAACCAGGGCTGAGGCAGGCAGGATGGCCCCTTTGCAACTTTATCTGAAAGGATGATGATGTTGGAGATAATGGAAATAACCATCACCCCCCTTGGGCGCAGACGAAACCTCAGAGTTTATCTGCCTCCCGGCTACCACGAGAATGACAGGCATTATCCGGTTTTATACATGTTTGACGGCCAGAATGTTTTTAGGGATGAAGATGCCCGGTTCGGGATGTCCTGGAGGATGGGAGAGGCACTGGAAGCGGAAGGTCTTGAAATGATTGTGGCAGCGCTGGACAGCCATCCGGACGGGACCATCCGCCTGAATGAATATGGTCCATGGGAAAACCCGGAGATTGCAAAAGATCTGGGTGCCTCCGAAGAAGTCTGCGGCGGTGAGGGGAAGATGCTTGCCGAATATTTGGTCCATGAATTAAAGCCATTCATCGACCGGACATACAGGACCATCAAGGAGGACAGCAGTATTGCAGGAAGCTCCATGGGCGGATTAATTTCCACCTATATAGCATGCGTCTATCCGCAAGTATTCAAAAGGGCCGCGTCCTTTTCCTCTGCCTATTGGTTTAATCAAAAGGAAATGGAGTCCTTGATCGGCGATAGCGATCTTCACGGTATAGAGAAGTTTTATATGGATGTGGGTACAGAGGAGCGTTCAGGCGAGGTATCCGAAGAGACATATATTAAATCGAGTGAATCCGTCTATGCGCTAATGAAAGAAAAGATGGAGCACTGCCGGTTTGATATCATAGAAGGTGCTGTTCATAATGAACTGGCATGGAGCAAGAGGCTTCCTGCGGTACTGCGCTATCTCTATCTTTAACATAATGAGCCTGTTTCCTCCGGGGAGCAGGCTTTTTTCAGAAGTTTTTTCAAACTGTTGCTGCTTTCCTTAATAGATTTGTGAGGAAATTATATTCATAAACAAAGTTGACTGGAGCGGAAGGTGCGAGACTTCTGACCGGTTGCGAGACTTTCGAGCTGCAAGTCTAAGTCACTCAGTCCATGGGAAGAAGACTGCTTCCCACGGCCTGCCCGCCTTATGCAAGGCTTTCGCATAAGTGCGACTAAGCTTCTGTCACAGCAATCGCTCGCCAATCAGCAAGTCTTCATCGGGTTTCTGCCTGGCAATATACTTTAATTTCTTATTTAAAGTGATAAACATTGTGCATTTATTACTTTAAATTAGCAGGCACCGTTCTCCGCTTTACTTGTAGCTGCGGGACAGGTGAGACCCCGCAGGCGAAGCCGAGGAGGCTTGGCGCCCGGCCGCGGAAAGCGAGCACCCAGGAGCGGAGATCAACTTTTTTACTCAAAAGCCACAATGTTTGTGAAAACAGCCTTTTAAATATTTATAACTTCTTTATTTTTAAGATATACACTTTCAATCAGCAGATTGAAAGGAGAATAAGGATGAAAAAAGTTAAAAAGACAGCTAAGCTGTTTGTCTTGATTATTGGAATATCAGCAGCAGTTTTTACGGGGGTTTTTGCCTTTCATCTATATAAGCTTGGAACGGAATCGAAGTGGACCGAAGGCGGTACAGAAGAGAAAAATCAACAAAGCCTCCATGTCTATGAGGAGGGAGAGGGCCCGGATACGTTTGTATTTATGGCCGGTCATGGAATTGCGGCTCCCATGTACGAAATGAAAGGGTTGTATTCAAGGTTTTCTAAACAGAATAAAATTGCCGTGGTGGAGAGGGCAGGTTACGGATACAGCCCCGTCAGCCATAGTGAACGCAGCATTGACCAGATACTGAGCGAAACAAGGGAAGCACTTAAAAGGTACGGCAGCAAGCCTCCGTATGTCCTTGTGCCCCATTCCATATCAGGGATTGAGGCGATATACTGGGCTCAGAAATATCCGAATGAGGTCAAGGCCATCATTGCCCTTGATATCGGACTGCCGAAGGAGTATGTGGAACACCAGCCGGGCACCGGGGATAAACTTATCATCCGCAGTATGAATTTCCTTGTAAAACTTGGGTTCCAGCGCCTGGCGCCCCATGCAGCATACAATCCTGAGATAATCAGCCAAACGTTTTTAACAGCGGAAGAAAAGAAAAAATATAAAGCTCTTTCATACAAGAATGCGATGAATGATGATATGAAAAATGAATTTCTTCAAAGCACCGGTAATGCCAGAACGTCAATGAAGCTTCCTTATCCGAAGGATACACCCATCCTCTTTATATCCGCTTATACGGATGAAAACAGGCGCAAGGAAGCAGTCACTCACAAGTACAGAGAATATGAAAAATTTGCAGGGAAGCTCCAAAAAGGAAAGGCAGTCTGGGTGAAGGGGAAGCATTCCATTTATCTCTACGCACCTGACAGAATTTACAGCCTTGCTATGGAATTCATGAATGGAGCATCCGATAAAAATTAAATAGTGATAAGAATTAGGGGGAGGATGGATGGGATATACGATTTTAATGATTGAAGATGACTGCCAGATCGGGGAGCTGCTGAAAAAGATACTGGAACGCGAAGGCTATACGGTGCGATGGGAGACAAGTGGAATCAACATCGCTGGCCTTGCAGGTGAAGCTGATTTAGTCCTGCTTGATGTTATGCTTCCAGGTGAAGATGGATTCCGTCTTGCAGAGAGGATAAAGGGTTCCGGCATCCCGGTGCTTTTCCTTTCGGCACTGATTGATATCGACAGCCGGCTTAGGGGACTATCGGCAGGCGGGGACTATCTGTCCAAGCCCTTCGATCCCCGGGAACTTCTCATCCGGATTGAAAAGCTCCTGCATCATGCGTATGGCGGCTATTTGCAGATAGGGCACATACATATACAAGCAGATACCCGTCAGGTGTTCATTGGCGGCAGAAGGAGTGAAGCCGGCTTTACCCCGACTGAGAAGAAAATCTTTTTTTATCTTTATGAAAATCGCAATAAAATCCTGACAAAGGAACACTTTTTAGAATATTTATGGCAGCTGGAGGATCGCAGCCCCAATATAATCAATGTTCATATTCAGAAGATCAGGGCGAAAATCGGAGACAGCCGGGGCGGCATCATTGAAAATGTGTATGGAGAAGGGTATCGCCTGAATACCAGAATACGAGCATGAAGCTTAAACGAAAGTTCCGGACTCTCTTGACTGCAGCCCTCTTCTCAATGCCTGTCCTGCTCATTGCCATTAATCTCGCTGTCGAAGCCGTATATAACCTTGTTACAGAAACAGATGTCCCTTTTCAGGATTCGATTGCCTACCCAATCATGCACATTTTATTTTTCCTTTCTTTCCTGGCTGCCGCGGCCGCCTTTTCAAGGAGCATCCATTCCCTTCTCCATAAGCTCGAACTGCTGGACGGGACAATCCGCCATCTTGCGGCTGCAGAGAATATCCCCGATAAATTGGACATAAAAGGGGATGATGAACTTTCTGAGCTGATGGATTCAGTCAATCTTCTGATAGAGCGGACTGCCTCTAAGGAATTGGAACTCCAGCAGGAAAGAGAGCTGCAGCAGGAATATCTGAATAAATTAAGGCATGATATCAATACACCATTAACTGCCCTGAGGCTTCATCTGTTTTATCTGGAGGGGGAACATCCGGGCATGAAGTTTGATTCTTTAAATGATGGAATTCAATATTTATCTGACTTGACACATAAGGTGAATCTGGAATCCCCGGAATCCTTGGATTCATCCTATATTATAAAAACGGATATTGATATTCATGAATTGATAGGGAAAATGGTGAAGAAGTGGGAGTATCTATTCAGCCGCCAGCATATTGAACTGAAGTTTACCATTCAGGGCCATGCGGTCTGGATCAGCAATGAGCTATGGCTGCAAAGACTGTTCGATAATGTGTTTCAAAATGTCCTGAAGCATTCAGAGGCAGAGCTGTTCCAGATTACAATTAATGATGGCCTGGTGGTGATGCGGGATAATGGGAAGGGATTTGATCCAGACCTGCCAAATACCGGCCTCGGCCTAAAAGTGATCAGCGGCTTGTCAGAGGCTTTGGGAATTACCTATACTCTGCAGTCGGATACTGGAGGAACCTGTTTCAGGTTTCAGCAGGCACAGGTGTGCACGGTGTGAAAAGCCAGGCAAACGGGACCTGGTAAAAAGTAAACCTGGAAAACACTAAGTGGAAAGGCCTGTCAGAATCAGGCATCGTTCCGGATTCTGATTTCTTTCTTAGTATTAGTGATGTTAACCAAGTCCATGGGCAAAACGGAAGTCGGACAGCTGATTATATTTACATTTGTCTCGGCAATATCCTTTGGAAATATTGCAGCCTGTCTGTTCATTAGGCATCCATGAGGCCTCATTCCTCCTTTCTATAACTTTTATAAAAATATGAAAAAAAGAAAGAGGATGATGCGCTGTGTATTAATTGAATATTTAGAAAACAAAGGGTACACTAGAATTAACATACCGACTGGTTAGTATACGGGTAGGGGGAGCAATATGAATTTCAGCACGTCTGAAAAAGTAAGGGATTTAGAAAAAAAGTTGAACGCATTTATGGATGACTATATTTATCCAAATGAAAAGCTGTTCGAGGAGCAGCTGGATCCGGCTGACAGATTCTCAAAGGTGCCTCCAATCATGGAAGAACTGAAACAAAAGGCGAAGAGTGAAGGATTGTGGAATTTATTCCTGCCGGACAGCGAATATGGACAGGGGCTGACAAACCTCGAGTATGCACCCCTTTGTGAGATCATGGGACGCTCCATGATTGCTCCTGAGGTATTTAATTGTGCAGCACCAGATACAGGAAATATGGAGGTACTGGTGCGCTATGGAACAGAACAGCAGAAAGAAAAATGGCTGAAGCCCCTTTTGGAAGGAGACATAAGGTCCTGTTTTTCTATGACAGAGCCGGATGCCGCCTCCTCAGATGCGACCAATATACAGGCGGGCATTATAAGAGATGGCGATGATTATGTGATCAACGGGACAAAATGGTGGTCATCGGGAGCGGGTGATCCGCGCTGCAGGGTTGGAATCGTCATGGGAAAAAATGATCCGTCTGCCCCTAAATATAAGCAGCAGTCCATGATACTCGTGCCAATGGATACAAGGGGAGTGACCATTAAACGGGTGCTTCCTGTCTTTGGCTATGATCATGCGCCTCATGGGCATGCAGAGATTGAGTTCAAGGATGTAAGAGTCCCGGCCGAGAATATGATCTGGGGCGAAGGGAAAGGCTTTGCGATTGCTCAGGGCCGTCTCGGACCGGGCAGGATCCATCATTGCATGAGGGTGATCGGAGCCGCTGAGAGGGCACTCGATGATATGTGCAGACGCGTACAGGAGCGGACCGCTTTTGGCAAAAAGCTATCTGAGCAGGGAGTGATCCAGGAATGGATCGCGGAATCGAGGATAGAGATTGAGCAGGCAAGGCTCCTTACGCTGAAGGCCGCTTATATGATGGATGTTTCAGGAAACAAGGAAGCAAAAGCAGAGATCGCCATGATAAAGGTGGCTGCACCTTCCATGGCCCTGAAGGTTATTGACCGGGCAATCCAGGCATTTGGGGCCGCTGGTGTCAGTGATGATGTGACCCTGGCTGCAGCCTGGGCCAATATCAGAACCTTGAGGCTTGCAGATGGACCGGATGAGGTGCACAAGCGTGCCATTGCGAAATATGAATTGGAAAAACACGGTCACCGTGAAGGGGCATACGCTGCCGGCTCTAATTAAGACAACGAAAATTGGAGGGGGAAAAATGGCATCAGAAATCATTCCAATTCGCAGGGGTGAAGAACTGGAAGCAGAGAAAATCAATGATTTTTTGCAGAGGAATCTGCCGGATGTCCCGGATGGGCCTTTGGAAGTGAACCAATTCAGCGCCGGGCATTCCAATCTGACTTATCAATTGAAAAAAGGCACTTGGGAAGCAGTGCTAAGGCGGCCGCCGGTTGGCCCGGTAGCCCCTAAAGCACATGATATGGAAAGGGAATTCAAGTTCCTAAAGGAAATCCACCACACATTCAAGGCAGCGCCGGAACCTTATTTGTTCAATGAAGGAAGTATAATCGGAGCTCCATTCTTCATCATGGAGCGGAAGCATGGAGTGGTGCTTGATACTGATTTTCCAGGCGGGGTAAGCCCAGGGCAGGAAGTCTGCAGTACACTTTCAGAGGTGATGGCCGATAATCTGGCGGCCCTGCACGACATTGATTATAAGAACACAGCCCTTGCTGCCATCACAAAGCCCCAAGGTTTCATGGCAAGACAGGCGGCAGGCTGGATAGGCCGGTATGAACGCGCCGAAACAAGTGTCATTCCGGAAGCAGACCGGCTCAAACAGTGGCTGATCAAGCATGTACCCACAGGCGGGGACAGTGCGGTTATACATTATGATTATAAATTGAATAATGCCATGTTCAATCAGGAATTGACAGAACTGACCGGACTGTTTGACTGGGAAATGGCCACAGTTGGAGACCCGCTCGCCGACCTTGGTGCCGCCATGAGCTATTGGATTCAGCCGGACGATCCAGAGCTGCTAAAAGGGGGGATGGGCAAACCGCCCGTTACAGTCACTTCCGGCTTTATGACCCGCCAGGAATTCATGGAGCGCTATGCCAAAAAAAGCGGCAGGGACTTATCTGACATGAACTATTACTTAACCTTCGCTTACTTTAAACTGGCTGTCATCTGCCAGCAGATTTTTTACCGCTGGAAGAAAGGCCAGACCCAGGATGAGCGCTTCGCCAGGCTGGACGTGTTCGTCAAAAGTCTGATTGAGCATGCAGATTATGTATCCAGTTCGAAATATTAAACGGCAGAGGGAGGAGACTTCGCGGCAGGCGGGGGACCTCTTGTTTTTTTTGCTTTTTTTATAAAATTGTTTCCGCAGAAATGTATGCAGTGAGGAACCAACAAGCATTTCCAGTTGCTCAATCCGTTTCTTTAAGTTGAAAATATGAACAGCGAAACAGGTACGCTAGAAAAAACGTTCAACTCTTTCCGTTTCTCTGCTAATATATAGATAACAGACTGGGTGGAAATGTGGTGAGACGATGGAGAATGATAAATTGTCAAAGGTAATCGAAGCGGCCAAGCTTTATTATCTGCTGGATTATAATCAAAGTGAGATAGCCAAGAAACTTGGAGTCTCTAGGCCGACGGTGTCCCGATTGCTGCAGTCGGCAAAAGAGAAAGGAATCGTGCAGATCAGGATTGTCGACTCAATGCTCGATAGTGAAAAAATGGAAAATGAACTCGAACAAAAATTCAATTTAAAAAAAGCGGTCGTCACCTCTGTGCCTCAGTACGAAAATCATGTGATTAAAAATTACCTCGGAGAAGCCGCTGCAGATTATCTGGGCGAAATTGTCAAGGACGGGGATGTGATTGGAGTCACCTGGGGAACGACGCTCTATCACATTGGCCTTGAGCTGAAACAGAAGTATGTCAGGGATGTAAAGGTTGTGCAGCTTAAGGGCGGCGTAAGCCATTCGGAAACCAGTACGTATGCGTCTGAAGTTTTATACTTATTTGGAAAGGCTTACAACACGCCTCCTATACATCTGCCGCTTCCGGCCATTGTGGATCATGTAGTCGTCAAAAGGGCGATGGAGGCTGACCGGCATATTAAAAAGATCCTTGATTTAGGCAAAGCGGCTAATATTGCTGTATTTACGACAGGTCCTATTAAGCCGGATTCCCTGCTGTTCCAGCTTGACTATTTTTCAGAAGAAGACCTGAAAATGATTTATGAGCATGCCGCCGGCGATATCTGCTCCCGTTTTTATAATAAAGACGGAGAAGTCTGCAATGAGAGCCTGGATGAACGGACTCTCGGCATAGACCTTCAGGAGCTGAAAAGAAAAGAATACTCCATTCTGGTTGCCGGGGGAGAGCATAAAATAAACGGAATTTACGGTGCTCTCCGGGGCGGTTATGCCAATGTGCTGATTACCGACCAGATGACAGCACAATTTCTTTTAGATATGTAACAGGAACTTTGCCCCGGGCAAAGTTCTTTTTTTGGTAAAATAAACATTTGTTCAACATTGTATTTACAATTGTTCAGAAGTGATATATAGTTAGTGTTGCAAAAAGATGAAAGCGTTTTTTATGAAATCCTAGGTCCTATATTTTCAAGTATGTATTGCGAGAGGAAGATGATTAATGACTCAATCGATTACTAGATTAATAGATCACACATTATTGAAAGCAAATGCAACTGAAGACCAAATTACTGTTCTTGCAGAAGAAGCTAAAGAATATTCATTCGCTTCTGTTTGTGTAAACCCGGTCTGGGTGAAAAAAGCTGCTGAGCTTTTGAAGGATGCACCTGACGTTAAAGTTTGCACAGTCATTGGTTTCCCTCTTGGAGCCTCTGCATCTGAAGTAAAGGCATTCGAGACTGACACTGCGATCAAGCATGGTGCAGACGAAGTTGACATGGTCATCAATATCGGTGCATTGAAGAATAAACAGTATGACACTGTCGAAGCGGATATCAAAGCTGTAGTTGAAGCTGCAGAAGGCCGTGCTTTGGTGAAAGTGATCATCGAAACAGCGCTCCTTACGGATGAAGAAAAAGTGAAGGCATGTGAAATTGCTGTTTCAGCCGGAGCAGATTTCGTAAAAACGTCCACAGGCTTCTCAACAGGCGGAGCTACCGTGGAAGACATTTCCTTGATGAGAAAAACAGTAGGACCTGATATCGGCGTCAAGGCTTCCGGCGGAGTCAGAGGACCTGAAGATGCCAAGAAGATGGTAGAAGCAGGTGCAACCCGAATCGGTGCAAGCTCAGGCGTTTCAATTGCCAAAGGAGAGCAGAGCCGCTCAGATTATTAATTCAGGCAGCAGGCGGCAGGCTGGCTGTATGGCCAGCCTGAATATGGCTGTCCGTTCCTGGGGAGGAAAAACAATGGATATCCAAAAGCTCATTGATGAGGCTGTAAAGGCCAGTAAGCAAGCTTATGTTAAATACTCTAACTTTCAGGTGGGGGCAGCCCTTTTAACAGGCGATGGCACCATCGTTCATGGGTGCAATATTGAAAACGCTTCCTACGGACTTACGAATTGTGCGGAAAGAACAGCTGTATTTAAAGCGGTGTCAGAGGGAAAAAAGGACTTTAAAGCGATTGCGGTGGTCGGGGATACAGATGGCCCGATATCACCATGCGGCGCATGCCGGCAGGTGCTTGCAGAGTTTTGCAGCGAAGATACAGCCGTCATTTTGGCAAATTTGAAAGGGCAGCATATCGTTACAACCATCAGCGAATTACTGCCGGGATTCTTCTCGGCCAAAGATCTTCATCAATAAGAGATAACATCATCGGGGGGACAGCAACATGAAATATCTAATCGCAATTCTGGGCTTGCTCGTTGTGTTTGGTCTTGCGTTTGCAGCCAGTAACAACCGTAAGCAAATCAAATATAAACCTATTGTCATCATGGTTATCATCCAGGTTCTTTTATCTGCACTGCTGTTGAATACAAAATTCGGCTTCATTATTATCAGCGGAATAGCAAACGGATTTGAAAAGCTGCTTGGTTACGCAGGGGAAGGCATTCAGTTTGTCTTCGGCGGCATCGCCAATGAAGGGCAAGGGCCGTTCTTCCTGAACGTCCTGCTTCCAATCGTATTCATCTCAGTACTGATCGGGATCTTCCAGCATTTTGGCATTCTGCAATTCATCATGAAATGGATCGGCTTCGGTCTTTCAAAGATCAATGGCATGGGCAAGCTTGAGTCCTATAATGCTGTGGCATCAGCGATTGTCGGACAGTCCGAAGTGTTCATCACAGTGAAAAAACAGCTCGGACAGCTCCCGGCTAACCGTCTTTACACATTGTGTGCATCTGCCATGTCTACGGTATCCATGAGTATCGTAGGCGCCTATATGACAATGATTGAACCAAAATACGTGGTTACGGCCATCGTAATCAACTTATTCGGTGGATTTATCATTGCTTCCATCATCAATCCATATACGGTGGACGATTCTGAAGATATTCTCGAAGTGGCTGAAGAGAAACAATCTTTCTTTGAAATGCTTGGAGAATATATCATGGACGGTTTCAAAGTCGCCATTATTGTCGGCGCGATGCTTCTTGGATTTGTTGCACTGATGGCTGCCATAAACAGCATCTTCGATATGATCTTCGGAATCTCATTCCAGGAAATCATCGGCTATGCCTTCGCGCCATTTGCTATCATCATGGGTGTACCAGCAGCTGAATCAGTCGCCGCCGGCGGGATCATGGCTACAAAGCTTGTTACCAATGAGTTCGTTGCCATGATGGACCTTTCTAAAATGGCTGGAGACTTCAGTCAGAGAACTCTTGGTATCGTCTCTGTGTTCCTGGTATCGTTCGCTAACTTCTCTTCCATCGGAATTGTTGCAGGCGCAGTAAAAGGACTGCATGAGAAACAGGGAAATGTGGTTGCCCGTTTTGGACTTAGACTGCTCTATGGTGCCACTCTTGTAAGTGTATTATCTGCAATTATCGTGAGCTTAATCTTATAAGTAAAGCAGGATGAGGCTTTCCCGGTGAGTAAAACGGGAAAAGCCTCTTGCTTTTTTCTGTTGAAAAGGGGCGGAGCTGCATGGATTAAAAAGGCTTCCTGCTGCTGGATACGCACATTATGCATTTCCATGGCATTCCTGGTGTGTCTTGTTCCGCTCCACCGCCTTATTGTGTTAGTTTCTGCTCTTCTCTACGTTCTTTTCCATGCATGCGTTGTGAGCAGAAAACTCATGTGGGTTTTCTATGAGATAAATACAAGTATATGCCTGCTGTGTAAAGCAGGCTTTATTTATTTTTTGAACTTGAGAGGAGGAGGGAAGCGGAGGAGCGCTTCCTGTATACAATGGGACAAGTAGGATTATTTTTATCCGGGGCAGCCCTGTTTTTGAATGCACTGGTGCTGATGGGAAAGGCGAATGATAAAAGTGCCGGAGTGTTCAATCTGTTTGTGGGTACTCTACAGGTGATTATTCCCTTTTATTTAATCGTCATCTCTGATGGAAGCAGCTGGGTCATTTTTCAGCATGCCGCCGTCTTTTTATTCGGCCTGACATACCTTTATTTTGGCTTGACTATCATTAAAGGACTGGATCCAAGCGGACTCGGTTACTTCTCACTTTGGACTGCGATCATCTGCTTCATTTACAGTGCCGCTTCGGTGATTCATTTCAATGACATCATCGGTGCCCTTACTTGGATTATGTGGGCTGTTCTCTGGGGATTGTTCTATGTCCTGAATGTATGGAAAAAGGATATCAGTGCTTATACAGGACGAGTTGCGTTTGTTCAATCATGGGTCACGCTGACGATACCGGCCCTTCTGTCGATGACGGAAATGTGGGACTCCATTCCCGGTCTGTCAACTGCATGGATCATTCTGCAGCTGCTTTGTCTCGCTTTTTTTGCAGTATCAGGTCTCTCGGACATACGCGGCCGTTAAAGCTGTTCCGGCATCGAATGCACTGGCAAAAACAGATAGCATTGCCAGAAGTTAAAGGCACATGGTTTCATCGGCATAGGAGAACTATTCTTTGCAGGTTTAATACAAAGGAGTGATTCTTATGCCATTCGGAGCACATGAAACGATGGAAGTGCATGAATGCTTAATGGAAAAAGTCAATATGCTGAATCAGTTTAACTTCTATCTCAAACAGGCTGAAAGCCAGGAACTGCAGGATATGATTGTGCGCCATCAGCAGGCGGCCATCCGGTCTTACAATGACCTTCTTGCCTATACACATGATTACAGCCGATTTGCCCCGATTCCGCCAAACACTAATCTGAGCGGCATCTCACCCGGCACCATCCAATATGGAGTCCGTGATCCCCGCCCGCTGCAGCCGGAATCCTCCATCAATCAGCTCAGGGACAGGGAAACCGCCAGTGGCATGCTGCTTTGCCATAAGAATGCGGCTAAGAATTCAATGTGGGCTTCCCTTGAAACAGCTGATCCGAATCTGCGCAAGATGCTGTTGAACTCTGCGGTAAATTGTTCAAATCAGGCTTATGAAGTATTTCTGTACATGAACCAGCTTGGCATGTACCAGGTTGCCGAGATGAATGATGACACAGCAAAAACGCTTCTCCACAGCTATGTGCCGACCGGAAAAGAGCTTGAAAGCACATACTTTGGCGGAGGAGAGCAGCAGAATCCCTACCAGGGAGGAATGAATCAGGGGCAGTCCGGCTACGGCCATGCAGGAAAACAGCCTGGTTACAATGGGGGACATCCCGCACCTGGCACCATGTATGGAGAAGGCGGTAAATAGGAACAGAATCCGTATCCCCAGCAGGGCCGCAATCCTTACGGCAGGGATATGGACGCCCATAATATGTTTTAAGAACCATCCTGCTGTTCAGGATGGTTTCTTCATGTTGTAATAAGGGTAAGATTTTCTTGCTGGAAATTGCTTGTGATTAATTGCATCTAAGGAGCTGTTTGTATGAACCTTACCGTCAACCCATCAGCTATTGAAGAGTTGAAAAAGTATGAGTACCAGGAAAATGAAGGAGTCAGGATCGAAGCGATCTATGTAGGGAGCTGTTCCATCTACGCTGAACATCACCTCAGGATTGACCAGAAGACAGCGCAAGACGATCTATTTATGGTACACGACATCCCGTTCCTCATTTCAAAAGAAAGCCAAAAGCTTCTCCATGACCAGCTTAGCCTGGATTTTAATCCCAGCTTGGGATATAAGCTGTCCTCGGCTGAGGAGATCTATAAATATAATCTTCAGCTCAAACGGAATAAGTAGGGTGAAATTCCTGATGAAGGCCTTTTTGCAATCAAACCAGAGCTGAAAAGGTCTTCATACCCCTGATGAAGGCCTTTTTGAATTCAAACCAGTGTTGAAAAAGCCTTTATTCCCTTGATGATTCAAACTCAGAGCTGAAAAGTCCCACAAGTACCCAATGCAGCCTTAAGCCAAAGCAGGTTTTCCTCAGATTAAAGTCGTATGTTCATATTTCCGTGACATTCAACCAGGTTGTTGTATGATAATCGGAAAAAATTAACAAAAATTTTGGTGAATATGTAACATTTTAGCCCTTCCTCCGTATATACTTGTGAGGGACAGCTGCTGTGCATACATAGAACATTACAAAAGAAAGAGGGGAAACATATGGCTGCAAACGCACTTGAAGTGCGATCGTTAACTAAGGTCATTGGCAAAAAAAGAATAGTGGATGACGTTAGCTTTGAAGTTCAAAAAGGGGAGATTTTTGGACTCCTCGGACCCAATGGGGCAGGAAAGACCACAATCATCCGAATGATTGTCAGTCTCATTAAGCGTTCATCAGGTACAGTAATTGTGAATGGAAACAATCTTGACGGCCAGTTCAGGGAAACTATGAGTGAGATCGGGGCGATTGTTGAGAATCCGGAGTTTTATAAATATATGAGCGGATACAAAAACCTGAAGCATTATGCAAATATGGCCATCAAGGAAGTTTCGGAAGAACGGATCAAGGAAGTGACCCGCCTGGTCAAATTGGAAGATGCCATCAACCAGAAGGTGAAAACATACTCACTGGGTATGCGCCAGAGGCTAGGGGTGGCACAGGCATTGCTTCACAACCCTTCACTCCTTATCCTGGATGAACCGACAAACGGATTGGATCCGCAGGGAATCAGGGAGTTCAGGGATTATCTCCACTCGCTTGCAAAGGAAGGCATCTCTGTACTTGTTTCATCACATCTGCTTTCTGAAATGCAGCTGATGTGCGACCGGTTTGCCATCATTGAAAAGGGAAAACTCATACATATTGCTACAATGGATGAATCACTTACTGAACAGGACCAGGCAGAGGTTGTGTTTGAGGTCAGTGATTCCGAGAAGGCTGTCGCCGTTCTCACGCAGCACCTGAAGCTTGAATACAAAGTGCTCTCAGATAAGGAATTCTCTGTATTCAGCGATAAAGCAACGATCAGCCAGATCAACAAGATCTTGATAAATGAAGACATTGATGTATTCGGTACAAGAAGGATCACAGCGACTCTAGAAGATCGCTTCCTGGAAATCACCAATAAAGAAAATAGGGAGGCGTAGGCAGTGATATCCTTAATACGCAATGAACTTATGAAAATGTTCCAAAAAAAGTCCAGCTGGATTTATATTATTTTAATTATAGCCGGTGTGATTGTGGGCGGGGTTATTTACGACAAAATCACACCTGAGCCAAATGCAGACTGGAAACAGGAGCTTCAGGCAGAAACTGCAGCACTGGAGAAGGGTTTGAGCAAGCAAAAAGGACAGGAAGCCGAATTCACTGCAACTCAGATTAAGCAGAATCAAGCTTATATCGATGCGGATGTAAATCCGAATGAAGTGACCAACTGGCACTTTATGAATTCGGTAGTTTATGGATTTACGTCATTGGTCACGCTGTTGGCTGTCATTGTATGCAGTGCCAGTGTTTCTTCTGAATTTGCCGATGGCACGATTAAACAGCTTTTGATAAGGCCGCACCAGAGATGGGCAATATTATTATCCAAATATATTTCCCTCCTCATCTATGCTGTCATTTTGATCGCCGTATTGATCGGGGCAGGCTATTTGACGGGAACGGCCCTCTTTGGAAACGGGGATTTCTCAACCAAATTCTTTGAAATGGGCTTAAATGGCGGTGTGAAGGAAACGGTAGTGGGGCCTCAGTTCTTCTTGAAGATCCTGTATTACATCCCCAGCTTATTAATTATCACAGCAATCGCGTTCATGCTTTCAACTCTTTTCAAAAGCCAGGCTCTTGCCGTTGGAATCGGGATCTTTGTATTATTCGTATCATCTTCCCTCGGCGGCTTGATCGTAGTGCTTGCTGACAAGTATGAATGGGCGAAATTCCTGATATTCCCTCATCTTGACTTAACGGTCTACGCCTTGCAGGATAAGATACTTGGTGATATTACGCTGCCGATATCCCTTGTTATACTGGCAGTATATTATCTGATCTTTATGACATTGACATTCTTTTTCTTCCAGCGCAGAGATATCAGCATTTAATTAAAGGGGGGGCTCTGGCCTCCCTTTTCGTGCATAAAAAAGATTTTAAGAGAGAGGTGTCGCAGGTGGGAAAGGAACACTAAAAACGCATTAGGGGTCCTCCTGTTTTTTTGATGTCACATTAAAAAACAAAATGGAGGTGAAAAAATGATGGATATTCAATTCATAACATTTTTAAATGATGCAGAGCGTAATTTTAGCGGCTGGGACTTTTCTTATGTCACAGAAACAGGGCGGCTGCAGACAGGGACGGCGGCATGGTCGTACGGCAGTACGGTAATTCCCTATATCAGAGGGGCTGATACTATGCTTGATATGGGCACAGGCGGGGGGGAATTGCTGTCAAACCTAAGGCCATTTCCGAAATCAATTTATGCGACAGAGGGGTTTGCACCGAATGTCCAGGTTGCGAGGGAAAGACTTGAGCCTCTAGGAGTCATCGTGGAAGTGGTGGATGAGGATGAAGTACTTCCATTCCCTGACCAATTTTTTGATTTAGTGATTAATAAGCACGAATCCTATTCGCCGCTTGAGGTGAGGCGGGTGTTGAAGGATGGAGGATATTTTATTACCCAGCAGGTTGGCGGGTCTGACTCAGCTGATATCAACAGAGCGTTGGGTGTTCCTGTAAATGACGAGTTTGCAGACTGGAACCTCGAGTCAGCCTCAGCCGGGCTGCTTGAAAATGGATTCCAGATTATACGCAGTGAAGAAGATGCCCCTGTGCAGCGCTTTTATGATATCGGGGCATTGATCTATTACCTTAGTGCCATTCCCTGGCAGGTCCCGGGATTTCATCCGGACAAGTATCGGGATGAGTTGTACCGGGTGCATCAAGAAATTCAGGAAAACGGATATTTGGAAGTGAAGCAGAGCCGGTTCATCATACTGGCCAGGGCAGTGTGAACAGATGGAGCCTCTCTCTATGGAGGCTCCATTTGTTTAACTCCATTCATTTAGTGATATAATTAGCTAAAATCCATTACAGATTGGAGCCGTAAAATATGACTCAATTTCTTGGTTATATCGGGACTTATACTAAAGGAGACAGCAAAGGCATCTATTCCTTCACACTGGATACGGATGCAAAGAAGCTCAGCGGGGTCACCCTTGCGGCAGAGCTTGGCAGTCCTACATATGTTAATTTGAGCAGAGATAATAAATTTTTATATGCGGTGGCTAAAGATGGCGATAAAGGCGGCGTGGCTGCCTACTCTGTAGATGAGAGCGGGACATTGACTCTGCTTAATCAGCAGATTTCAGATGGCGGTTCGCCTTGTTATGTAGATGTAGATTCCAATCTTTCAACTGTAGCAGCAGCCTACTATCATGACGGAACATCAAGATCATTCCCGGTCCTTGAGGATGGCAGCATCGGCCCTGCTTCTTCAATTGTGCAGCACGAGGGAACTGGTCCGAACAAGGACAGGCAGGATGGACCGCATGCTCATTATTCAGGGTATACCCCGGATGAAAAATTCATTGCGGTGATCGACCTTGGGATCGATAAGCTTGTAACATACAAGATTGGCGAGAGCGGGAAGCTGGAAGAAGTGAGCAGCCTGACGCTTAAGGCTGGCAGCGGACCAAGGCATCTTGAGTTTCATCCAAATGGGAAATGGGCCTATCTCATGACTGAATTGAGTAATGAAGTGATTGCTCTTTCATATGACAGCGGAAGCGGCAGTTTCAAAGAGCTTCAATATATTCCTGCCATTCCCTCCAGCTTTACTGAAAACAGCCAGGGGAGTGCAATCCATGTTTCAAGGGACGGAAAATTCGTCTATGCGGGCAACAGAGGCCATGACAGTATCGCAGTCTTCCAGGTAAATGAGGAGAATGGCAGCCTCTCTCTTGTGGAATACACTTCAACAGAAGGCTCCTGGCCGCGGGATTTCGAACTGGATCCAACTGAAAAGTTCCTCGTCGCTTCCAATCAGGAATCCAGCAGCCTCACCCTCTATGAAAGGGACGAAACAACAGGCAAGCTAACTCTGCTCCAGTCAGGAGTCGAGGTTCCTTATCCAGTGTGTGTGAAATTTATAAAAAATAAAGATTAAGTTATGGATAGCCGGCCTTTAATTGGCCGGTTTTTTTCTGTGCTGGGAGGAACTTTCGGTTAAATCGGAATAGGGTCTCAAGCGGAGAATTGCCATCTACCGAGTAATCATCAGGCAGTACATTGAAACAAATATCCTTCAAACTAAACCAAGCCCCTTTTTAATAGACGAAGAAACCATTTACTGTGCGTCTACATAGTATGTATGGAATTAACAATAACCCACGGGTTGTTGAAAAAAGAAAAATTAAAAGGAGGCATTCTTTATGTCTGGAGCAGTTGCTGGAGGTTACGGTTTTGGTTCAGGTTTTGCATTGCTGATTGTGTTGTTCATCTTGTTGATCATCATAGGTGCAAGTTTCTGTGGTGGCTTCTACTAAGAAAAAGTATTGAATCCAATAAAAGCTGAATACACAGGAGCCCATGCTGATGCATGGGCTCCCGTCTTATTTGGGGCGGTTAACGCCAAACTGGGCGTTAATCTGCCCCCTCAGCATGCTTTGGCGGATTTTCTTATATTCCTCTTTCTTCAATTCCCTTAGATAGTCCTGGCGGATCTCATGAGTCTGCACTCCCTCTTCCCGCTTGGCAGCAATATCCATCAGCCGTTCGACGTCCTCAAAGGAAAATTTCCTGCTTCCCCTTGCTGTTCTTTCCGGGAATATCAGCTTTCTTTCCTCGTAATATCTTATCTGCCTGACGGTTAAGCCGGTCAGCTCACTTACAATTCCGATGGTGATCACTTTTTTTGCTTTGTATGATGCATCCTGGGCCACAGGCTTACTCCTTTCACGGCGCTTTTAGGAAGATTATACGTGTAAGAGGTTCTGTAAAACAGGATTTTGTTAGAAAATCTTACATCACTTATAAAATATAGGGAGAATTACTGACAAACTTGGTGAAAGCGGGTATTGACCCGCATATAATATGTTTTACTATATGAAAATCAAAAATCAGAGGAGTGAGGTTATGCCGATTTTAAGGGCCGCAGTGGAAAAGAGGAAAAATTTTATTATGAGCAGGCTGATCCAGGCGGAGGTTTATAAGAAGGCTGAAGAGATGGCTTCCTTTACACTCACTCAACTGGAGCGGGATTACGAATATTTTGTCCTCCGCGATAGTGGAAATAAAAAGAATCCTAATGGTAAAAGGTGAGCTGGCGGATGGATGAAAAGAAGGCGGTTGAACTTGCGAGAAAAATTGCAGCGCTGGATATACAGCGGGATAAGATGTGGGAAGAGCTGGCCAAGGCTGCTGGGAACAGAGCTTATGAGATTCTCCGTCATATACAGAATAGCACAGCATGAGTGCAGCGGGCAGATGCAAAAAACCCCTTGGCCAAATAGGTCAAGGGGTTATATTTATGTATATGGTAAAAGATAAAGCCCGGGTAGTAAATCCCGCCGTTATATGATATTATAAACAGTGGCAACACAAAATTAAAAATAGTTAATATTAACCTAATTATAATTATACATCCAAATGAGTGCCTTGTCAATTCGTATTTTGAGAAAAAAGCAGGCGGGAGGAATTTTTATGGATAATACCCATTCAGAGTGGAAGAGTGAGCAGGACCGGGTTGATTATGTACGGAAACAGATTGAGGTAAAGGAGGAGAATCTGAGGCAGCATTCCGGGACAATAAAGCAGGGGATCCGGGCGCTTAGAGAAAATTTCTGGGAGGATGTGACGGTAAATCTGGATGAGCCGGATGACGTCATTGAAACTCAGGCGAGCATCAAACAGCAGGTTGAGCTGCTCTCAGAGCGGGAAAGAAGCCATGGTCTTCTTCATGAAGGATTGAAGAAATTATCAGCCTTGAAGAAATCCCCCTACTTCGGACGTATCGACTTCCACGAAGATGGGGAAGCAAATGGTGAGTCACTATACATTGGCATTGCTTCACTTCTTGATGAAAGTGAAGAAAATTTTCTTATCTATGATTGGCGTGCACCGGTTTCAAGTCTTTATTATGATTATCCTCCAGGACCGGCACAATATCAGACAATGGACGGGGCCATTACCGGCCGGCTTGAACTCAAGAGGCAGTATGTTATCAAGAATGGAAAGATCGAAGGATTATTTGATACCGGGATAACAATTGGTGACCGTTTGCTTCAGGAACTGTTAGGCAGCCGCTCAGATACAAACATGAAGAGCATTGTCGCCACCATACAAAAGGAACAAAATCAGATTATACGGAATGAAAAGAACAAAGTCCTGGTTGTGCAGGGAGTGGCAGGGAGCGGGAAGACCTCGGCTGCCCTCCAGAGGGTCGCATACCTTCTATATACACATAGAGAAACCCTGCATTCACAGAATATGGTTCTCTTTTCTCCCAATCCGCTATTTAACAGTTATATATCCACAGTCCTGCCGGAGCTTGGCGAGGAAAATATGCGTCAGACGACGTTTAAGCAGTTTGCGGAAAGCCTGCTTGGCCCAGCATTTGAACTGGAGGATCCTTTTGATCAGATGGAAGCTTCGATGAGCGGAGAGAACCGATGGCGGCTTGCGGCCATTTCTTATAAGTCATCCCTGGATTTCAAGGATTTAATCAACAATTACTTAGGTTTGCTTGGTAAAGGGGGAGTGGTGTTCAGGGATATCACCATCAAGAATGAAATACTAATTCCTTCAGAAAAGATTTCGGACTATTTTTACAGCCTGGACCAGCGTATTCCGCTGCCTAACAGGATGCGTCAGACAGCAGAGTGGCTGCTCGGGCGGGTAATGGAAAGCGAGAGAGTGGAGCAGGAGAAAGACTGGGTGCTGGAAGAGGTCCAGCTTCTTGATAAAGAGGATTTTCTGGAAGCACACCGTAGGATACAAAAAGAAAAAAGAAGTTTTGGCGATCATTTTGATGAGAGCGCCCGCGAAGAAGAACTGCTTCGCCGGAAAGTGATCCGGGGCTATTTCATGCCTATCAAAAAAAGGGTGAAAAGGCTGGGCTTTGCAAATGTACCGGAGACTTTCCTGGGCATGTTTGAAGGCGATGCCCCCGAAGTTCTGAAAGGCAGGCCTGGAGAATGGGAGGGAATTTGTTCACTCACTCTGTCTTCCATAAAGAAAAGGAAGCTATTATGGGAGGATGCTGCACCTTACCTCTATTTTAGGGACCAAATTATTGGACGAAGATCTTTCAGCCAGATCCGGCATGTTTTTATAGATGAATATCAGGATTATTCACCCTTCCAGGCTGACTATCTGAAAGGACTCTTCAGGTCTTCGGGCATGACATTGCTCGGAGATTTGAATCAGAGCATTTTTCCAGGATCCGGATCCCGGTCCCTCTTGGCGGAGAGCGATGAAGGGGAAACGGAAAGAATCGAACTTTTGCGAAGCTACAGGTCCACCAGGGAGATTGTGGAATTCACGAGGGAACTAGTAGAGAATGGGGACAGAATCATCCCGTTCACCCGGGAAGGCGGACTGCCTGAAATGATCGAGCTGTCTTCAGGGAAGGATTTGTATGGGTTCATAGCAGGCATGATGGAGAAGGAGCTTGAACAGGGGTCAGAAACGGCAGCCTTGATCTGCAAGACTGAAAAGGACGCCCGGGATGCTTATGCCATGCTGAAAGACAGAATGAACATCCAGCTGATGGACCGCCATGCGTCATCCTATTTGAAGGGGGCGGTCATCCTGCCTGTCTATCTGGCAAAAGGAATTGAGTTCGATTCCGTATTTATCCATGATGCCTCAAGCGATGCATTCTATAAGGAAAGCGATAGAAATCTGTTTTATACGGCGTGCACCCGCGCCATGCACAAATTGTATATGTTTTTTGTAAACGAACCGAGCCCTTTCATTTCAAAGATGCCTTCAAGTAAATATATTCTAAAAAAAATCTAAAAATTTCCGGGAATATGTTTTGGATAAAATGGCAGGGGTATATATAGTACTGTAACACAAAACATTCTCTATTAAGGAGCTGAGGCGAGTGCATACAGACCGAAACTCATGGAACAAAGAGAATGATGAAGTGATTACAAGTCCAGGCGATTAGCCAATAAGAAAGAACATCGGAACAGATTGCAGGAAGCTATGCGAAAGCTTTTTTAGGAGCTGGTTCGAATGAGTCTATTTATCAATCACTGGAACAAA
Organism: Paraperibacillus marinus; assembly: GCF_046237605.1. Classification (GTDB taxonomy): domain Bacteria; phylum Bacillota; class Bacilli; order Bacillales; family DSM-1321; genus Paraperibacillus; species Paraperibacillus marinus. The sequence continues at coordinate 3,657,652 of NZ_CP143542.1, read as the reverse complement.
GAAAATGACGAAGCGATTAACAGTCCGGGTGATCAGCGTTACTGATCAGGTATTCAACAGAAGGAAGAGCATTCTGTGTTAGACACGCAAGTGATCATAACAAGAAGGAGCTGATTTCTAATGAATACGTCCAGAAATCTATGGAACAAAGAAAATGACGAAGCAATTAACAGTCCGGGTGATCAGCGTTACTGATCAGGTATTCAACAGAAGGAAGAGCATTCTGTGTTAGACACGCAAGTGATCATAACAAGAAGGAGCTGATTTCTAATGAATACGTCCAGAAATCTATGGAACAAGGAAAATGACGAAGCGGTCAACAGTCCAGGCGATCAGAATTCCTGATTGGTATTCAAAAGAAGAAAACATATCGAGTTAGACACGTAAGTGATCATAACAAGAGGAGTTGGTTTCTAATGAATACATCCAGAAATCTATGGAACAAGGAAAATGACGAAGCGGTCAATAGTCCAGGTGATCAGTTTTAGGAGATCTACCATTGGGATGTGTCGATCAGGCTGAGGTATCCCAATACCGAGGAGTTGATTTTCTCATGAATACTGTGCCAAATTATTGGAATAAGGAAAATGATGAGGCTGTAAAAAGTCCAGGAGATAAGAATGTTTTTCACATTTCTCAGTATTTAATTGAAGAAACCTCCCTGTTAAATGCGGATATTAAAACGATTCGGCCAGAATTTGATATTAACGGAACACCCTTAAATAGTTATTAGACAAAGCCCGTCTGCAGTCCTTGCAGGCGGGCCTTATAATTGTCTCACTTTCCTGATACACGGAACACTCTATATCCCAGGCTGTTCCCATATTCGGCTGAAAGCTGATAGTGCATCTGCATAACCCCGCTTGCCTCCGAATTATAAGGAGGGGGAGAGAAAGCAGGAACAGAGGTCCCTTGCGGGGGAACATAATTTTCGAACTCCTCCATGATAGTCGCTGCTTTCAGCACATCTACAAACTTGAACCCGGCCAGCCTGAAGGCCTTCTTCCATTCGCTTTCCGTTAAGACGGCATGCACTCCATAAAACTTCTGAATCTCACTTTTAGCCTGCTGGCTAAGTGATGGCTCTGCAGCCATGTCGATCGTAATGAGAGCCCCTTCTTTCTTCAATACCCGATAAAATTCCGGCAGGCTCCTGTCAATCTGCGAGAAGGCAGTCGAGGATTCGGCGAGGATCAGGTCAAAGCTTTCCGGCTTGAAGGGCAAACGCTCCATCTCTGCCTTATAAATTTTCACTCGGGAATTTTCATTTGCAAATCTTATCCTGGCCTTTTCTATCATCTCAGGATGGCTGTCCACGGCATATATCTTGCATGGATAGCGGCTTGAGAGGTAAGCGGATGTCTGGCCGGTGCCGCACCCAGCATCGAGAATTCTGGATGCAGGGGCGATTGTCTCGTTCTCAAGCAGGACTTTCGTTAAACCAAGGCTTCCTGGGTGGGCGCCTTCAATTCCAAAATAAGCTAATGCATCTTGATATGAATAGTTCACAGGCGATCTCTCCTTAATTTCCAGGCTGAGGTACGATATTTTATGCTGTGTGAGCTTGGATGGCTGGGTCTTGATTAAAAATGGGTCAAGTTTTATCCTGCTGTTGTGTTATACAACTAGTCCGATATCTATCTGCATACATACTCTGATTAAGAACCGGTTATTTTCCGGATAAATGTAAGAGGGAGGTCAGGATATGTCGGTGTATTATAATCAGTGCCGTGGAGGAGTAGGCCGTGCTGTGGTAATCCGTACCCATAGCGGGGAAGTTCACCGCGGAATCATCCACAGGGTGAACCGGAGCAGGGTATTTCTCCGTCCGCTTGGCGGAAGAGGAAATTATGGCGGCTTTAGATACGGCTATTATGGAGACGGTTATGGTTTCGGCTATGGCTTTGGCTGGGGAGTAGCATTTGGAGCCATTGCTACGCTAGCGTTCATACCGTTCGTATTTTAAGAGCAGTGTGCAAAAAAGAGCTTATGGAAAGCTCTTTTTTGCTGCGTAAAAAAAATTAAACTATTTTTTCAGAAAAATGTATAATTAAAAGTGAGAATGCCTGGAATGGAAGGATTCTCTAATTTTATGTATGTAAAGTGAATAAAAAAACAAACTAACTGTATGACATAATAAGATTGGACTGGATGGTGCTTTGTATGGGACGGGTCGAAGAGCGGGGAAGGAAAAAGGCAAAGAAACAGCACAGAAAAACCAAGTTCATATTATGGACATTGGTACTATTGATCCTGGCTGGGGCTGGTTATGCTTATTACCAATTCAAGCAGGGTATCAATATGGCCGGTGTGAAAGCGCCGAATGAAAAGAGTGAAAACGAAGAGTCATTCAAGGGTGAGGAAGTAAACTATGGCAAAATCAATGTTTTGCTGATTGGCAGTGATACCCGTGGCAAAGAAACCGGTCTGTCAGATTCCATCATGATTGCCCATTATGACCAAAATTCGCATATTCCAAAACTGGTTTCCATTATGAGGGACACATACATAAATATACCCGGAAGAGGGATGAGCAGGATCAATGCCGCCTATTCAAGCGGAGGGGCGGAATTGCTGCGCCAGACGATCAAAGAGAATTTTGATATAACGATTAATTATTACGCCATTGTAGATTTCGCCGGATTCTCCAAAGTGGTCGATATCATTGCGCCGGATGGCATTGAGGTTGACGTGCCGCATCGGATGTCTGAAGGAATTGACATGACTCTTGAGCCCGGGCGGCAAGTGCTGCATGGTGACAAGCTCCTCGGCTATGTAAGATATCGCAAGGATTCGCAAGGGGATTTTGGAAGGGTGGAAAGACAGCAGGAAGTTATCGGAAAGCTGAAGAATGAGGCAATGAGTGTCACGAGCATTATGAAACTCCCTAAATTGATCGGTGTCATCAATCCTTATGTAGACACCAATATTGACTCTGGAACCATCTTTTCACTGAGTAAGGATGTTCTGTTTGGGAATGCAGCCGATACTCAAAATCTCCGCATACCGGTGGAAGGCTCCTTCTGGGATGCCAGGCATAATGGAGCGGCGGTACTGGAAATCGACCTTGAAAAAAATAAACAAGCTTTGCAGGAGTTTTTAGATTCTAAAAATTAGTAAAAACTGTTATATATGTTAATAAGGAATGGCCAATATCAGCTGTTCCTTTTTTGTACATAAATACCCAGAAAACTTATTCTTTTTTGGAAGTTTTCACGAAAAGTGTCGATTTTTTTGATATACTTGAAAGAGTTTATTGACTTTTTTTGAGTATCGGATGGGAGTAGATTATGAACTGGGCAAGTGATTTTTTTCGAAGTAAAGGCTTTACCCGTTTTCTGACGCTGGCAATATTAATTCTCATTCTGTTCAGTATCCACAGCATGCTGAATCTGGTATTGTTCACGTTCATCTTTTCCTTCCTTATGGGAAGGCTGCAGAATTTCATTACTTTTCATTTGAAAAAGATCGTGCCTGCCAATTCCAATTTGGTGATCATCGTTCTTTATACGATTGTGGTAGTTACAGTCATTATAGTCATCTACCGTTACATTCCTGTCATCATTGCCCAGGTAACCACGCTTGTCAGGCAGATTATCTATTTCTATGAACATCCGCCCGATAACCAAACGATTGTTTATGCCCTGAATCTTGCCAAAAATTTTGTTTCTCCTGAGGACGTCGAAAAGCATTTTAATACCATTTACACATATGTGACTACGCTTGGGAAAGCGAGCATGCAGGTCATCCTGGCCATCATCCTGAGTTTGTTCTTCCTTCTGGAAAAGAAGAGGATTATGAAGTTTTCCCAGAACTTTAAATTTGGTAAATTCGGCTGGTTCTTCCTGGAGCTTGAATACTTCGGCAGAAAATTCGTGAATACATTCGGGAAAGTAATTGAGGTTCAGTTCACCATCGCGTTTGTGAACGCTGTGCTGTCTACCCTGGCACTCTGGATTCTTGGATTCCCGCAGTTGATCGGACTTGCCATTATGATCTTCTTCCTTGGATTGATTCCTGTAGCCGGTGTGTTTGTTTCACTGATACCGCTTGTAACCATTGCCTACAGCATAGGCGGCGGCATGAAGGTCATATATGTGCTGGCCATGATTACTATTCTGCATGCGCTTGAGGCTTATGTGCTGAATCCGAAATTCATGTCTGCCAAAACCAATCTGCCGGCTTTCTATACATTCCTGGTCCTGATTTTCTCAGAGCATTTCCTTGGAATCTGGGGACTTATCATCGGTATTCCAATCTTTATCTTCTTATTGGATATAATGGATATCAAGGATTATGAACAAAAACTAAAATAAAAAGGAGATGCCTTCATGTTCTCTAATATTGGGTTTCCCGGTTTAATACTTATCTTAATCATCGCACTGATCGTTTTCGGCCCACAGAAGCTTCCTGAGATAGGTAGATCCATTGGGCAGTCCCTTAAGGAATTCAAGCGTTCCTCAAGGGAAACCATAGACGAGTTAAAGAACGAAGAGCAAAAAAAAATATGATTTACAAAGCCTTATCCTACAGGATTAGGCTTTTTTTTAGCTGTTTGCGTATATATTGCGGCTTTTGAACAAGAACGTTGATGTCCGCTGCAGGCCCTCGCTTCTCCGTTCCTATCGGCTTCGTTTAATGTATAAATCTTCACAGAACTCATTAGATAACAACATTCTTCATAGAAGCGAGTCTTTTATGGCATTCCTGGTCCATCACCGATATTCCTGGATGCCCCCCTGGCCAGATACTGTTCCTCGCTTCCGAGCTCCCGGTTCAGGAGCAGTTCCATCTTCTCCAGATCTTCCTTCAAAACAGGAGGATCTTCACCCGACCAATCCATGGTATAGGCAAAGTAATAGCCTCTGATCCGCCTGAAAATAAATAGGGTATGGGGATAATGATCGAAAGAGGCCCTGATATGATTTCTTTTCGAATAGGACCATTTAATCATCTTCATAGCCTTCTCTCCTTTATGTATGGTTCATTACCCGCCTATGGACGGGTGAAAACAAGATGCTGGGTTGTTGTATGGGGGCAGGTGAGGTTGGCCATTCCGACGGGGTTTATAAAAATCCCCGCCGGACTAAACTCCGGCGGGGATCCATTTTATATTTCCGAAGCTAGAACCATGCTTCCTTTTGGTGTTTTGCTTTTGGCATCCGGCTCAAGGGTGATGGCGATGGTATCCCATTCTTTCTTCATATCTGGGGAAAGACGGAATACTACAGTTCCCTGGCCGCCTGATGTGGTGAATGTACCTGCCCGGTAAGGCTTATCATCTTTGATGAGCCAGACCTGGTATACTTCTTTTTTCTTTGGCTGCTGGAGCTGCTGTGCCTGGACCACTACGCTTGATTCTCCGTTTTGATTTAGGATGGAGGCTGTTCCGACAGCAGTACTTTCGACCGGCTTTAATGGGATGAAGCTTTCTGTTGTATCTATGGCAGCGGAAGGCTTAGGCTTTCCGCCGTCTTCCTTGCTGTTAAGCAGATAAATATTTCCTGCAGCGGACAGGAATAGAGCGGCAGCCATGACAGGCACCAGCCAGCTTCGCTTCCGCCGATTCTGTTTAACTGGGTCTGGCCGGACGGGCTCTTTAGGCTCTGACGGTTTTGGAACCAACTTTGTTTCAAACATTTCCCGGCCATCTCTTGAGCTTGATAACACATTGCCCAGTATCCGTTCTTTCATTCCTTCAGGGGGAGCGACGGGCTCGGAGAGGAAAGGGAACTCACTTGAAACAGAATTCCACAGCTCGAGCTCTTCCCGGCACGCTTCACATCCGGCTGCATGCTGTTCGTATTCACGGGCTTCATCGGCTGACAAATGCCCGTTCACATAATCAATAAATCTACTGCAGTTTTTATCAGACATTTGATTTCCCTCCTTCCCTGTCCATATAGTCTTTCAAGTGTTTTAAAGCCAATCTGATCCTTCCCTTCACCGTGCCAAGCGGCAGATCGGTCACCTGAGATATTTTATTTTGGGTAAGACCCTTGAAATAGAACAGGTCGATTATTTTTTGCTGGTCATCCTTCAGCATAGAGACTGCACGCCTGATGACCCGGCTTCGTTCTTTGAATTCTACGATTTCCATGACGTCATTGCCAGATTCTTCTTTTACGTCATTTTCGTTATATTCATAGACAGGATCCTTTTTGCGCTTCCGTAAGATATCCAATGCGGTATTCCGTGTCATCGTAAGCAGCCAGGAAGAAAACCTGCCGCGTTCCTCGGTGTACGGGGAGTGGCCACTCCATAATTTAAGAAACACTTCCTGGATAACCTCTTCGGAAAGCCCGGAATCCTGAGTCATTTTGTACACAAACGAATAAATGAGCTTCTCATAACGTGTATAAAGAATTTCAAGAGCTTCTGCATCCTGGCCCAGTATCCTTTGATACAGCGTTATATCCTTGTCTCCGGACATAAAAATCTCCTTTTGTATAAGTGATACTTCGATCATACTAGTTGTAAGCCGATAGCTCAATTTTCTACTGAAGCAAACGTATGGAATTGTCATTTGGATGTGTTTTTCCTGTGGCTTTTTTCTGTGGAAAAGGGGCGGAGCTGGATGGATCATAAGGCCTTGGGCAGTTTGTGAACATCATTTATCTTGCCGCATCCCTGTCTGCGCCTTACTCCGCTCCACCGCCTTATTGTGTTTGTTCCTGCTTTTGATTTGGTTCTTTTCCATGCATGGGTTGCGAGTAGAAAACTCATGTTTGTTTTCCGTGGAAAAGAGGGCGGAGCTGCATACAGCCTGACGCTAATTAAAAGAATGTGAAACCTAATTTATCTTGCTGGCATCCCCTGTTGTGCCTTGCGCCTTATTGTGTTTGTTCCTGCTCTTGTCCAGTTCCTTTCCATGGATGGGCGGGAGTAGAAAACTCTGGTTTGTTTTTTAAGGTTAAATTAAGGGAGGTCCTATATAGTAGGCAAGAAGTGCTAAAAACGTTTTTTGGTATACAAGTCATTGAGATTTCTTCTAAAATAAGTTTAAATATAGCTGATTTCTAATAAAGGCAGGGATGGCACAGTGAAAATTTTAGTGGTTGAAGATAATCAATCCCTATTGGAATCAATTAAAGATATATTATCGGATGAATTTGAAGTAGACACAGCAAGCGACGGGGAGGATGGACTCTTTTACGCACAGCAGGGCATTTATGATGTAATCCTTCTGGATGTGATGCTTCCCGGGATAAGCGGGTTTGATATCGTCAAGAAACTGAGGGAGGATAAAATCTCTTCTCCCGTATTATTCCTCACAGCAAAGGATTCACTGGAGGACCGGGTCAAGGGCCTCGATTATGGCGGTGATGACTACCTCGTAAAACCGTTTCAGTCGCCGGAGCTGAAGGCTAGAATCCGGGCACTGCTCAGGCGGAGCGGCGTCATGGGGCTGGATCAGATACTGAAGTACCGGGAGCTTGAATTAAAGGGCAAGGAAAACGATGTCCTTGCAGCAGGGCAGCCCATCAAACTGACGATCAAGCAGTACGAGCTGCTGGAATATCTGATTCAAAATCAGGGGAAAATACTCACCCGTGAACAGATATTTGACAGAATATGGGGATTTGATTCAGATACCACCATCGTCATAGTTGAAGTTTTCATCCACCATTTAAGGAAGAAGCTGGAGCCATTTGGCTATCATAAGGATATCCAGACAGTTCGTGGAATCGGTTATATGCTAAAACAGCAAGAGGGGTAATATATGTTCCATAAAACAAGGCTCCGCCTGACTGTATTAAATTCGATTGTATTTATAATCATCCTGGTTTTCCTGGGCAGGAGCATTTATTTTTATACCGAGTCACTGGTATTCAAGGGGGCCGACCTTTCCTTAAGCTCGCTTATAAATAAACTGAATGATCCGGAGCTCACTTTGAGTGACCTAAAGAGGGAGCCGGGCGTTTACGTGCTCGTATGGGATCCTGATAAAAAGCTTGTAGAAGATTTATCAGAACGGAATCCATTCTTCACTCAATCTCAGAAAAAATTTTATCCGCGGCGTATTGATAAGTTGGAAGATATGAAAGTCGGGGACTTTGCATTCCGCAGCCTTACGACAGAGGTGGATATTGCTTCCGAAACGTATAAATTCCAGCTCGTGCGGGAAGTGGATGCCGAGAAGAGAGTGTTGAACAGACTGCTTTATATCTTATTCGCAGGCGGGGGTGTAGGGATCCTTTTTGCGGTCGGAGCCGGTTTCTTCCTCGCGGGAAGAGCGCTGGTGCCTATCAAGAAATCTTGGGAAAACCAGCAGCAATTTGTCTCCGATGCCTCGCATGAACTGCGTACACCGCTTGCCGTCATCCAGTCCCGGACGGAAATGCTCTTCCGGTCGCCGGAGGCTACCATTGAAGAAAAGGCTGTGGATATATCCGTCATCTCCAAGGAGGCCAGGAGGCTGAATAAACTCGTAGCCTCATTGCTTACCCTGGCAAGATCGGACACCGGCCAGGTGGTGGTGGAGAAAGAAAAATTTCAGCTGGATGTGCTGATCCGCGAAATCCAGGAACAGTACGCCGATATCGCGGCCATCCAGGAAAAGGAAATCAAGCTTGGCCAAATCGAGCCGCTGTATTTTGTCGGAGATAAAGAAAGAATTCACCAGCTGATCGTCATCCTTGTGGATAATGCCTTGAAATTTACCGGGCAAAACGGAGAAATTACCCTTTCATGCCGAAAGGATGCCCAATCCATCATCCTGTCGGTAAGGGATAATGGAATCGGCATCGCAAGTGAAAACATCCCGAAGATCTTCAATCGTTTTTTCCAGGCCGAAACCGCCCGGACAGACGAATCAGGCGCCGGTCTTGGATTATCGATTGCCAAATGGATCGTCGATAACCACAGCGGCTCCTTCAAGGTCAAAAGCTCGCCAGGAAAAGGGACGGCCATTGATGTCATATTCCCTAAAAATCAGAAAATCAAGAACAGCGCCAGCAGAATAGGCACCCGGTAAGTGGGTGCCCGAGGATGTCCCCGATGTAGTGGGGATATCCTTTTTTTATTTCCAGGGCTGGATTCTTAATCGTTTTCAGTTTCAACAGCCTAATTTAGATTGTTAGAGAGGCTGAAATACAGCGCTGCATGCCGGTTACTAGCCGAAAAGAGACTGTTACGATCGGAAATTTCATTTTACTAGCCAAGCCAAGCAGGCTGATTTTCCATTCAAAAATGTAATTTACTATCCTAACAGGCTGATTTACTATCCGAACCCGGATCGCCGGCCGAACCAGATAATTGCGCGCCGGCTAATGAAATATCTCCTGAATTCTGTCCAGGGAACAGTCCCCCTTAACAAATATTCTAAGCAGGGTTTTTCGTTAAGGTTATGTTAAGGTTCGGGGAGTTTAATAGAGTCAACGTAAAACATGGTATGTAAGGAGATGAAGGGTTTGAAGAGTTTAAAATCTGGCAGGGTCATTATGCTTTCAATGCTTCTAAGCGTTGTCCTCGCAGTAGGGGCAGGCTGTTCGGCAAAGGAAGAAGCAGCGTCCGTAAACGGAGACGAAATCACAAAGGATGAGCTGTACGATAAGCTTTATAAACAAAGCGGACCGGCGATGCTGGATTCGATGATTACAGAAAAGGTAGTCAGCCTTGAGTCGGCTAAGAAGAAGGTCAAGGTTTCAGATAAAGAAGTAGAAGCGGAATTAGCGGCACTTGCCAACTCTTACGGCGGAGAGGAAGCGCTTCAGCAGCAGCTTGAATCAGCCGGATTGAAGAAAAGTGATCTGAAAGATGATTTGACGGTCAACTTGAAAATTAAAAAGCTGATGGAGCCGGATATAAAAATAACAGAAGCAGAAATGAAGAAATACTTTGAGGAAAACAAAGCGAGCTTCGCTCAGGAGGAACAGGTAAAGGCGTCTCATATCCTTGTTAAAACAGAGGCAAAGGCAGATGAAGTGAAGAAAAAGCTAGACAGCGGGGAGTCCTTCGCAAATCTCGCCAAGGAATACTCAACGGAAGCGGCGACAAAGGATAAAGGCGGTGACCTTGGCTACTTCGGCAAAGGGGACATGACGGCGGCGTTCGAAAAAGAAGCATTTTCATTAAAGGAAGGCAGCATTTCTTCACCCGTGAAAACCGAATATGGCTATCACATCATTAAGGTAACCGATAAAAAGCCGGCAAAGGCTGCGGTGTATGAGAATCATAAAAAAGCAGTGAAAGCGGCCCTGCTTGACCAAAAGGTCCAGGAAAACTATGCAGGCTGGATGGAGAAGACAAAGGAAAAATACAAGATAAAAAATTATCTGGAAGACAACAAATCTTAAAACTATATATTTTACCAGGAGGAGTGAAATATCATGGATTTTCATGAAAACCAGGAAAGGTCAAGGGCAAGAGGGCGCAAGCCGGTCAGGGGTTATATCGCAACAGGTTCGATTGGGGCAATATTGGGAGTGGCGATTATGTCCTTCGGGCTTCCTTATGTTCAGGGAGAGTTCAAAGCAGATAACAGTAGTTCCGTTAAAAGCGAATACAGTGAGAGTGCAACAGCCGGCAAAGTCACAACAATCAATGTGAAAAATGTGAATTTCACAGATTCCGTGGCCAAGACAATTGATTCAGTTGTTGGAGTAACAAATCTGAAGCAGAATTCTTCTCCCTTCGGCGGAGGGAGTTCTCTCGAAGAAAGCGGATCGGGTTCAGGCGTCATTTATAAAAAGACCGGAAACAAAGCCTTTGTTGTCACAAACAATCATGTCATCGAAGGAGCGAACGAGGTGGAGGTCAGCCTGAAGAATAAAACCAAGGTAAAGGCGAAGGTGCTCGGCTCCGATTCGCTGATGGACCTGGCAGTTCTTGAAATAGAAGGAAACAATCTTCCGAAGGCGGCTGAAATAGGGAATTCTGATGCTCTGAAGCCAGGGGAGCCGGTGGCCACGATCGGCAATCCACTGGGATATCTGGATTATTCTATCACCCAGGGAATTGTCAGCAATCCAAAGCGGGTCATTCCAATTGATGTGAACCAGGATCAGAGCTATGACTGGGAAGCGGACGTCATCCAGACGGATGCATCCATCAATCCCGGTAACAGCGGCGGAGCCCTGATCAACGTATCCGGACAGCTGATCGGCATCAACTCTATGAAAATCGCACAGGAAGGCGTAGAAGGCATCGGCTTTGCCATCCCAATGAATACGGCTGTGCCGATCATGGAAAGCCTCGAGAAAAAAGGGAAGGTTACGAGACCTTTTATCGGGGTTGGCAATAAATCGCTGGACGAAATTTCCTTGAACGACCGAAAGCAGTATTTAAATCTGCCAAACAGTGTGAAAACTGGAGTGGTCATCCTTCAGGTAAGCCCGAATTCTCCGGCAAGCCGAGCCGGCCTCGAGGAAAATGACGTGATTACTGCAATCGATGGGGATTCCATCAACAGCAGCATAGCACTTCGTAAATATCTATATACCAGGACGGAACCTGGCAGGAAAGTAACGATCGAGTTTTACCGGAACGGAGAAAAAAGAGAAACGGAAGTCACGCTGGAAGAGCAAAACAGCTGATTATTTCAGGAAGGGGATAGTATGTTGCAGGGAACTAAGATCTGGATTGGAGAGAATACGGAGCAGAGTGTTGACGGAGAGCTTCTGCAGGTGATTGTTATCTGGCCTGACGAAATGAAGAAAGAGCCTGTTCCGGGATATCAGGAGCTCAAATATAAGTGGATTTAAAAAAAAAGACCGGGAATTTCCCGGTCTTTTCCCAGTTTACAGCACCCATTTGCGGATGGCCTTCGCCACTCCGTGCTCAATATTGGTACCGGTCACCCAGTCGGCTGCCTCTTTGACCGTTTCCTGGGCATTCCCCATGGCCACACCAATTCCGGCCTCTGAAATCATGGCAATGTCATTGAGACTGTCGCCGACAGCCATCATTTCATCCATTGTTACGCCGAGCCTGCCGCATACAATGTTCAAAGCCTTCGCCTTATTGATGCCAAGGGCATTGACCTCGATATTGGTCGGGCTGGAATTCGTGATCTCAAGCATCCCCGTCTTGGACAAGGCATCCAGGACAATCCTGCGGCTTTCATCATTATCATCAAAATCAAAGCCGAATTTCAGCCACTCATGCGCCCCGATATCCTCAGGCAATCCTTCATACCAGACTTTATCAGAAGTGACACCCCATACACGGGCCTTATGCTCCATGGCCAGCTTATGCATCATGGTGATATGCTCTGTCCCAATCGGGTTCCTTTCGATCAGCTCTCCAGTCTCATCATAAATCTCGCTTCCATTTACTGTAACAAGGTAGGAATTGAGGTTCAAGGACTTGGAAAGCTCCCGGCAGGAAGCGAGTGCCCTCCCCGTACTAAGGACCACATGGACACCAAGTTCCTGTGCCTCGGTAATCGCCTGGACGTTTTCATCAGAAATCGTGTGATCATGATTAAGCAGGGTTCCATCCATATCAAGTGCAATCAGCTTTATTTTTTTTTCTCTAGTCATCTCCATCATCCTCCCGGCCGCAGCTAATTGGTATTAATTTTTGCATATATAATTATGAGCTTAAAAACGAACGTAAATGCAAGCGATATAAACGCTTAAATAAAGGCTCTCTTCTAAAAGTTTGTTGTTTTTGGATTAGTTCTGTGAGGAAACTGAATTATTAAGCAAGTGGACTTACGCTTCAGGTGCGAGACTCCTGATCCAGCTCGGCTTTCGACCCTCGAGTCATAAGCCAAGCCAGTAATGGGAAGAATGAGCGCTTCTCATTGCCGGCTCATCTTTTGCAAGGCTTTCGCATAAGTGCGACTAGGCTTCTGTCACAGCAATCGCTTGCCATTCAGCAAGTCTCCTTTCGCTAACGCATAAGTGCGACTAAGCTTCTGTCACAGCAATCGCTCGCCAATCAGCAAGTCTTCTTTCGCTAACGCATAAGTGCGACTAAGCTTCTGTCTTCGCTAACGCTCGCCAATCAGCAAGTCTTCTTTATCGGGTCTCTGCCTGCCAATTTAGTGACAGTTTCAAACCAAGTACATGAACATTGAACTATAAATAAGTCTTATTTGGCAGGCACGCTTTCCGCTTTTCAATGCGGGAGCAGCGGGACAGGTGAGAACCCGCAGGCAAAGCCGAGGCGGCTCACCGCCCGCCCCTAAGGTCCGCGAGTGCCTGCAGCGGAAATCCACTTTCTTGTTCAATAGCCGCAATAAATGCGAAAAAAGCCTAAATAAAAAATGGAGCCATGAAAAAAGACAGCCGGATCAGAGGCTGCCATTTCATGTAATCAATCCTCTTTCGAAGAATCCTCGGCAATGGCGCGCAGGTCATTATAAAAAAGCTCCTCATTGCATGCCATGCTGTGACTGCCAGAAGGACCCTGACTGGGCTGTGCATTCATTCCTTCTGTACTGTCTGCATTTCTTTCTGCGTTCTTTGCCTCATATTCATCACCAATTGACTGAAGCTCCCCTGTATCGCCCTTCGCATTGATAATTTCAAAGAGCTGCATCAAACCCTCGGCTGATTGTTCTTCCGAGATGTGTTCTTCGTCACGTTTTTTCAAGATATTTCCCTCCTTTGGATATTTATAACATCTCCTAAAGAGTTTATAATTACTACTATATTAAGAATTTTACCCTAAGCAGCGAGCCTGAAACCGAAAGTTAAGGGAGATGGATGCCATGGAAATGCTGTTGAAAAATAATGAAAGAATAATTTTACGGCGCTATGAAGAAAAGGATTTTAATGAAATCTTGGCACTTACAGCAGAGGAAGGATGGACCGGCCTCGCAGGGCGGCCGGAAGAGGTAAGGGAAGCATGGAGAAATTCGAATGCAGCCTTTGTCGCGGACCATGAGGGAAGAATTGCAGGATATATCAGGGCCCTGACAGACACAATGGTCACTCTTTATGTCTGTGAACTGCTCGTCCACAATAGCTTCCGGGCTTATGGGATAGGAAACGGCCTCATGCAATATGTGCATCAGCTATATCCCGCGGCAAGGATGGAGCTGCTCGCATCAACCACATCACATACGTATTATGAAACAAAGAAGTTCAGGCCCTTTTATGGCTTCAGGAAAACCATTTTGGAATAAAAACCCTAGAGAAAATTAATGATCTTTTCAAACTCTCCGGGATTTTCCTGCTCCTCTGCAATGGCAAGCCATGTCGGCTTGATATCATGGAGGCATTCGATCAGCTCCGGATCAAACTGAGTCCCTTTCCCCTTTAGGAGCCGCTGAAATGCTTCTTCCACCGGGATAGCTCCCCTGTAGGCGCGTGATGTGGTCATAGCATCAAACGCATCAGCCACCGCCAGTATCCGGGCTTCCACCGGAATAGCAAGCCCTCCTGCACCGGTGGGATAGCCATGGCCATCCCACCGTTCATGATGAAAAAGAACGCCATTCCTCAAGTGCTCAAGTCCCGCTATTTTTTCAATCATTTTAGCGCCGACTATCGTATGAGTCTTGATCAATTCATATTCTTCCTGAGTCAGCGCAGAAGGTTTAGATAGGATTGATTCTGGAATATTAATTTTCCCAATGTCATGGAGCAATCCCATCAAGCGCATCTGCTTCAGATTTTCTTCATTCTCATACCCCGGCACAGCCTTGGCGAGCTCTGCAGCATATCTGCTTACTCTGTCGGAATGGCCAAAAGTGTACAGATCTTTGGCTTCCACCGATACGACGAAGGTCTTGACCACCTGCTCCAATGTATTTTTGGCTGCGTTTTCTACCGTTTCCAGCTGTTTCTTATAGAGGCTGCGCAGCTTCATGATCACCGCATAGCTGAGGCAGATGATGAGAACCAAACATAGCATCTGATTGGAAATATCAATGGGATCAATATGCTTCTGGTGTGGAAAAAGGGTGCTGGCAGCTGAAAGTGATGCAAGGCTAAGGGTTGAATATATCAATAAGATCCGGGGACTTCCATAAAGGCCGGCGACTACGGGAATAAGCAGAAAATAGGACCAGGATTCTGTGAATCCAGAGGCAAAATACAATCCGTCTAAAAGCAGGAGGATGTAACCATTCACAAGATGTGTCATGACTCCGATAGGGAAAGTATGGCGGATCAATAAAAGGACGAGAGATAAAATCAGGCAGACCGCGAGAAATGAAAAGCTTGCCCGAGAGAACTCCAGTTTGAAATATAAGAAAACCAGGTTCCAGGCAGAGCTCAGCGTCAAGCATATCAAAGTAAATAACAGCAGCTGCCTGTTCAGTACATTCTGATGGTGCTTGTAATAGTCTCTTAATTTCATTTGATCATTCATGGCGGGCTCCGTTCAGCGAAAGATATAGATGTATATAAATAATGATAGTATAAATAAAATTCTTGTTATATATGAAATAAGCCCTATTCACATCATGGGAAAGCAGGGGTATAGGTATAGTAAGCCGGTCATTTACGAATGGAGTGGGTGGAATGAAATACCGTGCAGGTGATTATGTGTACAGGCAGGCAGAAGGGGAGCTGAGGGATAAATCAATTGCCTTCCATTGGGAGAAATATGGGGAATTGGGCTTTTTTAACGGAAAAGACCAGGATTTTCACCATAAGGAATCTACATACTTTGCAGCCGTTTTGGCTGCCGATTCGCAGCTCGCAGGGGTGGGCAGGCTCATTCGTAAGCCAGTCTGCGAGCTGCCGGTGTATACGGAATTTTTGTTAAGCGAGGAAGGAAGAACATATATAGCAAGCCTGCCTTCAGGCTCTTGCGCAGAACTGAGCGCTCTTGCCAAGCTGCCCCAGCATGATTGTACAATCGGTATCATAAAAGCCTGCCTGCACTTTTCCCTCTTCCATGGAATTGAGCACTGGCTTTGTGCGATTGATGAGCGTGTCTATCACCTGATGTGCCGGATCTTTCATTCACCGTTTGAGATCCTCGGGGAACCTGCAGTATACCTTGGCACTAGAACCATACCTGCTGTCATTCCCCTCCATTCAGGCCTCGCCATGCTTCGGCAGCACAAGGAACAGCTTTATTCCTATCTTTTACAACCTGATCATTTGGAGGCGGTAACACATGATTAAGGAGCAATTTATCCGAAATCACGGGATCCTGACACAGGAAGAAATGGACAAGCTGGAAGGGACTGCGATTGCGATTGCCGGCTGCGGATGTATCGGCGGTTTTTCTGCGGAGCTGCTGGCGAGGCTTGGTGCGGGGAAGATCATTCTTTCCGATCCTGATCAATTTGATGTAAGCAATATCAACCGCCAATGCGCAGCCACACATATAACGGTCGGTCAAAATAAAACACTGGCATTGAGGGAACATCTGCTTGCGATTAATCCAGGACTTGAAGTGAGCTGTTATCCAGAAGGAGTCCTTGCAGAGAATTGCGAAAGGTTTCTTGAAGGAGCCGACTATGTGATAGATGCCATCGATTATTTTAATTTTGGAGATTCGGTCGTTCTTCATAGGGCTGCAAGGAAAAAAGGATTATTCATCACCACCGCTGCCGCCCTTGGGTTTGGCGCAAGTGTGCTTACCTTTGCTCCTGATGGAATGACCCTCGAAGCATACACGGGGCTGCCTGAAGGATGTACCAGGGAGGAACTGGAGGGTGCGGTATTTCCTCCATCCGGATACAGCCGCATGCTGCCGGCCTATGCCACAGAGGAAAAAGTCAGCTCTTGGCTGAGCGCGAAATCCATCCCGGCAATCAGTGTGGGACAGGCTCTCGGACCCGGCATGCTGGTTTCACAAATGATCCTGCATATATTGGGGAGGAAGCAGCCCAAGCTTGTGCCGGAACGGCTGCAGATTCAATTTGAGGAGTAATACCCAGACTGTTCCTGTCAGGTATTTTATGGTTATCAAAGAAAAAATTTTATATAATTTTTTATCTCTCTACCATTTTACCAAACTAAAGGATTGTGTTATAGTAGTACAAGTTGAAATAATATAATCCTAGTTTATACAGCTAGAATAACAAAAAAGGTGAGATAAATATGAATTCAAAAAAGTGGGGGTTGTGGATTTTAACAACCTTTGTTGTCGGCAATATGGTGGGAAGCGGAGTGTTTATGCTTCCATCCAATTTATCCAAAGTGGCAAGTCCACTCAGCTCCATTATTGCCTGGGGCATCACAGGGCTTGGCGTACTGATGATTGCCCTTGTCTTCGGTAATCTGGCAACCAGGAAGCCTGACTTAAAAGCAGGACCGCAAAGCTATGCGATGGATATGTTTAAGTCGCCAAAGGCAGGCAAAGCTGCAGGGTACAGCATGGCATGGGGCTATTGGGCGGCGAACTGGGCAGCGACTGCTTCAGTCATCATTTCCTTTGCAGGCTATCTCTCAACTTTCTTCCCGGTATTGGAAAGTAATAAAGTGCTTATGAAAATCGGGAGCTTTGAGCTTGAAGCCGGCAAGGCGCTGACACTTCTTGTATGTTCCATCCTTCTATGGGGAATCCAAATCATTGTCAGCCGCAGCTTCAACAGCGCCGGCAAACTTAACCTGGCTGCAACGGCAGCCAAGGTCATCGGCTTTGCCTTGTTCGTCATACTGACCCTCGCTGTGTTTGATGCGAGCGATATCATGAAGGGCGTATCCTTCAGCGACAGCGAAGGAAACTCCGTAAGCCTTGGGGGACAGGTAAATTCAGCAGCAATCGCAACTCTCTGGGCTTTCATAGGAATTGAAGCAGCCGTCATGCTTTCAAACCGGGCCAAATCCCAAAAAGATGTTAAGCGGGCCACTCTCCTGGGCCTTCTCGTTGCAATCCTGATTTATGTAGGAATCAGCACCCTGACCATGGGTGTGCTGCCACAGGATCAGCTTCAGGGCTCACAAAAGCCGCTGGCAGATGCGCTTGATGCAGCGATCGGAGGCAGCGCGGCTGCCATTATAGCCGGACTGGCATTGGTATCGCTCTTTGGCGCAGCAGTAGGCTGGATCATCGTAAGCTCGGAGGTTCCTTATCAGGCTGCAAGGCAGGGACTGTTTCCTTCCTTCTTTGGCAGAACGAATAAAAAAGGAGCGCCGGCTGGCTCTCTGACTGTAACGAATTTGATGACACAGATTTTCTTATTCTCTACCGTTTCAGGAACAATAACTGAAGCCTATGACTTCGCCATTGTGGTGGCGACACTCGCTTACCTGATTCCGTATCTTGTTTCCTCCATCTATTCACTGAAGCTGGTAATTACCGGTGAAACCTATAATACTATCGGTGGATCGAGGATTAAGGACGGCATCATCACACTGCTTGCCCTTGGATATTCCCTATGGGTTATCAAAACGGGTACAGCTGATCTGAAAACTTTCCTGCTTGGAATGGGGCTGTTTGCAGTGGGACTCTTATTGTATCCTGTGCTGATGAGAAGCAGGACAGAACAGACAGGAGCATTAAAGGAAAAAGAACAATTTTAACAAACAAAACCGTCTATCCTGCCGATAGACGGTTTTTTTATTCCCTGTGGATAACTTGTCCCCTGCGGCCGGAACATCCATCGAACCCTGAACGTATCCACATATTATCCACTGTTTTCGATTATTTGGATGGAACAAAAATATTCAGATGGGAAGCTAGGACCTCTGCCTGGAAGGGAAGAGGTTCTCCCTCATCGCCGTCTATATTCACAGAGAGCTCCTCGCCGCTTGATACTTTCACATAGGAAGTGCGGATATAATCCACCTGGTCATGCTCCTTTAATTCTCCTTTTAAAAGCTTTGGGATGATTTTCAGGATATGCGGGAATGAGAAATCCTTTAAAATGAATAGATGAAATTCGCCGTCATTTACTTCAGCGTCAGGGGCAAAGGATTCAAAGCCTCCGACTGAATTAGTCAGGGCCGTCAGCATCAGGAATGCCTCACCCTCCCAGGTGCCCCCATCATGCTCGATCACAAGGGGGAAGGGAGTCTTTTTGACGAAAGCCTTCAAGCCTTCAACAAAATAAGCGATCGGTCCGAGCAGTGTCTTCTGCTGCGCACTTACATTGTACGAAGCTTCCGCGATCGCCCCGACCGCGAGGACATTCATGAAATATCTATCATTGATCTTCCCGATATCCACAGGCCTCAAGGTATTGCTCCCCAAGACTTCAATCGCTTCCTCCGGTTGGAGGGGAATGCTCAGCGCGCGGGCAAAATCATTCACTGTCCCCATGGGGATAAGTCCCATGGCAGGGCGGTACTCCTGCTCTGACATTCCGTTTATCGTTTCATTTATTGTCCCGTCGCCTCCCATGGAAACCACCGCGTCAAACCTTTCGAGGCAGGCCTTCCTCGCGAATTCCGCGGCATCGCCTTCCTTCTCGGTCTCATGCACAATCACCTCATCGTGCGAACGGAGAAGAACCTCAACAGCATGCGGCTTATACCCGGGGGCCTTCTCCTTCCCGGAGGACGGATTTATGATCAACATCGCTCTCTTCATTAACACTCCTCCAAAAAAAGAATCTACCTAATCAAGATACCTCCCGCTTCACCAGCCTAAACACCGCCCTGGGAAATAACCGGGAAATGGGGGACTGTCCCCTTTCCCCGGGAAATGGAGGACTCCCCCCTTCCCTGAAATGGAGGACTGTCCTGGCGGCTGATTGGGTATGTTATTTGCAGATGCTTATTTGGAGGGATGGTTAGTGGCAAGGGAGGTCAAGTCGCTGAGGGCGGCTGTTGTGCTTGGTGTGAATGAAGGTCATGGGAAGAATGAGAAGGGGCATGTGCTTGCGCGTGCGGCTTCTGTATGGCAGGAGCTGGCGGGAAGTTATTATGAGGAGACGGGCATTTATGTATCGTCGGTGGCGCATCGAAGCAAGACCATTTATCATACAGACTGGGGCTGCCCGGAAGGCGGGGAGGATACCGTAACGTTCACGGCAAGTGCCAATTATGAGTTTATAAAGGATATCAATGCATGGAAGGAAGCGGTGACCGCCATTTCCCGGCAGCTGAAGGATAGGTTTGAACAGGAGTCGGTGACTATCGAGTTTGAGGATATCAGCTTGATTTACTTAAAGACAGAAAAAGGGAACTCGTAGCAATTTCGCTGCAGTTCCCTTTTTGCCTGCCTTCATAAATGTCGGTATTTTATCCACACATTTTCCACAGAAGCGATTCAACTCAGCCCTTGTCCTTCTGCAGACCTTTTGATTTATTTGTGCAGCTCTCCATGGCGGCAAGGACAGCGGAACGGAAATTATGTTTTTCCAGGGCAGCGACAGCCTGAATGGTCGCTCCGCCCGGTGTGCATACATTGTCCTTGAGCACGCCGGGATGGATACCAGTTTCCAGTACCATCTGAGCCGCTCCGAGCACGGCCTGTGCAGCCATGCGGTAAGCCTGTTCTCTTGGGATTCCGTCCCTGACCCCGCCATCGGCAAGGGCTTCGATGAACATATACACATAGGCAGGGGAAGAACCGCTGATTGCCGGCACAGCATCCATCAGGCTTTCCTTCAATACTTCCGTTCTCCCGAAGCTGTTGAACAGCTCAAGGACGTCATCGAGATCATCAACAGTGACCCTGCCGTTCGGGCAGATGGCGCTGCATCCTTCACCGACCAGGGAAGGGGTGTTTGGCATTGTCCGGACAATTTTTGCCCTGTCTCCCAGTTCCTTTTCCATGAATTCAAGGCTGATGCCGGCAGCAATCGTAACGATAACCGCATCTTCTTTTAATACCGGTTTAATTTCATCCAATATGCCCTTATATAAATCAGGCTTTACGGCAAGGAAAATCAGGTCAGATTCTGAAGCAGCCTCCTGGTTGCGGGATGTCACCCTGATCCCGTAAGCATCGCGGACCATATTCCTTGTTATCTCCGTATAGGCGCTGGCTATGATGCTGCCGGCAGGAATCACTCCCTTTTTAATCATCCCTGCTATCATGGCCTGTGCCATCTTCCCGCAGCCGATAAAACCTATTGTTTTATCCATCTCTCATTTCACTCCATCCGTTTGTTCATGCAAGCTATTATACTTCATTCTACCCAGGACTAAAAATAAAGGAGGCTTTTGGGGGCAGGCCAGCTGTATGGAACAATTCAATGAAAAGCCTGCCATTGGTTTATGGCAGGCTTTATGGGCTTGTTTATTTGTATTTACGCCTTCACCGCTAGCTTCTCAAGTTCTGATCCAAAGAACTTAGCGGCTTCCAGCATTCCGAAGACGCCTGCTTTTGCTTCAGCGTCGGAGTTATAATTGGTGTTCGTATTAATGTCATAGGTGTATATATTTCCTTCTTCATCCCGGATGAATTCGATGCCTGCAACTTCAATCTGATTAGCCTGCAGGAACGCTTCGTACTTTTCGATGATAGGATCGTCGAAGCCTTCGATGATCTGGAACTTTGGCTTTTCTTCTGTAACTTCCCCGACCGGGCAGAAAAGGTCGCCAATCTGGCAGGCATCTGCCGGGCAAAGCTCAAAGCCTTCGGATGTATCCACCCGGACTGCATAGACAAAGCGGCCGCCGACAAATTCACAGCGTGTGATATATGCTTCAGGGGATTTAATGTACTCCTGGACCAGGGTAATCCCATCCACAGGCTCTTCAAATTCAGGGCTTTCCAGATATTCTTCCAGTCCTTGGAGCGAATGGAACAAGTGGACACCAAGCCCTTTGCCGGCCCGGTTATGCTTTGTGATGAAGGAAGGGCAGTCAAGCTTTACGGCTGAGGCAATAATTTGATCCTTGCCTGAAGCAGCTATCGTCCTTGGAGTCTTGATCCCTTGGGCGGCCAGTGCCGTATACTGGTTTACTTTGCTTACCTCAAGCCGCAGTGCCCGGCTTCCATTGATCACCCGCCGGCCATGCTGCTCAAGCCAGGCGAGGACAGCCTCGGTAAGCTCAGGGGCAAAACGGTGTTCACGCGTGTGGGAGGAAGCGCTCATCCGGCTGTAAAAAACCCCATCCGGCGGTATGGCCGTCAAATCGACAAATCCCTGGTCGAGGAACCATTCTTCATGCGGCACTCCAAGCTCGTGCAGGCGTTTTGTCAAATGAGTGGTCCACTCTGAATTTTCATGAAGTATATATACTTTGCTCATTGATATTTCCCTCCGGAGTTTTCATATTTTAGGCGGTGATCTTTGATGGATTTATACTGATTTCATAACTAGTGTGGGCTGCTGAATATGAAAGGATGATTTACGCTCCAGGCACTCTACCTGCGCGGGGCGGGCGGTGAGCCTCCACGGCTTCGCCTGTGGGGTCTCACTTGGATTGGCCAACTTTTCATACACCAACTTAACTAAAAATCCTACATCCACCGCGGCAGGTCAATCGACTAACGCGGTTTTTTGTTTCTTCTCAACGAGCGGCATAACCTGCTTCGAGAACCTTTCCATTTCTTCCAGCTGTGGAGAGAACTGGAGGAGGAGAAGGTCGACTCCTGCATCTTCGTATTGGATGATTTTATCGGCGATCTGCTCAGGGGTGCCGACTAAATTCGGCCTCAGGCCGCGGTTAGATACTGAATAATCCTGAAGCTGTATCTGCTGCTCGAGCTGGGATTTAGTCGTGAAATCCTTGAATCCGGCATATGCGCTGGATTCTTTTACATCCGTAATCCGGGCAAGCTCCTGCTGGGCTTCTTCCTCGGAATCCCGGCAGATGATATAGGCGGCCATCCCGAAGGATTGAAGCGGCTCTCTGCCCGCAGCAGATCGCCTTTCTTTCATGTCGGTAATTTTCGCCGCCACTTCTTCCACTGTGCCTCCATGCATGACGTAAGCGTCACAGTTATCCACAATCGCCTGCTTTCCCCTCGGGCTTTCCCCGCCGGCATAAAGGACTGGGTTTGGTTTTTGCACAGGCTTGGGAGACAGATGGGCATTCTGAATATCATAAAATTTGCCCCTATAAGAGAAGGTTTCTTGTTCCCAAAGCCCTTTCAGAACAGTCAGGAACTCTTCTGTACGGTCATAGCGTTCATCATGTTCGGTGAAGACACCGCCATACTGCCTGGCTTCTTCTTCCCACCAGGCTGACACTACATTTAGTGTGAAGCGTCCTCCGCTTATCTGGTCGATGTTTGCAGCCATTTTGGCCGTGACAGCCGGATTATGGAAGCCCGGCCTTACAGCGGTCATAATTTCGATTTTATCGGTAACCGCCGCAAGTGCAGCTGCGGTAGTCCATGCTTCCAGGGAATCCTTCTCGGGCCCTTTTATATCGTTCAAGTATAATTCGGCAATCAATGTTGTGGAGAATCCCCACTTTTCAGCAGAAGTGATGACTTCCTTTGCATAATGGTAAGTTGAAGGCATGTTCTCATCTTCTACATTTCGGAGCCATCCCCCGAAAATGGGCAGCCAAAAACCAAACTTCATACTAATCTCTCCCTCATCCTCTTTTGGCAATAAAACAAACATAAGTTTTCTCTCGCTAGCCCATTCATGGAAAGGAACCTGGACAAGAGCAGGAACAAACATAATAAGGCGGTGGAGCGGAGTAAGGAACATGAGGAATGTCAGCCAGATAAATAATGTTTATACCCAGATGCAAGAATCCTCCTGATACATGCAGCTCCGCCCCTTTTCCACAGAAAAAAAACCTCTTCGATAAGAAGAAGTTTTGATAGTAGCTTCACTCTTATCTTCCAGAACATGGTTCTGATGGATTTAGCACCTTACTGAAAAAATCAGTGGTTGCCGGGCTTCAAAGGGCCATTCCCTCCGCCTCTCTTGATAAGACAATATTCAATTCATACAAATCCTACCATGAAACTCGATTATAAACAAGGGAGAAAAGCTGATAATTCTCTATTTTTGTTAAATTTTTATATTTTGTAAAGGTGCTGCTGTCTGTTAAATTTAAATAGGGCTGCCCCGCATTTTACCAGTAGAGGAGTTAGCACCTTTGATTCTTTTAATCGATAACTATGATTCTTTTACCTATAACTTATATCAATATGTTCTTGAAATTGGGAAGGACATTCTGATCAAGCGCAATGATGAAATAACAATAGAAGAAATAGAACGGCTGAATCCGGAATTTATCCTTTTATCTCCGGGACCCGGCACCCCGGATGATGCCGGAATCTGCCTTGAAGTAATCCGGCATTTCCACACATCCATCCCCATTCTCGGAATCTGTCTCGGGCATCAGGCAATCGCACAGGCCTTTGGCGGGAAGGTGATCAAGGCCGGCCGTCCCATGCATGGCAAAGTTTCCGAAGTCAGCCATGATGGGAGGGGTGTTTTTAGCCATATAGAAAGCTCCTTTTCCGTAACCCGCTATCATTCCCTGGCGGTGGAAAGGCAATCGATTCCAGGCTGCCTGGAATTATCGGCAGTGTCAGGAGACGGAGAAATCATGGGAATCAGGCACAGGGAATATAAAGTAGAAGGCCTTCAGTTTCATCCGGAATCCATTATGAGCGAGCATGGCCATCAATTGTTGAGGAATTTTTTCTGCTTAAATGAAACAGCAGCATCATCCAGGGGGGGAAAATGATGACCGAGCCATATCTTCTTTTTGAATTCACGGATGGAAACGGCAGGAAAAGTCCGGCTTTATTCAAAGATCCTGTCGATATCATTGAGACAAGCCGGGAGGAAGAAGTACTGGATAAGCTTCGGCTTGTGGAATCCTATGCGGCTAATGGAATGTATGCAGCCGGCTATCTTGCCTATGAGGCCGCACCGGCATTTGATAAAGCGTTTATTGTGAAGAAAGGGGAAGGGCCGCTCCTCTGGTTCGGGATTTTCAAATCCAAGCTGCTGCCGGAAGACGATTTCACTCTAAAGCCATTTGAGGTGTCCGAATGGAAGGCGGAGTTGGAACAGGATGAGTACCAAAAAGGCTTCCAGTACATCAGGCAGCAAATAGAAGAAGGAAACACGTATCAGGTTAATTATACAATGAGGCTCCGGGCGCAGTTTTCAGGTGATGATTTTGCTTTTTATAATAGATTATCCAAGGCACAAAATTCTGATTACAGTGCTTATCTGAATACTGGAAGGCGGCGCATCCTTTCTGCTTCGCCCGAGCTGTTTTTCCGGCTGGAGGGCGGGGAAATCACGGCCAGGCCGATGAAGGGCACAGCGGCAAGGGGGAAGACATTCCTTGAAGACCAGGAAAAGTCCGTTTGGCTTTATGAATCCGAAAAGAACCGGGCCGAGAACCTGATGATTGTCGATTTGCTCAGAAATGATATGGGGGCAGTCGCAGAAGCCGGTTCAGTGCGGGTTCCTGAACTGTTTACGATTGAAAAATATCCGACCGTCTGGCAGATGACCTCAGAGATTAAAGCGGGGCTGAAGAAAGGGCTTGGTATTACAGACGTGTTGAAGGCGCTGTTTCCCTGCGGCTCCATCACAGGAGCCCCTAAAATCAGTACAATGGGAATCATCGCTGAAACAGAACAGTCTAGAAGAGGGGTATATTGCGGGGCTATCGGCTATATTGAACCGGGCGGAAATGCCATATTCAATGTGCCGATCCGGACTGTGACCATAGATGCAGAAAACGGTAAAGCAGAGTACGGTGCCGGCGGCGGGATAACATGGGACTCCGAAATGAAGGATGAATACGGCGAGGCATACATAAAAGCACGTCTTCTCACTCAGGATCCACAAAGCTTCGATTTATTGGAATCCCTTAGATTGGAAGACGGGGAATACATCCTGAGGGAGCTCCATGTAAAGAGGCTTATGGATTCTGCCGCCTATTTTGGCTATCCGGCAGAGGCAGAACATATCGGCGGGAAACTGGATGCTTATGCGCAGTCAGCTACTGAAGGCCATTTCAAGGTACGCTGCCTTGTATCCTCATCGGGCAGTGTTTCGGTAGAGGGCATCCCAATCGGGGATAGTCCTGAAAAAGTAAAAATCAAGCTTGCAGATGGACCAGTCTCATCAGACAATACGTTCTTATTCCATAAGACCACCAATCGTTCTGTGTACAATAACTTCAAGGAAGACTCACTGGATGTATTTGACGTCCTCCTATGGAACGAACGAGACGAATTGACGGAATTCACTCAAGGAAACCTGGTTATCAAACTGGCTGACGGACTGTATACCCCTGTACTCAGCTCCGGGATTCTGGCTGGAACCCTCCGGCAGAGCCTGCTTGATGCGGGCAGGATAGAAGAACGTGTCCTGCATAAGTCAGTGCTTTGGAATGCAGAGGAAATCTGGTTTATCAATAGTGTAAGAGGGTGGATCAAAGCAGAATTGGCATAACCGCTCTCTAAAAAGAATGGAACAGCCTTTTGTGACCAGGGCTGTTCCTTTAATTTTCAGCACGAACGTTTAGCACCAGCCGCCCTGGTCGCAGTCCGTATACTTCTTATCTGGATTTTCGGTAACATCAACAAGATGGAAGATGGAGCCGTTATCCGTTTGAAATCCTTCGTTCAATCTGTAGGTTAATCCCGTTTCCGTTTCTTCTAGCTTTCCAATATACTCATTTCCGGAGTAGAGGTTCATTTCGCCGTTTACAATCTTTCCGATTACACTCTCAGTGATATCTATTTGTTTTTTCTTCAATACCAAAGTCCAACAACCCTTTCATTATAAGTTGCTGTTAGGCTTTCCCTTAGGGCTGTCAAACATGCCTATTTTCATACTGATTAAGCATGGAAGCTTCCTTGGGTAGTGTCCATACAATTTCTGGGAGGTTTAAAGCGGAGGAAATGAAGGTATTTATAATCATCAGCTGATAGAACTATTACACAAAATAGATTTTGGGGTGCAAGATATGGAACATTCGGAAGTAAGAATACCAGGGGCAGAAGTAAAAAGCCTTGGTAAAGCGATAAAGGGTACGAAGCAAAAAGAAGGATTGAAAAGAAAACTGAAAGCAAGGCATATCACCATGATCTCACTCGGGGGCACAATTGGAACCGGGCTTTTCCTTGCTAGCGGAAGTGCCGTCCATACGGCCGGACCCGGCGGAGCGCTGCTTGCGTACGGGCTGGTTGGCATCATGGTATTTTTCCTGATGACAAGCCTGGCAGAACTTGCCGCATATATGCCGGTTGCCGGTTCATTCAGTGTCTATTCCACTAAATTTGTCGATGAGGCACTTGGATTTGCAATGGGCTGGAATTATTGGTACAGCTGGGCGGTTACGATCGCAGCCGAACTGTCGGCCGTCGTGCTCGTAATGAAATATTGGTTCCCGGACTCTCCCTCGCTATTATGGAGCGGCTTATGTTTAGCTATCCTATTCACTTTAAACATCCTCTCGGTTAAAAGCTTCGGAGAATCAGAATACTGGTTTTCGCTAATAAAAGTGGTCACCATCATCATCTTCATTATATTTGGGTTCCTGATGATCCTCGGGATCATGGGAGGCGAGGCTGTCGGTTTCAAGAACTTCACAGCCGACGATGCACCAGTTCATGGAGGACTGATGTCGGTACTCGGGATCTTCATGATTGCCGGTTTTTCCTTCCAGGGCACCGAGCTTTTGGGAGTGACGGCAGGTGAAAGCAAGAATCCAAGGAAGCATGTTCCGAAGGCAATCAAACAGGTATTCTGGAGAATTCTCTTGTTTTACATTCTGACCATTGCCATCATTGGGTTGATCATTCCCTATACTACGCCTGAACTCGCAACAAGCGACGATATCACGGTAAGTCCATTTACTTTGGTATTTGAAAAAGCAGGATTTGCGTTTGCAACTTCAGTCATGAATGCCATCATCCTGACAGCCTTACTGTCAGCCGGGAACTCAGGAATGTATGCCTGTGCCCGGATGCTATGGAATATGGCCAAGGAAGGACAGGCTCCAAAATGGTTTGGGAAGGTAACAAAAAGGGGCATCCCGCTCAATGCACTGATCATTACAGCACTTGTCGGCTGTCTGGCCTTTTTATCATCCTTATTCGGGGACGGAGTTGTGTATACATGGCTGCTGAATGCTGCCGGCCTGTCCGGTTTCATCGCCTGGATTGGGATTGCCGTGAGCCATTACCGGTTCAGGAAAGCCTATGTCGCACAGGGAAGGGATCTGAATGATCTTCCTTACCGTGCCAAGCTGTTTCCGTTTGGCCCGCTGTTTGCCTTTGCACTGTGTGCGTTCATCATTCTTGGACAGAACTACTCAGCCTTCACCGGTCCTGAGATCGACTGGTATGGCATTATGGTATCTTATATAAGCCTGCCGCTCTTCTTTATCCTCTGGCTTGGCTATAAGTTCATCAAAAAAACAAAAGTGGTGAAATTGACAGACTGTGACGTCAGTCCAGGAAAATCATAAAAAACAAACATGAAAAAGAACAGCACACGGACTGTGTGCTGTTCTTTTTAGTTTCAGTTTCATTCACTCTTGGAAAGATCGCATTGCTCAAGCGGGATGACCTTTGTTTTCTTCGTGAATTTATAGCCGAGCCACAATACTAAAAACAGCGGCAGGCCGATGTAGGATACAAGGACTCCTTTCCAGTCAATAGAGTCGCCTGTGAAAGCTCCGTAATTCTGTCCCAGTATGACAATGATGCAGAGGCCAAAAGCGAATAGCGGTCCGAATGGGAACCATTTCGCGCGGTATGGAAGTTCATCCAGACTTCTGCCCTGCACGTTGAATGCCCTTCTAAAACGATAATGGCTGACCGCTATGCCGACCCAGGCAATGAAGCCTGACATGCCTGAAGCATTGAGGAGCCAGATATATACGGTCCCTTCTCCGAAGAAGGAGCTGAGGAAGGCAATGGTACCTACCAGGGCAGTAGCGATCAATGCATACACCGGCACTCCGCGGGAATCCAGGCGGCCGAGGAACTTAGGGGCATGGCCTTCGCGGGCAAGGTCCCACAGCATCCTGGCAGAAGCATACATCCCGGAGTTCCCGGCTGACAGCACGGCTGTCAGAATGATGGCATTCATGACAGATGCAGCAAATGCAATGCCTGCACGCTCAAAGACCAGGGTGAAGGGGCTGACCGCTACACTATCGCCTAGCAGGCTGTCATTTGTGTATGGAATCAACAGCCCGATGACAAAGATGGCAAGAATATAAAACAATAGAATTCTCCAGAAAACAGACTTGATGGCTCTCGGGATGTTGCGTTCAGGATCTTCACTTTCCCCGGCGGCTACTCCCAGCAGTTCGGTTCCCTGGAAGGAGAATCCGGCTGCCATGAAGATTCCGAGGATAGCCATGAAGCCGCCATTGAATGGTGCATCATCTACAGTAAAGTTTGTGAATCCGACAGCATCACCGCCCATGATGCCAACTACCATCATGAATCCTACGATGATGAAAACGATAACTGTTACAACTTTTATCAGGGAGAACCAGAACTCAGCTTCTCCAAAGCCTTTAACGGACATGTAATTCAATAAGAACATAATGGCAAGGCACAGGCCGCTCCATATTAGGGATGGAGTGGCAGGGAACCAGAATTTCATGATCAGCGTGACTGCGGCCAGTTCGGCTGCGATGGTGATGGCCCAGTTATACCAGTAGTTCCAGCCCATGGCGAAACCGAATGCGGGATCGACGAATTTGGCGGAATAGACCCGGAAGGAACCGGCTACAGGCATATAGGCTGCCATTTCAGCAAGCCCTGTCATCAAGAAGTAAACCATGATCCCGATGGCCGCATAGGCTGCCAGGGCTCCGCCCGGCCCGGCATTATGGACGGCCCCTCCGCTTGCGAGGAAAAGGCCGGTACCAATCGTGCCGCCGAGGGAAATCATGGTGAGATGCCGCGCCTTCAGGCTCCTTTTCAATTGTGTGGCAGGAGGTGATGTGTCTGGTGTGGTGTTTTTTCTCAAGATATTTTTCTCCTTTTCGTTGTATTTGGAAGGAGCAGATAATAGAAAAAGCCGTCGAAGGATCGACGGCTTATGTATTGTCCGAATCAAACCTTCCGATGATTAGCTCCCCACGTTTTTTGTGAAACGTGACAGTGCTGTACCTGTTCGGCGACAGCCCCAGCCAGCCTGCAAAGGGATGCGGGCGGACTTCGGCAGCTCCCCCTTTCATGCACAGTCAGCGATATCTCCTTATCTCGTGTGCGTTACTTTTGAAAGCTGCAACCTCTACTTAATCGGTGTATGAGGATTTATTAAATTAGGAATCTGTCTTGTAGTATAAAAGAGTTATAGCCAAATTGCAAGGTTCTTTTCGAAATGCCCATAAATCACCAGCCGGCTTCCATGAGTATTACGTGGTGCATTATAAATAGGAAAAAAGTGCGGAATTTGTAACAATCACAGCCTTTTCTAATTATCTCCATCACATGTTTGGATATTGTGATTTTCTTTTGTTAAAGTATAATGGTAAAGTGTTCTTTTACACATGTTAACTAATGAATATCAGGATTGAAAACGGTATATCTTGATTTATGGAAATAGCTTTCGGTTTTATTAAAAGGGGAGTACAAATGCAATCGCAAAAAAATATTTCTACACGCATAGATTTTGGGCTGGCGTTTATTATATTTCTATTGTTTTCGGCAAGCATCATCGCCATCTATAGTGCACAGACAACCGGACAGTATGGCGAGAACTTTGTACTTAAGCAGATTTTTTGGTACACGGTCGGCTGCGGCATCGTTTTTGGAGTCATTACGCTTGATTCTGATCAACTAAAAAAGCTGTCCTGGTATGCCTATGGATTCGGCATAGCCCTTTTACTTTTGATCATCGTGGCACCAGCCAGCCTTGCACCAGTAAGGAATGGGGCAAAAAGCTGGTTTGTCCTGCCCGGGGTCGGTTCGCTCCAGCCTTCTGAGCTTGTGAAAGTATTCATTATTCTGGCACTCGCCACGGTCATCACGAACCACCATGCAAAGAACCGGAGCAAGACGGTCAAGACAGACCTCTGGCTTCTATTTAAACTATGCGGGGTCACCTTTTTGCCTCTGGCCCTTGTCATGCAGCAGCCGGACCTTGGGACATCCCTTGTTTTTCTCGCAATCCTGCTTGGAATGATTTTCATATCCGGGGTTTCATGGAAAATACTGCTCCCAATTTTCACAGGGGGAATTACGTTAATATCCGTAATCTTCTATTTTGTCATCTGGCATCCGGAGATATTGGAAAAGTATCTTGGAGTCAAGCAGTACCAGTTCGGCCGGATTTATTCCTGGATAGATCCATATAACTATCAAAGCTCAGCCGGATTCCAGCTCACCCGTTCGCTGCTGGCCATCGGGTCAGGGGAAACAGGCGGGAAAGGATTTGGCCGCAGGGAAGTTTATCTGCCGGAAAGTCATTCTGACTTCATCTTCAGCGTCATCGGTGAAGAATTCGGATTTGTAGGATCAAGCATCGTGATTTCACTTCTATTCCTGCTGATTTACCATATCACCAAAATTGGAATGGATTCGAAGAACAATTACTATACCTATATATGCGTCGGTGTCATCAGTATGATCACCTTTCATGTATTCCAGAATGTCGGCATGACAATCGGTGTCCTGCCGATCACCGGGATCCCCCTTCCGTTTATCAGTTATGGAGGAAGCTCGCTCATGGGGAACTTCCTGGCCATCGGAATCATCTTCAGTATCCGGTACCATTACAAAAAATATATGTTTTCCACTGAAACTTAGGAACCCGGCCTTTTGCCGGGTTTTTATTTTTTTGGTTTAGAAAGCCTCTCATTGGTAAAAAGCTGTGTTATAGAAAAATATAAAGTATAATAAGCTTAGTAATTTTTTTCGAGAGGTGAGAGTTTGCCAAATTCAAAGTTTTTCCGGCTTGGTTATGGAATCATCATTTTTTTGGTGATCATTTATTTAAGCACAAAGGTATCGTTCATCTTTAGGCCGATACAAGTATTATTTCAAACGCTCTTTATCCCGTTCCTGATTTCAGGGGTAATTTATTATCTGCTGCGCCCGATCGTTGTTTTCCTGCAGAGAAGGAAGGTGCCGAGGGCACTTTCCATTCTGTTGATTTATTTATTATTCATTGGACTTGGGGCCATACTCATCATTTTGATTGGACCTGAGCTGCAGCAGCAGTTCAAGGGCTTCATCGACAATTTCCCGGGACTGCTCGATACGTTGAGGCAGAAGATTATCGGGCTTAGGGAGACAAAGTGGTTCTCCAGATTTGAGGAGAATGATTATGTAACAATTGATCAAGTGACAGCGAAGCTGAATGATTTTGCCAGCACGAATGTATCCAATCTTGGAAACAGGATTACGAACATCCTGGGAATCATAACAAGCATAGCTACTGTTGCGGTCACCGTGCCCTTCATCGTTTTCTATTTATTGAAGGACGGGCAGGGGGCGCCAAACGGAGTGCTGCGCTTCCTTCCTTATCTTCAGGCAAAAGAAGCCAAGAAGATCATCAAGGATATGGATAACGCCCTCAGCGCCTATATCCAGGGCCAGGCACTGGTAAGTGTCATCGTGGGAATCATGATGTATATCGGCTATCTGATCATCGGGATAGACTATTCCCTCATCCTTGCCACAATCGCCATGCTGACGAATGTCATACCATTTATCGGTCCGTTCATTGCCATCATCCCTGCTTTGATCATCGGCTTCATTGCCTCTCCGTTCATGGCGATAAAAGTAGTGATCGTAGCAATTGTGGTTCAGCAGATTGACGGAAATCTATCATCTCCATATATCATGGGGAAAAGGCTGGATATCCATCCGCTTACCATCATCCTATTATTGCTCGTTGCCGGCAGCATGGCCGGACTGCTGGGCATGATTCTTGCGGTACCATTCTATGCTGTCCTGAAGGTAATTATCAGCCATACTTACAGGCTGTACAGGCTTCATAAAGACAGGGATACCATTATCGATGTTGAATGAAAAAAGAGACTGTCCCACACGGGCAGTCTCTTTTCCATTATTTGCTGACTGGTACGGCATTCAAATATTCTTCAAGGGTAATCCCGCGGCTCATGATTTCAGAGGCCATCGATTTACCGACATATCTTAGGTGCCATGGTTCATACTTATAGCCGGTTATGGCGCTCTTGCCCTCTGGATAACGGATGATGAATCCATATTCGGCTGCATGCGCCTTCAGCCATTTTGCTTCTTTTGTAGCGCCAAAGCATGATTCGGCCGGACACGAGCCGTTTCCGCCTGTAACATCAATGGAAAGACCGGTCTGATGTTCACTGGTGCCAGGTACAGCGCTGTATGTGCTCGCCTTTTCATAGCCATCTTTCTTGACATAGGCATCGAACAAGGCTGTCTGCGTGGCGTAGGAACGATAGGCAGATACCCCGAGAAGCTGGATATTGTCTGCCTTGGCCCCTGCAAAAAGCCTGCTCAGTGCATCGGAAGCTTCTTTTCTCATCTTCTTTTTCTCGAGTTTCTCGGCAAAGATGAAGGGAACATTCGTATATACCAGATCCGCCGGAGTATAATTGTCCGGGAGCTTATTTTGTTTATTGATCAAAACAGGGATGGCATTGGGCTGCGCTGTCACCTTAATATCTTCCTTAGGCGGGGAAGCGGGGGCGGCAGGCGCAGCCGGCTTTACAGGTGCATTGGACTTAGGTTTTTCGGCCGGCTTTGAGGCAGGGGCTGAAGGAGCTTCCTTCTTCGGCTCAGCGGGCTCTTGTTTTTTTTCAACTGCTGGTGTTTCCGGCACGGAAGGTTTTTTTTCCTCTTCCTTAGGCGCCTCGACAGCTTCCTTGACCGTCTCTTCTTTTTCTATACCCTGTTTACCGGTGTCCTCTTTCTCTTCATTCGAAGGGCTGGCGTTCTTTTCAACGCTTTCTGCTTTCTTTTGGCTTTCCTGCGTCGTCTCCTGCTTATCTGATCCTGCTTCATTATTGGCTTGGGTTCCACAGCCGGACAGCATTAAAGCTGCCGCTAATACTGATGCAAGCGGTAATGATATTTTCATGTTCTACTTCCTTTTTGATATATTTAAGGGATAAATTTCCGCAAGAACTATTTTATAACAAATAAAGAGACTATTAAATGGAAAATATTGTACTATTTATGAACTCTTGAAAATCCAGAAAGAAGAGCCCTGTCTCCAAGGGAGGCAGAGCTCTTGACTATTTAGTATAAGAAGCTGTCTTCAGGACTCCATTGATCTTTGACCTGATTTAGCGCGGTGCTGAATATTTCCTCTTCCTGTGCTCCGCTGCTTACAAGGACATTCGTCATATAGTTTTTTCCTTTATATTCTACCGTAACCGTAACTTCCACCATTGGTTGATCAGCCTTTCCTTGATTATAATCGTAATCCGCACTGGACGGAGCGGATCTGCTAGATACTATATACCAAGTTATGAGGCTGGGTAAACGTAGTTGGTGAAAGATTATTTCTTATCTACTGCCGCAGCCAGGAGGGAAGAAATCATATCCTCGCTGATCGCTTTCCATAATGATTTGTTTTCGGTGAATTGGTCACTCAAATTTGATGCAAATAACTGAAAGGCAGCCTCGAAGGAAGAATCATCCTTTGCTGGCAGATCTTTCTTCAATTCAGTGACCTGTTCCTCCGCTTCGGGTGCGCGCGGCCCCCATTTGCCCGCCTCAGTTCCATCAGGGCGCAGCCAAATGATGATTGGGATGGAGCGTGATTTACCGTTAGTCAAATATTGGTCCATCAATTCAAGGTTATCATCCCGGATCAGGTACCCTTCCTGAATTCCTGCAGCGCCGGCTATGTGCATGAATATTGGAAGATTCACCATGGCATCACCGCACCAATCTGCTGTAAGGATGACAGACTGAAGTTTTTGTTCCCTGATTTTTTCTAATCGGACCAGGTCCGCTTCATTCAGTGTAAATCCTTGATATACCTTTTCAAGATTTTCACGGTGCACCGTCATGCTGCTGATGTACTCTTCCCGGGCCATTGCTGAATCAAGCCAGTTCTGTAAGTTTCTCAATGCCATACCTCCTTTTTTTCATTCTAACAGGATAGGCCTGCATTATTCTAATGATAGGGATGGGAAAAAGCTGTTTCTCTCCCGGATTCTCTGCCAGGGCAGGGGCGGTCCTCAATAAAAAAAGCCCAGGCACTTATCGCCTGGACCGCCTCTATTAGTTTGCTGAGAAAAATCCTTTCAGGTCATCAAGCATCTGATTTGCGGCCAGGATTCCTCCGGCTGTATTCCAGATGGCGTCGTCCACTTTATGGACATTGCCGCTTTTGGCTGCATTCAGGTTTTTGAACAGGGGATCCTTCAGCCATTCATCCTCAAGCTGGGTTGCCTCTCCGCCGCCTTCTTCATATGTGAAGTAGAAGATCATATCTCCGTCCATGGCAGGTATACGTTCTTTTGTCACGTTCTTTTCGGCAAAGTCATTGGCATCCTGACCTTCCGCCCTGGCAAAGCCAACCTGGTCAAGGACCACTCCTGAAAATGAATCCTTATGATAGATGCGGACATCACCCGGCATAAAACGGACCATGGAGATTTTCTTTTTCAGATTGTCGCCGGCCGCTTTTTTGACTTCTTCCACATGGTTATTGTAATCAGCGAGGACTTCTTTGCCTTTCTCTTCTTTATTTACTGCTTTTGCATAAAGCTTGAAATTTTGCTGCCAGTCGCCTCTCAATGTTTCTGAAAAAACGGTAGGTGCAATTTCATTGAGCTGTTCATATTGTTTTTCCTGGCGCATTTTGTTACCGATGATCAGGTCAGGCTTCATGGCAGCAATTGCTTCCATATTAACCTCACTCTCAAGGCCGACAACCTCCACGCCTTTCATTTGATCCTTAATATGGCTGTACCATGGCTTTCCTGTAAAGGATTGGACGGCTCCGGCAGGCTTGATGCCGAGTGCAAGCAGAGCTTCCGTGCCTTCATTTGTCAGGATAACCACTTTTTTAGGGTTTGCGGGAACCTTCGTTTCACCCATTGCGTGCTTTACTGTTATCTTATCAGCTCCACTGCTGCCTTCCTTTTTAGCCGTATCATTGCCGCATGCCGCTAATAAAAAGACAAGCAGGGCAGCCATCACGACGCCTGAATATTTTCTTATGTATGTTCTCAATGTAATTCCTCCTATGTAATTGATAATCATTATCATTCCTCTTCTAGCATAGGCTACTGGCTTAGTGTGTGTCAATTGCTAATTGAAAATGATTTTCAAACTCATTGACACTCATGCAGCATTTTACTAGACTTAAAGGGATCAAGTAATCTTCTCTATATATATTTTTAGCTTTTTCAAAAATGGAGGAAGCTGCTTTCTAAGGGGAATTTTTATGCTGTTTAAAAATAATGGACAGAGAGCAGCAGGCCTTCTGTTTTTTTCATTCATATTATTGTTTTTGATTTGTGCCAGCATCGTTTATGGCTATACCGATACATCATGGGGTACTGCAATCGAATCATTCAGGAATTTTAATGGTTCGAATGAGCATATCATTCTGCAGACAGTAAGGCTGCCGCGGGCTTTGATTGCTGCGGCAGTTGGGGCATCGCTCGCCATAGCAGGGGTGATTATGCAGAATCTTACCAAGAACCCCCTTGCATCTCCAAGTGTTTTTGGCATTAATGCAGGGGCAGGTTTTGCAGTTGTAGCGGCTGTTTCCCTGTTCTCTGCAAATTCACAGACCATATTTACATGGCTGTCCTTTGGGGGAGCGGCAGCGGCTGCTTTTGGCGTATATGCCATAGGCTCGGCGGGCAGGGAAGGACTGACCCCGATGAAGCTGACACTTGCCGGAGCGGCGGCAGCTGCCCTTTTTTCATCGCTGACTCAAGGCCTCCTGGTCTTGAATGAAGCTGCGCTCGATCAGGTGCTTTTCTGGCTTGCCGGCAGTGTGCAGGGAAGGAGGCAGGACGTCCTTGGGGCGGTCCTGCCTTATCTGGCGGCCGGCTGGATACTATCTTTGGTGCTTGCCCCTCGGCTCAATATCCTGTCGATGGGCGATGATGTGGCTAGAGGACTCGGCGTGAAGGTAGGCTTTGTGAAGCTGACAGCAGCCATCACGGTTATCCTGCTCTCCGGCGGGGCTGTCGCAATCGCCGGCCCTATCGCCTTTGTCGGGATTATCGTCCCGCACCTGACAAGGGCCGCTGCAGGGATCGACCATCGATGGGTGATTCCGTTCAGCGGAGTGTTTGGAGCCATGCTTCTATTGCTGGCAGATATCGGGGCCAGATACGTACTGATGCCCCAGGAAGTGCCGGTGGGCGTCATGACGGCGCTTGTAGGAACCCCGTTTTTCATTTTCATCGCAAGAAGGGGGTTCCATTCAAAATGAGCCGGAGAAAATTTGCTGCCGTTCGTTTACTTAAAGGGAAAATTTCTTTTTTATTGGATATAAAAGCATTAACTGCAGGGCTCGTATTAGCAGCCCTGACTCTATTGTTATTCTTGTTCAGCACAGGGACCGGCCAGATGTATATATCGCCGGTGCGGGTGCTGCTTGCTCTTGCTGGATCAGGAAGCAGTCTTGAAGAGACAGTGATTCATTCCCTGAGGCTTCCAAGGATCATCACCGCGGTATTTACCGGGGCGTCACTCGCGGTGGCAGGGGCCATGCTGCAGGGAATGATCAAGAATCCACTGGCATCTCCAGATATCATTGGGCTGACTAACGGAGCATCTCTTGCCGTAGTCAGTTTCCTGGCCATTTTCAGCAACGATGATAACAGCCTGACAGTAAGCATTGCCTGGCTTCCTGCCGCAGCCTTTGCAGGAGCTGCAGCCGCTGCAGTGCTTGTGTATATGCTTTCCTATAAAAATGGAATGTCTCCGATCCGCATGGTCTTGATAGGAATTGGCATATCCGCCCTCCTTCAGGCCGGAACAACGCTGATGATGATCCTCGGCCCTATATTCCGTGCCTCACAGGCCAATATCTGGATAACAGGCTCTGTAAATGGGACGAAATGGAGCGATGTGAATATCCTGGTCCCGGTTTCGGTCTTGCTCATAATTGGCGCTTTTATCATGTCCAGGCACCTGAATATCCAGGAGCTGGGAGAAGATGTGGCAGCTGGAGCAGGCGGCAGAATAGGGCTGCAGAGGGTGTGGATGTTGGTCTTCGCAGCCGCCCTCACAGGGACAGGGGTTGCTTTTGCAGGGGGCATCGGCTTCGTCGGCCTTATGGCTCCCCATATTGCCCGGAGGCTTGCAGGAGGCTCCTTTGGCGCCCTGATCCCAGTCTCTGCTTTGGTCGGGGCCATCCTTGTACTGGCGGCCGATTTGATTGGCAGGACATTATTTGCTCCGCTGGAGATTCCGGCAGGGGTATTTACAGCAAGCATAGGAGCTCCATACTTTATTTACTTATTATATAAGACGAGAAATCAGTGAGCTTTAGAAACCAGGCTTGGCAAATCGATCGCAAAAAGGAGAATCCGTGAATGAAAGAAGCCATCGAAACATCCGCATTGACTCTGTCTTATGGCAGTCAGAAAGTCATAGACTCCCTTGATTTAAAAATCCCCAGGGGTGAAATTACGGTTTTGATCGGCAGCAATGGCTGCGGCAAATCCACCTTGCTGCGTTCGGCTGCCAGGCTTTTAAAGCCTGAGTCAGGTTCCATCCTGCTCGACGGGGAATCCATTGCGAAGCTTCCCACTAAAGACGTAGCCAGAAAAATGGCCATCCTGCCGCAGGCGCCGGCTGCCCCTGAAGGGCTGACGGTCCTGCAGCTCGTGAAGCAGGGCCGCTACCCGTACCAGACCTGGTACCGCCAATGGACGCAGGAGGATGAGGAGAAGGTGGAACGCGCCCTAAAAGCGGCGGGTCTTGAGGAGCTGCGGGAGCGGCCGGTCGATTCTCTTTCCGGCGGCCAGCGCCAGCGGGCATGGATCGCCATGGTCCTGGCCCAGGATACAGATATCATCCTGCTCGATGAACCAACCACTTACCTGGACATGACGCACCAGATTGAAATCCTTGACCTTTTGTATGAATTGAATGAAACAGAGAAACGGACCATTGTAATGGTACTGCATGATTTAAATCTGGCATGCCGCTATGCACATCATATCGTGGCGCTCAAAGATAAGAAGATTTATGCGCAGGGCTACCCAGAGCATGTAGTGAATTGCAGCCTTGTGAAGGAAGTGTTCCAGATGGACTGCGAGGTGACAAGCGACCCGCTGTTCGGCACGCCGCTCTGTATTCCTCACGGCCGGGGCCGCTGCATCCTGAAAAGAGGCGAGAGGCTTGTACAGTAGTGAAGTTTCCCATGAGGAGCTGGAAAGTTTAAAAGCATACAGAGGCACCACTGACCGTTTTTCTTCTGACTTAAGTTTTTCATCCGGAGAATTATTGGATCTTGAAGCAAGAAAGAGAATCATAGCTGCGGCAGCCGCCAGAATGGGGGCGCCCAATAAAATGGCAGCCTCCTCCATCCTTATGAAGAGGCTGGGCTTCATCCCGGTACTTGGGCTGTATGCTTTTTACAAATGGGGAAAAGTCCTGGATCTTTCAATTGAAAATGTCATGGTTGAGACAGATGACCGTGAATCAGGCTGGCTTCCCCGATTCAGGCTTAAAACCTGGCGCTTTGTGGAATGGAAAGGTAAGGGCCGGGCGGAGATGAGGCAGAAGAACGCCGAAAGGATATTTACAGGATTTCTAAGTCCCATCATGGCCTCGCTCTCCCAGGAAACGAGTCTGTCAAAGCATATTATGTGGGAGAATATTGCGGTCTATATTTTTTGGCTTTATGAATCCTTGTTGAATTCCGAATCGGATCCAGCTCTTGCCGGGACGCTCAGGGAGGATATGGAGTTCATCTGCAGAGAAGCAGAGGGCAGGATATTCGGTCCCTGCCGCTCTAATCCTCTCACCCGTTATTTCCATGAAAAGACCGGGGGAATCAGGTATCGATCAACCTGTTGTCTTGCTTATATGCTGGGCGGCACTGGAGGCAAAAGATGCAAAACCTGCCCGCATTATAAATGCCTGTAAGAGCAAAAAAAGGAGGGTTTATAATGAGTGAATTTGAGGGGCAGCTGGATGCGCTGCTTGCAAAATATACAGAGCTTCTGCTTGGCAGTGATGATCAGGATTTGCAGGAGAAGGTAAAGGCATGGGCGCTGTATACCCATATTTCTAAATCAATGCCGGCACTGGCCAGACATTGGAATGAACTTTATCCAGAGGGTAAGGCGGAAATGATCTCACTGATTTCAGAAATTAAAGAACGGAACGAAAAGCATCGGAGTCAAAAGAAAAATCCAGGAACCTGACAGGCTGGGAATGATCCGGTCTGTCAGGTTTTTTCCTGTGGAAAAGGGGCGGAGCATGTATCATAAGGCTTCCTTCAGGTAGGTGTGAACATCATTTGTCCCGCTGGCATTCCTGCCTGCGCTTACTCCGCTCCACCGCCTTATGTGCTTGTTCCTTCTCTTGTCCAGGTTCCTATCCATGCATAGGCTGCAAGTAGAAAACTCATGTTGATTTAATTTTTTGTTTTCTTGTTATGATCGGCCATCTCGACGGTTGGCCCCGCATTTCCTTTTACACTGGCAGCACTTACCCCTGCCTTGGAAGGATTCTTTTTCACCTTAGCCATTCTTTCTCACCCCCTTATGCTAGGTTGCCCCATATCAAAAGTCCATAAAAGAAAAAATAAAGAAACTGCCCGTTCGCAGTTGATAAATTGTCAGAAATATTTTATATTTATAACAACAAGGAAAAATGAGTTCAGCTCAAAAATTTTTTTGGACAAAAAATGAATGATTATTCATTCAGAGGAACTGGACCATTGGATATAAAGGGGGAAATCGCTTTGGATCTTCAAATAAGAAAAGCAGCAGTCCTGGGTTCCGGCGTCATGGGCTCCGGCATCGCGGCCCATCTGGCCAACATTGGAATTCCGACACTGCTCCTGGATATTGCTCCACGGGAACTCACAGAGCAGGAATCAAAAAAAGGCCTTACGCTGGAGGATAAAGCAGTAAAGAACCGCATCAGCAGCACAGCGCTTCAGAAATTATTAAAACAAAAGCCGGCACCGCTGACTTCCAAGAATAATTTAAATCTGATAGAAGCAGGGAATTTTGATGACGATATGCCGCGGCTGGCTGAAGTGGACTGGATCATTGAGGTGGTGGTTGAAAACCTTGAAATCAAGAAAAAAGTAATTCAGCAGGTGGACACATACCGCAGGGAAGGAAGCATCGTCAGTTCCAATACCTCTGGCATCTCCGTCGAAGCCATGGTGGAAGGCAGAAGTGATGACTTCAAGAAACATTTCCTCGGAACCCACTTCTTCAACCCGCCGCGTTATTTGAAATTGCTGGAGGTTATCCCGACGTCAGCAACTGATACAGATGTCCTGGCATTCATGAAGAAGTTCGGCGAAGATGTCCTTGGCAAAGGCGTTGTAGAAGCGAAGGACACCCCGAATTTCATTGCGAACCGGATTGGAACCTATGGGCTGCTTGTGACAGTGAGGGAAATGCAAAAAGGCGGCTACAGTGTCGGTGAGGTGGATTCCATTACCGGTCCTATGATCGGCCGGCCAAAGAGTGCGACATTCAGGACATTGGATGTTGTCGGGCTAGATACATTTGCCCATGTCGCAAAGAATGTGTATGAACAGGTGGATGGAGAAGAAAAAGAAGTTTTCAAGCTTCCCCCTTTTGTTGAAAGAATGCTTGATAATGGCTGGTATGGAAGCAAATCGGGACAGGGATTCTTCCTGAAGCAAGGGAAGGATATCCTTGAGCTGGATTATGAAACCATGGAATATGTGCCCCGCAAAAAGCTGAAAACAGCGGCCACTGAAATGAGCAGGCAGGAAAAAGGCTCAACGGCAAAATTGAAAGCGCTTGTATACGCCGATGACCGGGCAGGAGAGCTGCTTTGGAATATCATCAGTCCGGTTCTCATATATTCCGCAGAGCTTGCCGGCACGATCGCGGATGATATTGCCGCCATCGACCAGGCCATGAAATGGGGCTTTGGCTGGGATAAGGGTCCATTTGAAATATGGGACGCCATCGGTCTTGAAAGATCCATCGGGAAAATGGAGCAGGAAGGAAGAGATGTCCCGGGGTGGGTAAAGGAGCTTGCCGAAAGCGGAACAGGCACTTTCTATAAAGAGGAAGACGGAGATGTTTCATTCTTTAACAAGGGTGATTATAAGAAGCTTGGGATGAATCCCAAAAATATAGATTTGAAAAGGCTGAAGAAGCAAAACGGAGTCATCAAGAAGAACAGCGGAGCAAGCCTGATTGATATGGGCGATGGGGTGGCACTGCTGGAATTCCATTCACAGAACAATTCCATCGGACTGGATATCACACAGATGATCAATTTCGCCATTGAAGAAACAGAGCGGAATTTTAAAGGGCTCGTAATAGGGAACCAGGGCAAGAATTTCTGCGTGGGAGCGAACCTGGCCATGATTCTGATGGAGGCACAGGATGACAATATCTACGAACTGGATATGGTGGTCAAGCACTTCCAGCAGGCGATGATGAAGATCAAATACAGCAGCAAACCAGTCGTCGCAGCACCGTTCGGCATGACCCTTGGAGGAGGGGCAGAAGTCTGCCTGCCTGCCGCAAGGATCCAGGCTTCTTCGGAAACATATATGGGGCTTGTGGAGGCGGGAGTCGGCCTGATACCGGGCGGCGGCGGAAACAAAGAGCTGTACCTGAAGCATCTTGAGAACATGCCAAAGGGTGTGGAGTTCGATCTTCAGAAGGTAGCCAATAAAGTCTTTGAAACGATAGCGATGGCAAAGGTCTCTACTTCGGCCGCCGAAGCCCGGGAAAATAACTTCCTTGGTGAGGAAGATAACATCAGCATGAACCCGGATCACCTCCTGCATGACGCAAAGCGGTCTGTGCTGGCCCTGAGTGAAGCAGGCTATCAGGCACCGGTCCGCAAGAAGGTGCCGGTTGTAGGGGAAACAGGATATGCTGCCCTGCTCTTGGGTGCCAATGCGATGCACCTTTCAGGCTATATTTCGGAGCATGACTTGAAGATCGCGAAAAAGCTGGCATATGTGCTGGCCGGAGGAAATGTGCCATTTGGTACAGAAGTGGATGAACAGTATCTGCTTGACCTTGAACGGGAAGCTTTCCTGGCCCTTGTTGCAGAAGGGAAGTCCCAGCAGAGGATGCAGCATATGCTCTTGAAGGGAAAACCGCTCCGCAACTGAAGGCGGATCATTTAACGATACAAAAACACAAACAGGGGGAGGATTCTCATGAGGGAAGCAGTAATCGTAGCCGGTGCGAGGACGCCGGTTGGAAAAGCAAAAAAGGGGACATTGGCAGATGTGCGGCCGGATGACCTTGGTGCCCTGGTTGTCAAGGAGACATTAAAGCGGGCAGGGGGTTATGAAGGCAATATTGATGATCTGATCATTGGATGTGCCATGCCGGAAGCAGAGCAGGGCCTGAATATGGCAAGAAATATCGGGGCGCTCGCAGGGCTTCCCCATACCGTGCCGGCTGTCACGATCAACCGCTATTGCTCAAGCGGCCTCCAGACAATCGCGTATGGTGCGGAAAGAATCATGCTCGGACATTCTGATACCGTCATAGCCGGCGGAGCTGAATCGATGAGTCTTGTGCCGATGATGGGCCATGTGACAAGGCCGAACGTCAAGCTTGCAGAGACTGCGCCCGCATACTATATGGGCATGGGCCATACTGCCGAGGAAGTGGCAAAGAAATATGGCATCAGCCGGGAAGATCAGGACGAATTTGCGGTAAGAAGCCATACAAATGCAGCCAGGGCCATAAGAGAAGGGAAATTCCAGGATGAGATCGTCCCGGTGGATGTGACCATCCGCCATGTTGGGACAGATAATAAGATAAAAGAAAAGCAGGTTTTATTTTCAGAGGATGAAGGCGTCAGGGAAGGCACCACAACAGAGATCCTGTCAAAGCTGCGGCCGGCCTTTAATGTAAGGGGAACAGTCACAGCAGGAAATGCCTCCCAGACAAGTGACGGCGCTGCTGCGGTGATGGTAATGGACCGTGAGAAGGCTGGTTCCCTGGGGCTTCAGCCAATGGCTAAATTCAGGTCCTTCGCAGTGGCAGGCGTGCCGCCCGAAGTGATGGGGATTGGTCCAATTGCGGCAATACCTAAAGCACTGAAGCTTGCAGGCCTGGAGATTCCGGATATCGGTCTGTTTGAATTGAATGAGGCCTTTGCCTCCCAGTCCATCCAGATCATCAGGGAATTGGGACTGGACATGGACCGTGTCAATGTAAACGGCGGGGCGATTGCCCTCGGCCATCCGCTGGGCTGTACCGGAGCCAAGCTGACACTGTCGCTCATCCATGAAATGAAGCGGCAGA
The DNA here is from genome assembly GCF_046237605.1 of Paraperibacillus marinus. Lineage (GTDB taxonomy): Bacteria > Bacillota > Bacilli > Bacillales > DSM-1321 > Paraperibacillus > Paraperibacillus marinus. Next base: position 3,613,541 of record NZ_CP143542.1, on the reverse strand, counting down.
ATCAGCAATTCGGGGTTGTCACGATGTGCATAGGCGGCGGAATGGGCGCGGCAGGCGTGTTTGAATTGCTTGCATAAAAAAACATGAGTTTGCTGCCCGCAGCCCATGCATGGAAAGGAACCTGGGCAAAAGCAGGAACAAACACAATGGGGCGGAAGAGCGGAGTAAGGCGCAGCCAGGAATGCCGCAGGATAAATGATGATCACACCTGGCTGCAGGAAGCCTTAGGGATAATGCAGCTCCGCACCTTTTCTACAGAAAAAGATACTTAATTTGAGAGGAGAAAAAGAAAATGGCTGTTAATCAAACACAGGATGTTATCAAAGGTGGAAGTTTCCTGATTGAGGATGTTGCCGCTGACAGGATGTTCACTCCGGAGGACTTTTCCGATGAACAGAAAATGATTGCCAAGACAACGGAAGATTATGTTGTGAATGAGGTTCTACCGGTAGTTGAAAAACTTGAGAACCACGAATTTGAGCATTCTGTAAGGCTTTTAAAAGAAGCTGGGGAATTGGGGCTTTTAGGGGCGGATGTACCGGAGGAGTACGGCGGCCTCGGTCTTGATAAAGTAAGCTCAGCACTAATTGCGGAAAAAATGTCCAGGGCAGGCGGCTTCTCCATCACCCACGGCGCACATGTAGGGATTGGCTCCCTGCCGATCGTCCTTTTCGGAAATGAAAGCCAAAAGGAAAAATATCTTCCTGCGCTTGCGACGGGAGAGAAACTGGCAGCCTATGCACTGACAGAGCCGGGTTCGGGGTCTGATGCCCTTGGTGCCAAGACGACTGCCAGGCTGAATGCAGCCGGTACGCATTATGTTTTGAACGGAGAAAAGCAGTGGATCACCAATGCAGGCTTCGCTGATGTTTTTGTAGTATACGCAAAAATCGATGGGGAACAGTTCTCGGCCTTTATCGTGGAACGCGAATATCCTGGGGTATCTACCGGTCCTGAAGAAAAGAAAATGGGGATCAAGAGCTCCTCAACCAGGACATTGATCCTTGAAGACGCAGAAGTTCCTGTAGAGAACCTATTGGGCGAAGCAGGTAAAGGGCACATCATAGCCTTTAATATCCTTAATATCGGCCGCTATAAGCTTGGAGTAGGTGCAGTTGGCGGTGCAAAGCGTGCATTTGAACTTGCTGCAGCATACGCAAACCAGCGCCAGCAGTTCAAAACACCTATTTCATCCTTTAACCTGATCCGTGAAAAGCTTGCCACGATGGCCGCGAAAATTTATGCAGCCGAGAGCTCGGTATGGCGTACCGTCGGCCTTTTTGAAGACAGGATGAGCAGGCTGACCGATGAAGAAGTGAAAAATGGCAAGGAAGTGGCAAATTCCATTGCGGAGTATGCGATCGAATGCTCCTTGAATAAAGTATTTGCGACAGAGGTATTGGATTATGTGGTCGATGAGGGTGTCCAGATCCATGGCGGCTACGGTTTCATGGCAGAATATGAAATCGAACGGGCGTACCGTGATTCCAGGATCAACCGTATTTTCGAAGGAACCAATGAAATCAACCGCCTGCTTGTGCCGGGTACCTACATCCGGAAGGCAATGAAAGGTGAGCTGCCGCTTTTCCAGAAAGCGCAGGCACTGCAGGAAGAACTGATGATGATGATGCCGGAAGAGCCTGGTGACGAGCCGCTGGCACAGGAGAAGCATCTCGTGAAGAATGCCAAGAAAATCGGCCTGCTTGCTGCCGGACTTGCTGCCCAGAAATATGGAAAGGCACTGGATAAGGAGCAGGAAATCCTTGTGAATATTGCGGACATTGTATCACTCGCCTATTCCATGGAGGCTGTTGTCCTCCGTACAGAAAAAGCGATTGGGAAAAACGGGATTGAAAAGAATGGGCAGAAGCTTCTTTATACACAGATTTTCTGCCAGGAAGCGTTCAACCAGATTGAGCAGCATGCCAAAGAAACATTGGTTGCAACTGAGCAGGGAGATGCACTCCGTATGCTGATTTCTGCACTGCGCAAGTTTACGAGGCATACACCGATCAACGTAATCGGCAAGAAGCGTGAAGCAGCCGAGAAATTGGTGGAAGCGGAGCGTTATACCGTATAAACAGCTAGAGGGTATCCCAAAAAGTGTGGTGGCCCCCATAAGTTAGAGAATTATATTAAGCTGCTAATTGGCGGGTGTGAATCCGGTATTCTACCGGGCTCATGCCTGCCAGTTTTTTCTTTATACGCTTATAGTTATAATAATTTATATATTCCCCCCTGTATCCTGTTTTTGTCGAAAGGAATTTTCGCGGGCATGTGGATGAAATGGAGGAGAAGGTTTGTATCGGGACCGAAATCCGCTTGAACCGGATTCTTTTTAGGAACCCGACAGAATCGAGGTGGAGTATAGTCTGTGAAGAGGGGGAAGCAGAGATAAATCAAGGACGTAAGGAAGAACTTACAGCATTAATCTCGAAAGAGTTGGAATCAGCAGGCATTGTCGGTGCAAGTGTAGCAATCGTGGAAGGTTCAGGAGTTGTTTACTCGAAGGGATTTGGATTCGCGAGGCGGGGTGAAGATCACCTCATGGATGCCGACACGCTCATGAGCATCCAAAGCATCTCGAAAAACTTTATGGCTGCCTCAATCATGCAGCTCGTGGAAGCAGGATTTATTGAGTTGGACGAGCCTGTTGTTAAGCATCTTCCATACTTCAGGACGACCTGCCGAAAAATGAGTGATCAAATCACAATCCGCCAGGTGCTCTCCCATACAGCGGGCTTCCCGGAAATTGTAGGGATAGCCAATATGATCGCCCCAAATGCGCGGGAGATTTTCTCAGATACGCCGACAGAATTCCAGGAAGCGCTGGATTACTACGGTCTTAAAGAAGAAGAGCTGGCGGCCATATTTGACCGGGAGGACATTACAAGATGGTTTAAGAAGGTGGAACTCGAAGGCCCGCCTGGATCTCAATGGAGATATTGTACAGACGCCTATGTCATCTTGGCGGATATGTTTGAAAAAGTGACTGGCTTGGACTGGGAAACGCATCTGGAAGCCTATGTTTTACGGCCGCTTGGGATGGAAAGAACGACGAGTCGCGGAGCGGAGGAAGCACCTAATAGTGCTAGATACTACATGGGGCAGGAAAGAGCCGAAACACCTTTTCCGAAAAATGAACTGGCGGCTCCCATCGGATATCTCTATTCTACAGCCAATGAGCTGGGAAGGTACCTGGGCGCCCACCTCAATGGAGGAACAGCATTGTTGCAGCCGGACTCTGTGAAAATTATGCAAAACCCCCATCATCTAGTAAGCGAAGAATGGCGGATGGGCAGTGAAGTCAGGAGCTACGGCCTTGCCTGGTTCACGGATGAGTACAAAGGCCTGCGGATTGTGGAGCACGGCGGCGGACAAATGGGGGTGCGGTCCCTCATGACACTGGTGCCGGATCTCAATCTTGGCATCGTGGTATTGATGAATACAGAGGGTACGGTGCATTATGATATTTGTAAGGCAATCATTAATTTGTATTTGAATGAATGAAGAAGACGAATCGTCCGGGGAGGGGAAGCCATCCCTTGCTTGTTAAGGGCTTGGAGAGACAGCCTCTATTTCAAGAACGGCATTGTAAGATTGAATCTCAGGATCCCTGCTGGTATCATAGGATCAATTAAAGTATGAAGGGAGAGCTGCATGTGGCACATAAACTGAACTTTTATTGGTATCCTAAATGCGGGACATGCCGCAAAGCGAAGAAATGGCTCGATGAGAATTCAGTGCCTTATGAGGACATACATATTGTTGAAAACCCCCCGTCAAGGAGCACTATCCAAGAGCTTCATGAAAAGAGCGGACTGGAGCTGAAAAAGTTTTTTAATACAAGCGGACTTAAATATAAAGAGCTTGGATTAAAGGATACTGTTAAAACAGCGGATGAAGACGAGCTGTATGATCTTCTTGCCTCTGACGGGATGCTCTTGAAGCGCCCGATCCTGACAGACGGAGAGAAAGTGACCGTCGGCTTCAAGGAAGAGGAATATCAAAAAATGTGGAAATAAGTGTACTGCCGATAGGCATGTCCATTTCCATTATGGTATATTGAATTTATAGCAGGTGGGGCAATACCCCATACATATGGAGGGAAATGATGATGAGTTCACCAAAAGAATTGCGCTATTCTGAAGAACATGAGTGGGTAAAGGTAGAGGGCGAAAAAGTCCGAATCGGCATTACAGATTTTGCCCAGTCAGAACTGGGGGATATTGTGTTCGTCGAGCTTCCTGAAATAGGAGATGAAATCAAGGCGGATGAGCCGTTTGGCAGTGTTGAATCCGTAAAGACTGTTTCCGAGCTTTATGCCCCGATCAGCGGAAAGATTGTTGAAATTAATGAAGAACTAAGCGACAGCCCTGAATTTGTAAATGAATCTCCATATGAAAAAGCATGGATGGTCGTTATCGAGCCTTCCAATGCAAGCGACGTTGAAGGTTTGATGACAGCGGAACAATATGAAGAAATGATAAGCGAAGATTGATGTATCAAGGAAGGCGCCGCTATGGGCCTTCTTTTTAATTCCCAGATCCAAAAGAAGATCCTGTCAATTTGTCCAAGTTTCTGCAGGCGCTGGAAAGAGAATTGTGTTTTCAAGTTTTTTTTCAGGGAAAAGTAAAGGAAATTGCTAAATCGTTCTGAATACATTTTGATTTCATATAAAGAACATTTTTATAGAAATCAGTCCAGGGTGATGAAAATGGAAATAGTACCGGTCGAGAAGGTCATAATTGTAGAGGGAACCTCAGATAAGCGGAAGGTCATCAGTGTCCTCAATGAACCGATTGAAGTGATCTGCACAAATGGAACCATATCGCTGACCAGACTTGAAGAAATTATGGACGAACATTTTGATAAGGAAGTATACATTCTCGTAGATGCTGATGAAGCTGGAGAAAAGCTCAGGAAGCAATTCAAACGGGAATTCCCGGAAGCGATGCATTTGTATATCGATAGAGCGTATAGGGAAGTGGAAAATGCACCTGCTTATCATATAGCTACTGTCCTCCTGAGTGCAAATATCGATGTTCATGCAGAATACTTAGAGCAAAGGATGTATTAAAGCATCATGGAAGTTTGGAAAGAAGAACAATTTTCTAGGGCGATACAAAATGGGGAGACGTTCTGCTTCTACCTCTATACCCCTTTATGCGGTACATGCCAGGTGGCATCCAAAATGCTTGGGGTGGTGGAAGAGCTTCTTCCCGGATTACCAATGGGCAAGGCAGACCTGAATTATATGCCGGGGACAGCGGAACAGTTTGAAGTGGAGAGCGTACCCTGTCTGCTGCTTTTTAAAGACGGCCGGCTGGTACAAAAAATATACGCCTTCCAATCGGTCCCTTTTTTATACGACACATTGAAGCATTCATTCTGACACCCTGCTGGGTGTTTTTTTTGTCTTTGGGGGTGCTTTCGACAGCACCATGGATTTATCGGGGAAAAGCAACGGCTTTTGTAACCGGGCAAGGTAATTGTCGAGCACTTGGTAAAGGAAAATAAATTCACCTATGGAATGTAGTAAGTAAGGGAGGGGATGTATGGTGGAAAGGCTGTGCAGAATTTTCTTGGCAAACTTAAGGAGGAAGACTTATCTTGTACCCATTCTTTCGGGAGATAAGAGAATTGTCTGCTTACAGAGTAATCGGGAGGAAAAGCGCCTGGTCCTGTCAAGGAAAAAGCAGGACTTCTTTACTGAAGGTGGCAATGCCCACTTTTATATCGAAGGACGCGAAGAAAGCTTAAGGGCCCTGATCATGGGCCGGGAAAAATTGCAGACGCTGGTCAAGGAAAATCAACTAAAGGTTACGGGATCCTTTCGTGACTTATTATATCTGGAAGCTGTTTTTCTGCTCAATAAACCGCGCCCGTAATTATTTACAGAATATTTAAATAATATGTTGATGCTCTCTTTCTTTTGTGTTATATTCCTATTAGTTTACTAGGAATAAAATTTGAAAGGAAGTGCTTAATTTGTCTGAATCCAAATCCCTGCGATTTGAAACACTCAGTATCCATGGCGGCCTTGAGCCTGATCCGAAAACTGGTGCAAGAGCTGTACCCATCTATCAAAGCAATGCGTATCTTTTCAAAGACACAGAGCATGCAGCAAATTTATTCGGCCTTAAAGAAGAAGGATATATCTATACCCGCATACATAATCCGACTGTTTCAGTGTTCGAGGAGAGAGTCGCCCTGCTCGAAGGCGGAATCGGAGCCCTTGCCGTATCAAGCGGCATGGCGGCCATTACACTTGCCATCCTGAACCTGGCAGGCGCCGGGGATGAAATCGTCTCCTCAGCCAGCCTCTATGGAGGCACTTATAACCTCTTCAGTCATACTCTTCCCAAATATGGGATCAAAGTCCACTTCGTGGACAGTTCAGATCCAAAAAGCCTTCAAGAAGCCATCACTCCCAAAACAAAAGCCGTCTTTGCAGAAACCATTGGAAATCCAAGCCTTTCCGTGCTGGATATCGAAGCCGCGGCTGAAGCAGCACACGATGCAGGAATTCCTTTAATTGTTGATAACACCTTTGCAACTCCTTATCTATGCAGGCCAATCGACTTTGGTGCCGATATCGTCGTACACTCAGCGACCAAGTGGCTGCTTGGCAATGGAACGGCGCTCGGCGGGATCATTGTCGATGGCGGCAAATTTGATTGGAGCTCAAAGCTCTTTCCCGAGTTCAACACACCTGATCCAAGCTACAACGGATTGGTTTACAGTGAAGCATTGGGACAGGCGGCTTACATTGCCAAAGCACGGGTGCAGCTCCTGCGGGATCTGGGACCTGCGCTCAGCCCGACCAATGCCTTTCAATTCACACTCGGACTTGAGACCCTTCATGTCAGGATGAAAGAGCATATTGCCAACACAAAGAAAATCGTTGCCTACCTAAAGTCTCATGAAGCGGTAGAATGGGTTTCGTATCCTGGGGATGAAGCGCATGCCGGCAAACGGCTTGCAGATAAATATCTGCCCAAAGGTGCCGGTTCAGTCGTCGTATTCGGGATTAAGGGAGGACGCAGTGCCGGAGCAGCATTGATCAATTCTGTTAAGCTATGGTCACATGTGGCAAATGTCGGTGATGCCAAGAGCCTCATCATCCACCCTGCCAGCACAACTCACCAGCAGCTTGGTCCAAAAGATTTGAAAGATTCCGGAGTGACAGAGGACATGGTACGGCTGTCTATCGGCATCGAGCATGCTGATGATCTAATTGAGGACCTGGAATCAGCCATTAAGGCAGCGACGGGTGTTTCTTCAGAGCTTGGTGCAGGAGTCTAATGAGGTAAGGAAGAGTGCAGGGCAGCCCTGAATGCCCTGTACTCTTTTTATGGTGCGAAATCCCTAAAGTTTTTCGTTGACACCGGAGGAGAATGGTGCTAGAATCTCAATTATGTGATTTAAGCTGACTTAAAATTCAATTTAATATAAGACTCTTATTGAGAGAGGTGGAGGGATGTGCCCGATGAAACCCGGCAACCGGCAGGAGATAGTTCCTGATAAGGTGCCAATTCACACAGAGCTTGAAGCTTTGGGAAATGAGAGGAAGGACTTTTTACATCATGCCTTTCTGTTATTTCGCAGAAAGGCTTTTCTTATTGTACGAACCATATTCCATCATAAAAGAGGTGACAGCATTGATTTTCCTTTCTAATGTAAGCAAAATATACCAGGCCAGCCTTAAAGGAAGCTCCCAGATAAAAGCGGTGGACGAGGTAGACCTTGAAGTAAGCCAGGGCGAAATATTCGGAATCATCGGCTACAGCGGAGCAGGAAAAAGTACTCTGATCCGTATGTTGAATGGTCTGGAACTCCCGACCTCGGGAAATGTAACCGTAGCCGGCCGTGAAATATCAAAAATCAGGGGCTCAGAATTGAGAAAGGCCAGGCAGGAAATCAGCATGATCTTTCAGCACTTCAACCTCCTGTGGTCGAGAACGGTCAGTGAGAATATCGCTTTCCCTCTTGAGATCGCCGGTGTCCAAAAAGAAAAGCGGGAGGAGAGGGTGAAGGAGCTCATCAAGCTTGTCGGCCTGGAAGGGCGGGAACACGCTTATCCGTCCCAGCTGAGCGGCGGGCAAAAACAGCGCGTCGGCATAGCAAGGGCGCTCGCCAACAATCCAAAGGTGCTGCTGTGTGACGAAGCAACTTCAGCACTCGATCCCCAGACGACGGATTCTATCCTGGAGCTTCTCCAGGATATAAATAAACGACTGGGCCTCACCATTGTCCTGATTACCCATGAGATGCATGTGATCAGGAAAATCTGCCATAAGGTGGCCGTGATGGAGAATGGGAAAGTCGTCGAAGCAGGAAGTGTGCTGGAAGTGTTTAAGCATCCTAAAGCCGGAATCACAAAACGCTTTGTTCAGCAGGTCACAGAGCCCGAAGAGACGAAGGAAACCATTGAACACCTTCTGCAGCACTATCCAAATGGCCGGGTTGTCCAGCTGTCCTTTACAGGGGATTCTGCTGAAAAGCCCCTCATTACCCAGCTGATCCGTCAATTCAACCTGGAGGTTAACATTCTGCAGGGGAAAATTTCCCCGACTCAGAACGGTTCTTACGGCACCTTGTTCATCCATATGGACGGCAGCAGCGCTGAGATGGACAAAGCCATTGAATTCATCAGGCAAAGCCAGGTAGGAGTAGAGGTGATTGAGAATGGTGACTAACTTATTCCCGAATGTCGAGTGGGATGTGATCTTGGAAGCAACCAAGGAAACATTGTACATGACAGCCATTTCCGTACTCGCAACCTTTGTCCTCGGTATAATATTGGGGTTACTCCTATTCTTAACGGGGAAAGGGAATCTGTGGGAAAACAAGGCGGTCCATACAGTGGTCAGTGCTTTTGTTAATATTTTCAGGTCTATTCCCTTCATCATCCTGATTGTATTGCTGATTCCATTTACAAAGGCCATTGTGAACACGATGATTGGCGCAAATGCTGCACTTCCCGCCCTGATTATCGGTGCTGCGCCATTTTACGCCCGGATGGTTGAAATCGGACTCCGTGAAATTGACAAAGGAGTCATCGAAGCTGCGCGCTCCATGGGAGCAACGACTGGAACCATCATCGGTAAGGTCCTGATCCCAGAGAGCCTTCCGGCATTGGTCTCCGGGATAACGGTAACAGCCATTGCCCTGGTAGGTTATACCGCTATGGCTGGTGTAGTCGGGGCAGGCGGCCTTGGTAACCTTGCGTATCTAGACGGATTCCAGCGGAGCCAGAATGATGTCACATTGGCAGCAACCGTCATCGTTTTATTGATTGTGTTTATCATCCAATTTATTGGAGATTATATAACCACGAAACTAGATAAGAGATAAGGGGAGATTAGTATGAAAAAGTATGTAAGCTTAGTGCTTCTGCTTGTAGTATCTGCGGTATTGGCGGCATGCGGTACCAAAGGAGATTCTGGCGGCAGCGGGGATTCAAAGACATTGACTGTAGGTGCCTCCAATGTGCCTCACGCTGAAATTCTGAAAGAAGCACAGCCTGCTCTTGAGAAAAAGGGCATCAACCTGAAGATTGTAAAGTATCAGGACTATATTATGCCAAACAAAGCACTGGATGAAGGTGAACTGGATGCAAACTACTTCCAGCACATTCCTTACCTAAAAGCGCAGATCAAAGAAAATGGCTATGATTTTGAAAATGCCGGCGGAATCCATATCGAACCTATCGGCGTGTACTCCAAGAAATACAAAAAGCTCAGCCAGCTTCCAAAGAATGCTGAAATAATCATGAGCAGCTCTGTAGCTGACCATGGCCGCATTCTATCCATGCTTGAAGCAGAAGGCCTGATCAAGCTTAAACCAGGCATTGACAAGACCACTGCCCAGGTGAAAGACATTACGGAAAACAAGAAAAAGCTAAAATTCAAAGCAGATATCGAAGCATCTCTTCTTCCAAAAGTTTATGAAAATAATGAAGGCGACGCAGTCCTTATCAATTCCAACTATGCCATTGATGCAAAGTTAAACCCGGTTAAAGATGCTATTGCTCTTGAAAATTCAGACTCTCCTTATGTAAATGTCATCGCTGTGAAAAAAGGCGACAAAGATAAAAAAGAAATCAAAACATTGGTAGAAGTTCTTCGTACCAAAGAAATCCAGGACTTCATCAAAAAAGAATACAAAGGTGCAGTCGTGCCGGTAAGTGAATAATTCAAGAAGAGGAAGCGTATAGGCGCTTCCTCTTTTTTGGGGCTCTTTTCTAAGAAACAGCTGTTTTTGAGAAAATACCTTTTTAAAGAAGCACGGATAAATAAGGCGTTTAGCCGCATACTAAGGGGGAATAACTTAACAGGAGTGACTCTGAAATGGATCAAATCCCGCATATGCCTTCCAACCCTTCGGAAATGGCCATCCGTGATTATAAAGAAGGACTTGGAATCTTCATGAAAAAGATGCCTAAGCTGGCCCAGCATTATAATGATTTTACTGAAGCATGCTTTGAGGAAGGTTCGCTGACTCAAAGAGAAAAGCAGCTGATTGCCTTGGGGATCAGTCTGTTCTCACAGGACGAATATTGTATTATCTATCACGTAAAAGGCTGTCTAGACCATGGTGCATCCGAGGCAGAAATCTTGGAGGCTGTAGGAGTGACGGCGGCTTTTGGCGGAGGAGCAGCTATGAGCCAGGCGGTAACCCTTGTACAGGATACCATTACCGACCTGCAGGATTCCGATCTCCTTTCATAATTGAAATATGGAGGATATCAAAAGAATCCGGAGCAATTTTGCATGCGGGACCATCTCCATTCTCCAGCCTTTCATCAAAAGTGAATTACGCTGTAATACGGCTCTATAGAGATTTTGCCACAGGATTGGCACCATGTTAGAATAGCTCTGTAACTACAAGAAAGGAATGAGTATCATTAATAACAACTTGAAATTGCAAGTTACTCATGACATGGAAAAAGCAATGCAGCAAAATCATGGTATAGGCTACAGCGAATATAACCGCAACCTTGACGTAAGATTAAAGGTTGAAGAAAAGCGGGAAGAAAGCTATGCAAAAAGCCACCAGATCAACGAAGAAATAAACCGCAAAATACACAATTGATGCCTGGCAAAAAGCCGCAGGGACCAGCCGAATGCTTTTGGCTGGTCTTTCTTTTTGTTTAATTACTGGCTGGACATACAGGATAAGAAGAACAGCTTTGGATAGGTAAAAATATATTAATAGAAGAAAAAGGGTTTTTAGATCCTGAGGATTTTTATTTCTACATAATGTTTGGACAGCTTTTGGGTGCTGCTCGCTTCTTAATTGGGCTTTGGTGTACTTGGTCCAGCTGTGAAAAAGTTTTACGGAGAAAAGGAGCCTGCGGAGAAGGGGTATGGTTGTAAAGAACATTAGAACCAAAAAAGACCTTTGGTGAATGAAAAAAGGTTGTAAAGGGACTTTTAGAACGAAAAAGGACCTTTGGTGACTGGAAAATGGTTGTAAAGGAACGATTAGAACCAAAAAGAGTCTCCGGCGAATGAAAAAAGGTTGTAAAGGAAGCATTAGAACCAAAAAAGACCTTTGGTGAATGAAAAAAGGTTGTAAAGGAAGCATTAGAACCAAAAAGAGTCTCCGGCGAATGAAAAAAGGTTGTAAAGGGACTTTTAGAACCAAAAAGGACCTTTGGTGGATGAAAAAAGGTTGTAAAGGAACGATTAGAACCAAAGAGAGCTTCCGGCGAATGAAAAAAGGTTGTAAATGAAGCATTAGAACCAAAAAAAGACCTTGGTGAATGAAAAAAGGTTGTAAAGGGACTTTTAGAACCAAAAAAGACCTTTGGTGAATGAAAAATGGTTGTAAAGGAACGATTAGAACCAAAGAGAGCTTCCGGCGAATGAAAAAAGGTTGTAAATGAAGCATTAGAACCAAAAAAAGACCTTGGTGAATGAAAAAAGGTTGTAAAGGGACTTTTAGAACCAAAAAAGACCTTTGGTGAATGAAAAATGGTTGTAAAGGAACGATTAGAACCAAAAAGAGTCTCCAGGGAAGGGAAAATGGTCTTAAAAAGATTTTTATGGCCAGAAAGTGCCTTCGTTGAAGGGAAAAAGGTCTTAAAAGAATTCTCATGACCAAAAAGTGCCTTCAGTAAAGAAATAATGGTCTTAAAAGAATTTTTATGACCTAAAAGGTGCCCGCAGTAACGAGAAAATGGTCTTAAAGGGATTTTTTAGAACAAAAGATGCCTGCGGTAAATGCAATCGTCCTCCAACTTCATTGGAAGTAAAGGCACCGTTCTCCGCTTTAGTGTCTGCCAGCTCCGAACTGACACCTTCGGTCATAAGTCAATCGCCATCTAAAGGCAAGATCGGCCTTCAGCTGCCGCTGGCCTTATGCCTGTCAGGTGTCTGCCTTTCATCGGAGATCCAGGTTTTAAAAAGGTGAGTGCAACATTCTGCCTTTAATACTTTTCTGTTTAAAAGGCACCGTTCTCCGCTTTAGTGTCTGCCAGCTCCGAACTGACACCTTCGGTCATAAGTCAATCGCCATCTAAAGGCAAGATCGGCGTTTAGCTGCCGCTGGCCTTATGCCTGTCAGGTGTCTGCCTTTCATCGGAGATCCGGGTTTTAAAAAGGTGAGTGCATCATTCTGCCTTTAATACTTTTCTGTTTAAAAGGCACCGTTCTCCGCTTTAGTGTCTGCCAGCTCCGAACTGACACCTTCGGTCATAAGTCAATCGCCATCTAAAGGCAAGATCGGCCTTCAGCTGCCGCTGGCCTTATGCCTGTCAGGTGTCTGCCTTTCATCGGAGATCCAGGTTTTAAAAAGGTGAGTGCATCATTCTGCCTTTAATACTTTTCTGTTTAGAAGGCACCGTTCTCCGCTTTAGTGTCATCCAGCTCCGAACTGACATCCTCCCGTCATAAGCCAGGCCGGCTATGAGAAGAAAGGACACTTCCCATAGCCGCCCCGTCTTATGCTGGTCGGATGTCTGCCTTTCATTGAAATTACTGATTTTATATAGGAGTGTGCGACATTCTGCTTCTGATAAAGTTTTTATAAAAGGCACCGTTCTCCGCTTTAGAATATTTGTGTTTTATTTAAAAATGTTATAATATTGTAATGAGAATAGATTGAGAATGATATTTGTTTTCTTGAAAGATGGCTGAAGAGCCGGATAAAGGTTATAATTCAATTATTGTGTTAATACTCGGTCAAGCCGGGTTTTATGAGTAAGACTTACTATTCACGGAGGTATATATTATGGCTGGATCAACTTTAACGATTAAAGATCTGCATGTGGAGATCGAGGGCAAGGAAATTTTAAAAGGTGTAAACCTTGAGATTAAGGGTGGAGAGATTCACGCAATCATGGGTCCTAACGGAACTGGTAAATCCACTCTTTCTTCTGCAATCATGGGCCACCCTAAATATGAAGTGACTAGCGGTTCTATTACGCTTGATGGTGAAGATGTACTGGAAATGGAAGTGGATGAAAGGGCACGCGCAGGTCTGTTTCTTGCTATGCAGTACCCAAGCGAGATTACTGGCGTGACGAATGCTGATTTCCTTCGTTCTGCTGTGAATGCACGCAGGGAAGAGGGCGATGAAGTATCCCTGATGAAATTCATCCGCACTATGGATAAGCAGATGGACTTCCTGGAAATGGATCAGGATATGGCACAGAGATATCTCAATGAAGGTTTCTCAGGCGGAGAGAAGAAGCGTAATGAAATCCTTCAGCTTATGATGATCGAGCCGAAGATTGCGATTCTTGATGAGATTGACTCGGGTCTTGATATCGATGCACTCAAAGTTGTATCAAAGGGAATCAATCAAATGCGCGGCGATGAATTCGGATGCCTGATTATCACTCACTATCAGCGCCTGCTGAACTATATCACTCCTGATTTCGTCCACGTGATGATGCAGGGCCGTGTTGTTAAGTCTGGAGGCCCTGAGCTTGCCCAGCGCCTGGAAGCTGAAGGATATGACTGGATCAAGCAAGAACTGGGTATTGAAGACGAAACTGTTGGCCAAGAAGCGTAAGCGTTAGGAGGATTGCAATGACCACGGAAATTAAATTGCCGTTTGACCAGGAGTATGTACGCTCCTTTTCGAAACAGAATAATGAACCCGGCTGGCTCACTGAGCTTAGGACTGCATCACTTGCAGCCTATGAGAATCTTCCGCTTCCGCGGCCGGATAAGACGAAAATCGATAAATGGAATTTCACCGGCTTTTCAAAGCATGTTGTGGAAAGTGAAGTTTTTGCCAGCGCTGAGGAACTGCCTGAGAGTGTAAAGACTTTGGTCGGTGCGAATGAAGGCAGCCAGAACCTCTATGTACAAAGGAATAATACCCCGGCTTTTTCATCGCTTTCAGAGGATGTCAAAGGCCAGGGAGTCGTGTTTACCGATATCATCACGGCAGCCAGGGAATATCCTGAGCTTGTGGAGAAGTACTTCATGAAGGACGGCGTGAAGGCAGATGAGCACCGTCTTACTGCACTTCATGCAGCATTGCTGAATGGCGGGGCTTTTATCTACATTCCTAAGAATGTAGAAATTAAAGAGCCGCTGCAGGCTGTTTTCCTTCACGACAACCCTGAAGCAGCGCTGTTCAACCACGTATTGGTTGTGGCAGATGACAACAGCCAGGTAACGTATGTGGAAAACTATATTTCAACAACGGAATCAGAGGGAATTGCCAACATCATCACAGAAGTGTTTGCCGGAACGAATGCACGCGTTGCATATGGTGCGGTTGATAATCTGTCCAAGGGCATCACGACTTATGTAAACCGCCGCGGAACTGCCGGTCGGGATGCAAAGATTGAGTGGGCTTTAGGCTTGATGAATGATGGAAATACCATTTCTGAAAATATTACAAACCTTGTGGGAGATGGATCCTTCGGCGATTCTAAAACGGTTGTGGTCGGCCGCGGTGAGCAGATCCAGAACTTTACAACAAGCATCATCCACTGGGGCAAGAATTCCGAAGGCTACATCCTGAAACATGGCGTGATGAAGGACAGTGCATCCTCTATCTTCAACGGAATCGGGAAGATTGAGCATGGTGCTTCCAAGTCAAATGCTGAGCAGGAGTCAAGGGTACTGATGCTGAGCGAGAAAGCAAGGGGCGATGCCAACCCGATCCTCCTCATTGACGAAGACGATGTGACTGCTGGACACGCAGCTTCTGTAGGACGTGTTGATCCTATCCAGCTCTATTATCTGATGAGCCGGGGAATCCCGCAGACTGAAGCGGAAAGGTTAGTAATCCATGGTTTCCTTGCTCCGGTAGTAAACCAGCTGCCAATCGAGTCGGTTAAAAAAGGATTGGTAGAGGTTATCGAAAGGAAAGTTAAATAATGAATGCCCATGAAATCAAGAAGTTATTTCCGATACTAGGCCAGGAAGTGAACGGAAGCCCGCTTGTTTATCTTGACAGTGCAGCCACGTCACAAAAGCCGCTGAAGGTGATTGACGAAATCAGCGCATATTATCGCGAATATAACTCCAATGTACACAGGGGCGTACACACTCTTGGGACAAAGGCGACAGATCGATACGAAGGAGCCCGTGAAAAGGCCCGGAAATTCATCAATGCCGCCTCTCTTGAGGAGATAGTTTTTCTGCGTGGAACAACCACTGCCCTCAATCTCGTGGCTTCAAGCTACGGCGGGGATAACCTGAAAGAAGGGGATGAAATTGTGATTTCCTACATGGAGCATCACAGTAATATCATTCCCTGGCAGCAGGCTGCCAAGAAGACCGGGGCCGTTTTAAAATATCTTCCCCTTCAGGAAGACGGAACAATTTCGCTTGAAGATGTGCGGAAAACGATCACGGAAAACACGAAAATTGTTTCCATTATGTATGTTTCCAACGTATTGGGTGTCATCAATCCAATAAAGGAAATCGCACAGATTGCCCATGAAAAGGGTGCGGTCATGGTGGTGGATGGAGCTCAGGCAGCTCCTCACCTGAAAGTGGATGTGAAGGATCTTGACTGCGATTTCTTTGCTTTTTCAGGGCATAAGATGTGCGGCCCGACAGGAATCGGCGTCCTTTATGGCAAGAAGCATCTGCTCGAGGGAATGGAGCCGGTCGAGTTCGGCGGTGAAATGATTGATATCGTGGACTTGTTTGAGTCAACATGGAAGGAGCTTCCCTGGAAGTTTGAAGGGGGCACTCCAATCATTGCCGGCGCCATCGGCCTTGGTGCGGCCATTGACTTTCTTACGGATATCGGCCTTGATGAAATTGAGGCCCATGAGCATAAGCTTGCAGCCTATGCGCTTGATTCAATGTCACAGGTAGAGGGTATAACTATATATGGCCCTAAAAACGCCGGGCAGCGGGCAGGTGTCATCACGTTCAACCTGGACGAAGTGCATCCGCACGATGTGGCGACGGTCCTTGATGCAGACGGCATCGCAGTCCGTGCCGGCCATCACTGTGCCCAGCCGCTTATGCGCTGGCTGAAGGTATCGTCGACGGCCCGTGCTAGTTTTTACCTGTATAACACCGAAGAAGATATTGATAAGCTTGTGGAAGGGCTTGTCAAAACAAAGGAGTATTTCAGCAATGTCTTTTAATAATCTAGACACGTTGTATCGCCAGGTGATCATGGATCATTATAAAAATCCACGCAACAAAGGTGTCCTTAATAACGGGAACCTGACTGTGGATATGAATAATCCAACCTGCGGCGACCGCATCAGGCTGACGTTGGATGTTAAGGATGGCATTGTGAATGACGCCAAGTTTGACGGAGAAGGATGCTCCATCTCCATGTCTTCGGCGTCCATGATGACACAGGCAGTCAAAGGCAAAGATATAGAGACGGCTCTTAAGCTTTCTGATATTTTTTCAAATATAATGAAGGGCAACGAGTATGATGAAGATATAGACCTGGGAGATATCGAGGCTCTCTCGGGTGTTTCCAAGTTTCCAGCCAGGATCAAGTGTGCCACACTAGCATGGAAGGCCATGGAAAAAGGGCTCAAGGAAACGAACTGATAAGCAGGGCATATCCTGCTTTCAAAAGAATGGAGGAAAAGATCTATGGCTAAAAAGATGCCAGAAATCGGGGATTATAAATACGGCTTCTCGGACAGGGATGTTTCCATCTTCCGCTCAAAGCGCGGTCTGACCAGGGAAATCGTAGAAGAAATCTCACGAATGAAAAGTGAACCTCAATGGATGCTTGATTTCCGCTTGAAATCTTTGGAGCATTTTTATAATATGCCAATGCCTCAGTGGGGCGGAGACTTGATGAGCTTGAACTTCGACGAAATCACCTACTATGTGAAGCCTTCTGAGAAGTCAGAGAAGTCATGGGACGAAGTGCCTGACGAAATCAAGCAGACCTTCGACAAGCTCGGAATTCCTGAAGCTGAGCAGAAATACCTTGCCGGTGTATCTGCCCAGTATGAGTCAGAGGTTGTATACCATAATATGAAGGAAGATCTCGAAGCGATGGGCATTGTCTTCAAAGACACTGATTCAGCGCTCCGGGAAAACGAAGACATTTTCCGTGAACACTTTGGAAAAACGATTCCTCCTACAGACAATAAATTTGCAGCCTTGAATTCGGCTGTATGGTCTGGCGGATCCTTCATCTATGTTCCTAAAGGAATCAAAGTGGATACGCCGCTGCAGGCATACTTCCGTATCAACTCTGAAAATATGGGACAGTTCGAACGTACCCTGATCATTGTGGATGAAGATGCAAGTGTGCATTATGTAGAGGGTTGTACAGCTCCTGTCTATACAACGAATTCCCTTCACAGTGCAGTCGTTGAGATTGTCATTAAAAAGGGTGCTTACTGCCGATACACGACCATTCAGAACTGGGCGAACAATGTGTTCAACCTTGTTACCAAGCGTGCTGTCTGTGAGGCAAATGCTACCATGGAATGGATCGATGGAAACATCGGCTCCAAGTTAACCATGAAATACCCTGCTGTTATCCTAAAAGGAGAAGGCGCGCGTGGAATGACGCTTTCCATTGCCATTGCCGGCAAAGGCCAGCATCAGGATGCAGGTGCGAAAATGATTCATTTGGCACCAAACACATCTTCAACCATCGTGTCCAAGTCCATTTCCAAGCAGGGTGGAAAAGTTACGTACCGCGGAATCGTCCATTTTGGACGAAGAGCGGAAGGTGCTCGTTCCAATATCGAGTGCGATACCTTGATCATGGATAACAAATCAACTTCTGATACGATTCCTTATAATGAAATCTTGAATGATAACATCTCCCTGGAGCATGAAGCCAAGGTTTCAAAGGTCTCAGAAGAGCAGCTATTCTATCTAATGAGCCGCGGTATTTCCCAGCAGGAAGCAACCGAAATGATCGTAATGGGCTTCATTGAGCCATTTACGAAGGAGCTTCCAATGGAATATGCCGTTGAAATGAACCGCCTGATCAAGTTTGAGATGGAAGGTTCCATCGGTTAATTCATTACAATCCTTGTAATATCAACGAGTTTTTATAAAGGAGAAAATCACTTGTGCCGGTTTTATGCCGACTCAGATTTTCTTTGAAGTGTAGGAGGCGAACTTTATAAGTTCGTCTTCTTCTATTTTTTCTGTAAAAGGGTATTTATGGATTTGTACAATGGAGGTCTGTGGCGTATAATCTTTGTAAAATCTACTATAGAGGATGGCATAGGAAAATGACCATGACCCTAAATATGATGGGACAACATTTGGTTGAAAATGCCGAGGTGCTTGCTGGCCAGGTTGTTAACAGTGTACTGATAGAAATGAGTTTAAGCATCTCAGATGTGGAAAGAATTCAAGCAATTCAAATGTATACTGATCTAATCAAGCACTTAGGTAATTCCTTGTTATGTGAAAACAGTCATCAGGAAGTTCCTGATTTACTCCTGGAATGGAGTAGGGATAATGCGGTTAAACAAGTGTCGGACTATAGTGGAATATCTGAAATAGTCATGCGCTACACACCGAGTAGAAGCATCCTTGTAGACATCCTCACTGAAATAAGTATTAATTTAAGTCTTTCTCTAAAAGAGAACGTCTATGTGCTTAAGAAATTAAACCAATTCTTAGACTTCAGTCTAAATGAAACAGTTAGACATTATGAGCAGCTTATATCCCAATTTAGAATTCATACAGAAAAAGAAATAGTTAATTTATCTGCACCTATTGTTCCTATAAAAGAAGGGATAGGTATTATCCCTCTTGTTGGTGAGTTCAGTGAATCCAGAATTGCACATTTACGTGATCATGTAGTACCAAGGATAGTTGAAATGAAAATAACAGATCTAATAGCTGACTACTCAGGAATTGAACACATTCAACCCGAATTTGGTCAGGCTTTATATGAAATGGCGCAGGTACTTCAGTTGTTGGATGTTAATGTGATTGCGACCGGGTTGAGGCCTGGGTTGGTTAAAAGTATTGTTGAAGGCGGGCTTGATGTTAGAGAATCAAAAAACTTTTCGACAGTAAAACAAGCATTAGAGTCATTGGAAAAATAAATAGAGGAGTCAAGCACCCCCTTAATAAGGAGGTGTTTTTTCTTTGATTAATAAGCTGAATCTTCAAAAGATAAGCAATAAGTAAGGGGGATTACACTGGAGGCGGTAATCATGGAGACAAAGATACAGGAACATGAAAAAGCCATTAATGAGAACATCCTGCCCAAGTTTTAAGCCGCCTGAGCTGGAGTATGCCAAGCAGGAAATATCTTCTTTACAGAAGGAATTAATGGGAGTTCAAAAGGGTCAGAAGGAGCTTGAATTAACCGTCATGAAAGACAGAAAAGAAACTACGGAGCAACTTAGGCCCTTTGTAGATCATGTTCTCAGGCAGGTTGAACGAGGGGGTCTTTTTTTGTGTCTATAGAGCGGGAAAGAAGTCTATATTTATTTCTCTCAGTCGATTTCTTTCTGCAGAAATTCGGGAATAAAGAACTATCAGTCTTTTTCAGCATAAGCATTATAATTATTTATCCTTCCTGATAACTATACATCATGATTTAAATTTTCAAAGCGGACTTATAAGTTTCTCGCATGTATCTGTTCCCTGCATGTTTTCATTTGTGTATATTTTATTAATATAGTAAAATGACAACCTGCCGAAATAAAGTGAATAGATAACATGCTGTTACAAAAGACCTAAAGCATTAGTTACTTGTATATTTACGGTAAATCAGTTAGATTAAAAATTATCAGAATATACTAAAAGGGATTGCTCAACCTGTTTTTTTATCGCTCATAAAGTAGTTTTTATTGTTAAACAAGGTTGACTGGAGTGTAAGGTGCGAGACTCCTGCGGGAGCAGCGGGACAGGTGAGACCCAGCAGGCAAAGCCGAGGAGGCTCACCGCCCGCCCCGCGGAAAGCGAGCGCCTGGAACGGAAGTCAACCTACTGGGTTCAAAAGGTTAATGATTTGAAAAAGCTTATAAAATTACATCTAGTTAAGGCTTTTGTAAAGCGCTTACAATCAGAGGGAGGATTCTTTGTGGAAAATTCAGTCTTGAAGCGGGAACTAAAAAGGCGCCATATTTTAATGATAGCCTTGGGCGGGGTAATCGGGACAGGTTTATTTATGAGTTCCGGCTACACCATTCATGAAGCAGGACCAGGCGGCGCCCTGGCTGCTTATCTGTGGGGCGGATTTGTCATGTACTTGACCATGCTCTGCCTCGGAGAGCTTGCTGTCAGGCTCCCTGATGCCGGCTCCTATCAAACTTACGCCTCAAAGTATATCTCGCCATCGGCAGGTTATGTAGTCGGCTGGATGTCCTGGCTGAACTGGGCTGTCACGATCGGGCTTGAGCTGATAACGGTCAGCATGCTGATGAAGCGGTGGTTCCCGGATGTATCGACATGGGTGTGGTGTGTGGTGTTCACCCTGCTGTTATTCCTGGTCAATGCATTGTCCACCAGAAGCTTTGCTGAAGTGGAATTTTGGTTTGCAGGAATCAAGGTCGTAACGATCATCATCTTCATCATCGTAGGGGGAGCGGCCATGTTTGGGTGGCTGCAGATGGATGGCCAGCCAGCACCGTATCTTTCCCATTTTACAGACAATGGCGGGCTCTTCCCGAATGGCATCACAGCAATCTTGGTAACGATGATTGCAGTCAACTTTTCCTTTCAGGGCACTGAGCTGGTGGGCATTGCTGCCGGTGAAAGTGAAGAACCGGAGAAGACGGTGCCAAAGGCCATCAATAGCACGGTATGGCGGATTTTTATTTTCTTTATCCTTTCCATGTTCATTCTGTCTGCGCTATTTCCGTGGCAGAAGGCAGATCTTGTAGAGAGTCCTTTTGTTGCAGTGTTTGAGGGCATTGGCATTCCATATGCCGCAGATGTCATGAACTTTGTTATCATCACCGCGGTGCTCTCTGTCGCAAACTCAGGATTATATGCGACTTCCAGGATGCTGTGGTCCATGTCCAATCAAGGAATGATCAGCCCTGCCTTTTCTAAGCTCAATAAGCGGGGAGTGCCTATGCTCGCACTGACGGTTAGTCTTGGGGTCGGGTGCCTTTCGCTGCTGTCGGGAATTTTCGCGGAAGAAACGGTTTATTTATGGCTTCTTTCGATTGCCGGGTTTGGCGCAGTTTTCATCTGGCTGTCCATTGCTGTGTCCAATCTGCTGGGCAGAAAGCATTTCCTGAGAAACGGGGGAAGAATCGAGGATATTAAATATAAGACACCTTTCTATCCGGTGGTTCCGATTCTCGCCATCATCGCCAACTCTGCAGTCATCATCAGTCTTGCTTTCATTGAAGAACAAAGGATTTCCTTATATTGCGGAATTCCGTTTATGGCGGCATGCTATTTTTATTACAGACTGAGGGCAAAAAAACGGATGGAGGTCAGGGGAATCCGGGGCTCCGTTGATATCCCGGATGCTAAAATATAAAATCAAGAGAGCCTGGAGATATATCCAGGCTCTTTGTTTATCTTCAAACCTGGTTGCCGAATGTACAAAAGGCAAAGGGTATCTGGGGCTGCCCCTCACCGGCAAAACAAGTTTTGTTTGCCGGTGAGGGGCATGTTTGAATCCAACTATGGTATATAAATGCTGAGAATAATAGAAGTGCATTCCTGGAAGGAGAATGGCCGCTTTTAATTGAATAAAAGTGGTTATAAAACATCTAAATAATGTTGCTATTAACGATTTTTGTTCTTTGTCTTTATAAGGATCGAGAAAGGAGGAACAAACTTATGAATGAATTCAGCCGCCGCCGGATTGAATCGGTTTGTAGGACGGAGTCAGCCAGAATAATTGGTACGATTACCCAGATGGTGAGGGATCTGGGCATGGCGGAAGATATTGCACAAGATACCCTGGTTATAGCGCTTGAACGGTGGCCCCTCTCTGGTATTCCGGATAACCCTGGTGCATGGCTGATGACTGTGGCTAAAAGAAAAGCCATTGATGTGCTTCGCCGAAAGAAATTACTAGAACAAAAATATGAACAATTAGCTTTTGATGTGAACACACAGTATGAGCCGGACTGGGCAGATAGTGACGAGGAAATTAGGGATAATATGCTGCGTCTCATTTTTATGACATGTCATCCAGCATTATCCAAAAATGCCCGTACAGCTCTAACGCTGAGACTCGTTGGGGGACTGACTGCAGAAGAAATCGCATTTGCGTACCTTTTACCCGAACCCACCATTGCCCAGCGGATTGTGAGGGCAAAACGAACACTATCGGCGGCCAAAGTTCCTTTTGAGACTCCTGATAAAACAGCGTACAAGGAAAGGCTCTCTTCTGTTCTGGAAGTCATTTATCTCATGTTCAATGAAGGGTATCTGGCTTCCTCCGGAGATAATCTGATGCGAACGAACCTTTGTCA
Organism: Paraperibacillus marinus; assembly: GCF_046237605.1. Lineage (GTDB taxonomy): Bacteria > Bacillota > Bacilli > Bacillales > DSM-1321 > Paraperibacillus > Paraperibacillus marinus. The sequence goes on along the minus strand of NZ_CP143542.1, from coordinate 3,590,701 downwards.
GGAAGCATTAAGAATGGCGAGGGTCTTGGCGGAACTCATTCCTGCCGAACCGGAAGTTCATGGACTTGCTGCTCTCATGGAAATACAAGCATCCCGTTTTAAAGCACGAACGAATGCGGATGGTGAAATGATTTTGCTGCTGAATCAAGACCGTTCGTTGTGGAATCAGGAACACATCAACCGGGGTATGGCCTCTCTGAAAAAAGCAGAAGAACTGGGAGGAACATTCGGAATATATGTTTTACAAGCTTCCATTGCTGCCTGCCATGCCAAAGCTGCCTCACCGGAAAAGACGGATTGGAAACGAATTACTGCTCTTTATGATGCACTTGCAGAAGCTGCTCCTTCTCCAGTCGTTGAACTGAACCGGGCCATTGCTATATCGATGGCGTATGGAACAGAAGCAGGGCTGGAGATTGTTAATTCTCTGCTATTGGATCCGGCAATGAAGAGCTATCATCTGCTTCCGAGCGTGAAGGCTGATTTTCTTTTAAAGCTAGGGAGAAAGAAGGAAGCATGTAACGAGTTTCAGCGCGCCGCTTCGTTAACGCAAAATGTACAGGAGCAGAAGTTTCTAATGAAACAGGCTGAAAATTGTATGAAATAAAAATTAAAGTTTAGTCGATTTTTCGATTTGCAGTTCGTTGTATGAATAGATACAAAAAATTTGAGTGAATCAGGAGTGGTGATGATGATATTTTTATGTATGGGGTATTTTAACCGCGAAGCAATGGATGCACGCCCAAAGGCAGAGATTGAGGCTGTTATGAATGAATGCCGGCCGCACATTGAGCATTTTTATGAAAGTGGGGAGGTGCTGGTTGATGCCGGTCTGGAGTCAGAGGCCAAAAGCCTGCGCCGTGTGGACGGCAAGGTAGTCGTAACAGATGGCCCGTTTACAGAGGCGAAAGAAATGATTGGCAGCATATTTATTTTTGAAGCAGAGAGCATGGATAAGGCGGTTCAGCTGGCTTCCCTTCATCCTACAACACAAGTCAGCAAAGGGGAAGAATTTGGCTGGCGCATCGAAATCCGTCCGGTTCATTACTTTAGGAAGGGTAAATGAGGTACCGTAAAAAGTAAATGGCATACTGAATACGATAGATCATGAAAAAACCGGCGATTTACCGGCAGAAAGACCTTGGTGTTCGTTTTATACCGAGGTCTTTCTTAATTTAAGTCCCCCTTTCCGGAAACCTGGCATCAACAGGATATTTTTAAAAAGAAGGAAAAACAAATATTAACCAACCTATCCCCCATACAATGTAAGAAGGCATTGCAGGGGGGTGGCTGTATGACGAAAGAAATCAGGGATGAAATAGAACGGCTGATTTCTAAACTGAAGCAGGACCAATTGGAAGATGGCTCATGGGACTATCCTTTTGAGACCGGACTGATTACGGATGCCTATATGATTATTCTGCTGAAACTGCTTGGGCGGGAGGAAGCGGAGCTCATAAAAGGACTGGCTGAAAGGATTGAAAGCAGGCAGGAGGAAAATGGAGCCTGGAAGCTGTTCCGGGATGAGCGGGATGGCAATGCCTCCCTCAGCATTGAATGTTATTATGCCCTGCTGTTCAGCGGAATCAGGAAAAAGAGTGATCCTGGCATGATCAGGGCAAGGCGGTTCATCATGTCGAGGGGCGGTCTCGCAAGTGCCGGCATGTATACAAAGATCCTCCTTGCATTAACGGGTCAATATAAGTGGCCCGCTGTCTTTCCTGTCCCTCTCGAAGCAATCCTGCTGCCTTCTTCATTTATCGTCAGCATTTATGATATATCCGTATTTGGCAGGTCAAATATTATCCCAATCCTGGTTTTAGGAAATAGAAAATTCCAGATGATTGTTCCGGATACACCTGATTTAACTCACCTGAAAGACGGGCAGCGTGACAGTGAATGGGAAGAATTCAGGAGCGGGGAAGCGAGGAGCCTGTTTGGTGCGGTTGCAGGAGGTGTGAAGGCACTGGCCGGCCTCCCAGGGCATCTCAGGAGGCTGGCAGAAGATGCAGCTCTAAAGTATATGACAGGACATATAGAAGCTGATGGCACTCTGTACAATTATTTTAGCTCTACCTTCTACATGATCCTTGCCATAATCGCATTGGGTGCCCCAAAAGAAGATAAAGTCATCATGGCTGCGCTGGCTGGATTAAAGGGCATGGCATGCAGAATCGAAGGAAAACTGCATATGCAGTATACAACGGCCAATGTCTGGAATACAGCTCTGATCAGTCATGCGCTCCAGGAGGGCGGTGTAACGCATACCGAATCTGCTGTCGAAAAAGCCAATTTATATCTGAGATCGCGGCAGCATCATCAATATGGAGACTGGATGATCCGAAATCCATCTGCACTGCCTGGAGGATGGGGCTTTTCGGATCTAAATAGGATAAATCCGGACGTGGATGATACAACAGCTTCTCTAAGGGCTGTGTATGGAAACCGGGCTTCGGTCGATGAAGGCTGGCGGAGGGGTCTGCAGTATACCGTATCCATGCAGAATGATGATGGCGGCTGGCCGGCTTTTGAACGGAATGTGGATAAGAAGCTCCTGCATCTCCTGCCGATCCAAGGGGCGGAATTCATTCTTACTGACCCTTCCACTCCAGACTTGACCGGGAGGACCCTTGAATTCCTGGGAAACTATGTCAATCAGAAGCTTCCTGGATTTTCAATCAAGTCCGCCGTCAAATGGCTGTACCGCCATCAGGAAGCAAATGGTTCCTGGTATGGACGGTGGGGTATCTGCTATATTTACGGGACATGGGCCGCCTTGACCGGGCTGACTGCCGCCGGTGAATCCCCCCGGTCTGCCAGAATCCTGCGGGCAGAGAAGTGGCTTCAGAAAGTCCAGAATGAAGACGGCGGCTGGGGAGAGTCCTGCCTGAGTGATATCCATAAGACGTATATCCCGCTTCAGGCAAGCACGCTGACACATACGGCATGGGCTCTGGATGCCCTCGTTTCCGTAAAGGAGGAACCGGATGCTGGCGTCCGCAAAGCCGTTTCCTATTTAATCAAACACGGCAGGGACGAAGACTGGACCAGTCGATATCCAGCAGGGCAGGGAATGGCTGGTTTTTTTTATATCCATTATCACAGCTACCGGCATGTATTTCCTTTGCTTGCCCTTAGTCATTACCTGAATAAATTTCACTAACCCAAAAAGCGCGCCTGAGAGCAGTTGTCTGCCTGGAGGCTGCGCTTTACTGTTTTAGATGATTTTTTCTTTTCAAATCCTCTGCCCTATCATCTAATTTATCTGCTGCTTCTTCTAATTCCTCAATTTCTTCTTCTACCTTAAAAATAAGGTCGTCGGTCTGGTGCTCACTCTGGTGATGTTTCCAGAGAAGCCAAAGTGCCCTTCCGTCACTAGGGGTCCCATTCGGGAAGTCCATCGGAAAAAGAGCGAAAAACATGGTATTAAAAGAGAAGTATTGAAATTGGTAAGTCCAGACATTGGCGTCCATGTAATTGGAAGTGATCAGAAAGTTTGTGACCATGATACTCAACAGGTTAAAAAGCGCTCCACCAAGAAAAATGATGGAATTGGTAATCTGGTTATTCCATCTAAGGCTTGTGAATTCACAGCCTCCGCTCCAGAAATAAAAAGTCCTGAATTCCAGTTTCCAAAAAGAAAAAAGCACTTTTCCACAGCCGACTACTATCTTTTTATCTTTACCGCCAAACAGGGCAACAAAGAAAATATGGCCTGACAAATGGATTAGGGTCACCACAGGGAAAATCAAAAAGAAAGCAGAGAAAAACTTCCAGAAATCATTCGGTCCGAACACGTATGCAGCTCCCCCTTTGGTGTTAATATCTATACTGGGACAACTCTACTGTGATACCCTCTGTGCACACTCTATAACGTGCTTTTTTTCACAAAAATGCCAGACATGTTTTAAAAATGAGCCCTATAGGGTACCTGTGCTATAATAAACCAAAAACTTGAGGTGAGAGGGTACCTTATGATCTATATCGGAGTCACTGGCTGGGGAGATCACGACTCAATTTACCCCGATAAAATGGCAGCAAAGGATAAATTAAAAGAATATGGCGGCCATTTTCCGGCTGTGGAAGTGGATGCTTCGTTTTATGCGGTACAGCCGAAGCGGAATGTCGAAAGGTGGATTGCAAGTGTGCCTGCCGGTTTTCAATTCATTGTGAAGGCCTATCAGGGCATGACAGGACATCAGCGCGGAAAAATCCCCTTTGACAGCAGGGAGGAAATGTTTGCTGCATTCAGGGATTCTGTGCAGCCCTTTCAGGAGGCAGGCAAGCTTGCCATGGTCCTTTTTCAGTTTCCTCCCTGGTTTGACTGCAGTAAGGAAAATGTAGAAACTCTCCGCTATTGAAAAAAAGAAATGGGCGGTCTGCCGCTTGCATTGGAATTCAGAAACCAGTCCTGGTATTCCCAGCCTTTCAAGGAAAAAACCCTTCAGTTCATGGAGTCAGAGGGGTGGATCCACACTGTCTGTGATGAACCACAGGCTGGGGAAGGCTCCGTGCCCTTGATCCTTAAGGCAACGGATAAAAAGAAGACCCTGATGAGGCTTCACGGGCGAAATGTGCATGGCTGGACTAAACCTGCAGCCGGGGACAAATGGAGGGAAGTCAGATACCTTTACCGTTACAACCATAAGGAGCTTGCTGAGCTTGCGGAGCAGATTAGAGCCCTCCATGAAGAAACGGAAGATGTATTTGTCCTTTTCAACAATAATTCCGGCGGGGATGCAGCCGATAATGCGAAGGAAATGATTGAAATACTCGGAATCGAATATAAAGGCTTATCATCGAGGCAGCTTGACCTCCTGTAATGGAAGCATCCAGATATAAGCAGTAAGGAAGTTGTTTATGGAAGAAACGATTCATATCTATCATACGAATGACCTGCACAGCCATTTTGATTACTGGCCAAGGATCGGCAGGTTCCTCGATACAAGAAAGAAGTGGCATTTATCAGAGGGAGATGAAGTGATCGTCATGGATATTGGCGACCATATTGACCGTGTGCATCCTCTGACTGAAGGAACGTATGGCAAAGCCAACACATCCCTCCTGAATAAAGCCGGCTATCAATATGCCGCCATCGGGAATAATGAAGGAATCACACTGCCGCATGATAAGCTGGATGAGCTGTATGACGAGGCTTCCTTTACCGTACTGGCCGCCAATATCTTTTATGAAGATGGAAGAAGGCCGAACTGGGCACTGCCTTCTTGTATCCATCAGACACGAAAAGGAAGCAGGATTGGCTTGATAGGTGTTACAGCCTTTTATGAGAGATATTATGAACTTCTGGGATGGAAGATCACAGATCCCATCGAGGCGATTCAAAAGGAGCTGGCGGTGCTTGCGGGGAAAACAGATATGATTGTCCTCCTTTCCCACCTTGGCCTGCACGAGGATGAGAAGATTGCCGGGCAATTCCCCGGCATCGATGTGATCCTGGGTGCGCATACACACCATGTGCTTCATGAAGGCAGGATGGCCGGCAATACCCTGGTATGCGGAGCTGGTAAATTCGGCTACTATGTAGGGCATGTGGAGATTCATTTAGATAAAGAAGGAATGAGAAAAAGGGCAAGGGTATATGAGACACACACGCTGGATGAGTCACCCAGTGATGCGGAATATGCTGGAAGGCTCTTTGAAATCGGGAAGGATTCGCTGAGCTCAGTGGAAGCAGATGTACCCTTCAATCTTACCTGTGACTGGTTCATGCCTTCAGACCTTCCTCGTCTCTTATGTGAGGGTCTCAGGGAATGGTGTAAAGCGGATTGTGCTTTTCTGAATGCCGGCCTTGTGCTCGACAGCCTTCCGGCGGGTGGGGTGTCCAGGTTTGATCTGCACAGGATATGTCCCCATCCCATCAATCCCTGCCTCGTTGAATTGAATGGAGAAATCCTGCGTGAGATTCTTATTCAGTCCAGGGCTGAAGAATGGCCGGAAATGCAGATCATGGGTCTTGGCTTCCGGGGGAAAGTAATGGGAAATATGGTGTATGATAAAATTTCATTCCTCGGTGAAGATATATTCATTGATGGCCAGGTTCTGCAGAACTCTTCTGTGTACAGGCTTGCCATCCCTGATATGTTCACCTTTGGCAGGTTCTTTCCTGTCCTCCGGGACCTGAAGGATAAAACCTACCTAATGCCTGAATTCCTAAGAGATATACTCCTTGAGAAAATCAAGGGCCTTTGAATCACCGCTTCCGCCTTTTAATCATATGATTGTATAAAAAGCGAGGCGGTGCAGTATGATCAGCTTAAAACCTATAGTCATCGAAGGTATGACCTTTATGGGAACCTCGGTAGAATTGCCGAAGACCACGCTGCTTGCCATTTCTTCGGATAAAGGATATGTCATGTGCGGGGCACTCGATATCGGACTCCTCAATGAGCGGCTTACCGGGAGGCGGATTCTTGCGGGAAGGGCCGTGGGAGTCAGGACGCTTGAGGAGCTTCTGGATTCAGTGCTGGAATCGGTCACGCATGAGGCTGAATGTGCAGGAATATCAAAAGGGATGCCGGTGAGAGAGGCGCTCCTGAAGATGGTCTGACCTGAAAGAAACCGAGCCAACTCAAAAGTTGGGAAAACACAGTCCGGAGTTATTTCCTCCGGGCTTTGCTGTGTCGTTCACCGGCCGGCTGGGAACGGCATGTAAACCTGTGACTTGCAAGTAAATCTGTGACTTCCGCAAGTAATCTGCGGTTTCCGCAAGTAAACCTGCGACATTCGGTCTGACCCCCTTATTCCTGACAATTGCTTTTACATTCTCTCTCTGTCTTAGTTTTTTACTTTTTTATTTCTCAGAGGAGTCAATCAGCCTGTTCACAGGCTGATTGTCATTTCCGACGGGAACCCGATTTCCTTGTACTTATCATGGAACTTGGCAGGAGCCATTCTCCCCAGGGAGCCATGATACCTTCTATGGTTGTAGAACTCCATGTACTCACCAACGCGATAGTACGCCTCTTCAAAATATTCGAAGGTATAGCGCCGGAATACGTGGCGTTCAAGAAGGCTGAAGAACGACTCGATATAGGCATTGTAATTAGGGGAACGGGGCGGGATCCGTTCATGATACACCCTGTTCTGCTCGCAGAATTCCCCAAAGTGGTTGCTTACGAATTGAGGGCCATTGTCGGTCCTTATGATAATGCAATGCCCATCCTCCTCGGGAAGCTTGAGGGCCCGCCTCACAATCGCTTCCTTAAGCATGGCTGTAATATCCACGGCCTTACATCGGGGTCCCGTATAAAAGCCGACGACGCACCTGTCGAATACATCAATGGCGCATGCCACGAAGAAGAACCTTCCGCTTCCTTCAATATGGCCATACTTGATATCCAGCTGCCATAGCTGGTTCGGACCGGTAATTCGATGGTTCTTCACCAGTCTCCTTGGATACTTTGCCTGAACGGGTCGTTGTGGAAGGAGGATGCCAAGCTCCCTGCATAGCCTGTGGACCTTCTTGTGGTTGATTACCAGTTCGTGATGATCCCTCAAAAATTGGGTCAGGTTCTTCACCCCATAAATGGCGCATTCCCCTTCTATGGCCTCCATAAGGAATTCCTCAACCTGCTCATCAGGCACTGTTTTGTCTGACTTTGTTTTTGAAAATCCTGGTGCTGGCCGGCCGCGCTTTCCTTTTGGGTTCACTTCCTCTTCCTCTCCAGAGTGATAGTAATAGAGGGATCTATTTACTCCGGCTGCTTCGGTCAATTTGGTAATGGCAAACCCCTCCTCTGCCCAAAGCCTAATTTCCTCAATGACCGTTAGGGCTGGTAAGGGCTTTTTTTTAATAGATTTCTAAGCATGGCCACCTCGAGTTCCTTCTCCCCAAGCAGTTTCACCGCCTGTTCATACTTTGCCTTTAATTCTTCCTTGGTAGGCTCAGTAGAAAGAATGACAGTGGCGGGGTCTTCCATACGTTCCCTTATCTCATCCCCATATTCCTGAATCCAGCCCGAAAGGGTACTGCGATCAATTCCCGCTCTGCGAGCGATGGAAGAATAGTTCCCTGACTCTAAAGCTAACCGGACATAATTCTTTTTGACGTCCTCCAACACTTTAATTTTTTTCTTGCCCATAAGAGCCCCTCCCTAATTACTGGATTTTCTTGTCCTTAGTGTACTGTTTTAAGCTCTAAGGTGTCCAAAGGAATTAGGGGGTCGTAAAGCATTCGCAAGTAATCTGAGGTTTCCGCAAGTAAATCTGCGGCTTCCGCAAGTAAACCTATGACTACTGCAAGTATGGGGCAGCGGATACAGTGCCAATGCACAGCTTGCAGTGAACATGGAATGCTTTTGATAAAAAAAGTGGCTGCTGAAGTGAAAATCATCAGAAAAACAAGCGCATATCTATAGAAATCTTTAGCCCCTGCAGCTGCTCGGTTATACCTGATAAAACTTTAAGGCTGAAGCAAGTATGAAATTAAAAAGAAGATGCCCAAAATAGGACACCTCCTCTTATGATTTACGTTTATTAATCTTCTGTATAGGGATCCTTCTCGCCCGGGGGCAGATCTCCAAATGCGGTCATCAGGCCTTCTTCATCTAACAGGGCTTCATATTCCTCGTGGCGCTCATTCGGATAAATGGTGATGTTCTTTCCATACATATCCACTCCGACAAAATTTTCATAAGCTTCTACATACCCGACTTGTTCTTCACCCTCAATATACATATCACCATAAAGGTTCTTGGGCTGCCTGAAATCGGATGGGGAGTCTGAGGTTCCATGTTCGGCGGCATCCTGCCAGGCGTCCTCGGCATCATAAGCGACGTTTTCGTCCTGCTCATCCATATCGAATTTACCGAAAGGAGGCATAAGCACTCCCTCCTCAAGCGGTCTTCCGACAGAAACAAACTGATCTGCATGCTTTATGCAATATAAGGTGCTTGGCATGGCCTCAAGCCGTTCTGCCGGAATTTCAGCACCGCAGACCTTGCATATGCCGTATGTTCCCTCCTCGATGGCTTGGAGGGCATTGGTTATGTGAGAGTACTCCAGCTTATAATGCTCCCATAAGGCTAAATCCTTTTCCCTTTCAAAAAGCTCTGTGCCGAGATCGCCAGGGTGGTTATCATAACCTGACAGCTCTGATACGCTTTCCTGGGGAAATCTCCATTGAAATCCCAGATTGTCATTTTTTTGCAGATGTTCTTCAATTTCTTCCTTATTGACTGCCAATGCCGATTTTAAATTTTGAAGCTGTTCGGGAGATAGCATTCGGTTTGCTCCTTTCTATCTCTATCGTTATTTTATTTTCGGTCTTTGGGCCCTGATTTATGTATGCAATATGTTTTTGATTCCAGCGGGATCCGGGGATACAAAGCGCGAGGGGAGTGATACTAATTCTAGGACAAAAAGCGAGGAGGTCTATCAATGGTCAATCAGGACTTTGAAAAATTTAATGATATTCAGCAAAAACATAAAACAATCTACCCGGGGACTGGACATGATGATCACGTGAGTCCCGATGATCCGCACTCGCATTCCAACAATAAAAAGACCGATTATTCCCCGGGAGTGACCGGGCGGGAGAATTAACTCCGAAGGTAAAGAGGCTGGCCAATAGGCCAGCCTTCTTATGTGTTAATAAGTGAACAGCAGCTCGTATACCTTATTCAGCTGCCTGGATCTTTCAAAATCGCCTTCCTGTTTTGCATAGTGGATCGCTTCTGAAAGAATCTGGTTCAGATAGTCATTTTCTTCTGCTGTCAACGCATCGACAAATGCCTCTTCTGACGAAAATCTGTCCGCAGATACGATATTGTAAAGCCGGTCGCCCGCGGCATCTCCTGAATCGGTATGCCCTGAAAGAATTTCCCGCAGATAAGCAAGCGATTGCTCCATGTTCTTCACTCCTTTAGGATTCCTCCTTCTATTGTGTGCAGCAGGAGAGGGAACATACTGGAGAAAAATAGGGTTTACCGGTCATTCTGCAGGGCTGCGCATGACTCTTCGCCAGTCCTGATTTTAATGGCGTTGGCTATCTCATAGATGAATATCTTGCCATCACCGGGCTTGCCGGTGTTGCAGATTTTTCTTGCTGCTTCCACTACAGCTTCTACGGGCACTTTGCAGACTACGATCTCTACTTTTATCCGCTCAATCATATTAATTTCCCGTTTGATGCCCCGGTAATTTTCTGTCAATCCCTTTTGAAGGCCGCACCCGAGGGCGTTGGTGACGGTAAGCCCGCTCACATCTATCTTTGCCAATTCCTGTTTCAGTGCTTCAAACTTGGAAGGGCGGGTAATAATTTCTACTTTAGTAAGCTTTTCCACTATTATCAGCTCCTATAAATTTGATTCGTGATAGGCCCTCTCGCCGTGGAGGGTTAGGTCCAGCCCGATGGATTCTTCTTCCTCATTGACCCGGACCGGCATCACAAGATGTATCCCTTTGATGATAATGAAGGTTACGAAAGCAACAAATATATAGGTCGCGCCTATTCCGGCCAGCTGTTTGAAGAGAAGGGCTGCGTTTCCGTAAAATACTCCATCGGCACCCGCTTCGTTGACACTTGTTGTAGCGAACAGTCCGGTCGCGATGCCTCCCCATGTACCTCCTATCCCGTGAAGGCCAAAAGCATCAAGGGTGTCGTCATACCCAAGCTTTTTCTTAAGGGAGAAAACGCCCCAGAAGCATACCGCTCCCCCTATCAATCCAATGATGATGGCCGAAGCTGTCGTTACAAAACCGCATGCAGGCGTGATGGCCACGAGTCCCGAAATGGCGCCTGATATTGATCCGAGCATGGTGGGCTTTTTATTTGCCTTCCATTCAACCAGCAGCCAGCCGATGATTCCCGCAGCTGCCGCAGCCGCTGTATTAATAAAGGCTGTCATCGCTATCTCATTTAAAGTTAAGGCGCTTCCTACATTGAATCCGTACCAGCCAAACCATATCAGCGATCCTCCCAGGACTGTAAGCGGAAGATTATGGGGTGTGCTTGTTTCAGATTCTTTCCTCTTCCCAAGGTAAATTGCCAGAACCAGCCCGGTTACACCGGATGAAATATGAACCACGTTTCCTCCTGCAAAATCAAGTGCCCCAAGCTCCCGGAGCCAGCCTCCGACTCCCCATACCCAGTGTGCGACGGGTGCGTAGGCAAGGAGAGACCAAAGGACAGTGAAGGTAATGAATGCCGAAAACTTCATCCTTTCAGCTACAGCCCCGGAAATGAGGGCAGTCGTCAAAACAGCGAAAGTGAGCTGAAACATCATGAACAAGCTGTGCGGTATCGTCTCGCTGTAATCAGCATTGGGTTCAAAGCCCACTCCATTCAAACCGAACCAGTCAAAGTTTCCGATTATGGCGTTCCCGCCTGGCGAAAAGGACAAAGAATAACCTGCGGTAATCCAGATAATCGTAACCACGGCCATCGTGATATAACTGTGCATGGCTGTGCTTAATACATTCTTGCTCCTTACCATCCCTCCATAGAATAAAGCAATGCCTGGTGTCATCAGCCAGACGAGGAGTGTACAAAAGAACATAAAAACGGAATCATTCAGCATGGTCATTTCCCCTTTTTTGTTATGTTATGTTTTATAACATGAGTTTGTTATATTTATTATATTAATTAGCACAACAGAAAAATTCAAGTTTAATTTACTTAAAAAATCGGAATTTTTATTTTTGTGTTATAAAACCTTACATTAAAACAGGAAAAACTCCCAAAAGGGAGTTTTATCGAAGGTTTCTTCTTTTTTCCTGTATCTCTCTTCTTTCCCATACCTTAAGCAGCGGATAGGGATCAAAGGCCCATTCCAGCCGGCCGTTGTCTTTATAGAGTCCATAGTGCAAATGGGGCGGGAATTTTCCTGATGTGCCCGGGGGGCCGTACCCGGTGGAGCCGACAGCACCGATAAGTGTGCCGGGCTCGACGATTTGGCCAGTTTCCAGGCCTTTTGCAAAGCCGTTCAGATGGGCAAAATAGTGATAAGTATTATTGATATCACGGATGCCGATCCTCCAGCCGCCAAATTTGTTCCAGCCTTTCATTTCAATGATTCCAAAGCATGTTGAACGGACAGGAAGACCATAATCCGCAAAAATATCCGTACCCTCATGCGATCTTCTGCCTCCCCAGCCCCGGGCTGATCCCCATGTACTTCTGTATGTGTAATGGGTCCTGACCGGTACGGGAAAAGCCTTCTTATTAAGATTGACCGTTCCATAGGCTTTAAACAGCCTGGCATTTCCCATGATAATGCCCACAGCCTTGTCGCGGCGGTAATAATTCCAGAGCCCGATCCTGAAATTTCCTTCATCGCTTCCAAATTTGAGCAAGTAGGATGCTATGGCATACAGGAGATCTTCGTCCCGTTTTATACTTGCTTTTCCATCTCCGTTTCCATCTGCCCCTAAGCCGCCCCAGAAACTGATGGATGCAGGGTTTTGATCCCAAGGGTTTGGATTCATGATTCCTGCCCAGCCGCCCGGTTCAATCCTGATTCCAACCGGTCCCTGTGAATCAGGCAGATCACGTCTGGAATTCCTTACACTATGTTCGTACTGGTCGACGGCGGCAATGAAATACCATGGGATATTAGCTGTGGTTTCAATATACTCATACAGGGCCATACGCGTTTTGGTTTTCTGTTCATCAGGAGCGATGGCAGCTGAGGCCGCTCCAGGAAGGTATATAAAACAAAAGGCGATAACCCCCGATATCCATACATATAAATAGCGCACTTCCATACTCCTTTACTTTGAAATCATGGGGTTAGTTTGCATCCCTTTGTTAAATAAATTACTGGTAAATCACTCTAATCTTCCTTGGAGCCGGCATCCATGTCAGCTTTTGTTTCGCCATTTGCGTTTTCACCGGGAATGGCCGTTTTACCCTGGGGCGATCTTTTCATTTGAACGATGGTCTTTTGGAGCATATAGTTGATATCATCTGTGTGGGTGTTTAAGCCGGCATAGTTCTCAATGTTCTGCATCAAACCGGGATTGTCCGTCACGTAAACATGAAAATAACGGGGGAGGACCGACATGGCCGTCCGTTTAACCTGATCGGCTGCTTCCTCACGATTTTCGCTTCCGGTCTTATAGGCAATGAGTGCTTCTTCGTCTGTCACAAGGGTTGCTGCCTCTTCGATTTGGGGATTTTGAACGGCAAGACGGGTAATGATGTCAGCCATCTGCTCCCTGTCAAGGCGGATACGGTCCTTGCTGCCGACAGTCTCCCCATTCACAACCGTCCGGCTCAAGCGTACGAAGCCGAAACCCCGGCTCGATTTATCGTTATTATGATTGTCGACATTATAATTTTGATTAATGTTCTTTGTCTCATTAGTACGGGATGTATTCATAAATGGGTTATCATTGTTTCCGTTGTCCAGGTTTCCTCTTCCGGAACAGGCAGAAAGGATTAATAGCAAGCCCAGACATAGTGCTGATAAGGATTTTTTCATCCTGGCACCTCCTTTAACAATAGATTGGCCAGATTTTAATAAAATTCGTTTAGAAATTGGTGGATAATAAGTTATAATTTTGTTAACAGGCTTTACGATATGAGGTGACTTACAATAGTGATAGAAATAAACAATTCTGTATATGAGCTTGTGGACGAAAGAAGCGACGGATTCAATGAAGAGGCGTTCCGGTCCCGTTATAGTGAAATATTAAATAAATATGACTATATCCTGGGCGATTGGGGTTATGGACAGCTCAGGCTGAAAGGCTTCTTTGACGACCAAAACCAAAAAGCCGCCTTCGATACGAAAATCAGCACATTGTCGGAGTATCTTTATGAATACTGCAATTTTGGCTGTCCCTATTTTGTAGTGAAAAAAATTAAGAAGTAAGGAAGCATCCCTGTCCATGAAACGGACAGGTTTTTTTCTGCCTGCCTATTTTGAACCCGGTAGACAGTATTCTTCAGACCCTTTAAACAAAAAAGGGTGTCCCAAAATACTTCCTTGAGACACCCTGTGTATAAGCTAACTATTTCCAGTGCCAGTGTATGGCGGCTGCTCGCTGCGGTTTTTATCATCATGCGGAGGATGGGAAGGATCAATTTTCCGCTGCATTCCTTCGTGAAGGGTTTTGTTTTCATAGTTGAACGCACTGTAGAAACGCTGACCTTCTCTCCATTCGCTGCTTTTGTTTTCAACTGGTTCATCTGCACCAAACGGTGCCCCGTAAGGACCCTCAGGAAATTCTTCTGCGGTGAGATAATTCCTGGTTTTCTCGACATTTGCGAAGTCCAGTTCTTTTCTATCGGGCATAATCGGCCTCCTTGATTGGATTACCATTAGGGTTACCCATTTCGAAATGGCTGAACTAGACGATTTCTTCCAGAAACGAATGGAGTTCGGCCGCTTCTTCTTCGGATAGCTGGAATATATGTTCTAAATAGCCTTCTTCTGCAAGATCATCACTGCCGATAATGGCGAACCTGCTGCTCTGAAGGTCAAGCACTAGCTGTTTTCCATAAAAGCGGCTGGTTGTAATGATTGCCAGATCAAAGCGGCTGCTTTCTCCGGCAAAGCTTACAAATCTTGTCTTTGCCTCTATTGTGTCATCATATAAAAATAAACGGCTGTCCAAAGGAATTCCTCCTCTTTTTCCTTTCATTTTATCAGACAGAAGCGCGCTGTGTATAATTCGCCAGGCTTTTCCACTTATGGATACTTCTTCGATTGAATTGTGATAAAATGACTATATAACTTCTGTGTACAGTGAAAGGAATGGGCATTTTGACTCAAATACACACGCAGTTTATGAAGAGTATAGGAAAATGGATAAAGATATTTTTTCCCCATTCAACCCTGCGCTTTTATCCGCCTCAGTTTATCCTGAGGGATACCCTTGTTTCCTCGGCTAAAAGGGCATTCAGGCATGGGAGCGAAGTGGGTGTCATTGTGTTCAATATTAAAAATCTAAGGCAGATTGCCGAGCAGCTGGGAGAGGAGCGGTTCGGACAATACATATTATTCCTGAAGGCATCCTTTGCTGGGGTCATAAAGATGAATATCTTAAGACAAGACATTCTGGCTGTCCATGATTATAATAGTGATGGAATCACCTTGATTCTTAAAATGAATTCACAGAAACAGATCCTGGATGATATAGATGCTGCTGCAAATCTGGTGCTCGAAAAGGCACAGGCTGCCCTTGAAACGTCTTTTCCTGATGTTCGTGCACAGTTCGAGTCTGGCTATATGTTCGTTGAGAAGAACTCTTCGCCTGTATCTGACGCGCTGGCACGGGCCCATAGACAGGCTGGGGCGATGGCGGAACAAAAAATCCATACAGAACTCAATCAAATGCTGTTTCAGATGGGCAGAATCATTGAAACAAAGGATATACGTCTGCTCTCTCAACCGATTATAGATGTAGCATCCCAGCGGATTAAGGCCCATGAAATCCTGACGAGGGGACCAAAGGGCACCATGCTTGAAAGCCCGCTTGCCTTATTTACGGTAGCAAGGCAGACTAACCGCCTGTATGACCTGGAAATGATTGTACTGGAAAAATCTTTTGAACATATTTCCTATGGGGATGACCCTCTTGATGTATTTATAAATTTCACTCCTGTTACCCTTGGCAGCTCGCGTTTCATAAAGGATATGAAGGGGCTTCTGGTCAAATATAAAAGAATTTCCCCCGTCCGGATCGTGATTGAAGTGACGGAAAGAGATAATATTGATGAAATTGCCGGACTTCGCGGAAATATCAGGGAATTGAAGGAATTAGGCTTCAGGATAGCTGTGGATGATACGGGGGCGGGTTATGCCAGCCTTCATACCATAAGTGAGATCATGCCGGATATCATCAAGATCGACCGTACGGTTATCCAGGATATCCATCATAGTACAGTGAAGGAGTCCATGCTGAAAGGCCTTTTGCTGATTGCAAGGGAAGCGGGCTCTGTTGTGGTTGCCGAAGGTATTGAAACCGAGGAAGAGGCGAGCGTACTGACGAGGAATAAGGTGGACCTGGCACAGGGCTATTTCTATGCAAGGCCGGCAATCATGGCCCATGCGTGATGCTTTAAACATTTACTGTAAGCGGTTCCTGCATTCTTAAGTGCGACATACAGAAAGGAGCAATTACATTGTATTTTGTAGATCGTGAAAAAATTGAACAGACACTCCGCTTTTTAGAAAACCAGATAAACATGTTCGAGGAAGTTTCAGGGGGTGGAAATGAAGCCGCAGGATCCATAAAGGCTTATGCAGCCCAAAGGATATCCCAGACAATGATTGATTCTGTCCTTGATGTCGGCAATGCCATGATCGACGGGTTCATTATGAGGGATCCTGGAAGCTTTGAAGACATCATTGATATATTGGAGGATGAATCCGTTTTGGCTTCCGATATGGCACAATCATTCAGGGTGACTATTCCGCTCCGCAAGATGCTCATCCAGGATTATGTGCTGCTGTCCCAGGAAAAACTCATGTCGGGAATGCAGCAGGCCATGCCGGCATTTAAATCATTTTCCGGGAACATCAGGGGTTACCTGCTGAATGAACTGGGTCCAGTATCTGCCTTTAAAAACGAATAAAATCCTTCCCAGCCTGCAGACTATGTTCAGCAGGCTTGTTCTTTATGGAAGGCTATTATGGCTTCACGGTGGTTTATACAAAGGGGGCGCGGGGACTTCTAAGCCAGCTTAAGGCTGAAGTGCTCCAGTCGCCTGGAAATATGAACATCAGGACGAACTCTTGGCACTATGGACACCGTTTATGTTAACTTGGATGAGCGGATTATATATATAAGGAGGTCATTCCCAGTTGAAGGAGTACAAAGGCTATTTAATCGATTTGGATGGAACCATATACCGGGGTACAGAAGTTATTGAAGAAGCGGGCGAGTTTATTTCCCAGCTCAGGAAGAAAGGGATTCCCTATTTATTTGTGACAAACAATTCGTCGCGGACACCCGGGCAGGTCGCCCAGAAGCTCCGTGATTTTGACATACCGGCCAAGGATCATCAGGTCTTCACGACCAGTATGGCGACTGCCAATTTCATTCATGAAAAAAAACCGGGGGCGTCCGTCTATGTGGTAGGGGAGGAAGGCATCCGGAATGCGCTTGAAGAAAAGGGGTTTACATTTGAAGAGGACCATCCCGACTTTGTTGTAATGGGGATCGACAGAGGCATCACATATGAAAAACTGGCAAAAGCATGTCTTGCGGTCCGAAATGGCGCCTTCTTTATTTCTACAAATGCAGATATTGCCCTTCCTACTGAACGGGGCTTTCTGCCAGGGAACGGCTCGCTGACTTCGGTTGTGGCCGTATCGACCGGGATTAAGCCGACATTCATCGGAAAGCCGGAGTCCATTATAGTAGATCAGGCGTTGAAGGTGCTTGGGACGAAGAAGGAAGAAACCATTATGGTCGGGGATTATTATGATACAGATATATTGGCTGGGATTAACTCTGGAATTGATACCCTTCTTGTGCATACCGGTGTAACTACACCGGAGCTGCTGAAGAACTACGAAGTACAGCCTACTTATACAGTGAATACCCTGGATTTATGGAAGTTCGCTTAAAGCCCGGGCAGCCATTATACAGCGGCTGCCCTTTTTTTTTGCCGGATAATTGACAGGGAATTTACAACCATGACATAGTAGTAAGAAAAATGGTTATCAGGAGGTAGTGATGACAAAGGTACTAGTTTTGGGCGGCACACGCTTTTTCGGGAAGAAGCTCGTATCCCTGCTGCTTGATGAAGGCAGCGAGGTCACGATTGTTACTAGGGGCATCACCGAAGATTCCTTTGGGAACAGGGTCAAAAGGATCAGGGCAGACCGGACGATCCCGGAGGAGCTGGAAAAGGCTGCGGCAGGAAACGTTTATGATATTATTTATGACAATATTTGTTATACAGACAAGGACGCGCTTGAAGCATCCCGCATTTTTGAGGGCAGGGTGAAGAAGTATATTTTCACGTCCTCATTGTCTGTATATGAGTTTGGGCCGGATCGGAAAAAGGAAGGGGATTTTGATCCGTATTCGTATAAATTAGAGCCGGCCGATGAAGACGGTATAACGTATGGCGAAGGGAAAAGGCGGGCGGAGGCTGTGTTTTATCAGCAGACCCGTTTTCCGGTGAATGCTGTGCGGTTTCCGATTGTCCTCGGGCTGGATGATTACACCAAAAGGCTTCATTTCCATATAGAAAATATGAAGAAGGATATGGCGGTCGGAGTGCCGAACAGAGAAGCCCTGCTCTCGTTCATTCATTCGGACGAGGCAGCCCGTTTTCTCCTTTGGCTTGGGAAAAGCGGCCTGGATGGCCCGGTGAATGCCTGTTCAGATGGTGAGACATCCCTCAGCAGCCTGTTTGACCTGCTGGAGGAAGCGACAGGCAAGGAGGCTTTGATACAGCCTATAACCAAGGAGGAGCAGATGTCTCCTTTTGGGGTAAGTGAATCCTGGTATATGGATAATTCGAAGGCGAAGAATGCCGGATTTGAATTTGATGACCTCCATGAATGGCTGCCTGCCTTAATTGGAGAACTCAGTAAGGATTGATCTTTTAGGGGAGATGGCCGCATATGGGCCTCTCCCTTTTTTAGTCAGGACGTGCCGGCAGAACGGTGGGCCAGCCGGCTTGAAGCGGCAGCAGCGATGGCCCCGACTATATCATCGAGAAAAGTGTGGCACTTTCCTGAGCTTTTATCATTCAATTGCCGTAGTATTAATGGTTTTTGTTTATCTATAAATCCGTAATTGGTGAATCCGATGGAACCATAAACATTAACTATAGAAAATGCAAGGATTTCATCAACTCCGTAAAGTCCCTCATCACTTTCTATGATGGATTGCAGCGGATGGTCGAGCAGCTTTTTTTCCGCCAGGACATCAAGCTGTATCCCTGTTAATATTGCATTCTGTACTTCTCGTTTGCTTAAGACCCGGTCGACATTATGCATGCAGTCTGCAATTTGCAGATTGGGATGATACTTGCTCTGCAGGTACATGACGAGTTCGGCGATATCCTTAATGGTGATGCCTCGTTCCTCAAGCCATTTACGTGCCGTCCTTTCGGTGATTCCCATTTTTTTTTCAGTCATAGAAAGCCGCCTCTCCATTCAATTTTCCCCTGATTCACCGGGTTAGAAAGATATCAATATCTAAACCCCTGATTCATATATATGTGTTAGGAAGGGATGATAGTCCGGCCGTATAGTCCAATGCAAGAGGAGGCATACCATGTTTGAAGAAGCGATTTATGATAATTATGGCATATATATGGAAAGGCAGGAGTCGCTGGGACGATATTCCGCTTTCCGGTTTGGGAACCGCCTGTTCAGCATTATCCCCCTTCAGGAAATCAAAGAGGATGAACTGAAGGAAAGGCAGCAAATGTCGCAGCATTTAATTGAAAGCGGCGATAAATATGTTTCTTCCTTTGTAATGTCAAAGCACGAGACATACATATCCGCTGCAGGCGAGCAGATTTTCTTATTGCTGATGAACGCTGCCCTTGAAGAGCCGAGGGAAAACAAGCTTGGCAAAAAGCTTGCCCGTTTTCATGCCAGGGGGCGCACCTATCCCTCGGAGGTCAAGGTGTGTTCAAGGATCGGCAAGTGGAAGGAAATGTGGGAGGGAAGAATTGATGGATTAGAGACAGTATGGAGGGATAAGCTCCAGGCTCATCCCAGTAACGAGTTTGAAAAGCTGTTTGTAGAATCTTTCCCTTACTATATGTCCATTGGAGAAAACGCCATCCAATATCTCGTTGATACGGAAATTGATGACAGCCCGGGTGAGGCGGATTATGGCACAGTCTGCCATGAGCGCTTCCAAAAGGACACCTGGACAGGGAGGTATCTGGTAAAGAACCCTTTTGACTGGGTGTTTGACCATGGTACGCGGGATATTGCAGAATGGGTAAGGCAGCATCACCTCGATAATCCGCATACGTATCAGCAGGGAATCAGACAATTTATAGCTGATTATCAGAGTTCTTCAAGATTCTCAAGCTTTACAGCAAGGCTCCTGTATGCACGGCTTATCTTTCCTATCCATTATTATGAGACAATTGAAGATTATTTTCTTACACGGGATGAGGGAAAGCAAAAAGAACTGGAGAACTCCTTAAAGCATATGCTTCAAAATACAAGTCTTCATGAGGCATTTCTGCAGAGCTTTTATGACACAGCGGGAATCCCGGAAAAGTATCTCAAGCTGCCCAGGCTCGACTGGCTGTAGGCATGAAAGGGAATGCCGGCTGTACAGCTATGCTATGATGGAAGCGTAAAGCATTTTTATATAAGAGGGTGTAAGAGATGGAAACAAAGCCATATATCTACATTACAAGGAAACTTCCTGAAGAAAGCATTCGTAACCTGTACAGCCGCTTCCATGTTTCAATGTGGGATTCAGAAACGGAGCCTGCGCCGCGTGATGTGCTGCTTGAGGAGGCGGGAAAGGCCGATGCCCTGCTGACGATGCTGTCAGACAGAATCGACCGTGAAGTGATGGAGGCAGGAAAGAATCTGAAGGTTATCGCCAATCTTGCTGTCGGTTATGACAATATCGATTTATCAGCGGCAAAGGATATGAGAATAACAGTCTGCAATACTCCGGAAGTATTGACCGATACGACAGCTGACTTAACTTTCGGGCTCATGCTTGCCGCCGCCAGGAGGATTAATGAAGCTGCACAATATGTAAAAGAAGGGAACTGGAAGGGCTGGAGCCCGCTCCTGCTTGCCGGATACGATGTTCATCATAAGACGATAGGGATAGTCGGCATGGGTAAAATCGGCCAGTCAGTCGCCAGGAGGGCAAGAGGCTTTGACATGGACATTCTATACCATAACCGTACAAGGAACGAAAAAGCTGAACATGAGCTGGGAGCAAGGTACTCAAGCTTCGGCGAGTTAATAGAAAGGGCCGACTTTATCGTCTGTCTGACACCGCTCACCCCGGAGACAAAGGGGCTGTTTAACGCAGACAGCTTCAAGAAAATGAAAAAGACAGCAGTCTTTGTTAATGCTTCAAGGGGGCCGGTTGTTGATGAGGATGCGTTATATGAAGCCCTGACGGCCGGAGATATAGCTGCCGCCGGACTGGATGTTTTTGAGCAGGAACCCATCTCTGCCGATCATCCGCTGCTGAAGCTTGATAATGTCACAGCCATTCCACATATCGGCAGTTCATCGGTCGAAACCCGGATGACCATGATGGCGCTATGTTCCCGGAATATTGAAGCTGTCCTTACAGGGGATGCTCCGGCAACTCCAGTATGATAAAAAATGATTAAGAGGCAGGTCGAAAAGAACCTGATCCCTGATAGCCCCATTCGGCTATCCGGGTATCTGGAACTTGGGGACCTGCTTTTTCTGTGGTAAAGGGACGGAGCTGCATGTATCATAAGGCTTCCTGCAGCTGGGTATGAACATCATTTGTCTCGCTGGCATTCCCGCCTGCGCCTTACTCCGCTCCGCCGCCTTCTTGTGTTTGTTCCTGCTCTTGTCCAGTTCCTTTCCATGAATGGGCAGTGAGTAAAAACCCACATACTTTTTTAAGAATTTTTTTATTTATTTAAATTTTCTATTATTTACTTGTAGGTAAGCGATTTCAACTTGTATAGTTGAGTTCTTACTATTGTCATAACTTCATATTTTCTTTATAATGTCTTTTATGGATAAACAATTGTTCTTTTTGGGAGAACAAAAGGGGGAAGCGGAATGGATGCTATTTCGATAGGGCTGTTGGGGCTTGGAACCGTGGGAAGCGGTGTAGTCAAGATCATTGAAAATCATCAGGATAAGCTTATGCATCAAATTGGCTGCCCTGTACAGGTCAAAAAAGTATTGGTAAAAGATTTGAAAAAAGAAAGGCATGTTCAGGTGGATGAGGGTCTGCTGACCCTCAACCCGGATGAAATTCTTGAAAACCCTGAGATAGATGTTGTGGTCGAGGTGATGGGGGGCATCGAGGAAACCAGAGGGTACCTTTTGCGGGCCTTGAAAAACAAAAAACATGTTGTAACAGCGAATAAAGATCTAATGGCTCTCCATAGCCGCGAATTATTAACAGAAGCAACAGCTAACCGCTGTGACTTGTTCTATGAAGCAAGCGTTGCGGGCGGAATCCCCATACTCAGGAGTCTGGCAGAAGGCCTGGCTTCTGACAGGATTACTAAAATGATGGGAATCGTGAATGGTACCACCAACTTTATCCTCACCAAAATGAATAGATATGGAAGTCCGTATGAAGAGGTTCTTAAAGAGGCTCAGGAGCTCGGTTTTGCAGAAGCAGACCCAAAAGCAGATGTTGAGGGCCTGGATGCAGCCAGGAAAATGGCCATCCTGTCCACTTTAGGGTTTTCCATGCCCATTGACCTTTCCGATGTAAAGGTTGAGGGAATCACCCGCATAACGGAAGAAGACATAAGCTATAGCAAAAAGCTCGGCTATATCATGAAGCTTATTGGCATTGCCTCAAGAAACGGAGATAAAGTGGAGGTGAGTGTCCAGCCGGCCCTGGTTGCAGAAGCCCACCCCCTTGCTTCAGTGAGCGATGAATACAATGCCGTCTATGTTTACGGAGAGGCAGTGGGGGAGACGATGTTTTACGGCCCCGGGGCAGGCAGTCTTCCAACCGCTACAGCAGTGGTTTCGGATGTAGTGGAAGTGATGAAGAATATGCGTCTTGGCGTGACGGGGAACAGCGCGGTATCTCCGCAGTTCAAAAAGTCTATGAAATCACCGGCTGAAATAAAGGCGAAGTACTTTGTGAGGCTCCATGTAAAGGATGAAGTAGGAGTATTTGCCAATAT
Source organism: Paraperibacillus marinus (assembly GCF_046237605.1). Taxonomy (GTDB): domain Bacteria; phylum Bacillota; class Bacilli; order Bacillales; family DSM-1321; genus Paraperibacillus; species Paraperibacillus marinus. The sequence goes on along the minus strand of NZ_CP143542.1, from coordinate 3,567,912 downwards.
CACCTCCATCTTTTCTGAACATGGCGTAAGCTTTGAAAAAATACTTCAGATGCCAATCAGGGAAAAGGAAGTGGCTGAAATTGTCGTGATCACCCACAATGCGACACAGCAGGGCATTGAAGACATCCTCCAAAACCTGAAGGACAACAGCATGGTCTGGGATGTTAAGAGTACTTATCGAGTGGAAGGGGATCGAATCATATGAGCTGGAAAGGGTTGTTGAAAGAATATCGGGAGTTCCTTCCTGTAAACGGCCATACACCGGATCTTACACTTCATGAGGGAAATACCCCGCTCATCCATTGCAGCAGACTTTCAGAAGAGCTCGGAATAGAGCTTCATGTAAAGTATGAGGGTGCCAATCCTACAGGGTCATTCAAGGACAGGGGAATGGTGGTGGCTGTTGCAAAAGCAATCGAGTCAGGAAGTGATGCGATCATCTGCGCTTCGACCGGCAATACTTCGGCTGCGGCCGCAGCTTATGCGGCAAGGGCCGGGATCAGATGTATTGTGGTAATCCCTGATGGCAAAATTGCGCTCGGCAAGCTGGCGCAGGCCATCATGTACGGAGCTGAGATTGTGGCCATCGAAGGGAACTTTGACCAGGCACTCACGCTTGTCCGGAATATCAGTGAGTCCCATCCAGTTTCCCTGGTTAATTCAGTCAATCCATACAGGCTGGAAGGCCAGAAGACCGCAGCCTTTGAAATATGTGATGCTCTGGGTGCCGCACCCGACATCCTCGCCATCCCGGTCGGAAATGCAGGCAATATTTCTGCTTATTGGAAGGGATTCAAGGAGTATCAGGAACGGAAGGGAACCGGCAGGCCGGAAATGAGGGGATTTGAAGCCGAGGGAGCTGCTGCACTTGTGCATAACCGGGTGTTTGAAAATCCAGAGACGATTGCAACTGCCATCCGGATCGGCAATCCTGCAAGCTGGGACCTGGCTATGGAAGCTGCCGCGGACTCTGGAGGCAGGATAGATGAAGTTTCCGATCTTGAAATTCTGGAGGCTTACAGGCTGCTGGCCCAAAAAGAAGGTATTTTTGCAGAGCCTGCTTCCTGTGCATCTATAGCAGGGATTATCAAGCAGCTTAAGACGGGAGAAATCCAAAAGGGTGCAAAAATAGCGGCTGTTCTGACAGGCAATGGATTGAAGGATCCTTCTTCTGCAATGGAGTACAACGAAATCAAGCCTGTTTTGCTTGCAGGGGAGGAACAGGCCATTGTAAACCATATCTTTGGTGTGGTCCGCTGATGACGGATCAAATTTATCAAATCAAAGTTCCGGCAAGCACAGCCAACCTTGGGCCAGGCTTTGATTCAATCGGTCTCGCCCTTGGATTGTATTTGGAAGTAGAGGCACAAGAGGCTGAAGCATGGGAGGTCATCCCGCTTTCTGCCGGCCTGGAGGTGTTTCCAAAGGATGAGTCGCATTATATCTGCAAGGTGGCCTGGGAGACCGCGCAGGAGTACGGAGTTACTCTCCCGCCTTGTCGTCTCCTTGTAAAGAGTGAGATACCGCTGACAAGGGGTCTTGGAAGCAGCGCGTCAGCCATTGTTGCAGGCATTGAGCTCGCAGATTCTGTTGGCGGCCTGAACCTGAGCAGGGAAGATAAGGTGCGGATTTCCTCCCGTTTTGAAGGACACCCAGACAACGCTGGCGCGTCAGTCTGCGGCGGGCTAGTGGTCGGTATTCACAATGGAGCTGATACAGAACTTTTGAGCATTCAGCTTGAAGGAGTCAAGGCCATTGCAGTGATCCCGCAGTATGATCTGCCTACGGATGAATCCCGGCAGGTCCTTCCGGATAGCCTGCCATTTCGGGCAGCCATCGAAGCAAGCGCGGTTGCCAATACATTTCTCGCTGCCCTGCTGACGAGGAATTATTCACTCGCCGGCAGGATGATGGGAGCGGATTTATTTCATCAGCCATACCGCAGGCAGCTCGTGCCTCACTTGGAAGAGGTAGAGAAAGCAGCTCTGGCAGCGGGAGCTTTTGGAACAGCCCTCAGCGGAGCAGGTCCAACCGCCATCTGCCTTGTTGAGAAGGATAAAGCCCGCAGTGCTTCGCTGGAACTGAAATCAGCCTTTCCAGCATGTGAGGTTTTATTGCTGGACATTGACTATGGTGGAAGCCAGGTTAAATTCAAAGATGCAACGGTCAGCCCGGCCAATCACTTTTAATCATTCACAGAGGACTCTTCACGTAGTTCAGTAAAAAAAACGGCCGTCCCAAATTGGGACAGCCGTTTTATTATTTAGACTTTATTAAAATACTTGTTCAACTTCCACGATTCCTGGAACCTCTTCAAGCAGTGCGCGTTCAATCCCTGCTTTAAGGGTAATGGTGGAACTTGGGCAGCTTCCGCATGCGCCCAGCAAGCGTAATTTAACAATTCCGTCCTCAACGTCCACAAGTTCGCAGTCCCCGCCGTCACGAAGAAGAAACGGACGAAGCTTATCAAGCACCTCTTGAACCTGTTCAGTGACCTGTTGTTCAGACATACCAATCCACTCCTTTCCTACCACTATTATAATCACATTACCTGCAAAAAGCTATTCGAAAATCCGGGTGAACGCCTCAAAAAGGCAAAATAACTTTATCTGCAGTTAATGGATACGCTACAATAGAAAATGAAAAGGAATCCGCCAAAATAGATATGGAATCCCGCTGCCGTCCGGCTTCGGGACAAATTGCGAACAGGGGGTTGAAATATGAACAAAGAAGTGGAAATCCAAGTGTATGGCGCCGAGATCCTCTGCCCCAGCTGCGTTAACCTTCCATCATCCAAAGAAACATACGAATGGCTCCAGGCGGCATTATCCAGGAAATTCCCTGACCAGCCGTTTCAGGTAAGCTACATCGATATCCATCACCCTCCTGAAGATCGAGAGAAGAGAAGCTTTGCCCAGAGGGTGATTGACGAAGATATGTTTTATCCGGTTGTGGTGCTGAATTCGGAAGTCGTCGGCGAAGGAAATCCCCGGCTGAAAACCATCGTTTCCGAAATGGAGAAATACGGCTATAGAGAGAAGAAAGAGCAGGAGTCTGTTTAGATTTCTTAGTAATGTATTGAAAAGGCTCTTCTAAAAGATAGTTGTTTTTAATCAGTACTTTAGGAGATAAATTTAACAAGTTTATTGGAGCGGAAGGTGCGAGACCTATGCGGCAAAGCCGGGGAGGCTCCTGCGCACGTCCCGCTCCCATAGATTACCTGCAGCGGAAATCAACTTTCTTGGTCATTAACCGCAATGTTTACGAAAACAGCCAATGAAAAAGACCCGGCAGCTGCGGGTCTTTTTCGTGTATTAATAAAAAATCAAGTGTTATGGCGCTTATACATCCAGAGTATCCCTGATTTAATCAGCCTGGCGACACGCCCGGTGATAGGGGTGTCATTGACCAAACCAAAACCGTGTTTGCTTCCTAGGGAGCCCATTGTGCCTTTCAGCTTGATCTGCGGCATTGTTTCCGGAAGCGGCTTTCCTGCCCATTTCTTTTTAAGTATTTCTGCGATCTGCTCCGCCTGTTCCTCAGCAAGCTGTGCGCTCGGGGAAAGGGGGAGGCTAGCACAGTCTCCCACTACAAATACATCCTCATGTCCAGGGATGAAGTGCTGGGGAGTCAGGACGACCCTGCCCTGCCGGTCCTTTTCTACCGGAAGGTCCCGGACTATTTTACTCGGTTGAACCCCGGCGGTCCAGACGATCGCATCAAATGGGATGGGTTCATCATGATTGTAAAGAGTTTTTTCTTCAACATTCGTGATGTTGGCTCTGTTGATGATCTCGACATTATGCCTCGTGAACCAATTTTGTACATATTTGCTCAGACGCTCAGAAAAGGCTGAGAGGATATGTTCTCCGCGGTCAAAAAGGACGATCGTCAAATCAGGGCGGCTTTCATTCAGCTCACTGGCAAGCTCAACACCGCTTAGGCCGGCACCAACTATGCCGACTCTTGAACCTGGAGCGAGGCTGCTCAGGGTGTGATAGGTATGCCTGGATTTTCCGATTGTCTGGATGCTGAGCGTGTGCACATCCGCACCTGGGACATTGTGATACTTATCCTCACACCCAAGCCCTATAACCAGGTCGTCATAGGCAATGGGCTCTGTGCCTTTCAGGTACACTTTCTTTTCTTCCAGGCTGATTTCTATAACTTCCCCGTAACGGATATTCAGGCGCTCATGCTCTGGGAAGGATACACGCACATCCTGATCGGAAATGGTTCCTGCGGCTAATGCATAATATTCAGTTTTTAGACAGTGGTAAGGAGAACGGTCAATTAAAGTGATGGCTGTATCTTCAGGCAGGTGGTGCGGTAGAAGTCTTTGAAGAATTCTCATGCCGCCATAGCCTCCGCCGAGTATTACTAAGTTTTTCATGTTCATTAACCCCTTTTGCCTCAATATAGCTCCTGACTTTTGTAAAAGCGCTTACCTTGCATATGCAGAGTCTCACTAGGTCAAATTGAAACCGGATGCAGTCACATTAATAGAAATAATCATTTGAAAGGTTCATAATGTTATATTTAAATACCATTAAAAGTATAGCGAAATTAGAAGGAAATCACAATAGAATTATGTAATTACACAATTTTGAATGCGGTTGGAATGACTGGGCCGCTTTCTTTAGATATGCCATGCCCCTTTTATTTCTACTACCCAGAAAGCGGCCGGGAAAACTCTTTCATCCAGCCGGGGGAATTGACTCTTTGGAAAAGAGGTAGGATAATTAATATAGTGAGGTGAAAGCATGAAGCCTATTATAGAATTCTGTATAAGCAATCTGGCAAGCGGCTCACAGGAGGCTCTGGAGAAATTGGAAAGAGACCCTGATCTTGATATTGTGGAGTATGGCTGCCTCGGATACTGCGGCAAGTGTGCCAGCAGTCATTTTGCATTGGTTAACGGCGATGTGGTCCAGGGTGATACACCGGACGAACTCATTGAAAATATATATATTTACCTGGAAGAAAACCCTATGTTCTAAAAAAGCCGAAAGGAAATCCGCTGCAGGATTTCCTTTTTGCCTTATACGGTCTTCAGCTCTCTGACGGAAGCCCATCCTTCCTTGGCAAGCTCTATGATCCCTGCCTCATCCGTCTTTCTCTGTCTTTCAATGACCCTCGAATAATATTGGGCTGCTTTTGAAAGGTCTCCTGTCCTCTTGGACAAATCAGCAATCATATAGTAAATCCGGATTTCTGACATTTTGGTGCCCTTGAAGTCATCAGCCATGTAAGATCTTTCGTATTCATTGGCAGCAAGTTTCATGAACCGGTTTTCCTGCCCTTGGTTTGTCCCGCGAAAAAGCCAGGCTGTCCGCAGGTAAATGCCGGCCATGGTCACATGCTTCTCCTGTTTTAAGCCCCCGCAGTAGGCAGCAAGCTTGTACGCTTTTATACCTTCGCTGATGGTCCTCATGCCGCCAAGGTCCTGGGGGACCCAATGGTTTGCCACTTTATCGAGGAGAACCTGCTTTGTCCCCGGCGGGAAGTAAGGGGAGAAGTCATCTGAAAAAGAATACCCGCAATGGGTGCACACGGCAATATTATATAACAAAGGATTTACTTCCGGATTGGAATAAATGGGCTGGAAGTCTGTCTCAAACCTGAGCACTCCAACGAATTTTGACCGAGTCTTCAATGATTGAAATGTTTTTCCGCATAATGGGCAGGTCAGGTTACGCGGGAAATACGGCGAAAGGGTCTCCATTCACATCACATCCTATGTTTTATTAGGTATATATACTTATTATAAAGGTCCTATGTAAAATTGCTATGTCTTTAACAAAATTATCTAAAGCACAAGGTTTTGCACCATATTTTTATTGGGATATACTATAATAAGTAAATGATCAAAAAAGGAGGGAATACAATGAGTAATATAGTTACCCTTACTGAAGCTGCGGCACTCCATGTCAAGGACATGATGAAACACAATGAGGAAGAAGGTGCCTATCTGCGCGTATCTGTCAATGGAGGTGGATGTAGCGGCCTTTCTTATGGAATGGGATTTGCCCATGAAATAGAAGCTTCCGATACCAGACTCGAACAGCATGGGCTAACCCTGCTGATAGATACAGAAAGTGCCCCGATCCTTAACGGGACGGTCATTGACTATAAGGAATCTCTTATGGGCGGAGGATTTACCATAGAAAACCCGAATGCCATCGCTGCCTGCGGATGCGGTTCATCTTTCCGCACCGCTGTAAATGCGGGGAAGCCGGAAGAGTGCTAATGACAGAATCAGCCGGAAATAGGTGACAAGTATTACCTGCAAACTGGAAAGTCTTATAAGCCTTCTCGAACGTCAGCCTTTAAGGAGTGACTAGTCGAGAGGGTATTTTTTTTCTCGAAAGAAGGCAGGCCGTTCTGTACGCAAATTACAGGGCGGGGAATTTTCCTGTTCGCCTTTTATTGAAGACAGCAGATGTATAAATAAGAATTCAGAAAAATAAATAAAAATGTGAAGCGGGTAGGAAAAAAGTGCTAGAATAAAAGTACTAATTTTTGAAAAGGGTGTAAATATGACAAAAATTGACCGGCTCGATGATACTCTCTCCGCTTTCAGTCAAATGATCCCGCTTATCCATTCCATGCTTCCGGATGTATCGATAGGTTTGACCAATACGGAAGAATGGCTGATGTATTTACCTGGCAGGAAAATCAATATAGGAGTAAAGCCAGGCAGGAAGATCAACCCGGATGAGCCCCTGGCTGGCTGCATCAAGAATAATATACGGATAGAAGAGGAGATTACGGAAGAGTTCTTTGGAGTGCCTTTCACAGGACTGGCAGAACCGATTCTGCAGGATGGAAAAGTCATTGGGGCTCTTGCGATTCAATTGGAGAAACAGAATGAAAGGGCCTTGAGGGATATTTCGGAGCAGATTGCCGGCTCCATATCAAAGGCGAACGTCCGGATATCAACCATTTCAAATGGAGCTGAAAACTTGGAGGGAATAACCAATAAACTTTTAGCACAATCCAGCCAGGCTTCAAAAGAAGTACATAATACCGATGAAGTTCTTACATTCATTAAACGCATCGCCGATCAGACGAATCTGCTGGGCTTAAATGCTGCGATTGAAGCTGCGAGGGCAGGGGATAAGGGAGCAGGATTCGGCGTGGTCGCGAACGAAATCAGGAAGCTTTCCCATGAGACCTTATCTTCCACAGAAAAGATCCGTACCACATTGAGCAGTATCCGGAAATCCATGATAGAAATCACCGATTCAATCGACAAGGTGGTCATGGTGGGGAGCGAACAGGCAGCATCCACCGAGGAAATCTCAGATTTCATTGGAAAGATTGAGGCCATGAGCCAGGAACTGAAAAAGTACGCATCGAATCTATAGATTGCGGCGCCTCCTGCCTTCAAACGGTTAAGGGGCGCTGTTTTCATTTCATGCTGCAGGGCAGCAGGCAGTCCGCGAAAAAAAAGCCGCCTGTCTGGCGGCTTTGATTTATGAGAATAAGGATGTGCTGTGAAGCGGCTGGACACGTGCTTTAGGATCGATATAAGCCTTGGCATTATTGACGGCTGTCGGTGCTTCACCGAATCCTGTAGCAATAAGCTTGGCCTTGCCGTCGTATGTGCAGATATCACCTGCAGCGTAGATGCCCGGGATATTGGTTTCCATTTTAGAGTTCACCACAATGGAGTTTTTCTCAATCTCAAGCTCCCATTCCTTAATCGGTCCAAGGGAGGATACAAATCCGTAGTTTACGATAACGGCGTCCACATCGAGGACTTCTTTCTCTTCGCCCTTGGCGCTCTCTACGATTACCTGTTTTATGCCATTCTCATCACCGATGATTTCCGAAGGGATGTAAGGAGTCATGACCTCGACCTTAGAATTCATCAGGTTTTCCACGCTGTGCTCGTGGGCACGGAACTTATCTCTCCTGTGGAGGATCGTCACCTTTTCGGCGATGGGTTCGAGCATAAGCGCCCAGTCAACGGCAGAATCCCCGCCGCCAAAAACAACAACCTTCTGGCCGGCAAATTTATTAAGGTCATCGATGAAATAATGGAGATTCTTGCTCTCATATTCACGGGCATTCTCAAGTTCCAGCCTGCGCGGCTGGAATGCGCCGTTCCCGGCTGTGATGATAATGGTTTTGGTGTAGTGGATCTCATTGTTGGTCGTTATCTTGAAAATACCGTCCGCTTGTTTTTCCACCTTTTCAACTGCCTGTTCGAGGCAGACATCAGGTTCAAACTTTGCCATCTGTTCCTTCAGGTTGTCTATCAGTTCCTGGGCCCGAACCTTTGGGAAGCCCGCAACATCATAGATATACTTTTCCGGATAAAGGGCTGATAACTGTCCGCCAAGCTGCGGAAGGCTTTCTATAATTTTAACGGAAGCCTGGCGCATCCCGCCGTAAAAAGCCGTGAAAAGCCCGGTTGGCCCGCCTCCAATGATCGTTATGTCAAATACAGTTTCGTTCTCTTTCACACATTAACCCCCCAAAGAAATAAAATCTTTTACTATTTTAACACAAAACAATTTTGATAGTCCCGTCACAGCCTTAAAAAGATGAAGGAAAATAGTGAACAAACAGAATATTTAATCAATTTTTAACGGGCGGCACCTGTCTGCGGTGAATGATGGCTGAAGAGGATTTTTTAAAAATAACCGCGGAAAACAGGGTATCTTGACTTGAAATGTCTGCTCAAAAAGAATAAGATGGTCTTTAGGATAATGTTAACATTCTGTGACAAATCTCTAACATTTTTTTGAACTAGTTCGTGAATTATATCACAAACTTAAGGTTTATAGTATAATGAAATTATAAGTATGATTTGTTGTGATTTGGCACATAAGAAACTAACTATATATATATAAAAAGGTGGATTTGATACTAGTGAAAAAGCCTAAAATTGTAATCCTCGGAGCTGGATACGGCGGTTTGATGGTAGCTACAAGACTGCAGAAGTCCCTTGGAGTCAACGAAGCAGATATCGTATTAGTGAACAAAAATGATTATCATTATGAAACGACTTGGCTTCATGAGGCTTCAGCGGGTACGCTGAGCCCGGATCGTGTACGCTATGATATCCGTGATGTTATTGATAAGAACAAAGTTGATTTTATCCAGGACGCTGTTGTGGAAATTAAGACAGAAGAAAAAGTTGTCATCCTTGAGAATGGCGAAGTTAGCTATGATTACCTGGTGGCTGCCCTTGGCGGAGAGCCTGAGACATTCGGCATTCAGGGACTTAAGGAACATGCATTCACAATTTCTAACGTAAACAGCGCGCGCCAGATCAGGGAGCATATTGAATATCAATTCGCTACCTACCATAATGAACCTGTGAAAAAAGATGAGCGCCTGACAATTGTTGTCGGCGGTGCCGGTTTCACTGGTATTGAATTTCTTGGCGAGCTGACTAACCGTATTCCGGAGCTTTGCAAAGAATTTGATGTAGACTATCATAAGGTCCGCATCATATGTGTGGAAGCAGCTCCTATGGTTCTTCCAGGCTTTGACCCCGAACTAGTAAGCTATGCTGTTTCCCAATTGGAGAAAAAGGGTGTTGAATTCAAGATTGGCACTGCCATCAAAGAAGCTACCCCGGAAGGCATCATCGTCGGGAAGGGCGAAGAAGAAGTGGAAGAAATCAAGGCAGGTACAGTTGTATGGGCTGCCGGCGTCCGTGGAAGCTCCGTCATTGAAAAATCGGGAATTGAAGCGATGAGAGGACGCGTTAAGGTAGATCCTACCCTGCGTGTGCCGGGACATGAAGATATTTTCATCATCGGTGACAGCTCATTGGTCATCAATGAAGAAATCAACCGCCCTTATCCTCCTACAGCTCAAATTGCCATGCAGCAAGGGGAGCTTACGGCGAAGAACATTACTGCGCTTGTACGCCAGCAGGAAAACCTTGATACTTTCCATTTCGATAATAAAGGGACTGTCTGCTCGCTGGGTGAAGACGATGCAATCGGTGTTGTATTCGGTAAGAAGGTTACAGGAACAAAAGCATCTATCATGAAAAAAATGGTTGATAACCGTGCTCTGTTCATGATTGGCGGAGTGGGCCTTACCCTTAAAAAAGGAAAATTCAAATTCCTATAATCAACCTTTATGAGGCTGCCTATGGCAGCCTTTTTTTCGTTTCTATCGATAAAAAGTCATTTAGTTTAAATATTCTGAATTTTTAACCAAGACTTCGAATATGAAAGATAAGAGATGATGTATCCGTTTACATGGAGGAATTCGCCCTAAAATAGAGTTTTGTCTTAATAATGGAACCTGTTATAGTATCTAACAAATTACTTTTTAAGGAGAGATGAAGAATGAAGCGAAATCAAACCGAATGTTCATATTGCTCTGGGAAGGGATATTTCCAGCTGCTATTAGGCGGTTCTGAAACTTGCGCCTGCTGCAACGGAAGCGGGAAGGAAAAAAAGAAGCATGCTGACTCCCCCTAACTTGGCGGAGTTTTTTTTTTGAAGCAGCAAAGAAGTCCCTTTCTGAGTTATTGACGCCGGGATGGTCTTTAAGTAAACTTATATTGATGCGTCTGGGGAGGGCAGAAAATCGTGAATATAGCCATTCTAATCATATCTATGCTTCTATTCTTTGTATTGTTGTTCGGCATTGGGTTCATCTTAAATATGCTGTTGAGGAAAACGTGGGTAGTTGCCATCTGTTATCCGATCATTGCAGCGCTGTTCATAAATGACCAGAAAGTCCCAGCTTATTTCAGCCAGCCTGGTACGGCTTTCCCAAAACTTTGGGATAAAATCCTGTCACTGCACTTTGCAGATATCCTGATTCTTTCCTGCGGCTTCCTTGGAGCGGCCATGGCCGGGGTCACCATTCGGATGCTGCGCCAGAGAGGTTATAGAATGTTTTAATCAAAAGCCTGGTTTAGGAATTCTCCTAACCAGGCTTTTTTCATTTGCCAAATTTCAGAAGTACTGATACTCCTTCTATCTTATTGTTTTTCCCAAATTGGAATATTTCCTTTCAGATTGGGAAGTAATAAGGGAGAGAGGAGTGAAATTTTTCTTGATAAATATAAAAAAGCTTTTCGTGCGGGCAGCACTGCTTTGCCTGCTGATCTTTGCTTTACACTCTACATTCTACAGCCTTACAGGCATAAAGGCTGAACAACTGGTCCTTGGCAGTGCCCCGGGATCTCATTCTATTTTATCCCGGTATCTCGGCCTGGGCAATAAAACCATCAAGCAATTCGTGCCGGATGCCTTGAAGGCCGCTCCTGTTACAGCAGAAGCAAAGTCATCTCCGGTCCTCGAGGATCAGGACTGGACGAAGTATCCGAAGGCTACGGTGACTGCCACCGGCTATACAGCCGGCTTTGAATCCACGGGTAAAACAAAAGGCAGTCCAAGCTTTGGCATTACATATTCTGGAGTTAAGGTTAAGCGTGATTTGTTCTCCACGGTTGCGGCTGACTTAAACGTGTTTCCCCTTGGAACCATATTATTCATCCCCGGTTATGGATATGGGGTGGTTGCCGACAAGGGAGGAGCCATTAAGGGAAAAGAACTGGATCTTTTTTTTAACACAGTAGAGGATGTGTATACACACTGGGGGAAGAAGACCCTTGAAGTCTACATTATCGAACGCGGGAAGGGAAGACTCTCTGAGAGCAGGCTGAAGGCCTTGAATGAAGATAAAAATCTTCAGGTATTCCGCCAATCATACATAAATAAGGAAAATCAATAACATAAGCGAAAGGGAGTGTGCCATGGCACGCTCCCTTTCATTTACTTCCAGAGACTGCGGGTATCCACCCCGCGGTATAGATCAGGATGCAGAATTCCGGCAAGCTTTACAAGACCATCCAGTAAGCGGGGAGAAGGCCGGCAATACAGCGGCTCTTCAAGGATAAGAATCTTGTCATCCCGCACGGCCGGCATTGAATCCCACCCAGGCCGCTTTTTCACGACTGCCGGCTGGACTTTCCGGGAGGGAACACCGACCCAGGCAAGGCAGATATAATCGGGGTTCCTCCCAAGCACATCCTCAGGGTCTGTCTGGACACTGGCAAGCTCTACATCACGGAAAGTATTGACACCTCCTGCCAGCTCGCTTATTTCTGTCAGCCAATTGAGGGCGCCCGGGGTGAAGATAGGCTTTGGCCACCATTCCCAATATAGGGAGGGCCGGTAAGGAACAGACTGGGAGATTTCCTTCATTTCTGCAATAAGTGACTGATAGCTTCTAATTCTGTCTTCCGCATTCTCAGCAGGAACCAGCGCGTTCAATTTTTCCAGGTCCCTGGCAATGTCGGACAGGGACTGCGGATTAAGCACTATGTGGGGAATTTCTCTTTTTTCTAATTCAGCAATGTTCTTTTCCATTCCAGGAACACTCAAGGAAGCCAGAACTAGATCCGGTTCCATGCTCTCCAGCTTATCCATATCAATGGATAAATCAGGACCAAGCCTGGGAAGGCGGGTAATGGAAGCAGGCCAGTCTGAATAATCATCAATGGCAGCCAGCTGATCCTCGATGCCTAGGAATGCACAAAGTTCGGTGTTGCTTGGGCAAATCGAAATTAATTTCATCCTGTCTCCCTCATCATCTAAATATCATATCTAGGATCAGCGTTAGAATGATGCCTGTCAGCCCCCCGAAAAATACTTCAATCGGTTTATGGCCGAGAAGTGTTTTTAATTCTTTACGCTTTTCTTTCGGGCCCTTTTGAGGCCAATTCTTAGCTTCGGCGGTGAACTTGCCGAAATCGGTCACCAGCTTATTCAGGACTGCAGCCTGTTCGCCTGCCTGCCTGCGCACCCCTGTCGCATCAAACATGGTGATGATGGCAAAAAGGGCAGCAACCGCAAATACAGTAGAATCGAGGCCGCTTTCCAGCGCCACTGCTGTTGCCAGTGCAGTCACTGCAGCAGAGTGGGAGCTCGGCATTCCGCCTGTGCTGTTTAATAAAGACCAATCCCATTTTCTCAGGGCGATATACTGGATGGGCACCTTTACAAATTGCGCGAAAAAAATAGCGGCAAGTGCAGCCAGCAGGGGAAAATTCCATAATAAGTCCATAAGCGTCTCCTTTAATATCATATATTTCGCACTAATAGTACAACTAAAATATTTTCTTTATAGTATTCCTTTAAACCAATCAAAAGAAAGCTAAACATCATATTAATTTTCTACAGCTCACGTTGGATTGTAAAAAGGAGTGAAATTATTTAGCTAATGTAAAATTTTCAATTCGAAATAAATGAAAAATTTAGTATAATGAGGTTGATACTATGCAGGGGGTGCTTTTATGTTTCATGTACATAATAACTTAGATATTGGACAGGTCCATGATTGCTTAATTATAGGGATATATGATAATCAGCATAAGCTGTGCGGAGCTGCTGAAACCTGTGACCAGGAGCTTGACGGACAGCTTGCCTCGCTTATAAAAGAAGGGGAAATATCCGCCAAGGCCAAGTCGGTAAGCAAAATACATACACTTGGGAAGCTGGGCGCTAAAAGGCTGCTTTTCGTAGGGCTTGGAAAAGAAAAGAAAATTACCTTTGATCTGCTTCGGGAAGCATGTGGAAAAGCATTCAAAGAGCTGAAAGGCTCCCATTTTACTTCCGTTTCGGTGGATCTTGATACTTTTACGGCAGAAGGACTGGAAGCTGCAGATGCCGCACATGCCATCAGTGAAGCCTTTGCTCTTTCCGGCTATAAGTTCGAAGGCTATAAGCAGAAGCCAAACGAACCGGAAAAAAGAATTGAAGAAATCCGGGTATACACTTCTGAAGACAGCGATGAAATTAAGGCGGCACTTACAGTAGGCCATGTATACGGACGGGCCACCAATTCGGCGAGAGACCTTGTGAACCTGCCGCCCAATATGCTGACAGCCACTGACCTGGCTGAATATTCGAGAAACCTTGGGGAAACATACGGCTTTGAAACAGAAATTCTTGGCCGGGAAGAAATTGAAAAGCTTGGCATGGGTGCCCTAATGGCGGTCAACCAGGGTTCAACTGAAGAGCCTCGTATGATTGTACTGAAATATCAGGGAAAAGAAGACTGGACTAATGTAATCGGGCTTGTCGGTAAAGGCGTGACTTACGATACAGGCGGATACTCCTTGAAGCCGCGCGAGGGCATGGTTGGAATGAAGACGGATATGGCAGGGGCGGCCGCAGTTCTTGGGGCCATGGAAATTATCGGGGAAATGAAGCCGGAACAGAATGTAGTGGCCGTCATTGCTTCCACCGATAACATGGTAAGCGGAACAGCATTCAAGCCGGATGATGTTATTACATCCATGAGTGGAAAAACGATTGAAGTACTGAATACAGACGCAGAGGGCCGGCTTGCCCTGGCTGATGCGGTGACATATGCCAAGCAGCATGGGGCGGGGTATATCGTAGACATAGCTACCCTCACAGGCGGTGTGGTCATTGCCCTTGGATCAGATATGACAGGAGCCATGACAAACGACGAAGCCTTGTTTGAACAGATACTGGAAGCCTCAGCTGAATCAGGGGAGCCTGTCTGGCGCCTCCCAATCACTGAAAAAGACAAAAAGCGGGTAAGGAACAGCAAGATTGCCGACCTTAACAACTCTCCAGGACGTGAAGGGCATGCCATCATGGGCGGGGCTTTTGTCGGTGAGTTCGCAGAGAACACACCATGGGTGCATCTTGACATCGCAGGAACGGCTACCGCCAAGAAAGATACAGAACTTGGCACTTCAGGGGCAACCGGTGTTATGACAAGGACTCTTGCCTTGTTTGTTGAGCGCTTCGCCCAGCAGGAATCCTGATCAGACCAAGTCTAATCTGTGCTGCCGGCCCCTTTCAGCCCACTCACTTCCTGTACTTGGCGCATATGTAATAGTGTACAAAGAAGGCGAAAGAAGAGGAGGTTTTTCTTGTGGGCTATAGACCGGTTTATGGCGGTGGCAGCTATGGCAGAGGCCCTTTTTATGGAGGGCCGGGCTGGGGTTTTGGCGCACCATTTCTGGGCGGCCTTGTCGGCGGCCTGATTGGGAGCGCAATCCTGCGGCCAAGACCATATCCATTTATTGGACCCGCTTACCCTGCCGCACCGGCCTTACCTTATCCAGGTTATGGGGCTTATGGCGGCTACGGGGGAGTCCCTGGCTATGGGGCAGTCCCGGGCGGATACTATTAACAAATGAAAAATCAGCGATGAATAGACAAGCAGGCTCATTACGGGCCTGCCATTCATTTAGGGCTCGCCCGATCAGGGGAAATATTCTTTGGAGCGGCAATCGCCGGCAATCATTCATGATGTATGGGAGGAATAGGAATGGACTTGGAAAATACACTTATCAACACACTCGGCATTGAAATTCAGGAGGCTTCACCCGGATTTGTAAGGGCGTCGATGCCGGTTGATGAAAGAACCCGCCAGCCCTTTGGACTTCTGCACGGAGGCGCCTCTGTTGCCTTGGCTGAGACGGTGGCCAGCATCGGTGCTTATAACCTGGTGGACAAGGAAACAGAAGGTGTTGTCGGCCTTGAGATCAACGCAAACCACGTCAGGGGCAAGAAGGATGGAATAGTCATGGCGTACGGCCGCGTGCTTCATCATGGAAAGTCCACACAGGTTTGGGAAATCAACATAAAGGATGAAGAAGACCGGCTTATCTGCATTTCCCGTTGCACGCTCGCCGTTATTAAACTAAAATAACGATGAACACAATTTAGAACTAGACAGATGGTGTGAGGCAGGAGAATGAGAAATACATACTTAACTGGTTATTTTCCTTTATTGTCGATAATTTTATTCAGTCTTTCCCTCTCTGTGTATATGCAGACACAATCATTGCAGCTCTTGAAGAGAGCAGGCCTCTACTCCGGGATGAGAGAATTTTTTTCGGCGGCGGGAATCAGGCTTTCGCTGCTGGTCCTGTTCCTGCTGATTTTCTTTATGCTCTTCTCAGCATTGAAACTGATTTCCGCGACGATCCTTGAGCTTTCGCTGCTTTTCTTTTCAAGGGATGCAGAAGGAAATGTCTTAAAGAATATCCGGCTTTCGTCGGTCATTTATTTTGGCGGCGGTCTCCTTTCCCTGCTGAGTGCATCATGGATTCCTGGGATTGCCATTATCTTCGGGGGCACCACTCTCACGGCTTTTATCTATTTAGTCTATAAAACCAGTCCTTCCATGACAATCACTGGGCTTTTCGGCATGATCTTCTTTCATACTCTGTGCTGGTCGACTTTGCTCCTGGGTGCGGCATTTCTGCTCCTTAAGCTGTATAACAGCCTGGCAGCCAGTCTGCCGTTATAAAAAGAACAGCCCCGCTTGCATCAGCGGGGCTGTTCTTTTGGGGACTATTTGCCGCCCGGGGTTACGGTATCCTTCCATATCAATAAATGGGGTGCGGCTCTGCCTGCTTCCTGTATGCTTGCCGGAAAGTCACGGCCGACCCAGACGCCGGCAGTATATCTGTCTGTTAATCCTATATACCAGAGGTCTTTGTAATCATTAGTGGTCCCTGTTTTTCCCCCTAAGAACGGACCGGATATGCGTGCTTTTTTGGCAGTCCCGGTCATGACCGCTGAATGGAGGAGAGTATGCATCTTCATTGTCGTCTCCCGGCTCCATACTCGCCGGGGCTTTTCCTTCCAGCTGTACAGAATCTTCCCGCTCGAATCTGTAACCTTATTGATGGCCCGGGGTGGCTGGTAGGTGCCATCATAAAAGGAAGTGTACGCTCCGGTCAGTTCAAGGGGACTCATGCCATATGTGAATCCCCCGGCTGCAGCGGGCAGACTGTAATCCTCTTTGACCAGTTTGTTGAAAAAGAATGGGGAAAGGTATGCGAATGACCGTTGTATTCCTGTCTCCGCAAACATTCTTACAGCAGCCGTATTATAGGAGTGAGAAAAAGCCGATTCAATCGTTACAAACCCGTGGCCGGCGTTATCAGCGTTGTGCGGGCAATAGCCATTCAGGCATAGACTGCCGGCATTTACAAGCTCTGTGAGCGCAGACTGTTTCCTTTCGAGATAAGGGCCATATACCAGCAGCGGCTTGATGGCTGATCCAGGCTGGCGGTAGGCTTGATATGCTCTGTTAAAAGAATATTTTTTATAATATTTTCCCCCAATCAACGAGACAAGCTTATGCGTATGATGTTCTATAACAACCGAAGCACCTTCGATATCTTTTTGGGGCAAATGTTTCCTCACAGCAGCTCCGGCAGCGCTCTGGATGTCTCTGTCGAGCGCGGTATGTATCGTAATGCCGGATTCCAGCAGGCTGTTTACCCGC
Source organism: Paraperibacillus marinus (assembly GCF_046237605.1). Taxonomy (GTDB): domain Bacteria; phylum Bacillota; class Bacilli; order Bacillales; family DSM-1321; genus Paraperibacillus; species Paraperibacillus marinus. The sequence continues at coordinate 3,550,638 of NZ_CP143542.1, read as the reverse complement.
TGATTCAATTTCTTGCTGTAAGCAGCTCCCGCTGAATTATCCGAACCTGATAATTTGCCGGCATACCCTTCCGATTTGGAGACAAGTTCCTTGAACTCCATCAGCGTATAAGCTGTATAGTCTGGATAGGAATCCATCTTTTGATGGACATGCAAGGTAATAGGGGCAGCAGCAAGGACTTTGTATTCCTGAATCGAAATCAGCTTTCGCTCTTTTAGCATCCCGAGTATCCGTTCCTGTCTCTTCTTGGTGCTGCTGAAGTGAACCAGCGGGTCATACATCAGCGGGTTATTTGGAATTGCAGCCAGGAAAGCCAGTTCCGCCCTGTTAAGCTTGTCGGCGGCCTTATTGAAATACAGCCGGGATGCGGCTTCTATCCCGTAAGCGCCATTTTGGAAGTAAATTGTGTTGATATAGGCTTCAAGAATCTGGTCCTTTGTCAGCTTCCTCTCGAGGGAAAGCGAATATAGGAGTTCAGCAAGCTTGCGATTATAGGTCTTTTCGTGGGACAAGTAGAGATTGCGGGCAAGCTGCTGGGTGATGGTGCTTCCGCCCTGGATGCTGGCATCCGATTGAGCGTTTGCAATGACGGCCCGGCCAATCCCTGATATATCTACACCGAAATGTTCGTAAAACTGTCTGTCCTCCACGGCTATAAAAATTTGTTTAAGAAAAAGCGGGATCTTTTGGCTGTCCAGTGAAATGCGGTTCTGTGACAGGGTGATCTCGGAGATGGTCCTGCCATCGCCGCTTTTTATAAAACTGGTCTGAGGCATAAGGGTTCCTCGTCCCTCAATCTTCCTGTCAATAAGAGTCTGTACGCTCTCAGCCCTGCCCGCTTCCTTTACACCCATTGCCAGCAGGGCAGCAAATGCAGGCAGCAAAGCTGCGATGATCAAAAAGCCTAAAGTTTTCCTCAACGGTTTCATCTTCCATTCTGTTAATCTAGAGGACAATCTTTTTCCACACCTGATGTGGATATCCAAAGGTTATTTTACAAAAAAAGTGAGTGGAGTGCTTAAGTTTTTAGAATAAATCAGAAAAAAATGCCAGGACATGTATATAAATATATCAGTAACTCAATAAATATTTGATATAATGTTTAAAAAAAGCGTAAAGTAATCCAGGTAAATTTTTAGTGAAGGAGGATAGTAAATGGAACCAGGGCATCAATATTTGTTTATCGATTTTGAATTTACTATGCCGGAAGGCAAATCAAAGCCGGAAGGATTTTATCCGGAAATTGTGGAAGTGGGCATCGTCTCAGTGGTTAATGACAGCATCGTAAAAAAATACTCCTCTTTTGTTTCTCCAGAACGTTTTCCCGCCTTGACCGAACGCTGTAAAACCTTTTTGAATATCACCCAGGACCAAGTGGATGGAGGAATGACTTTCATTGAATTGATTGAGCTTCTTAATGATTTTGAAGAAAAACACCCAGGCAGTACCATTGTGACATGGGGGAATATGGATATGAAGGTGCTGCGGAGCAACTGCCTCAAAGCGGATGTGAAATTCCCTTTTACAGGCAAGCAGCTTGACCTATCCATGGAGTATAAGCGGTTCTTTGGAGACCAGAATCAGACTGGTTTGTGGAAAGCCGTCCAGGAGTACGGCAAGCAGGGGACCGGCAAACATCATCGGGCATTGGATGATGCGATGACAACCTATAATATTTTCAAACTTGTAGAAGAGGATAAGAGATATTTGAAAAAACCAGAGCCAACCACCATCGGAGACCGTATCGACTTGTCAAAAGTTATGGATAAGTTCGCCTTATAAAGCCAAATCTCCTTTACAGCAGATTTGGCTTTTGTCTGTCTTCAGCCTTTAAAATAATCGCGTTCGAGTTCCTTCAATGAAGCGATGCTCTTTACACTCCATTCGTCCTTTTTTTCTTCCAGTTCCAAAACCGCCTTCTCTATTGCCGCCTTCAGGGATTCCTTATAGTCCGGCACGGAGCCTTCGTATGTTCTCACCATATTTTGAGGGACATTCGTCTGCTCCCTGAAAGCAAGGGCCCTTCTCTGATGGAAGAGCGGGACATCAGCCTGCCTTGGATTATGCAGATCGCCCTGATGCGGATGCTTCTCCACCGCCAGCACTCTTACAAGATAACTTTGCGGCCTCACGTCCGTCACTTCCCCTATGTACTTGCCAGTCTTATAAAATGCTGTTACCTTATCGCCCGATTTAAAGATAGGTGTCTCCATTGCAGCCACTCCCGTATAATTGATATCCCCATCATACATAACCACCCTGTCCATACTCAAGAAAAAGGCGCCATTCATGGAATTTTTGGGAAATAGGGGACTGTCCCCTATTTCCCAAACTTTGCTTTTATTGTAAAGTGAAGAAGCAGGAGGTATGGAGATGAAAACAAACCTATTCTTTATTTTATTAAGTTTACTGCTGATCACGGCATGCGGTACAAGCGGAGGCTCGGGAGAAAAATCAGGATCCGGCGGGAATAAGCAGGAAAGCAGGGAAACAGAAAAACTGCAGGATATGGCCCTGGAGGATTTTCCTCAATTCAAGCCTGTTCAGAAGGATGATAAAGTGGTGCTGATGGAAACCACAAAAGGCAGCATTAAAATCAAGCTGTTTCCAGCGCAGGCTCCAAAAGCGGTTGAAAACTTCATCACACATAGTGAAAAAGGATATTATGACAACTTGGCCTTTCACAGGCTCATCAAGGACTTTATGATCCAGGGCGGCGATCCGAATGGAGACGGAACCGGGGGAGAGAGCATCTGGGGCAAGCCGTTCAAGGACGAATTCTCTGAGAGACTGTTCAATGTGCGCGGTGCCCTGTCGATGGCGAATTCTGGTGCCGATACGAATGGAAGCCAATTCTTCATTGTCCAGAATCAGCATCTGAACCAAGACATGCCCGAGGAAATGAAGAAGGCCGGCTATCCACAAGCGATTATCAAGGCTTATGAGGACCAGGGCGGAACTCCGTGGCTCGATCAAAAGCACACAGTATTTGGACAGGTTATAGAAGGTATGGAAGTTGTAGATAAAATAGCTGCAGCCGGCGGGGACGAACAAGGAACCCCCGCAGAAAAAATTACGATCCGGTCTATCAAAATCATACAATAATCAGCCAGACAGGAAGCCTATGTCTGCTATAATGGAAGCAGCGAGAAAAGAAAGGGTGTCCACCATGCTAGTTCTTAACAGCTTTGCCGCAGGACTATTCTTGTATTTCCCTGAAGACAAATCAGAATATATCCCGGCAGCGATTACCTGTGTTATTTTCCTGACGGCAGCATTTCTTACCATGCGCCTGATCATTAAGGTTTCAAAAAGGCAGGCCGAGGCTGCGAAGGAATTGGAAGAATCATTGCTGAAAAAAAGAGAGATACATCGATGACGCGCCAGAAGCAGGTGCGTTTTTTTTGTCGCCAATAAAAATATTGGCATCTTCAATGGAATATAGTACCATTACCTTAATTCTATTGGTTTCCAAAGAAAGGTTCGGTGCGGTCATGAAGTTCTAATTCTATTGAAACAGGTGATCTTTTAATTGAAAAAGCAGCCTGGAGAAATAGGATTAGTATGCACTTTTTTAACCTTTATTTTCTTTATCAGAAAGCTGTCTTATTTACCATGGGGCAGGGTTATTTGCTGCATTCCTATCCGTGCGGGGCCAAGGTCCTGGATGGTTTTTTCCGTCCTTCAGGCTTTAAGTGATATGGAGGGACGAAGGATAATGACAAACAGATTAATATTGGTGGAAGGACTTCCCGGATCAGGGAAATCAACGATTTCAAAAATGATTTATGATATATTGACAGAATCGGGACGAAAAGCGGTGCTGTTTCAGGAGGGGAATCCCGATCATCCGGCCGATTATGAGGGTGTGGCGATGCTCACGCCGGATTTATATAAGGAGCTGCTGCTGGATCCAGTGAAAGCTGCATTCCTGGACAGCAGCTTCATCATGGAAGATGAGAGACACGTATTGATTCCCTATCGAAAGCTTCAGGAAAAATACGGAGCGGACTTTCCAGAAAGCCTGCTGACGGAGCTTTCCGGGAGTGACGTATATGAACAGCCCATTGAAATCAATCGTAAGCTCATAACATCCAGGTGGAAACAGTTTGCGGCACAGGCGCAAGGAGAGGAAACAATCTATATCTTCGAATGCTGTTTTATTCAAAATCCGGTAACGGTCAGCATGGTCAAATACGGATTGAGTCTGGAGGCATCCGCTGATTATATCCTTGGGCTGGCTGAAGCGGCTTCATGCCTTAACCCGCTGCTGATTTATATTGAACAGGATGATTACAGCTCTTCCTTCAAGAGGGCAGTGGATGAGCGGCCGAGGGAGTGGGCGGAAGGGTTCACTGCGTATTACACAGAACAGGGCTACGGCAAAAGAATGAAGCTTGCGGGCCTGGAAGGGGCCGAGGCCGTGCTGAAGGCAAGGGGGAAGATGGAGCTTGAAATCCTCCGTTCGCTGCCCATCGACAAAGTGAAGCTGAACAACTCCCGCTATGACCAGGGGCTTGCCAGGCAAAGCCTTATTGATTTGATTTCCCCTTTCATTAAGGCATGAAATAATCGAGCCTCATCATAGAAAGCGCTATCAAATTCGCTTAGTGAAACTTGATATTAACTTAAAATTCTGTTACTATTAAATAGAATTATTTTTGTTCGGTGTACAAAGGATTGTAAGTACTAAACTTTTCGTCTTGGTTCACCTGGAGCAAGGATAGTAATTTAGGTGTTTTTCACACTAGGAGGCCGCAAAAAATGGAACAAGGTAAAGTAAAATGGTTTAATGCAGAAAAAGGTTTTGGTTTTATCGAGCGCGAAGGTGGAGACGATGTATTCGTACATTTCTCAGCAATCCAAGGCGAAGGTTTCAAGACTCTTGAAGAAGGTCAGGACGTAACTTTCGACGTAGAACAAGGAAGCCGCGGACCACAAGCGTCTAACGTTCAAAAAGCTTAATAGCCGTCCATTCCAAAACAGACTCCGCGATGGGGTCTGTTTTTTAAAGTTTATCCCCTATCTGTTTATCCTTATTATTTTCCACTGAGAGACTAAAAGCCTGAGCCTTTTAACTGGAAATGTTTCTTTCATTTGAATTATTATAGAATAGCATTGTTTTTTAATGGATGGTCTTAAACCAGTGTCACTCTTCTCCAGCGGTTCTTTAGCCGGATTAGAAGAGATAATGCTGATGCCTATAGATTGGCCTGCTGCAGCGCAGCGGCTTACACAGGAGTAAAAGAAGCCCGTGTGGCTATAATATACTCTATAACCATGCAAAAGGGAGAGTAGTATCAATGAATAAAGAAACTTCCATTGACGTAGGGGGGCTTTCTTTTCAGTGGAATCTGGAGAAGGGTCAATTCTTATATGAAGGCGAAGACGCAGTTCTATTTTGGATTTCGTCAGCCATGAAGACCCTTTTCGATTCGATTGAGGAAATTTCCGGGCTTGAGTCAGCCAGTCTCGTGCTGGAAACAACTGGTTTCCGGCAAGGAATGGTAGTAGGGGATTATTTCAGGAATCTTAATCTTGGAATTGAAGATGTGGCCGGTGTGATTCCCAACACATATGGTTCAGCCGGATGGGGTGAAATTATCATCAACCAAATAAATGAAGTGGAAAAGACCCTCTCTGTCAAGTTAAGGAACAGCTGGGAATACAAAATCAACAAGGCCCAGGGAAAGAGCAAGGCAGGAAGCTTCATGCCTGCCCACTATGCCGGTATCTTTACAGGGCTTTTTGGCACCAACATCTGGTATGAAGTGAAAGAGAGCCAGATAGAAGGCCGTGATTTTGATATAGTGGAATATTTCCCTTCCGATATAACAGTGGCCAACAATATCCACCTTTTGGCAAGAAGGAAGGAAACCGAACACATTCAGATGCTTGAGGCAGTGGTAGAGAATAAAACAAGGGAGCTTCAAGGCCTTGTAAAAGAGCTTTCGTCTCCAATCATACCTGTTCTTGAAGGAGTCGTGGTGGTGCCGCTCCTTGGGAAATATGACGAAGCCCGTTCAACCGACCTCATTGAAAAAACTTTGAATAACCTGCCGCAGCATAAGGCCACTTACCTGATCCTTGATTTAACGGGGCTGGATAAGGACTTGAGCGATTTTACCGCACATTTTATACATAAGCTGGGTTCGGCAGCCAATTTAATCGGAATGAAGACCATCCTGGTAGGGATTTCACCGGAATTATCCATGATTATCTCAAGCCTGAGGATTGAATTAAGCCAGTATGACTGCTTTCAGACACTGCAGCATGCTATTTATTATGCACTGGCCCAGTCCGGCAGGAAAATTATCTAAAATAGAAAGAGGCGGATGCATGATGCACCGCCTCTTTCCTTTTCTTATACAACGTAAAATCCAATGCCCAGCAGCAGGACGAGAGCAAGGATGACATACATCCAGGTAAGCCGGGACAAATTCCCGCTTGTGGCCCCGCTGTAATTTTCATCGCTTTTCCCTCCAAGCAGCAAGGTGCCGATCAGGGAAAATACACAAATAATGATGACCAATATAATTGCAAGCTTCATATAAATGCCTCCATGCTTTCATTTTACAATAAAAAGTCTGGGAGGCTCGAGGCTTTTTTTGACAAAAGAGTGGCGGAAATTCATGCGAGAGCAGATTTCAGGCGCTTCAGGCCCTCCTCAAGCAGCGGGCGCGGGCAGCCGATATTCATCCGCAAGAATCCTTCTCCCCCAGGGCCGAACTTCGTCCCGGGATCCAGCGCAAGCTTCCCCTTTTCAATCAAACGCTGCTGAATCAGCTGATCTGGAGCACCAAGGCTCCGCGCATCAATCCATAACAGGAAGGAAGCATCCGGTCTCATACAGGCGAGGCCCGGTATTTCTTGCTCGATAAAGGAAATGGCCCTGTCTGCATTATCCTCTATGTAATCTAAAATGGCGTCCAGCCATGGAGCCCCATCTCTGTATGCCGCTTCCATGGCTGTCAGTGCAAGTGCGTTCAAACCGTCAAAGCCCCGGCGCTCCTGGACGGCTGAAAACCCCTGCCGCAGTGCTTCATTTTCTGCTAACACTACCGATGCCTGCAGTCCGGCAATGTTAAAAGTCTTGCTCGGGGCCATGGCCGTGATCGTGATATTCGATATTTCAGGACTCACACCAGCAAGCGGTATGTGCTTTTGCCCGCCGAGGGAAAGGTCTGCATGAATCTCATCCGAGATGATTTTTACATCATACTGCCTGCAAAGATTGCCGATCTTCTCCAATTCCTCCCTCGTCCATATTCTTCCGCCTGGATTATGCGGACTGCAGAAAAGGAACAGCTTGACACCTGATTTTAATTGTTCTTCAAAATCGTCAAAGTCAATATAATAACGGCCGTTTTTCAAAACCAGCTGATTATTGGCGAGCTTCCGGCCATTTTTCACCACCACATTGAAGAATGGGGCATAAACAGGGGACTGTATCAAAACAGTGTCTCCGGGTTCTGTATAAGCCTCAATGGCTATCTGCAGCGCTGAAACCACACCTGCGCTGAACTGAATCCACGGTTTTTCAATCTCCCAATTATGGCTTTTCCTTATCCAGCCTATGATTGCATTGTAAAGGCCGGCCTGAGGAGAGGTATAGCCAAAGATACCATGTTTCACCCTCTCCTCAAGCGCATCAATCACCACCTGTGGTGAAGTGAAATCCATGTCTGCCACCCACATGGGCAGAAGCTCGCGGGCACCGAACCTTTCCTCCGCTAAATCCCACTTTAGACAGGATGTATTTGTTCTCTGAATTATTTCATCAAGTGTACTATTTGGCAAAATTTCCACCCCATTTTTAATTTTAATACTTATGATACTATAGAATGGACGCATAAATCATCTAATTTACAAAATGGAGTGAATATTTTGTCAAATAATAATAAAGAAGCAATCAGTCTTGATCAGTGGCTTTATGAATGGGATCCACTGGATATGGGTGCAGACTCCTATGTAACCGAAAAAGCAGAAATTCTGGGCTTGTTATATACAACAGATAATCCCGGCACCATTGCCGAAAAAATTAAAGAAATTCTGGAATTCTCATTTGGTGAATCGCCGGGTACTGAGCAATGCATGAATGCAGCCCGCACACTTGTCCAATTAAAGAACAGCCAATCCTGCGAGCTGTAGGGAGCCTTTAAAGGCGCCAGCGGTCTTGGTTGTCAATTGGGAGCAGGACAACAGAAAAGGCATGAGTCCTGTCCCATGCAGACTCATGCCTTTCAGGCTTCCTGATGAAATTAACCGGACCTGGCTGTGGCCAGCCTTCGATGATTATCCCAAAAACTCCTGGATTGCCGAAAATACTTTTTCCGGCTCTTCCTCCGGCAGGAGGTGCCCGGCGTCCTTAAAGATCGTCAGTGTGGAGCAGGGAAGGTCCTCGTGGAGTTTTCTGCCGACGTCTGCCGGCACAACCCGGTCATGCTCGCCCCAAAGGAGGAGGCAGGGAATGTGGATGCTCTGCAGATCTTTAGAATCCAAATCACCCTCCCGGTCGCGGATCATTTTCGCGAGCCCTTTAAAAATCATATCGTCGAGAAAAGGTTCCATATATCCGTCGACCATCTCCTGGTCTATCAGGGCATGGTTGTAAACAACATTTTGAAGATTTTTTTCGACACCGGATTTCGCCAGCCATCTTTTGACATATAGGTGGAAAAACGGCAGTCTGCTGGAAAGAACCAGGGCGCGTCCGGATTTTTTCAGGTAGCCTGAGCTGCAGAGCAGGATGGCTTTCGAGGCAAGGTGCGGTGCCTGTTTTATCACATAAAGACAAATCTGTCCGCCCATGGAATGACCGGATAATATAACTCTGTTTAAATTCAGGTGCTCCAATAATTCAATGATGGCACGGGCGTGGTTTTCATGGGAGTAGATATAAGAACTGCTTTTTCCGCTCTTGCCGAATGGCGGCAGGTCTATTGTGACAATGCTGTATTGTTCCGCAAGATAAGGAATCAATTTACGAAAGCTAAAAGCGGATGATAAAAATCCATGGATAAGAACGATTGTTTCCGTAGAAGACGGATTTTTATAATGTTCAAAGTAAAGACCATTGGCAAATAACTCTTTGCTTAAGGTATAATCGGTTGTTCCCTGAATTTTCACCATTCCACAGCCCCTCCTTTTTTAGGTAGTTTACCCACATATAAGAATTTAAAGGTTGCCGGGAAGAAAAAGAACCTGCAGATGCAGATTCCTATTTATTCATGTTTTCCTGTGCCATACGTATGAGTTCCTTAACCATGCCCCCTCCAAGCATGCCTCCGGTCCTGCCAGCCTGACGGGAAGTCAAACCGCCGTTATAGCCTTCCTTCAGGGGGACGCCTGCCTCACGTGCTGCCTCAAATTTTGCAACTTCAGGTTTAATGGTGCCTGCCACCCTTGCCTTTAGCCGGTCAAGTCCTTCTCTGGCTCCCGGTACCAGGATTTTTCTTCTGGACATTGAAATCACCTCCTCATGTGGAGGATTCCCGGAAGGCACGCCTTTATGCGGGAAGAGGCAATTGGTAATTGATATTGATTGTGATCCCAGGATTCTCTGGGTACAATGAAATAAATGATATTTAAATGAAATGGAGATGGCTCATGGCATCTGATCGAAAATCAACCCTTAAGCTTGGAATCATCCTTCTGGTCATTTCAACCCTGTTTTGGCTGACTCCTCTCCTCGTTCCATTCCTAGAGCTTAGCGGGAAAGGAAAGGTGGTCCTGACGGCTCTTCTGCTGATTGCAGCTGAAATTTTATTTTGGGCGGGCGTATTTTTTGCTGGAAAAGAAGCTGCCAAAAAGTTCAGGGGCAGGCTGAATCCCAAGAACTGGTTCAATGGTGAAAAGGAAAAGGAAAAGGATAAAGACCTATAATGCCCTGACTAAAAAAAGAGGACAAAACAGTATCTGTTTTGTCCTAAAAAAAGGGGGGGAATACTAGAAAGCTAGAAAGCCTTATCACAAGTATGGTCAGAAAATTTCTTTTTTAAACATAATTCCGCGCATCCCCGCCTTTTTTTTCTTCAAGGATCCGGTTCATGTCTTCTTCACTCCATTCCGTGATTTTCCTTAGAATCCACACAGCCTTCTGGCGGCCAATCTGATTGATGAGCTGTTCGATTTCCGCTTCCAGTCCTGAGGCCTTTGATGACTTTCCGGATATGGCCAAGTCCCGGGCAGGAACCTCCAGCACGGCAGCCAGATGGAGCAGCGTCCCGATATCGGGGGTCTTTTCACCCGTTTCAAACTTATCTAAAATATGGGTTCCTACATGAATTTTTAGAGCCAGTTCCTGCTGTGTCAAATTTCGTTTTTCCCTAAGGCCTTTGATGATGTAACCGAGCTCTGACATGGATTTTTCCCTCCAGCTGCCTTTTATCCATATCTTACTGCAGCAGGCCGGAATAGTTGAATGTCCCTAGGAAAAAAGAAGCTGTGCCATGTGCTTGTGTCCAGAAGTTTTAAAGCTTCCTTTGATTAAAGGTCAAGCTTGTGTTATAATTTACAATTGCGTATATAAACATGAAAAATTTAATGAATATAGGAGTGTTCTCATGTCTGAAAAATATGAAGTAGGTTCTGTAGTAACGGGAAAAGTAACAGGGATTCAATCTTATGGTGCATTCGTCGCCTTAGACGATTCAACTCAAGGTCTAGTGCATATCTCTGAAATTACCCACGGTTATGTGAAGGATGTCAACGAGCATCTTAAAGTAGGCGATGAAGTACAGGTTAAGGTACTTTCTATCGATGAAGCCGCTGGCAAGATCGGCCTTTCAATCCGTGCAACGGAGGAAGCCCCGGAGCGTCCGCAGGCACAGCCAAAACGTGCTCCTAAGAAACGCCAGGCTACTATAAAATCAACAACTGAAAGCACTGAAGGCTTTAACACACTGAAAGACAAGCTTCAAGAGTGGATTGATCAGTCTCAGCGCGAAGATTTAATCAAAAAATAATAGATTCAGTAAAAGCAGATATGACTAAAACATATCTGTTTTTTTTTTTTTGTGGAAAAGGGCTGAGCTCCATGTATCATGAGGCTTCCTGCAGCTGGGTGTGAACATTATTTATCTTTCTGGCATTCCTGGCCTGAGACTTGCTCCGCCCCACCACCTTATTGTTCTTTTCCAGTTATTTTCATGCTTGGGCTGCGAGTGAAAAACTATTTGTGTTTTTATTATCCCTATATAGTGAGTAAATCTTGTATAAAAATTCAATTTTCTGAATGCGGTGGAAAGCGCTATTATTTTTAGGGTTTGAATATGCCATCTCTCCATGTACAATAGAAGGGAAACAGTGGATGGGAGGAATATAAGATGACTTTAGAATCAAAATCAAACCACCTGATTGAGCAGACTGAGAAGTTCGGTGCTCCTAACTATCACCCGCTTCCAATCGTGATTGCAGAAGCAGAGGGTGTATGGGTTAAAGACCCTGAAGGCAATAAATATATGGATATGCTTAGTGCTTATTCCGCTGTGAACCAGGGACACCGCCATCCAAAGATTATTCAAGCTCTTAAAGACCAGGCGGACCGGGTTACCCTTACGTCCCGGGCCTTCCATAATGATCAGCTTGGCCCATGGTATGAGAAAATCTGCGGCCTTACCAATAAAGATATGGCACTTCCGATGAACACAGGGGCTGAAGCCGTCGAGACAGCTATCAAGGCGGCAAGGCGCTGGGCTTATGATGTAAAGGGCGTAGAAGACAATAAGGCGGAAATCATTGCCTGCCTTGGCAACTTCCATGGCAGGACCATGACGGCGGTTTCCTTGTCTTCTGAGGAAGAATATAAGCGTGGATTCGGTCCAATGCTGCCAGGCATCACATTGGTCCCATATGGTGATCTGAATGCCTTGAAGGCGGCTGTCACCCCGAATACAGCAGCATTCCTGATTGAACCAATCCAAGGGGAAGCAGGCATCATCATACCAGAAGAAGGCTTCCTAAAAGCTGCTAAAGAATTATGCCAGGAAAATAATGTATTGTTCATAGCCGATGAAATTCAAGCCGGGCTGGCCCGCTCAGGCAAAATGTTTGCCTGTGAATGGGAAGAAGTCGAGCCTGACATGTATATCCTTGGCAAGGCGCTTGGAGGCGGCGTATTCCCCATCTCATGTGTAGTTGCCAATAAAGATATTCTTGGCGTTTTCAATCCCGGTTCACATGGATCAACATTTGGAGGAAATCCGATGGCCTGTGCAGTTTCCATTGCCTCCCTGGATGTACTGGTGGATGAGAAACTGGCCGAACGTTCAAATGAACTTGGCGAATATTTCAAAGCCGAATTAAAAAAGATAAAAAATCCGGTCATCAAAGAGGTCCGCGGCCGCGGTTTATTTATCGGTGTAGAACTTACAGAGCCTGCCCGTAAATACTGCGAACAGCTGAAGGAAGAAGGGCTGCTCTGCAAAGAGACTCACGACACCGTCATCCGTTTTGCCCCGCCGCTCGTCATCTCAAAGGAAGATCTGGACTGGGCCATTGAACGGATCAAAAAAGTTTTATCTTGAGGAAATAAATATTTATACAATCAGAAGGCCGCTTTTAGCGGTCTTTTCTCATACCCAGTAAATAAAGTATTTAGTTGAGAAGCAGAATGAGTGATCGGGGAAGGGATGCATGCCGGTCCATGAGGATTGTTTGGAGGAAAATCTATCAGCACCACTTTAAAATGGCTGTTACTCGCGGAAATGAGACGTTTACTCGCCGAATTTCTAATATACTCGCCGCAATCTTTTTTTACTCGCCAAACAAACTATTTTACTATCCGAAATCATCATTTACTCGCCAAAGCAGGAAGTTACTCGCCGTTCACAATATCGAATTACCTGGCAGATGGTAACCCGCATTCAACCTCACTTGGCATTCCAACAAAGTCCCTCAATATATGGAGCTCAGCCGCGCCATTCACTTAAAGGACCCATTATTAACCGGCACACCAAAGCCCGGGGAGAAAAACATATTGTTTTTCTCCCCGGGCTTTATTTTTAAGGACTTTTAAAAAAAGCCCATCCTTATGCTACCGGGTCGGATCAGGATGTCCAGCCGCGGAAGTTTCACGGTCGGGGACAAAGAGCAGGCCGATATTCACTAACCCGGCAATGCCGACAAGTCCGTAAATAATTCTTGCTAATGCTGAATCCTGGCCGCCAAAGATTGCGGCAACAAGGTCAAATTGGAAAAAACCGACCAGGCCCCAGTTTACAGCTCCAATAATGGTAAGAACTAGAGCGATACGCTGAATTGCACTCATGCAAATCCTCCTTTTTTGATGGTTCATCTATAGATTGCTTAAGCTGGGAAAAAAATATGCAGGATGAATTTCAATTGCAAAAGGATGAGCAACTAAGGCGAGAGGCGGACGTATGCAAGGATAAAAGAGCATTTTTGCAATTGTAATCTTTTTCTTTGATATTGTGAGGCCGTTTTTGCATAATAAGAAGCGAAGGAGGCAGATGAAATATGATTAATTTTGCTTTTAAAAACCCGGTTAAATTAATATTTGGTAGAGACCAGCTCGAACAGCTGAAAAATGAAATCCCTCAATATGGCAAAAAGGTTCTGCTTGTGTATGGCGGCGGAAGCATAAAGAGAAGCGGTTTATATGATAAAGTAGTAAATTATTTAAAGGAAATCGATGTGGAGGTTTCCGAACTTTCCGGTGTTGAGCCGAATCCAAGATTATCGACTGTCAGAAAAGGCGTTGAAATCTGTAAACAGGAAGGAATCGACTTCCTGCTTGCGGTTGGCGGCGGTTCTGTCATCGACTGCACAAAGGCTATTGCAGCCGGTGCAAAATATGATGGAGATGCCTGGGATATTGTCATCAAAAAGGCAGAAGTAAAGGCAGCACTTCCTTTTGGAACGGTCCTTACCCTAGCGGCAACCGGGTCTGAAATGAATGCAGGATCGGTTATCACAAATTGGGAGACACAGGAGAAATATGGCTGGGGAAGCCCGCTGACATTCCCTCAGTTCTCCATCCTTGAACCTGAGAATACATTCACAGTGCCGAAGGATCAGACTATTTATGGAATTGTGGACATGATGAGCCACACCCTGGAGACGTATTTCCACCAGGGCACAAATACTGAGCTTCAGGACAGAATGTGTGAATCCCTGCTGAAGACTGTGATGGAAACTGCACCAAAGCTACTTGATAACCTGGAGAGCTATGAGCACAGAGAAACCATCCTTTATTCAGGCACGATTGCCCTGAATGGCATGCTTTCCATGGGTATTCGCGGCGACTGGGCGACCCATAATTTAGAGCATGCTGTTTCAGCCGTATATGATATTCCTCATGCCGGCGGACTGGCGATCATTTTCCCGAATTGGATGCGCCATGTGATGAATGAAAACCTTGGCCGGTTCAAGCAGCTTGCAGTGAGGGTCCTTGATGTTGATTCAGAAGGAAAAAGTGATGAAGAGATTGCCCTTGAGGGAATCGATGCACTGAGCAGCTTCTGGAGCAGCCTTGGAGCACCGTCAAAGCTTGCGGATTATGATATCGATGATTCGAAAATCGACGTGATGGCTGATAAAGCCATGGCTAACGGTGAATTCGGAAACTTCAAGAAGCTGAATAAAGAGGACGTTCTGGCGATTTATAGAGCTGCCCTTTAAAGTGAAGTGCACCCTGCATACTGGGTGCGCTTTTTCTTTTATCTGCCCATGCCGCCCATTCATAAAAATAAATATGATTGGGTACGCTTACATGGGGGGCTTCGGCTTGAAATGAGCGTGAGCTTTCAGGTAAAGTGAAAAAGTAATCTAATATATGGAGGAACACACATGACACATGTACGTTTCGATTATTCCAAAGCGTTATCATTCTTTGGCGAACACGAATTAACATACTTAAAAGATGCAGTACGCACTGCACATAACTCCCTTCATGAAGGAACAGGGGCAGGCAGCGATTTTCTTGGCTGGGTAGATCTGCCGGTGAATTATGATAAAGAAGAGTTTGCAAGGATCCAAAAAGCAGCAGAGAAAATCAAGTCAGATTCTGACATTCTTTTGGTCATCGGGATAGGCGGATCTTATCTTGGTGCGCGTGCAGCGATCGAAATGTTGCAGCACAGCTTTTACAATGCACTCCCTAGAGAAAAGCGCGGCACACCACAGGTATTGTTTGTCGGCAATAACATCAGCTCTACATACATGACAGACTTGATGGACCTGCTCGATGGCAGGGATTTTTCAATCAATGTCATTTCAAAATCAGGCACGACGACTGAGCCTGCCCTTGCATTCCGCATCTTCCGCAAGCTGCTTGAGGAAAAATACGGTGCAGAAGAAGCTAAAGGCCGCATCTACGCAACAACGGATAAAGAACGTGGTGCGCTGAAAACATTGGCAAGTGAAGAGGGATATGAATCCTTCGTGATTCCCGATGATGTGGGCGGCCGCTATTCAGTACTGACGGCAGTCGGTCTGCTGCCTATCGCGGTGAGCGGAGCTGATATTGATGCGATGATGAAGGGCGCAGCACAGGCCCGTGAGGACTTTGTAGGCGATGATATCGAACAGAATGCCAGCTATCAATACGCAGCAGTGCGGAACGTTTTATACAACAAAGGGAAAACGATCGAAATGCTGATCAACTATGAGCCTGGTCTTCAGTACTTATCTGAATGGTGGAAGCAGCTCTTCGGTGAAAGTGAAGGCAAGGACCAGAAAGGGATCTACCCATCATCCGCCAACTTCTCCACTGATCTTCACTCTCTTGGTCAATATGTACAGGAAGGCCGCAGAGACTTGTTCGAAACGGTTATCAAAGTGGAAAAGCCGCGACATGAGCTATCGATCGAAAGCGAAGAAAATGACCTGGACGGCTTGAATTATCTTGCCGGAGAAACCGTCGACTTTGTTAATAACAAAGCATTCGAGGGAACGCTTCTTGCGCATACAGACGGCGGAGTTCCCAACCTGATTGTGACGATCCCTGCCATGGATGCATACACATTTGGATATCTTGTATACTTCTTTGAAAAAGCATGTGCGATCAGCGGCTATCTGCTGGGAGTGAATCCCTTCGACCAGCCGGGCGTCGAGGCATACAAGGTGAATATGTTTGCCCTGCTAGGCAAACCAGGCTTCGAAGACAAAAAAGCAGAACTTGAAAAGAGATTATAAAAAAACGGCTTCGGCCGTTTTTTTATGGGGACAGTCCCCATTTCCCGGATTATTTCCCAATGTATTTCTCTCGTTTCCCGGATATGCTAAGGAAAAAAGAGAGGGTGGGACAAATGATAGAAATTCCTTCACAGCTTGAGGGGCATACGTTTTCGTTATATGACCTGGAGCAGACTTTAAAGCCAAGGGGCTACAGCATCAGCGGCAGCTGGGATTACGACCATGCGTATTTTGATTATAAAATCGACAGCCGTAACGGCTACCAGTTCCTGAGGGTCCCTTTCCGCGCGGTGGAGGGGGGGCTGGATACGAGGGGAGCAGCCGTTATGCTCGGGAGGCCGTTCCTGCTCAGCCATCAATATAAAAAAGGCCCCGATGACCACGCGGGGATCGGCAATTTTTCAGCTTCGTTTAATCAATTCCAGGAGCCGGCCGATAAGGACGCGGAATTTCCAGACCGGTATGTAGAGCTCGGCAAATCACTCGTCAAAGAGCTTGAGTCCATATTGCTGCCAACCTGAGCGCCCGTGCAGGAATCTGAAAAAGGGACCACTAAATAGCGGGGGCCCTGAATTTATTCGTCAGGATTTAATCCAGCCAGTGACTGTTCCATGACGTCACTAATGACTGCATTAGAGCGGAGCAGGGTGTCAGCTCCTGCTCTTTTTGCATTTTCCGTCTGCTCCTCTGTCAAAATTTCCGCTATGCAGCGGACACCGGGATTCAACCCTTTGACAGCAAGCAGGCACATGATGGTAAAGGCATCACATTGATATTCATCCTTTGATATGCCGGCGGTAATCAAAACGGCTGCTGCATTTTTTATATTGGCGCGCGCAAGCACTCGGTCATGGCTGCCATTGCCGTGGATAAAGTGAATGGAATGATCCCTGAATGGATTAAGCTCCAATGTTTCATCCACCAGGACGATCGGAGTGCTGCCGTCCGTCCTCCTCAGCTTTAAGATCGTCTGCCTTGATCGTTCATTCCAGCCAATGATAACCGTATGACCCTGGCGGTGATATTCTTTCCGTCCGGCCAGGTAATTGGATTGGGCAGTTACCGCTGCAGCTGACAGTGTTGTGATATATGTCGTGAACAGGCCGATTCCCGTGACAATCAGCACCATTCCCAAAAGCCTGCCCGGAATGCTTGCCGGGGCATAATCGCCATAGCCGACTGTAGAAGCAGTCACCAGTGCCCACCAAATTCCTTCAAGAATCGATGGGAAGGATGCCGGTTCAAGGAAATGGATCGCTGTGCCAAAGACAATGGAAATGAATAGAGCAATGAAAGCTAGCGCCAGAATCCTTTTGGGCCTGGCTGAACCTTCTCCGGTATTGGGGTTGATCATCGGCCGCCCTCCTTTCAAGCTGATTCTTCTTAAATAGTATAGACCATTTCCTATCTCTGATAATCAGGGTGGGGGCATTTAGAAAGAAGATGGCTCTATGCCTTTCCAAATTTCGACTTTTCCGGTAGAATAGTAACGAACTGAATATCTTTTTTAAAAGTGCCCTGTTGACAGGGATAATAGGGAAATCGGTGAAAGTCCGATGCAGCCCCCGCTACTGTAAGCGTTGATGAAAGAACTGCAGTGCAGCCACTGGCTTAAATGCTGGGAAGGCCGCAGTTCAATGAACGTGAAGCCAGGAGACCTGCTTTTAAAGAGTGCAGTACTTATACTTCGGTGGGAAGAATAAGTCAAGAGAGATGCTATTCGCATGCTAAGCCCTTGACTTTATATGTCCAGGGCTTTTTTTCTTTCGGCTATTTTAATCCATTAAGCTTTCTGCTTTCTTTTTGACTATAGAACCCACCGAAAATGGGAAAAGGGGGATTCACACTGGAATACAAAGAAAATACAAAAGGCCGTATCCTGATTTACACGGGAGATGGAAAGGGAAAGACGACTGCTGCCATCGGAGTGGCAGTAAGGGCGCTTGGCAGGGATATGAAAGTGGCCATGCTCCAGTTCATCAAGTCGCCCGGAAGGAATTACGGCGAACAGAACAGTCTTGAAAAGCTCGGGGCGCATGTGCAGCAGCTCGGGGAAGGGTTCACTTGGACCAAGACTCCTGAAATACACCGAAAAGCCCTGGAGAGAGCATGGGAAACTGCTAAAGAAACGATAAACAGCGGAAACTACGACTTAGTCATCCTGGATGAATTAAATAATGCATTAGCCATAGACTCATTTCCCGTAGATGATGTCCTGCCTCTACAGGAAGTAGTGTCGGTCCTGAAGGATAAACCGGAGAAGCTCCATGTAATTGTAACAGGGAGGAGTGCAAGACAGGAGTTGAAGGATATAGCAGATCTGGTGTCAGTGGTGGAAGCGGAGAAGCACTATTACGATGAAGGAGTCAAGGCTATATACGGCATAGAATACTGATAAACAGGTCAGGGGGGCCTTAAGATGAAGATTAAAGCAGAAGCGGTCATCCAGTCGATCACCCCGCTTTCCAAGAAACATGGAAGGGAGCAGCTCGAACATTTGAATTCCCTGACAAAGCCTCCCGGCAGCCTGGGTGCACTAGAAGAAGCAGCGATCCAGCTGGCAGCCATCAAAGGTGAAATCAACCCTGGCATTGAGCCTCCGGGAATCGTGGTATTTGCAGCGGATCATGGCATCTGTGCAGAAGGCGTGTCCGCCTATCCCCAGGAAGTTACTGGCCAGATGGTGCTTAATTTTGTCCAGGGAGGAGCGGCTGTAAATGTATTGGCCGGCCGCATAGGCGCCCTGCTCGAAGTGGTTGATGTCGGGGTGGTCCAGGATATTGAAGATGTAAGGCTGACTAAGAGGAAAATTGCCAGTGGCACAAAGAACTTCTTCGCCGAGGATGCGATGTCCAGGGAACAGGCATATGAATCAATCTTCGCTGGCATGGAGTCCGCCCGGGAGCTTTTAGACAGAGGAGCTGGTCTTCTGATTCCAGGTGAAATGGGAATCGGGAATACGACATCAAGCTCTGCCATCGTTTCAGTAGTGACCGGAGAGCCGGTCGAACTTACAGCCGGTCTTGGAACCGGCACTGAAGGCAGCAGGCTGTTACATAAAAAAAGAATCATTGAGGAGGCGCTGCTCAGGCGGAAGCCTGACCGAAATGATCCTGCAGGCATACTGGCAGCAGTCGGGGGATTTGAGATTGGTGCCATGACCGGAGCCATGCTGTATGCCGCTTCAAGGAAGGTGCCCATCCTGCTTGATGGCTTTATCTGTACGGCAGCAGCACTGATTGCGGCTGGATTCAACGGGCATGTTTCCGATTATATGATCGCAGGCCATCAGTCCGCTGAGCCCGGCCATGGTCTTGCACTTGATTATCTAGGGAAGAAACCGCTGTTAAGCCTTGGCATGAGGCTCGGAGAAGGCAGCGGTGCCGCACTTGCCTACCCGCTCCTTGCTGCGGCTGTTGATATGGCCAAGAATATGGCTACCTTTGAAGGGGCCGGAGTGTCAAATAAACATTAATCAAA
The DNA here is from genome assembly GCF_046237605.1 of Paraperibacillus marinus. GTDB lineage: Bacteria > Bacillota > Bacilli > Bacillales > DSM-1321 > Paraperibacillus > Paraperibacillus marinus. The sequence goes on along the minus strand of NZ_CP143542.1, from coordinate 3,531,000 downwards.
ACATTGGAGGATCTTCATGAAAACACATATAACCAGGCACTTCAGCCTGCTGTCCATTCTATTTATACTTACCGCTGCCCTGCTTGGCGGCTGCGGCTCCACAGCAGAGCCTAAAAAAGAAGAAAATAAATCCAGTCAGAACGAAAATGAAAAAGCTTTCCCAATTACAGTGACAGATGATGAAGGCGAAAAGGTAACGATAGAAAAAGAGCCTCAAAAAATCGTCTCTCTTACTCCAAGCACAACGGAAATTGCTTTTTCCCTCGGTCTTGGGGACAAAATCGCTGGTGTATCCGATTATGATAATTATCCAAAGGAGACAGCAGAGAAAGAAAAGGTAGGCTCACAGGAGATAAATGTTGAAAAAGTATTGTCACTGCAGCCTGATCTTGCCCTGCTTGATGATTATCATTATAAAAATCATAAAGATGTTATCCAAAAGTTCAAGGATGCCGGCATTACTGTATTGATCATTAACAGCAGTAAAAATACATTTGACCAGGTTTACGATTCCATAAAGCTTATGGGCAAGGCAACAGGCACCCCTGAAAAAGCAGATACAGTCATTCAGGATATGAAGAAACGGATAGCAGATGTTAAGGAAAAAGCAAAAACAGTCAAAGATAAAAAGCGTGTATGGGTGGAAGTTTCGCCTCAACCGGAAATTTATACCACGGGCAAGGATACTTTCATGCAGGAAATGCTTGATGCAATCGGAGCCGTTAATGTGGCTGAATCACAGACTGGCTGGGTGAAAGTCAATGAAGAAGAGGCGGTTAAGTATAACCCCGATGTTATCATTACTACCTATGGCTATTATGTGAAGAATCCGGATCAGCAGGTCTTAAACAGAAAAGGCTGGGCCGAGGTGCCGGCAGTCAAAAATAAACAGGTCTTTGATGTTAACAGCGATACTGTTACCCGCCCTGGGCCGCGGCTGGCGGAGGGAGTGGAACTCCTTGGAAAAGCAATCTATCCAGACATTTTCAAATAAGCGCGCTGCTTTTCTATACCTATTTGCGCTTGTATTCGTTATCTTCTCCATTATATTGGCAGTTTTTGCAGGAACGGTTTCCATAACCGTTCCTGATATTTTAAAAATTATTACAGATCATATTACGGGCATGGATGTATATGATGGGCCCAAAAGCACAGAAATGATCATCTGGGAAATCCGTTTTTCCAGGGTAATGCTCGCCTTCCTGGTTGGCGCGGCCCTTTCTCTTGCAGGCGCTGCATTTCAAGGCCTCCTCCGGAACCCTCTGGCAGATCCATATACGATCGGGGTATCATCAGGAGCCTCCCTCGGTGCGGTCCTAGCCATCTTTTTTCAGATCAACATTATTTGGCTGCATGGGTTCACTCTTCCTGTGTTTGCCATTGCCGGCGGATTTTTGACGCTCGGGCTGGTCTTTTGGATCACAAGGCTCGCCAGCAGTTCACTGGCCAATGAAACGATCATCCTCGCCGGGATCATTCTTACATCTTTCACAGGAGCACTTGTGTCACTGCTTATGGCCATATCCCCACAGGAAGATGTAAGGCAGATTCTTTACTGGCTTATGGGAAGCGTGTCCATGCGGGGCTGGGATCATGTAAAGCTGATCATGCCGTTTTTCATAATAGGTGCTGCCCTTTTGCTGATGAATACACGCGAATTGAATGGCCTGGTTCTGGGTGAGCAGGCTGCCCAGTTTTCGGGAATAGACGTCCGAAGGAAAAAAAGGCTGATTTTGGTGGCAGCATCAACGCTGACAGGAAGCGCTGTCGCTGTTTCGGGCGCAGTTGGCTTTGTCGGGCTTGTCATTCCTCATCTGGTAAGGCTGATAGCCGGCTCCAGCCATAAGCATGTACTGCCGCTATCACTGCTGATTGGAGGAGGATATCTGGTTTTGGCCGATTTAATCTCAAGAATAGCCATCTCTCCGAGAGAATTGCCGATAGGCGTTGTGACCGCCCTGGTCGGTGCACCAATTTTTACACTGCTGATGATTAAAGAAAGAATGAGAAGAAGGGGAATATAACATGCTTCAAGTCCAGAATCTAACAGGTGGATATGGAAAAAGAGCAACGGCTGTCCGAAATGTCACTTTCGATGTGAAGAGAGGCAGCTTTTATGCCTTGCTGGGGCCGAATGGCAGCGGCAAAACGACTCTGGTAAGACTGCTGATGGGAATCCTGCCGGCTGAAGCCGGGGAGGTATATCTAGATGGCAAGAGCATGAAGCATTACAGTCCAAAAGAACTGGCCAGGAAGGTAAGCGTCCTGAGCCAGGAAAACCAGCTCGGACTTGACTTTACGGTGGAAGAGATTGTTGCCCTGGGGCGGTATCCCTATCAGGAAAGCCGTTTTTTCCAGGAAGAAACAGAGGAAGACAAGAAGGCAGTAGAGGAAGCCATGAGGCTCACACATATAGACCAGTTCCGCAGGCAGTCGTTCCATGCACTCAGCGGGGGGGAAAAGCAGCGGGTCCTGCTGGCGAAAGCTCTGGCACAGGGACCGGAATTAATTATCCTGGATGAGCCGACTAATCATCTGGATCTAAAGCACAGCCTGGAAATTCTGGAGCTCCTGAGGCTTCTCCAGCAGGAGAGGGATTTAACGGTGCTTGCGATTCTGCATGATTTAAACATTGCTTCTATGTTTGCAGACGGCTTCGGTTTGATGAAAAGCGGGAACATGGTACGCACAGGCAGCCGCTTCCACCCGGAAGACGAAGCATTACTCAGCGATGTGTATGATACACCAATCAAGCTTCTGCCCCATCCCGAACTTTCTGGGTCTCAGGTTGTCTATATGCCCCGGCCGTTTTCTGCACCAGAGGAAAAACCGCTTTCGCCGTTTGTGGTCTCGGAGGGGGAAGGCCCTTTTACACTCCATCTCGGTTCCTCCTTCAGAACGCTTACGGCAGGGAGTGGCGGAAAGGGCCTGGGTTGGTGTTCAGGCCTTAGGTATAGCCGGTGTCCAGCGGAAGAGCCTCAAGAGTATTTTATTCTTGCTGATCAGGGTATGGGGGATCTTGAATATAAAGAAATCAATTTGATGGGGGTTCCATGCATATTTGGGACTGCCAGGTCTGATGCACAATGCAATTTTTTCCTGTTTGTTCATCTGCCATTGAGTGATCTGGATCTCATCCATCTGGCCATGCAGCTTGCCGGGATGGGATTATCCGCGGATACCGGTCATGATTCTGGCTCGGTCGTCATAGGGGCTGATAAAAATGCCGCTGATTTATATGGATCAAGGGATCTGTTCATGGCAGAGCTGCGCGGATGGCTCAAGACAGGAACAATGACTCTTTCCAATTAAGGAGGAAAGCGGTGCTTACGTTTATTTCAGGAGGAGCACGATCGGGTAAAAGCTCTTTGGCTGAACAGCTCGCAATGGAGAATTATAATAGAGTGAAACAGCTTTATCCTTTCGCCCGTCTTGTTTATCTCGCAACAGCAAAGAAAAGTGACTTTGCCCATGAAGACCGCATCAAAAGGCATCAGCTGCAAAGAGGAAAGTGCTGGCTGGCTTTTGAAGAACCGTACGATCTAACTGAAGTGCTCTCCGGTGTTCCAAATCACTCCACGATCCTGCTGGACTGCCTGACCGTATGGACAGCAAACATCATGTATGGGCTGGGTGAAAGCCTGGCAGAAGCGGAACAAAAGCTCAGTCAATTCCTGCTGACAGCTGTCAAAAAGGAATGCTCTTTATACATTGTTTCAAATGACGTGAACGAAGGACTCCCTTCCAGTACGGATGGAGTACAAAAATATATATATATTCTGGAATCCCTTCACCGGCTCGTGATACAGAACGCGGATGATGTGATTCAGGCTGCGGCCGGCATTCCTGTTATATGGAAAAATCAGGGTAAGGTGCTGATATGAAGTCTGTCATGCATGGATTTGGCCTTGCCTTTCAATTCCTCACCAGAATCCCGGTCCATATGGAATGTGAAATAAACACGAAGACAATCAAATGGGCACTCAGGTTTTTCGGAGCTGCCGGGATGGTGCTTGGATTAATGCTGGCGGGCGTCCTTGCCCTTTTCCAAAGCGGGCTGCCGCCCATTCTTATGACTTTATTGCTGGTGACTGTACCTATCCTGTATACAGGCGGGCTCCACCTGGATGGTTTGATGGATCTAGCAGATGCTGCTGGATCTAACCAGCCTATGGAAAAAAAGCGGGAAATTCTGAAGGATCCACGTACAGGCAGTTTTGGTGTTATCGCCTGCCTCCTGCTTCTCGCCTGGAAAGCAGGTCTTCTGTATACATTAACAAAACAACCCTCCGGGCAGTTGCTTATCATTCTTGCCTTTATCCCGATATTGGCACGTCTGCAGGCTCTCTGGCTCCTATTTTTCTTCGAACCGTTTAAGCGGGAGGGACTGGCTTTTTTCTGGAGGCAAAACCTTGCATTTTCCGATATCCTCCTTTCCCTTATTTGGACTCTGCCGTTTATATTATTGGATTGGAAAGTCCTGCTGCTGATCGTCCTGCAGTTTCTGGCAACTTATTTATACGGGAGATGGGCCGTGCGTACCTTAGGTGGCATTAATGGAGATGTGGTTGGTGGTTCTATAGAGGGGGCTGAGCTATGGAATCTCGCCGCAGTTTCCGCATACTTCTTATACGCCACGGTGTGACCGTCTGGAATAAGGAGAAGAGGTACCTTGGACATACAGATATTCCGCTATGTGAGGCTGCACTGAGAGAATTGAAGCCGAAAACCGGGTTTTGGAGTACTGCACCCGTTTTCTCAAGCGGACTGCAGCGCTGTCTTAGGACCGCCGGGCTGTTATGGCCTAAATCCCCGATTACAATAGATGAGAGATTGAGAGAAATGGACTTTGGGAGCTGGGATGGCCTTACCTATGAAGACTTGAAAGAAGATTCCTCCTATACAAGGTGGCTTTCAGACTGGATGAATATCCATCCGCCTTCAGGGGAAACAGGAGTCAGCTTTCGAGCGAGGGTGAATGCTTTCATGGAAGATCTGCTGAAGGATGAAGCGGGGCACTGTGCTGCCATTGTTACTCATGGCGGTGTTATCAGGAGTATTATATCTGACCTCGTGCCGGAAAAAGATTTTTTTGAAATCCCGATTCCCTATGGAGGAGGGTATGAGTTGAACCTTGAGAAAAGAGGGGGGCAATGGCAGTGCAGCTCGTTATTGGAGGTGCCTATTCAGGCAAAAGAAAATTCCTAAGAAGCACTGGGGAAGAATTTAACTTGGTTTCTGCCTATATGGGCCATTCCATGGAAGATGCCCTGAATCATCCCGGCTGCCAAGGCTCACTGGCAGTGGAAGGATTCGAAGTCTGGATAAAGGATCGGCTGTTGGGCAATGAAGGGGATATCCGCCAAGAATTCGTTCAGTATTACCAATCGCTGCTCGAGCTTGAAAGGGACACGGGGATTACTGTATTCCTTTTAATGGTTGAGATGGGGAGAGGGATCGTTCCGGTGGACAGCATGGATCGCAAATGGAGAGACTATGCAGGCTGGGTCCAGCAGGATGCAGCCAAAGCTTCCGAGGGCGTCTATTATGTCTGGCATGGGCTTGCACAAAGGATTAAATAGCAGGGCTTTTTTTCTAAAAGATGTTTTTTAATGAGTTCTGTAAAGGCAATTATATCAGTAAGCCAGTTTAGCAGGCACCTGGAGAGAAAAATAACCTCCTTGCTCAATATGCAAAATCTTTTGGAGAACAGCCAATAAAAAAGGAAACGGCTTTTATAAAGAAAGCCGTTTTTATACAGGCTGGATATGGAAAAATCACCCTGTTTCTTATGCGCTATATAGTAGATAGACAAATTGTAAATGGTCACCTGGAAAAATTTCAAACAGTGAAAAGAATATTGTTTAAACGAAGATAACCAGCCTTTTTATGTTCAATTCCGAGTAACAGAGACTGAGGAAGTTAATTTTAAGTTATAAGGATGTCATTAATTGAAAAAATTACTTATCAGAATTTAATATCTTACATAGAGGAAATCAAGAGTCGGAACTATAGCATTGCTTCTGCTTTAGTAGTAATAAAAGACAACGTAATCCAGTTAGAGCATTATAGTGGTCATCATTCAGAATAATTGATTTTATGGAGAGATGGCATGGGTTAGAATAAAGGATTTTACCACGAATTAGTAGAATAGATATTCTATTACTATAGTTTAATATAGTAACGTGAAAAGAATAAAACTGTCCTAGGCTTTCTAGTCCTCGAATGGCATTCCAAAATATCTTAGTGAAAAACCCAAAACTACGAAGATGAACAAATAATTATAGAAGGTTTAAATCCATCTCTCACCATACTCTCACTCCCTGAGTTAATTATAAGAGGGAGGATATGGAAAAATCTTAAATTTGAATTTACAAAAGAGAGGAACGATACGTATGAAAAATGTTACTAAGTTTAAAATCTTAAAGCCAACTAATGAAGTATTTGAAGCATTTGTAGATCCCAAAAAAATCGGAAACTTTTGGTTTTCATCAAGTTCTGAAAGATGGGAACAAGATAAAATCATTACGGTTAAATATGAGGAATACAATGCACAGCTTGATATAAAAGTTTTAGAAATCGAGAAAAATAAGAAAATTGTTTACGAATGGGGTGCAAATGGAGAAGGAAATATTGTAACCATTTCGCTAGAAGAATTGGACAATTCCGATACAATTATCGAAGTAATAGAAGAGGGCTTTAAAGATAATGATGAAGAATTGATTAGTCAATTGTTAGATAATAAAGAAGGCTGGGTATTTATGTTGTCCTGCTTAAAAGGGTATTTGGAATTAGGTGTTACTCAGTTAAGAGGCGGGTTAGTGAAGTAGCATATGAACGAATTCGAAAAAGCACATTCAGTCAAATGTGCTTTCTTTAGCTCATCAGAAGATATTTTAACACACGACGGACAGCACAAGGAAAGCTTCGTCAGCTTTGCTCGTACGAAGAAAAAGCATAGCCTTTTTGTAAGCAAAACTATGGCCTTCGCCAAAAGGGCTTGGTGAATGCCAAGTTTTTGTCGAATTTTCACACAATAACGACCTTTTCCCAGTGTATGGCCTTTTTTTAACTGTTCTCAAGGGAACAGTTTTTTCATTTGTCTCGATTTGCTTTATGCGGATTATAAAAGCTATAAGCTCCATACCACATAGGCACGGCCGCTGAATGTCCTCGATGCAAACGTAGAAGCTCAGAGCCATATGGCCCTGAGCTTCTACGTTTTGTACCAATGCTTGTCTAGGCAGTAACTCTTACTGAGTTGCATCCTGTTATTGCTTGAGGTTGACCCAGACACTCTTAACTTCCGTATAATTGTCGAGCGCATATGATCCCATCTCACGCCCCATTCCGGACTGCTTGTAGCCTCCGAATGGAGAAGCGGCATCAAAGGCGTTATAACAGTTCACCCAGACGGTTCCTGCTCTGAGCTTGCCAGCCACATAATGCGCCTTGGCGATATCCTGGGTCCATAATCCTGCGGCCAGTCCATATTCACTGTCATTGGCACGTGTTATCACTTCATCCAGGTCTTCGTATGGCATGGCCGCGATAACAGGTCCGAAAATCTCTTCCCTGGCTATCGTCATATCATCATTGACATTGGCAAAAATCGTTGGGGAGACGAAGTAGCCATCCTCATAAGGCCTGCTTCCTCCGACAAGGACTTCTGCACCCTCATTCCTCCCTTTTTCGATATATCCAAGCACCCTGTTATGCTGCTCTTCCGATACGAGCGGTCCAATCTGTGTGCTTGGATCAAGCCCGGCGCCCTGCTTGATCTTCTTCGCATGAAGGGTCATGTCGGCGACCACATTATCATAATGCTTTTTCTGAATGAACACCCTCGATCCGGCACAGCAGACCTGCCCCTGGTTGAACATTACTCCGTTCAGTGCTCCCGGCACGGCCCTTGACAGGTCTGCATCAGGAAGGATGATGTTAGGCGATTTGCCTCCAAGCTCAAGCGTGACCCGTTTCAGGGTGCCTGCAGCTGACTTCATGATGATTTTTCCTACTTCAGTGGATCCAGTGAAGGCAATCTTATCGACCAGCGGATGGTTTACAAGCGCCTGGCCGGCCGTTTCACCGAAGCCCGGTACGATATTGACCACACCTTCCGGGAAGCCTGCCTCTTCGAACAGCTCCGCCAGGTAAAGGGCGGAAAGCGGGGTCTGCTCGGCAGGTTTCAGGACAACTGTACAGCCTGTAGCCAGGGCGGCACCGAGTTTCCACATGGCCATAAGCAGCGGGAAGTTCCACGGAATGATCTGTCCCACTACACCCACTGCCTCATGTTTTGTATAGTTGAAATAAGGACCGCTTACCGGGATGGTCTGGCCGACAATCTTGGTCGCCCAGCCCGCATAGTAGCGCATATGCTCAATGGCCAGGGGAACATCGGCATTTTTTGTTTCCTGGATAGGCTTTCCGTTATCCAGTGTTTCAAGCTGGGCAAGTTCTTCTTTATTTTCTTCCATCAAGTCCGCCAGTTTATACATCAGGCGGCTGCGGGCTGCAGCACTCATCCTGGACCATGGGCCGTTATCAAATGCCTGGCGTGCCGCCTTGACGGCCCGGTCGATATCTTCTTCAGAGCCTTCGTAAATTGTGGCAAGCACTTCACCTGTGGCCGGGTTAGGTGTAGTAAAAGTCTTTTGGTCTGCACTTTCAACAAATTCACCATTCACATAAAACTTTTTGGTGCCCTGCAAAAATGAACTCAGCTTTTCACTAATTTCCAATGTAACATTTGACATTTTGAAATTCCTCCTTAGAAATGGCTGGTTTTATGTAGAGTTCTGTAAGCGGTTTCAAAGTTAGTATAATATTAAAAACTAATAATTTCAAAAAATATGAAAAATAAGTTTTCGACAGCAGAACATGCTAAGAAACTACAAAAGCTGTGCCTGACAGGCACAGCCGGTACTTTCCTCATCTTTTTCTCACATTGAAATTATCCTGAATCAGCAGCCAGTTCTGGGGAAAGGAGAGACCCAGTTTCCAATAGCTGACTCCTCTTAAATTGAGCTCCTTCACCAAATCAAATTTTGCCTGGATGGAACGGGCATCCTCAAACCACACTTCATGCTTCTTTCCATCATTGTCTGTATAGGTATAAAAAGGCGCCTGATCCCTTGTATCGTATTGTATTTCCACTTTCTGCCTGGAGGCCGTCAGGATTGCAGCCTGGGGGCTTACCGCCTTGGCCGTGGAACCCGGCACAAAGGGGAGGGTCCAGTCATATCCATAAAGATTCTGTCCCATCATGATCTTCTGGGCGGGTATTTCAGTAAGTGCATATTCGATGACTCTCCTGACCGCCCGGATTGGGGAAACCGGTTGAGCAGGCCCGCCTGAATATCCCCATTCGTAGGTCATAATTACGACAAAATCGACAATTTCACCGTGCGCCCTATAATCATGGGCTTCATACCATTTGCCCTGCTGTGCCGCGCTTGTTTTTGGTGCAAGAGCTGTGGAGAGCAGCCACCCTTCTTCGGCAAACCGTGCTTTTGCTTTCCGGAGGAAACGGTTGTAAGCCTCTCTATCTTCAGGCCGCAGAAATTCAAAGTCAAAGTGAATATCGCGGAATCCACTGCGCTTTGCTTCTGCAACAATATTGTCCAGGAAGCGGTCCTGAATGGCCATATCGTTCAGAAGGATGCGGCCCAGTTCATCATTGAACTGGCCTTCCTCCTGATTGGTAATGACCATCATCAGCACGTTTCCGTTTTCCCTGGCAATGGCAGGGAAGTTATCCAGGGGCGGAGCCATCAGGCTGCCATCCCGTTTAGCCTGATAGCTGAAAGGTGCCAGATAGGTTAGGTAGGGAGCGTTCCTCCTGGTATCATTGACGAGCGGTTCAGCAACAGGAGTGCCCCGGGGCTCTACATATGCATTAAACTCTGCCGTCCGCTTCGGCCCTGGGGGTATGTACAGCCTGAAACCGGGGGAAAGGGGCTGGGAGACAGATATGCCATTGACGGAAGCCAGCTCAGCGGGTGTTGTATTGAACCTTCTTGAAATGGACCACAGACTGTCACCCGGCTGGACAAAATAATAGCGGCCGGTTATCGGAATGACAAGGGCCTGGCCGACGACTAAATCATTAGGGTTTGGGACTTCATTGGCGGTTCGGATCTCTTCAGCCGTAATTCCGTAGATGCCGGCAATGGATGATAGACTTTCATTTCTTTTGACAACGTGGATCTGCATGTTGTCCCTCCTTATATAGATGCTATAACATACTTATGCTGTGTGGAGGGAATGCATGTGCAATGGTTTATCCCATTCTTTTAAAAGGATAAAAAAAGACACGTCTAAGCGGTGAATACCGGACTAGCGGCTCTTCCTTAAAAAAGGATGGAGGAAACATGGAGGCGACAGTATTTTGGGAAACCGCGGCATGTGCCGGTGATATTTTCCATTTATCATGATGTATATCCCCGCGGTAAATTCTTCCTTTACGGACCGAGAACAGGCAGTATCTTTCCGAAAGCCAATGATCAACGCTTCCCTCATCGGGCTCGGATATGTCCCCAAACGGCTTGAATTCTGCCACAAATGCTTCATTTCGTTTATTTGGGAGCAGTCTTTCCGCAGAATAGCGCATAAGACCTCCATTTTCCTTAAAGTCCATGCGGGACAGCATATAAGGGAGCGAAAAAAGCACTCGTGCCCCTGCAATGGAAGGAAGATGATTGGCATCCAGGCTCCAAAGGTAAATACCGGGCACTCCTTTATGCCGGACATAAGTCCTTACATTCAATTCAAGATACGAATGAAGAAATGGAAGGGGAGGGACACCGTGCATCCGCATTCTCTTAACCTGAAAGGGAGTAATGGAGACCCAGGCCTCTCCTTCATATAAATCGAGTTCAAGTCCGGCGGGAATCTGACTCCGGACGATATCCCGGGGAATGGGCCAATGCAGGAAGAATAGACTCTTCCACTCCTGTTTCATGAACCAGGGAGAGCCTGGCAGGGGGTATGGCCTATGTGAGGTTTCCCGGAATTCCATATACAACGCTGTCAGCTCCTTTGTTTTTTATATCTTTACCTCAAAGCCTCCCAAAACTAACAAGGCGTCTGTGGGCTGACAGAATGAAGTTTCTCCCACGCTTATAATGGAAAATATTACTTGTCTATTAAATAGTAAATAATACCTAGTTGAAAATTGTGGATAATAATTGGAAAATTCCTTTGGGAAAATGGAGAATTATCATATAAATCAATGATTTTGGAATATTTGGTCGGCGAAATTCACGTTTGACCGTCAGCTTTTTCTGGTTTTTAAAAAGGGACTTAGGAAGGAGGAAGAAACTACTTATTCATAATATAATATGGAAGGGCAGGCTAACCAGATAGGCAGATTGCCAGAATCCATTAGAGGGAAGAGACAGTCTATTAAATTTACAATATCTGTTTACTGTGTTTACCCTGTATTAATAAACAGGGTGTAAGATTACATTGTTCTTTATCATACTGAAAGGTTGAGATGAATGAAAAATAAGACGTTCAAGAAAGTAGTTGCTGCAACCGTTGCAGCTGGTATTTTTTCAACACAAGTTTCAGTTCCGGCTTTCGCCCATGGGAAGCAGAAGGAGAAGAAGGACCAGACATTCAATCTGAGAATAATGGAAACCACGGATATCCACACAAATTTACTAGGCTATGATTACTACAAAGATTCCCCATCGAGCACAGTAGGCTTCTCCCGTACCGCCGCACTTATAAAAGAAGCAAAAAAAGAAGTGAAGAACAGTGTGCTGGTTGATAATGGAGACTTAATCCAGGGAACCCCTCTCGGTACTTATAAAGCAAAAATAGCGCCGCTGAAGAAAGGGGAAGTTCACCCGGTCTATAAGGCTATGAACCAGCTTGGCTATGATGCTGCAACCCTTGGAAACCATGAATTCAATTATGGCCTGGACTATCTGAATGAAGCCATTAACGATGCAAACTTTCCTTATGTGAACGCTAATGTTTACAAGGACGATCATGATAAAAACCCCAACAATGATAAAAACCAATTCAATCCTTACAAAATCGTCAATAAAAAAATAGTAGACAACAACGGCAAAACGAAGGTCATTAAGATCGGCTATATTGGTTTCGTACCACCGCAAATCACCGATTGGGACAAGGCGAACCTGGAAGGGAAAGTCATCGCTAAAGGCATCATTGATTCAGCCAAGAAATATATCCCTCATATGAAAAGGGAAGGTGCTGACATCATCATCGCGATGGCCCATACCGGCTTCAATGGTGATACGAATAACACGGAAGATGTAGTGTATGCACTCAGTAAGGTAAAAGATATCGATGCCATCACTTTCTCGCACACCCACAAGGTATTCCCAGCGGCAAATGATGCAGCACTGGATGTCCTGTTCAAGGGCGCTGACGGCAAACCGCTTCCTGGCGTTGACAATGCAAAAGGAACTATCAATGGCGTAGCGGCAGTCCAGGCAGGATACGGCGGCAATAACCTCGGCTTAATCGACATGGTCATTGAAAAGGTGAGAGGCAAGTGGGAAGTGAAATCATCCTTGTCCTCAAACAGAAGCATCGCTGGAATTAAAGAAGATACAGGGATTGTCAAAGCTGTTGATCCAGACCATAAGGCGACAGTGAAATATGTCAATACACCGATAGGAAAAACTACTGCCCCGATCCACAGCTATTTCTCCCTGGTACAGGATGATCCTTCTGTACAGGTCGTGACAAATGCGCAAAAATGGTATGTTGAAAAGTATATCAACAGCAATAAGCCTGAATATAAGAACCTCCCGATCCTATCAGTCGGTGCACCTTTCAAGGCAGGCCGCAATGGCGTTGAAGAGTACACAGAAATCAAGGCCGGGGATCTGACAATCCGGAGTGCCGGAGATCTTTATCTGTATGACAACACCTTGAAGGCAATCAAGGTAAAAGGTTCAGTAGTCAAAGAATGGCTGGAGATGTCAGCAGGTAAATATAACACAATCGACCCGGCCAAAACTGAAACACAATCGCTGCTGAATCCATCCTTCCAGGTATACAACTTCGACATTATTGATGGAGTTACATACCAGGTGGATGTGACAAAGCCTGCACGCTATGACTTAAAGGGCGTCAAGGTTTCAGATTCCAGCCGGATCACCAATCTGATGTACAATGGCAAGCCTGTAGATCCTGCACAGGATTTCATCGTTGTCACGAATAACTACCGTGCAGGCGGAGGCGGCAACTTCCCTGGTGTGAAGGGAAGCGAATATGTGGTTGATTCCGCGGATGAAAACCGCCAGATCCTTATGGATTATATTTCAGAGGTGAAGGAAATCAATCCGTCAGCTGATGGCAACTGGTCGATCGCGCCGGTTGAGGGCGATGTGAACGTAACATTCACTACCTCTCCAAAGGCTGAAGAGTACATTGCTGCAGGCAGCAAAATCAGTTATACAGGAACAAAGGATGCAGCAGGATTCGGCATCTTCAATATCAATCTATCAAAGCCAAAGCAGGAAAACATCAAACTTCAGCTTCTTGGAATAAATGATTTGCACGGACAGCTTGATACTACTTCCGATTTTGGCGGTGTAAAGCAGGGCAGAGCGGATTATCTGGCTGCCTACTTGAAACAAAGAGAAGCTCAAAATCCGAATACCCTGCTGATTTCAGCGGGAGATGCAGTGGGTGCAAGCGCACCGGTTTCTTCAAAGCTTCAGGATGAGCCGACGCTTGAGTTCCTTAACATGATGGGCTTTGATATCGGGACAGTCGGAAACCATGAATTTGATAAAGGCGTAGCGACCATGCTCGCTCAAATTAATGGCGGCAAGTCCCCGACAAATCCTGATATTACATTCAAGGGATTGAACTTCCCTTATGTAGCTGCAAATGTAGTCTATAAAGATACGAAAAAGCCGGTACTGGATCCATATACCATCAAGAATGTAGGCGGCGTTGATGTAGGATTCATCGGTGTAGTTACGAACGCAACTCCTTCTAAGGTCAGCCCTGCAGGCATCGAGGGAGTCGAATTCATCCCTCAGGCAGAAGCTGTCAACAAAGCGGTCGAAGAGCTTAAAGCTAAAGGAATCAAGGCGATTGTCATCGTTTCCCATGACCCGGGCTCAGATAAAAACGGGGTGGTCACTGGGGAAGCAGTCGATCTTGCCAATGCAGTGGACGATGAAGTGGATGTCATCTTCGCGGGTGACAACCATGCTAAATTGAATAATGTAGTGGACAATAAGCTCCTTGTCCAATCCTATTCGTATGGTACCGCCTTCTCTGACGTTGATCTCGAAATCGACCCAAAGACGAAGGACATCGTAACGAAGAAAGCAGAAATCGTGACTGTCGCCCAGGAGGGAATCACTCCAGATCCGGGTGTTAAAGCACTGATCGATAAATACCTGGCTCAGTTCCCTGAACTGACTCAGCCGCTTGGCACGACTGATGCTAAAATCACACGTGACAACGCATATACCCAGGAAGCAGCGCTCGGAAACCTGATTGCCGATTCCATGAAAGCAAGCATCGTAGGCACTGACTTTGCATTCATGAATCCAGGCGGCATCCGTGCTGACCTTCCACAAGGTACCATCACTTACGCTGACCTGGCTAAAATCCAGCCATTTGGCAATGTGCTTGTCCAGCTTAAATTGACTGGTGCAGAAATCAAAACGCTTCTTCAGCAGCAGTGGGTTATCGATGGCAGCCCTAAAACACTGCAGATTTCCGGCCTGAAGTACACAGCAGACTTTAAGAAGCCGGTGGCAGAAAGAGTAGTGGAGCTGACAAAAAGCGATGGCACTCCAATCAGCGACACTGCCGTTTATAACGTAGTCGTGAATGACTTCATGGCAGGCGGAGGAGATAACTACACCGTTCTAAAAGGAAAAGAACGGGTATACGGACCAGTTGACCTGGAAGCCTTCGTCTCCTATATCCAAGACACCTTCAAAGGCGGAAAAATCAACGCCTCCATAGAAGGGCGCATCACGAACATCCAATAAAAAAAGACAACGGGACTTCCTCCCGTTGTCTTTTTTTGCGGGAAATGGGGACAGTCTCCCATTTCCCGATTATTTCCCGGCGGCCCATCATTGGAAAATATTAAATTGCTATGTTTTTTCCAGCAAGGCTTCTTCCTGGAATAATAGTATGGTAATATAATATCTTTAGAGGTTTTTTCATTCAGTTAACGAAATTTATATAGTAAGAGGAGTTTAGTGCAGCATGAATGATTTACAAACTGAAACAAAGCAGGTTAAGAACTTCCTGATTAAATCCAAGAAAAAAAGACTGCAAAAAAAGCAGATGAAAAAAACAGCCATCCATGGAGCCGGTCATACACCCGAAACAGCACCGCTTCGGAAGGAAGTTTCACAGATTGTACCTGTCAATGAAGACAGCGGATCGCTTGACGGTCTTCCGGTAACCTTCCTGCTCAAGCTAGGAAAACAATTTCTGCCGGAAGCAGAGGCCGTCCGTTATTATTATAAATCTTCCGAAACCCAGTATTACAAAAACCGCATCCTCCTTGAAGAGACCCTGCTTGAAGGGGCAAGGCAGCTGGAGGACACAAAAAGTAACAGCTTCTGGGAGGAAGTCAGCAGCCAGAAAAAAGCATAATGCAGTCAGGCCAGCCTATACGGCTGGCTTTTGTATTCCGCTGCCGGTTCCCGGTAAATCCTCCAAATGACCCTTTCACGGAAGCTTCTAAAAACAAATAATCCCCTGCGATAAAGCAGGACAAAGGCGGTGCTTTTAAGTAACGATTAATGGAGCGGCGCCCTGTTCTTCCTCCTTAAGCACCTTAATTCCCCCGACAGCCTCAATGGCTGCTCCGAGTGAAACCAGCACATCTCCTGCAATTGCTATCTTCTGTTCTTCAAGCAGGCGTGCTGTATCTGTCAGCCCGATCTGATTCGTGACCGAAACGGCTTCGAGAATGTGGCCGATGGTTTGAAACCATACTCCTGTTATGATTTGTTTTTCTCCAGTGCTTTCAGGGCTGCTCTCTGTTTCAAGCAGCTCTGACAATGAGGTGACTTCTATGATATGGCCAATGACTTGTATCCAGACGCCAAGTGCCACTGCTTTTTCCAGGTCTAATATGCTGCGGCTTGCATTCTTTTCATTTTCTGCGGTATTCTTCGTATCCAATCCACTCACACTCCATCCATTGCCTATGCCTAGTTTATTCGCTGCAAAGCGTGCAGGTACCCGATAATCCGGAAAAACAATATTTCAATTCTTCCAGGAGCTAAAAAAGGGATTTTATATAAAAAGAGAGAATTAGTCATTATTGAAAAGGCTTTTCGAAAACATTTCAGCTATTGAACAAGGAGTCCCGAGTATAACGAAGGGCGCCCTCTCCAATCCACCTTGTTTAACAATGGAATCTCCTCTAAGCATTTAATTATAAAAGCCTTTAAAAATTGGCGGTGGAACTTTGGAAACGACAAAAAACCTGCTTCTCAATCTTTCGTTGCTTTTAGTCTTATCCTTTTTTTTTCAGATTTGGATGGAGAATAAAAAAGATGAAAAATTAGGGGTATTTTCTATCCATTATTTTATAATTTCACTCATTATCTGTGCTCTCCTTTCCTTTAAGGTTGGAGATGAATTCCGATTTGACCTGAGACAGGTGCCCTTTATTATAGCGGGACTGTATCTTGAGAGGGGCATGATCCTCTTATTGGCCATCGCTCTGACCTTGAGGGCAGTAGGTGGGATAAACGAAGGCTTCTGGCTGACCGCTCTCATCTATCCTGCCATCGCCCTGTTTACCTTTTCAGTCCGGAAGTGGTTCAACAAGCAGAATGTGGACACCAGGCTGTTGACCATTGTATGCATATCCGCTGTTTCTTCGCTCCTGATCATGGCAGGGATGGACATGATCGTAAATCCGATCAGCAATTTTGAGCAATATTTCGCCTACTTTATCATACCGGCAGTAGGAAGCCTGATTCTCAGCTACATGATTGAAATGAACGGCAAGAACAGTCTGCTGCGGCAAAAGGTTGAACAAAGCATCAAAACGGAAATGGTAAGCCATATGAGCGCAGCCATTTCTCATGAAATCAGAAATCCCCTTACAGCTGCCAGGGGTTTTCTGCAGCTGGTTATCCAGAATGAGAAGCTCGATCGCAAGGACGGGGAATATCTCGGGATTGCGCTTCAGGAAATGGATCGGGCAGAACAGGTGATACGAAATTATCTGACCTATGCCAAACCGACCATTGAGACAGTGGTGAGCGTGGATGTCGACAGTGAGCTGGGGCATGTCTTGAACGTGCTTGAGCCTCTTGCAAATCTTAACTCCGTAGAAGTGGAAACGGATATTCATTCACTCAGCTTTATAGAAGGGGACCGCAATAAATTTCAGCAGTGCATGCTCAATATTATTAAAAATGCCCTCGAGGCCATGTCTGCCGGCGGCGTGCTGAGGGTAGAGTCAAAAGTAAAGGCAGAATATATTTACATTGAAATCAGCGACAGCGGGACAGGTATGACAGAGGAGCAGCTGAAAAGACTGGGGGAACCGTACTATTCCACCAAAGAAGGAAAAGGAACCGGTCTTGGAATGATGGTCGTATACAGCTTGATTTCTGCCATGAAAGGAGAAATCCAGGTAGAAAGCCAGATTGGAAAGGGAACCACTTTCACCATCATTTTTCCCTGTGCTGTGGTGGATGTACCGGTGGAGGTGGACTGCAAGTCCTTGATGGATAAAGATGGGGACTATTTCAGCGGATAGACGGCACAAAAAAACTGGCCAAGCAGCAGCTGAGCCAGTTTTTTTGTGCCGGGCAGAACAATCAGCGCTCTGCCACCTTATTCAAAAATTGCAGGGTTCTGGGATTTTTCGTATTTCTGAGTACTTTATCAGGTGTCCCTGCGTCTACAACTGCACCATTATCCATGAAAATTACATGGTCCGCAGCCTCACTTGCAAACTTCATCTCATGAGTGACGACTGCCATGGTCATGCCTTCAGCTGCCAGGTTTTTCATGACCTTCAGGACCTCGCCGACAAGCTCTGGATCAAGAGCAGATGTAGGTTCATCGAAAAGAAGGACTTCAGGATCCATCGCCATCGCCCGGGCGATTCCCACCCTTTGCTGCTGTCCGCCTGAAAGCTGGTACGGATACATATCCGCCCGGTCATGGAGTCCTACTTTATCTAGAAGAGAAAGGGCTTTGGCCTTTGCTTCCTCCCTGGAGCGCTTCAGGACTATAAGCTGACCCTCCATGACATTTTCAAGTGCTGTCAAATGAGGGAAAAGATTATACCCTTGAAATACCATGCCTGTTTTCTTCCGGAACGAGACAATATCCTGCTGTTTGAGCCGGCTGTTTTCATTGATCTCCAATTTTCTGTCACCCAGCGTTATCGTACCGCGGTCCGGTATTTCCAAAAGATTAAGGCAGCGGAGAAGAGTTGTCTTCCCAGAGCCGGAAGGACCGATGATTACCGCTGTTTTTCCTTTTTCTATAGAAAGGCTGACACCCTTTAATACTTCGAGTTTATCAAAACGCTTATAAAGATTATCAATAGTTATCAACTTAGATCCCCCGCTTTACTTAGCAATGCCGCGTCCATACCGCACTTCAAGCTTATCCTGAAGATAAGAAAGGACGGTACTGAACATTAGGTATATGAAGGCCACTTCAATATACAGCCATAAAGGCTCATATGTTACAGCTGCAATCTGCTGCCCTTTTTGGAACAGTTCGGTCACGGTAATGGTAGCTGCAAGGGAAGTATCTTTAACCAGGCTGATAAAAGAGTTGCCAAGCGGCGGGAGGGAAACGCGTATTGCCTGTGGAAGAACGATTCTCCTCATGGCCTGGGCCCTTGTCATGCCGATGGAATAAGCGGCTTCCCATTGTCCTTTATTAATGGAAAGGATGGCTGCCCTGATTATTTCGGAGCTGTATGCCCCTTTATTAAGAGTAAAGACAATGACAGCTGCCGGGAATGGATTCAAAGTGATTCCAACACTTGGCAGCCCATAAAAGATGATGAATAATTGCACGAGCAGGGGTGTGCCCCTGAAAATCCATACATAGAATCTGGTAAGCAGCACCAGGGGCTTAAAGCCAGAAAGCCGGGCGACTGCGGTAAAGAAGGCCAGTACTAAACCAAGCGCAAAGGTAATGAGTGTCAACGGGATAGTAAACTGCAGGCCCGCCTTTAAAATAGGAAAAAAGGAATCACTAAGGATTCCTATAATTCGTTCTGTGCGTTCATCTCCAAACATATTCGATCGCTTCCTTTACTTCGATACGTCTGTGCCGAACCATTTTTTAGATATTTTTAGGTACGTACCGTCTTTTTTCATATCTGCAAGTGCTCCGTTGACTGCATCGATAAGTTCTTTATTGTCTTTGCGGAATAGGAAGGCATTGGATGTAGCATCTTTTTCTTCATAAACCGATTTGATCGGCAGCTCAGGGCGCTGTTTTTTCAAATCAAGATAAGAAAGACTGTCATTGATCGTTGCATCAACACGGCGTGAGGCGAGCAGGTCGATTGCCTGGTTGAAGCCCTCGATAACTGTGTTATTCGCACCATGATCTTGCGCAATCTTACGGTAGTTGCTGTCTAAGGATTGAGCTACTTTCTTTCCCTTAAGGTCATCAAGGGATTTGATCTCTTTATTGTCCTCGTGAACAATCAGTACGGCCTTGGAAACGATATATGGATCAGACATATCATATTTTTTCAGCCGGTCTTCACGTACTGCCACTTCATTGGCCACCATGTCATATCTTTTGGAATCAAGGCCGGCAATCATTCCATCCCACTTTGTCTCGATGAACTTAGGCTTGATATCGAGGCGCTTGAAAACTTCCTGGGCTACTTCTACATCAAAGCCTGTCAGTTTACCTGATTTATCATGGAATGTGAAAGGAGCGTATGTTCCCTCGGTTCCAATGGTAATTTCGCCTTTTTCCTTGATTTGGTCATAGGAACTCTTTTTTCCTGATGATCCGTCTTTGCCTTCATCTTTACTTCCGCCGCAGGCAGCAAGAGCAAGAACCAGCATTATGGTAAAAATGCTTAATGTTAACTTTTTCAAAACCTAACCCCCACTAATTTTATAGGATTTATAAACAGCGTTACTAGATTAATTCAGTACGTTATAAAAGTCAACGAATTTAATCGTAATATTCCCTATGTAAAAGGATGTATGCAGTTAAACACAAAAACTGAAAAAATGAACCAAATGGTTTATGAGGCAAAAGAGGGAAGACTAAAAGCTCTTTTCTGGGAGTCTGTTGTCGTATTAGGCATTTGTGCGGTGATTACATAATTAAATAAGCATGCGGGCATCTTACGCAGCCATTCACCTTCTTGTTCAAAAGCTGCAGGGTCTGCATAAAAACCAACATGAGGTTTCTGCTCACAACCCATGCATGGAAAAGAACACAGAGAAGAGCAGGAACGAACACAATAAGGGGGTGGAGCGGACAAGACACTCCATGAATGCCAGGAAAATGCATGATGTGTGCATCCATCTGCAGGAAGCCTTTTAATCCATGCAGCTCCGCCCCTTTTCCACAGAAAAAGCCCGGACAACCCGGGCTATATCAATTCTTCTTTAGCAAGCTTCCAGTAGTACCGGCCCAGTGCAGTTAAGCTGACAGCTTTGCTGTCTCTTGCCGCAAAAAAGAGATGTCCGGCGTCCATTGGCGTAAGGAGCCTGGCATTTCGATACCCCTGAAAGAGGCCGAAGATATTCTCATGCTCCTTGTGGTTGTGGCCAAAATGCTTTTCGTAAGTGGGATCAAGCACGTATTCGTCTGTTGGTTTCTTAAAATAGGAAGGCAGCAGCCTGAGGGATTCAACCGGAATATCCGGGATGCATTTTCTTATTGAACTGAGCCGTGAGACATGTGATTTAAACAGCGGCCGTTGATCCCAGGGACCAAGCGCCTGATCCACATAGGCATAGAGTCCCGCGGCGGTAATATTGCCAAGTACATCCGCAGCCCCTCCCTCCAGAGCATTGTATATGAGGGAGGTGAATATTCCGCCCCCGTCCTCTTCATATGACGCCTGTGTTGATCTGCTTGAGGTCAAAATGGATATTCCTTCCCGGAGTATGGCGGTTTCCTGTGCGGGCTGGTCCTTTCCGAAATATCCGCTGTGGCAGCAATCCAATAAGATGATGATTTCCCTCGCCCTGGATGCATTAATCTGTTCCAGAAATTCGTCCATTGGCAAACCTTCATCAAAGATTGCGGCATCCTGTGTTACAAGATACCCTCCCTTTGTGCCAGCCGAACCATGGCCGGAAAAATAAAAGAGTGCCAAATCGGACTCGTGCTCGAGCAGCTCCTTGATTTCTTCCTGCAGTTTGTATTTCGTAATCACTTCGTCATTTGATAAAAGGGTGCGGCAGTGGAAATTGGGGGAACCGTCTGCATTTCGCTTTAGGATCGAAGCGAGCTTCTCTGCATCCTGGATACAGCCATTTAGGGGAGATTCTATATAGTGATTGATCCCAACCAGCAATGCTTTTCTCATTGAAATCCACCTGCTTTCATATGACCCGCTATTTTTAATGATAAAGGATCCAGCTTAAATGAAAAGCTTCCTTGGAACTAGATTTTTTGTATGGCCGGCGGAGAAAATATGGCAAAAGTAGGAAGGGATTTACATGGCAGGTTTCTAATTAAGTATATATAATTCTTATTCGGCAGCACGCGGTGTTTTTCCTTGCTGGATACATCTTTTTTGTAAATGGGGCAGGGGACATTTAAGGAGGGTAAATATGGAGTTTTCCGAGTTTGCAGTAAGGCTGCTTCTCATTTTTTTTCCTGGCATGCTTGCCGTTTTGGCATATGAGGCCTTTACAAGGCGCCAGAAAAGAGAGTTTAACGTATTCATTACTTATTCCTTCCTTTTTGGTTTTCTTGCCTATTTTTCACTATATCTCCTGATCGAGCTGCTCCGGCTGCTCGGTATCGATATTCATCAAATTACGTTTTTGGAATATGTGTTTAATTCTGAAGCCCCGATTGCAATCAGGGAGGTTATATACGGAAGCCTGATCGCGCTCATCTTCTCGGTCATCTGGTCTTATGGCTACCGATATAAATGGATGCAGAGGATAGCGGTCGCTGCGAGGATGTCAAAGCAGTTCCATGAAAAGGATGTATGGTCAGAGGTTTTTAATATGGAAGAAACTCCATGGGTGGTCATCCGTGACTATGACACGGACAGGATGTTCCAGGGCTGGGTGGCTTATTATTCTGATTCATATCAGGAAAACGAGCTGTTTCTTCGGGATGTGATTGTTTATGAAAATACAAGCGGCAGGCAGCTTTATGAGGTTCCAGGTCTGTATCTGACCAGGGACAGTGCGAGTCTGCATATTGAATTCCAGAGCGGAGGGGTACAAAACCTATGAAAACACCGGACTTTAAACCAGCAAAAATAAAAAAAGGGGGCGTGAATCCCCCTCCCAAAAAACCGCGGCCGCCGGCACCGCTACCTGCCAATGGAAGCCAGAATAAAGAGAATTAAAGAAATGGGCACACTCCCCATTTCTTTTTTTTTGCTGGGATGGCCGGTTCCGGGCAGGGCTGCAGGGAAGTTTGGGCTTTACGCTTGTTTAAATTACACGTTTGCACTAAGTCAAAAGCTGCCTCTTGTTCATAGTGTATAGGGAGTAAACAAAAGGAGGGGTATAAATGTCGAAGAAAAAGTCCAAATATGATGAAGCTCAAAGCAGGTTAATGGAGCTGCTTGTTTCAAATACACTGAAAAAATATGGAGCACAGCCTAACAGTATCAGATTATCTGATGATGAGAAGAAGGAACTCAGAAAAACAGTCAAAAAGCTTAAGAAGCAGGCAGATAAGTTTCTCAGCAATTTACACAAAAGTGTCACAGAAAACGATGCAGGTCCACAGCTCAGCGGGGAGAGCCCATCGGCTGGGGACAATGCAGAGAATGCTGCGGCAGGGCATACAACCGACAATGATGTAGGCGCCATTAAGACATTTAAACCACAGTTATAAGAGGGATACCACACTCTTTCTTAAATAAATATCCATGAGGATACAGGAGGAAAAAGAATGAACCAAGAATATTACAGAACAACAACGGAAGAAAGCAACGGCAGAAGCTGGTCAGCTCTTGACCCGGCAACAGATCATCCAATGTGCCGCAACGAAGATGTAGTACAAGAAGCCGTACAAACGCAGTCCGAATTCCAGCTTTCTGAAGAGCTGATCTTCATCAAGGATTCCTGCGATATTACAGTTACCACTGTTGACACAAAAGCAGCTATCAATCTTCAGGCAGCCCTGCAGGCAGCAATTGTCATCTTGATCCAGATTTCGATTGCCGACGCTGCCC
The DNA here is from genome assembly GCF_046237605.1 of Paraperibacillus marinus. Taxonomy (GTDB): domain Bacteria; phylum Bacillota; class Bacilli; order Bacillales; family DSM-1321; genus Paraperibacillus; species Paraperibacillus marinus. The sequence goes on along the minus strand of NZ_CP143542.1, from coordinate 3,507,623 downwards.
AGGCAGAAAGAGTCGCCCAAGAACTGCTTCAGTCCTCAAAGGTTAAGCAAATTACACGCCAGAAAACAATCATTGAAAATTCAAGGAATATCACCGTTGAAACAGTAGATACTCAAGTTGCAGTCAACATCCAAATCCTTGTTCAGCTTCTGGTTGCCCTTCTTGTCAGAATCGACATCCTGTAAATGCTGTCAGAGCAGAGATCGCAGCCATTCCAATAACCTTGAAATGAGTTAGATAATGATGACTTTAAAATATACCAATCCTAAACAGGAGCCCCCCTTATGAAATAAAAAAAACCCCTATACGGGGTTTTTCCTATTTTGGACTATCTTTTAATTGAGCTTAAATCAAGTGGAGGCATTCCAACACCATTCGCTAAATGGTTATCTTCATAAACTTACTGACATCCCTAAAACCCATTTTTTCATACAATCCGATAGCTGTACCATTATGGGCATAAACATTAAGCCGTACATCCTTAAAGCCGTTTTTCCGGAATTCGCTGAAGGCTTCCTGGATCAGCAGTTTTGAATAACCCTTCCCCCTGTAAACCTTCTTTACATATAAATCATTGATCCAGCCGACTTCATCACCGGTCAAATAATCATAAGCTTTGTCAATCATCACCCAGCCGAGCAGCAAGTCCCCTTGCATTAAGCAAACAAAATAGGCATCATACTTCTTGGAATGCTCGTAGGCTTCTATCATTTTTTCCCGGCTGTCGGAACTATCAAAGCCTGTTGCCTCTCTCCTGTTTTCGCCCGCGATATCATAAATCTCACTCTGTTCTTTTTCTGTGGCCCGCTTAAAAGATAACTCCATTCCCTCACCCCGTATTCTTTTTCCATAGTATACAGCATTGGTCAGCCACCGGGAAAGTTAGGCCCCTTATATACTTCTGAGGTTATTTTTCTATATAATGGAAAATGAATAAATGGATTAGGAGGTGAGATTCTTTGGGATATAGTTGGGGAGAGTTAGTGTTAAGGCCAATTGCTGAAAAGGATTTGCCTGTCTTGTGGAAATTAAAATACTCAGAGGAAAGGCCGCAGTGGAAAAAGTGGGATGCACCCTATTTTGAACATAAGCATATCCCTTTTTCAGAATACATAAAAACCAAAGAGGAGATTATCAATCAAGACAGCTGCTGGGCAATTGAAGTGAGTGGTGAATTAATAGGAACCATAAGTTATTATTGGGAGCATCAGCCATCACGCTGGATGGAGATGGGAATAGGGATTTATAATCCCGGGTACTGGAATGGCGGGTGGGGAACCAAGGCTCTTTTTCTTTGGATTACCCATTTATTCCATTCCTTTGATATCGCCCGGATCGGTTATACGACCTGGTCAGGCAATGTCAGGATGATCAGGCTTGGAGAAAAGTTAGGGATGCAGCTGGAAGGCAGGATGCGGAAGGTCCGGTATCATGATGGAGAGTATTATGACTCAATAAGAATGGGATTGCTGCGTGAAGAATGGGAAGAAATCCGGGAAAAGGTCCAGGAAAGGATAAAATAGTAAGAGGACTTAGGATGGCTTTAGCTTAGAATGGGAGGAAATTCTTCATTATTGAGGGGGACAGCTGAAGCTAATGAGAAGGATGAGGGGGAGGTTTTATAGGAGACATTGGGTTTAATGGCTCCTATTAAAACAAAGGACATCATACATATTAAAATGATTTGTTTCATTTATTTACCGCCTATCATAATTTTATTCCTTCGTTTAGAATCCTGTTAGCATACTCAAAATAATAAGAGGATAATTTATATTTTCTTGTTTCTTTAAAATAGTTCCCCAGCATTTCTGAATATGTGATCACAAGAATTTGAAGGTTGTTTTTCTCGAAATATGGAATAGCAATTTTACTTACATAGTTCGTGAATTTATCATAATCTTCATGAACGAAATAATGAAATATCTGATATTCATGCAATAGGGATGCAGAGCTCTGAGGAAGACTGTGGATCAGCTGCTGGGCTTTGTTCAGCCATTCCTTCATCAGACTGTGCTTTTTATATTTATAGCACATAGTGACCACTGCTAATATTGTGATGATTTTTCCAGGTGCATTGTCTTCGCTTTCTTTAATGTGCAAACTATTATTATAATGAATCAGGGCTTTGTCAAAATGTCCTTGGAGGGAGAGGAAATAGCCTCTGTTGTGCTCGATGATGCCGTATAGTGAATGGAATTTCTCCTCCTGTGCCAATTTGCCGGCCCAGTCGTAATGGACTTCGGCCTGGCTGAATTCTCTCATCCTCTGAAAGGATATGGCCAGGAGCAGATGGCATTCGGTACTTTTTTCAAGCCTATATATCTTCTGGAATATTTCGAGAGCAAGACTCGCGTAGTATGTGGCGAGATAAGGCTTGTGCAATTTTCCGGCAGTCAGGCCCAAAGAATAATAGATATCCGCCTTTTCATAAAGAGAAACAAATGAGTCAATCAGCGACTCTGCCTCCTTAAGCAGTGTATAAGCATCTTCAAATTGGCCCTTCGAATATAAAAGGGATCCTTTAAATTTATAAAAGTACAGAAGCTGTTCTTTGTTAAGGTCTTTTTGAAAAGGAGATAAAGAGGACATCAGTTCTTCAGCCAGCCGCAGTTTACCCGTTACCAGATGATATCTGATGCTGAACAGATTAAATAAATGAGTTATCTCCGGAATGGTTATAAGCTTAACCTTGTCTTTTAAATCAGCATAACCAGCCTCAACCTTCTCTTTTCTTTTATCTATCTGGTCCTGATACCAATCGCGTATTTCTTTTATGACGGCAGTTTCATCAATTGAGTCTTCCTCGATGGCCAATCTCTCGTATAGAGATTTAAGAATATCGGGGCTGGGTGTAATTTGTTCGTTTTCAATTTTTGACAGATACGATACAGAGAGTAAACCAGCTGCCAGTTCTTCCTGAGTTAAAAATTGCTGCAGACGCAAAAATTTAATTCTCTTTCCTGCTCCCATGGTTTTCACCTCCTTTTACATATTTGCATGACTATCGTGACTATTATACTATAATTTGTCTCTGGAAATATATAAATTTTTTAATATTTAGAAAATTTTTATGATATTGGCTGTATTTTATATAAACCTCTGTGGAAACTTAAAATTATCCTTAATACATTTAGGCAAAAATGGGAGATTACATGAATTGCAGAGAAGGTCGGGGAGAGGGATGCAGTAAGATTATGAAGAAAGGCGGTGTAAAAGAAAGGGCCTTTTTTAAAAGTTGGTTGTTTTTAATAAGCTCTGTTAGAAGATTTAATTATTTTGCAAGCAGAAATCCGCATTTTTACAAAAGTGGCTTTCCGCTGCAGGCACTCGCGGACCTTAGGGGCGGGCGGTGAGCCTCCTCGGCTTTGCCTGCGGGGTCTCACCTGTCCCGCTGCTCCCGCATTATAAAGCGGAAAGCGGTGCCTGCCAAATAACACTTATTTATAATACAATGTTCAGATAACTTGTTTAAAGCTGCGAATATTATGGCAGGCAGAGACCCGTCAAGCATAAGATGAGCCGGCTATGGGAAGTGCTCTTTCTTCCCATAGCCGGCTTGGCTTATGACTCGAGGGTCTCAGCTTGAAGCTGGATTAAGGGAGTCACGGCGCCTCCCGCTCCAATCCACTTGCTTAATAATTATATCTCCTTATAGAACTCATCCCAAAACAACAATCTCTTAGAAAAAAGCCAAACAAAAAGACCCCCTTGCCATAGCAAGGAGGTCTTTAATTAGATGGAGACTAGCGGGATCGAACCGCTGACCTTTTGGCTGCCAGCCAAACGCTCTCCCAGCTGAGCTAAGCCCCCGTATTCCATGTGGATCATTACCACGAAATTTATTATAACTCCTCCTTGTCTTCACTGCAACCCTTTTTTTGAAAAAATATTTTAGAATCATTTTAATTCCCTGTACAAAGGTGCCTGACAGTAATTATGCAGAGAATGTAATTCAATGTAACATGGCAGCAAAGGCACTGTAACTTATTATTGTTATACTTAACAGGATATTTTTATATGAAAGAATATGCCTCTCAACAAGGAAGCCCGAAAAAGGAGGATCTTTATTAATGGAATCACATGTACATAAATCACTGGAAGAGTGGAAAGAGGAAATAGGGATATTATTAGAAGAGATAGATCAGGAGTATGAGCAGGTTAAAAAAGAGCTGCAGGTTTATATGTATAAATTCAGTATTACGAAACAAGTTGTACAGTCTACTGCCAACCCGGATCTTAACAGAAAAATCAGGGAGCTTTATCATGAACCCTTCCAGGAGAAGTATAACGAACTGAAAGAATACATAAAAGATCTGGAAGAAAAGAAGAGAGTCTTCCAAATGTTTATTGATAAAATTGATAAAGTGAGAGAAAAGGAAGATCCGCGTCCTTATGCCTTTGCACAATCTGAATGACTATTAAAAGGGAATGCAGCTGCTGCATTCCCTTTCGTGTGCTACAAACCTTCAATTTCGACAGACCGGATACCTTCTATATATGAAACAGCATAATAAACATTTGTCGTAGTTCTTTTTTGAGATACGGTAATCTTAAGCTGTACCAGGTGCTCTTCATTATCTAGATCTTTGATGCGCACATGCTTGATCCTGATCTCTTCACTTTTTATTTTGGCAATAATGCTCTCTATACTGTCTTTCTCTTTTACATTCAATTTCAGGAGAATTTCCTTTTCCCTCAATTGTTTAGGGCCAATCGAGTTCATTAAATAGGGGACAAACTCTACACTGAGCATGAGCATGATGACTCCTGCAGTAGCCTCCCAATAATAACCCGCGCCAACAGCAATCCCTATTCCGGCTGCGCCCCATATCATGGCCGCAGTAGTCAGTCCGGTAACTGTATCGTTTCCACGCCTCAAAATCACCCCTGCTCCAAGAAAGCCAATTCCAGAGACAATTTGTGCAGCGAGGCGCAGAGGGTCCATTGTAATATTAACCTGCCCATCGCCTGGGAAAGTATAAGCGGATTCTATGGATACAGCCGTCAGCAGGCAGCTGACAATGGAAATTACCAGGCATGTTTTGAGGCCAAGCGGCTTTCGCTTAATCTCCCTTTCAAGTCCGATAATCAACCCGAGGATAGCTGCAAATCCCAGCTTTATAAAAATGTTCTCATCCATTTCAAACTCGAATTCAAAATCCATGATTCACCGCCGTTCAAGGTAAATGGAGTTTAATATGATATAATACAAACGTATTTAAACGAATAATAAGTTTACCACCTATAAAAAACATTAAACATTTCCTACGTGAAATCTGTACGGCAGTTAAATGTATAAAGGAGTATTTATGAAAGAACCAAAAGTTAACCCATATCTAGTCATGGTCATTGGTGTCATCTCAGTTTCCACTTCTGCTATCTTTGTGAAATTTTCCACGGCACCAGCAGGGGTAATAGCCTTTTACCGGCTGCTTTTCTCAGCGCTCCTCACTCTTCCTCTTTTTTTAATAAATGGGAGAGAAGAATTGAAAATGATATCAAAGCGTGACTGTATGTTTATTATATGTTCCGGCACCTTCCTTGCCTTTCATTTCATACTTTGGTTTGAATCGCTGAATTACACATCTGTAGCCAGTTCGACAGTGCTTGTGACACTTCAGCCTCTCTTTGCATTCATAGGAACCTTTATCTTTTTTAAAGAACGATATTCCATTGTCGCTGTGCTCAGCGGGGTTATGGCCATCGCCGGCAGTGTCCTGATCAGCTGGGGAGACTTTCAAATCAGCGGGAAAGCACTTTGGGGGGATATTCTTGCGCTCATTGCCTGCCTGCTGGTAACGGTTTACATGCTTTTCGGCCAGACAGTTCGTAAGCGGATATCACTTATCACCTATACCTTCCTTGTATACCTGGTAAGTTCCGTCGTACTTTTATTTTATGTAATGGCTGTCAATGAACCACTGGCACCTTATGGGAGGGCAGATTGGCTCTACTTCCTCCTTCTGGCCATCATTCCGACTATACTCGGCCATACACTGTTTAATTGGTCAATAAAATGGCTCAGTGCCAGCACCATATCCATGGGTATTCTGTTTGAGCCGGTCGGCGCATCAGTGCTTGCATATTACTTGCTTAAGGAACAGGTTATCTGGACACAGATACTTGGAGGGGCAATTGTACTTGGAGGAATTGTTTTGTTTATCATGGATGAAAGAAAGACCAAGGCCAGGCTCAAACTTAAAAAACAACAGGCAGCCCAGCTGCTTTAATAAAAAACGGCAGTCAGGGCATTTCCGCCTGCTGCCGTTTTTTTATTCCTGGAATACACAGGCGAAAATAGAAAACACAAAAGCGGATGGGAGAGAGAGCATCAAGGTGAACCCATCGACCTTTCCTTCGGCTGTGCTGATTTTTATCGCCTCGGCATAAGCTGTGCTAAAAAGAAATAGTGCCATGGTGAATGATATAAAGAGACCTGCGGCTTTTAGATCCATTTAATTGCTCCTTCATTTATTGGGGTTATAACCATGCTATTCAAAGAAAGCACTCAATATTCATGATGATTCAACCTGTTAGAAATGTCAGGATGAAATCGCGCAGCTACAACTTATAATACTTTTTTAATAAACTTTTTCAAAAAACATTGCAAAGTTTTTTTTACCATGATATATTAGATTTCGCCGCCAAGAAAGCGGTGAGTAACTAAATCATGAGCGCGAGCAACAACAGATAAGTTATTCTGAAAAAGTTGTTGACAAATTACCACGAGATGCGGTATGATAATAAAGTCGCTTTTGACAAAATGTTCTTTGAAAACTGAACGAAACAAGACGCCAGTTACTTCTTATTTAATAGGAAGTAAACAAAACAAGTTTTAAACTTTATGAGCTATATCGAACACTTTTCGGAGAGTTTGATCCTGGCTCAGGACGAACGCTGGCGGCGTGCCTAATACATGCAAGTCGAGCGGACGGATGGGAGCTTGCTCCCTGAAGTCAGCGGCGGACGGGTGAGTAACACGTGGGCAACCTGCCCTTGAGATCGGGATAACTTCGGGAAACCGGAGCTAATACCGGATAGGTCTTTCCCTCACATGAGGGAAAGAGGAAAGACGGTTTCGGCTGTCACTCAAGGATGGGCCCGCGGCGCATTAGCTAGTTGGTGGGGTAACGGCTCACCAAGGCCACGATGCGTAGCCGACCTGAGAGGGTGATCGGCCACACTGGGACTGAGACACGGCCCAGACTCCTACGGGAGGCAGCAGTAGGGAATCTTCCGCAATGGACGAAAGTCTGACGGAGCAACGCCGCGTGAGTGAAGAAGGTTTTCGGATCGTAAAACTCTGTTGTCAGGGAAGAACAAGTGCCATAGTAACTGATGGCACCTTGACGGTACCTGGCCAGAAAGCCACGGCTAACTACGTGCCAGCAGCCGCGGTAATACGTAGGTGGCAAGCGTTGTCCGGATTTATTGGGCGTAAAGCGCGCGCAGGCGGTCTTTTAAGTCTGATGTGAAAGCCCACGGCTCAACCGTGGAGGGTCATTGGAAACTGGGAGACTTGAGTGCAGAAGAGGAGAGTGGAATTCCACGTGTAGCGGTGAAATGCGTAGAGATGTGGAGGAACACCAGTGGCGAAGGCGACTCTCTGGTCTGTAACTGACGCTGAGGCGCGAAAGCGTGGGGAGCGAACAGGATTAGATACCCTGGTAGTCCACGCCGTAAACGATGAGTGCTAAGTGTTAGAGGGTTTCCGCCCTTTAGTGCTGCAGCTAACGCATTAAGCACTCCGCCTGGGGAGTACGGCCGCAAGGCTGAAACTCAAAGGAATTGACGGGGGCCCGCACAAGCGGTGGAGCATGTGGTTTAATTCGAAGCAACGCGAAGAACCTTACCAGGTCTTGACATCCTCTGCCACTCCTAGAGATAGGACGTTCCCCTTCGGGGGACAGAGTGACAGGTGGTGCATGGTTGTCGTCAGCTCGTGTCGTGAGATGTTGGGTTAAGTCCCGCAACGAGCGCAACCCTTGATCTTAGTTGCCAGCATTAAGTTGGGCACTCTAAGGTGACTGCCGGTGACAAACCGGAGGAAGGTGGGGATGACGTCAAATCATCATGCCCCTTATGACCTGGGCTACACACGTGCTACAATGGATGGTACAAAGGGCAGCAAAGCCGCGAGGCCGAGCGAATCCCATAAAGCCATTCTCAGTTCGGATTGCAGGCTGCAACTCGCCTGCATGAAGCCGGAATCGCTAGTAATCGCGGATCAGCATGCCGCGGTGAATACGTTCCCGGGCCTTGTACACACCGCCCGTCACACCACGAGAGTTTGTAACACCCGAAGTCGGTGGGGTAACCTTTATGGAGCCAGCCGCCTAAGGTGGGACAGATGATTGGGGTGAAGTCGTAACAAGGTAGCCGTATCGGAAGGTGCGGCTGGATCACCTCCTTTCTAAGGAAAAAGCGATCTTGTTTCGTTCAGTTTTGAGGGAGCATTCCTTCAAAACCTGAAAATAAATCAGAAACGAGCTATTCGAGGAAGCGAACGAATGAACACCGGAGTGTACTTCACGTACATGAGGATGTGAATGAGTGAAGCTGACGAAGAAGAGCGACGTTTATCATTTATTTTCATCGTTCTTTGAAAACTAGATAACAATATAAGGCAAAAATGATTTGCGTCATTTTACCGCATCGAGTAATAAACCGAGTTAAGTTTTATTGTTTAATTATGGTTCGATGATGAAGCGAAACTTCTCCCACTCTCTGAGGCGGAGGAGAAGCGAGTTATTCGAGGAAGCGAGCGAGTGAACACTGGAGCGTACTTCACGTACGTGAGGATGTGAACGAGTGAGCTGATGAAGAAGAACGAAGCTTATCGTCAGCCGTATCTATGGTTAAGTTAGAAAGGGCGCACGGTGAATGCCTTGGCACTAGGAGCCGATGAAGGACGGGACTAACACCGATATGCTTCGGGGAGCTGTAAGTAAGCTTTGATCCGGAGATTTCCGAATGGGGAAACCCACTGTTCGTAATGGAACAGTACCTTCACCTGAATTCATAGGGTGATGGAGGCAGACCCGGGGAACTGAAACATCTAAGTACCCGGAGGAACAGAAAGCAAATGCGATTTCCCAAGTAGCGGCGAGCGAAACGGAATGTAGCCCAAACCGAAAGGCTTGCCTTTCGGGGTTGTAGGACACTCTATACGGAGTTACAAAGGAACGGGGTAGACGAAGAGACATGGAAAGGTCCGTCGAAGAAGGTAACAACCCTGTAGTCGAAACTTCGTTCCCTCCAGAGTGGATCCTGAGTACGGCGGGACACGTGAAATCCCGTCGGAAGCAGGGAGGACCATCTCCCAAGGCTAAATACTACCTAGTGACCGATAGTGAACCAGTACCGTGAGGGAAAGGTGAAAAGCACCCCGGAAGGGGAGTGAAAGAGATCCTGAAACCGTGTGCCTACAAGTAGTCAGAGCCCTATGTCCCTTTTAGGGAAACGGGTGATGGCGTGCCTTTTGTAGAATGAACCGGCGAGTTACGATTTCATGCAAGGTTAAGTTGATGAGACGGAGCCGCAGCGAAAGCGAGTCTGAATAGGGCGAATGAGTATGAGGTCGTAGACCCGAAACCAGGTGATCTACCCATGTCCAGGGTGAAGTTCAGGTAACACTGAATGGAGGCCCGAACCCACGCACGTTGAAAAGTGCGGGGATGAGGTGTGGGTAGCGGAGAAATTCCAATCGAACCTGGAGATAGCTGGTTCTCTCCGAAATAGCTTTAGGGCTAGCCTCAAGTGTTAAGAGTCTTGGAGGTAGAGCACTGATTGGACTAGGGGCCCATCTCGGGTTACCGAATTCAGTCAAACTCCGAATGCCAATGACTTTTCCTTGGGAGTCAGACTGCGAGTGATAAGATCCGTAGTCAAAAGGGAAACAGCCCAGACCACCAGCTAAGGTCCCAAAGTATACGTTAAGTGGAAAAGGATGTGGAGTTGCTTAGACAACCAGGATGTTGGCTTAGAAGCAGCCACCATTTAAAGAGTGCGTAATAGCTCACTGGTCGAGTGACTCTGCGCCGAAAATGTACCGGGGCTAAACGTATCACCGAAGCTGTGGGTGGACACCTAGGGTGTCCGCGGTAGGAGAGCGTTCTAAGGGCTGAGAAGCCAGACCGGAAGGACTGGTGGAGCGCTTAGAAGTGAGAATGCCGGTATGAGTAGCGAAAGAAGGGTGAGAATCCCTTCCACCGAATGCCTAAGGTTTCCTGAGGAAGGCTCGTCCGCTCAGGGTTAGTCGGGACCTAAGCCGAGGCCGAAAGGCGTAGGCGATGGACAACAGGTTGATATTCCTGTACCACCTATTCATCGTTTGAGCGATGGGGGGACGCAGTAGGATAGGGTAAGCGCGCTGTTGGATTAGCGCGTCCAAGCAGTTAGGCTGAAAACGAGGCAAATCCCGTTTTCACATAAGCTGAGCTGTGATGGCGAGGGAAATTTAGTACCGAAGTTCCTGATTCCACACTGCCAAGAAAAGCCTCTAGCGAGATGAAGGGTGCCCGTACCGCAAACCGACACAGGTAGGCGAGGAGAGAATCCTAAGGTGTGCGAGAGAACTCTCGTTAAGGAACTCGGCAAAATGACCCCGTAACTTCGGGAGAAGGGGTGCTCATCTGGGTGAATAGCCCGGATGAGCCGCAGTGAATAGGCCCAGGCGACTGTTTAGCAAAAACACAGGTCTCTGCGAAGCCGCAAGGCGAAGTATAGGGGCTGACGCCTGCCCGGTGCTGGAAGGTTAAGGGGAGAGGTTAGCGTAAGCGAAGCTTTGAACCGAAGCCCCAGTAAACGGCGGCCGTAACTATAACGGTCCTAAGGTAGCGAAATTCCTTGTCGGGTAAGTTCCGACCCGCACGAAAGGCGTAACGATCTGGGCACTGTCTCAACGAGAGACTCGGTGAAATTATACTACCTGTGAAGATGCAGGTTACCCGCGACAGGACGGAAAGACCCCGTGGAGCTTTACTGCAGCCTGATATTGAATTTTGGTACAGCTTGTACAGGATAGGTAGGAGCCTTTGAAGCCGGAGCGCCAGCTTCGGTGGAGGCATCGGTGGGATACTACCCTGGCTGTATTGAAATTCTAACCCGCGCCCCTTATCGGGGCGGGAGACAGTGTCAGGCGGGCAGTTTGACTGGGGCGGTCGCCTCCTAAAGAGTAACGGAGGCGCCCAAAGGTTCCCTCAGAATGGTTGGAAATCATTCGCAGAGTGTAAAGGCACAAGGGAGCTTGACTGCGAGACCTACAAGTCGAGCAGGGACGAAAGTCGGGCTTAGTGATCCGGTGGTTCCGCATGGAAGGGCCATCGCTCAACGGATAAAAGCTACCCCGGGGATAACAGGCTTATCTCCCCCAAGAGTCCACATCGACGGGGAGGTTTGGCACCTCGATGTCGGCTCATCGCATCCTGGGGCTGTAGTCGGTCCCAAGGGTTGGGCTGTTCGCCCATTAAAGCGGTACGCGAGCTGGGTTCAGAACGTCGTGAGACAGTTCGGTCCCTATCCGTCGTGGGCGCAGGAAATTTGAGAGGAGCTGTCCTTAGTACGAGAGGACCGGGATGGACGCACCGCTGGTGTACCAGTTGTCTTGCCAAAGGCATCGCTGGGTAGCTATGTGCGGACGGGATAAGTGCTGAAAGCATCTAAGCATGAAGCCCCCCTCAAGATGAGATTTCCCATAGCGTCAAGCTAGTAAGATCCCTGAAAGATGATCAGGTAGATAGGTCTGAGGTGGAAGCGTGGCGACACGTGGAGCTGACAGATACTAATCGATCGAGGACTTAACCTATCTTGTTTATACTCGATAAAACGTAAATGCAAATCAGCCTTTGTTATCTAGTTTTGAAGGAACGAAAGTTCTTTTGAGAAATGAAAATTTCTTCTTGAATAACCCTCAAAAGATGTTATAATAACATATGTCTCTTGAGAAAAACTTGTCTGGTAGTTATGGCAAAGAGGTCACACCCGTTCCCATCCCGAACACGGAAGTTAAGCTCTTTAGCGCCGATGGTAGTTGGGGGCTCTCCCCCTGTGAGAGTAGGACGCTGCCAGGCTGGTTATTTTTCCGCAGTAGCTCAGTGGTAGAGCATTCGGCTGTTAACCGAACGGTCGTAGGTTCGAGTCCTACCTGCGGAGCCATGGAGAGCTGTCCGAGAGGTCGAAGGAGCACGATTGGAAATCGTGTAGACGGTTACCGCTGTCTCAAGGGTTCGAATCCCTTGCTCTCCGCCATTATATTCTTAAATAATCTACAAAGGCCCCTTGGTCAAGCGGTTAAGACACCGCCCTTTCACGGCGGTAACACGGGTTCGAATCCCGTAGGGGTCACCATTCATATTGGAGGATTAGCTCAGCTGGGAGAGCATCTGCCTTACAAGCAGAGGGTCGGCGGTTCGATCCCGTCATCCTCCACCATATAATTGTCGCGGGGTGGAGCAACGAGCAAAACTTCCGATGAATAAGCTGCGAGTTGTACCGATTGAGCCGCTGCTTGAATAGACTTACTGAAATCGGGACAGTCCTATAACTTAGGGCATGAACAATCTTAATACTTTAACATCGTCGCGGGGTGGAGCAGTCTGGTAGCTCGTCGGGCTCATAACCCGAAGGTCGCAGGTTCAAATCCTGTCCCCGCAATTCTGGTCCCGTGGTGTAGCGGTTAACATGCCTGCCTGTCACGCAGGAGATCGCGGGTTCGATTCCCGTCGGGACCGCCATTTTTAACTTTATAACACAACTTATCCAAGGGTTGTGACAAGGTTATTCCCTTCTTATACTAAAGGAAATAAATAACTTGATTTGGCTCAGTAGCTCAGTCGGTAGAGCAAAGGACTGAAAATCCTTGTGTCGGCGGTTCGATTCCGTCCTGAGCCACCATTTGCCGGTGTAGCTCAATTGGTAGAGCAACTGACTTGTAATCAGTAGGTTGGGGGTTCAAGTCCTCTTGCCGGCATTTAAATAGTGGAGGGGTAGCGAAGTGGCTAAACGCGGCGGACTGTAAATCCGCTCCCTCCGGGTTCGGCGGTTCGAATCCGTCCCCCTCCACCATTTATCTTAATTATTACAGGGGTATAGTTTAAAGGTAGAACAGAGGTCTCCAAAACCTCCAGTGTGGGTTCGATTCCTACTACCCCTGCCAATTTAATTTAATAGCAGCTGTGGCGATTGTGGCGAAGTGGTTAACGCATCGGATTGTGGTTCCGACATTCGTGGGTTCGATTCCCATCAGTCGCCCCATTTTATTTTATATATAAGTGATTTATTGGGCTATAGCCAAGCGGTAAGGCAACGGACTTTGACTCCGTCATGCGTTGGTTCGAATCCAGCTAGCCCAGCCATTTTTTGCGGAAGTAGTTCAGTGGTAGAATACAACCTTGCCAAGGTTGGGGTCGCGGGTTCGAACCCCGTCTTCCGCTTTAAAAAACTTATCTGGCGGCATAGCCAAGTGGTAAGGCAGAGGTCTGCAAAACCTTTACCACCGGTTCGAATCCGGTTGCCGCCTCCAATCAAGCCGGTGTGGCGGAATTGGCAGACGCGCACGACTCAAAATCGTGTTCCTTCTGGAGTGTCGGTTCGACCCCGACCACCGGTATCATTTTTTATAACAGTATAATTATTATTTTGAACGTCTTCCTACATAGTAGGAAGGCGTTTTTTTTATAACCAAAAAGCATGATCTAAACTTATTAGACGCGTTTTTTGCCTGTTACAACCTGTTGTTCGTTATGCTAATGCTAGTTGCACGTGGTATCACAAACAGGCCCTTTTTAACTTTTTTCTTGGTAAATGTATAATTGTCCATACCCTAAATAGAGCCATTTCATAACATAACAAATACATGAAGCTTAATAAGAAATTACAAAAAGGGTGAAAGTTATGAAATTATGTGTAATGGGACTGGGGTATATTGGGCTGCCAACAGCTGTCATGTTTGCAACACACGGCATAAAAGTGCATGGAGTAGATATTAATCAACAAGTTGTTGATACCTTGAATAAACAAGAACTTCACATTGAGGAGCCTGGATTAAAAGAGTTACTTATTAAAGCAATCAAAGATGGAAATCTAAGTTTTTCTACCCAACCGGAACCAGCGGATGCTTTTATCCTTGCCGTTCCAACACCAATTACAGAGGAAAAAAGGGCGAATTTAGACTACGTGAGACATGCCTCGAAAATGATTCTTCCTTATCTTAAGGAAGGAAATCTAGTTGTTTTAGAATCAACGGTCCCGCCAAAAACAGTGCAAGAAGTTTTGGTCCCGATTCTTCAACAAACCTCTTTCAAAATCGGGGAAGAGATACTTGTCTCCCACTCACCCGAAAGAATCATTCCAGGTAATTTGCTCAAGGAATTAGTGTGGAATGACCGCATTATTGGAGGAATTAATCAGAAGTCGAGTGAGCTGACAGCAAATTTATACAAACGATTTGTAAAGGGTACCATTCATGTAACGGATGCGACCACGGCGGAAATGGTGAAATTAGTAGAGAACACGTACCGCGATGTGAATATAGCCTACGCAAATGAACTGGCGCGTATTGCGGAAAAAATAGGATTCAATGTCTGGGAAGCAATCCGGCTGGCCAATTCCCATCCTAGAGTGAATATTCTCCGGCCCGGTCCTGGGGTAGGAGGACACTGTATCGCCGTTGACCCATGGTTTATTGTTGAACAAGCACCTGAGGAAGCTAAACTCATTGGAACGGCACGACAAATCAATGACCATACCCCGCGTCGTATAGTCGAAATGATTGAAAATACGGTACAGGATCTCAAGCAGCCTGTCATAACCCTGCTTGGTTTGGCATTCAAAGAAAATACCGATGATTTGCGAGAAAGCCCATCATTGGAAATCATGCATGCATTACACAAGAAAGGATACCAGCTTAAATTATATGATCCTCTAGTAAAGCAACATATTGAGGGAAAAATGGACACACTCGAAGAAGCCGTGCGGGATTCGGACTGTCTGGTCATTCTTACAGGACATAAGGAATTTATAGGCTTGGATTTCGAAATGTTAAATGGTTTGGCAAGGACAAAAATTGTTTTTGATACTACAAATATATTTGATAAAAGCAAAATAGAGACAAATGGATTCCAATATGTTCAAATCGGAAATCCTCTTATACGCGAGAACTAATAGAAAAAAACTATTTTTTTTTATGAGGTGATTATTAAGTGATTACGATACGGGTGGAATATCCCATCGTTAAAGAAGACACTGTGCAATTTCAATATCAATTGAGCGGACAAATGCCAGTCATTAATAAAAATGGTTTTTATTTTAAATATCCTGAAATGCTGCTCGACGACTTGCCGACTGAAGTATTTTGGAACATGTTTTTAGCATTAATGGTACCGGTTTTTAATGGTAAAGAAGATGTACTTATCCTTTTTCCTGAAGCTGTACCCACTCCTATTGTGGAACAGTGGATCAATTTCCATAATGCGGGAAGAGTGTATGTCTACCCTATGAAAGATCAACAGAAATCTGAATACTTGCCCGTTGTTGAGTCTGAGCCGAAAGTTGGAATCTTGTATGGCGGTGGAAAAGACTCAGCCTATGCATTTTCTTTACTTTCGGAATTGTATGGAGCTGATAATCTGTTGTTGATCTCTTATGTTCATCCTAGTAATGAAAGGAAAATCCCTGATACACAAATGAGACGGGACAAATTCATTTTGGAACCACTGAGGAATAAATTCAATATTAAAACTCAAACGATTATTACTGATTTTCGATCATCCCTAACTAAAGCCTGTTCTTATAGGGTCCATTCGGCAATATATACTGGATCCATTTTACCTGTTCTTCTCAAACAAAATGTCAATCTTCTTACACACAGCAATGAATTTATCCAATATTGGACTGGTAGATTTGTCAATCGTGAAGAAATAAAGCCTAGTTTCCATTTCCTTCGCTCAAGGCCGGAATATGACAATTATACAGCCAAAAAATACAATGCATTCTTCCATACGAACCTGCAAATCAAAAATTTCAACTATTATCTCTCGGATTTTGCCAGCTTTCTAATACTAGCTAAAAGATACCCGGATATGCTTGACCATCTTCTAATGTGTGAAACCACTAACCCCCAAACCAAGTGGTGCTACAATTGCCCAAAGTGTCTGGAATTTGCTCTTTTCAGCATGGCCGTCGGGCATCCTCCAAAAGGGTTCGACATGGAACGTCTATTTACCGGTAAATACATTCAACGAATAATTAAGGAGACAACCGGATTAAAACCAGTGTCCCGTGAAAACGGAAATTACCCTTGGGTATCTTGTATATTAGGACATTTTCAAACGTTTTGTCATGCTATGGCCACAGTAAATCCGGATATTGTAAAAAAATATGTTAGTCACGAGGGCTATAATAATTTCCTCATTCTTAAACAAAGGTATGGCAATAAATCCTATCCAATTCATGAATGTCTTATAGAACCTGCGCTTGAGCATGTATCACTCCCTGATTCCGAAAGAATTAAGAATATTGTCGCTCTCTATTGCCCAATTGTTAGTCAGTTACCTCCTTATCTCATATGGGGAAACGTAAGGATTACAATCGATTATAAACTTGAAATTAAGGTGCAGTGCAAGTTTAATCCAAAGAAAGCTGAACAGTTCCTTAAACAGATTGATCCTCCCCTAAATAACAAGTTTGATCCAAAGGAAACTGAACCGTTTCTAGATCAACTCCAAACTGTTCTCAATAAATGGTGGGAGAAAATAAGGGGGAAATATGATTGGGAATGAGTTATGAGGAAGCCCTCTCTAAGATTAAGAATAGAAAAGACAGGCCATTGTTTGAACTCTTAGATAAATATCCCTCGACAGATTTAATGAAAATTTGTGAGGATTTAATAAATAATAATTTTCACTTAAAAAGGAATTTCCCGGCCATAAATCTGGATATGAAAAAACAAGATAATATTTGGCAATTAGACCCTTTAAAAGATCGAAGCTGGCGATTCCAATTGCATTGCTTAATTATGATGGAGTATTTGGTAAAGGGCTTTAATGTTAGTAAAGACACCAAAGTTTTAGATAAAGCAATCGCTATTTTAATGAATTGGAAAGACAATAATTACCCGAGTTCTTCATCCGAAATGGCATGGAATGACCACTCTACGGCACTCAGATTAATACAAATAGCAAACTTGTTTGAAACATTGCGCATCCATCAATATAGAGTAGAAACTTTTAGTGATTTTTGTTTTCTTGCTGACATTCATTGCAGTAAATTGGCAGATTCCAAATTTTATAGGCAGAATCATAATCATGGTTTTGATCAAGACATCGCTTTATATGTTGCATCTCAAATTTTTAACGGATTGCCGGAAGCAAATGAATGGAGTTCACTTGCCATTCACCGAATAAGAAAGCAACTGAAACATTTGTTTGCAGAAGATGGAAGTTATCGTGAACATTCCCCGAGTTATGGAGTTCAGTTATTAAGTCGTATTTTTAAATTTATGGAATTTCTTAAACATACAGAAAATCAACTAAATAGTGACTTGGAAAGAATCGTGGAAAAACACATTGTGTTTTTATCCCATATATGTCAACCAGATGGTCGGATACCAAATATAGGGGACAGCCAGCCACAGTTAATAAATCTAGAAAAACTCGTCGCTAATTCATCCATGAAAATGCCAGATAGTATAAAATATGCAGGTTCCAAAGGGAAGGATGGTGCACCCAAAAAACAATTGAACAAAATTTTCCCGGATGGCGGATATGCGGTTTTCAGGAATAACTGGAAGTTCACTAGCAGGACGGTGCAACTGGTCTTTTTGGCAAGTTTTCACTCAAGAATCCACAAGCATCATGACGACTTATCTTTTACCTTATTCGCCCATGGAATTCCACTGTTAATTGATGCGGGAAAGTACAATTATAATTATTCCTCAAAAGAGCGGCAATACGTAGTTTCCTCAAGAGCGCACAATTCAGTTATCGTTGACGGTTCAAATACAGATATATCCAGAGGAAACATTGAGAAATCAGGCATCACCGATTATTTTATCTCTGAAGAAGTTTCGTTTGTATGCGGTGTGCATTTTTTATATCCCGGTGTGATCCATGAAAGATGTATCGTCTTTTTGAGCAAAATGAATCAAGTTTTTATCTTTGATAATCTTCGTGGAAAAAAGGAACATACATTTGAACAAATATTTAATCTGTCTTCCTTCTTAAAATGTAGTTATGAGGGAAATGGGATGTATAGTGGGATGCGTAACGGAAAAAAATTAATAAGCATTCAATCTTTATTAAATAATAAGCACCACACTTTTTTTGGAAGTAAGGAGCCAATGGCGGGGTGGAATTCATTGTCTTACAGTAAAGTGAGTCCAAACTATCAAGTGGTATATAAGGCCAAAGGATTCAACACAAAGTTTGCAACTCATATCAATTTACAACCCGACCAATTAGATACTCAAGGTATTGAATCATTTTCATGGGATACGGATAAGGATGTTATTAGCTTTTCCTTGAAAAACAATATAAATATAGAATTACAAATTGAAAAAAAAGAAAAAAAACTCATGATAAATAATGAATTAGTCGATGTGCAGCATATCTCGAAATAAAACATTGTCAGAAAACTATATGATAACTAGGTATTTTTATTATAATTTCTAACGAATTGGAGCCTGAATACTATGAATTATAAAGAATCCCTCCGAAAGATTAACTCTAGAAATAATATTCCCCTATTTACAATACTTGAGAACAGCCAATCTCAGTTAGTAACAATTTGTGAGAACTTACTCAAAAATCAATTTTACTTGCAAGGTAGATACCCAACCCTAACATTGGAATTAGATAAGGAAAATATATGGCGATTGGACCCGCTAAAAGATCGAAGCTGGCGGTTTTGGTTACATTGCTTAATTGTTGTGGAGCAATTAGTTACAGGTTTCAATTTTAGTAAAGACACCAGATTTTTAGATAAAGCAATCGCTATTTTAATGAATTGGAAAGAGAATAATTACCCAAATTCTTTGTCAGAGATGGCATGGAATGACCATTCCACAGCACTCAGATTGATTGAAATATCTAATCTATTTGAAACTCTGCGTATCAACCAATATAGAACAGAAACTTTTAGTGATTTTTGTTTGCTCGCAGAGATACATTGCCGTAAATTAGCCGATCCCAAATTTTATATGGAGAAACATAATCATGGTTTCGATCAAGACATAGCTTTATTTATTGCATCTCAAATTTTTAACGGATTACCAAACGCAAAGGAATGGAGTTCACTTGCCATTCAACGAATGAGGAAGCAGCTGAAACATCTGTTTGCAGAAGATGGAAGTTACCGTGAGCACTCTCCGGGTTATGGATATTTATTTTTAAATCGTATCAAGAAATTTATGGAGTTCCTTAAAAACACAAGGAATGAATTTTACAGGGAATTGGAACAGATTGTAGAAAAGCATATAGAATTTTTAGCCTATATATGCCAACCAGATGGCCGAATTCCGAATATCGGCGACAGCCAGCCACAGTTGATAAATATAAATAAATTGAGTAATTCTTCCATGGAGGTGCTGGATAGTATAAAATTTGTCGCTTCCAAAGGGAAGGAGGGTGTACCTCCTGAACACTTGAATAAAATTTTTCCGGATGGCGGATATGCAGCTTTCAGGAATACCTGGAAGTACACAAGCAGGACGGTACAGCTTGTCTTTTTGGCAAGTTTTCACTCGAGAGTCCACAAACATCATGACGACTTATCTTTTACCTTATTCGCTCATGGAATTCCACTGTTAATTGATGCGGGAAAGTACAATTATAATTATTCATCAAAAGAGCGGCAATACGTAGTTTCCTCAAGAGCGCACAATTCAGTTGTTGTTGACGGTTCAAATACAGATATATCCAGAGGAAACATTGAGAAATCAGGCATCACCGATTATTTTATCTCTGAAGAAGTTTCGTTTGTATGCGGTGTCCATTTTCTATATCCCGGTGTAATTCATCAAAGAAGTATCGTCTTTTTAAATAAAATGAATCAAGTCTTTATTTTTGATAATCTTCAAGGAAATAAAGACCATTCCTTTGAACAAATATTTAATCTATCATCTGCCTTAAATTGCAGTCATGAGGGAAAGGGTATTTATCTTGGATCGCTTAACGGTAAAACCGTAATAAGCATTCAATCATTATTGGATAGGCAGCACAACGTTTTTTTTGGCAGTAAGGAGCCAATGGCTGGGTGGAATTCAGTGGCATACGCGAAAGTGAATCCAAACAATCAGGTAGTATATAAGGCCATTGGATCAAACACAAAGTTTGCAACTCACATAAATTTGCACCCTGACCAATCCAACATGGAAGGTATTGAAACATTTTCATGGGATTCGGATGTAATTAGCTTGTCTTTAAAAAACGATATAAACATAGAATTGCAGACTGGAAAAAAGGAGAAAAAGCTCCGTATTAATAATACATTTGTCGATGTACAGCATATCTCTAATTTCGAATGAAACACCATCAAATGCTATTTTTAAAGAAGGAAGTGTTAAAGATGAGCAATGAACCAATCGAATCTATTAACATGACAGAAGTATTGAATGAGATTAAAAATTTCCCTCAATATCAGTTTTCGAAATGTAAAAGGCCAGACATTCGGGTTGCTTGTATTTTAGATACTTTCAGTTATGAATGTTTTAAATATGAGTGTACCCTTAAGCAATTACTCCCATCTACCTGGAAGAATCAGATTCAACAATTTAAACCCCATTTTCTGTTTGTGGAGTCGGCCTGGAGAGGGGAAAATGATTGTTGGCGACACCAGTTAATGAATCTGGAATTAAAACCGGAATCTCCCATCCGACTAGTAATCGACTACTGCAGAAAAAACAACATAAAAACTGTTTTTTGGAATAAAGAGGATCCATCAAACTTTGTCCATTTTATCGAAACAGCCAAACTATTTGATTATATTTTTACAACGGACGCAGATTGTGTAGAAAAGTATAAGAAAGCCGGAAGCACTGAGAAAGTATTTGTACTGCCGTTTGCGGCACAGCCAATAATCCACAATCCAGTTCACTCAACATTGTTTAATAAAAAAAATATCGCCTTCGCGGGTACATGGTATGTCAAAAAATACCCGGAACGTCGTGCGCAAATGGAAATGATGTTTGAAGCATCAAAGGAGCTGGGACTTCATATTTTTGATCGGAATTTTGGACAATCAATAGCATCCATGAAGTACCCTGATAAATATATTCATAATATTGTAGGAGGACTTGATTACCTGGATATGGTTAACGCTTATAAATTATATAAGGTCTTTCTTAATGTAAACTCCATTACTGAAAGTCCTACTATGTTTTCCAGAAGGGTGTATGAATTACTCGCAAGCGGAACCAATGTAGTAAGCACCCCATCAAAGGGAACAGCTGAACTGTTTAGCGGTATTGTATCAATTTGTGAAACAGAAGAAGAGGTGAAACAACAACTCCATATGCTTCTCCGTCATGAGAAGTATAGAGAGCGTTTGGCATTATTAGGAATACGTTCCGTATTTGCAAAACATCTTTATAGACATAGATTTAATGAAATTTTGCAGAAAATAGAATTAAGTGGGATAAGTGAGGAACCGTTGCCTGGTGTATCAATCATTACTTGTACTAATAGAATCCATTCAATGGATTTGGTCTTTCAAAATTATGAGAATCAAGTATGGCCAAATAAAGAACTTATTATTATTTTGAATAAAGATGATATGAGTTTAAAGAAATGGCTGAAAAAGGCGAAAAAATATAAAAATGTTTCGGTTTTTCAAATATCAGAACATGAAAACTTGGGAAAGTGTTTTAACTTTGCTTTGGATCATGCGCGTTACCCCTTTGTTTCCAAATTTGATGATGACAATTACTATGCTCCACACTTTCTCACAGATCTCATGCATGCATTTGAGTATACAGATGCTGATATCGTTGGAAAGGGAACCTATTACTCATACCTGGAAGGGATGAAATTGCTAGCCCTTCGATTCCCAAATCGCGAGAATCAGTTTGTTAATTTAATCTCCGGATCCGCTATGATTGTCAAAAAGAGCGTTTTTAATAATGTTCGTTTCCCCGAGGATGTACCGAGAGGCTCCGACACCATTTTCATCAAAGACTGCATTTCCAAGAACTATAAAATATATTCTACTGATAAATACAACTATGTTTGTATGAGAAGTTCAAATATGGAGGAGCATACGTGGAAAATAAAGGACACTGATTTCTTACGTAAATGTTCAATTGTTGCTTATACGGAAGATTATAAAACACATGTAACCATATAGAAACCTCTTTTAGGACAACATGTATAATTCCATCTAAGCTTGTAATAATCCAATTCATTACAAGCAGTAACAAATCATGAAGCTGCTTTTCTTAAATCATATTAGAGGAAAATTCAAATTGTATCGAAGGGATGAGAATATGTCACTAACTTTTAACCCGAACAAATTCGGGATTAATGAGAAAACAAGGTTAATCATCTATGATAGTTCAAAGGGAATTCATTCGGTGATTGAAATTAAAAAAGGGGAAATTTATACATTAGAAGACCAAACAGTGATTGAAAATAGTTGGAATTTTAAATATAAATTTCAATTATTTAAAAATGGCCGTTGGGAGGATGAAACGAAATATTTCTCTTTAGGAGAGGAATTTAATATAGAAGAATTTCTCCTTGATAAGTTAAAGGTAGATGACGATACGCTGAACAAGTGGATCAAAATGCTTGTTGACCATAAATCTTCTCATCTTTTACTTCAATTTCGCACAGCAATTACATTATTCATGAGATCATTATGGTCTGAGCGCTTGTCTTCTCATAAAAATGCTAAAAGACTTATTCAAGCTTTAAAGTCCCAAATTCATTATGAAGCAAGCTTGTTGGGCAATATTGTCTTTTATTTAGAGAATTATTTAGAAATCAAGCAAGAGATGACAAAACGAGGTCATTATGCTAAAACGTATCAACATTTCATTAAAAATAAGGAGAATTATAGTTATCTGGAAACCTTTATAGAAAAATTGGAAAAGCATTCAAGTACATTACAAATGGCCAATGTTTTGTCCGGAAAATTATATAGTTTCCTTGGTCAAAGGGAGAAGGCAATAAAATGCTTCCAAAAAGCGCTTCTTTTTTCAGAAAACTATATACCATTCCTAAATTTTGATCAGGGGTTATACACCTATTCCGATTTACTTCCAGTAAAAAAAATGAATGGTAAAATAGAAATTCTTTTTGATAATAAGAAAAGAAATAATACCGTGTTGTTAATTTCGGTGGATCAAAGATTTCTAAGGTTATATGGAATAAATTTAATGTTTATGGCAATGGTTCTCAAAAAATACCACTTTCATTTTCATGTGATTGGAAACAAAAATGAGGTAGAGAAATGTGTTTCTGAGACTATTTCATTATTTAATACAATGAAGAGTTTTCGACAATCAGAAAGTCCAATCATTCATCCTACTTTTTCTATGGAGGATATTCCAAAAGGAGTTCCTGAAATGAAAACCTATTTCGCCTGCGCGAGATTTTTAACTGCAAGGTATTTTATGGATTATTTTAATAGTGATTTATATATTATGGATGCGGATCTTTTCACTAATTCTGACCCTGGCCCTTTTTTAAAATCAATAAAACAATATGATGTTGGGTTAGCTTTTGCCGGAGGAATTTGTACCCTTTGTCCTTGGAGAAGAATTGGTGCAGGTAACGTATTCCTTAAAAATAATCATTATTCACGCAGCTTCATTTCATTCGTGGAAGACTATATATACACTAATCTGCCAAAAGAGAAAACTTGGACTTTAGATCAAAACGCGTTATCGTATGCATATGAACAAATGGCAACTAATCCAAGTGTGAATATAGGAAATTTAGGAAATCGTCCTTTTTACCAGCCTCGTATTCGTATAAATATTGAATCTCAATGAATTGTTTTTTAAATATAATTTGTCTATGAGGAAAATAGTGAGAATGTGTGTTGTAGGATTGGGATATCTCGGACTGTCTGCTGCAATCATTTTTGAAAAGAAGGTCCATAAACAAATGGCAAAGGCCCTCTATTCTTTATGGAGATGGTCTTGCCTCCAATCCAATTGTGGAGGTAATCTTTATCACTTTGACCACACAACGAAATACCTTCAGACTGTGGAGAATAATTGTTTTTGGTACCAGCGGCGGATATCCACACTCACGATGGGGAAAACGAACAGAAGTAAAAAAGTGGGGAATCAAAAAGTGGAAGCCTTCACTTCCTGGTGTCTTTTTCTAACCTAAATATATTTAAAGACATGGTTAATAAAGCATATTATAGGTGTATCTTTTCGGAAGAAGTTTAGCATTTACTCAAGGAACGATTTCATTGGATTTGATAAAGGGGGAAGCAAGCTGCAACAAATCATGAAGCTGCTTCCTTAAATGAAGATTATTGGAGAGTTCACTTTTTATTGAAGGGATGAGAATATGTCACTAACTTTTAACCCGAAAAAATTCGGGATTAATGAGAAAACAAGGTTAGTAATCTATGATAGTTCCAAACAGGTTTTTTATTTGAAGATTGAGATAAAAAAAGAGGAAATTTATACATTAGAAGACCAGGAAGTAATTGAAAATAGTCGGAATTATAAATATAAATTTCAATTATATAAAAATGGTTGTTGGGAGGATGTAACGAATTATATCTCTTTATTGGAAGACTTTAAATTAAATGTTTTTAAAATAAATGGTCCTAAAATAGAAGATTTTCAATTAGAAGATTTTCTCCTTGAAAAATCAAATGTAGATGACAATACACTGAACAAGTGGATCAAAATGCTGGTTGACCAACCATCTCCTCCTCTCTTAAGCCGATTCCGAAGAACAATTACATTATTCATGAGATCATTATGGTCTAAGTCCAACTCTTCTCATAAAAATGCGAAAAGATTTATTCAAGCTTTAAAAACCCGAATTCATTATGAACCCAACTTGTTGGGCAATATTGTTTTTTATTTGGAGAATTATTTGGAAATCAAGCAAGAGATGACAAAACGGGGTCATAATACTAAATTCTATGATTATCAGTATCTCATTAATAATGAGGAAAATTATAGTTATTTAGAAACCTTTATAAAAAAGTTGGAAAAGCATTCAAGTACATTACAAATGGCCAGTGTTTTGTCCGGAAAATTATATAGTTTCCTTGGTCAAAGGGAGAAGGCAATAAAATGCTTCCAAAAAGCGCTTCTTTTTTCAGAAAATTATATACCATTCCTAAATTTTGATCAAGGGTTATACACCTATTCCGATATACTTCCAGTAAAAAAAATGAATGGTAAAATAGAAATTCTTTTTGATAATAAGAAAAGAAATAATACCGTGTTGTTAATTTCGGTGGATCAAAGATTTCTAAGGTTATATGGAATAAATTTAATGTTTATGGCAATGGTTCTCAAAAAATACCATTTTCATTTTCATGTGATTGGAAACAAAAATGAGGTAGAGAAATGTGTTTCTGAGACTATTTCATTATTTAATACAATGAAGAGTTTTCGACAATCAGAAAGTCCAATCATTCATCCTACTTTTTCTATGGAGGATATTCCAAAAGGAGTTCCTGAAATGAAAACCTATTTCGCCTGCGCGAGATTTTTAACTGCAAGGTATTTTATGGATTATTTTAATAGTGATTTATATATTATGGATGCGGATCTTTTCACTAATTCTGACCCTGGCCCTTTTTTAAAATCAATAAAAAACTATGATGTTGGATTAGCTTTTTCAAGAGGAGTTGTATCCATTTGTCCATGGAGAAGGATTATGGCAGGTAACGTATTCCTTAAAAATAATCATCATTCACGCAGCTTTATTTCATTGGTAGAAGATTATATTTACTCTAATCTGTCAAAAGAGAAAACTTGGACTTTAGATCAAAACGCCTTATCCTATGCATATGAACAAATGGCAATTAATCCTAGTGTGAATATAGGAAACATAATGAAAGTATGCCCCTTTTACCAGCCAGGTATTCGAAGAGATATAGAATCATAATAAATTGTTTTTTCATTTTTCTGCATTATTTCCCCATCTCATTTATACCAATTAAATTAATTATTTACTAATCTTAAAACTTTTCCACATTATTTGGGTTAAAAAAAATGTGTAAAAATGTAATGGTCATTTTTTTCTAATTTAATCTGAAAAATGAATTTTTTGTTACCTTTCTAGTATTGTCTTTTTTTCGGATTGTCCTTTACATCGGGTCCACTTTGTTTTTGCAGTCCCCTCCGTAAAGGACTCCTTTTTCTTAATTAAAATGATGCTAATTTCCCCCGCTACTTGTCCAATCAAAATTCTACCACTTTACATATAATTGATAAAGTACAAGGGGATAGTTGATGAGGGGTAGAGGTCGAAAGGTTCGTCATATACCTTCCAGTTGAAATAACGCACATCTAAAAGTCCTGATAACATTAGGCAACTTGATGCACAAGAGAGGATAATGCGTACAAAAACAAAAACCAGAGTTCAGGAAGGGCGAGTATCGCCCCTTGCTTTCTTGCCCCCATTGCCAGGGAGGGAAAAACATGTGCGGAATTGTTGGTTATATTGGAAATCGAGATTCTAAGGAGTACTTATTAAAAGGCTTGGAAAAGCTTGAATACAGAGGATATGACTCAGCCGGAATTGCTGTTATTAACGAGTCGGGTATTACCGTTTTTAAGGAAAAAGGAAGAATTAAAAGTCTTCGAAGTATTGTGGATGAAAAGGTAATAGCTAATTCTGGCATTGGTCACACTCGTTGGGCAACACATGGTGCTCCAAGTAAGCGAAATGCACACCCTCACTCAAGCACTTCATCACGCTTCACTATCGTTCATAATGGTGTAATTGAAAACTATGAACAATTGAAGAAAATTTTTTTGTCAGATGTTACGTTTGTAAGTGATACTGATACAGAAGTAATTGTTCAATTGATTGAAAGTTTCGCCAAAGAAGGAATGTCAACGGAAAACGCCTTCCAAATAACTTTAAAACTGCTTAAAGGATCTTACGCTATCGGTTTAATCGATAACGAGGATAAGGATACTGTATATGTTGCAAAAAATAAAAGCCCATTGTTAGTTGGACTTGGCGAAGAATTTAATGTTATTACTTCTGACGCTATGGCGATGCTGGAGGTTACAAATCAATTTGTTGAATTAATGGACAAGGAAATGGTAATTGTAAAAAGGGATTTGGTTACTATTAAAGACCTTGCCGGGAATATTGTTGAGAGAGAGTCCTATATTGTAGAGTTAGATGCCAGCGATATCGAAAAAGGCACTTATCCTCATTACATGCTAAAAGAGATTGATGAACAGCCATTTGTTATCCGGAATATCATCCAAAAGTACAGAGGAGAAAATAATAATATAACGATTGATTCTTCCACTTTAGGGACGATGAAAGAAGCAGACCGAATTTATATTATCGCATGTGGGTCCAGTTGCCACGCAGGTCTTGTGGGAAAACAATATCTTGAAAAATTTGCCAGGATTCCAACAGAGGTCCATATTGCTTCGGAGTTTGTTTACAATACACCTTTATTATCAGAAAGACCATTATTCATTTTTATCTCTCAAAGTGGAGAAACAGCTGATAGTCTCGCTGCTTTAGTTAAAGTGAAAAAGCTTGGTTACAAAGCTTTAACAATCACAAATGTACCAGGTTCAACATTGTTTCGTGGAGCAGACCACAATTTATTGTTATATGCTGGACCTGAAATTGCAGTTGCTTCAACAAAAGCCTATACAGCTCAAATTGCAGTATTAGCTATTTTGTCGGTTGCGACTGCAACCTTTAAAGGACTTCAATTAGAATTGAATTTATTAAAAGAGTTAGCAGTTATCGCTAATGCCATGGAGACATTGACTGAAGATAAAGGTACTTTTGAAAATATGGCAAAAGAATTCTTAGCTGATACAAGAAACACTTTCTTCATTGGTCGTGCAAATGATTATCACGTTTGTTTGGAAGCCGCACTCAAATTAAAAGAGATTTCTTATATTCAAGCAGAAGGTTTTGCTGGTGGAGAATTAAAACATGGAACGATTGCCCTTATTGAAGATGGAACTCCTGTAGTTGCAATAGTAACGCAAGAAACAGTAAAACTAAGTATCCGTGCAAATGTGAAAGAGGTCGCAGCTCGCGGTGCCAACCCTTGTATTATATCAATGGAAGGCTTGGAGGAAGAAGGGGACAGATATGTAATTGCTTCCGTTCATAGTGAATTAACCCCATTGATTAGTATTTTACCATTACAACTTTTATCATATTATGCAGCTTTACATCGTGGATGCGATGTCGATAAACCCCGGAACTTAGCAAAATCGGTAACCGTTGAGTAGTAATGATGAAAAAATGGAATAAATTGGAACAATTACACAGGGGTGATTTGGAGCAAGCTCAGGCGGCAGAAAGTCCTGTTATTACAGATATAGCCCCTTATAATAACGGTTACCCCAGAAAACCCCAAAAACATCTTTTTCTTTGAGTTACTCTAAAATCTGAAAAAAGGATTTGTAATTGTAAGCTGACAACATAAAAAATTGCCGAGAAAACATCCTTTTCTGGACAACTCGAAGCTGCGTATGCAGCTTTTTTTGTGAATAAGTGAAAAATCATGATTTACCTAAAGGGTCTGTTACATGTAGCGACCTATTGATAGTAATCTTAGGCGAAGGGCTGATTTCATAGACTGGTGCCCTTTTTACGTTTTTCCTGTAGTCCTGTATGTTTGTCCATACCTTATTTGAATCATTTCATAAAATAACAAATACCATTGAATTAAACTATGAAATTACGTGTTATGGGATTGAGGTAAATGGATGGGTTCGCCAAGCTGTACGTTTGCAATATCGTTAAAAGTCCAAGGAGTTGATAATAACAACAATTGATTGATACCTTGAATAAACAAGAACATCACAGGAGCCTAGATTAATAGAGTTACTTATATGAGCAATTAACATTTGTATTTATGTTTTATACCCAACCATAACAAACAAATCATAAGAAAGGCGTGTTATTCATGAGCAACGAAATAATCGAATCCGTTAACATGACAGAAGGATTGAATGTGATTCAGAAGTTCCCTCAATATAGCTTTCCGAAATGTAATAGACCAGACATTAGGGTTGCATGTATTTTAGATACGTTCAGTTATGAATGTTTTAAATATGAGTGTATTCTTGAACAATTACATCGATCAACTTGGAGGTTCCAGATTGATCAATTTAAACCACATTTTCTGTTTGTGGAATCAGCCTGGAGAGGGGAAAAAGGTTCCTGGCAGAACCAATTGACGGATCTGGAGAAAAAACCGCGAGCGGCTATAATGGACGTTATCGGCTACTGCAAAAAAAACAACATAAAAACCGTTTTTTGGTGTAAAGAGGACCCATCAAACTTTGATCATTTTATCGAAACAGCCAAATTATTTGATTATATTTTTACAACAGATGCACATTGTATAGAAAAGTATAAGAAAGCCGGAAGCACTGACAATGTTTTTGTACTGCCTTTTGCGGCTCAGCCAATGATCCACAATCCGGTTCATTCAACTTCTTGGAATAAAAAAAATATTGCTTTCGCGGGCACCTGGTATACCAAAAAATACCCAGAACGTAGTAAGCAAATGGAAATGATATTTAAAGTGGCTATGGAACTGGGTTTAGATATTTTTGACCGGAATTTCGAAGAATCAATAAATTCTATCAAGTATCCTGAAAAATATAATCCATACATCGTAGGTGGACTAGATTATGTGAATATGGTTAAAGCATATAAATTATATAAGGTCTTTTTAAATGTAAACTCCATTACGGATAGTCCCACTATGTTCTCCAGAAGGGTGTTTGAATTGCTTGCGTGTGGAACAAATGTAGTTAGCACCTATTCAAAAGGAATAGCTGATCTGTTTAGTGGTATTGTACCTATTTGCCAAACGGAAGAAGAGGTGGAACAACAACTTCAGATGCTTCTCCAGCATGACCAATATCGAGAACGATTGTCACTCTTAGGAATACGCTCTGTATTTTCAAAACATCTTTATCGGCATAGATTCAGTGAAATTTTGCAAAAAATAGGATTAAGTGGGATAAATGAGGAACCGGTGCGTGGTGTATCAATCATTACCTGCACAAATAGATCTCATTCCATGGATTTGGTCTTTCAAAATTATGAGAATCAAGTGTGGCCAAATAAGGAACTTATTATTATTTTGAATAAAGATGGTATGAACTTAGAAGAATGGCGAAACAAGGCAAAGATGTATGAAAATGTTTCAGTTTTTCAGATACCTGAACATTTTAACTTGGGAAAGTGTTTTAATTTTGCTGTAGATAATGCGCGATACCCTTTTGTCTCCAAATTTGATGATGATAATTATTATGCTCCAAACTTTCTCACAGATCTCATGCATGCATTTGAGTATACGGATACTGACATTGTTGGGAAAGGAACGTATTACTCCTATTTGGAAGGGATGAAAGTGCTGGCCCTTCGATTTCCGAATCGTGAGAATCAGTTTGTTAATTTAATATCTGGTTCCGCTATGATTGTCAAAAAGAGTATCTTTAATAGTGTTCGTTTCCCCGAGGATGTAAGAAGAGGCTCCGACACCATTTTCATCAAAGACTGCATTTCCAAAAACTTCAAAATTTATTCTACTGATAAATATAACTATGTTTGTATCAGAGGTTCAAATGTAGAGGAACACACATGGAAAATAGAGGATATAGATTTTTTGCGTAAATGTTCAATTGTTGCTTATACGGAAGATTATAAAACGCATGTAATCCTATAGACAGCTCTTTTTGGGAATCATCATTTGATTCGATATCATTTTTCAACATTATTTCCCCAACTCATTTACACCACTTAAATTAATCATTTTCTAATCATAAAACTTTTCCACATGATTTGGGTTTTGGACAATTCAAGTATGTTGTACATTTTATTCTAAAAATAGAATACTTTGTAACCGCACTCTCATTGTCCTATTTTTTATCGAAGATGTCTCTTAGTCCGCGCGCACCTGGAACATCTTGTGTATGATGATAAATTTTGAAGGAGTGGTTTGGTGAAGAAAATTGTTGTCTTATCGGTGTTCGGAACGAGGCCGGAAGCGATAAAGATGGCCCCGTTAATCAAGGAATTGGAAAAGAGTAATAAAATTGTTTCGAAAGTATGTGTGACTGCTCAACATAGAGAGATGTTAGACCAGGTTTTAAAATTCTTT
The DNA here is from genome assembly GCF_046237605.1 of Paraperibacillus marinus. Classification (GTDB taxonomy): domain Bacteria; phylum Bacillota; class Bacilli; order Bacillales; family DSM-1321; genus Paraperibacillus; species Paraperibacillus marinus. The sequence continues at coordinate 3,476,306 of NZ_CP143542.1, read as the reverse complement.
CAAATAGAGCCTGATTATGATCTAGATATAATGGAGGGAGGTCAGACATTAACTGGAATAACAACAAAGGTTTTAAATGGTATGTCCGAAGTGATTGGTAAAAGCAAGCCGGATATCATACTTGTTCATGGGGATACCACAACCACATTTGCAGCATCGTTAAGTGCTTTTTATCATCATATTCCAATTGGCCATGTGGAGGCAGGTTTAAGAACTTATAACAAATACTCTCCTTTTCCGGAAGAAATAAACAGACAATTGACTGATCGTCTGGCTACACTGCATTTTACGCCGACAAGAACTGCTGCTGACCAATTAAAACAAGAATTCGTATGCCCCGAATATATTTTTACTACAGGAAATACAGTAATAGATGCCATGATGAGTACAGTAAAGACGGATTATCAAAATCCTATACTAGAACATTTGCAGACGAATTCTCGCTTGGTGTTCATGACTGTTCATAGACGTGAAAATCTTGGCGATAAAATGGAAAACATTTTTCGAGCAGTTCGTAGAAGTGTAGATGATCATAAAGATATTGAACTTGTCTTTCCTGTACATCTAAATCCCATCATACAACAGGCCGCAGAACAATTTTTAGGTAAACATCCCCGTATACATCTCATTCCTCCCTTAGATGTGATTGATACACATAACATAATATCCAGGTCACACCTAGTATTAACGGATTCTGGCGGGATCCAAGAAGAAGCTCCTTCTTTTGGTGTTCCAGTACTCGTACTTCGAGATACGACCGAAAGGCCTGAAGGAATTGAGGCAGGTGTCTTAAAGTTAATTGGTTGCCAAGAAAATTCTATTTATCAAAACGTAGAGGTTTTATTAACAAATCCCGAAGCATATCGTGCAATGTCTACGATTGCAAATCCATTCGGCGATGGGCATGCATCAAAAAGGATTGTTGAAGCGATATTATATTTCTTTGGAAAAGGCCATCGTCCAAGCGAATTTCAGAGTTGAATTTTTGTTTCTCTTCTTCCTTCGTCTTTCAGAAACATGTAAAAAATTACTGATACGGATTCTTTTGAAAAGTATGTATGATGGGAAGGTGAGACCTTGATTTCCGTTGTTGCTTGTACCTATCGGGAGAATTTTGTAGATAATATCATCTTCAATTTCCGTAAACAGACGATGAAGGAAAAGGAACTTATTCTAGTCCTTAATTCTTCGAGTTTCACTTTGGATCAAGATATTTTAACAGGAATTAAGGCGAAGATTCTGCAATTTCCCGATGAAACTAGTTTAGGAGAGTGTTTAAATAAAGGGGTGGAAGCTGCAAGTTACGATGTTATTGCAAAAATGGATGACGATGATTATTATGGACCTGGCTATTTGCAGGAGTCATATGATGCTTTGAAGCAAACAGGTGCAGATATGGTTGGTAAAAGCAGCTTTTATATTTTTTTAAAAAAGTTGTATGAATTACGGCTTTATAATCCTGCTTATGCAAACTGTTGGATCACGGAACATGATCATGGGCAGAAGATTCATTTTTTATGCGGAGCATCTTTAGTTTTTAATAAGGAGATTTTTAAAAGAGTCTCCTTTCCTTCGGTTAATCTGGGTGAAGATACTTTTTTCCAAAAGTTATGTGCTGAACATCATATGAAGGTATATTCTCTTTCAAACGAATCATATGTCTATATTCGCTACGATACTTCTCAGCACCATACATCTAATGTAAGAGATTCGATTTTAAGAAGGCGAAGTAAGTTTGTGGCAAATACTTATTCCATCGCTGATTTCATGGAAAAAAGGGAAAGGAAGTGAATTTGGTTTCACTTCCTTTCTTTAAATGTTTAACAATTATCATTTAAATCAACAGAAAACCTCTCAATATCCTTACATCGAATGACAGTAATCCTTTTTGGAATACAAGGAGAAATACTGCCTGGTTCCACAATTGTGACACAACATTCTTTTACCTTTTGAAGGACCCCAGTAATGTTTTCACAACAAGACTTAGTTGTAATGGTTATCTCTTTATGTTTGAATTCACCTAGCAGTTTGCATAGACAGTCGTTTTTGCAATTCTCTTTTTTGTGATGGTGTTCTGAACATGAGCTTTCATGTTGATTTTGTCCGCAGCAGCACGGGCAATGGTTGTGATTGAAACATGAGCTTTCATGTTGATGTTCTCCGCAGCAGCACGGGCAATGGTTGTGTTCGAAACAAGAGCTTTCAAGTTGATCCTGTCCGCAGCAGCACGGGCAATGGTTGTGATCGAAACAAGAGCTTTCGTGTTCAATGTGTTTGGAACAAGAACATTTGACTTTTACATCTCCAGTACATTCATCCCATTTTTTATTGAATTTATTTTTTTTGATGCGCTTTTTTAACTTAATAGGTTTGGGACCTGGTTTTTTAGGACCAGGTTTCGAGCTGCGTTTTTTATGACTCCCTCCCATCCAATTTCCTCCTTTAATCGTGATATAAACTAATATATTCCGCCTAAACAGTATTAGACAGGGCGCTCACCATAAATTAACAATTAATGTTTATACAAAACCACAATTATCACTCTTGGAGTTATTACACAATTATGGCTAGTGCTAAAAATGCCGGCCGCCTTATTGGTCCTGAATAAGGTCATTCGATTGGGCAAGTGAATAAATATCAAAAAATTCATTCACCAAACCACTACGAACAATCCAAAAAAGACTTATTTCCATTTATGCCAGCTGTTAAAAGGGTTACTTCACCAGGATGATCATTGTGAAATGTGAAATCTTTAATTGCTGGTTGGGTGAAGAAGATGGAAGACTCAACTTTTGAGGCGATTAGCAATGTATTTTTGACTTATTATACTAACGAAGCAGCAAACTTAATGAAGGAAATAGCAGCTTGCGGTCGAATAATTAAAGATAAATTAACGGGGGGATTGGTGAATGGATTCCTTACCCTATCAAATTGTTATTCCGTCATCGCATTCAGTTCTATTTAAGTAATTTGAAAATATAATGGTATACACAAATTTAAAGTTAGAGGTGTATCAATATGAACAGCAAAAAAGTTGTCTTGGATAGGGGTCCATTCTTTCATGGTACGAAAGCCCAATTACAGATTGGAGATTTACTGGAACCGAACTATTTATCAAATTACCAGGATAAAATATCTAATCATATATATTTCACTGGAACATTAGAGGCTGCTAAATGGGGTGCAGAGTTAGCGGCATCTAATTCAAAGGAAAGAATTTATATTGTAGAACCTTTGGGGGAGTTTGAAAATGACCCGAACGTAACGGACAAAAAGTTTCCCGGGAACCCAACACGGTCATATAGATCCAAATCACCATTAAAGATCATAGCAGAGTTAGGCTCATGGGAAAGACACACAGATGAACAGATCAACCATATGGTTACTTCTATAAAAAAGCTGCGTGAAAATGGTGAATTTATCATATACGATTAATCCTTAAGATATATTTGTGTCAGGAAGAATGTTTGAAGCAAATTCCCATTTCATAAGGAGGAATAAATTGCTATGAATCTGACCAAACTATAACTGAACAAACTTCTTAAATAGGGGTTGATTATTTCCTGAAATGGCGTTATAATTATTTTTGTCAGTTGATATAACAATCTTCGACAATATATGCGGGTGTAGTTTAATGGTAAAACCTCAGCCTTCCAAGCTGATGTCGTGAGTTCGATTCTCATCACCCGCTCCATACATAGGTCACAACGCAGTGTTTTGTATTTAGCATACGAAGCATTGCGTTTTTTAATTTATGGACGAGCAGAAAGAAGCCGAAACAACCTCTCAGGCTGTTACGACCTCAACTTCTGCTTCCCCGCCATGGACCTGTGTGAACATAGAACTGATTGACTCGGCAAGCTCTAAGCCTTCTTCTTTATACATGGAAGGCTTTAAATAAACGATTTGAAGGGCATTGACGGTGTTTTCGGTTACCTTTGTCCGCTCTGAATCCACATATGGCGTACCGAATGGACCATTCTCGTCTCTGGCAAGGATCATGCCAGCCAGCATATTCATACGGCCATTAAGCCCTTGATAGGCATCGTCCGGACCGCCCGCTGCTATGGTGACATTGCCGGAGATATGATCCCTGTCGTAGATGCCAAGCGGAATTTCATACTTCAGTGAAAAAAAGTTATTGATATCGATGGCGGAGTGGATGGGCGGCAGGAATTGCTGTTTCTTAACTCTGCGAAACAGTGCTTCTGCTGAAGGGCGGTATCTGGATGGATCAGTGCCAGCCTTCTTGAAAATACTCCGCCACTCTTTAATGCCTTCATAATCAGTGAGTACCTTTTCCTGTAAATCGAGGAACAAACTTTCCTGGAACAGCTGGATGCGCCCCTGGATCATTTTGGGGGAGGGACCGACCGTGATATTATGATAGTGAATGCAGGCTGCCTTAAAGCCTGGGATTTTTTCGGAAAGATCATTGCTAATACGGATATTCACTGCCATTCCTCCATGTTTTTTATAAATAGTGTACCATAATCATTTTTGTGCAGCAGAAGGGAGGTTTTCCACTATGGACTATAGCCTGTTAAAACAAGATATTATTGAATACAGCAAAACGATCGGGATTGATAAAATCGGTTTTACCACAGCAAGCACTTTTGACGATATGAAGAATAAGCTGATCCGTCAGCAGGAGCTTGGCTATCAATCAGGTTTTGAAGAACCGGACATTGAAAAGCGTACCAATCCCGGCATTATATTTGATGAACCCCGCTCTATCATTTCTATCGCCCTTGCATATCCTTCAAAATTGAAGAATGCCAAGCAAAGCAAGAGAGGGGAGAGGCGCGGCATCTTCTGCAGGGCATCCTGGGGCGAAGATTATCATGCCGTGCTCCGTGACCGGCTCAGCAGGCTGGAAGCTTATATATATGAGAGGGTCCCTGATTCCCGCTGTCAGTCGATGGTCGACACCGGGGAACTTGTGGACCGGGCAGTGGCACAGCGCGCAGGCGTCGGCTGGAGCGGAAAGAACTGTTCGATTATCACTCCCGAGTTCGGATCCTATGTTTATTTAGGCGAAATGATCACCAATCTCCCTTTTGAGGCGGATGCGCCTATGGAAGACCGGTGCGGAAGCTGCAATAAGTGTATCGATGTCTGCCCGACCGGGGCGCTTATTGGCGGCGGGCAGCTCGATGCGCAGCGCTGCATTGCCTTCTTGACCCAGACAAAAGGATTTCTTCCGGACGAGTTCCGCACCAAGATCGGGAACAGGATTTATGGCTGTGATACCTGCCAGACGGTCTGTCCGGAAAACAAAGGCAAGGATTTTCATTTCCATCCTGAGCTGGAGGCAGATCCCGAAGTGGCCAAGCCGCTTCTTACTCCTATGCTCCAGATGAGCAACCGGGAGTTTAAAGAGAAGTTCGGCCGTATATCCGGTTCATGGAGAGGAAAGAAACCGCTGCAGCGGAATGCAATTATTGCGCTGGCCCATTATAAGGAAGAAACGGCAGTCCCTGAGCTGATACAGGTCATGGAGAATGATCCGCGTCCTGTGATAAGAGGGACGGCTGCCTGGGCACTCGGCAAAATCGGCGGAGAGGATTCCAGGGAAGCGCTGGAACGGGCGAAAAGAACAGATAATGACCCAGAGGTTCTTGCTGAGATTGATAAAGGGATGGAGCTCATGACAAGGCTGTAACCGGGAACCCCCGGTTATTTTTTTTGAGTTAATATCCCAAGCCCACTCACATACATTTAAGCAAGGATGAACCGAAGGGCGGGAATATGCATGAAAGAACAGTTAGAGCAGCTGCTGCAGGAAAGGGTGGACGTTTATATCTCCGGTTCAGCGGAACGCGCTGAGTGTACAAGGGCAAGCCGTAAGCTGGAATCGCTCAGGGAGCGTTCGGCTGAGATTGTGAATGTGAAGGCAGGCGGCATGGTAAAATCCGTTCGTCAGGAACAGCGGAATATTACAATCGATTATGATGTTCACTATAAATATCTTATCAAGCAAAAGGAGCTGCTGTATCTGGAGGAAGAGATTGAACACAGACAGGCCGTCTTTGAAGGAAATCGGATGGTCATGGATGATGTACAGCCGGTATTGTTCAGCAGTGCTGAATCTGAGGAGGCGGAGGGTGAGGATGTACGGGCGGTGTATACATATAATCGGCTCAAAGCTGTACAATATGCAGAAAGATGGTGGAATGAATTTAATCCAGGCTATAAAAAGTTTCAGGATGACTGTACAAACTTTATTTCCCAATGCTTACGAGCCGGAGGGGCACCGGTGTGGGGGCAGCCGCAGCGGCAGCGGGGCTGGTGGTATACAGGAAAGACCTGGAGCTACAGCTGGGCGGTGGCTCATTCTCTTAAATTATACCTCGGCAGGTCAAAGGGTTTGAAGACGAGGATGGTCTCAAAGCCGGAGGAACTGACATACGGGGATATCATCTGCTATGATTTTGAAGGGGACGGACGCTATAATCATAATACAATCGTGACCGGCAGGGATGCCTATGGCATGCCGCTGGTGAACGCCCATACTACCAACAGCCGCATGAGGTACTGGAAATATGAAGACTCAACCGCGTATACACCCCGTATAAAATATGCGTTCTTTAAGATCGTAACCGATTCATAATCATTTAAGCTGACTGAAAAAAAGTTTATAATAGCACTTAGATATTAATGAGGAGTGACCTTTTTGGCCATACATATTGTTTTATACCAGCCGCAGATACCGTCAAATACAGGAAATATCGCAAGAACCTGCGCCGCAACCGGCACCGTGCTTCATTTGATACACCCGCTTGGCTTTTCTACCGATGATAAGATGCTGAAGCGTGCGGGCCTTGATTACTGGGAGCATGTAGCGATTCATTATCATGACTCGCTTGAAGACTTCCTTAGGGATCATGAAGGGGGGAACCTATTCTTTATCACGAAATTCGGAGAAAAGGCTTTTACTTCCTTTGATTACAGCCAGCCGGAAGAGGATTTTTATTTTGTTTTTGGACGGGAAACGACAGGCCTGCCAAAAGATTTGATTGAGGAAAATATGGAGCGGTGCCTTCGTATCCCGATGACGGATAAGGTAAGATCGCTGAACCTTTCGAATACGGCAGCTATCCTGGTATATGAAGCGCTGCGGCAGCAGGGGTTTTCGAATCTGACTTGATGAGATTTAAGCATAACATGACTTTACTAGGATGGCATTCAGAAGAGGAGAGATTGGATGAATCATGTAATCGAAACCATTTTAAATCATAGATCACAGCGGGCATTTGAGGACAAGCCGCTTCAGCCGGAACAGATCCGGAACATTATTGAGAGTGCGCAGGCTGCATCCACATCCAGCTTTATCCAGGCATACTCCATCATAGGAGTTACCGACCCGGAGAAAAAAAGGGCACTTGCAGAACTGGCGGGAAACCAGCCTTATGTTGAAAAGAATGGTCATCTGCTTATATTTTGTGCAGATTTGTACCGTCATACGCTCATCGGCCGGATGGAAAACAAGGATCTGGAGGAATCCCTCCTCAGCACTGAAAAGTTCATGGTTGCCTGCATAGACGCAGCCCTCGCCGCCCAAAATGCGGCCATTGCCGCAGAGTCCATGGGACTGGGGATCTGCTATATCGGCGGAATACGGAATAATCTGCCCGAAGTGAGCAAACTGCTTAAAACCCCGGAGCGGGTCATCCCATTATTCGGCATGGTGATCGGAACTCCGCTGCATGTAAATGATAAAAAGCCGCGGCTTCCGCTTCAGCACGTTTATATGGAAGAAGAGTATCAGCAGGATGAAAAGGCATACCAATCCGGACTGGAGGAATACAACGCCGTAATCTCCGAATATTACCAGGCCCGTACCGGAGGACAGCGGTCAGATACCTGGACCGGACAGATGGCTGCCATGCTGGGTACCGGCCGGAGGATGTACATGAAGGATTTTGTGGAGCATAAGGGATTGAATAAAAAGTAGAAAAAGCTGCTTTTGGCAGATTATGCTAATCAACAAAAGGTGTTCGGGATGCTTCATCCGAACACCTTTTTGCGTTATCCTTATTGACCAATAGCCGGTCCCCAAGGCAGTGACATTTAATACCGCCTAGCGCAGCCTTTTCTAACTTTAAACAAACTTTTTTGATAGGTTATGTGGTAAATTCATTCAAATGCTAAACAGTGTACAGAAAACCTGTTGATTGAAGCGCCTGGAACGGAAATCAGCAGCTCCATTTCACATTCCAGCCAAATGAAAAGACTGCAGGCAAAATCGATTTACATCGAAGCTGCCTGCAGTCTGACAGCTGCCAAAAGCAGCTTTTTTCATGGACTTACTTTGAGCCTGGCTTGTCTTCATAGCCGCCCGTAAAAATGGCAAAAAGGAAAGTCACGGTTACACCCAGGATTAATATGAAGTTCATTGGGAAGTCCTCCTTTGTATAGCCAAAAACCGGAGTCTTACAATATACCCCAGTATTGGATGCGCATTCACTATGCCTATTATAACCTAATATATTATGGCTGTGAATGAAAAACTGGCTCCTTTGATTTTGGGCTCATGTAATTGGGCATCTGTGCATAAAGTGTATTAATCGTCTCTGAAAGAGGACAGAGGAGGAGCCATAATGGATATATTAAAAAAAATTGAAAGATACCGAGAAGATGAACAGAAATTAAAATGGGAAGGCACCTTCGCCGATTACCTGGAGCTTCTTAAAGAAAAGCCATGGGTTGCACAGTCCGCACACTCGCGCGTATATAACATGATCAAGGATGCCGGAATTGAAGAAGTAGAAGGACAGAGGAAATATAATTTTTTCAGCGGTCAGCTGTTTGGGCTTGAAGAGGCATTAGAAAGGCTGGTAGAGGAGTATTTCCATCCAGCCGCCAAAAGGCTCGACGTCAGGAAAAGGATCCTGCTTTTGATGGGGCCGGTGAGCGGCGGGAAGTCAACACTTGTTGCCATGCTGAAGCGGGGACTTGAAAACTATTCCCATACAGACACCGGTTCGATTTTTGCCATCAAAGGCTGCCCGATGCATGAGGATCCGCTCCATCTTATTCCGCAGTATCTCCGCAATGATTTCTATGATGAATATGGCATCCGGATAGAAGGAAACCTGTCACCGCTGAATATGATGAAGCTCGAGCAGGAGTATCATGGCCGGATTGAGGATGTGCTGGTTGAAAGGATATTCCTGTCGGAAGATAAACGGGTGGGGATTGGGACATTCAGCCCTTCTGACCCGAAATCCCAGGATATCGCCGATTTAACGGGAAGCATTGATTTTTCCACAATCGCTGAGTTCGGTTCCGAATCCGATCCGAGGGCCTACCGTTTTGATGGAGAGCTGAATAAAGCAAACCGGGGTATGATGGAATTCCAGGAGATGCTGAAGTGCGATGAGAAGTTCCTTTGGCATTTGCTTTCACTGACTCAGGAAGGCAATTTCAAGGCAGGCCGCTTTGCGCTGATCAGCGCTGATGAGCTGATCATCGCCCATACGAACGAGACAGAGTACAGGACCTTCATATCCAATAAAAAGAATGAGGCCCTGCATTCCCGTATCATCGTGATGCCTGTCCCTTATAATCTGAAGGTGTCTGAGGAAGAGAAGATTTATGAGAAGATGATTAATGAGAGCGATGTGAACAATGTGCATGTGGCTCCGCACACCTTGAGGGTTGCAGCCATGTTCTCCATCCTCACAAGGCTGAAGGATCCGAAGAAGGGTGATATCGACCTTGTTAAAAAGATGAGACTGTATGACGGAGAGAATGTGGAAGGCTTCAATTCTGCCGATCTTGAGGAACTGAAAAAGGAATATCAGGATGAAGGGATGAGCGGCATTGATCCCCGTTATGTTATAAACCGGATTTCATCGACAATCATCCGCAAGGAAGTGCCGTCCATTAATGCGCTCGACGTCCTTAGATCCTTGAAGGAAGGACTGGATCAGCATCCGTCTATTACGACTGAGCTGCGGGAACGATACATGAATTTTATATCAGTTGCCCGAAAGGAATACGATACGATTGCCAAAAAAGAGGTACAGAAAGCATTCGTCTATTCTTATGAGGAAAGTGCCAAGACGCTGATGGATAATTATCTGGATAATGTGGAGGCCTACTGCAATAAGCAGAAACTGAGGGACCAGCTGACAGGGGAAGAAATTAATCCGGACGAAAAGCTGATGCGTTCGATAGAGGAACAGATCGGGATTTCGGAGAATGCCAAGAAGTCCTTCCGTGAAGAGATATTGATCCGGATCTCTGCTTATGCAAGGAAAGGGAAACGATTTGATTATAACTCCCATGACAGGCTCCGCGAGGCGATCCAGAAGAAGCTGTTTGCCGATTTGAAGGATGTTGTCAAAATCACCACATCCTCCAAGACACCGGATGAAATGCAGTTGAAAAAGATCAATGAAGTGGTGGCCCGGCTTGTGGATGAACATGGCTATAATACGACCTCTGCCAATGAACTGCTGCGCTATGTAGGCAGCCTGCTTAACCGGTAACAGTAAGGACACCTGCAAAAAAGCAGGTGTTTCTTTCTATTTATATTTTTCAGGAACCGTTTTGCGAACCGCACAGCCGGGTATTTAACCATCAAAGGAGTGAGGACATTGGGAAAAAACCAAAAGCTTGATCATATTCCTGAAAACAGCTCCATGGCCAGAAATATGGACGAAATGAAGATTCTTGGCAGCCAGATGGAAAACATGCGCACCAACGAAGAGCTCAGCAGGCGGGGGCGGCACCCTGATCCCGTACAGCACGAAGAAGAACTGAATCAGCCATGACCATACATCCCGAAGCAGCAGCTGCTGCTTCTTTTTTTATTTCCCGGGGGCCTGGCCCCATTTCCCAAATGCGGATTCCAGCACCCCCATAGTCTCGGAGGTACAGGCCGGATTATTTCCCGGGGACAGTCCCCCATTTCCCAAGGAGACCTGCCTCAATTGTCGAAAAAGTTTGGAAATTTTTATGGTGAGCTGCATAGGATAGAGTAATCCAGTCCATTTGTTTTTGGGGGAGTTTAGAGTTTTTTGGGAGCCTGTTACAGGGCTTGTTTTTTACCTTATTTAAAGAGCCTGCATGGAAGCAGGGAGAAGTGAAACAGTTAGGAGGGGAAGATAATATGATAGATGACCCTAATCGCCAGTTTGTTATTTCGAAAGAAGATTGGTCCCTCCATCGCAAAGGATATGATGATCAGCAGCGGCATCAGGAAAGAGTGCAGGATGCAATCCGCAATAATCTGCCCGATTTGATTTCGGAGGAAAGCATCGTTATGTCTAATGGAAGAGATGTGGTCAAAATTCCGATCCGTTCATTAGATGAATATAAAATCCGCTATAATTATGACAAAAACAAGCATGTGGGCCAGGGCGACGGAGACAGCAAGATTGGTGACGTTGTCGCAAGGGACGGTTCACAGCAGCAAAAAGGCCCCGGGAAGGGCCAGGGACCTGGGGATCAGTCGGGTGAGGATTATTATGAGGCTGAAGTTTCCCTTATGGAAATCGAGGAGGCATTATTCAAGGAGCTCGAACTTCCTAACCTGCAGCGCAAGGAAACTGCTGAGCATACGATTGAACATATAGAATTCAATGATATAAGAAAAACAGGGCTCATGGGCAATATCGATAAAAAGAAAACCATGATTTCGGCCTTTAAGCGGAATGCGATGCGCGGCAAGCCGGGCTTCCATCCGATCACAAAGGATGATTTGAAATTCAAGACTTGGAATGAAGTGGTGAAGCCTGATTCGAAAGCCGTTGTCCTCGCCATGATGGACACGTCAGGTTCGATGGGACTTTGGGAAAAGTATATGGCCAGAAGCTTCTTTTTCTGGATGACCCGTTTTCTCAGGACCCGGTATGAAACGGTGGAAATTGAATTTATCGCCCATCATACGGAAGCGAAGGTCGTTTCAGAGGAGGATTTCTTCTCGAAGGGAGAAAGCGGCGGTACCATATGCTCTTCAGCATACCGAAAATCACTGGAGCTGATTGAGACCAAGTATAGTCCATCCAGATATAATATCTATCCGTTCCATTTTTCAGATGGTGATAACCTGACCTCTGATAACGCCCGCTGCGTTAAGCTGGTGAACGAGCTGATGAAGGTTTCGAATATGTTCGGCTATGGTGAAGTGAATCAATATAACCGCCACTCTACGCTCATGAGCGCTTATAAAAACATCAATAATGAAAAATTCCGCTATTATATCCTAAAACAAAAAGCCGATGTCTTCCACTCGATGAAGAGTTTTTTCTCCAAAGAAGATAACAAAAAATACGCATGATTAACAGGCCGGGGAAACCCGGCCTGTTTTCTTCAAGAAGACGGAAAATCAATATCCCCTGACTCCTGAATTGCGCGATACATACCGGCTGCCTGTAATCCAAAACCTCCAGGGATAATGGACAGCCTCACCGGAATTAGCGATGCCAACCCGCTTCCCGGTGGAGATGGCCTCAGGATGTATTCCTTCAGCTAAATACAGGGGCGGTCTGGTAAAGTGTCCCCCATAGTCTTCCATCGTAATGCCCAGCGCCTTTGTCAGCTTACCTGGACCGTTGGTGAGGCCAGCAGGGTCCAGCATCCCTCTGCGTTCCTTCATCAGATCCAAACCCGACACAGGCTCAACAGCACGAATCAGGACTGCTTCCGGATTGCCGGCGCCGCCGCTGACCACATTGACGAGGCAGTGCGTGTGCATCACATAGGTATAAATGGAGCCGGATTCCCCGAACATAATCTCTGTCCTTTTTGTGCGCCGGTTCTGATAGCTGTGTGCAGCCCTGTCCATCGGCCCCATATAAGCTTCCGTCTCAACTATGATTCCCGAGGCGGTGCCTGCGGATGTTTCTTTTACAAGCAGGCAGCCGAGCAGTTCCTTTGCAAGCTCCAGGGTCGGAAGCTGAAAAAAATCCGCGCTTATCGGCTCTTGTATTCCTTCTAAGTTGTCCACATCATCCCCCCAGTTTCCCGCTTTCTTCTGAGAAAAATTCCTTCTATCATGATTCCACTAATCCTAAAAAATGAAACAGAGCTTCCTCTCCATTTTATTTCATAATCTTTCCCGGTTTGAGGAAGGCTAGTTTTATCGATAAACGGAAATGGGAGTCATGGCTGTCAGGATGATTCGCTTTCGGACTGGAGGTGCCCGTATGGCAGCAAAATCAAAACAAGAAGTAGAACAGATGAAAAAATGGCTTAGGGAGAAAATGACTGACTGCATTGACTTTGAAGACAGGGAACTCAGCGTAAAGGATAAAAGGGCCACCCTTTTGTACCTGAAAAGTGTAACCGACTCAAGCGTCATTTACAGGTTTCTGATCACCCCTTTTTTTGAAACAGACTCCATTCAGGAATTCGAGGAATTTGTGACTTCCTTTCCTGCTGCAACGGAACCAAAGGATCAGGAGGAAATGCTTACCCAGGTATTGAAAGGCTATGTGTCCATTTTTACGGAAGACCGGGTTTATATCGTCCAGATGAAGAAGGTTGCAGGAAGCACCGTTTCTGAAGCGACAGCTGAAGTGAATGTGCAGGGATCGACTGATGCCTTTACTGAGAACCTTGAAGTGAACCTCAATCTGATCAGGCATCGGTATCAATCTGCCAACCTAAAAGTTGAGCTGCAGACTCTGGGATCTATTTCCCAGACGTCGGTTGGCATTGTGTATGATACTACAAAGGTCGATAAAGAAGTGCTTGAAGAGGTCAAGAAAAGGCTTTCTGAGGTTGATGTGGAAATGCTGATCTCGGCTGGGGAATTGGAGCAGGAGCTTTCCGGCAGGACCTTTGATATCTTTCCAACCACCCTGGTGACCGAGAGGCCGGACCGGATGGTGAAGGGACTGTCGGTGGGCAAGATCGGCATTGTGCTCGATAAGACTAAATTCTCCCTGATTGCGCCTTCCATTTTCCATGACTTTTTTGCGGCGATGGATGACCGCATACAGCTGCCCCTGGTCGGCTGGTTTTTAAAGGCACTCCGGTATGCAGGCCTGCTTGCAACCCTGACGCTGCCTGCCTTTTATGTGGCCTTTGCCTCCTATAATCCTGAAATCCTCCGGGTACAGATTACCTTGATGATTGCCGGGACGCGGGCGAATGTACCATATCCTGCTATCATTGAAGTCCTTTTGATGCTGATTATGGTGGAATTTTTGATTGAAGCGAGTATCCGTCTGCCAAAGACGATAGGACCGACCGCAACGACAGTCGGAGGCCTGATCCTTGGGACAGCCGCAACAGAAGCGGGGCTCGTGGGCAGTGTCATGATTATCCTTGTATCAGCGGTGGCCATCACCAACTTTGTGATTCCAATCAATATGATGAATTTTACAGTGAGGGTTTTGAGATATGGGTTTTTAGCGCTTGCTTCCATCTTTGGCCTGGTCGGCATCGTTCTCGGTTTTTTAGCAGTCGTGGTTTATTTATCACAGATGCGGAGCTTTAACAGACCATATTTCAATGTGCTGGCCGATGAAAACAGCAGAAAGGGCAAGACATATGGTTAATAAACGATATATTTACTATCTATTTGTTGTCAACGCCTTTGTGAATTCCATCAACTTTGTTCCCAGGATACTGGTCAACAATGATGGGAGCCTGATTGCCATCATTGTTTCAGCCATCATTGGAGGACTGATAATCCTCCTGTTTACCAAAACAATCAATAAATTTCCAGGGAAAGACTTATCTGAAATTTTAGAGCCCGTCTTGCCAAAATTCATCAGGGGCGGGCTCATAATCTTTTTCTCTTTGCACTGGTATGTGTTTGGGGCCATAACCCTGGTTTCCCTTGTGGATATAACGCACCGGTATATAACGCCCGATGTGAATCCGTATGTTCTGATAGCCGGTTTTTTACTGCTGATCCTCTTTGCCTGCCAGGTAGAGTCATACTCCATCCTGACCGTGATTGAAACCGTTATTGTTATTAATATCCCGCTGGTCATTTATTTTTTATTTAAAGTGCTGATCAACCAATATTTCAGCTGGGACACCGTCAGGGAGGTTCTGACTGATTCAATTGATATTCCGCCGTATACGACCATAGCTGCCGGGACCTTTATTTTCAGCGGGTATGTCAATTTAGTTGTCTTTAACAGACTCTTTGAAGATGTAAAAATCAAACGCTTATGGCTTGTAATAACAGGGCTGCTGTTCCTGCTGCTGCTGTCATTTCTCGTTCCGATTGCCTATAACGGCATTGACGGGGTAAAGCACCACATCTACCCATGGATGACAACAGTCGACTCGATCCAGATTAAATATTTCATAGTGGAACGCCTGATGTTCATTTTTTACCTGTTTTATATAACCGTTTCCCTTTCGGCGGTCATTCTCTTCTGGCATGTGGGGCTGAGAATGATGCAGGGAGTGTTCTTCAAAAAAGAATCCAGGGAGTTTAAATGGAAAAACTTTATCCTTCTTGGCGGGTTTACCATAGGATCCTTTTTTTTAATTCATATGGATCAATTCTCTTTCCTGAGCTTTGGAAATTGGTTTATCAGGGTCCGGTTTCTCTCTGAAGTACTTCTGCTTATGGTATTATTCTTTGCTGTCTGGAGGGTGAAGAAAGCATGAAGAGGCTATTGATATGTGTATGTATTCTTTCCCTTCTCAGCGGCTGCAACGTTCGGGATGTAGAGAAGCGGGCCTTTGTCGTCACGCTGGGTGTAGATAAGGTGGACGAACCGAATAAAGTGGAAGTGAGCTTTAAGATTGCTCTCCCAACCGGAGATCCGAAAGCGGGTCTGGGTGAATTTACGGTTTTGTCAGTGAAGGCGGGAAGCCTGGCTGAAGCGGTGAGGCGGGCGAAGTCCAAAATGGATAAAGAACTGGATTTCGGCCATACCAAAGTTATCATCCTTGGAAAAGGCCTGCTGAATGAGGATGTAAAGCCCGTTCTTTATTGGGCCCAGAGACGCCGTGATATCCAGATGATTTCTTACATAGCCGTCGGCGATCCGAGTGCAAAAAAGGTGCTCGCCGTGAAGCCCATGTCCGAACGTGTGCCGGCGGGATATCTCATCAATATGCTCGGAAGGGAAGGAAGTGAGTCGCCTTTTTTGGTCCGGGAATTCTTATTTGATATGCAGAGGAAAATAAGTGAATATGGCTGGGATCCAGTGCTTCCCGTAGTTAAGGCGGCCGGAAGTGATTCACTGATCATCGACAGGGCTGTTCTCCTGAATGACGAAAAAGTAAGGGTCGGGCTTACTCCTGATGAAACCAGGCTCTATAATCTGCTGGTGAATGAAGATACCACCTCAAGCTTTACGGCCACAACCAATGGAAAGACAAAATACAGCATAAATGCTGAATCGACTAAAGCTAAGTATAAAATTCATGGAGGAAGCTGGCCAAAGATCAAATTTAATATAAAGATTAATGGTGTGCTTGAGGAAGACCGGCAGGAAGGCTATTTTACTGAAAAGAAGCAGAAGGAGGCAAGCTCTATCATTGAAACGGATTTTAATGTCAGAGTCCTGGATCTTCTGGAGAAAATCAGAAAACACAAGGTAGATCCAATCGGTTTTGGATTCCGGTACCAGGCTGAGCATTGGAAGAGGGATGAACAGGAGGAGTGGGCCAGGATTTATGATAAGGCAAAGTTTGAGGTCCATACCGAGGTGGAAATCAAATCAACTGGTATCCTGCGATAACCAAGAGAAAGAGTCCGGCAAAAGGCCGGACTCTTCGCATTTATTATGCCTGAACGAAATCCCTGTCCAGTGCAAGCTTCAGATCCATATATGAAAAACCAAGATCATTGGCAACTGCTTCATACGTCACTTCACCGTTTACTACATTGACGCCTGCTGCAAGTGCAGGATTCTCAAGTACTGCCTGCTTGGCACCCTTATTTGCAATCTGCAGGGCATAAGGCACAGTCACGTTGGTCAAGGCAATGGTGGAGGTGCGTGGTACAGCACCAGGCATATTGGCAACCGCATAATGAACAACGCCGTGTTTTACGTAAGTTGGGTCATCATGTGTTGTGATATGGTCGACCGTTTCAAAAATGCCGCCCTGATCAATTGCAACGTCCACAATCACCGAGCCGGGAGTCATTGCTTTTACCATTTCTTCTGTCACAAGCTTCGGCGCCTTTGCACCAGGAATCAGAACAGCTCCGACAACGAGGTCTGATTCTGCAACAGCTTCAGCGATGTTGAATGGGTTCGATATCAGGGTTTGGATGGAATTTCCAAAGATATCATCCAGCTGGCGGAGACGCTCAGGGCTGAGATCGATCATTGTTACATCAGCACCAAGACCGACGGCAATCTTGGCAGCATTTGTCCCAACTACACCGCCGCCAATGACCGTAACCTTGCCGCGTTTGACTCCGGGCACACCAGCAAGGAGGATTCCTTTGCCGCCATGAGGCTTTTCTAAGAATTGGGCGCCGATTTGGGATGCCATCCTTCCGGCCACTTCACTCATCGGAGTCAGGAGCGGGAGAGTGCGGTTGACTGTCACTGTTTCATACGCGATGGCAAACACGCCATTATCCTTAAGGGACTTCGCAAGCTCCGGCTCTGCTGCCAGATGAAGGTACGTAAACAGGATTAAATCTTTTCGGAAATATTTATATTCACTTTGAAGGGGTTCCTTCACCTTCATAATCATTTCTGCTTCTTTCCAGACATCAGCAGCTGATTCAACGATTGTTGCACCTTCAGCTCTGTATTGTTCATTCGTGAAGCCGCTGCCAAGGCCGGCATTGTTTTCTACAAGCACTTCGTGGCCGGATTGTGTAAGTGTGTATACACCAGCAGGTGTCAGGGCGACACGGTTCTCATTATTTTTAATTTCAGCGGGTACACCTATACGCATGTGATATTCCTCCTAATCAAGGTTGTCTAACCTAATGGGATTACTAGTCCATTTTCAGTATTTTAACCTTTGTACAAACAGTATAAGCGCTTACAATCAAAGTTTCTTTGTGTGAAGAGAAGAATATAAAAAGAGCCATTTGTGGAATTCCACAAATGGCTTCCGGCTATCCGTTCCGGCTTTTTTTCAGGCTGTCATACTGCATGAGCTTCAGGTCAAGGTAGAGGCCGACTTTTTGCAGCGGTTCTTTCAGGTTAAGGGTCCCGACGTCCGTGATGCGCTTGAGGCGGTAGGTGAGTGTATTGACATGAATATGCAGCGCTTTAGCCGTTTCATTAGGATTGCTGTCTTTTTCCAGATACGTTTTAAGGGTGGTGAATAATTCGGTCTGATGCCTGCTGTCATAGTCAAGCAGGCATGCCAGGTGTGGATTCTGATAATTTTTGTTTCGGTTTATATAGAGAGTCTCCAAGAACCTTAAGACTCCAAGCTGACTGTATAAAAAAACCTTCTCTGTATCATGTGGAAACATCTGCCGCAGCGAAAGCACCTGCAAGGCTTCCTGATAGCTTTGTTTGCTGTCGGTCAGGTTTAGGATGATGGAACCGGCTCCGCCTTCAATGGTTCCGGCATTGAACCTTGTATTCATCTGTGAGATGAAGCCTTCGGTGAAAAGAAAAAGTTCCTCAGCGGCCGGCGGGGCTTCCTTAAGGCTTGCCAGGATAATCAGCCTGTTTTTATCAGCAGTGAAAATTTCCGCCTTGATCCTTTGAGTGGTCGTCAGCATATAGGAAATCTGTTTTTCCCGTTCATAGGATATATCTTCAGGAAATTCAAAGACCAGGATGGAAAAAGACTGGGGAATCAACGCTGTGTGCCCCTTGAACTTCTCCCTTACTGTTTTTTCATCCTGGAAATGTCCGGTAAGGAGCTGCCATAGCAGCTCCTGGTCACTTTCAATTTTCCGGTTTTTTCTTGATTGGACTTGCAGCAGCTGACTCCGTGCTTCTTTGGCTGCATACTGCAGGAAGAGCATATCGTTTTCACTGAAAGGCTTCTCCACTTCCAGTGCCCAGATGAAGCCAAGGACTTCATCGTTTTTCCAGATCGAGACAGCGGCCCTGTTACCTAGCCCCACATCGCTGATGGAAGGGACCTTAACAGGCGAAGGGTCCTTAAGCAGCTGCGGAATGATGCCTTCCTTCCAGAGACTGCTGATCACCTTTTCCGGGACCCGGCGGCCGATGATTGTCGATATCCTGGCTTTATCCGTTCTGTCATCATGCATGCTGTAAGCAAGCAGGCGGTGATTCGAATCTTCGATTGTGACCGGACAACCAAGATAAGAGCTCACACGGTCGGCAAAAGCCTCAAGATCGCCGTGCAGGCCCTGAAAAATCCCGTGCAGCTCAGAAAAATTACCCATAAATATTCTCCAAATCAATAGATTTACTTACATAAATAATATCATTTCTTTTGGGGGACTGTCCCTATTTCCCGGGTTATTTCCCG
This sequence comes from Paraperibacillus marinus, assembly GCF_046237605.1. Classification (GTDB taxonomy): domain Bacteria; phylum Bacillota; class Bacilli; order Bacillales; family DSM-1321; genus Paraperibacillus; species Paraperibacillus marinus. Next base: position 3,456,944 of record NZ_CP143542.1, on the reverse strand, counting down.
AAAAAAAAGAATGGCACCGGGTACCGGGCCATTCTCATCTTTTAAAATATAAGGTCAAGCAGCAGGTAGATCAACCCGGCGAGTGTAGCCGATATCGGCAGGGTGATGAACCAGGTGATGATCATGCGCTGCGCTGTACCCCATTTAACGCCCTTCACCCGGTGGGCAGAGCCGACACCAAGGATTGATGAAGCGATAACATGGGTTGTACTTACCGGCAGGTGGATATAAGTGGCACCAAAGATGATAGCAGCACTTGTTATGTCGGCTGCAACGCCGTTGACCGGGCGGATTTTCATGATCTGACCGCCGACAGTCTTGATGATTTTCCAACCGCCGACAGATGTTCCAAGCCCCATTGCGAGCGCACAGGACACCTGGACCCAAAGCGGGATGTCAGTTGAAGTTACATAGTTATTGGCAATCAGGGCCATCGTGATGATTCCCATTGCCTTCTGCGCATCGTTCGTACCATGGGTATAAGACTGAAGCGCAGCCGTTGCAATCTGGATATAACGGAATCTTTGGTTTGTCTTTGGCAGATTGGCACCTTTGAATACCACTTTAAAAATGCTGTATACAATGAAACCAATAACAAAGGCAAGGATAGGCGAGATGATGAGCGCCTGAGCAATTTTTCCGAAACCGCCCCATTTAATGGAATCAAAGCCGGCTGAAGCAATGGCAGCGCCTGCGATTGAGCCGATGATGGCGTGTGACGAACTGCTTGGTATCCCGTAATACCAGGTAATCAGGTTCCAGGTTATCCCCGCTATAAGTGCCGCCAGGATTACTACCGAACCGTTGTGTAGTGTGAAGGGATCTACGATGTCCTTCGTGATGGTCTTTGCAACTCCGGTGAATGTCATCGCACCAACAAAGTTCATGGTCGCAGCAAGGATGATGGCGTGCCGCGGCTTAAGCGCCTTTGTAGAGACAGCAGTTGCAATGGCATTGGCTGTATCATGGAATCCGTTGATGAAGTCAAAGGCTAGTGCGCCAACTACAATCAGGATTGTTAATATTAGTAAAGTATCCATATGGACTAAAACTCCTTACGCATTTTTCATTACAATGGTTTCAAGTGCATTGGCTACAGACTGGCAGCTGTCTGCAATTTCTTCAAGATTTTCATATATCTCTTTGTATTGAATAATGCGGATAGGATCCTTTTCCGTTGCAAAAAGATTTTTGATCGATTGTCTTAAGATTGAGTCACAAGTAGATTCAAGCTCTTTTATTTTAATGGCGTGCTCGCGAATTTGGACGAATTTCTTTTTGTTCGTGAGCAGGGCGACCGATTTCTCGATTTCGTATGCACAGTCGCGGATGGCATCCACAAACTTCAGCATATAATCATCTGCATTGACGACAGAATATACTTCGAATAGGGCTGACGTGCTCTCAAGGCCATCCAATACATCATCCATGGTCATGGCGAGGAGCAGGATATCCTCACGTTCGATTGGCGTGATGAATGCATTGTTCAGTTCTTTGATCGTCTCATGTACATATGAATCGCCTTTATGCTCATAGTCTTTCATTGTATCTGCAAATACCTTTAAATCACTGATGTTCTTGAGCTTGTAATCGGCAAAATAATCTGCACTGACTTTAATGTTCTCAGAAATGTTGATGAGCAGAGCTGCAAACTTATCTTGTTTTGACTTAAATACCATGTTTTAGTACCCCCGTTTTTCATCCAAATTAATTAGAAATAGTATTTGCTAATCAATTCTATAAAATTCTTCGACAAAAAAGATAGCGTTCGACAGAAAATTTACAAAAACTTAACATTAAGTATGCAGAAAACTTTGCAAATTGACTTCACAGACACAAAATTTACACCGTATTTACGTTTACAGTAAAATTCCCTTTCTGCTCCAGGATAAACTCCCTAAACAAAATATTGAACTCTGCAGGTGCAGGGGAAAACCGGAATATTCAGGTGATGCTGTTCATAGAAGTATAAAAGAATGGCTCTTTCACAGTGGAGCTGAGATCAACCTTTTTCTACAATAGCCACAAGGGCCAAAGAATTCATACTTCATGAATGGGAGTGCTCACCATGATCAAAAGAATGGATCGAATCGCGATTGAACTCCCCAGGACTCCAAGGCCGGATCCGTCAGCTGCAGCCAATCTCCAGCAGCTTCTTGGCGGGAAGTTCGGGGAAATGTCCACCTTCAATAACTATATGTTTCAGTCCTTCAACTTCCGGAGAAAGAAAAAGCTGCGTCCCTTTTATGAACTTGTTGCGTCGATCACGGCAGAGGAATTTGGGCATATGGAGCTTGTTGCCCATGCGATCAACTTATGTCTGGAAGGCACCACGGAGCCTGGTGACCCGGACAGCACGCCGCTTAGGAATGGGAATGCTGACCGGATAGCGCTGCATTTCATCGACAGTGCACAATCCGCACTTCCAATCGATGCCCAGGGAAGACCCTGGAACGGGGAGTATGTAGTGAACAGCGGGAACCTGATATTTGATTTCCTTCATAATTTTTTTCTTGAATGCGGGGCGCGCACCAATAAAATGAGAGTGTATGAAATTACAGACAATCCGGTAGCCAGAGAAATGATCGGTTACCTGCTTGTGAGGGGCGGCGTGCACATCCTGGCCTACGCGAAGGGGCTTGAAATGGCAACAGGGGTGGATGTGACTAAAATGTTTCCCATTCCAAATCTTGATAACAAGGCTTTTGATCATGCGAGGAAGTTCGAGGCAGCCGGGCTCCATACCAGGCTGTATACATTCAGCAGCAGGGATTATCAGCAGATCACCCAGATATGGAAGGGCACGCACCCGACAGACGGCCTGCCGCTTGAAGTATTTGCCGGCACACCTAAGGGAGCAGAGGTGCCGGATTACGGAGATCTCCCGGAGGAATTTGCTCCCGGCATCTCGGATGAGGATTTCATGAAAATTGTTGAGAGACTGAAGCGCTCCGCCGGTATGTGAGGAGGGACAGTCCTATTTCCCAGAAATAGGGCTGTCCTCTTTTAATTGGCTAAAAGGGTAAAAGAAGGGTAAACTAATAAAGTTTATATACATATTTTTAGCGGGAGGGGTTCAGGTATGGACTTTCCACAAGAATCCGCCATCACATTGTATAATGGTGTTAAAATGCCGGCAATCGGATTTGGAGTTTATAAGGTTGAGGCGGGGACGGAGACAGTGGAATCGGTGACAGAGGCACTCGGGGCAGGTTACCGGCTGATCGACACGGCTGCCATCTATCAGAACGAAGAAGGCGTGGGACAAGCCATCAAGAACTCTGGGATTCCGCGGGAGTCGCTTTTTATTACCTCGAAGGTTTGGAATGAGGATCAGGGATATGATCAAACACTGCGTGCCTTTGATGAATCGCTTTCTAAATTGGGGCTGGAATATCTGGATCTCTATCTCATTCACTGGCCGGTAAGCGGTAAATATGCAGATACCTGGCGGGCAATGGAGCGCTTATATGAGGAAGGCAGGATCAAGGTTATCGGAGTCAGTAATTTTCACACCCATCATCTTGAAAACCTGTTAGCGGCGGCAAAGCACGTGCCGGTGATCAATCAAATCGAGCTGCACCCAAGGTTATCCCAGATGGAAACAAGAAGTTTCTGCCGTGACAAAAATATTGCCGTTGAAGCGTGGGCACCCATCGGCAAAGGAAAGCTCCTGGATGAACCTGTTCTGGTTAAAATTGGAGAAGGATATAAAAAGACGCCAGCTCAGGTCATCTTGAGATGGCATCTTCAAAATGGAGTCATTCCGATCCCAAAATCAGTGATGCCTGCTAGAATCAAGGAAAATATTGATATCTTTGATTTTTCACTAACAGAAGGCGAGATGAATCAGATCGACTCGCTGAACAGGAACGAAAGATTTGGGACAAACCCTGACAAGTATGAAAAAAAGCAGTAACCGCTATTCCCCAAAAACCATATAGTGTATAATAAATTGGAATACACTGAAGGAGGCATCTAAAATAGACGCTATGGATATCCGATAACTTTTTTCGCTGATCAATTTTATAGCAAAAAAGTGACCTGCCCGCGCGGGAGAGAATAGGATACGTATGTCTATTTTTAGATAGCAGCATATATTCATTTATATGAAAGCTTCCAGTTGATAACCGGAGGCTCTGTTTTCTCTATTTACTCATCCATTTAAAAGCACGGGCAGAGGCCTGTGCTTTTTTTGCGTATTTAAATGCAATGAAAATGGAGGGGTTATATATGCGTTTATTAGCAGCCAATCAATTGACCGTTGAGTTAAATGGAATCATCATTTTGAAAAATATCAGCCTTGAAATCGAAGAAGGGGACCGGACGGCGCTGCTCGGTGAAAATGGCGCCGGCAAAACAACCTTGTTAAAAGCCTTGCATGGCAAAATCCCGATTACAGAGGGAAGTATCAGCTGGGGAGTGAAAAAGGAAGAAATCGGATGGATGATGGATGAAGAAGCCGACGGCAGCTTGAATGTACTTCAATACATTCAAAAAGGGCAGCCGCGTCTATCCTCCCTGAAGGAAAAGCTTGATGAGTGTCAAAAAGTGTGGCAGGAGCATCAGCACTCCCAAGAATTCGTGGAAGGTTACACGAACATGCTGCAGTCCTACACCGAAATGGGGGGATATGAATGGGAGCTCGATATTGAACGGGCACTGAAGGAAGTGGGCATTCCGGAAGGACTTTGGAAGGAGTCTTTCAACCGGTTAAGCGGCGGTCAAAAAACAAGGGTAAAGCTTGCAGATCTGACGGTGAAAAAGCCGAAGCTTCTCATCCTGGATGAGCCGACCAATCACCTGGATTCTGCGTCGGTGGACTGGCTGGCCGATTGGCTTTCTTCCTATAAAGGAACCGTTTTATTCATTTCCCATGAACGTGATTTCATAGACCGTACAGCTTCGGTTACCTATGAGCTTACCAAAAACGGCGCTAAGAGATATCAGGGGGGATATTCTCGGTATAAAGAGCTAAGGGATGAAGAGCGAAAGGCGCATGCAGCTTTGTATGAAAAGCAGAAACAGGAAAAGAAAAAGCTGCTTGAAATTATACAGAACTATAAACAGTGGTACCAGAAAGCCTCCAATTTCGCTTCTGTCCGCAATCCTTATGCACAAAAGCAGGCAGGGAGGCAGGCCGCCAAGGTCAAGGCAAAGGAAAAACAGCTCGAGAGGCTGGAATCAAGGAGAGTCGATAAGCCTCAGGCGGCAAGGGGAATCAAAGCTGCTTTCAGCAGTGATGCTATAGACAGTAAAAGGATAGTAGCGCTTGAAGGAGTTTCTTTTTCTTATAATGAAGGAACACCACTTTATGAAAATATGAATTTATCCATCAGCCGGGGAGAGCGCATAGCGGTCATCGGACCCAATGGTGCCGGTAAAACGACCCTGCTCAAGCTTTTGACAGGGAAACTTTCCCCTGACAGCGGTGCTGTCAAAAGAAATCCCCAGCTGAAGACCGGCTACTTCATGCAGGAGCTTGAAGAACTTGGGCTGGAGAATACAATCCTCCAGGAAATCCTCCAAATAAAAGAGATTACCGAAGAGGATGCAAGGACAATATTAGCCTGCTTTCTCTTCAGGAGGGACGATGTGTATAAGAAAATCAGGGATTTGAGTATGGGTGAAAAATGCAGGGTCGCTTTTGTTAAGCTCTATTTTTCTGACTCCAACCTTCTGATCCTGGATGAGCCGGCCAATTATCTGGATATAAGTGCCCGTGAGCAAATAGAAACGGCCCTCCTCTCGTACGACGGCTCTGTTGTGATTGTTTCCCATGATCCATATATGCTTAGGAAGGTTTCTACCCGGGTGATCAGCGTCACTCCTGGAAAGGTGCTGGATTTTAAAGGAACCTATCCTGAATGGGAAAACCACGAAGCAAGAGATTCCGACGGGCAGGCTGCTGTAAACCAAAGGCTTCAGCTGGAGCTGAAGCTGGGAGATCTTTTAAATGGGGAAACGGCGGACCTCGAACAAATTAAATCCATCCGGAAGAAAATAGATGAATTGAAATAAGGCTAGGGGCGGAGGCATCGCTTTAGCGTAACTTACGGGAGGGCTGCTTGGGCTAAAGGCAGGCTCTCCCGTAAGTGAAGCTTGGGTGATGCCCCTTTTTGGTTTTTAGCCTGGATGATTCATAGGGAATGATATGTGAAAGCGCGTGCCTTTTTCTGACTCGCTCTCCACCAGTATGGTTCCATGATGGTTGTGGATGATTTTGTAACTTACCATCAGCCCCAGGCCATTGCCTGCCGGCTTTGTTGTGTTAAAGGGTTCGCCAAGTCTCTTGATCTGCTCCTGTGACATCCCGATACCAGTGTCCTCAATGGTCACGGTTACGGCGCTGCCAGCATTTCCGGCCGCCAGGCGGACTTCCCCGCCGTGGGGCATGGCTTCGATTGCATTCTTTATCAAATTGAGGAAAACCTGCTTTAATTGATTCCGCTCGCCATAAATGACCGCATCCCCGCTGCCCTGATAGGTAATGATGACACCCTTCAGTGCGGCCTCGGCCTCAAGCAGGCTGATGACACTCTGCAGGATTTCACAGATATTGCAGCTGCTGAAGTAGACAGCGTGCGGCTTGGCAAAGACCATGAATTCGCTCACGATATAATTGATCCGGTCAATTTCCTCGAGTATAGTGTCGGCATACAGCAGCTTGCTTTCATCCGGGGTGTTTTTCAACAGCTGGACAAAGCCTTTTATGGTAGTGAGGGGGTTGCGGATTTCATGGGCAATGCCTGCGGCCAGTTCTCCGACAAGGGACAGCTTCTCGGCTTTTCCCAGGACTTCTTCAGTCTTTTTCTTTTCGGTAATATCATATTGGATGGAAATATGCTGATAGGCCCGGCCCTGTTCATCCATGAAGGGGACAATGGTGGTATCGACCCAGTAAAGTGTCCCGTCTTTTGCCTTATTCAAAATCTCTCCCTTCCATATCCTGCCCTCCTGGATGGCTTCCCATATTTCTCTGAAGAAGGAGACAGGATGGTGGCCTGAGTTCAGGATGGAATGGTTCTGGCCAATCAGTTCGTTTCTTGTATATTTCGTGATTTCGCAAAAATGTTCATTTACATAGAGAATCTCATCTTTCTTTCCGGTTATGGCAAAAATCGTGGCCTCGTTCAGTGCATTCTTTAAATCTGCCAATTCCTTCAGGGTGATGCTCAAGGTCCCCGCTGACTCATCTAGGGCAAACTTGGTGATGGAATAGCTGTCGATATAGAGCTTGGCTATGACATTGAAGAGCATATTAAACATGATATCCAGATGTTTTATAATGGAGAGGAGTTCTTTGCGGCTGTCTATTTCGGGATAAGCCTCGTTTATAAATTCCAGTATGACTGAACGGAGAGTGAAGATGAAATTGTAGGTCAGGTCCAGGGAAATTTCTGCCTGTATGGCCCGCTGGCCGAATATGTCAGCCAGGGCGGCGAGGTTATTGCCAGCTTCCTGGTCACCTTCGGCAAGTGATTCACCGATACATTTGAAAAACTGCTGAAGCATGCAGCTGCTATCCTCCAGGTTCATGCCAAGGATTCTGTACACCATGTCAGCTTTATGATTCTGAACAACTGATTCGGCTAACACACTGCTGGTATGTATAATTTTTTTACCTAGGCTCTCTAATGCCTTGTCCATCTTTGCTCCCCCTTACCTATAAGGCAGTGTATACATAATTAGACAGAAGGCATAAAAATACCTGCCTTATCCAGAGGGCCTGCTAAATATTAAAAATACTTGGGTGATCATTCATCTTTAAGCCGGCCTCAGGAAAAGACTGGATGTATGACCTTGTTTGAATTTCAAGAAAATAGGTAAAGTATGGAGTGCGAGGCTATTTTGGAATATAACAGATATGCATGAAAGGAGATTGATTATGAAGGTTTTAGTAGTTGGTGCAAATGGACAGGTAGGGAAGAAGCTTGTCAAAATGCTGGTGGAAGATCAAACACATGATGTTCGTGCGATGGTCCGCAAAGAAGAGCAGGCGGGTTATTTTAAAGAATTAGGAGCAGAAACAGTGATTGCTAATCTAGAAGACACTCCTGAGGCAATCGCCGAGGCTGCAGAAGGCTGTGAAGCCGTTGTATTCTCCGCTGGAGCCGGCGGCAAAGGATACGATAAAACATTATTGATCGACCTGGATGGGGCAGTCAAAACCATGGAAGCAGCCAAGAAGGCGGGAATTGACAGGTTTGTCATGCTCAGTGCCCTTCAGGCAGATAACCGGGAAAACTGGAACGAAGAAATTAAGCCGTATTATGCAGCCAAGTATTATGCTGACCGAGTGCTGAAAGAAAGCGGCCTTACTTATACCATCATCCGGCCTGGTGCCTTATTGAATGAACCAGGTTCAGGGAAGGTGAAGGCTGCGAGCAATCTTGAGAGAGGATCAATCCCCCGCGAGGATGTAGCGGCAGCCATTCTCGCTTCATTGCAGGAGGAGAAGGTGTATAATCGTGCCTTCGATATCGTACAGGGTGATTCGACTATAGAAGATGCACTGCATAATCTAGATTGAACGAATAAAACCAGACTGTGCCAGGAATGGCCGTCTGGTTTTATTCTGTGGAAATGGGGCGGAGCTGCATGTAACATAAATCTTCCTGCAGATAAGTGTGAACATCATTTATCCTGCTGGCATTCCAGTGCCTTAATCCGCTCCACCGCCTTATTGTGTTTGTTCCTGCTCCTGCTCTTATCCAGGTTCCTATCCAAGCGTGAATCGCGAGTGGAAAACTCATGTTTGTTTTATGAAGAATATGCCGTTAGATTATTCACCTAAGCAGGCAGTCCTTAATAGTGAAAGGCATATAAGCATTTTGTGAACTGGGCAAAGGGAAGTGAAGCCTCTCCATGCTGCTCGCCATGTCCGGAAACCGTGACATCCATCTCCCGGCCCCACTGCTGCTTGCTGTCATTATTAGGATTATAAAAGTAAACCCTGGCTTCACCCTGAGGGTCATATGCGGTCCGCTGTATCAGGACCGCATGTGCGCCGAGCGGCTCATCGTTCCTGTCATAGATGACGATACCGGCCGGCTGGGGCAGGACAGGACTGAACAGGTTGATATTGACCGGATGGTAATAATAATAAAACAGCTCGGTAAAAAGTATTGCCGTATTTCTATCAGCAAAATTTTGAAGAATGCCTTCTTGATAAAAGGAAGGATTCACCCATTTATGCGGATCTTCTGCCCTTAGTCCAGCATATTTCAGCATCAGACTATAAACGGCATCGAGGTGCGGAAGCAGCAGGACGGAAATGGGATCCATCGCGATACTGTAATTCAACTGCTTCTTCTCCAGTTTTTCCGAGCTGATCATGAGCCCTTCAAACTCCATTTCCAGATAACCTCTCGTCCAGACATCCCCGATATATTGAAGGAGCAGGGAAGGATTTGTCTGGGACCAATAACTCAAGGCCCTTGTTGATTGGCATGAAGGATTGTGTCCCTGAGCAATTCCGAGCGGCTGTCCCAATGCGCTTATTGTTCCTGATAAAAGGCGGCCTCGGGCTGCTTCTTCATTAACGGCATTAAATACTTTTTTCATAATGTCAGCTGATGATGAACATGGCGGTGAATTCAGCAGCCCCTCAAGCTTCAATCCGGTCACAGGAGTAAGGATGTTACGATCCAGCAGGAGAGAGAGACCGTATAAAGCCTGGCGGGTTTCAGGGGTGATGGCTGAGTCCATCAGTGCGCTGATAAGGGGGGCATTGTCTGCAAGCTGGCTGATTCCCGCCTTTCCCAGTCCAAGGATGTATCGGTTCAATGAGGGTGCTGTTTTGTTCACATATACTGCAAGTTCAGCATGCACCTTGCTGACCAGGCCGGTGGCTTTCATGGAAGCCGCCATCTCTTCAGCCACATTCTTAATAGCTTCAAAATCTGCCTTTCCTCCAATTGAATCATACAGGATGGACTCGTATAAAGAAGGAGAAGGCCCTTCCACAGCTTTTTGATAAACAGAAAACTTTTCGAAAGCCCCCTTGTCTTCTGGCAGGAGTCTTATCCCGGTGTTGATCAGCTGTTCTATTTTATCCGTGATGATGGGCCTCTGGACAGAAAGCTTTTCAATTTCCTTCAATAAATAGTCGAGTGCGTCTGGAGGTGAGTATCGGGTCAAGATATAGGATAGTAGTGTCCGTGTTTGTGGATAATCTATGTTCTGGATTCTTGCCTGCTCGGTGTCCGGGCCAAAGAGAGTATCCAGGTTCAAACCAATTACTTCATTTAAATAGTCCCTTGCAGCCTGGGGATTGATCTTTTTCTGCGGGAGGCTGTCTATTGCTGCAGAAAGAATTCTTAAGTTGCTGATTGTCTCAAGGATGGCTGTATAATTTCCCGATTCAAGGGTGCCCCTTACAAGAGGAGGTTTCAAATCAGACATATGCTCCCATGGGGTTCCAAGGAAAAAACCATGCTCATCAAGTGAAGGGCCGTATTGATACAAAATTTCAAGTCCGGTATGTGACAGGGTCAGGGAGGAGGCGGCAGTTATTATCTGTTCGCGGATTATGCTTTTTCTTAACATTTTTTCCTTCTGAAAAAGATACACAAGTTCTGCCAATTCATTTTCTGTTCGATGGTGAGGCAGGCCCACACCTTCACTCCTCTCTTACGGGGATTTATTATAGTATAGACAAATGGAGGGATTAATTTACAAAATAATATTGAAGAAAAGAAGAATGGGCTTAAAAGTGGGAGCTGTTCTAATATGAAAACAGGAGAGACCTGTGAAGCGGCTGCTTCACAGGTCTCTCCTGTTTATCATAGTTCTACCATCATTTAAGCCCAGGTATATGTTTTCCCCCAGCTTCCTAATGCAATTTCCTTAATTTCATTGATGATGCTGTCATCCACCATATAGGTATCGCCCTGTTCATACGGGTTGTAATGGAATGCATACATCCTTGAGACAAATTCATTAAATGGGAGAGAACATTCTCCTTCCATCTCGCCGTTGCCTGTAACGCTTGGCTGAATACCTTGTCCCCAGTTCTGGCCGCTGTCATTATTGGGATTATAGAAATAAATTCTAAATTCGCCATTCTCGTCTTCAGCGATTCTCTGGATGGATACTGCATGAAGTCCGAGCAGGTCTCCATGCACATTCGTAATGTAAATGCCGACGGGATTTGGATAGATCAGTTCATAGCCCTCATTATAATCCGGATGGTGGGTGGAATAGAATAACCGGACAAAAGCATCAAAGTCAGACACATACCCGGTTACGGGATCAATAAGGTTGGAAAATCCGCGTGGAATCCATTCTCCGTAAAACTCAGGGTTTACCCACTTATGGCCGTCTTCTCCCCGCAGCAGTGTCTTTTTCATCATTTCATTATAGATTTTGTCCAGATGCGGCACCAATACCTTCGAGACCGGATCAAGCTCCAGATGGATTTCTCCTCCTGCCACTCCGCCATCCAGCTGGCTGGAATTGATGACTTCGCCTTCAAACGTCATGTCAATGTCATTATCCCTTGCACCGCGGGCAATATGCTCGAGAAGCTGGCCGATTCCATGCTGAGCCCAAAGGCTGATGGCCCTTGCTGACTGGCAGGTAGGGTTCAGACCCTGGCCGACTCCGAGCGGCTGGCCGAGTACACTGAGTACACCTGACACCAAAACGCCATTGGCTGAGATTCCATTGCGCCTGAACTCAGGAGAAAGCAGCGCCCTCTTCACTTCTGGGTGGATATCAAGTTCCAGGAGGCGGCGTATGGCAGGAATCAAAGGCTCCTGGGTAAGAACGCCCCTGTCGAGCATCCTGCCGAGTCCATATATCGACTGGCATGTCTCTGGGTATACCGACAGCAGGATGATGTCGCGTATCAATTCTTTATTTGCATTGAGGCTTGCTGTTCCGGTTTCATTCAGATCGAGGGCGGTACTGAGCAGGTCATAATTGGATCTGTTCAGGAAGCGGATGAGCGTCGCATGATAAGGCGAGATGAGGCCGGTTTCCCTGGCTGATTCAGCAAAGATCCGCGCTTCCTCCTCGATATCCCCCGATTCCGCTTCCTTCAGACGGCTCTGGTAATCCCTGACACCTGATACTTCGCTGCTCAGCCCAGTGGGAGCAGTAATGGCCTTTTCATATTTGATCAGCGTCTGCCTGGAATTTTCATCTATATCGGACTCCACCATATTTTTAGCCATTTCAATCATTTCTTTTATCCTGCCTGTCATGATTGGCCGCTGGACGGTAAGTCGTTCGATTTCCCCAACGATCTTCCCGGCTATCGCATTGAAGGATAGTTCCTTGCCGAGGAACTGGAATAGGCGTTCCGCCCGCTCCAGGTGTTCCCCTGATTCAACCCGGGCAGCCTCTGTTTCAGGCGGGAATAGAAGATCAAGGTTCAGCGCCAGCACTTCATTCAGGAAAGACCTTGCTTCCGCAGCTGTTATTTTCAGGTGTGTATATTCACCTTTCGCGATGGACAGCATCCTCATTTCACTCAGCAGTTCAATGATTGAATTGACACCCTTCAGCTTAAGGGACCCTCCTACAAGAGGGGGCTGCAGCTTTGAAGCATCTTCCCATGGTCCTGCATGAAACACGCCGGCATCATCGTAGATTGCTGCGTTCTGGTATAATGCCTGCAATCCTTCTTCTTCAGCTGCAAGCTCGATTGCCAATTGAAATACATTGGTCTGATACATGCTTTTGGCAAAAGGCTTTGCCTGCTGAAGAGTTTGGAGGGCAGCCTCAAATTTATTATTAAGAGTCATTGTTTCAGCACTCATTTTTCTTTTTCCCCCAGTCACTTGTGTTGAAGATAGTAATTGTTCAGGCGGCTTGTCCGCTTCCAGCAGGGAAATGGCGAGCGGCCTGTCCGCATTTGCAGGCGCCTCTTCGGCAGAAGCACCGCCGCTTGTCCCCGACTCCCTGGAGAAGCGGGCTTGAAGCCGTTTCCAGAAGGAGGAAGCGTTATACATAAAAGTCATATTTCTCGTATTGCTGCATTAAACTCCTCATTTTCGCACTGTCTTCGCCGAAGAAGAAGATGGTACCGTAGTGGTTTCCGAAGCCGACACGCTCAGCAACCTTTGAGGTAACAGGAATGAACATATCATGTCGTTCAAAGTAGGGATTGCTCTTAAGCTCTTCCGGCACAGTCAGCTTTTCTATGAACTTCACGCGCGGATATACCATCAGGCTCCCCGCGTACCCTTTTGCAGAAGTGACTTCCTCAGGGAAGAACTTTTCAAGCTCCTCTTCCGTTGTATCCGGGTCGCTGCAGATAATCTGGGCCTGGAAAGCACTGAATCCGTAAGCGCGTTCAATTAATTCAAAAATGTGGCCGCCTGGTACACGGGCTGCCACTTCGCCAAAATTCAGGGTGCCGTCAGCGGCAATGAAGAATTCGGGATGAATGACTCCGTATTTGATTTCGAAGGAATCGACGAGCTTCTGAATCTCCTGATGAATCCTTGGCCGCCATTCCTCCAATGCAGGAGAAGCAGGTACAAAGTTGGAGTGTCCCAGTTTCACATATTCCGTAATATTCAGGAATCTGATCTTCCCATTGTGGATGAAAGCTTCACATGAAAATTCCTGACCATCCAGATGGCTTTCCATCAAGCATGGAAATTCAGTCTCACCCATCAAGTCGATATCCTGGGCATCACGAATGAGCCTGTGGCCGACCGTGCCAGCCTTGTTAAGGGGTTTAACATGGATCGGGTCATTAACATCCCCGTCCATTTTGATAAGGGCTTCGTTCATTCGTTTCAGGAAGCGGTGGACATCGTCCTTGGAATAGGCTTCTTCGAAAACACCTACCCTGATACCGGCCATTTGTGCCTTCCTCTTCATCAAGCCTTTATCCCGGAGGAGCAGGGAGCGGTTGAAAATTCGGGGGTCATCATTGAAGTGTGCATTAAGAGCTCCAGCCCATTCAACGGTTTCTTCATAAATTGGAACAGCGACCTTCACATTCAGGTCAGCGAGTCTCTTGTACAGCTCATTTGACCGCTCATTAAGCTGTTCAAAATCCCAGGGTACGAATTGTATGCCGTTTTCCGAAGCGAACTTCTGGAAGTCGGGCGGCCCGACGACCACATAAGGTCTGTTAAGTTTGTCAATTGCCTCGATTGCCGGCAGGCTCCAGCCCAGCAGCGCGGTTAATTTTTGTTGGTTTTCCATCTCAATTCCCGCCTTTTATAAGAAATAGATATTAACAGAATATACATTTCCTATTTTTGAAGTTTTCAAACATTTTCCGCAAAAAGGGTTTAGACGCCTAAAGGGATTGGTATTAAACATAATAGTTTATGAATAAATCGATTTTTAAAGGAGATGCCACGGATCATGACTGAATGGTACACCAAGCTGAGAGAGTACTTCCCGGAGAGAGAGATGAAGTCTGAGGAACAGATGAGGCTGTTATTTTCCGATAAAGAAGCTTACAAGAGGGAAATGGGGCCTGAATATGTACTCGTCTATCTGGAAAAGGACGATTTTATCTTTGTGGATTATGTTCTGATAAGCAGCACCAACCGTGGGAATGGAATAGGCAGCAAGCTCATGAACCGCCTGAAAAAGAAAAGGAAGCCCATCGTTTTAGAGGTGGAACCCGTTACTTCCGCCGATCACGACTCAAAAAAAAGGGTCCAGTTCTACGAGAAGAATGGCTTTAAAAAAGCTGGCTCGATCCTTTATCAGCGCCGGCATGTGATAACTGGTGAATTAAATGATATGGATGTATTTTTCTGGTCGCCTGAACGCAGGAGCGAGCAATGGATTTACTCCAAGATGCAGGAAGTATATACAGAGGTTCATTCCTATAAGGCAGCCATGGTATACGAATCTCCGATGCAGGATGTTGGAGAAGTGCTGTCGATCAAAGAAGACCGGCTTGGCGTTGCAAAGTAATGTTCTGAAAATTTATGAAAGCGCTTTAACTTAATCATCCGGCCTGCAGAGGCCAGTCAGGCGGATTGACAGCCTGACTGGTCTTTTTCAGTGGAAAAGGGGCGGAGCTGCATGGATCAAAAGGCTTCCTGCAGCTGGGTGAGCACATCTTGCATCTTCCTGGCAAACCTGGTGTGTCTAGTTCCGCTCCACCGCCTTATTGCGTTTATTTCTGCTCTTGTATAAGTTTTTCTTCCATGCATCGGTTGCGGGTAGGAAACTCATGTTTGTTTTTTGTGTGAGAGGAGCAGCATCGCATCATCCAGGTTTGAATTGAAAAACGCCGGGAATATATTCATTAATCAGCATTGGCAAAAGGGGAGGTGCAAGCGGACAGCAATGAAAAGTTTATATGGTGCAGTAATCGCAGCCGTCCTGCTTACAGGATGCCAGGGTGCGGAAGAGACCGGGAATAAGGCAGAAGAAGCAGGCAATAAGGTAAAGGAAGAATCTAAAAAAGCTGTGGATGAACTTGATAAAAAAACGCAGCCTGCTCAGGATAAAGTGAAAAAAGAAGTTGAAAATGCCAACCTGGGTGAGAAAAGCCGGAAGGCAGTCGATTCTGTCAAAACGACAATGAATGACACCAAGAAAAAGGCCGAGAAAAAAATTTTGGAAAAGGGCGAAAAAGCAACGGTTGACGAGGACGCTTTCCTTGCATTATCCGAGGGAGAATACGACAAGCTTTATCAGTTCATTAAAATCAATGATTATGACGGAGTTTCTGACCAAATCAGCAAGAATAAAGTAGTTGAATTGAAAAAAGGCAGTGAGGTAACCGTGCTCAGCAGAATGGCAGTCAGAATTGAGGTAGTGGATGAAAGCAGCAAGAAGAAAGGATATATTCCCTCCACGCTGCTTACACCAAAGAAGTAACCACAACATGAATCAGGAGGAAACAGAATGCTGGAATTTCTATTGACTCTCTGTATTGGCGGAATCATCGGCTGGATTGCCCAGCTTGCTATTGGAAGAGAAGTGCAGACAGGGGTTATTGGCAGTGTGGTTTCAGGAATCACAGGCGCATGGGTAGGTTCTATGATCATTGGGAACTTTGGACCGCAGGCAGGCGGCATTGCACTTATTCCTGCCTTATTCGGTACACTGGTCTTTGTTTTTATCGCCAGTTTATTCCTGAAAAGAAGGACCGGGCAGGAAGCATAATCCTAGTTTGCCTATATCCAATAAAAGACAGCCAAGAGTGAACTGGCTGTCTTTTTTGGGGTGTTTTGACTCAGACCTCAGGGAATATTTCCGGGTCGGGAAAAGGAGCAGTGACCTCGATCATTTCCTCCGTTATAGGATGCGGAAATACAAGTTTAGAGGCATGCAGCGCCTGTCTTGGTACTTCCGGCCTTCCTCCATAAAGAGTATCTCCTACAATCGGGTGGCCGATATAACTCAGATGGACTCTAATCTGGTGGGTGCGCCCGGTATCAAGCCTGCAGGCTAGTAGTGTCTGTTCTTTTCCGCGTATTTGTTTTACCACTTCATAGTGGGTGACAGCTGGACTGCCGCCCGGTGATACCCTTCTCCGTGTCCCGTGATGGCGGTCCCTGCCGATACTTTCTTTAATTGTGCCGTTCTTATTGATCAACCCATGTACCAGGGCGAGGTAGGTCCTTTTGATCTTTCTCTCCAGGAGGAGCCTGTCCAGGATTGCTGCTGACAGCCTGTCTTTCGCAAAAAGGATGGCTCCTGAAGTATCCTTATCGAGGCGGTGTATATGGAACGGAAAATAATTCTCCCCATTCATCAGCATATGAAAGGCAGCCCCATTCAGCAAGGTATCATTCTGGCCGGGACTTGAGGGATGGGTTTCCAGGCCGGGCGGCTTATTGATGACAAGGACCTGATCGTCTTCATATAAGATATCAATACCCATATAACTTGCTTGATTGTCATCCATCTCTGAGAAAGACAAAGGAATCTGCAGGATGTCCCCTTTTTGCAGGTGATGGGACCAGGAGGTCTGCTGTCCATTCAGGAGTACTCTTTTGCTCATCCTCCATTCATGGACAAGCTTCCTGGGAGCCTGCCAGATTTTGCTGAATAGATTCTCGATTGTGAGTTCTTTCCACTTCAAAGGGATCTTTATCAGCAGGGCAGAGCCTTTTTTGTCAGCATATATCATGGTTTTGAAGCCTCCGTCAGCTATATAGTAAGTAGCAGTTTATTCCAAATTCATAGTCTAATTTACTATAAAAGAGGAGTGTGGATTAAATTTCCACCCTACTTTTGAAGGATTTTATGTTATCCTAAAAAAAGGAAACTTAATTTACAGAAAAAACAGGATAATATTGCTTAAGGGTGGTTTTTTTTTCGTGAGAGTGGTTTATGCATCGACAATCGAGCAGGAACAGGAAATTTCAGGGCTCGTACATTATTTTTATGAGACTATTTTTCCTCTTTATTTTACCACAGGAGAGATCAAGCAGCTTAGGGAAAATGGTGTGCTCCAGACAGAGTCGGGAGGAAGTGATTACAGCACCACATTAAAGGATGCTTTCCATGTGATGACAAGCCTGAATGTCATACTGACTGTCCTGGAAAAGAAGTGGGCACTGACCGCAGCTGCCGAGTCACGGCTGGAAGAGCTGTTTTACACAAACGCCCGCTTATTAAACAAATTTGGAATCTATTTCCCATTGGATTTTGACCAGTTTGATTATTTACATACTCCTTCGCAGGACTTGAACTTATTCATTTCACCCGCTAATCAAATTTTAATCTAATGTAAAAAAGGAAATCATACGTTTCAAAACTAAGTCCGGGGAGATTTTCCCCGGGCTTTGCTGTGCCGGCTTGAAGCTGCATCTGTTTCCATGCCAGGGAGGTAGACGAAGTAAAATTGCGGTCCCTTGCCTGATGTTAATATAGCCAATAAAAGAGGCAGTCCCAATATTTTTGGGTCTGCCTCTTTTTTCATTTCAAGGTGTTCTTATCAAACCAGCTGCTGAAAATCTTCGTATCCTGTGCACCTACTATGCGTGCCGTTTCTTTGCCATCCTTGAATTGCACAAGAGTCGGCGTCGATTCAATATTATAGGCATCCCAGCCGTCTTCAAACTCGAGCAGATTAAACTGTTCAACCTGAATTCCCTTATCCTCTGCCAGCGGCATCAGCCGGGGAGTGGCTTCCTTGCAGTGAGGGCAGAGCGGGCTGAAGAAGTAAACTGTAACATCTTCTTTTTTATCAAGCTTCGTTTTAAGTGTATCGGGCAGGATGATATTCTGATAATTCGGATCCTCCAGCTGCCCGGTAGTGGCCGCATTCAGTTCTTTGCCGCCATACGGTCCTTTTTGGGTATCTGATGCTTTTGGGGTGTCTGCCGTTTTTTCTTTTTGCTGCATATTATTTACAAGTGCCATGGCCCCAAACAAGGCAATGATGATGATAAGAAAAATGATTACTTTTTTCATTGTTTTTTAGCGTCCTCCTGACATTTTGTATACTTTTAGGCTGGCTGCAAAAATAATGATAAAGGCAGTGAATGCAAGCAGCGGGATCGTGATGAAGCCGAGCCAGTTAATATAATCCGAGGTGCAGGGCACACGGCCGCAGGCGGGGGCAGAATCTGTAAAGAAGGCAACCTTCTGGATAAGATAATGATAAAGAGCTATCAGTCCGCCAATTCCTGAAAGAACGAGTGAATATAAACTGATTCTGTAATCCTTTCGAGCCACCGCCATGCCAAGGAGCACGGTCAGGGGGTACATGAGGATCCGCTGGTACCAGCATAATTCACAGGGCTCGTACCCTTTGATCTCAGAGAAGTAAAGGCTTCCGAACATTGCGATGACAGCCGTGCCAAAGGCAAGGAATAACAGGTTTTCCCTGTTTTTTTCAAAACTGGTCATATTTTCATCCCCGAATGTTTGAATTAAAGACATTATTGGTACGATTATATGTGTAAAGAGCATAAATGTAAATAGGAGACTTGGGAGAGCGAAGGGCTTTAAGGGTGTACTCAGAGCCTGGGCTTGTGGCCCGCATGAGTTTAGAAACGGCGGCGTACGGGTATTATATTGCTTTATCAACTAATGTTTTAATGACGACAATTCTTCGGAACCAGAGGAGTGCAGGATGTATGAGTGAAGAACTAGATTTGCATAAATTCGAAAAGAAACTGATTATCCGCAATATTGAAGAAAAAGACATAGACGATCTCCTGGAAATGCAGCTTCAATGCTTTCCGGGTATGACACCGTGGAAAAGGGAGCATCTGGAGAGCCATCTCTCCATTTTCCCGGAAGGCCAATTCTGTGCCGAATATGATGGAAGGATCATCGGGAGCTGCTCCAGTTTAATCATAAACTTCGATGAATATGATGACCGCCATTCATGGGATGATGTAACCGACAATGGATACATTACCAACCATAATCCGGACGGCTATAACTTATATGGAATTGAAGTCATGGTTCATCCAGAATTCAGGCGGATGAAGATCGGGCACAGGTTGTATGAAGCGAGGAAGGAACTAGCCCGCCAGCTGAACCTGAAGAGCATTATCATTGGAGGGAGAATTCCCAACTACCATAAATTCGAGGATGAATATACGCCAAGGGAATATGTTCAGGAAGTCATTCTTCATAAGATATATGATCCAGTCCTTTCCTTCCAGCTTCTAAATGAATTTACCCTGATGAGGATCAATCCCAACTATCTGCCGGATGACAAACAATCAGGCAAATACGCAACATTGATGGAATGGAACAATATTGACTACCTGCCGAAGACGAACACGTTTTTCAAGACATCCCAGCCCGTCCGGATCTGTGTTGTTCAATATATGATGCGCCAGATTAAGTCATTCGACGACTTCGCGAACCAGGTGGAATACTTTACAGATGTAGCGTCTGACGCTGGAGCTGATTTCGCGGTTTTCCCGGAAATTTTCACCACTCAGCTGATGTCTTTCCTTCATGAAAGATCACCGAGCATGGCTGTAAGGAAGATCACCGAATTCACGGAGCAGTACATCGAGTTATTCACCGATCTTGCCGTTCGATACAATGTGAACATAATCGGCGGATCACATTTCGTCATGGAAGATGATGATGATATTTATAACATCAGTTATCTTTTCAGAAGAGATGGAACCATTGAGAAGCAGTATAAGATCCATATCACACCCAATGAACGGAAATGGTGGGGAATCAGCCCTGGGGATGAGGTCGAAGTGTTTGATACAGACTGCGGCAAGATTGCCATCCAGATATGCTATGATATCGAATTCCCAGAGCTTGCCCGCATAGCCACCGACAAGGGCGCGAAGATCATATTCACGCCATTCTGTACAGAAGACAGGCAGGGTTATTTAAGGGTAAGGTATTGTGCACAGGCCCGGGCTGTGGAAAATCAGATTTATACCGTGATTTCCGGCACAGTAGGAAATCTGCCGCAAACCGAGAATATGGATATCCAATATGCACAATCAGGAATTTTTGCACCGTCTGATTTTGAATTTGCCAGGGACGGAGTGGTGGGGGAAACGAACCCCAATATCGAGATGGTATTGATCGGGGATGTCGACCTTGAGATCCTGAGAAGACAGCGACAGTCCGGGACTGTCAACCAGCTTCGTGACCGCAGGCATGATGTATACAAAATCCAGTACAAAAAATAAGGGGAAGCCGCGTTAACAGGAAGAATGGGTCTGACCCCGTTCTTTTTTAGAATTTTTTCTAAAGGGCAGTTGTTTTCGGATGAGTTTTGTGAGGAGCTGCGGGACAGGTGAGACCCTGCAGGCGAAGCCGAGGAGACTCACCGCCCGCCCCGCGCAGGCAGAGTGCCTGCAGTGGTAATCCACTTTCTTTTTCAATGGCTATATTGTTTCCGAAAACAGCCTTTTAATATAAAATAAAGTAAGGAAAAGGATTTCATTCCATCGATTAAGAATACATACAACAAGAAATACAAGGATTCATTTGAATAGGGAGATGATGAAATGGACTTCAAACAGACAGCAGCCCGGTGGCAGGATTTTTCAGGGCTTGATGAAGAAATCAGGCAGGAACTGGTCAAGTTAAACGATAACGAAAAAAGCCTGGAGGATGCCTTCTATAAAGAGCTTGAATTTGGCACAGGCGGCATGAGGGGCGAAATCGGGGCAGGCACTAACCGCATGAATCTATATACCGTACGCAAGGCGACTGCGGGCCTCGCAGGCTATATTTCCTCTTTTGGCGAGGAAGCCAAAAATCGCGGAACAGTAATCGCTTATGATTCAAGGCATAAATCACCGGAATTTGCCATGGAAGCCGCGAAGACACTTGCGACAAACGGGATCAAGGTCTACCTGTTCGACAGCTTAAGGCCGACTCCCGAGCTTTCCTTCGCAGTAAGGGAGCTTGGGGCTTATGCCGGTATCGTCATTACAGCAAGCCACAACCCCCCAGAATACAATGGCTATAAAGTGTACGGGCCGGATGGAGCACAGCTTCCGCCAGGGCCAGCCGACCGAGTCATTGATTATGTCAGCGCAATTGAGGACGAGCTGCTGATCGAAGTGAAGGAAGAGAAGGAACTCCTGGAAGCCGGCCTGATTGAAATGATCGGCGGGGAAATGGACAGGAAGTATAATGAACAGCTCCTTACCATTTCCGAAAATCCCAACCTGTCCGGAGAAGTAGATTTGAATATCGTCTTTACCGCCCTGCACGGAACTTCCAATCTCCCGGTCCGCAGGGGGCTTGAGTCACTTGGCTATAAGAATGTATACATTGTGGAGGAACAGGCAGAGCCGGATCCCGGCTTTTCTACGGTCGCTTCCCCTAACCCGGAGGAACATGCAGCCTTTGAACTGGCCATTGCCAAGGGGAAGGAAGTGGACGCCGATATCCTGATTGCCGCTGACCCGGATGCAGACAGATTGGGTGTGGCTGTGAAAAATGAAGAAGGTGAATATGTGGTCCTGACAGGAAATCAGACTGGGGCCATCCTGCTTGAGTACCTTCTGTCACAAAAGCAGCAAAAAGGAACCCTGCCGGAAAACGGCATTGTTTTAAAGACCATCGTTACTTCAGAAATCGGCCGCACAATCGCAGAGGCATACGGTCTGCAGGCTGACGATGTATTAACAGGCTTTAAATTCATTGCAGAGAAGATCGGGGAATATGAAGAAACGAAAGAGCATACCTTCCTCTTCGGCTATGAAGAAAGCTATGGATATCTGATCGGGGATTTTGCCAGGGATAAAGATGCTGTCCAGGCGGCACTGCTTGCGGTGGAGGTGTGTGCCCATTACAAGAAGCAGGGCATGACCATGTATGAAGGGCTGAATGCCATCTTCGAAAAATATGGAGCATACCTGGAGTCCTTGAAATCCTTGACTCTTAAAGGAAAAGACGGAGCAGAACAGATTCAGGGCATCCTTTCAAGCTTCCGTCAGGATCCTCCTTCAGAGCTTGCTGGACTGCGTGTTGTCCGGATGGAGGATTATCAGACAAGCCGCAGCCATCTGCTGTCTGAGGGCCGTGAGGAGGAAATTCATCTGCCAAAATCGAATGTGCTGAAGTACTTCCTTGAGGACGGTTCATGGGTCTGCTTACGACCGTCAGGGACTGAGCCTAAGATCAAGTTTTATTTCGGAGTCAATGATAAATCCCGCTCGTCCGCAGAGGAAAAGCTGCAAAAAGTTCAGGATGCTTTCATGAACCTGCCTTATATCAAAAGTGTCCTTTAATATGTATAGAAAACTCAGCTGGCATTCATCCCAGCTGAGTTTTTTTAAGGCAGGTGTCCTTACCGCGCGGGATAAGGGATTGCTGAACCTGGGTAAATGCTACCCATTTTGTACACCGTATAAAGTAAAGCGGTCATTCAGCATGGAAGTGGCATGGTCTATATATCGCAGCAGACCGTACAGATGCTTCTCGATTACCGCATAGTCTTGTTCAAAATGGTAAGAATGAAGGAACATTTCAATCTTTTTGGAAAGAATTTGATCCTTGGTCCTGACCATCAGTATCAAAAGATTATCCCATTCGGAACGATGGGTATAATACAAAGCCCGGTCATAATCAACTTTAGCCATTTTCTTTCCTCCTCTTGGGGAGTTACTAATAGTGTATACATTTACCCTTCTCTCTTCCGCAGAAAAACTTGGCTTCCCATACGGCACGGGAATGCATGATATTACCGGGTGTAACGGACGAAGTGCTGGATATATTAGTATGGAAATCCTTTAGTAAGATGGTTTTTAGCAGGGCACCGTCATTTTCTCTTCCTTTTTACATACATTGTGGTAAGAAGATAAGGGGGAGAAGCTGATGAAAGAATCTGACCAAAAAGCCCTGGAGCGTGCAATCAGTGAGATCACGGAAATCGCCACTCACTTTGGACTCGACTTCTATCCAATGCGGTATGAAATTTGTCCCTCAGAAATCATTTATACATTTGGAGCATATGGAATGCCGACCCGTTTTTCTCATTGGAGCTTCGGCAAACAATTTCACAAAATGAAACTTCACTATGATCTCGGACTCAGCAAGATATATGAACTTGTTATCAACTCTGATCCTTGCTACGCATTCCTGCTGGATTCCAATTCCTTGATTCAGAACAAGCTGATTGTTGCCCACGTCCTTGCTCATTGTGACTTCTTTAAAAATAATATCCGGTTCCAAAATACAAAGCGTGATATGGTTGAAAGCATGGCAGCGACAGCTGACCGGATCCGCCAATATGAAATCGAGTATGGAAAAGATGAGGTAGAAACCTTCCTGGATGCGGTCCTCGCTGTGGAAGAACATATCGATCCTTCCCTCATCCGGCCAAAACTCTCCTGGTCTATGAATGATGACGCAGATGAGGAGGATAAGCCGCCTGTCTCGCCCTATGATGATCTGTGGTCCTTGGACTTAAAAGGGCAGAAGGACAACGCTGAAAGAAAGAAAACGAAGAAATTCCCACCGCAGCCAGAAAAAGATATCCTTCTCTTCATAGAAGAATACAGCAGGCATCTTGCCGACTGGCAGCGAGACATCTTGACCATGATGAGAGAAGAAATGCTATATTTCTGGCCGCAGCTTGAGACAAAAATTATGAACGAAGGCTGGGCATCCTACTGGCATCAAAGAATTCTGCGCGAGCTCGACCTTACCAGCAGCGAATCCATCGAATTCGCTAAGCTGAATGCCGGGGTCGTACAGCCGTCAAGAACATCCATCAATCCATATTACCTTGGCCTGAAAATTTTTGAAGATATCGAAGAGCGCTTTGACAATCCCACAAAGGAAATGAAGGAAAGGGGCGTCAAGCCTGGTTCCGGCAGAGAGAAGATGTTCGAAGTCAGAGAAATAGAATCAGACATCTCCTTCCTCCGCAATTATCTGACAAAGGACCTGGTTATGAGAGAGGATATGTATCTGTTCCAGAAACAGGGCAAGGAATACAAAGTGGTCGGCAAAGAATGGGAACAGGTCCGTGACCAGCTGGTGAGCATGCGTGTCAATGGAGGCTTCCCCTACATTACGGTAACCGACGGCGATTACTTGAAGAATGGTGAATTGTACCTGAAACACTGGTTCGAGAACATTGAACTGGATGTCAAATATCTCGAAAAAGTCCTGCCATACCTGCACCAGCTCTGGGGGCGCACCGTCCACATGGAATCCGTATTCGAAGGAAGAAACATCGTGTTCACCTATGATGGGAAGGGTGTGCACAGGAAGTATATATAAAAGCAGGGCTGGGAGCCTTTTAGGGGCTCTTTTTGTTATCTTTTTATTGAAATAAATGACTCTTATGGGACCATCTTACTGAAAAATAAAAGAAGAGTTTGGAACTGACTATACATTAATATTTTTACCTGACTTGTGTTCAATAAGTGTTTTCTTAAAAACTAAAAGAGGCGAAGCAATTGCTTCGCCTTTACATATAAACCTAAACAACCTTGACAGATCTGCTGCTGCTCTTATTCCCCGATTTATCCTGAGCGTAAATCCGTAGGCTTGTACGTTTTTACGGGGCTTTTATCTTCACTTTATAAGCCCCTTTGCTATCAACAGTTCCTTGACCAGTTTTTTGGGTTCCATTAAAGATATAAATGGCTGCGTATTTTTCTTCTTCTTTTCCTGTGACCGTTACCGATTTGTATGTGATTTTATTGACAGTCGGAACAGAAGTGGTGTCTTACAACAACCTTTATCGTTTTGATTCCGCTCTTGTTACCTGAAGCATCAATTGCATATACCGAAACGGTTGTCCCTGCTTTTTGTTTAGGCGTACTTATTTTATATCCGCCATTTACGAGCTTTGCTTCTCCAATGACGTGTATTAAAATGAAGGGGATTGGCTGATCAAACAACTCAAAAAAAATAATATACTGAATATTTTTGTCGACTTTGATGGTTTGGTAAATAGATCCCCACACCATATTGAAGGTGAGGTTTATGGCCAGGGAGCAAGAACTACAATTATCCAGCATTTAACCTTATTATCATGCATATGTTTTGATATTGGCACAGATTTTGAGAAAGGAGGGGCATATGATTTGTATAATTCTAATCTAAATCAGTTTACACCAATTAAGCAATATAAACCCTTTCACAGTACTTTTGATCCCTGTCCGCCATTAAAAAGAAAGTATTATCGGACTCCCCCTAACTTATACATCAATTTTCAGCCGCCTAACCTTGAACAATTTCCTCCATATGAAGCATTAATGAAAGGAACGCTTTGGAAAGCGTTATATGATTATTATGAAAACCCCTATAAAGAGAGGAAGTCCTAACTTGGTAAAACAAATTGATGATGAATATTATCAATTGATGAGACAGATTCAGGCTGTAGATTTCGTTTTAGTGGAGCTGACATTGTACCTTGACACGCATCCTGATGATGAAAATGCTTTGCAGCAATTTAACCAGTATTCAGCTTATTCAAGGCAAGTAAAACAGGTTTTTGAAGGGAAATATGGTCCTTTAATGCAATTCGGTGTCAGTAATAATCCTGGTCCCCGCTGGGATTGGGGATCTGGCCCGTGGCCATGGCAGGTTTAAAGGAGGGTAAATATGTGGGTCTATGAAAAGAAGCTGCAATATCCTGTGAAAGTTTCTAAATGCAATCCGACACTTGCTAAGTATTTGATTGAACAATACGGGGGAGCTGATGGAGAACTAGCAGCAGCACTTCGGTACCTGAATCAGCGGTACTCCATTCCTGATAAGGTAGTTGGGTTGTTAACTGATATTGGTACCGAAGAATTTGCCCATTTAGAGATGATTGCAACAATGATCGTTAAACTAACCAAAGATGCCACCCCTGAACAACTAAGGGAAGCGGGCATCGGTGAACATTATGTTAATCATGACAGTGCAGTCTTTTACCATAACGCAGCTGGTGTACCTTGGACTGCCGCCTACATTCAGGCGAAAGGAGATCCAATTGCAGATTTGTATGAGGATATAGCAGCCGAGGAAAAAGCCCGTGCTACCTACCAATGGTTGATCGATATATCTGACGATCCAGAGATAAATGATTCATTAAGGTTTTTAAGAGAACGTGAGATAGTACATTCTATGAGATTCCGGGAAGCGGTAGAGCTGTTAAAAGAAGATAGAGATCAAAAGAAGGTCTTTTTGGTTAATAAATCTTGCATCAGGAGATTAAAATTTACAATGGATACATGTAACTTAAACTTGAGAGTCGGCAACGATAAGTTAGATCCAACCTTAATTTTACTGGATGAGAAAAGTCAAAAAAGAATAGCCTGTTAAGCTGAATAATGGCTTTACAGGCTATCCCAATATCAACGTTGTTTAGTTTTACTAACTACATTCGCAATACTGCTATGAGGCCCCCCAGATCAATACAATTCCTACAACCACAATTGCACTAGATTACATTAGATTGTAACCTCCTTATTTCCCTAAGTTATTAACTGTTGAATATGGTAAATCCCTTTCTTCTCTAGCTGTTTTTGATCTGTTCGCCCCGAGTGAGTACCCCCATCGGTCTGATAACCCATACTCAAAATCAGAACAATTAAAAACACGCGACAGAACTTTAACAATTAAGCGACCCCCTCCTAAAATTTCAAATCTTTTTTTAATTGGACAGAGGGTTGATTTCATATGTAAAATTAAAATTTCTGAGTAATGCTCCGAAGATTATTATCCATCCATTCCCACTAAGCTCTAGTGAGGGTTTGATATGATTAAAGTGGTGATTTATTATGATAAATAAACCTTTAAAACCAATGCTCCTTCATAAATTAGACTCTCCCCCAGAGGGAGAATATATAAACCAACTGAAGTTGGATAGGTTCCGTTGTATTCTTTCATCCAAAGATGAAGTTAAGTTGTATACCAGACATGAAAACGAGCTTGCCGGCAGTTTCCTGAAATGCAAATGGCTTTTTCAAACGATGTTGTGCTTGATGGTGAAAATGGTGGTCAAGAAGGATGGAACCCCTGCTGGAAATCAGTCATGAAGAGATTCCACGCGAGTAAATCCATAAATGGTTTAGCCTTTGAACTACCTGCTCATTATGCTGCCTTTGATACTCTTTACATAGAAGGTAAAGACATAACAAAGCGGCCCATTGAGGAACGTCTGGAAATGCTTGAGGAGGCCGTGCAAGACTTTCCATACAATCTCTAAAGCAAAGTCTTTCGATGATGGTGCAGCGTTGTTCCAAGCGGATAAAGATGCTGGGTTAGAGGGGATTGTTTCTAAACGTAAGGGCAGCTCTTATCAGATGGATACCCGCAGTCGCGATTGGCTGAAGGTAAAGAATTATAAATGCTTAAATGCGATACAGTCCAGATTGTCGGCTTAAGGAAGGACAACTTTGGCTGGTCGCTGCTGAAGGATGAAAAATATGTAGGGGTGAGCGAGTTTGTACCTCCTAATGAACGGAAGGCATTCTGGAATATAGCCCAACAATTTGTAATTGACGAGGACAAAAAT
This sequence comes from Paraperibacillus marinus, assembly GCF_046237605.1. Taxonomy (GTDB): domain Bacteria; phylum Bacillota; class Bacilli; order Bacillales; family DSM-1321; genus Paraperibacillus; species Paraperibacillus marinus. The sequence continues at coordinate 3,429,082 of NZ_CP143542.1, read as the reverse complement.
TGGCTGCATCTGGATCCGTTCATAAAGTGTAGAGTCAAATTTCAAGATTATACTCGGGCGGGCTTAATGCGTACACAAAGTTTTTTTGAATTTGTATTTTAAACGGGAATAGATGGTTCGCTGTTTTCATATAGTATAGTAGTTCATAAGTTTTCCTTATTTAGATAAGACATTAAAGACGCCATTCACCTGAGTGGCGTCTTTTAATTATAACTGGTGAAGAATTTATGACACCTGAAATGGTTTCTAAACCCAGGGTGTTATTAACCATAAAAGTACTACAGAGTAAAATACCGGGATGAAGCGGCTGCTTTCAAAAACCTTCCGGTATTCAAAACCAAATAAGGAGGTCACCATGAACACGAAGCGAGTAAAATGGATGTCATTTATGTTGTTGATCCTACTTATATTCAGTGGATTATATTCTCTGTATTCGAAGGCTATTCAATCCAGCACGACCTGTGAATTCATAGTGGTGAAAAAAGAAACGGGCGAAACTCATCGTATCTTGCATGGTTACGACCCTAACGCCCGTAACCTTAAAATCCTTACGATAACGGTGCCGAGCAAAAGTATGTGGAAACAGCTGAAGGAAAATTCAACCTATACCCTTACGTATATGACTAAAAGCGAAAAATCTGAATTAATTAAAATTGTTAAAGCAAGGTAAAGTTCTTTGAATACAGGATTTTGTGGCGATTTTGCCATTGATAATTTATTAGGAAACTTTTTCATCTTCAGTGCCTCCTGATTGTATTTAATATTGTTGTTAAAGGAGCTGCTGTTGAGGTCATAAGGAAAAGGCCATGGGGGCATAAAACTATCAATCCAACATTACGGTTAGTAGAGCCCAGGTTTAGGAATAAAAAAATCCCATGTATCAATAATAAAAAGGACTTTAATTGGAAGGAGTAGGTTAATGAAAAAGTTACTGTTGATTGGATTAATATTGTTATTTTCCCTAAATATAGTGTACGGAACAACGGATGCCTACGCTATACCGCAGGTACAATGCATAAGCCAACCCGAGGTAAAGTTTAAAAATAATTTTAGAAAACTTTGGACTGATCATGTTTTGTGGACAAGTAATTATATTACAAGTGCAACAACCGGAGGAGCGGAGGATCAAAAACAGGTACTGGCTAGACTTTTGAAAAATCAGGAGGACATAGGTAATGCTGTAAAGCCAGTATACGGGGAAAAAGCTGGGAACCAACTTACCGGTTTGCTTAAGGAGCATATTGTTATTGCGGGAAGGATCGTAGAGGCGGCTAAAAGCGGAAATGATGTCTTGGTGAATCACCTAAATAAAGAATGGTATAGAAATGCTGATCAAATAGCAGCTTTCCTTAGCAGTGCCAACCCCTATTTGAAAATTGAAGATGTAAAAAATTTGCTGTATATGCATCTCAAATTAGTGGCAAATGACTTATCTGCTAGCTTAGGAAAAGACTGGAACGGAAGAATTATCTCAATTGATGAAGGAGTCACACATATAATCTTAATGGCAGATACTATTTCTGCGGGAATTGTGAAGCAGTTTCCGGATAAGTTTACAAAATAAATCTGTGAATTTAAGTATTTTGAATGGAGTTGTTTAAGTGGAAGATTTAGGTTTACTTCTTATCCGATTAATGGTGGGTTTTGTATTCATTTATTATGGTTCTCAAAAACTGTTTGGTTGGTTCGGAGGGCATGGTATCGCGGGAACAGGAGGGTGGTTTGAGTCCATCGGTATAAAACCAGGTAAAATTATTGCTGCTTTTAGTGGTGTTGCGGAGTTATTATCAGGAATTTTATTTGTCATAGGGTTATTTTTACCATTAGCTGCAATTTTAATTCTTGTTGTTATGATAGGGTCTATTGTAAAAGTACATGGATCAAAAGGTTTCTCAGTAACCTCCGGAGGATTTGAATACAATCTGTTCTTAATTGTAGTTTCTATCGGTATTGCATTAATTGGACCCGGTGCTTTTTCGATAAATCAATTTTAGTTCTAAGAAAGGAGGCATTTACAAATATATCTTAAAAAGTGGTTAACTGGATTGCTCATATTGCTTACTATTATGACAGCTCAAGGCTCATTCAAAATTTTTGCTGATGCCGGTGTTGTAGCACAGCCTATTGAGTCGGTGAAAGCGATTCAGGTTGAATTGAATGATGATTATTTTATTCCTAAAGTCATAAATATTCCGATTCAAAGAACAACTACCTTGATATTGAAAAACAAAGGACAGAAAAAGCACACCTTCACAGTTGAAAAGCTCGGAATTGACGTCGAAGTCCAGCCGGGAAAAGATATAACCACAACCGTGAAACCAAAAATAGCTGGTACATATGATCTTTTATGTCGGTACCATTTACAAGAAGGAATGGCTGGAAAAGTAATAGTCAAATAACAAGCTCCAAACTTTAATCCAATGGGGAGCGAAATATCCCTTCTACACGAACAGAAGTGAAAAGGACTCCAAAAACTGAATATGTAAATTGTACTTATTTGATTATAGTTGGTTGTCGACAACTTGGATAATAACCGCCTTAATGGACCTGCCATACCTGCACCAGCTCTGGGGGCGCACCGTCCACATGGAATCCGTATTCGAAGGAAGAAACATCGTGTTCACCTATGATGGAAAGGGGTGCACAGGAAGTATATATAAAAGCAGGGCTGGGAGCCTTTTAGGGGCTCTTTTTGTTATCTGTTATTTTGAAAGATTATTGTTTGGGTGAATTTTTTTGAACGAAATCTAATCGTTAAGCAAGTGGATTGGAGAGGAAGGCGCGAGACTCCTGCGGGATATGAGGGACAGGTGAGACCCCGCAGGCGAAGACGAGGAGGCACACCACCCGCCCCGCGGAAAGCGAGTGCCTGCAGCGGAAATCCACTTTCTTGTTCAATTGCGGCAATCTATGTCAAAACAGCCTAAATAAAAAAGATCGTATCTAAACGATCTTTCCAGTTAACCTCTAGGCAAAAGATAAAGGCGTTCTCTGTCTTTATGCACTGCCCTGAAGACAGATGAAAACGAGCAAATTCCTATTATAAATTTCCGGGAGCCGGCTTATCTACCCCGCGTACCCTATGCCTGTGGCCGTTTGCTTCTGTGGTGTAAAAATCATAGTAATGGACATGCATTCCATTTCCAACAGGAATAGCCGGACCTGAATAGGCTTTATAGTAGTGGGTATGTCCATCCTCGAATACAACATAACCTTCCGTATAATGAACATGACTCCCATCCGGGGTCTGGACAGCAGGATGTGTTACGTCCAAACACTGATGAACATGACCGGCATCTACAGATGTATAGTCCACAGATCCGTGGTTATGTTCAGGAACAAAACCTGATACAAAGTCGTCCTTTCCAACCTTTTTCATAATAGAACTCACTCCTCTTCTTGATCCATTTGATGATGACCTCTGCCCTTATTGGCATGGAGTTCCACTCCAATAAATGTTGTCTTATTTATATTTATTTTGCAGGCGTCATTCTTATGAACGCATACGGGGAATGTTCAACTGGATAAGAGCAGGAACAAACATAATAAGGGGAGGTGGAGAGTGGCAACGCTCAGGCAGGAATGCCAGAAAGATAAATGATGTTCACACCTTCTTGCAGAGCTCATGATACATGGGGCTCCGCCCCTTTTCCACAGAAAGAAGCAGAAGCTGCAATTTTGCAGCTTCTGCTTCTTGTCTTTCATGGCCATGGCCGACCAGGCAGCATTTATCTGCCTTTAAACGGTTTTAAGTTTTACACCCTTAGCAAACCGCGGAATCCCCTTGCAGCATAATACGATTCCGCTCCGTTATGGTAGACGAAGACCGTATCATAGCGGCAGTCACAAAAGAGGGCACCGCCAAGTTTTCTAATGCTCTCAGGTGTCTGCACCCAGCTTGAAGTTTTCATATCAAAACGCTCAAGTTTTTGCAGTTTTCGGTACTGATCTTCCGTTAGCAGTTCAATTCCCATGTCTGCCGCCATATCGACCGCATTATTTTCCGGTTTATGCTTTTTCCTCGACTCCAGCGCTTCCCGGTCGTAACACACACTTCTGCGGCCTTTAGGGCTTTCCGCTGAACAGTCGTAAAAAGTATATCCATCCACTTTCTTATCAAAAACAACTACATCCGGCTCACCGCCGGTTTCCTCCATTTCACCCAGCGACCATAATTTATCAGGATCAGCTTCGATCCTTGTCTGGACCTTGGCCCACTCTATTTCTGGATGGCGGTGCATGTTTTTCTCGAAACGAACCTTTAGGCTCCGGAGCAGTTCTTCCCGCTTTTCTGCCGGCAGCTCCTTGTTTGTCGTGATCATATATTTCACTCCTTGATATTTTTGCTTTTGCTTATACTTCAACAAAGAAGACTCACTATCCTTCACAAACTTATGGCTTGGACGAATAATATCCCTATTCTGCTTTTAATTATACAAGTACAATATTTAGTTTGCATAAAAATGAGGATAGCAGCTTAAATAGGGTTGTTTATATAAGTGATTGCTTATACAATAAGCTGTGGATAACAGGGGAGTAATCATTGTTATTGAGGAGGATTTCATGCAATCAATACAAGAACTGGATATAGAAACTGCTGCAGGCTTATTGAAGCTTCTCGGAGACAAGACACGGTTAACGATGATAAAAATCATGTCTGAAAGTGAATGCTGTGTATGTGAGTTTGTCGACCTGTTTGACATGAGCCAGCCAGCGGTCAGCCAGCATCTTAGGAAATTAAAGGACAGCGGAATCGTGAAAGAAATAAGAAGGGGACAATGGATCTATTACTCTTTGAACCCAAGTTCGGTCTACAGCTCTTTTATTCTGCATGTTATCTCCGACTTGCCAAATCAGCGCTATAAATTAAAGGAATTAGAGGCACAGGGGAAACGCATCTGCTGTGACTAAGGAGGAATTCATCAAGTGTTTTTAGTCATCTCAGCCTGCATCATCTTTTTAATCACGCTTACACTGGTCATCTGGCAGCCGAGAGGGTTGTCCATCGGCTGGTCTGCCTGCGGCGGCGCTGCGGCTGCCCTCATTTTGGGGGTTGTCGATTTTCAAGATGTATTGGATGTTACAGGGATTGTCTGGAATGCCACACTGGCATTTATCGCAATCATTATTATTTCATTAATTTTAGACGAAATCGGATTCTTTGAGTGGGCCGCCCTTCATATGGCGAGAGCTGCAAAAGGGAATGGGATCCGGATGTTCGTGTATGTCAGCGTTCTTGGAGCCCTTGTGGCAGCCCTGTTTGCCAACGACGGGGCAGCATTAATCCTGACACCAATAGTCCTCGCGATGGTGCGCAACTTAAAGCTGGCAGACAAAATGATCTTCCCATTCATCATGGCCAGCGGATTCATTGCAGACACCACGTCGCTTCCGCTTGTTGTCAGCAATTTGGTTAATATCGTATCAGCCGATTTTTTTGGAATCGGTTTTGCAGAATACGCATCACGTATGTTCGTGCCGAATCTGTTTTCACTCGCGGCAAGCATTCTTGTTTTGTATCTGTACTTTAAGCGGAATATACCAAGAAATTACGACATCACTCAGTTGAAAAAGCCGTCAGATGCCATCCGGGATCTGAAAATGTTCCGTCTTTCCTGGATTGTCCTGGCGATATTAGTAGCAGGCTATTTCCTGAGTGAGCTGTTGCATGTTCCTGTGTCGGCCATAGCCGGGGTGGTCGCCATCTTTTTCCTTGCAATGGCGAGGATGAGCAAGGCGGTCCACACGAGAGGTGTGATTAAAGGAGCTCCTTGGGCGATTGTGTTCTTCTCAATCGGAATGTATGTAGTCGTATATGGACTGAGGAATGCCGGACTGACAGGAGTGCTGGCTGATGTCATCGGATCAGCCGCAGATCATGGATTGTTGGCGGGTACAATAGGGATGGGATTCATCGCTGCCATTCTTTCATCTGTTATGAATAATCTGCCTACTGTCATGATCGATGCTTTGGCCATTGCAGACACCGGGACGACCGGTGTGATGAGGGAAGGGTTAATTTATGCCAACGTAATTGGTTCGGATCTCGGTCCTAAAATTACGCCGATTGGTTCCCTTGCTACCCTGCTCTGGCTTCACGTCCTGTCTCAAAAAGGTGTAAAGATATCGTGGGGAACGTACTTTAAAACAGGTATTATCTTAACCGTGCCAACTCTTTTCATCACACTTGCAGGTCTATATATTTGGCTGCTCATTATTCATTAAAACACACAAAAGGAGCTATCATCATGTCTAAAAAAACCATTTACTTCTTATGTACAGGTAATTCATGCCGCAGCCAGATGGCTGAAGGCTGGGGAAAAAAATACTTGGGAGATGGGTGGAGAGTATTGAGTGCAGGTATCGAGGCTCACGGGCTGAATCCAAATGCAGTAAAGGCGATGGATGAAGCGGGAATTGACATTTCTAAGCAGACTTCAGACATCATTGACACGGAAATCCTGAACAGCGCTGATTTCGTTGTGACCCTTTGCGGGGACGCAGCCGATAAGTGCCCTATGACGCCTCCTCATGTAAAACGTGATCACTGGGGATTCGATGACCCGGCGAAGGCACAGGGAACCGATGAAGAAAAATGGGCCTTTTTTCAACGGGTCCGCGATGAGATTGGGGAGCGCATCAAAAGCTTCAATGAATCTGGTAAATAAAATAGGAAAGCCAAGAGAATTTTTCTCTTGGCTTTTTTGCTGGCTTCAAAAGATCCTGTATTAGCCGGACTGCATGAGAATATGTCATAAAAAGGGATAAGAGACAGGAGGTAAGCACTATTTTTTGAAAAAAGAGGCTCCCATAAAATTAAAAGTGTTTAGCTCTATTTAATAGGTGGTATAGGAGTATATTGTCGTGGCTGCCGGCGGCTTAATGAAATAAAAATACTTAGGGAGGGAACATATTTTGGCAAAGAAAGAAATGATTGCGATGCTCTTAGCTGGTGGACGTGGTTCCCGTTTGAAGGCATTGACGCAAAATCTGGCGAAACCTGCTGTCCCTTATGGCGGGAAATATAGGATCATTGATTTTACCCTGAGCAATTGCATGAACTCAGGCATCGATACCGTCGGGCTGCTGACTCAGTATCAGCCGCATACTCTTCAGAATTATGTGAGTTCCGGAGAAATCTGGGGATTGAATCAGCGGAATGGGGGCGTCAGCATCCTATCACCGTATCAGTGTGAATCCCAGTACAAATGGTATGAAGGAACGGCTCATTCCATTTACCAGAATCTGAATTTCATCGAAGAGCAAGATCCAGAATATGTCCTGATTCTCTCGGGTGACCATATCTATAAAATGGATTATGGAAAGATGCTGGAACATCATAAAGAACATTCCGCAGATGCCACCATTTCCGTGATAAAGGTTCCCTGGGAGGAGACAGACCGGTTCGGAATCATGAATATGGATCCTGATTCAAGCAGAATCACAGAATTTGAAGAAAAGCCGAAAAAGGCTAAATCCAATCTGGCATCCATGGGCATCTATATCTTTAACTGGAAAACCCTGAAAACGTTACTTAAGCAAATGGACTATGATACAGATTCATTCCTTGATTTTGGAAAAGATGTTATCCCTCATATGCTTAATGCAAATCATCACCTCTCGGCTTATCAGTTTGACGGATATTGGAAAGATGTCGGCACAGTTGATAGTTTTTGGGAAGCAAACCTGGACCTGCTGTCCGCGGATAAAAATCCCCTGCTGCATCATAAAGACTGGCCAATATATACCGCTAACCACTGCCACCCTCCATTATTTTTAGATGAGTCATCCACGGTTAAGCAATCACTGATCAGTGAAGGCTGCGAGATTCATGGACATGTTCACAAATCGGTTCTTTCACACGGAGTGAAAGTAGGGAAAGGCTCTATCATCAGAAACTCCGTCCTGCTCCCTAATGCAGTGGTGGGAGAGAACGTAAGAATTGAAAATGCAGTAATAGGATCCGGAGCGGTCATAAAAAGCAATATTGGAATAGGCACCGCCACGGAAGTGACATTGGTAGGGGAAAAAGAAATAGTCTTTAACAAAAACAGCACCGTGCGAAAAGGGGCCTGATCCCTCAAGCACCTCGTATATTAAGATAAAAGGCTGCTATGGGGCAGCCTTTTTAGTATGTTTTGGTGCTGTTACGAAGAGAGGGTGAGTTACCCCGGCAGCCGGGGGAGTAAAAGCACACACCTGCCATTGGAGCAAATCTGTGGAGGAGATTCAGGAGGTTCCTGGCGTAGGTATTTTTCTTCATCGGGGGTATGAAGGACATTTTGGAGCTGGTTGAGAATTGAAAAGTCCTTCATCAGGGGTATGAAGGACATTTTGGAGCTGGTTGAGAGGTGAAAAGTCCTTCATCGGGGGTATGAAGGACATTTTGAAGCTGGTTGAGAATTTAAAAGTCCTTCATAGGCGATATGAAGACCTTTTTGAAGCTGATTGAGAGGTGAAAAGTCCTTCATCGGGGGTATGAAGGACATTTTGAAGCTGGTTGAGAATTTAATAGTCCTTCATAGGGGATATGAAGACCTTTTTGAAGCTGATTTAGAGGCGAAAAGTCCTTCATCGGGGGTATGAAAGACTTTTTGGAGCAATTAGGAGGTGAAACGTCCCATGAGGAGTATGAAGGACTTTTTAAATCTGACTTGGAAGGTGAAACGTCCCCCATCCTGGCGGCAGCCGTATCTCCTGCATATGTGGAGCACTTTCGCTGCAATCAGTCCATAGCCGTACAGGATGTCATAACAGCTATTTTGTTATGATAGAGATATATAGGGTCCGGGATGCTGGCTTTAAAGGCTTTTGCTCCTGCTGATTAGGAGAGGGTGAAAGAAATGCAGAATGATAGACGGCAGAAAGTCTCTGTTATATTGGCATTGGCCATTCCGGCCATGATAGAAAGCATCCTGCAGACGGTTGTTGGATTTGCAGATACTTTGTTCGTGGCAAGGATCGGGCTGGATAAGGTGACTGCCGTGGGGATAGCCAATACTATTTTGGCTATTTATATTGCTATCTTTATGGCCATTGGGGTCGGAACATCATCTATCATTGCGAGATTGATCGGGGCTGGGGATTTCAAAGCAGCGGGGGCGGCTGCCAAACAGTCAGCCTTCCTTTCCGTAATAGCCGGCATCATTGCAGGAATTGTGACCCTGTTCTTTGCAGAATCGCTGCTGAGAGTAATGGGAGCAAGTCCTGAAGTTCTCCAAGAGGGAGCTTTATATTTACGGATAGTCGGTGTGCCATCCGTCTTTATTTCTCTTATGCTGATATTTGGAAGCATTCTAAGGGCATCTGGAGATACAAAGACACCGATGAAGGTGGGATGGTGGATCAATATTATCCATATCGGCCTGGATTATATCCTGATCTTCGGGTTATATATGATTCCCGGGATGGGAGTGGCGGGAGCAGCCCTCGCCACAGTGCTAGTCCGCGTTCTAGGCACTGTGCTGTTGTATATCAAAATCAAAAAATCGAAGACAGCCTTCTCCCTTTTTGCCAGGCAGACTCCACTTGTAAAAAGCTTTGGGCCGCCCATCATCAAATTGTCCGGACCTGCTGCCATTGAGCGTTTGATCATGCGGCTGGGGCAGGTGCTTTATTTTGGTCTGATTGTCCGGATGGGTACTGAAACGTATGCAGCTCATACGATTGCAGGCAACATCGAGGCTTTTTCGTACATGCCGGGCTATGGCCTTGCCATCGCAGCGACGACACTTGTCGGCCAGAGCATGGGAGCAGGACGAGTGAGGGATGCCTATCGATATGGGATGCTGACAACGTTCATCGCTGTCCTATTCATGAGTTTCATCGGCGTTCTGTTATTCTTTTTGTCTCCCTGGTTTGCTGCCTGGTTTACGGAGGACCGGAGTGCTGCTGCCATGGTTGTGACGGCCTTGAGAATCGACGCTTTTGCACAGCCTGCCGTTGCTGCAAGCCTGGTGCTGGCCGGAGCATTGCAGGGTGCGGGTGATACAAAGAGCCCGATGTACAGCACGGCAGCGGGAATGTGGGGAATACGTGTGGCAGGCGTGTATATCCTTGGAATTCTATGCGGTTTGGGGATTGCGGGAATATGGCTTGCCATAGCTATTGATCTCGCTGCAAGGTCAGTTTATCTTTATTTTCGCTTCCGCAAACTTATTAAACCGGTGGAACAGGCTGAATCAGCTCTGTAACCAAAAAAATAATCTGTCCCAAAAGCATAGAAGTAATTCTAAGCAGCTAAAGGGACAGACGTTTTATTAAAAAATCAGTTTATATAGTCCAAGAAGAATCAGCATGAATCCTGGCAGTACCTGAAGCTCATTCATCCCTTTGACATTGCTGCATCTTTTCCCTGCCTTTGTGCCTGCGAGCAGGATGACTGAGCTGATGACCGCCATGAGCACAGGAGTCAGGATTAAAGGGGTTCCCTGAAGGGCAGCCCCGATTCCGGCCCCGAGCGCATCAAGCGCCAGCGCCAGACCTAACATGAGAGACTCCCGCAGTGAGATCCTGCCGGATTGATCGGCGTCTGCAAGCTCGGGCTGATTAAGGATTTCTATAACAATTCTGATATTAAACAGCTTCATGCTTTTCCTTTTTCTCCGGGCCTCAGGTCTCGCCCCGGATTTTAAATTCTCCTTTTTACGAAGTGAATTCAAGACAGCACTAATGCCGAGAAATATTAAAATCAGCGCACCGATCATCACTGTGCTTCCTGACGGCAGATGCCGGCTTAGACTATGGCCGATCAGCATGGAAAGGAAGAAAGCAGCCCCAGTAAGGGCCCCGATGATCACAAGCGGCGGATAAGGTATGGCAATGCCTTTCAGTCCGTAAGAAAATCCAACTGTGAAACTGTCAAAACTCAGTGAGATTCCAAGTGCCATGATAAATAAAATCTCTGCAAACATAATATCCTCCCATAGGCAGTGAGTAGTGCTCCACATACTATGAAGAGGATAAAAATAATTGCATGTACATTCTATTTTTTATGCTGCAGACAGCTGAAGAAAGCATTCAAGATGCTGTGAAAGGGACCTACTTTTTAGCCCAGACTGAAACACTACCGCCGTTTACCGGGAAGGCTGCATGTCCATCTTCTTCTATGGTGATTTCATCCTCCCTTGATCCTGTAAGATCAATCCAGATCTGACCGGCTTTGTTTTCTCCGGCGAACATCCGCTTTTCGCCTTCATCGCCGTTGGATATTACTACTGCACAGCCTGAATCCTCGAATTCATCAACACCGTGGCGCACCCAGCCGATGGTATTCGGGTGGTCAAAGTAATCTGTCTGTTCCCCATATGCTTTATCGTACCTGGCGCACAGAAGTGCATCCAATATATCCTTTTTGCCTTCTTCCGGCTCTGGGCCGCCAATGCCGTAATAATCTCCATAAAAGAGAACCGGATATCCATCCCTCCGGAGCAGGATGAGGGCATATGCGCTTGGTTTAAACCAGTCCTGCACCCATGATTCAAGTGCCTCATGGGGCTGGGAATCATGATTGTCCACAAAAGTGACAGCATTCATGGGATGCGAGCTGACAAGGGTTTCCTCAAAAATGGAGGACAAGTCAAAATTCCTGCCTTCAATAGAGGCCTGATGGAGCTTGTAATGCAAGGGAACATCAAATAAATCAATGTTATAGTCAACCTGGTCCAAATATTTCTGGCAGGCATCAAGGTCCGGTTTCCAGAATTCGCCGACAAAGTAAAAATCATCTCCACGGTACTTGAACATCTCTTCAACAAATTCACGGACAAAATTGTGATTGATGTGCTTGATAGCATCAAGGCGGTAGCCATCGCAGTTAAGTGTGTCAGAAAGCCATTTTCCCCACTCAATCATTTCCTTCTGGACATCCCTGTGATCATAATCGATATTGGCGAACATCAGATAATCATAGTTGCCGAATTCGTCATCCACATGATCATTCCAGTCTTTATGTTCTCCCACAATCTTATAAACACCGGTTTTATCCCTCTTGGCATCATAATCTGTCCCATTGAAATGTCCAAAATCCCATTGGAATTCTGAATATCTGCCGGCCCGTCCGGGGAACGTGAACTTGGTCCAGCCCTCAATATCAAATGGTTCGGATATTTCTTCAGTCCGGTTCTCCTGGTCGACCTCGATCACTTGGAATAATTCCGTTTCATCGGCCCCGGCTTTGTGATTCATCACAATGTCGATATATACCTTGAGGCCCTCTATATGACAGGCGGAAATTGCATCAATCAATTCAAGCTTAGTACCATATTTCGTGCGGATGGATCCTTTTTGGTCAAATTCTCCGAGATCGTACAGGTCGTAAGGAGCATAGCCGTTATCATCCGGCGAGGTGGCTTTTGTGACAGGGGGGAGCCATATCGAGGAGATTCCTTTTTCTTTTAAAGATGGAGCAAGCTCTTTCAGACGGTTCCAGTGCATGCCATCGGCTTCTGTGTGCCATTCAAAGAATTGAATAATTGTATGATTTCGCTCCATGAGCTTTCCTCCTAAAATCGCATGAAATGTCATGCAGTCATAATAGGATTACTTACCCAGTTATTTACCGGACGAACCTACTTTGTGAAAAATTTAATACTTTATTGCTTTAAACAGTCATACATCGGCCAGGCAGGAAGCAAAAACATGTTTACAGAAGGCCATATTATTTTTTTGATTGACATTATTCAAAAACAAACATAGTATAAATTAAAAGTTGCGTTAAGGAAACAAATTAGAACGGAGGGAAAATAAATGGGTGTAGTCAATAAAATCAAACTATCTCAAGGGAAGAAAGGGGATTCCATAAAAATCACTTCTATGAACCTTGAGGGTGTGATGCGAAGAAGGCTCATGGATTTAGGCTTTGTCCCTGGAGCTGTCGTCCAGGTGGTAAGGAAAAGTCCTCTGGGAGATCCTGTCGCATTCAGGGTAAGCCAGACCGTGATCGCCCTGCGGAAACAGGAGAGCTATAACATAGAAGGGGAGCTGCTGCCGAATGACTGACACATATAGAGTCGCACTTGCTGGAAATCCAAACACCGGGAAAAGCACTTTGTTCAATGCGTTGACAGGGCTGAAGCAGCACACCGGCAACTGGGCCGGCAAGACCGTCTCGCTTGCTGAAGGGACCATCCGCCATAAGGGAGCAGTCATCAGGCTGATTGACCTGCCGGGTACTTATTCACTTTTCTCCAATTCAGCAGATGAAGAGGCGGCACGCAATTATATAGCGTTTGAAAAACCGGATTTAACACTGGTTGTCCTCGATGCAACCGCTCTTGAACGGAATATGAACCTGGCACTTCAGGTATTGGAAATCACAAAAAATGTCATCATCTGCATCAATTTGATGGATGAAGCGGAAAAGCAGGGAATTCAGATCAATGAACAGCTGCTGACGAGGCGGCTTGGAGTCCCCGTTATAAAAATCTCGGCCAGAAATAAAACCGGCATCCCCATGCTCCTCGATACGATGGACCGGATCTTGAAGGGCGTAATTGAATGCAATCCCATCCAGATGGTTTATAAACCGGAGATTGAAGAGAAAATCAGCGCCATGGAGGAAAAAGTAAAAAAAATTGTGGGGAACACACTATCACCCCGCTGGGTTGCATTGCGTCTATTGGACGGAGATGAAGGGCTTTTAAGGGAAATAAACAGGCAGATTGCCACGCATAGGGGGGAAGTGCAATGAATTTAGAAGGTTTGTATACGGAAGCAAAGACTCTCTCATCCTCCGGGCTCAGGGATGATATCATCCAGCAGCTCTATGAAAACAGCAGATCTCTGTGCGGTCAGGCGGTGACTTCTAAACAGTCCCATGATGCACGGACTGAAAAACTGGATGCTATCTTCACTTCGCCGATCCTCGGCTTTCCTATCATGATCATCATGCTGGGAGTTGTTTTTTATCTAACCATTGCCGGTGCCAATATTCCGTCTTCGCTGCTTGCCCAGTTTTTCGGCTGGATTGAAAACTACCTGACACAAGCATTCCATTATGCGGGGGCGCCCGGGTGGCTTCACGGACTCCTGGTCTTGGGGTTATACAGGGGTTCCACCTGGGTCATTAGCGTCATGCTGCCTCCTATGGCCATATTCTTTCCTGTGTTTGCACTCCTTGAAAATTTTGGCTATCTGCCCCGGGTTGCCTTTAATATGGACCGCATCTTCAAGAAGGCAGGTGCACATGGAAAGCAGTCCTTGACCATGGCGATGGGGTTTGGCTGCAATGCTGCCGCTGTCATGTCATCGAGGATCATTGAGTCGCCGAGAGAGAGGATGCTCGCAATCCTGACGAATAACTTTGTACCATGCAACGGCCGCTGGGGAACGCTGATTATTTTATCATCCATGTTCATGGCCGCCAATTTCACAGGCGGATGGAAAATGCTTGTTTCAGCAGGAGTGGTGGTAAGCCTCGTGTTATTCGGAATCCTGGTGACTTTCTTTGTTTCCTGGGCATTGAGCAAAACGGCCCTGAAAGGTGTGCCCACTCACTATACTCTTGAGCTGCCCCCATACCGGCGCCCGAAATTCTTTGATACAGTCATTCGCTCGTCGCTTACAAAGTCCTGGACCGTGCTGGTCAGGGCAGTCAAGGTTGCAGCTCCTGCAGCCGTCCTTACCTGGGTGATTGCCAATGTATATATCGGTGATTTGAGCCTCCTGATGCATTGTGTAAACTTTTTGGATCCATTCGGGAGGATGCTCGGTCTTGATGGGTATATCCTGTTTGCATTCATACTCGGTCTTCCGGCAAATGAAATCGTGCTTCCTATCCTGCTGATGGGATACCTGTCTACGGGTTCTCTCACCGAATTGGATAGTTTGGCAGATTTGAAGAAAGTATTCCTCGAGCATGGCTGGACCTGGGTCACGGCCTTGAATATGATGCTGTTTTCCCTGCTGCATTATCCATGCGGGACAGCTCTCCTTAATATTTACAAAGAGACGAAGAGTAAAAAATGGACCTTCCTTGCCTTTTTAATTCCGACTGTACTGGCGATTCTTGTACCGTTTATCATTGCCCAGGCAGCAGGATTGTTCGGCTGGATCTAAATAGAAGACTAGATGCCGGGAAGTAATCCCGGCTCTTCTGTGGAAAAGGGCCGGAGCTGCATGTATTATAAGCCTTCCTGCAGGCAGGTATAAACACTATGTATCTTGCTGGCATTCCTGGTGTGCCTTACTCCGCTCCACCGCCTTATTGTGTTTGTTCCTGCTTTTGACCAGGTTCCTTTCCTGCATGGGCTGTGAGTAGAAAACTCATGTTTGTTTTCTGCTTAAATTGGTTAAAAAGTACCGTGGATGTTATCATGGGGGAAAGAAACTGAGAGGATCCCTCATGAATACTTTAAGCGATATTACCCTTGGGACAAAAACCTTCAAAAATTTTGAAGATGCAGCAGACAGCATTCTGATCATGTTGAGCAAGCTTTTGGATATCAACACCCTTTTCATCGCTAAAAATGATAGTCAAGTAAACTCCATTGTCAAGGTCCTCAATAAGGATGATCATTTACTGTCAGAAGGGGATTCCCTGCCTTTTGAACAAACCTTCTGCAAGCTGAGTGTCGATCATGGCAGTGAAGTGCTTGTCATACCTGACCTTAATAGAAGTGATCAGACTAGCTCATTGGACGTAACAAAAGGCCTTGGCGGCGGAACTTTCATCGGCATACCGATTTATTATGTAGATGGAAAGAATTATGGAACAATCTGCGGACTGGATACCAGGAATATCACAATCTCGGAACAACATATTGAATTGTTCCGGAGAATGGCTTCCCTGCTTACATATGTACTGGAATTGGATGATGCCTATCAGCAGATTCAGAGTCTGTCTGCTCCGTTTGTTCCCATCACGAAAGGAGTCGCCATCCTGCCTATCATCGGTGTGATTACCGAATACCGGGCTGGAAATATCCTCCTTTTCGCCCTGTCAAAAAGCCAGCATTTGTCGCTGGAATACCTGATCATTGATCTGTCCGGAATTCTCAGGGTAGATCATCTGGTAATTGCTTCTTTAATGAAGATTGTAAATTTATTAGGATTGATCGGCGTAAAACCCATCCTGACAGGTCTCAGTCCTGAGGTTGCGCGGAAAGTCGTTGAAGCAGGTGCTGATTTAAACGATATAAGCACCGAGGCCAATCTGGAGCGGGCAATCTACAAGATCGGCTTTACTCTTCAAAAAAGGATAAAGTAAAGCCAGATCAACAAGTCCGTTTCCGGGTACTGCCCGGGAACGGACTTTTTCTGGTGGTCTGGCTCTAACTTATCTGGTCACTGCCATTTTGGCTGATGGCCTGACTGCCTTATACCACTGGGAACATAAAATCACGATGATAGCTGCGTCGATAACATCACCGGCATAATACATGATCATAGCGCCGGTTTCAGCATCTCCTGCCGCCACGCCTCCTGGCGGATGGGCGTACAGGTATTTGGACAAAATGCCGTGTCCCGCCATGAAGAGAATCAGGACGGCTGCACGAAAGCCAGACGAAATTCTGTGAGGCACAGGATCTATGTAAATAATAGCGGCAGTGAAAAGAAAGCCAGCCAGGAAAATATGGAGATGAATGATGAAATAGAGAAATATATTCTGGTGCATCAGCGAAAATAGCGGGGTTGCATAGAGAAGCCAGAGCCCGCCCAAGTTAAGGACCGCTGCGAATACAGGATGGATGAACAGGCGGGGGAGACCCATCTTCAGCCAGCTGGTCAATCTCCGGGAAGCGGATGTGCTGAGCGACCTCATTAAAAGGGTCATCGGTGCACCTGTGACCATCAGGAGCGGAGCGAGCATTCCCAGTAACACATGTCCCGCCATATGCGCCCTGAAATCAGAATGAGAAAGATCTGCAAGCGGACCTGAAACTGCTGCGAGAGCGCATAGCGCCCCAGCTCCAAATCCTAAAATCCGGCGGCTGGGCCAGGATTTATACCTCCTCCTGGAATAATAGGCAGCAAACGCATACAGAAGCAGGCCGGCTATGAATAGGGCGGCCAAAAGAATCCGGGGGATAAGCCAGCTCTCGGGCATAAATTCGCCGCCCTTCACAGAGTGGTGATCATGATTCATATGAAGACTCCTCCTGCCTGCCTTTCTTCCGCATGATCAGATAAAAGCCAGCCAGCATCATGAGAGCTGCTGTGATATTCCAGACAAGATCGTATATAAACACATGATCCACATAACGGATTTGATGGATGCGCATCCATTTATGCTGGATAATTCCATCGTATAACTGAAAGCCTCCAGCGCCAAGGAGCTTGCCTCCCCACCATTTGGCATGCCACAATCCCTTCCTCCGCCTGAGGTCAGCGAGAATGAATAACCCGGCGATGGTGGCGAACCAGCTGAATGCGTGGAATAACCCATCAGAAACCAAGCCTGCCGCCGTTGTGGATTTGTCGTAGAAGTGATGCCAGCGCAGCAGCTGATGGAAGACGGTTTCATCTATGAACGCGGCAAAGCCGATGCCGAACAGGGCGCCAGACCATATATTGCGTTTTTTATAGTGGAAACGGTCAGGATTTAAATTCCCGTTCGGGTGTCTGTGATTGGACATGCGCCATTCCCCCCTTTTTCCTGATTTCTTCATTATTTCCCTTTCAGCTCTCAGGCTAAGCATGGGAAAAGGATAAAGTCAGAACTGCCTATCATATTTTGCTATAATCATTTAATAAGAGTCGGTGCCGCTGGAAACGGCATGAGAAGGAGGAGGGGGATCATGAAGCTTAAGCATGTATTAATTTTCTCTACCCTGCTGATGCTGTCAGGCTGCGGAGCTCCTGATCAACGGTATGCCGGGGATAGGGATCAACAGCAAAAGGAACAGGAAAAGGTTAAGATCACAGTCTCAGCAGCTGCAAGTCTGCAGGAAACTCTTGACGAAATTGCTGATGCCTTTGAAAAGGAACATCCTCATATAGATGTGTCTTATAATTTTGGATCATCAGGTGCGCTACAGCAGCAAATTTCCCAAGGGGCACCTGTGGATTTGTTCTTCTCAGCTGCTCAGGATAAGTTCAAAATCCTTGCTGATGAAGGATTGATTGAAACCGGTACGGAGCTTGCAGAAAATGAACTCGTCCTGGTTGTGCCCAGGGGTTCCGGTAAAGGAATCAAAACCTTTCAAGACCTGGGAAAAGCGGGAAGGCTGGCACTTGGGACACCTGCTTCCGTCCCGGCTGGCCAGTATGCGGAGGAATCATTGAAAAGCCAGGGAATCTGGGAAGCAGTGAAACAAAAAGTAGTGTATGGCAAAGACGTGCGCCAGGTGCTTACATATGTTGAATCAAGCAATGTCGATGCAGGAGTTGTCTATAAAACAGATGCCTTGTCTTCCTCCAAAGTGGAAATTGCTGCTTCAGCACCCGAAAATACCCACACTCCCATCATTTATCCTGCGGGAATCGTAAAGGATACAAAACATGGGAAAGAAGCTGAGCTTTTCTATGAATTTCTGCAGGAAAAAAAGGCGCTGGATATTATGGTGAAGCATGGGTTTAAGAAAGTGGATAAGTAAAGCCAGGGCTAATACATTACCTGGTTACGATTGCAGGAGCACATAAGATAATTGACGCAGAATTTTTTTATTTGGGGGATACCCCTAAAAATACGGGACAGCACCAATTAGGCTCTGTCCCGTTCCTTACTTTTTCTTCAGTTTCCACAAACAGACTGTGATGATGGTGAAGGCAGTAAGGGCTAAAAATGGAATGGTGATGAATCCAAGCAGATTGATATATTCTCCGGAGCACGGGACTCCTCCTGTGCAGACCTCGAACTCCTGCATGAATGGAAGCTTTTGAAGGCTATAGTGATAGGCAGACACCACCATGCCGAGAAACGAAAGAGGCAGGGCATAGCGGTATACTGAATGATCGCGTTTATATACGGCGATGCCGAGAATGACAGCGAGGGGATACATCAAGATCCGCTGATACCAGCATAATGTACATGGCACAAAATGCAGGACTTCGCTGAAATAAAGACTGCCAAGGGCAGCAATGACAGCACTCAGCCAGGAAACTCCGAGAGCTTTACTCACTTTGCTTCTCCTTCGCCTCTTTGTTGACCATATCGATCAGATCTTGATAAGTCTTTCCTTTAAACTGTTTTCCGTTCACAAAGAAAGTGGGAGTTCCGGTAACGCCCAATTCCTTCACAAGAGACAAATCATTTTTCAGTTCCTTTTCATACTTTTCCTCATCGAATGCTTTCATCACTTTATCCACATTATTTTTGCCCGTGTTCTCTTTTAAAATGCGGGTTAAAAAGCTTGCTGAATAAATGTCCATTTGTTCGTACTTTGGATCGTCAGGCTGCTGCTTGTATAATTCATCATGGAATTTCCAAAACTCTGCATTTCCCAGTTCATGGAATACTGTTTCCCCGAAAAGGGCAGAGCGGCTTGAATCCTTATAAATGATCGGGTCATTCATAAAGTAGAGTTTGGCTTTGCCTGTATCAATCAAATCTTTTTTTATCTGTGGAAATACCGAGAGTGTAAAATTTTTGCAGACGGGGCACTTGTAATCCCCAAATTCCACAATATTGACCGGTGCCGATTCTTTTCCTAAATATGGCTGGCTGCGGTAATCAAAAGAAGCTTCCTTTCCCTGCATATTGCTGAGTATCGCAATTCCAGCAGCAGCTGCAATGATCAATCCAACCACTAAAAAGAAAAAAAGATTGGACTGGCCGGTTTTTTTTGTTTTCATTTGGACACCTCATAGATTAATAGATTTTTAATATGCACTTTAACACTACAAATTGTAGTGTTAAAGACTTGAAGAATCAAGTGACAGTCATGTGACCGTCACTAGAGTCAAAGCCAGCAGGCACAGCAGAACATACACCGAAACAGCCACTGTAGTGCTGCTCAATTTCAGCGGTATATTTTTTTGCGGTTCAACTAATTGCTGAAGCCTTAAATTAACAGCTTCTTTTGCAAAAAAGGCAGCAGCAGGCACTGCATCAAAAGAAGTGCGGCTCCTGATCAGCTTCAGCAGTGCCGTGCTTAAATCCAGGCCGCTTCCCATCCGGCTGATTGCATATTCATCAGCCGACAGCTCGCTTAGGATCCGATAATTCCGGTAGCACCAGCCTGTCAGCGGAACAAAAAAGAAGGCCTGTGATATCAGCTGCAATAAAAACAGCTTCAAAGAATCTTTATTCCGCCCATGAAACGATTCATGCTCGACCACAGCACGCAGCTCTTCTTCATGAAGCAAGGAAAGCAGGCCTGTGCTGAGTACGATGGAAGTCCTGAAGAAGCCAATGGAAAAAGCGCCAGGAGCAGAATCTGTTATGACTAAAATATCTAGGTGCTCAGGTCTCAGGTCTTTATTGGCTTTTTCAGTTAAGCCGAAATCCATCAGCGAATGGATACGCCGCTTGAATTTCTTTAATAGGAAAGCCTGCTCTGCAGCCTTCCAGACTATGGTGATAACACTATAGGAAATTAAGACATTCAATAGAATGATTGCAAGGAAGTAATACAAGGAATCCTCATTGAAGAGGCTGAAACAAAATTTAAAGAAGTTCGCTTGAATATTGACTCCAAACAGAAGATGAACCATAAACATCCCCATTTGTCCCCAAATGAAGAAGGCGATTAAGAAACTGAGGGATAATACAATAAAAGATTGCTTCTTCCACATCACATTTTTTCCTTCTTCATTCTTTTAATTTTCTCCTCCAGCTGTTCAAGCAGGCTTTGATCCACATCTTTCATGGCATCAAGCATGTGGCTGATCACCACACCGCCAAATTCATCCAAAAGATTTTCAGTCAGCCTCTTGGATTGTTCTTCGATGAACTGAGACTTGGTCAGTACCGGCCGGAAATAGGAGAGCCTTCCCTCTGTTCTTTTCACAAGGATCCCTTTAGCACTCAGCCGCTTCATCACAGTCATAACGGTGTTGAAATTGAGCGGCTTGTCAGCCTCCAGATGCTGCTGCACCGATTTAATGGTCTGCTCATCGTTCTGCCAGAGAAATTCCATGATCTTAGCTTCCAGCGGCCCAAAGAAGCGGTCCAGGCCGGCTTTGTCATATTTAAAATGATTGATATTCATTAAAACGCCTCCACTACAAATTGTAGTGTTTGTCCCATTTACAATCAAGTCTTATTCGTTGATAAATAATGACTAAATACGACCAGGGGCAGGAATGATAGCCTTTTTTGTGGAAGTGAGCAATGGTTGAACTGCGGGAGGCGCCTCTTCCAACAGCGCCGCTTCGAATTGATGAAAAAATAGGAGGATGAAAAAATGAAATTCAGTACGCCGCAAGTGAATCTTTATGTGGAAGATCTGGAAAAATCCCGGGCCTTCTATGAAAGACTCGGTTTCGAACACCGCTTTACAGCAGAAATTGGCGGAAAAGAGACGCATCATGAATTTGTATTGGACGGGTTTACTTTAGGTATTGCAACCAAGGAGTCCGCGAGGGATGTGCATGGGCTGTCTCCGGGGAAAAATGAAGGCTGTGAAATTGTGCTGTGGACGGAGGATTCTGATGCAGCCATTGAATTTCTTGCTGAACACGGAGTTACCATCCTGTCTGAACCTGCAGATTTCTTAAATCTAAGAGCCGGCTACATCCAGGACCCAGATGGTAACCCCATTCATATTGTGTGTAAACGGCTGAAAGATTGATCCATGTGAAACCAAAATAAAAAGCCCTGCCGGACTTTTTAATTGGGCTCAACATGAACATGTACATTATAAACATCGTGCTTGTATTTCAATTCTTTCTCCACAATCGTGGAAATATCATGTGCATCCTTTAACTCCAAATCCGGTTTGACAAGAATGACGATATCTACAACGGAATTACTGCCATACTGCCTTGCCCGGATGTCCTTCACACCTTTCACACCATGGACATCCAGGGTTGTTTTTTTATATGCTTCAAGCAGCATCTCATCATATCCGTCCGTCAGTGCAAGTGATGCATCGCGGAATATATCCCAAGCTGTCTTGCAAATCAGGATTCCCACAATAAAGGCTGCTGCCGGATCAAGCCAGGTAAGTCCAAATTGAGAACCGATTATGCCGATAGCGGTGCCAATGCTGACCCAGGCATCTGAAATATTGTCCTTCGCTGCTGCCATAACGGAACCGCTGTTGATTTTAATAGAAATCTTTTTATTATTGCGGTAGACAAAAAACATCACAGCCGCCGAAAACAGGCCTGTCCAGGCTGCAATCAGGTCAGGCGGTACATGGCTTCCCTCAAACACAGAGCGGCCGGCAGCGTATAGAACCTGTATGCCCACCGCCATCATGATAAAAGAAGCAACCATCGAGGCAACGGTTTCCGATCTCCAATGACCGTAAGGGTGGTTCCTGTCAGCCGGTCTGCGGGACAGCTTCAAGCCAACCAGGACGGCAGCAGAAGCAATGATATCGGTTGTATTATTCAATCCGTCGGCCTTCAAAGCCTGTGAATCTGAAATATATCCGATAAACAGCTTGAGTGCCGATAGAACGAGATAAGCCATTATGCTTATAATGACGCCGCGTTCACCCAATTTCAGGTTTTGATATTTTTCTTCTTCCATGGCAAGTCCTCCCCCGAATCGTTTCCTCCATAAGCGTAGCAAGGAGAAAGCGGGTGGGTCTACAGAAACCTTTTTTGCTTTTACTATAAGAATGTTATACAGATAAAAAAGTTAGACAGGGGAAAGAATGCTAAATTCTATATTACTGGCCGCAGCGGTGGGGATTTATCGATAATAGACGGTTAGCGCATCACACAGGAGGAGGAAGACTTCTCATTCATGTGATGAAGGACTTATTAAATTTAATCCTGACCGGAAAAGTCCTTCATACCCCTGATGAAGGACATTTCGCCCTCAATCCTGAGTCAAAAAGTCCTTCATACCCCTGATGAAGGACATTTCGCTGTCCATTCCGAGTCAAAAAGTCCTTCATACCCCCGATGAAGGACATTTCGCTGTCCATTCCGAGTCAAAAAGTCCTTCATACTCCCGATGAAGGACATTTCGCCCTCAATCCTGAGTCAAAAAGTCCTTCATGCTGAATCCATAAGCAGCCGGGAGCGGGGCAGGGCATGCTTTATGATGTGCCATTTCACGCCGCTTTTATTAAGCTTCCCATATCAAACTCAGTTATCCCCGCGGGGCAAAGAGAATCAGGGCCGCTCCGGACAGGCAGATGGCAGCCCCGGCCCAGTCATAAAAATCCGGCGTTCTTATCAACCAGTCAGCCCCACAAAACAGCCAGCACGATGAAGATTCCTCCATAGGCGGCAGAGACCCGGCCAAAAGCCGGGAAGGACTGAAGCGCTGCGATTATCCAGTACAAAACAAGCGTGATGCCTCCAATCAGTCCGAGCAGGCAGGAGCGTCCTTCTCTCAGCCAGAGCCAGATCAGGTAGCCGCCGCCTATTTCAGCGATTCCGGCCAATATGAACAGTAAAAGTGCTTTTATGATATTCATCACTTCCTGTTTATCCTTCAATTTGACGTTAGCATTCTTGCAGGAAGAGGAAAACAGAGAGGGGGGCAGCTTCAATAGTGGAAGGATTGTTTTGCTCCCTGTGAGGGTAAAGTCTTCTGTGGCATCAATCAGACCGAACATGTATCACAGCTATGGAGGGAGAAGTTGGTTATATGCGAAAAGTCGTTATACTTGGAACCGGGCCTGCAGGGCTCACAGCTGCCATTTATCTGGCGAGGGCCAATATGAATCCTCTGGTGATCGAGGGCACAGAGCCTGGAGGACAGCTTACATTAACAACTGATGTAGAAAACTTCCCGGGATTCGCAACGGGTATTATGGGGCCGGAGCTCATCGAGAATATGAGGAAGCAGGCCGAACGTTTTGGAGCGGAGTTCAAACGTGGATGGGTGACGGAGGCGGACCTATCTTCTAGGCCGTTCACATTGAAGGCAGACGGAATCGGGGACATCCATACAGAGGCCCTGATTATATCTACTGGTGCTTCTGCGCGATTCCTTGATATTCCGGGGGAACAGGAAAATGTAGGGAAAGGTGTCAGCACCTGTGCAACTTGTGATGGCTTTTTCTTCCGCGGGAAAGAGGTGGTTATTGTTGGGGGAGGTGATTCCGCAATGGAGGAGGCACATTTCCTCACCAAATTCGCCAGCAAGGTTACGATTGTGCACAGGCGGAACGGACTGAGGGCGTCCAAGATCATGCAGGACCGCGCCAGGAGCAATCCTAAGATTGAGTGGTGCCTGAATCAGACACCAATTGAGGTGCAGGCTGACGCGCTTAAGGTGACCGGGCTGAAGGTGCGCGATAATGCTACCGGGCAAGAGAAAATCATTGGGACAGACGGAATTTTTGTCGCTATCGGACATACGCCAAACACTGCTTTCTTAGGCGGCCAGATTAAAACAGATGAAACAGGATATATCGAAGTGATACCAGGAACAACTGAAACCAATATTCCAGGTGTGTTCGCCTGCGGAGACGTGCAGGACAAGAAGTACCGCCAGGCCATAACGGCGGCAGGGTCTGGCTGCATGGCGGCACTTGATGCCGAAAAGTTTCTGGAAGGCAGTATGGTTCACGACTGGAGTGAATCCTTGAGTTCAGGGGAAACTTTGTAGCAGCCGGGAACACCATGGTAAAGGGGGCGGGAAAGTATGCAAATCACTAATGAAGCACGCAGCATGCTGAAGGGGCTGTTTGATAGATATGGGGCAGCCAATATCCGGATCCACTTTGAAAACCCTGGCTGAGGACAGAGCAGGGCGGGACTGGCTCTGGATGAGCCGGAAAAGACGGATATGACGATGACGGTCAATGGAATATCTGTAGCCATGGATCCGGGTGATGTAAAGCGTGCAGAAGCTTTGATCCTTGATGTTACCCCGGACGGGAAAGGAATGTTTTTTAAGGGTGACGGCAGGAAATGTTAAAGAGACCGCCAGTGAGGATACTGGCGGTCTTTCGCATGAGGCATGATTATTTGGCCTTCAGTTCATCTTCGGTAACCCATTTGTGGTTCATAACCCGTTCTCCGCCGGATACCGGTGTATAGTCAACCATATATACCGTCGTTTGTTCAGCTGTATCGATTGTACCTTTGGCGCCTTTCATGCCTTTCATATGGTCTGCAAGGATGGTAACTTCCTGTCCAGGTTTAAAGGGAGTATCCCCGGCATCCTTGATTTCTTCATGGATAATCCATTTATGGTTTTTTACAGGCTTGCCCCCGCCTTTTGGTGTATAAGAAATGCTATAGACGGTTGTATTGAAGGCACCGCTGATTTCTGCCTCCGCCCCTTTCATGCCTTCCATATGAGTGGCGGTAATGATTGCTTTACTCCCGACTTTAAACGCGGGATCCTCTGCTTTCTTTAATCCTTCAGGAACTTCCCCAGAGCTGGAATGATTCATTTCCTCATGCTGTTTTTCCTTTTCTGCTCCGTGGTTTTCATGTTCGGATGCTGAGCTGCAGCCGCCGAGGGCAAGCATAAGGGCTGAACTCAACCAGAAAAATTCCTTTTTCATGCTTTCATCTCCTTCGTTTTAAATCGGGCTATACTCCAGCTTACCCCGAAGTTATGAAGAAGTTATGAAGATGGACGGCTGATTAATCTGTTTGGGGAGGCGGAGATTGACAGCTGTACCTTCACCCCGCTGGCTGTCAATCCATATCTCGCCGTGATGGGCAGCGATAAGTTTTTTAACAATGGCGAGTCCTATTCCGCTGCCTCCTGTTTCACGACTGCGGGAGGCATCTTCCCGGAAGAATCGGTCAAAGACTTTTTCCAGTGACTGAGGGGCGATTCCGGTTCCGTTGTCTGTGACCTTTAACAGGACAGTATCTTTTTCTTCGATGGCGGAAATAATGACCTTGCCGCCTGGGCTTGTATATTTTAGTGAGTTCGATAGGAGATTAATCAGGATCTGCTTGAGTCTCTCTTGATCGAAAAAGAAAATTAATTCTCCTGTAAGACTGGCTGAAAGCTCGATATTCTTATTCTTAAATGAATCAGCCGCTGAGTCGATGCACTCTTTGATTAATTGTCTTAAGCTGCGACTTTCAAAAGACATCCGTAACTGGGGGGATTCAAGGGAATTTAATTGTTCAAGGTCCTGGATGAGGTGGATGAGGCGGTCGATTTCCCTGGTGCACGCCCTAAGACGTGGGGGTTCCGGCTCCCAGACTCTATCTTCAAATGCTTCCATAAAGCTCTTTAATGTGGAGAGAGGTGTGCGCAGCTCATGGGCGATATCTGCCGTCATGTCCTTTCGTGCCTGTTCCTGATTTTCCAGTTCTTGTGCGAGTGTGTTCAGGGACTGACCCAGGGCAGCCAGCTCATCCTGGCCCTCTGCAGCCACTCTTGTTCCCCAATTGCCCCTGGACATTTTTTCGGCGGCTGCCTTCATTTGAATCAGGGGAGATGAAAGCCTGCCGGCCGCAAAGTGGCTGATGATAAACACGAGGATGATGGACCCTGCCGCTGTAAAGAAAATGGACTCAAGCACTGCTCTCTCAAGATGGGTGCTAAGACTGCCCATGTTATGGCCAGCAGCGGATTCATCCTGGAACATCGAGAAATGGTAGTGGATTTCAAGTGCATAGACAATACTTGAAAAAATCAGGACAGATGTGGCTATTAATGATAAATGGAGTGTCAGCCGGGACCTGAGCCCTTTCTTCATGATCTTTCACCCGTAAATTTATAGCCTGCTCCAAAAGCCGTCACTAAATATACAGGCTTTTTTGGATTGGCCTCCATTTTGTGCCGCAGATTTTTAATATGCTGATCAATAATACGCGGTTCCCCTTCGAAATCATAGCCCAGCACCATGTCGACCAGCTGCTCCCTTGTGTAAATCCGCTGCGGATATTTAGCGAGGACGAGCAGCAGTTTATACTCACTCGGAGTAAGGCTGATGGATTCGCCGCGGACGCATACTTCCTGCCGGGATCTATCAATGGTAAGGTCTCCCTTATTAAAGGACACATATTCCGCTAAAAGAGCATCATTCTTTGTCCTCCGCATGATGGTTTTGATCCTCATGACCAGCTCACGCGGGCTGAAGGGTTTTACCATATAATCATCTGCACCAATGGCAAGGCCTTGCAGTTTATCATTTTCAGCAGCTTTTGCTGTCAGCATTATGATTGGCATGGCGGAAAATCTCCTGATTTCCCTGCAGACAGCCTCTCCTGTTATATCAGGCAGCATCAAGTCCAGAACCATGAAGTCAGGAGAATGCACAGCCGCCTGTGACAGGGCCTCCCTGCCGCTTGCCGCTTCAAGGGCTTCATAGCCTGCTTTCTTCAAATAAGATGAAATAACTTCGCGTATGTTCTTCTCATCATCGACTACCAGCACTTTTGTTCCCACCTGTGAAGCCTCCTTTTGATATTTCTAGTGTCTTTTTAATGTAGCATAGATGTCCAGGAATCCAAAAATCACATATTAAGACCGTACTTAAAAAGAGGGAGAGGGAGGATGAAGCGGAACTGAATAGCCGCCGGATTGAACCGGCGGCTTTTATCTGCTTTGAAGCAGAGCAGTCAGGGCCTGCTGAAGGGTATTGTATGTGCGTATATTTTTGAAATCAATCTGGAGGTTTGTGATTGTCTGTGCGATATTTGGACGGATGCCGGTTATATAGGTAGAAATTCCGAGCAGAGACAGGGCGTCTACAAGCTGGCGCTGCAGACCATCGGATCCACCATCGGTACTCCGGAGAGGTTTAGAATTACGTGTTCCACTTTCAGCCTGGATGCTTCGCTCAGAGCCACTTCCATCAGCTGCTTTGCCCTTGCTGTATCGATGGCCCCGACGAGTGGGATCACGGCAATTCCCTTGAGGAGGGGAACGACAGCACGGATAGCTCCTCAAGCGCTGTGCAGGCAGCAAGATTTTTTACGAAAGTGTTCATGGACCTCACCGAATGTTTGAAACACAATATCAATCCATTCATCAATCTTTTCAGTAATCTTAATAACAGTTAGAGGGGAAATAGCCTCTTGCTCAAGCTCGAGTGCGAACATTTCCCGGATGACCGGACGGACTGAAGCCAGGATACGGAGTGACTGTGCAAGCGATACTTCGTATTCTATGGTTAGTCTGGCTGCCTTTTCTGACCACTCGGAGACCTTTATGTAGACCTCATTAGCATCAAGCAGGAAAATTTGGCCGAAATAGGCAGACATATCACTTCGTAATTGTAAGATTCTGCAGAATCCATTCCGCATGTATTGAGATTTTCGTCAGTCTGGGCAAGAATTCAGCTGTTTAAGTTTTTTGCCAGCGTAAACCGATTATCCATGATTTTTTCGCCTATATACTTATATTCTTCGATTATGGGACACCTCTCTCAACTTTAAGGATAGAGTATGTCTTGTGACACTTTCTACTTTTTACAGGCGCGCCTCTCCACAAAAAAATAGAGCCGGCCATGAAAGCCAGACTCAACTATTGATTCCCAGCCTGTAACTAACAATCTCCCTCCTTTATAAAAGGTATATGGCTTTACGGATAAGCTTGATATCCTTCCAGATATATCTCTTGATACGCCTGTCTCTGCATTTAAGATATTCCCCGTAAAGCTGGTTCAGCTCGGTCCTGAAAATCGCCATTTCTCTTTGATTCTCCATATTATAGAAATACCCGCTGCAGCAGAAGTAAAAACTATTACATGTTTAATATATGGAAGTGGAGGTTAAGGATAATATAAGTGTAAGGGAGGAGAAGAGATGCCAGACCATAAATATGAATCAGTCATAAGAGTATTGCATGATTGCATGGAAGCCTGCAACAACTGTTTTGATGCCTGCCTGCAGGAGGAAAATGTGGGACATATGGCAGATTGTATCCGCCTTGATAGGGAATGCGCCGACATTTGCGGCTATTTTGAACAAGCCCTGGGACGTGCGACACCTTTTGTATCAGAGCTTGCTGCCATTTGTGCCACTATTTGTGAAGCATGCGGCAATGAATGCAAAAGGCATGATCATGATCACTGCCAGAGATGTGCTGAAGCCTGCTTTGCATGTGCAAGGGAATGCAGAGCATTGGCTGCGTTATGGAGTTAAGCCCTTCAATGAGGGCTTTTTTCTCCGTCCTGTAAGCCGATAGAAACAGCCTCAGTAAATATATTATTATTTTTATTCTTTACATAGGGTGGGGGGGTATAGTATGCTATGAGCAAGGAGGCGGTTGAATGGAAAATCAAGAAGCGTCCGGCCATTGCCATGATCCTTCTGAAGAAAGAAAAAGCCACCAATCAGAAGCAGTGAAAAAGAACCTGTCAGCCAGGCTGAACAGGATTGAAGGTCAAATCCGCGGCATTAAAGGCATGATTGAGAAAGATGTTTACTGCGATGATGTGATCACTCAGCTTGCATCCACTCAATCTGCTCTGAATAGTGTTGCCAAACTGCTTTTAGAGGGACATTTGAAAACGTGTGTGATGGACCGAATTTCTGAAGGGGATACAGAGGTTCTCGATGAAGTATTGATTACTATTGAAAAACTGATAAGAAAATAAAAGGAGCGATGAAAATGGAAAAGACAACAGTCAAGGTCAGCGGGATGAGCTGCGAACATTGTGTAAAAGCTATTGAAGGCGGAGTCGGGGAGCTGGCCGGAGTGGAACGAGTCCTCGTGGATTTATCAGCAGGGGAAGTGGCGGTTGAATACAATCCGGAAGCTGTAACCCTCAGCGAAATCAAAACTGCTATAGATGACCAGGGGTATGAAGCAGAATAACCAGAGATGGCGTGCTCTAAACAAGCACGTTTCTCTTAACACAAAAATATACCCCCTACCCCTATATAAGAGGTGAGAACGATGAATCAAAAACTAAAGGAAAGCCAGATTGGAATATCAGGCATGACTTGTGCGGCTTGTGCCGTAAGGATTGAGAAAGGGCTGCGGAAGCTCGAGGGAGTTGAGGAGGCAGCCGTCAATCTGGCTCTTGAAAGTTCTAAAATTACCTATGACTCCGCAAAGCTTACTGAACGGGATCTTGAACAAAAAATCAAGGATCTGGGCTACGAGCCGATTCTCGAGAAAAAACAGTTCAGCATTTCAGGTATGACCTGTGCGGCCTGTGCATCCCGAATAGAAAAGGGCCTTAGGAAAATGGAAGGAGTCAGCAGTGCTTCTGTTAACCTGGCTCTTGAGAGCGCCACAGTGGAATATAACCCTTCTGCAACCGGTACCGGTGACATCATAAAAAAAGTGGAGAAACTGGGTTACGGGGCAGTACCGGAAGAAAATGAAGAGAATGCTGCTGACCGGCGTCTGCGGGAAGTAAGAAAGCAGCAGTTGAGGCTGATGGTATCGGCCATCCTGTCTCTTCCGTTCCTGTGGGCGATGGTCAGCCACTTTTCATTCACATCTTTCATCTATCTTCCAGAAATGCTGATGAATCCATGGGTACAGCTTGCGTTAGCCACGCCTGTGCAGCTCATCATCGGCATGCCTTTTTATATAGGCGCCTATAAAGCTCTGAGGAATAAGAGTGCAAATATGGATGTTCTGGTCGCGCTTGGAACAAGTGCCGCCTATTTTTACAGTCTGTATGAAACCTTGAAGGGTATTGGCGGACACGGCCATATGCCGCAGCTTTATTACGAGACAAGTGCCATTCTGATTACGCTCATTATCCTGGGAAAGCTGTTAGAAGCAAAAGCGAAGGGCAGGTCTTCAGATGCCATCAAGAAGCTGATGGGATTGCAGGCAAAAACGGCTGTGGTCCTCCGGGACGGCAGGAAGGTGGAGCTTCCTTTGGAGGAAGTGGCGGCAGGGGATATTCTTTTCATTAAACCGGGTGAAAAGGTGCCGGTTGATGGGGAGATTCTGGAAGGCGTTTCATCGATTGACGAATCCATGCTGACAGGTGAAAGTATTCCTGTCGATAAGTCTCCAGGAGATTCTGTCATCGGTGCCACCATCAATATCAATGGCTCTTTAAAAATAAAGGCATTGAAGGTGGGCCGGGATACAGCCCTTTCACAGATCATCAGGGTTGTAGAGGAGGCACAGGGTTCCAAAGCTCCGATTCAGAGGCTGGCAGACAGGATTTCTGGCATTTTCGTACCGATTGTTGTCACGATTGCCATTATGACGTTCCTGGTCTGGTTTCTCTGGATCAGCCCGGGAAACTTCGCAGAGGCTCTTGAAAAACTGATTGCCGTTCTTGTGATCGCCTGTCCTTGTGCCCTGGGTCTCGCAACCCCTGTTTCTATCATGGCAGGTTCAGGCAGGGCTGCTGAATCAGGCATTCTCTTTAAGGGCGGGGAGCATCTTGAATTGGCACACCGTATCGATACGGTCATATTGGATAAAACCGGAACGATTACTAAAGGCGAACCGGAATTGACGGATATCCTCGTTCAGGATAAGTATAAAGAAGAAGAATTCCTGTCATGGGTGGGTGCCATTGAGGAACAGTCCGAGCATCCGCTGGCAAAGGCCATTGTCCGTGGCATCCAGGAGAGAGGCATTGGGCTTGCAAAAGCTGATCAGTTTGCGGCGGTTCCCGGATTTGGAGTGAAAGCCGAAGCGGGCGGACACAAAATATGGATTGGAACAAAGAGGCTGATGGCTGAAGCCGGTGCATCCACCGTAGGAGCTGAATCCATAATGGAAGGTCTTGAAGAAAAAGGCAAAACGGTCATGCTGGTGAGCGTGGATGGGGAATATGCCGGCATGATTGCCGTTGCAGATACAATTAAAGAAACATCAAGAGAAGCGGTCCAGCGCCTGAAGGAATTGGATATAGAGATTATCATGATCACAGGGGACAACGAAAGAACTGCCCGCACCATCGCCAGGGAAGCAGGCATAGATCACCTGATAGCCGAAGTCCTGCCGGAAGGAAAGGCAGAAGAGATCAAGAAACTTCAGCAGCAGGGCCGCAGAACCGCAATGGTCGGTGACGGAATCAATGACGCCCCGGCACTTGCTGCGGCTGATATAGGGATGGCTCTTGGAACAGGAACTGATATTGCAATGGAAGCCAGTGATATCACACTGATCAGCGGGGACCTGCAATCTATAGCCGATGCTTTGTATATGAGCAGGAAAACAATCCGGAACATCAAACAGAATTTATTCTGGGCATTTGCCTACAACGTGATTGGCATACCTATCGCAGCAGTAGGGCTGCTGGCACCATGGGTTGCCGGGGCAGCCATGGCCGTAAGCTCTGTGTCCGTGGTGGTAAATGCACTCAGGCTTCAAAGGATAAAATTATGAGAAACAGGGCGTCCTGTTTCTTTTTTCTGTGGAAAAGGGGCGGAGCTTCATGGATAAAAAGGCTTCCTGGATGGGCACATCATGCATTTTCCTGGCATTCCTGGTGTGTCTTGTTCCGCTCCACCGCCTTATTGTGTTTGTTCCTGCTATTCTCTGTGTTCTTTTCCATGCATGGGTTGTGAGCAGAAACCTCATGTTGGTTTTTTGTTAAATATTCTTAATGCTTTATCAAAAAAGCTTTTACATACCCTTAACTTCCTCTTAACACTATTAATTTAAGATTATAGCTGTAATAGTAAATAGTAGGAGGGTGTCCCATTGTTAAATAAGAGTCTTAAGAAAAAGCTGCTTCCGATTGCTGTATTATCCACGGTAGCCTTAGGTTCCCTGTATGGTTCGCTGGCTGTCGATGATGTACAGGCAAAAGCAAAAACGGAAAAAACACCGGAAATCAAAAATGTCATCTTTTTGATTGGTGATGGAATGGGAGTTTCCTATACATCCGCCTATCGATACTTAAAAGACAATCCAAACACAAAGGCTGTTGAAACTACTGAGTTTGATAAATATCTGACAGGGCAGCAAATGACCTACCCGGAAGATCCGGAACAAAATGTAACGGACTCAGCCGCGGCTGCAACCGCAATGAGTGCAGGCGTCAAAACCTATAATGCTGCAATCGGCGTGGATAATGACGGTTCCTCTGTAAAGACTGTGCTTGAGTCAGCCAAGGAAAACGGGAAATCGACCGGTCTGGTTGCGACTTCAGAAATTACGCATGCAACGCCTGCATCCTATGGTGCGCATGATGCAAACCGCAAGAATATGAATGCCATAGCAGACGATTATTTTGATGAAATGATCAAAGGCGAGCACAAGATCGATGTTATGCTGGGAGGCGGATCCGGCAACTTCATCAGGCAGGACCGGGATTTGACAAAGGAATTCAAGAAACACGGTTATTCGGTTGTTACGAACAAGCAGGAAATGCTGAAGGACAGGGGCACACACACCCTTGGGCTGTTTGCTCCCGGCGGCATGCCAAAAATGATTGACCGCGATTCTTCCATGCCTTCACTCGCGGATATGACGAACACTGCACTGAATAAACTGAATAAAGACAAGGACGGTTTCTTCCTGATGGTGGAAGGCAGCCAGATTGACTGGGCCGGCCATGACAATGATATCGTAGGCGCTATGAGTGAAATGGAAGACTTCGAGAAGGCATTCAAAAAGGCAATAGAGTTTGCCAAGAAGGACAAGCATACATTGGTGGTGGCAACTGCCGACCACTCAACAGGCGGCTATTCAATCGGTGCCAAAGGGAATTATAACTGGTTCGGAGCTCCGGTAGCGGCAGCAAAACGCACTCCGGATTGGATGGCTGAGCAGATTGCCAAAGGTGCAGACGTTGAAAAGACCTTGAATAGCTACTTGAAGCTGGAAATAACACCTGAAGAAATTCAATCTGTAAAGAATGCAGCCCAGACTAAAAAAGTTCTGGACATCGATAATTCAATAGAGGCAATTATCGATAATCGTTCGGTTACAGGCTGGACCACGGGAGGCCATACCGGCGAGGATGTAAACGTATATGCTTTTGGCCCGGGCAAAGAACTCTTTACCGGAAAGCTGGATAATACAGATCAGGCCAAAAATATTTTCAATATCTTAAAAAGAAACCGATAAAAGCAAAATTCCCGCTTGGAGGCATGCTTCCTGCGGGAAATTTTCTTTACATTTAATCCAGGGATAAAAGGGGATGCTTATATGAAAAAACTCATTATGCTCCTGATTTCTTCCAGCCTGCTCGCCGGCTGCAGCTTGGATAAGGAGAAAACGTTGGATGCTTCAGCAAAAGAAAAGCAGGAACAGACTGAAAAAAAGGTGTCCAGTAAGGACAGGGCAAAGTCACTCAATGATGTATATGTGCCAAATCCTCAGGTTCCCGATGACACATCCCTGTTAAAAAAGGGGCAGACCATCAGTGATGAAAAAGGGGAGATGGAGTTAAAGGGCATCGCTTCAGTAAACAAGGTATATAAAATCGGTTCCATTGAAATGAAGATAAAGAATGTAAAGGTTATGCGTAATATGCCAGTGTATTCTCTTATGGATTATTTCCATCCGTACACAGAAAACTATGAAGACTTTACTTACGTAAAAACAGAAGTTGAAATGGTGAACAAGGGGAAAGAAACGGTTCACTTTGGACCAGTCGCTGCCCTTAAGACAAGCAATGGAGAAAAGAAAACATTTGAAGATGACTTCTATATTGAATATTTGAATGGAAGCATAAAGCCAGGCGGCTCAAAGCAAGGTGCGATGGGGATGATTTTGGAGCAGGGAAAAAACGGGGTCCGATGGATCGAACTGACAACGAGCGATGTGCTCGGTCCGACGCATAAAAAGATCGCAGATGCTGTGACAATCAAGATTCCAATGAAGTAGGGGGAGGTCACCCTGCCGCGCTGCTTGAAAAATAGAGTTCAAAACCAGTATGATAGTGATAATGCCAGTTTCAGGGAGTGTTAACACTATGAATATCAAAAATACTGCCATCGCTGTTTTTTCAACCGCTTTTTTATTATCCGGGTGCGGTACTGAAGAAAACACACAAAAAGAGAGCAGTCACAAGCATAAGGCTGAAGAGATTCATGCAGAACATACGGCGGGCGATCTCAGGGTGGAAACGAAAAAGGATACAAAGCCAGCGTTTCTTGCCGAAAAGCCTGAGGACATGCAGATGCTTTATCTTGCTGTGTCACAGAACCAAAAGCTGCTTGAGCAGATGCCATGCTATTGCGGCTGCGGCGAGGAGGCAGGGCATAAAAGCAATTATGACTGTTTTATCTATGAAAAAAAAGATAATGGAAATATAGTTTGGGATGACCATGCCACACGCTGTGGCGTCTGCATGGAAATCGCTGCACAATCCATCATCGATCTCCAGGATGGAAAAACAATAGAAGAAATCCGGAAGCAGGTTGATGCAAAATATCAAAAAGGATTTGCAAAGCCAACACCCACCCCGCCAGTTGAAGCCCTCTAAAGGGCTTTTTATCTTTCTTGGCCCTTTTTGCTCATTCTAGTAGAAAAGACACGTCTCATCTAAAAATTAAACTTTATTAAGTGTGTTTTAATCCAAATGAAATATAATTGTAATTTTAATAGCGGTTTATTTTGTTATAATCAACCTATTGCTAAAAACAAAACAATTTATATAAATAAAAGATTAATAAAATTAACGGTTTAGATAGAGATAAATATATAGAGGATAGAGGGGAAATAATTGAAAAACAGTTTACTTAAAGTTTCACTGGTTGCCGGATTGGGCCTGATGAGCGTTGTCCCGCCTGTACAGGCTTCAACTATCAATCAGATGGAACAAAAAAAGCAGGAAGTACAGCAGAAAAAAAGCAAAGTCAATTCTGGAATCAATCAAGCTGAACAAACAATAAAAAGCCTTCAAGGCAAGCAGGCCACAACTGCAGAGAAAATCCAGATCCTGACCGATGCTATTAATGAAACAACCGCTCAAATTGACAAGAAAAACGTAGAGATTAAAGAAGTGAAGGCTGAGCTCGCTCAGCTGAAAAAAGAAATTACCATCATTAAGAAACGTATGGCCCAGCGTGAAGAACTGTTGAAGGAAAGGGCTCGTTCCATGCAGCAGAGCGGCGGCAATGCCGATTATCTGGAAGTTATCCTTGGCTCTAAAAGCTTCGGCGATTTTCTTGAAAGAGTGAACGCAGTTGCGACCATCATGGATGCAGACCAGGAAATCCTCCGCCAGCAGGAAGAAGACAAAAAGAAGCTGGAGCAGAGTCAGCAGCAGGCAGAAGATAAAGCTGTCAGCCTCCAAAATATGCTTAATGATCTTAAAGCCATGAAGGCCAAGCAGAAGGGTCAGGTTGTTGAATTAAGCCGCTTAATGAAACAGCTAAAGCATAAAGAAGAAGAAACTCATTCACACCAGATGGATCTGAAGGAGCAGGAGGAACTGCTTTCAGCCCAGGAGTCTTCTATACAGCAGGCCATCAACCTGGAAAAAACAAGACAGGCTGAACTGGCTGCTGCCCGAAAGCGTGCGGCTGAAGAAGCGAAACAGCGTGCGGCAGAAGCAGCGAAGCAGCAGGCTGCAGAAGCGGCAAGACAAAAAGCTGCCCAAGCAGCTGCACAGGCAGAACAAAGAGCGAAATCATCTTCAGCCAGTGAGCCGAAGAGAACATACAAATCAGCTCCAAAAGAAACGTACCATGCACCAGAACCAGCACCAAGTCCTGCTGTATCAAGCGGGAACTTTACAAGACCTGCAGCAGGGGCCCTTTCTTCGAACTATGGAGCAAGATGGGGAACCAAGCATATGGGCGTTGATATTGCTGCAAGGGGCTACGTTCCAGTCATGTCGGCAGCTGACGGGGTAGTAAGCCGTGCTTATACATCAAGCAGTTATGGCAATGTTGTATTTGTCTCACATTCCATTAATGGACAAGTGTATACGACTGTATATGCCCACATGCAAAGCTTTTCGGTCAGCACCGGCCAGGTAGTGGCAAAGGGCCAGCAGATCGGTGTCATGGGGAACACAGGCCAATCGACAGGCCAGCATCTTCATTTCGAACTGCATCGCGGTGAATGGAATGCAGCTAAATCGAATGCGGTCAACCCGATCGGAATCGTACCATTTTAATAGGTAAGTCAAAAAAAATCTGGCAGCACCGCTGCCAGATTTTTTTTTGTGTTCAGTGAGTTAAATCATACTCAGCAGCCATCCGCCCAGTGCGCCGGCAATCACTACCGCCCAGGAAGGAAACTTCCAGAAGGCAAGCATCCCGAACAGCAGCGCAGCAAAAGCAAAGTCCAGGGATGATCGGATGGTGCTCGTCCAAATGGGATCATAAAGGGCACCAGCCAGGATTCCCACGACTGCGGCGTTCACTCCAGCAAGAGCACCCCGGATGCTCTCTGAACTTCTAAGGGAATTCCAGAAGGGGAGTGATCCTGCGACGAGCAAGAAGGCCGGGAGAAAAATAGAAAATACCGCAAGCAGGCCGCCGGACCAGCCGCCCTTCACAGCCCCCAGGTATGCCGCAAAGGTAAAGAGGGGACCAGGAACGGCCTGGGCTGCCCCATAGCCGGCAAGGAATGTTTCTTTATCAAGCCAGCCTGCCGGGACAAATTCCCGCTCCAGAAGTGGAAGCACCACATGCCCGCCTCCAAATACGAGTGAACCGGAACGGTACAGGCTGTCTGCCATGGCAAGCCATTGGCTGGAAGAAACATTTCTTAACACCGGCAGCAGAATCAGCAGTGCTGCAAATACGATAAGAAAGATAATTCCTGATCGCCTCGAGATGGGAAGTTCTACGGAATCGGCTGTCTTTTCTCCAGAAGATTTAAGCAAAACATATCCCATTAGTCCAGAAATCACGATAATGGCGGGCTGGGTGACTGCTGCCGGCCAGAGAAGCACGGCTATCAGGGAGAAGAGGGCAATGGTTTTTTCTATAGAACCTGAAGCAAGCTTGGGTGCCATCCCAAGAATTGCATGTGCTACCACGGCGACAGCCACAATTTTTAATCCGTGAATCCATCCTGCCTCTGCTGCACTCCACTCGGTTACATACAAGGCAAATAGGATGAGCGCAATGGCAGAGGGAAGTGTAAACCCCAAAAAGGCCATGATACCGCCGCCAATTCCGCCCCTGATCATCCCGATGCCAATCCCCGCCTGGCTGCTGGCCGGACCGGGAAGGAACTGGCAGAGGGCGATGAGATCCGCATAGGCCTTCTCATCAATCCACTTTCTGCGCCGGACATATTCTTCGTGGAAATAGCCCAGATGGGCAATGGGCCCTCCGAATGAAGTCAAACCAAGCCGGAGGGAAACCAGGAAGATTTCCAGCATTCTATTATTGATGTGTTTATTCATGCACCTGCTCCTTTTTTTTTTGTTATAAATGATTATAGCCTTTCCATATTGTATCAAAACGAATATAACGATTGTTTTAAATAAATGTTAATTTGTTTGGCTATGGCGCCAAGAGGTAAAAGTAGAAGAGAAACCATAAATAAAGGAGTGGGGTTCATATGCAGCAGCATAACAATGATAACAAGGAAGAAAAAGGATCAAGTGCGAAACCTGGCAAGGAATACTCCAGGGAGGCTGAAGAGAATGATAATGGGCTGAACAATAACGATCTTTATGAAAAGATGGGGGATAATCCTGATCATAACCGGATCAAGGATGATTACCAGGGCAATTGAATAGCTTGCACCACAGGGGGCTGTCCAAAAAGGACAGCTCCTTTAATAAGGAGCAAAAGGGCTATTAATGAATTTGTAATAAAAAAACCGATACAATCTATGGTAAGATTAGTTTTATAGACTCTTAGCAGTAAGAGCAATCGATTAAAGAGGGAAGAAAACATCAAATGTTGAAAAAAATATTGAAAGCATATGATTATCCGGTATTTTTTACGGTTATAGTTCTTTGTTTGTTTGGACTGCTTATGGTTTACAGTTCCAGCATGATAACGGCAGTGGCCCGCTGGGGCTATTCGGCCGATCACTTTTATGAGAGGCAGAAAGTTGCTTTTATCGCAGCTTTTCTTTGTATGCTGGTAACCATGTTTTTCCCGTATCAGCTCTATAAACATCCCAGATTTCTGCTTACTATGATGGGCGGCACCATCGGTTTGCTGCTGCTAGTATTTGTATTCGGACGTTCGGCAGGGAACGCCCAGAGCTGGCTTGCCCTGGGAGGATTTAACCTTCAGCCGGCCGAGGTGGCAAAACTCGCAGTGATCATCTATCTCGCTGCTATCTATTCCAAGAGGCAGGACAAGATTAATAACATTGATAAAGCAGTAATGCCTACCATGATTTTCCTTTTGACCATCTGCTTTTTCATAGCAATCCAGCCCGATTATGGAAATGTCGCCATTATCGCAGCCATTGCGGGAACCATTTTGATGTCATCCGGGATGTCGCTGAAAAGCCTGTCAAAGATTGCCTCCATTCTCGCAATCGGTGTTGCAGTCATCGGGCTTGTCGTATTGGTCACCGGGAATTACTCTACAGTAGTGTCCGAAGAACGGGTATCCAGATTCACAGGCTTGAAGGAACCATTCAAAACGGAACAGGACGAAGGCTACCATCTGGCTAATTCCCTTCTTGCGATTGGCTCTGGCGGAGTCAAGGGTCTCGGACTTGGGCAGAGTATCCAGAAATACGGCTATCTCCCTGAATCACACACAGATTTCATCATTTCGATCATTGCGGAAGAGCTTGGCTTTTTCGGGGTTGCCCTTGTGCTGGGCGGGCTTGGGTTTATAGTCCTTCGGGGCTTTCTGCTTGCGGCAAGATGCAAGGATGCATTTGGCAGCCTGCTTTTGATCGGCATATCCTCCATGATTGGCATACAGGTTATGATTAATCTGGGAGGTGCAACCGGCCTTCTGCCTATCACGGGCATAACGCTGCCATTTATCAGCTACGGCGGCTCCTCACTTATTTTGCTGATGGCCTCAATGGGCATCTACCAAAACGTTATAATGAAAATGAATCTTAAGAAAAAAGAAAGCCTATAATACCAGAAAGCAGCACGCCAGCTCGGTGTGCTGCTTTTTCTTGCATTCAAAAAGTATGGGCAATCTATGAAATTGAAATATATTTGAAACATTTCCCGACAAAGTGCGTGGTATAATAGTCTAGTAAATTGGATAAACGTGTAAGTTTACCCAATATTTTTGGGGATTTTAGCATTTAAAAGCGAAATAGATAACTATAGAAATAGGCGGGGGAAAGTTTTGAGAAAAATAGTCGCATTGATCATGGCAGCCCTTCTAGTAACAGGACTTGTGAATCCGGCTGCGGCTGCAGCGTCACTCACTGATATGCAGGTGAAAAAGAAAAAAATCGAAACACAGCAAAATAAGGTGCAATCCGGCATACATGCTGCCGAAAACAGGATCCAAAACCTTCAGGGCCAGCAGAAAACCCTTGTAGAAGAAATCGAGGATCTCAATAAAAAGCTTCTCGAAACAGCCGCACGGATTGAAGATAAAACGAAAAAAATTGAAGAGGCAAACAAGAAGATAGAAGAACTCAATTCGGAAATCCTCATCATCATGGACAGAATCCAAAAAAGGGAGGAGCTTCTCAAGGAGCGGGCGCGGGCCATGCAGCAGAACGGGGGCAATGCGGATTATCTGGAAGTGATTCTCGGTGCAAAAAGTTTTGGCAACTTCCTGGAGAGAGTTTCTGCGGTGTCTGCCATCATGGAGGCAGACCGGGACATCATCCGTGAGCAGGAGGAAGATCAGAAAGAGCTGGAAAAAAGGGAAGAGAAGCTGAAGGAAGAACGTGCTTCCCTGCAGACCATGCTTGAGGATCTCAAAAACCTGCAGGCCCAGCAGAACAGGCAGAAGGCAAGCAAAAAAGAGTTGATAAAAAAGCTTAGAAAGCAAGAGCAGGAGACCCATAGCCATAAGATGGACTTGAAGGAAGAGGAAGAACTCCTGACCGCACAGGCGGCCGCCATTCAACAGGCTATTACGCTTGAGAAGAAGAGGCTGGCAGAGCTGGAGGCAGCAAGGAAACGGGCGGCGGAGGAAGCAGCAATGGCTTCTGTTTCCGGGACAGCTGTATCAGGCACAGCAGTGAGGCCTTCCATTTCTAGCGGCACTTTCACTACCCCTGCCAGCGGAATTCTTTCATCTAATTTTGGTCCTCGCAGCGGCGGGCGCCATATGGGTGTGGACATCGCCAATTCAGGCTCCAATGTCACGGTTGTTTCAGCAGCGGATGGAGTGGTAAGCAAATCCTATCTGTCCTCAAGCTACGGTAACGTGATTTTTGTTACACATTCCATCAAAGGGAAAGTGTATACCACTGTTTATGCGCACCTTAAGGCAAGATATGCCGGCACCGGTCAAGTAGTAGCGAAGGGACAGCAAATCGGGGTGATGGGCAAT
The DNA here is from genome assembly GCF_046237605.1 of Paraperibacillus marinus. Taxonomy (GTDB): domain Bacteria; phylum Bacillota; class Bacilli; order Bacillales; family DSM-1321; genus Paraperibacillus; species Paraperibacillus marinus. Next base: position 3,387,850 of record NZ_CP143542.1, on the reverse strand, counting down.
ACAGGAGAATCGCGAGGACAGCACCTGCATTTCGAATTGCATCAGGGTCCATGGAATCAAAATAAAACGAATGCATTAAATCCTATTGGAATTGTGCCATTTTAACAAACAGAAAGAAAGCACCTCATCCGATGAGGTGCTTTCTTGCAGATCATTAATTATTATTGTTGTTATTGCGGGCTTCTCCGCCTTTTTTTCCGATTTCTTCATAAAACTCACGATCATGGTTTTCAGAAGTGGCTTCTCCGCCCTTTTTTCCGATTTCCTGATAGAAGTCCTTATTATGATTCCTGGCAGTAGTTTCTCCGCCTTTGCGTCCAGCTTCTTCCACACTCATCTTGCCATTATTATTATTGTTTGCCATTTTAATCTCCTCCTGTATAATATAGTTTAATATTCTAAGTAAGCGATCCTTTTAAAAGGATCAATTCCGGTTATTGTTTCGTGCGTTGCCGCCTTTTTCCCCAATCTCTTCATAGAACTCACGGCCATGGTTCTCGGAAGTGGCTTCTCCGCCTTTTTTTCCGATTTCCTGGTAGAAATCCTTATCATGGTTATTAGAAGTGGCTTCTCCGCCCTTTTTTCCGATTTCCTGGTAGAAATCCTTGTCATGGTTGTCAGAAGTAGCCTCTCCGCCTTTTTTTCCAATTTCCTGATAGAAATCTTTGTCATGGTTGTCAGAAGTGGCCTCTCCGCCTTTTTTTCCGATTTCCTGATAGAAATCCTTGTCATGATTCTTGGAAGTGGCCTCTCCGCCCATACGTCCAGCTTCTTCGGTAGTCATTTTTCGATTATTATTTTTTTCCGCCATGTTGTCAGCACTCCTTTTAAATGAATTCTCATAAAAAGTGTTCCATTGGCATAATGTGTTGTTATAAACGGATTCATAATGGAGAAGCTAGTAAAAAAGTTCTACGTTCTCCATAAAAAAAAGGTTTAATTTTTTCGGTTGTTGTTACGGGCTTCTCCGCCTTTTTCGCCAATTTCCTGATAAAATTCTTTATCATGATTTTGGGAAGTGGCTTCTCCGCCTTTTTTTCCAATTTCCTGGTAAAACTCTTTATCATGATTTTCTGATGTAGCTTCTCCGCCTTTTTTGCCGATTTCCTGATAAAAATCTTTGTCGTGATTACGTGAAGTAGCTTCCCCGCCCATACGGCCAGCTTCTTCTACAGACATTTTTTTATTATCTTTTTCAGCCATGCAAATCCACTCCTCATAATAATTTGTCTTACAGTCTATATATATCCGCCTCTAAAGACTTTAAACTCGAAAAGAATCCCAAGTATTACCAATTAAAAGGTATTTAGAATCGTCAGCTAATTTTTAGCAATCGCTAAATGTTTCTTGAATTATTCCGATATAGGATATAAAATAAAATTCATTTTCCTAAAAAAGTAAGAAAGAGTGCAGATAAATGAATGAAACCATTGAAGGAATAACAGCTGAATTGCTCGACAGGTGTGGGTTGTCGATACCGGTGTTATTGGAAAAACGCTTTCCTGGCGGCCGCCTGGTCGGTGGGAAGTTTAATGTCGGCACCCGAACGATTACAATGTATATAGATACTGTCTGGGAACAGTGCTTGCAGTTATTAGGAAGCGGAACAGATTTCTTAAATTATTATGCTATAGTTCTTGCCCATGAGCTGGGGCATGCGCTGGACGAAGATCTGGAAGAGCTGGCGGAAATGCTTCATATATATGAAGGTAATGAAACTGAATCTGAGGGCCTGATCAGGCTTGCGGAGGAAAAAGCCTGGGATATCGCCAGGGAAATTGTATATGACCTGGATGAACGTTTATTTACCAAGATCAGGAATGAAGCATTAGAGATGCATGGAGAAAAAGCCCTTGTTTGAAAGGGCTTTTTTTTATTGTTCGAATAAAACAGAATTCATTGTACGAAAAATATTGAATTGGATATTCGAACTATGCTATCATCCTTCATAGGGGTGATAGTATGAAAATGATAAATTTTTTAAATTCTGGTCAAAAGACGTATAAGGTTGAAGTGACGTATTCCCTTCTTTTTGAATGTGCGCTTGGCATTGCTTCCTATACTTACAAGGATATTCATGATTCCCTGGATAAAACCAGCTGTTATTGGCTGAATCAGGATTTCATTCTTGGTAGGGACCTTGCGGAAGAGCTTACAAAAGTAACACAACATAACACGTGGAAAAGTCTGCTTCTGCTGCTTTTGCAGAATGATAGTAAGGATTTGGAATCGTTCAGGAATAATGTCATGAATCTCGCAGATGATCACTTTTACTTACAGGTTTATCCTTACATTGGGGAAGAGGCAGAACCGATCCGGCTGAAGGCTGCTAAGGGCAGTGATGAGGACCTTCAAGCATACATAACTGCCGCCAGGGAGCACTCATTCTTTCCGGAGTATATCCGGTACTTATCGGACACAAATGCTGAAGAAGTAAAGACGCATCTTTGCCGCGTAATGGAGCTGTGGTACAAAGAAGTGATCCAACATCAGGAAACAAGGCTGCAAGCCATTCTAAAAAAGGACTATGAAGCAAAAGTAAGGCAGAATCGGGAGGCGGCCCCCGAGCAGGCTGTAGAAAAGGCGGCGATGGGGATGAAGGTACCCCAGCAGCCTGGACTCTACAAGGTAGTCCTGGTTCCCCAGATTACATACCGGCCGTGGAACCTTATCTGTGATTTGCCCCGTACTAAATGCATCTTTTATCCTGCTGCAGACCGCAGCTTTCAGGAGGATGAGGATGAATATGAACCAGACAGCCGCATGGTGCAAACCTTTAAACTGCTTGGAGATCCTCTGAGGCTTAAAATACTGAAGCTTGCCGCAGAAAAAGAACAGGGTCTGCAGGAGCTCCAGGAAAGACTTGGCATTCCCAAGACGTCGCTGCATCATCATTTACAACAGATGCGGGCAGCAAGACTGATTATTTCTTCAGAAGGAAAATACCATGTGAATGTTGCTGCCATACGGAATATTGAAGGGGAGCTGCTGGATTTCTTAAAGCAGCCGGAGGATGATAAATGAAGCGGCTGCCGGCTGTTCCTGCATTCTTAGGGGGGAAGTTCATCTCTTTTTTTGGAGATCAAATTTATATGCTTGCCCTCCCGCTTTTAGTATATGAGCTCACCGCATCACCCATTGCCATGGGAATTACAGCGGCAGCTGAAAAACTTCCGCTATATTTGTATCCCTTTGCCGGGGTGATTGCAGACCGCTTTCAAAGAAAGAGAATTATCATTTTGTGCGATGCAGTACGGGCGCTGATTCTCGGAGCAGTCGGTTTACTGTACTACGCCCATATACTATCCTTCTGGCATATCGCTATTGCTGCACTGGCTTCTGGCCTGTTTTCGCTGCTGCATAATGCGGCTGGATTTGCTGTCATTCCATCATTAGTCAAAGACAAGGATAAACTTCTTAAGGTAAATTCAATCGACGAAAGCCTGTTTAATGGAGCTATCCTCCTCGGCCCGGCTGCAGGCGGTATCCTAATCAGCCTATTCAGTCCGGCACTTGCCATCCTGGTCAATGCAGCAAGCTTCATCTTTTCTGCCTGGACGGTCAGCCGGATTACGGAGGAGCAGGCTGGTTGTAAAGCCAACGGAAGCATGAATGCAAAGAGCATACTGATGGATTTAAAGGAAGGGTTTCAATATGTACTAAATTCAAAGGCGCTGCTGGTAACAAATGCTGCCTTGATGATTTCAACGTTCGGGACGACAATGTTCCTTACCCAAATAATCATCTACCTGAAAAGCATCCAAATATCCGATGTTCAAATCGGCTTTATTTTGAGTGCCGGGGGAGGCGGGGCTTTATTAGGGGCTTTCATTCCAGTGCTGCTGCCTGAAAAATTTTCAAGAAAGAAAATCCTCGTGATCACCCAGGCTCTGGGTGGACTGTCCATTATCTGCTTCGGGCTCAGCAGCAGCTGGCTGTTTGTTTGTGCAGCAAACCTGGCTGGAGTCGCAGCAGCCTCAGTCATTAATCCCATCATTAGAACCATCAGGCAGAATTCGACACCAATTGGACTGCTGGGAAGAGTACAGGCGATCAGCCGTTTTATGGGCTGGCTGCTCATTCCGGCGGCAGCTCTCTTGTCCGGGCATGCCGCTTCGTATTTTGATCCCGGCGCAATCATTGTCCTGGCTGGGGTGATATCCCTGTCAGCTGCGTCTGTTTACCTGCTTCCATTCTTTAAACAAGTTGAATTGTAAGTGTACTATATTATAGAAGAAACACGTCGAAACTTTTAGAAATCTCCCGCTCCATCAAGGAATTTGTAACATGGAATATCACAAAGTTGTGAACGAAAAGGGATAATAATCGACAATATTCCATAACTATATTTTTCATATCCAGAGCTTGTTGTTATAATGAAGATAAGTTGAATTTAATCAGCTCAATACATATACGAAAAAGGAGTCAACTTTATCATGCTAACAGGTTTATACCACACTCATGCTTCTTCTTGGGCTATCCTGATCATCTTGTTTTTGATCAGCTATTTCATGAATAAGCAGAAAATATCTTTGATGCTGCAGAGACTGTTTTATATCGTTATGGTCGGAAGCGGTATCGGCATGCTGATCCTTGGCCATTATTCATGGATGTTCTTTTTGAAGGGCGTACTCGCCATCATCCTTATTGGATTAATGGAAATGCTTGTGATCCGCAAAAAGAAAGAGAAAAAGCATGGAGCTTTATGGATTCCTTTTATCATCATCCTGATTGCCATCCTGGGAATTGCATATAGTTAATCAGCAGCTATTTTTTAGCTGTTTTTTTTTGCTTAAATATGACATCTTGGACTGTTAGCGATATAATGTATCAGTGTGAAAAATATTAAGGCAATATTAAGGAAGAATCCCTATAATATGCTGAGTAATTAAAATCTGCAGGTTTCAAAACCTCTGCCGGTAAGGTATATGAATATCAACTAGGCGGCGGATACCAAAAAAAATATCATCAATTGCTAAAGGGCTTCATAGCATAGGTTATTGTTAAGATATTGTAAAAACAACGTAAATAAGACCTTGACGGAATTCGAAAAAGGGTTATAATTGTGTATTATTCCAAAAAAGACCCAATTTTGTGTTCTAAAATTAGAGAGGATGTTCTGGATGGAAGGCATAAAAAAGATAGGAAGCAAGCTGTACAGCCATAAGCTTTCTTTTTTCTATCTGGCGGTATTTCTATTTTGGATAAAGACATATGCTGCTTACAAACAAGAATTTAACTTAGGAATCAGCAACAGCATTCAGGAATTTTTGCTGTTCATCAACCCGGTCAGCTCTGCACTGTTCTTCTTCGCATTTGCACTGCTGCGTAAAGGACGAGCAAGAAATAGGCTCCTGATCGGAATCAACTTCATTCTGTCTTTTATCTTATATGCGAACATCGCATATTACCGCTTCTTTAACGACTTTATTACCCTGCCGGTCTTGACGCAGACAAAAAATAACGCCGGTGACCTCGGGAACAGCATTGCTGCCCTGATTCACCCGACTGATATCTTTTATTTCCTTGACACGATCATTTTATTGCTTCTGCTGGTGTTCAAGAAGGTCAAGCCGATTACCGAGGCACGGCTGCGCGCCCGTTCAGTATTTGCCGTGTTCGCCTCGGCAGTGATCATCTTCCTTGTAAACCTGGGCCTTGCTGAGACAGACCGCCCGGAACTGTTGACAAGGACGTTCGATAGAAACTATCTGGTAAAATATTTAGGAACGTATAACTATACAGTTTATGATATGATCCAAAGCACTAAGTCTTCCGCACAGCGTGCACTGGCTGATTCTGACCAGATTACAGAGGTTGAAAATACGGTCAAGTCCTCATATGCTGAACCTAATAAGCAGTACTTTGGCAAGGCAAAGGACATGAATGTGATTTATATTTCCCTTGAATCCCTGCAAAACTTCATCATCGACTATAAGCTTAACGGCCAGGAAGTGACTCCGTTCCTGAACTCGCTGACCAAGGATAAGAATACTTTCTACTTCAATAATTTCTTCCATCAGACGGGACAGGGAAAAACCTCTGACGCTGAATTCATGATGGAAAACTCATTATACCCGCTGCCGCAGGGGGCTGTGTTTACAACCAAAGCACAAAACACCTATCAGGCACTGCCGGGTATCCTGAAGACTAAAGGCTATACGTCCGCTGTATTCCATGGCAATTACAAGTCCTTCTGGAATAGGGAAGAGATGTATAAATCTTTTGGTTATGATAAGTTTTTTGATGCTAACTATTACAGCATGACAGAAGAGAACACGATCAATTATGGGATGGAAGACAAGCCGTTCTTCAAGGAATCCATGCCGCTGCTTCAAAGCCTGAAACAGCCGTTTTACAGCAAGTTCATTACGCTGTCCAATCACTTCCCATTCAATATGGATGAAGAGGATGTAACTTTCCCGGCAGCACAGACGGATGACAAGGTCGTAAATCAGTACTTCCAGACTGCCCACTATATGGACCAATCCATTGAACAGTTCTTCAATGATCTGAAGACATCGGGCCTTTATGACAATACGATGGTTGTGATGTATGGGGACCATTACGGCATCTCCGAAAACCATAACAAGGCCATGGCTGAGGTGCTCGGCAAAGAAATCACCGATTTTGAAAACGCCCAGTTGCAGCGTGTGCCGCTATTCATCCATGTTCCCGGCGTTAAAGGGAATGCCATTGAAAAGTACAGCGGCGATGTTGATGTCCGTCCGACTGTGATGCACCTGCTCGGAATGGAATCTAAGGACTATCTTCAATTCGGATCAGATATCCTGTCGAAAGATTTTGAGGAATTGGTGCCATTCAGAAACGGAGATTTCATCTCACCTAAGTACAGTGAAGTTGACGGAAAATGCTATCAAAATGCAACAGGTGAGCCTCTTGAAGAAAAAGAAGCATGTAAAGCATTGGAGGACCAAGCAACCTCCGAGCTTGAAATGTCAGATAAAATGGTATACGGGGACCTCCTGAGGTTCTACGATCCAGCCGGATTTAAAAAGATAAATCCTGCAGATTACGATTATTCTTATCCTCCAAAACAGGGGAATGAATAGAAAATAGCGAAAGCAGCCACTCTAAGAGTGGCTGCTTTTTTTGTTTTAAAAGTCAGTAGTCGTTCAAGTCATTTTTAAGTTTATTTCCGGGCATCATGCTTTTTTCACTGGAGGACTCATCCTTGGAGTGTTCGCCATCTCTTTCTTCCTTCTTCTCCTCACGGATATCCTCGAGTGGAAGATCATCTACAGGCATAAGAAGCTGATCCCGCTCGAGCTGCTTTTCCTGGCTTTCCCTGAAGGCTTTGTCCTTGTCGTTTCTACTCTTCAATGTCTCTTCCTTTTCATGGTTTTCCATTATACTGACCTCCTGTTTTTTTATACTTTTTCCCTAATCTGCAGGATAAAAACGTAGGTCTCTCTTGTAATAAGGCTATTTCTGTATATGTAAGGACCTACCCTGCGGGCGGGGCGGGCCTCCTGGTTAATTCTACAGGCTAATCTGCTGAAGATCACCGCCCCGCTCGAATAGAGCACTGATCACTGCAGCCAACCTTTCGTAATTTATCGAAAAGAGCTTCTATAAAAGATAAGCAATGGATCTAAAAATTGAGGGTAGGCAAGAGCTATTTAGCCCTGTCTGACAAGAACCTTTATCAGGAGGAATTATGAATCTTTTCAGGAAGAAATCCATACAAGCATTACTGAATGAGACAAATAAAAATGATATCCAGCTCAGCAAAGATATCGGCGCCTTTGACCTAACTATGCTTGGAATCGGCGCAATCATCGGGACAGGCATATTCGTGCTGACAGGAGTAGCTGCTGCAGAGTATGCGGGACCGGCACTTGTTCTCTCTTTTATCCTGTCAGGGCTTGCCTGTGTTTTTGCCGCTCTTTGCTATGCGGAGTTTGCTTCCACGGTCCCTGTTTCAGGGAGTGCTTATACATACAGCTATGCTGCCTTTGGTGAGATCATTGCCTGGATCCTGGGCTGGGATTTGCTGCTGGAATATGGGTTTGCATCGTCTGCTGTAGCCAGCGGCTGGTCAGGTTATTTTCAGGGCCTGCTCGCTGGATTTGGTGTCAGCTTTCCCCAATCCCTTACTGCCGCCTATAATCCGGCAGAAGGGACATATGTGGACCTTCCAGCAGTCTTAATCATTATCGTGATCGCTTTTCTGCTGACTCAGGGCGTCAAAAAGTCAGCGAAATTCAATACGGTCATGGTCATCATCAAGGTGGCGGTGGTACTTTTATTCATTGCTGTCGGGGTATGGTATATCAAGCCGGGCAACTGGACGCCTTTTATGCCTTTTGGGTTTGAAGGGGTATCCGCCGGCGCTGCAACTGTATTCTTTGCCTATATAGGGTTCGATGCTGTCTCGACCGCGGCGGAGGAAGTGAAGGATCCACAGAGGAATATGCCGATCGGTATCATTTCTTCCTTAGCTGTCTGTACTTTTCTTTATATTATCGTTTCTTTAATACTGACCGGGATTGTGCCTTATGATCAGCTGGGGGTCAATAATCCGGTTGCTTTTGCTCTGAACTATATCAATCAGGATTGGGTGGCAGGGTTCATCTCAGTAGGCGCGATAACCGGGATCACAACGGTCCTGCTCGTCATGATGTACGGACAGACCAGGCTGTTCTACGCGATCAGCAGAGACGGCCTGCTGCCAGCCATTTTCTCCAGGGTAAGCAGGAAGAAGAATACACCGGTCCTTGGCACCTGGATCACGTGTGTAATCGTTTCTTTTTTTGCAGGCGTCCTGCCGCTCGAAAAACTGGCAGAGCTTACGAATATCGGTACACTTTTTGCCTTTATCACGGTATCGGCAGGAATCCTCTACTTAAGGCGTTCCAGGGAGGCGCCTCAAACAGGCTTCAAGGTGCCGTTCGTACCGTTGATACCTATCCTTGCCATCCTATCCTGCGGCTATCTGGCCCTGCAGCTGCCAGCGGTCACCTGGACAGCCTTTGGTGCATGGATCATCCTTGGGCTGATCGTATACTTCCTATATGGAAGAACCCGCAGTCATATGAACCGATGAATTTTGGGCCGTGTAAAAGCGGCTCAATAATTTTATAGCCGGTTGTCATGTTTTGCAGGGCTTCCCAATAAAATAATGAAAAGGACTCAATTAAGCTCCAGACGGACAAAACCATTGGTAGCCCCACCGTATATATAGTAAAATATATATACTATGATAGGAAATGGAAGGATAATATGAAACTTGGGTCCATCATTAAATATTACCGCCTTAAAAATCATCTGACTCAATCCGAATTGGCGCAAGATATTTGTTCCATCTCCCATCTGAGCAAAATTGAAAACAACAGTTACGATGGAAATGCCGAGACGGTTGAACTTCTTCTGAATAAGCTGAATGTGAATTTGGAGAAGGAAGAAGAGAAGTATGAAGATATTAAAGAACTTTTGCAGGATTTTTATCAGTCGATGGTTTATTACGACATAGATGAGGCTAATCGTATTTGTGAAACACTAATAAATATGGAAGAGTTTGCTTCATCAACTGATTTAATTAACCAATACCACTTATATATGTATAAATACTATATACTTAACAGAAACATTGTTAAGATTAACCAATGTCAAAGAGTTATTGAAAAATTACAAAGCAGCTTTTCTCCTTTTGAGAATGTATTAGCTTCCTTTTTGTTTGGTGTTGCACTTATTGGTCAAAATAAAGTTTTAGAAGCGAACGATCAATTTGTAGCGTTAATGTCGTATAACCAAACAGAAGCTATAACTTTTAATGGGGAGTTATATTATCAAATTGCTTTATGTGCAAGTATTTTGAATGATGCTGAAAAAAGTATTATCCAAGCTAACAAAGCATTGGATATCTATCAAAATGAAAACAATTTAATGCGCATTATTCATACTAAAATGCTGTTAGGCATCGGTTACTCGCGATTAGAGATGTTTGAAGAAGCTTCAGAAAACTATAAAACTCTTATTAGATTGACCAAACTTTTGAATAAAAAAGATATCTACTATCATGTTTTAAATAATTACTCCACAATGTTAAATGAAAAGGGCGAGTATAAAAAGGCAAAAGAACTTATGATTGAGTGCACTAAATACTTTGAAAAAGGTAGTACAGAGTATATTGTGAATAAACTGGGTTTAATAGAAATATTAATCAATATGGATGCTAACAAGGAAGAAATTAACAAATTAATTGATGAAGTGCATGAAGTATGTAATAATAAAATTCATAAAAAGTACATTATGTTAGCTAAGATGTTCAAATATAAGTTATTTTCCCAACCTAAATATTATGCTTATTTGGAAAATATAGTGTACTCTTATCATATAGATAATTATCAGTTTAATGAAGCGCGAGATGTTGCGTTAAAACTAGCGAAAAGATTTCAAGAAACTGGTGAAGTTGATAAATCGCTAGATTATTATAATAAATATATTGAGTTATCGGAAAGGAGCAAAAAAATATGAAGAAAGTTATTGCTGGTCTTGCATTTGGAACAATATTAGTAGGGGTTTTAAGTTTTTCGTCTTTTGAAAATACAAACAATGTAGCAATTCAAAAAGTAACTCCTCAAAAGATCGAAGTTATTCAGCCGCCTTATTAATAAAAATCACTGAAATTTTCCCAATACAAAAGTCACGGGAAAAACCTTATAATAAAGTCAAAGAATAAAGACAAGTCCTTTAAGACTTGTTTTTTTCATTCAAGGAGTCTAGGCTGAATGAATGATCTTACACTAGGAGGGATTTTCCGTGACAGCAAAAAGTGAAAAAATTACTCTGCATGACATCAACGAAATGCTTGAAAAATTGGACCTCTTGCTAGATGAAGCCAAACTGGACTATCCAGAGACCTATGAGGAAGCAGTCAGCAGCTACTAATCATATACGTTACTAAAGGGGAGCATGAGTATTCATGCTCTTTTGCTTTGTTCGCTTTATTATGGATTGACCAATTTTTCCGATTGATTTTTGTGAGGGCCGTAGTATAATTTTCAAGGTATACAGATTGATAGTCTGAGAGGTGCAGGTTCCGGCTGGCACATCTTTATCCATACACGTATACGATAAGCTGACTGATGTTAAAGGAGTTGATATTTTGATGAGCCATGGTTCCATTGAACCCGATCCCAATCATTCGCAAGGGGAAGTCTGCTGTATTCTTTTAGTTCGGGGGAATGATTTTCTTACAAATATCAGCCCTTTAAAAGGTAGAGCTGCTTCCTCGGCATAAACAGGAGGACAGCAGGAGACATGATTGAATATTTTATGACTGCGGAAAGCGGAAGGATCGAAAAGGTGGCGGAAATCACAAAAGGCTGCTGGATCAACATGCTTTCGCCAAGTGAGGAAGAAATTAAACTGGTTTCAAGCAGGCTGGAGATCCCCGAGCATTTCTTCAAGGATGCACTGGATGATGAGGAAAGATCGAGGATCGAACGCGAAGAGCAAAATGTATTGATCATTGTGGATTTTCCTTACATCACACACGATGATGCCGGACTGCACATATATGAAACGATACCAATCGGCATGATCATAACGCCTGAATGCTTTATTACGGTATCATTAAAGAAGACCCCGATCCTTATGGATTTCAAGAATGATAAGGTCAAAGGGTTCTTTACCTACAAGAAGACGAGATTCGCCCTGCAGATACTTTTTGTCATTTCTTCTTATTATCTGCGATATCTTAAACAAATTAATAAGAAGACCGATGAAGCGGAAAGGGAGCTTCATCAGTCCATGAAAAATAAAGAGCTTTATACGTTTCTATCCCTGGAGAAAAGCCTGGTTTATTTCACAACATCCCTTAAGTCGAATAAGGTAGTGCTTGAGAAAATGCTGAGGCTGAATACTCTTAAGATGTACGAAGAAGACAAGGAACTGCTTGAGGATGTCATCATTGAGAATACCCAGGCCATTGAAATGGCAGACACGTACAGTTCCATACTAAGCGGCATGATGGACGCCTTTGCCTCAATCATATCCAATAACCTGAATATTGTAATGAAGTTCCTGACATCCATCACCATCATTTTGTCGTTCCCGACGATGGTTGCAAGCTTTTATGGAATGAATGTGGCCCTGCCTTTTGAAAAGAGTCCCCATGCCTTTTTTATTACAATGGGGTTTGCGGTGTTCCTCTCTGCCATGACGACCTTGATTTTCTGGAAAAGAAAATATTTCTGACATGAAGGCGGCCGTTTTTTACGGCTGCCTTTTTCGGCGTTTGCATATGCCTAAAATGGCGGGACCCGCTGGAATACTATTATAATAGGGATACATAGAAAGGGATTTTGCCAAATGCGAAAAAAATGGGTCATGTTACTGCTTGTCATTAATATAGTAATTATATGCCGGCGCTCCTGGATGTGCGGCTGGATCAAGGTGCGTACGTAATGGGCTGGACAGAGAATTTTTGGGATCCTGTTCTTCTCTCAATCAAGGTCAGCCTTGTTTCACTGGTCATCGTTTTTGTACTGGGGACAGCTGCGGCGAGGTTCCTGGCAGGAAAGAAATCCAGATTCATGGCGGTCATTGAAACGGTGTTTATCCTTCCGGTCGTACTGCCTCCAACAGTCATTGGTTTCCTGCTGATTGTCTTTTTTGGCAGGAATGGAACCGGGGGAGCATTCCTTGAAAAGTGGTTTCATTCCCGGATTATTTTTACCTGGCAGGCGGCAGTCATTGCCGCGGTTGTGGTCTCATTTCCATTGATGTATCAATCGGCACGGGCCGGGTTCGAAAGCATAGGTGAAGACATTGAAAATGCGGCCAGGATGGATGGAGCCGGTGAATGGAGGGTGTTCCTCAGTATATCCCTGCCTCTCTGCATTAAATCTCTCTTTGCCGGAATCACACTGAGCTTTGCCAGGTCGCTTGGCGAATTCGGGGCGACCCTCATGTTTGCAGGTAATATTCCGGGGGAGACCCAGACGGTTCCAACAGCCATCTATATGGCCATGGAGGCGGGGAATAATAAGCTGGCATGGTCCTGGGTATTGATGATTGTATTGATCTCATTCATGCTTCTTCTATGTCTTAGGCTCTCGAATAAAAACTGAAAAAAAGCCCCCGGCAGATTGCCTGAGGGCTGATGATTTATTGAAAGTAATTATAAAGGCCGTCGTATATCGCTTTTGACAGGGCGTTCTGGAAACCGTCCGTCATGATGTAGTCCAGTTCAGTCTTGTTAGAGATAAAACCAAGCTCCAGGAGAACTGCCGGCCTGCTGTTTTCCCTGATTACGTGAAGGCTTTGTGACTTGACTCCACGGTCTCTCAATTTAGAGGCTTCAACCATTTCCTTATGGATGGCATCTGCAAGCTTCTTATCCTTTACATTGGAATAATAAAAGGTTTCGATGCCATTTGCCGACGATGCTGTGCTGGAATTGTAATGGACACTCACAAAAGCATCTGCTTTATATTTCTCGGCAACATCCACGCGGCTCTGTAATGAAAGTCTAGTGTTGGCACTTCTGGTAAGGATGACATTTGCGCCTGCTGATTTAAGCTTGGCCGCTGTCTTCTGCACCATTTGGAGCGTAAGGTCTTTTTCATTGATGTATTTCTTCAAAGATGGGCTGTAACCTGTTGCCCCTGGATCTGTACCACCGTGTCCAGCATCCAGTACAATCGTTTTACCCTTGATGCCGCGGCTGCCAGACACATTGTAAGTGACCAGCCATCCGGCGACCCATGCTGTACTTTTGTCAGTAAGCTGTATTTTCACCCAGCCGTTTGACTCGCCGACCTTAGTATAGGTGGCGCCGGAATCGACTGTATCCACCACTTTATAGCTTGTACCCGGTCCGCTGCGGAGGTTTACATCATTTGAGGTGATTTTAACCTTGTTCAGTGTTTGGGCAGGAGGAAGCGGCGCTGCGGGCGGCTTCGGGGCTGCTGGTGCTTTGGAGGTCAAATATTTATTTGAAACCCATCCAGTCTTGCTTCCGTATATGATTTTAGACCATGTACCGCTTTTTGAGACTTCCGTTACTTTTCCGCCTTTGCTGATTGTTCCAAGCGATGCAGAGTCTGCAGAGGCACTTTTGCGGATATTCAGGCTGCTTGCGCTGACATAGTAGGTTTTTGGCTTGACAATGGCTGCTGGCTTAGGAGCTGCCGGAGCCTTAGTGGTCAGATACTTGTTTGCTGCCCATCCGGTTTTGCCTGCATATGTTACTTTTGACCAGGAGCCGCTCCTGGATAGCTCAGATACCTTTGCGTTTTTAGGCATCGAAGCGATGGAAGCTGATGTGGCATTCGCGCTCTTCCTGAGATACAGGCTTGACGCGCTCACATAATAGGTTTTAGGTTTGGCTGTGACAGCTTTGGCAGTTGCAGGCTTAGGAGCTGCCGGAGCCTTAGTGGTCAGATACTTATTTGCTGCCCATCCGGTTTTGCCTGCATATGTTACTTTTGACCAGGAGCCGCTCCTGGATAGCTCGGATACCTTTGCGTTTTTTGGCATCGCGGCGATTGAAGCTGAGGAGGCATTGGCGCTCTTCCTGAGATTCAGGCTTGATGCATTCACATAAAAGGTTTTAGGCTTGACTGATACGGCTTTGGCTGTTGCAATTTTTGGCTTGACAGGAGTCAGAAAGTCAGTGGATACCCATCCGGCTTTCTTATTCGGATAAGTAACCTTGGCCCATCCAGTTTTGGATTCTGTGATCTTAACCTGCTGTCCCTTTGTTAGCTTCCAAAGGATAGTTGATTTTGTGGTAGGCAGAGACCTCACGTTCAGGATTGTGGCATTTACTTTTGCCTCCTGGAAGCCTGCTGCACTGCCCTGGCCTAAATTGACGAAGAGAAGATTGGCGAAGACAATAAAGCTGATAATGATGATTGAAAAAATTCTCTTGATTATACTCACCTCTTTTATTCCATTTTTAGTAGATTTCGCTATCTTTATTGGAAGCTATTTCTACTATACTATGAAATTCGGCGAAAAAAAGGGAATTTAGTCAAAAAATGTAGGACTTTTACTTTATTTTGGAGAAAAAATGGAGATTTTGGGTTTAAAAATGCTTATGGAGGGTACTGACTTTTCTCCCATTTCCCTTACATTTTGTGCATGGCTTGGAGAAGAATTGTAAAAAAGGGACCTTTCCCCGGCCCTGGCAGTGCATGCATAGTTCAATCAATTTCATGGTATTTCCTCCTTGAAGCGGGATATAGTGGAGTGCCTTCTGAAAACAGTATACCCAGATTTTCAGAAATATTACTGATGAATGTTCATGTTTTAAAGGTTTAGGTTATGACATTATTGAAAAAGGAGAATGTACATGCTGTCTAAGCTTGAAGCTTTGATCCTGGGGATCATACAAGGTTTGACTGAGTTCCTGCCAATCAGCAGCACCGGCCATCTGTATCTCGGAAGGCATTTATTCGGACTTGAGGAAGCAGGCCTGCTGCTGGACACGATGATGCATGTGGGTACCCTGCTTGCTGTTTTTGTATTTTACAGGCATGAATTCATCCGGATCCTGAAAAACCCTTTTGGCAGGCTGACATGGCTGCTAGCGGCAGGAACGGTGCCGGCGGTGTTCGCAGGGCTCCTGTTCAGTGATTTTTTCGACGAAATTTCAAAGACAGGGGTGACCATAGGCTGGGAGTTCCTGATTACAGGGCTGTTTTTATGGTTTGCCGAATCCATTAAAAAGGGAAGAAAAAGAATGGATGATATTACATACGGAGATGCCTTCTTTATAGGGATATTTCAGGCACTTGCAATCTTTCCCGCCATATCCCGTTCCGGATTCACCATGGCTGCTGCCCTGTTCAGGAAGCTCGACAGGGAAACGGCAGCCTACTTTTCCTTTTTGGTATCGACTCCTGCCATCATCGGGGCAATCATCCTCCAAGCGAAGGACTTGATGGAAGGGCAGGCTGAGAGCATTCCGCCTGGATCACTCCTGGTCGGCATAGCAGCTTCGGCGGTTTTTGGCTATGCAGCTGTCCGTTGGATGATTTCTTATTTAAAAAGGCATTCCTTAAGGGTATTTGCCGTTTATGTCTGGATTCTGGGAGGAATCATTCTGTTCATGCAGTATACAGGAAGATTTTAGTACTGGCTGAAGGAGACAGAATTAAGTTTTGTTTTGAAAGGAAAAATTGTTAGAGGGATTTGCAGGAGAGGAATGGATTATGTCTATTAAATGGCTTTGGGGCATTGTGCTGCTTGTAATTGTAATCGTGATTGTACCATATTCGTGGACCTTGATATTCGCATTCGTCACAGCTGTCTTTCTGGAGAGCCTGGTGTCCCCATTGCAGCGGAAGGCTAGACTCACAAGACACTGGTCTGTTCTTGCGAGCTTCCTGATTTACCTGGGATTGATCATTTCACTGGTTTATTTTTGTGTTAGCGTGCTGATCAAACAAATTATCAATTTATCCGAAATTGCCCCGGGATTCGCGAGGGAACTGTATCAGACTGTATTCATCAAGTATATCTACAAGTGGGAAAACTACTCGGAGTCTCTTCCAAAAGATGTGATCATTTCCATTGAAGATACGATGGAGAGGGGGATAAGCGGGCTTGAGGTGTTCTTCCAGAAGCTCGTCCAGGGCATCATCGGACTCGTGACATTGATACCCGGTTTTTTGATTGAGTTTCTTATTTATATGGTCGCGCTGTTCCTGTTCAGCCTGGAGCTGCCGCGGATTAAACGAAGAATCAAGGAGTATTTGAAACCTGAAACGGCAGGAAAGGTTTCGCTCGTCTATAAAGACCTGACGAAGGCAGGAATCGGTTTCTTGAAAGCACAGGTCATATTAAGTGTTGTGACGTTTGTGATGGCATTTATCGGGCTTTCGATCCTGAAGGCACCGTATGTCCTGTTGCTGTCCATTCTGATTGTCTTTGTGGATATCCTGCCGATTTTAGGTACAGGCTCCGTCCTGGTCCCCTGGGCGGTCATAGCAATCCTGCAGGGTCAGCAGGGGCTTGGAATCGGGTTGATCATCCTGTTCATCATCATCACTGTGGTGAGGAGGATCATAGAGCCCAAGATCTATTCCACCAATATGGGGCTCAGCCCATTAGCCGCACTGATCAGCCTCTACTTGGGGTTTAAGCTGATTGGATTTGCCGGCTTATTCCTTGGCCCCGCCCTGGTCATCGTCTTCGATACGCTAAAGCGGGCAGGGGCGATCCGTATGAACTTTAAGCTATAGGTTAATTCAGCAATCCATAAAACAGGCTGCCTTTCGCATTTGCGGGGCAGCCTGTTTTATTAGGATACAATTTCAGTTTGTGGAGGTGCGATGCCTGGCACACTTTCCTCTGCAGCCTTGGCTTTTTCCTCCTGGGGGGACTTTGTTATCTCGATATACCTGATGTGATGTTCTTCCATTTCAATGACTCTGAAGTCATAGTTTCCTATGGAAAGTGTATCTCCCTGCTGAATCTCAAAGTTTTCAGTCAGCACCCAGCCGCCGATTGTGTCCACGTCCTGGTCGTTGATCTCAAGGCCCAGAAGGTCATTCACTTCACTGATCAGCACCTTGGATTCAATGATGTAATGGTCGTTCTCAAGCTTTCTGATCATTGGTATTTCATCAAGGTCGAACTCATCGCGGATGTCGCCGACAATTTCCTCCAGAATATCTTCGACTGTCACAAGACCGGATGTGCCGCCATATTCATCCATCAAGACGGCCATATGAATCCGTTCCTTCTGCATTTTCAACAGGAGGTCATGTATTGGGATGTTATCGATGACACGGATGATAGGGCGGATATAGCCTTCGATCTTTTCATCAGCGAGATTGCTGTTTGAAATCATGTCGGTGAAAATTTCCTTAACATTCACCATCCCGATTACATGATCCTTGTCCCCGTCTATGATGGGATAACGGGTAAACTTCTCCTCCTGTACAATGGAGAAGAGTGTGCCGATAGAATCATCATTCGACAGGGTGACAATTTCGGTCCGCGGCACCATGATTTCCTTGGCAATGCGGTCATCGAATTCAAAGATCTTATTTACGTACTTGTATTCAGATTGGTTTATCTCGCCGCTTTTATAGCTATCAGATAAAATGATGCGCAATTCTTCTTCAGAATGTACAATATCGTGCTCGGAAACAGATTTAAATCCCAAAAGCCTGGTTACCAATCTGGCAGAACCATTCATGATCCAGATGACCGGATATAGAATTTTATAGAAAAGCATCAATGGCCTTGCGACGGCAAGAGTGATCCATTCAGCTTTCTGGATGGCAATGGTCTTCGGAGCAAGCTCTCCGATCACAACATGGGTGAATGTAATGATGGAGAACGCGATAATCACTGATAGTGCTTGTTCCGCCCCACGAGGAAGATGGAGGGCAGACAACAGGGGGCCAAGCAGGTGCTCGAAGGTCGGTTCCCCCAGCCAGCCGATGCCAAGGGCCGTGATGGTTATGCCCAGCTGGCAGGCAGAGAGATATTCGTCGAGACTGCTTATAACCCTCTTTGCAGGGACGGCATTCATTTTTCCTTCTTCAATCAGCTGGTCTATCCTTGAGCCTCTCACTTTTACAATAGCAAATTCTGAAGCTACAAAAAAGGCAGTCAAAGCGATAAAAATGGCGATGAAAACCAAATTAAATATGTCCAAATAAGGTTCCTTCCCCCGAGTGGCAGGAGAAAGGAGGTCACCTCCTGAAGTTTTAGGTTTTATGGATAACCTGTGTAAAGCTGTACTGCCTAAAAGGCGTGCCATTAAGGGAGTACAGTCCTCTAAAATGGGATGCTGCATGATTATAAAGGCACAAAGCCTGCATTTTTATTCCTGCCCCATCCAATCACCCCATCCCCGAGAATTAAGTATAAGTATAGAAAATCTTGCTTATTCAGTCAATTCTCTTGAAATCTATAAATATTACATTTATATGGAATTTCAATACCTGTTATTAAAGGTTTTTAAACTATTTTGAAAAAAATATGAACTGGCCCGGGTCTAATAGCAGTTTTTAAGATGCACTTGGTGCCCGATTTCTTAGGGGGGAGCAGGCTGTCAAGAAAGTGTCATAAAATTTCGTATTAAGACCAGTTTAACCTATTTCCTCAGCCATATTGGTTCTAAAGGAATCATTAAGACCAGTTTTGGCATTTTCGCCGGCCATTTTGGTTCTAAAGGAACCATTAAGAGCAGTTTTTCCATTTTCGCCGGCCATATTGGTTCTAAAGGAATCATTAAGACCAGTATTGCCATTTTCGCCGGCCATTTTGGTTCTAAAGAAATCATTAAGACCAGTTTTTCCATTTTTGCCAGCCATTTTGGTTCTAAAGGAATCATTAAGACCAGTTTGGTCAATTTCCTCAGCCATTTTGGTTCTAAAGGAATCATTAAGAGCAGTTTTTCCATTTTCGCCGGCCATATTGGTTCTAAAGGAATCATTAAGACCAGTTTTTCCATTTTCGCCGGCCATTTTGGTTCTAAAGGAATCATTAAGACCAGTTTGGTCAATTTCCTCAGCCATTTTGGTTTTAAGGGAACCATTAAGACCAATTTTTCCATTTTCGCCGGCCGTTATGGTTCTAAAGAAATTCAAGACCAGATTAAACTATTCCTTCGGAAAATTTAATCTTAAAGCCTTGTATAAAGTATGGAATATAGTAATATTTGGTATAGGTGCAAGCTCCGGACTATCAAGCCTGTTTCCGGCTTTTTCCTTTTCCTGCCGGATAAGTTAAGTTTAAATTAAGGAAAGTCTGGGAATATGTAAGGGACAACATCAACCATTTATATTGTGGAATGAGGTGAGTTTTTTGGAAAGCGAAATGATGATCAAATTCCAAAGCCAGGGGATTAAAATAGAGAAAACAAAATCAAGGATGGATGTATTTAAAAAGCTGTTTAAATTGGATCCTAGCTTACTCTCCATTGCCGCCCGAGACTCCCGTGACCAGCTCCCGCAGTCAAAGGAGTCTAAGCAATAATGCGTTAAGGCTGAAAACGCACCCAAAACGGTGTGTTTTTTTATGTGTACATATTTCGGTCATAAAAGCGCATGAGCGGGAGTAATCTATAATGAAGTTTGTCCCTGTTTTCAAATAGTCCGTAATCAGGTATGCTAGTACTATTGTCAGTTTTTAAAAGGGGATTGTAATGAAAGAAATTATAATGGAGCTGTTAGCATTCTTTGCGGAGCTTGGGTACTTAGGTATAGCGCTTGGGCTGATGATTGAAATCATCCCAAGTGAAATTGTACTCGGTTATGGCGGATATTTGATCACTCTCGGAAAGATTAATTTCCCGGGGGCCGTGATTGCAGGGGTGATAGGCGGTACACTGGCCCAGCTTTTCCTGTATTGGGCAGGTTACTTTGGCGGCCGGCCATTTCTTGAGAGATATGGAAAATATATATTGATCAAGAACCATCACATCGACATGGCAGAAAAATGGTTTGAAAAGTATGGGGGAGGAGTGGTATTCAGTGCCAGGTTCATTCCTGTGGTGCGCCATGCCATTTCCATTCCGGCAGGCATTGCCAGGATGTCAGCGCTGAAATTTACTGTATATACAGTGGCTGCGATCATACCATGGACAATCGGCTTTCTCTATCTGGGGACAGTACTTGGTGAAAATTGGAGTCATATTAAAGAAGCAGCCGCGCCCTATGTGACACCGTTCATAGGTTTGGCTGCGGTCAGCATCGTACTTTACTTACTCTGGAAGCGGAAGAAAGCCCCGCCAGTGGTTACAGTACGTAAAATTAAAAAATAAAGAAAAACGAAGGAGGCAGCCCTGGGCATGGGTGCCTCCTTTTTCCTTCAATCTAAATCTTCCTGCCTGTCATCTTCCTTAGCTTTTCTTAAAACCTCAATATATTTTATCGAATGGTCCTCCATTTCAATAACCTTGAAGGTGTAGTCCTCCCACTCAACAGAGTCTCCTGTTTGAATATCATAGTTTTCCGTGAGCACCCAGCCGCCGATCGTATCAATATCATCTTCTTCTAAATGCAGCCCGATGAGGTCGTTTACTTCTGTTATTAATACTTTTGAATCAAAGATATAATGATGATCCCCAAGTTTCCGGATTTCAGCGATTTCATCGAGATCAAACTCATCACGGATTTCCCCGACGATCTCTTCCAGTATATCTTCGACCGTCACTAGTCCTGAGGTTCCACCATACTCATCCATCAGAATTGCCAGATGGATCCGTTCCTTCTGCATTTTGACAAGGAGGTCATGGATGGGAATGTTTTCAATCACTCTAATGACCGGCCGGGTATACATTTCAAGTGTGGCGGTCAGATCCTGTTTCCGGACAAGGTCATAAAAAACTTCCTTTATGTTCACCATGCCGAGAATATGGTCTTTATCTCCTTCCACGATAGGGTAGCGGGTAAATTGCTCTTCATTGGCTATCTTAATGAATTCCTCGATTGTATCTTCCTTCATAAGGCTTATAATTTCTGTTCTGGGAACCATGATTTCCTTGGCAAGCCGGTTATCGAATTCAAATATCTTGTTCACATACTTGTATTCAGATTGATTGATTTCACCGCTTTTATAGCTTTCCGACAATATTGACCGGAGCTCTTCCTCTGAATGGGCCATTTCATGCTCGGATGCAGGGTCGAGGCCGAACAGCCTTGTAAAAAGGCTGGCCGACTTATTCAACGTCCATATAAAAGGGAAAGCAATCCGATTGAACCAGATCAGCGGGCCGGCTACCGCCAGTGCAATGCTTTCCGTTTTATGTATGGCAAATGTTTTTGGTGCAAGCTCTCCTGTAACTACGTGAAAAAAGGTAATGATCAGGAAAGCTGCGGTAAAGGAAATGAGATGACTGATCTGGGAAGGCAGGTCAAGCCTGTGAAAAATAGGCTCGATCAGTCTTTGGATGGTCGGTTCTCCAAGCCAGCCAAGCCCGAGGGAAGTCAAGGTGATGCCCAATTGGCAGGCAGACAGATATTCATCAAGATCTGCTACCACCTTACGGGCATTGACTGCCCTGCGTTCACCCTCTTCAGCAAGCTGATCAAGGCGTGTAGTCCGTACCTTGACGATTGCAAATTCGGATGCTACAAAAAATGCCGTAATGGCAATAAGCACAAATACTAATAATAAGCTGATAAGTTCCACATTAATTCCCTGATCCATCTGCCAGGGAGCCACCTCCCGAATCTACGTGTCAACACCAATGCATAGAAAGAGCTGCTGCATGCACTATTAGTGTTCATTTAAATGCCTGTATCTATAACAACAATACATCAGCGGGTGCAGATGAAAAAAATCAGCCCGCCGAATAACTGCCGGCAGGCTTAAAAGCGCGGTATATTCAGCGTGCAACAAGGACTGAGCATGGGGCATCCTTCACAACAGCCTCACTTACACTTCCGGAAAAAAACCTCTTCAATCCGCTTTTTCCGCTGCTTCCTACTATCAGAAGGTCCACTCTGTTTCTTTCCGCGAACTGACAGATTGCTTCCGCCGTGCTGCCGTCAAGTATTTCAAATTCCGCTTCCGCCGCACTGAGGCCCAGTGTATCTTTTACGGTATTTTCAGTTTCAGCAAGGTGATCCACCTGCACCCCTGCCCCTCGGCCAGCCCCTGGCTGATCAAACGAGATTGGCGGAGAAACCACGGGCTGCATCTGGGTGGGGTCCACATACAGATTTTCCTTTGCCATAGCGGGATGAGGACCGGATGCATCGTCTGTGGCTGGATCATAAACATGCAGGACAGTAAGCTTTGCATCCACATTGTTCTTTTTCATCGCTGCGGCCATTTCCACTGCTTCCTTACCGGCAATGGTTCCATCATAGGCGACTGCAATATGGGTAAATGCGTTCATAATCAAGCTCCTCTCCATTCATTTTTTGTCATGAGCTTTGATGATACTGATATATACCCAATTAAACAGGAATCTGACACCTATTTCATAAATTTGCAGAGCGGTATATTGCAGGCAAAGTGGCTTGCGGCCGGAAGGACCTCCGGCGAGTAAAATGACTGTTTTGGCGAGTAAAACACTTGTATCGGATAGTAAAGTCCTGTTTCGGCTAGCAAACTTTTACTTCGGCTAGTAAAGTCAGCAGCTCGGCGAGCAAACGGATCACTTAGGATAGTAACCGCCCAACGAGGGGGGCTGATCAAAGGGATTTCAGCAGGTTTTATTTAAAAGCAGATTAAATAGAGATGATTTTGTTCAGATTTATGTATTTATGCTATCTGCATACATCAAAAGTCTCCCTGCTGTCCTCTGGCAGGCGGGATGACCAGCGAGGCCGCTGTTTCTTTCTTTGCTCCGCTGTTGTAAAGGAATAAATAATTCTATCTATTCCCTGTTTTAACAGTTCCTGAAAACTATCTCCCAAAATGCGCCAGTGCGAGGTGTGAGCATGATAGGGACGGGGTAAAGTAACTATACTTATTCATACGTTTTTCCAGGATCAGGGGGAGTAACATGAAAGGTTTATTCACTTTTTTTTCCAAAGCGTCGCCGAAGCATGCTGCAAAAAGATTCTTTCAAATCACCGCGCTGGCTTCTTCCATTTCCGCTCTTACTGTTGCGGGATTTCTGCACTTCGCAAAACCCCAGGTTGATATCAGCCAATTGAAAAATACGATGTACCAGCCCACTTATATCTATGACCATAAAGGAGAGCTGGCAAGCACCATAACAGCCAATAAGTCTGAGACTATCCCGATTGAAAAAGTGCCGCAGCATGTCAAGGATGCGGTGGTAGCCATCGAGGACCGCCGTTTCTATGAGCATGGCGGAATTGATTATAAGGGGATTTTCCGGGCAGCCGTCACCAACCTGAAAGCGGGAGGTGTTGTGCAGGGCGGCAGCACTCTCACTCAGCAGCTGACAAAAAACTCGCTGTTAAGCTCTGAACGGACTTATAAACGCAAAATCAAAGAATATTTCCTGGCTAAGGAAGTGGAACGAAAATTCACAAAGGATGAGATACTGGAGATGTATCTTAATCAAATCTATTTCGGTCACGGGGCATGGGGAATCAAAAAGGCGGCCCAGATTTATTTTGGCAAGCCGGTTGAAGATTTAACTGTCTCTGAATCGGCGCTCCTGGCAGGCCTTGTCAAGGCACCGGGAGATATGGATCCCTATAAAAGCAGAGAAAAGGCCATCAAAAGGCGGAACCTTGTCCTGCAGGAAATGAAGGAATACAAATTCATTGACAAGGATACCTATGCTTCCGCAGCTTCTGAAAAGGTTACACTTAAAAATGCAGGGGGAGAGGGAGATACGCTGAAAGGAAGATATCCCTATTACATTGATACAGTGTTTGAAGAAGCCATCAAAACGTATGGTATAGATCAGGATGAGCTGTTAACCGGAGGCTACAAGATATACACAGCCCTCGATCAGGATATGCAGGCAGCAGCCGAGGAGGTTTATAAGGAAGATTCATTCTTCCCGGATTCAAGCGACGGAACTCTTGTTCAGAGCGGCACAGTCCTTATAAACCCTAAAAATGGCGGCATAAATGCGGTTGTGGGCGGCAGGGGGGAGCATACCTTCCGGGAGTTCAATCATGCGACACAGCTGAAAAGGCAGCCGGGTTCAACCATGAAGCCGCTGGCTGTCTATACACCGGCATTGGAAGAAGGATTTGGCATCAATGCTTCATTAAAGGATGAAAAAATGGATTTCGGTGAATATCAGCCTTCAAATTATAATGATAGCTACCGGGGCAAGGTCCCTATGTACGAAGCGCTCCAGGAATCCTTGAATGTGCCGGCAGTCTGGCTGTTGAATGAAGTCGGCATACAGAAGGGGATGGATGCGGTCAAGAGGTTTGGCATAAATTTGTCCGCTGAAGACAGGAAGCTTGGACTTGCTCTTGGCGGCACCGCTTCCGGTGTGTCGCCTCTCGATATGGCAGAAGCTTATTCAGCCTTCGCGAATGACGGTGTCAGGAATGACTCGCATGCCATCCTGAAAATCGTGGATGCTGAAGGCAAGGAAGCAGCGCGTTTCAAGTCAGCGAAAACCAAGGTCACAAGTCCTGGAAATGCCAGGAAAATGACGGCCATGCTTATGGGTGTCGTTCAGGATGGGACTGGATCGGCAGCAGCTGTGGACGGATGGGAAATCGCTGGCAAGACAGGAAGCACACAGGTGCCGATTGAAGGAATAGACGGAGTGAAGGACCAATGGTTCGCAGGGTATTCTCCGGTTGTGGCAGGCGCAGTTTGGCTGGGCTATGATCACACAGACAAAGATCATTATCTTACAACCACCAGCAGTGAAGGGGCTGCACCCTTATTCAGGGAAATCATGTCAAGGGCGCTCCAGCATAAAAAACATAAATCCTTCGGCGTCAAAAGCATAGAGGAATATAAACGGGATGAAAGAGAAAAGGAAATCAAGGAATTCTGGAATAAGCAAAAAGATAAAGTGAAGGATAAGTGGGAAAAATGGACAGAGCCCTTCAAGAGCGAGAAGGAAGGAATCGGAAATTCTGACAGCCAGTCTCCAGAAAAGAACGAGAAAAAAGAGCCTGTCCAGCCGGAGGTCCAAGCTGAACCTCAAAAAAGCACCCCTTCTGCAGGGGAAACTGATAAAAAGGAAGATGACAAGGAGCAGGTAAAACCAAAACCAGAACCAGAACCAGGCAAAACTGGCGGTGACAATGGAGGAAAAGCAGAGCCGCCAAAGCCTCCGGCTAAACCACCTGCAGAGCCAGAGCCTGAAGAACCTGAACCGGAAACTCCTGATCAACCGCAGCCGGAAACGCCGCAGCCTCCTGAGCCTGAAGAACCAGATCCAGGTACACCAGAGCCAGAGGAACCTGATACCGGCGGAGGAGAAACAAATGTAAAAAAACCGGCTGAAGCAGCCCCAGCCCCAGCCCCAGCATCCTAAAAGGCAGGGCTGGGCAGGTAAGCAAGCCTAGTTCAAAACAGCCAGATCCGTAAATGGGTCTGGCTGTTCCTTTTTTTAGCTTGATTACAGCGGGAATCCCTTGTCTGCAATCAACCTTTTGTTCCAGGAACCACAAAAAAAATCAGGTGTACAAGAGTCCCCCGGCAGAGGCTTTTGTACACCTAATTTTTGGCAAAAGGGTAATACTGCCCTTTTTTCAGGACAATATCCTTGGTAGACTAAGATAAAGCATTTACGATAAAGCCAATTACTACGATTGCGCCAATGATCATTAGGATTGTGCGAAGCATGAAATCAACTCCATTCCAAGAGAAATTAATTGTATTTTTGATCGATCCTGCCCTTTTTATACTGAAAAACAATAAGCTGGTGGCTGTTCCTCTAGATTAAAGCTGGATGGTATCTGTCGGGTTAAGAAAGTAGCGTGGAACGGGTGCCTGTTCCTGGGTTGGCGAGGCAATATCCAATAGCTCCTGCATCTTTTCGCTGACATCCTGTCCTTCTACTATGATCTTTAAGGAATCACATTCATTGATGGTAAGCATGAACGATACAAGCTTTGACAGCTTTTTGGCATCTGTAAGCTTCTGGCTGCAAAGAAGGTAAACATTTCCGTCATAGTTTTTAACAGATTGGTAAAATAACATGATTTTTTTCATGGCCAGCTTTTCTGGTATTGAGATGCTGGCAGAGATAATTTCGTTCATACACTTGCTTCTCCTTTTATTATTTTTTATATAATAAAGTTTCTTGATTGCCTGATTTATATTAGTCTTACATCAGAAGTGAAACTTTGCTACGCCAGTTATTTACCCGGAAAGATAAAAAGTGAAACCATTTGAAAAAATTAATAAAAAGGTATGCTGGTATATTAATGAAGAAAAATTCAGGAGTTTTTATTTTCATTTTGAAGGAATTGGAAAAAATATGAAGAAATATGTAGTTTAGCTATTTTTAGCAGTTGAAAGGGGAATACAGCACGGATGCTCACCATCATTAAAAATGGAGAAATATTTGCTCCTGAATACCTGGGAAAAAAGGATATCCTGATTGCTGATTCAAAAATCGCGATGATTGATGAGTTTATAGAAGTACCCGCGGGGCTTGAAGAAATCACAAATGTCGTCGATGCAGCCCATAAGCTTGTTGTACCAGGTTTCATTGATTCACATGTACATATTATGGGCGGGGGCGGCGAGGGCAGCTATAAAACCAGGACGCCGGAAATGCAGCTGACAGATGCAACCCTCGCCGGAATTACAACTGTCATAGGAGTCATCGGCACAGATGGAACAACCAGGACCATGCCCAGTCTGATAGCAAAAGCAAGAGCCCTCGAGGAAGAGGGAATCACCTGTTTTGTGCAGACCGGTTCGTATCAGGTTCCAGTGAAAACGCTGACTGGAAAAATTGAAGACGACATTATCCTGATTGATAAAGTGATCGGTGCAGGTGAAATTGCCATATCCGACCATAGGTCCTCACAGCCGACTGCAGAGGAGCTTGCCAAGATTGCTTCAGCGGCCAGGCTTGGAGGAATGCTGTCTGGCAAGGCTGGAATTGTCAATATACATATCGGCGACAGCCGGGACCATTTCAGGGTGATAGAAGAAGCAGTCGAGAAAACAGACCTTCCCATACGGCAATTTTATCCTACTCATGTTAACCGCAATCCCCACTTGTTTGAAGAAGCCATTCGTTATGCAAAAAAAGGGGGCTATGTCGACTTCACAACGAGCACCATATCAAAATTCCTCGAAGGCGGCGAAATGAAGTGCAGCAAGGGTTTAAAGATCATGCTTGAAGCGGGGGTCAGCCCGGATTCCATTACCTTCACCTCTGACGGGCAGGCCTCCCTGCCTGACTTTAATGAAGAAGGGGAACTGGTGGGCCTCACCATCGGGAAATGTTCCTCGCTCTTTAAGGAAGTCCGCGATGCAGTGCTCGATGAAGGAATTGCCCTTGAGACCGCCATTAAGGTCATTACTGAAAACCCTGCGGCTATCCTGAAGCTCAAGAAAAAGGGAAGGATTGAAAAGGGCAGGGACGCTGACCTGGTGATTCTGGAAAAAGGCTCACTTGAGATCGATTTGGTGGCGGCCCTTGGCAGAATCATGGTGCGTGAAGGAAAAGCCATCGTTAAAGGAACATTCGAACAATAAGCTATGCAGAGAGCAGTTAATAAAGCTTCATGAATAGACACCAGCCTCTCCTTCTATGAGAAAAGAGGAGACGTATGTTAAAAACATTTGCTATCTTTAAGAACCCTTTATTCACAAAGCTCTTTTTTGCCAATTTCAGCTCACAGATGGGAAGTGTGATTGGAATCACGGCCTTCATGTTTTATCTGCTGGACCGGTTTGCCCAAAACCCCGCATATGCGACAGTCTCAGAACTGATGTATACCCTTCCTACGCTGGCTGTATTTTTTCTGGTAGGTGTAATTGCTGACAGGATGGACCGGCAGATGATCGCAAAGAACTGTGATTGGATCTGCTTTGGGCTGACCCTGCTGCTCCTAGGGGCATTAAAGATTGGAATGATCTCGCTGATCTTTGCTGTTTTATTCCTAAGAAGCGGTGTGCAGAAATTTTTTGCCCCAGCCCAATCATCCATTCTGCAGGGTGTGCTTGGGAAGGATGATTATACATCAGCAGCCGGCCTTAACCAGATGGTCCAGAGTCTGTTCATGCTGGTCGGCAACGGGCTGGGCGTCTTCTTTTACTGGCAGCTGGGCATCTATGGGGCTATAGCCGTGGATGCACTTAGCTTTATCATAAGCGGCCTTTTGATCAGTTTCTGCCGCATTCCGGAAAAAGTGCGAATGCCTAATGGGCGGCATACTCTCCGGGATCTCGATATCAAATTGGTCCTGAACGATTTTAAGCAGGGCATGGGATATATATGGAACTTCAAGCTGCTGCTTTCCCTCCTGAGCGGGTTTTGCATTTTCGGCATTGTGAATGGAGGTTTTGCCGTAATGCCGATCTTCATATTGAAATACAAACTTGAGCCTGTGCATTATGAGGAATATTCTATTATTCTGGGAGTCATTTTTGGTACCGGCATCCTGATAGGAAGTGTTGCGGCTTCTTCATTTGCCAGGAAGACGAAACTGATGAACTGCCTGATAGTAGGACTTGTCTTTTCAGGGGCATTTGTGGTTCTGTCAAGCTTTGCAGGGGAGACTCCATGGTTTTTGGCAGCTATATTAGGTGCCGCTTTTTTCCTTCCTTTCTGTAATATTGCCCTTGGCGGCTGGATGCCGCGGATTGTGGATCCCAAGATGATGGGGAGGGTGCAGGGATGGATTACCCCTCTCATGATGGTGTCCCAATCCCTTATGCTAGGGTTCATTTCATTTGCTTTCCCCGGGTTCATTTCAATCGAAGGCTTGTATTGGATAACGGGCGGGTCTCTTATGTTAGTGAGCCTGATCTATGCATACCTGCTTCCTAAATATGCGGAAGACCCGCAAGGCGGAATGAAAGCCGCACAGAATAGGGCAGTCTAATTAGGGATATTACTTGTAAAGACGGCATAAAAATAAAAAGTGTACCGTGGAGTAGCTTAAATATTCCGAAAAGAAAAAATTGACAATTTTTTAAAGAGATAGTAAAGTACAACAGAAGAAACCATTTTAGAAACGGAGGGCTGCGTCATGGCATATGAAGTCAATGTAATCAAGAGAACATTATTCCATCTGCGCAGCCTTGATATATTCCTATAACCCTATTTACAGGCGTAATAGGCATAATCAGGCACAGGCTGCGGCACAATACCGCGACCTGTGCTTTTTTATGCCTTTGGTTCCCAAAGGCTCCCGCACTTTTTCGCGTAGAGCCTTTTTTTGCTTTGCAGCACGTTTATTTCCCGGGTAAATGAGCATCCGCTCTTTCCAATATAAAAAAATGGAGGTAAGTAAAAATGAGAAATGGAGAACTTTTATTGATTGTCGGGGCATTGGATCCAGACAGCGGCTAGTCAAAAAACAATGGAATCAACTAAACAGGAGGCAAAAATATGCTGTCTATCTTTCGGAAATTAACATGGTTTTTTAAAAAGTATTGGCTGAGATACACCATTGCGATTACGCTGTTATTGGTGGTCAACATTGCCGAAGTACTGCCGCCAAGGCTTGTAGGGCTGGCAATTGATGATATCAATACAGGAAGTCTTACACTAGCCGGGATCTTCAAGTATATCCTGCAGCTGTCCCTGATTGCCATCGGGGTATACGGGCTTTCTTATATTTGGATGTACCAGCTGTTCGGCGGTGCATTCATCCTCGAGAAACGGATGAGATCCATGCTTATGGGCCATCTGCTGAAAATGACTCCATCCTTCTTTGAAAAGAACCGTACAGGTGACTTGATGGCCAGGGCAACAAATGACCTTAAAGCCATATCTGTCACGGCAGGCTTTGGGATTCTGACACTGACAGATGCACTTATGTTTACAGCCACCATCATTGGCACGATGTGCATCCTGATTGACTGGAAGCTGACGCTGGCGGCCATACTGCCGCTTCCTTTGATGGCATGGATCATGAATATATACGGCAAGAGGATCCATAAAAGATTCACATCTGCACAGGATGCCTTCGGTGATATGAATGATACGGTCCTTGAATCAGTGGCCGGTGTACGGGTAATCCGTGCGTATGTGCAGGAAAGGGCCGATGAAAAGCGTTTTGGTGATATGACGGAAGATGTATATAATAAAAATCTTTCTGTTGCAAGGATAGACTCATTATTTGACCCCACCATAAAGATTCTGGTCGGGTTGAGCTATCTGATCGGGCTGAGCTACGGGGCAGTCCTGGTGTTTGACCAGAAGCTGACTCTTGGTGAACTTGTTTCCTTCAACGTATATCTCGGGATGCTGATCTGGCCGATGTTCGCTATCGGTGAACTCATAAACATCATGCAGCGCGGCAATGCGTCGCTTGACCGCGTGAGTGAAACACTTGCCTATGAAGAGGATGTGAAGGTTGCCGGTGTTCCTGACACCGCGGCCTATCCGGGGAATATCGAATTTGGGGAATTCAGTTTCCAATATCCGTCTTCCAAGCACGATAATTTAAAAGGAATATCCCTTCGTATTGAACAAGGGGGCACAATCGGTATTGTCGGCAAGACCGGAAGCGGAAAAACAACCTTGATCAAACAGCTTTTAAGGGAATATCCGCTCGGGAAAGGCTCTCTTTCCATCACAGACATCCCGCTTGAAAAACAGGACATCCATACAGTCAGGAGCTGGATTGGATATGTTCCCCAGGATAACTTCCTGTTCTCAAGGACCGTAGAGGAAAATATCCTCTTTGGAAACCCGGAAGCAGGCGAGAAGGAGTTGTGGGATGCCATTCATTTTGCCGACTTTAATAAAGATCTTGCCAATCTTCCTGATGGGCTGAAAACGATGGTAGGGGAAAAAGGGGTAGCACTCTCAGGCGGCCAAAAACAAAGGATTTCCATTGCCCGCGCACTCATCCGGGATCCTGACATCCTGATACTTGATGACTCGCTCTCGGCCGTGGATGCTAAAACCGAAACCACCATCATTGAAAACATTCGCAAGGGCAGAAGCGGAAAAACGACCATCATCACGACTCACCGGCTGTCTGCTGTACAGCATGCCGACTGGATTATTGTGCTCGATGACGGAAAGGTGATCGAAGAAGGAACACACCGTGAATTATTGGAGCAGCCAGGCTGGTATCAGGAACAGTTTGAGCGGCAGCAGGTGGAAGAAGAATCGGAGGTGGTTGCATAATGACAGGCAAAAGGCTGTATCAATATGCATCGCTGTATAAAAAAATCATATGGGCGGCACTCATCATGCTTGCTGTATCAGTTGCCGCCGATCTTGCCGGCCCGTTCATTGCAAAGAAAGTAATTGACTCCCATATCATGGGCATTGAGTCTGTCTGGCATGAAACAGAAAAAGGAAAAGACACAGCCTTTTATAAAGGCAAACATTATAAAAGGGAAGAATATTTTACAAGCGGCGAGGAAAAAGGCAAGGCTGTTTCCATTCTCCAGATTGGCACTAAATTCGTATTCATAGACGAACCGGCTGTAAAAGCGGGCAAGCGCAGTCTGGATGGAAATGTTTTGACCGTAAGAACAGGCAAGGGGACCGAGAAGTATGAGGTGGATTATATTTCAAGGGGCGACCTGATGAATTTCTACCGTCCGGAAATTCCCCGGATCCTGAAGCTTGCTGTTATTTATTTCGGACTGTTGATTATAGCTGCGATATTCCAGTATGGCCAGAGATATAATCTGCAGAAAGCGGCAAACCGGATTATCCAGAAGATGAGGAAGGATTTGTTTACTCATATTCAAACTCTTCATATCTCTTACTACGATAATCTGCCGGCTGGCAAGGTAGTCTCAAGGATAACCAATGACACAGAAGCAATCAGAGAATTGTATGTAGCCGTACTGGCCAACTTCTTCTCAAGCATCATCACGATCATCGGTATTTTTATCGCTGTGTTCATTTTGTCGCCAAAGCTGTCCATGCTGTTTCTGCTGCTCATTCCGATCCTTGTCATCTGGACGCTGGTTTACCGGAAATATGCTTCAAAATACAATCATATCATCCGTGCAAGAGTGAGCGACATCAATGCATCGATCAATGAGTCCATTCAGGGGATGAATGTCATTCAGGCGTTCAACCGTGAAAAAGAAACGGTCTCATCCTTTAAAAAGCTGAATGATGAACATTTTCAGTATCAGAATAAAATGCTGAGCCTCAATTCACTGACCGGCCACAACCTGGTGAATGTGCTGAGGAATATAACGTTTGTCGCTTTTATCTGGTATTTCGGGAAGGAATCCCTGAATGTGAACTCCGTTATATCACTTGGTATGCTTTATGCCCTAGTTGATTATATCAACCGGCTGTTTCATCCAATATCCGGCATTGTGAATCAGTTTGCCAACCTTGAACAGGCACTGGTGGCCGGGGAGCGGGTATTCAATCTCCTGGATGAAAAAGGGACAGAGGTCAGTGACGGGAAAATTCCGCGTTACTCCGGGAATGTTGAGTTCAAGGATGTCTCCTTTGCCTATAAACAAGGGGAAAATGTATTGAAGAATATAAGCTTCAAAGCCCAGCAGGGGGAAACGGTCGCTCTGGTCGGGCATACAGGTTCCGGTAAGAGCTCAATCATGAACCTCTTGTTCAGGTTCTACGACAGCAATTCAGGCAGCATTACCATTGACGGAGTGGACATTAAGGATATCCCTTATCAGACGCTTCGTGAACATATGGGAATTGTACTCCAGGATCCTTATTTATTCACAGGAACGATTGCTTCCAATATCAGCCTTGATGATCCCAGGATTACAAGGGAGGCAGTCATTAAAGCATTGAAGGATGTAGGCGGCGATCAGGTGCTGACTCATTTGGATAAGGGCATTGATACGCCGGTAATTGAAAAGGGCAGCACGCTGTCATCCGGGCAGCGCCAGCTCATTTCCTTTGCCCGTGCTCTTGCCTTTAATCCGGCTATTCTGATACTTGATGAAGCAACAGCAAGCATTGACACCGAGACAGAAGCCATCATCCAGGAAGCAATGGAAGTCCTGAAGAAGGGGCGCACCACCTTCATTATTGCCCACAGGCTTTCAACCATTAAAAATGCAGATCAGATCCTGGTTCTCGATAAAGGTAAAATCGCAGAAAAAGGAAGCCATGATGAACTGATGAAGCTTAAGGGAAGATACTATCAAATGTACAAACTTCAGCAGGGAAAGAAACAAAATATAGCAGGGTAATGAGAGCTGCCCAGCCGGAAACGGCTGGCAGCTTTTTTTAGCTTGGAGGATATGCAGGTACTAAACGTCAGGCTGGGGGATCGGATTCTTCACAATAACTTAGAATTTAGAACAATTTCAATGTTTTTTTAAACAAAATCAGCTGCTTCCATTCCAATTCAGCTTCATCCTGAAGAAAAACTTTCACCACCTCACCTGTCAGGATTGTAAAAAAGCTGTTACTATCCAAAGTGAACACTTTACTCGCCAACTAAGGTACTTTACTATCCAAAAAGAAAAATTACTATCCGAAAAGAGAATTTACTCGCCGAAGCAGCCGTTTTACTCGCCAGATACACTGATTTACTCGCCGCTTTTGCATACCGGGCAGCAAAGCGGAAACAGCCTAGAACAGGTCTTTTTCCCTAAAAAATGAAACCATTCAGAAAATAGTGGAAACGTTTTCACTGATTTTATATAATAGAATTGTTATATAAAAGAAAAGGAGGCTGACAGTTTGAAAAAGAAAACGAAAGTAATTCTTGCTAGTTTATTAGTCTTAATTTTGTGTTCATCACTTTTTTTATGGAATTTTGTGAAAACGGTTGCACAAGCTGAAACCACTACTTCCCTTAAAATCCATTACCAGCCGGAACCCGGGAACACCAAGGATTGGAATCTATGGATCTGGCCTGACGGGAAAGATGGAAAGGCCTATCCTTTCACCGGTGAAGACAGTTTTGGAAAGATTGCTGAAGTCACATTGGAGGGCTCTCACACCAAAGCGGGATTCATTGTCAGGACTGATTCCTGGGAAAAGGACGGCGGCGACAGATTTATCAACATTAAGGACGGAGCAGCCGAAGTCTGGGTCATAAGCGGAGAGGATAATGTCTATACGGAGGAGCCAAAAGCAGATGTAACTCCTAAGATAATGTCCGCATTGATAGATGAAATGAACTCAATCAGCGTCACTACAAATGTCCCTCTGAAATTGGATCAGTCGGATATTACGTTGGAAGGTGCTGAGATAAAAGCCATCCAGCCAAATGAAGGGGATGCGGTCAAAAAGTTCAAAATCATCACAAAGTCTGCCCTGGACTTGTCTGCCCAATATAAACTCTCTATAAAAGGCTATGGCGAAAAGCTTGTTGAGATGGGAAGCGCTGTGCGCACTGAGGCATTTGATGATTTGTACTTTTACGGGGGAGATGATCTTGGGAACACATACGGAAACACACAGACATCCTTCAGACTCTGGGCACCAACAGCCAAAGAAGCAAAGCTTGTAACATACAGCTCATGGGATGCGCCTGCAGGGAAAGAAATTCCCCTGGTGAAAAGCAAAAAGGGAACATGGACCGCCGAGCTTAAGGGAAACCAGGACGGCCTTATTTATACATATAAGGTGCTGATCGGTGATAAATGGAATGAGGCTGTAGACCCTTATGCACGTGCAGTAACTGTCAATGGCGATAGAGGCGTCGTTGCAAATCTGGATAAAACAGATCCAGGTAAATGGAAGGCGAACAAGCCCTCTCTGAAAAAACCTGAGGACTCCATTATTTATGAGCTGCATGTCAGAGACCTTTCCATCCAAAAAGAAAGCGGAATCAAGCAGAAAGGAAAGTATCTCGGGGTCATAGAGAAAGGCACCAGAAACTCTGCAGGCCTGTCGACCGGACTTGATTATATGAAGGACCTTGGGGTCACTCATGTTCAGTTCCTGCCAATCTATGATTATCGCACAGTGGATGAAACTAAATTGGACACACCGCAGTTTAACTGGGGCTATGATCCAAAAAACTATAATGCACCAGAAGGTTCTTATTCCTCAGATCCATACAATCCATACACCAGGATAACAGAGCTGAAGCAGATGGTGCAGGGGCTTCATGACAATGGCATGCGGGTCATCATGGATGTTGTCTACAACCATGTATATGATATGCAGGAGCATAGCTTCAATAAACTTGTGCCGGGTTATTATTTCCGATATAACGAAAATGGGACTCCAGCCAACGGTACTGGAGTTGGCAATGATATTGCATCTGAACGGAAAATGGCACAAAAATTCATTGTTGAATCTGCAGCTTATTGGGCTGAGGAATATCATTTAGATGGATTCCGATTTGATTTGATGGGCATCCTCGATGTTGACACGATGAATAAGGTCAGAAAGACGCTGGATGAAATTGATCCTTCCATCGTTGTACTGGGAGAAGGCTGGGATATGGGGACACCGCTTCCTGCTTCTGAGAAGGCCAATCAAAAAAATGCCGGGAAAATGGAAGGAATCGCCCATTTTAACGACAGCATCCGTGACAGTCTGAAGGGAAGCGTGTTTGATGAGAGAGACAGAGGATTCATCAACGGAAAGCCTGGGACAGAAAGCATAATCAAGCAGGGCATTGAAGCAGGTATCCATTATCCAGACGGAATGGCCACATATAAGGATCCCGAACAGGTTGTCACATATGTGGAGGCCCATGATAATCATACATTATGGGATAAGCTCCAGCTGACTAACCCGGAAGCAGGGAAGGAACAGCAGATACAGATGCACAAACTGGCATCCTCCATCCTGCTGACTTCACAGGGAATGTCATTCATCCATGCCGGACAGGAATTCATGAGAACAAAGCAGGGAGACCATAACAGCTATAAGTCTCCGGACAGCATTAATCAGCTGGACTGGAACAGACGCGGCGAATTTAACGAAGAAGTTCAGTATATGAAAGGGCTGATTCAGCTCAGGAAGCGTTATTCCTCCTTCCGGATGAATACAGCCGCTCAAATAGAAAAGAATCTTACCTTCATTGATTCACCGGCAGGCACAGCAGCTTTCACGCTGGACGCTAGGGCCAATCACGATCCTGGCCGGCAGATTGCCGTCCTTCACAATGCAAACGAAGCCGAAACTGAATTCAAGCTTCCGGCAAGTGATGTATGGCGGGTACTGGCCGACGGTAACAAGGCAGGCATCAAGGTTCTGCGAACAGTCAAGGGAGCAGCCGTCAAAGTGCCGGCAAAATCGACTTTTGTTCTGGTCAGATAAAAAAGGGGGCAGCAGATTAAATTCTGCTGCTTTTTCTGTGGAAAAGGGGTGGAGCTGATCAAGCTTCCTGGAGCTGGGAATGAGCTCATTTATCTTCTGGCATTCCTGCCTGCATCTTGCTCCGCTTCACTGCCTTATTGTGTTTGTTCCTGCTCTTGTCCAGTTCTTTTCCATGCATGGGCGCGGGTAGAAAACCCATGTGTGTTTTATGCTGAAGAATCTGAAGCTGGAGATTTTTGAATCTTCTAATTATACTTGAAGCAGCAGTTACATACTAAAAAGAGGTGAACCCATGGACAAAGGTAACATTATTTTACTGAACGGGACATCGAGCTCCGGAAAATCGGCTCTGGCCCGTGAGCTGATAAAGCTCCTGCCGGATTTCTTTCCTTTGTCCATCGATGAATTTGACTTATTGATTGAGCGGATGGAAGACCGCCCTGGGAACAGGCTGATTCCTGTGGATACAGAAGTGTTTTACCATAGAACTGCAGCGATGTTTTCAGATCAGGGAGTGAATATCATCCTGGACGAGGTACTGCACAATGAAGCAGTAAAGGCTGACTTCCGCTCCACATTGGACTCCTATCCCATTTTTTATGCGGGCCTCCATTGCCCGCTTGAAGAACTGGCGCGCCGGGAAGAAGAAAGGGGGGACAGGCGGATGGGCCTTGCAGCGGAACAATTCCCGCATATCCACAAAGACCTGAGGTATGACATAGAAGTGGATACAGAGAGAAGTTCTCCTGAAGATTGTGCCTTGCGCATATATGAGGCCTATACACAGAAAGTCAGAAAAACAGCTATTCGGGGATAAATGATGGAGTGCCCGTTAATTTGGCTGGATTTCAGGGAAAAGAAAAAGGGGAGGCGATTATAAATGGATTATCGTATGGAACGGGATACAATGGGAGAAGTGAAAGTGCCTGCAGACAAATACTGGGGCGCACAGACAGAACGCAGCCGGAATAATTTCAAGATTGGCAGTGAAAAGATGCCCCTGCGGCTAATCCATGCTTTTGCACAAGTGAAAAAGGCGGCCGCTCAGGCTAACTTTGAGCTGGGAAAATTGGGAGCAGAGAAAAAGGAAGCGATTTGCAGGGTTTGTGATGAAATCATGGACGGCGAATATGACGATCATTTTCCCTTGGTAGTCTGGCAGACAGGGAGCGGTACTCAGACAAATATGAATGTGAACGAGGTCATTTCGAACCGTGCCACCCATCTTCTGCATGAGGCAGGCAGCCTGGAAAGAGTTCATCCAAATGATGATGTCAATATGTCACAAAGCTCCAATGACACATTCCCTACAGCCATGCATATAGCTGCATATAAGGCTGTAGCGGACCAGCTCCTTCCTCCGCTCCGAAAACTTGAGGAGGCCCTGGCCGCAAAGGAAGAAGAGTATCGGGACCTTGTCAAAATAGGGCGCACCCATCTCCAGGATGCGACTCCCCTGACGCTAGGACAGGAAATCAGCGGCTGGAGGGCGATGCTTGAACGCAGTTCAGAAATGATTGAAGAAAGCAGCCGCCAGCTGCTGAATCTGGCGCTTGGCGGGACGGCCGTCGGCACCGGAATCAATGCGGACAGGGACTTTGCAGTTACAGCTGCGCGCTATATTGAAAGCGGGACGGGCTATCCTTTCCGTCCAAGCCGGAATTTTTTTCATGCATTAACAAGCCATGATGAACTGGTTTATGCCCACGGGGCAATAAAGGGACTTGCTGCAGATCTTATGAAGATTGCAAATGATGTCAGGTGGCTCGCAAGCGGGCCGAGGAGCGGCATCGGAGAGCTGACTATACCGGCTAATGAGCCAGGAAGCTCCATCATGCCCGGGAAAGTGAATCCAACACAGAGTGAAGCGCTGACAATGGCAGCCGTCCAGGTATTTGGAAATGATGCCGCGATTTCCTTTGCAGCAAGCCAGGGAAATTTCGAGCTGAATGTATTTAAACCGGTCATTATCTATAACTTTCTGCAGTCGGTACAGCTGCTGGCTGATGGCATGGCATCCTTCCATAAAAACTGCATTGAAGGTCTTGAAGCAAACAGGGAAAAAATCAAGGAATATGTGGACCAGTCCCTTATGCTTGTAACAGCCCTGAACCCTCATATCGGCTATGAAAAAGCCGCTGAGATTGCAAAATATGCCTTTAATGAAAACCTGACTCTGAAGGAGGCTGCCCTGCATCTCGGATATGTTACAGATGAGCAGTTTGATGAATGGGTGGATCCCGGAAAAATGGTAAATAAGAATTAAAGGTGCTGGAGCGAGCGGCCTGACTGCTGCCCCTGGCTATGTCAAGGAACCGTATGCTGGATGTGCAACATGATAGCAGGTTGGATGAATCCTTCACATACTGCCTAAGATTCCTAACCATACTAACAGCATAGGGGGGATCGAGATGGGAATGTGTCCATATTGCAATGGATTTAAAAAGCTGGAGGCGTTCTGCAGTGTCTGCGGGACAGATATGGAAGATTCGGGCAAGGTTTCTGATTATCTGGATCCGTATGGTCATTATAATGATGAAGAAACCGTTAAACTAGGAGACGGCTTTAAAAACAGCTCGGAAGATGAAATATGTCCTCATCTCCTGTCATGCCCTTCATGCGGGCACGACCGGGTCCTGTTTGTAAAGGAATAGAAAAGGAGCCGGCTGGGTGCCGGCTCCTTAATTTTTCTTGTATTATACAGTAACGGTCTGGCGCTGTGGACGGATACGGGATTCAGTCTCTTTATCAAAGAAGTGGACCTTGTTCATGTCCAGTGCAAGATCAAGAGTGTCGCCTGCCTGTACAATCGTACGGGCATCTACGCGGGCAACAAAGTCCTGGCCGCCGAGTTGAGAGTAAAGCATGAATTCTGCACCCATCAGTTCAGCCACTTCAATATGGGCTTTGATGACAGAGTCGCTGGATTCC
Source organism: Paraperibacillus marinus (assembly GCF_046237605.1). Taxonomy (GTDB): domain Bacteria; phylum Bacillota; class Bacilli; order Bacillales; family DSM-1321; genus Paraperibacillus; species Paraperibacillus marinus. The sequence goes on along the minus strand of NZ_CP143542.1, from coordinate 3,348,186 downwards.
ACAAAGATCGGCTCATCGTGCAGATCCTCAGGACGAACGCCCAGGATCAATTCTTTGCCGTCATAACCCTGTTCACGGAGAGTCTTTAATTTTCCTTCTGGAACAGTTACGGATACATCGCCGATCACAAATTTACCGCCTTGAAGGGTGCCGTTCAGGAAGTTCATGGCTGGGGAGCCGATGAATCCGCCGACAAAAACATTTTCAGGATTTTCATATACTTCTTTTGGAGATCCAACCTGCTGGATGAGTCCGTCTTTCATTACAACCAATCTCGTTGCCATGGTCATGGCTTCCGTCTGGTCATGTGTTACATAAATAGTAGTGGTTTCAAGGCGTTTGTGAAGCTTGGCAATTTCTGCACGCATCTGAACACGCAGCTTGGCATCCAGGTTTGAGAGCGGCTCATCCATAAGGAAGACCTTAGCATCACGGACAATGGCGCGGCCAAGTGCAACACGCTGGCGCTGACCGCCTGATAGTGCCTTTGGTTTCCTGTCGAGATACGGATCCAGGCCAAGGATCCTTGAGGCATCTTTAACCCTTCTGTCAATTTCAGCTTTTGGCATTTTACGAAGCTTCAATCCGAAAGCCATGTTATCATAAACCGTCATATGCGGATATAGGGCGTAGTTCTGGAACACCATCGCGATATCGCGGTCTTTTGGCGGCACATCATTCACAAGCCTGCCATCGATATGGAATTCGCCTTTTGAAATTTCCTCAAGGCCGGCAATCATACGAAGTGTCGTAGATTTCCCGCAGCCCGAAGGACCGACGAATACGATGAATTCTTTATCCTGGATATGAAGGTTGAAATCGGAAACTGCTGTTACTTTATTATCATAAATTTTATAGATATGGTCTAAGCGAAGTTCTGCCATTTTTATAACCTCCTGATTTATATGTAACGATTATAAATTGATTGTATGACAAGCCGGGAAATAACGATATGTAAACGTGCACAAAAAGAATGGACACCCTTTAGGCAGGGTGCCCAATTCTAAGCAGATGACAAGGCAATCAGCAGGTAGGCAGCCAGTGCATCCTGGAAGGAGCGGATGTCAAGGCCCGTCCTTTCAATGAATTTATCAATGCGGTATTGCAGACTGTTGCGGTGCATGAATAGTTTCTTGGCAGCAAGGCTCGCATTTGAGCTGCATTCAATATAGGTCTTTACTGTCTCGATAAGTTCATCATCCTTGATCACATCACCGAGCAGACGCTCAATGAACCAATCCTTCTTATCCTGCACCAGCCCTGAAGCAAGCAGGAAGGGGAATGTATTTGCAAGGCCCTGAAGCCTGTAACCCGGCACATACTTTTCTCCAATTGAAAAACATTGTTTCTCCAATTCAAATTGTTCTCTGAGGGAGGAATCCAATGGATAGAAAGAGCCGATGAATAAGCGGAACTGGATATAAAAATCGCTTTCGAGCGCGGCGAGTACCGGCTCCAGATCACCTTTTCCCAACGTATCGGTTGTCATGGGTTCAATGAGCACACCGTTTTTATCTGAAGACCAAATAATGACGGAACCTGAATCAAATAAGGTGTGAAAAGCTTCCTCTGCAGCCGTGCGCTCACTGTTTTTGCTTAATACGGTAAAGAAAATAAAGCGTACCGTCTTCCATGTTGCCTGTGGCAGGTGCCGGGAGCTGCCGGTTAAAAATCGTTCCCACTGCTCAGCCCCGCTGAGGAGCTGAAAGCTGTCATCCCCGGGGTCCAAGGCAGTGAACATCATTCTTAAAAGTTCCAGCTCACCCCCGGCTGCCGAATCCTTCGGAATGCCAAAGCATATGTCAGAGGATGTGGTAAAATAATGGTAGTCCTCATAAAAAGGGGAGGCAGCCTTGTGAATGATGAGGCCGGGGTATTTGATTTTTAGTTTATTAATCATAGGAGCCTCCGGAATATCTGGATTATTCGTAAACATGGAACAGCATGAGCTCATGGATATAGCTCTCGATATTAGCCGCATCATCTGCAGGCGGGGTATCAGATTTCCATTCTATCCGGCCGTCTGAATGATAAATGGCGGAATAATGGCGCTGTTGGTAATAAAACTGAATCTTCCAGCCTGGTATGGAAGCATCTTTAAAAAGGCTTTCATATGTAAAATGTGATATCATACGTATCCCTCCATGCTACCATTATAATTCTTAATATTATGCCAGTCCATTGATTGCAGGATGCTTACAGGGGGAGCCGGGTGCAGGATCGTGCATAATTCACGTTTATGTATCATAGGGTAGAATTCAGGCATTCCATCAAACATCCATATTATTATTTGCAATCGATGAGGATAACATGTTAACGTAACCTGTAGCTAAAATGCTTAGGATTTACCAGAAAAGCCCAAAGGGAGGAATTTACATGAGCAACAATATATATGATGCAGCCTATGAGTTGGAAAAGGCGATCAGACAGAGCCAGGAATTTAATGATCTAAAGCAGAGGTTCTCTGAATTGAATGCAGATCCTGCTTCTAAAAGCATGTTTGAAAACTTCCGCAATGTCCAGATGACAATCCAGCAGAAACAGATGGCTGGACAGGACATCTCCCAGGAAGAAATTCAGCAGGCACAAAAAACGGTAGCGCTCGTACAGCAGAACCAAACCATTTCCCGGCTCATGGATGCAGAACAGCGCATGAGCATGATCATCGGCGAATTGAACAAAATCATTCTGAAACCGCTGGACGAAACATACGGAACACCAGACCAGCAATAACAGGGGCCCTCTCATGAATGAGAGGGTTTTTTCATGGGTTGAGGGGGGACTGACCCCATTTCCCGGAAATGGGGTCAGTCCCCCCTCAGGGAATCTTATGTGCCGGGTGTTTCATCTTTCCACCACGGGTGAACAGGTTCTAGCCCCCGTTTTTCCGTCATATGCATGGTTATAACATAGAAGATGGGGGAGATCATCATGGTGTATCGTTTGTTAGCCGTTAATATAGATGGAACACTGCTGCAATCGAATGGGAAGGTGCATAAAGCGACAAGGGATGCGCTGGAGTATGTGCACCAGAAGGGCGTGCTTACGGCTCTTGTCACCTCGAGGAATTTTGCATCTGCCAGGAAAGTGGCTAAAGCACTCCGGATCAAGCCGCTTCTCGTCGCCCATCAGGGTGCATATGTGGGAACTGTCGATAAGCCGATTTTGATACGAAGGATTTCTGAAGAATTGACGCTTGAACTGGTTAAGCTTCTGGAAACATCTTCAAGCCAGATTAAGCTCTATCATGAAAAATATATGATGGGCAACCGGGTGAACCTGCCGGAAAATCTGATTGGCAAGGCGTCCTATTATAAGAATGAACCTTATTTTTACTCCCACCAATACGTAGATATTTTAAGCGAAGCACTTCATACCAATCCTGCAGCACCGCCCAAAATAGATGTGATTTTTGAAGATGAAAAGGAAATGGATGAAATGATCGAAGTGCTTCAAAAAATGTTTGATGAAATAGACTGCATCAGGATGAACAAAAATGTTTTTACCATTGTTCCTGCAGGTGTGTCAAAATGGGCTGGACTGCAATATCTGGCACAGCATTATCAGATAAAAAAGAAAGAAATCATGGCCATCGCCGATGGGGCGGATGATCTGGAACTCATTGAACACAGCGGGCTTGGCGTTGCGATGGGCAACTCCGTGCCGGAAGTTAAAGCAGCAGCCGCGTGGCAGACCAGAACAAATGACCAGCTCGGGGCAGCTTATACCATTAAAGAAGTGTTCCGCAGGCAGCCGCAGATCGCTGCCATGGACAGGGAAAAAGAAGTGAAGGTAGAGAAATAGCACTGTCACGAGATGCCGCCTTTTTTAGAGGGGGGATCTTTTTCTGTGGAAAAGGGGCGGAGCTGCATGGATTATAAGGCTTCCTGCAGCGGGGTGCGCACATCATGCATCTTCCTGGCATTCCTGGTGTGTCTTGTTCCGCTCCACCGCCTTATTGTGTTAGTTCCTGCTCTTCTCTATGTTTTTTTCCAGGCATGGGTTGTGAGTAGAAAACTCATGTTGGTTTACTGTAGATAAAACCTTCAGGCTATATAGAGGCCAGTTACTCTCATTGACCCCTCCTCCTCGATTTTGTACACTAGTAGCAGCCGCGTGGGAAACTAACAAACAACCCCATGCAAATTTAATGGGATAACCAGGTGATAAAATGCACATTTATATTAAAGGGATTCATGATGAAAGACTGATCAGGCCTTTTACCAATATAGCCAATCTATTTTTCGAGACGTCAAGCGTCGGCTTTACTGATGACGGAGAAGCTCAATATATAGTGGAATTTTCCGTGGAGGATCTTTCCTCACGCATAAAGGCTGCTGCCAGTCTTAGAGATTTGGCGGGAGGTTCTTCATGGAGTGTTTTAATTGATGAAGAATTGCTGCATCATGAGACGGAAAAAGAACTGTTCAAGCAAAAAAAGAACGCATTCAGCAAGGCATATCTGTCACTTCTGCAGGAAGCCACCGGGATGGAGCAGAAGTGGGGGATCCTGACCGGGATCCGTCCGACCAAGCTCCTTCATAAGAAAAACCAGGAGGGTGCTTCCATCAATGAAGCAAGGCAGGAGCTTCAGGAACAGTACATGATTTCTGAAGAGAAAATCGAGTTGATGCAGAAAATCGTAGACAGGCAGCTCAGTGTCGTTCCGGATCTCTACAGCTTAAAAGAGGAAGTCAGCATTTATGTCGGCATCCCTTTCTGTCCGACAAAATGTGCTTATTGCACCTTCCCCGCCTATGCAATCAACGGGCGTCAGGGATCCGTGGATTCCTTCCTTGGCGGACTCCACTATGAGATGCGGGAAATAGGCAGATGGCTCACTGAAAATGGAATCAGGATCACCACAGTGTATTACGGAGGAGGCACGCCTACAAGCATCACAGCTGAAGAAATGGATATGCTGTATGAGGAAATGCATCAATCATTCCCTGATGTGAAGAATATAAGGGAGATTACCGTGGAAGCGGGCAGGCCTGATACCATTACCAGTGAAAAGCTTGATGTCCTGAATAAATGGAATATTGACCGTATCAGCATCAACCCTCAATCTTATATCCAGGAAACATTGAAGGCGATCGGCCGCCATCATACGGTGGAGGAGACTATAGAAAAATACTGGCTGGCCAGGGAAGCAGGAATGAACAATATTAATATGGATTTGATCATCGGGCTGCCGGGAGAAGGAACCTCTGAATTTGAACATACCCTGTCGGAAACAGAAAAATTGATGCCGGAATCGCTTACCGTGCACACCCTTTCCTTTAAAAGAGCATCTGAAATGACACGGAACAAACGCAAATATCAGGTAGCTTCAAGGGCTGAAGTGGAGGATATGATGGGAATGGCGGAGCATTGGACAAAAAGCCATGGATATTTCCCGTATTATCTCTACCGCCAGAAAAATATTCTCGGAAACCTGGAAAACGTCGGTTATTCTGTTCCGGGACAGGAGAGCATCTATAACATCATGATCATGGAAGAAATGCAGACGATCATCGGCATCGGCTGCGGAGCAGCAAGCAAGTTTGTGCATCCGCAAACCGGCGGAATCACCCAGTTTGCCAACCCTAAGGATCCAAAGTCCTATAATGAGAGCTTCAAGAGTTATACAGAGCAAAAGATCAAGCTCCTGGAGGAAACCTTCCATAAGCAAAACGCCTGAGCCCTTTAAGGGCTTTTTTATTTGTCAGAAAATACCGAAAATTTGTGGAGAAAACAAAGGATAAACCTGTACATCAGCAGAATTTATAAGTATAACCTGATGACAGGAGGAATGAGTTATGATGAACGCTCCATTGCTGATGGCACAGATGCTGGAAAGGGCTGAGAAATATTTTTCAAAAAAAGAGGTGGTCTCAAGAACCGACGGGGGAATTCACAGGCTGACCTATAAAGAAATCGGCCAGCGGACAAGAAGGCTTGCCAGCAGTCTTAAGGGACTAGGAGTTCAAAGGGGCGACCGGGTCGGTACTCTCAGCTGGAATCATCACCGCCATCTTGAAGCATATTTTGCGGTTCCGTGCTCAGGAGCAGTACTTCATACGATCAATATCCGCCTTGCGCCGCAGCAGATCGCCTATATCATCAATCATGCCGAAAACAAGGTGCTGCTCGTCGATGCCGATATCTGGCCGCTTATTGAAGCCATTAAGAACGAAATTCCCACAGTCACCGCCTTCATTATCATGACCGATAAGAAGGAGCTTCCTGAAACTGTTCTCCCTGTCTATCATTATGAAGAACTGCTTGAAAAAGGTGATCCAGCCTTTACATTTGCCCGCGATCTGGACGAGAATGCTCCTGCCGGTATGTGCTACACCTCCGCTACAACAGGAAACCCAAAAGGAGTCGTTTACACACATAGAGGAATTGTGCTTCACAGCATGGCCCTGGGGCTCGCAGACAGTGCTGCGGTCAGCGAGAAAGATACCATGATGCCAATCGTGCCAATGTTCCATGTTAATGCATGGGGACTGCCCTTTGCCTCCGTCTGGTTCGGAACAAAGCTCGTGCTTCCCGGCCAGTACTTCACCCCAAAACTTATCGCCGAGCTGATTCAGCAGGAGAAAGTGACATTGTCAGCCGGAGTCCCGACCATCTGGCTTGGACTTCTAAAAGAAATAGAAGAGAATACTTACGACCTGTCAAGTCTTAGAGGGCTGATATGCGGAGGGGCAGCCGCTCCAAAGGGCATGATCCGCTCATTTGAAAAAAAGCATAACATCCCTTTCATGCATGCATATGGAATGACGGAAACAAGCCCGGTCGTCCTGGTCTCCACCATAAAAAGTTATCAGGAAGACCTGCCTGAAGAAGAAATACTCGAATTGAAGGCCAAACAGGGAGTTTTGATTCCGGGACTTGAGATAAAGGTGGTCGGCCCGGATGGGGAAGTAAAGGCTGATGGCAGGGAAATGGGCGAGCTGCTGATCCGCGGTCCATGGATCGCTTCTGAATATTATAAGGATGAGCGTACAGGAGATTCCTTTAAGGATGGGTGGCTTCATACAGGCGATGTGGTGACCATCGATGAAGAAGGATTTGTGAAGATTGTGGACAGGACGAAGGATCTGATCAAAAGCGGGGGAGAATGGATATCGTCCGTAGACCTGGAGAATGCAATCATGGCCCATGATGCTGTCTTTGAAGCTGCAGTCATCGCGATCCCTGATGAGAGATGGCAGGAGCGGCCGGCTGCATGTGTGGTGCTCAAGGAAAACCATAGGGCAGAAAAGGAGGATATCATTGAATTCCTGAAGCCGCAATTTGCCAAATGGTGGATACCGGATGAGGTGATATTCATGGATGAGATTCCGAAAACGTCTGTGGGTAAATTCCTGAAAAGGACGCTGCGTGAGCAGGCAGTCAACAGCCTAATACAAAAATAAGAAATGTGACAAAATTCTTAATTTTCTTCATATGTTTTTTAATTCCACTCATGCCCATGTATAATGAACGTATATTCATTATAGAGGAGGCACAAAATTGGAAGCGGATACAATGACAGCGCAAAGTCTGGTAACAGTGTCCTATAGTGGAAGAATGGCTGAAGTTGAACTGAACAGGCCGGCATCCCTGAACGCATTGAATCTGGACCTGCTGAGAGAACTCGTGCATGTCCTAAAAGGCATGACCGTAGATGAAAACATCGACATGATTGTCCTGAAAGGGAGCGGAAGAGGCTTTTGCTCAGGCGGGGACATAAAATCGATGATGGAAGCAGCTGACGACAGCAGCTTCTTCTCAATGATGGAGGTTATCAGCGACCTTGCCGTGACCTTGTATTGCATGCCAAAGCTTACCCTTTGCGCCATTCACGGTGCAGCTGCCGGTCTCGGCCTCAGCATAGCCTTAGCCTGCGACCACATCATCGCACAGGCAGACAGCAAAATAGCCATGAATTTTATTGGAATCGGCTTAATCCCGGACGGCGGAAGCCACTTCTTTCTTGAACGGAAAATCGGTGAAACCAAAGCGAAAGAATTAATTTGGGAAGGAAAAGTCCTGAATGCCGAGGAAGCCCTGAAAAGAAATCTCATCCACCAGATCACAGATGACCTCAACACGGCAGTGAACCAAAAAATAAACGAGTGGAAACAAAAACCAGTATCCGCCATGATCAAATCCAAAAAAATCCTGGCAGAAATCAACCGGCCCAGCCTCCTGAAAATCCTTGAACTCGAAAAACACGGCCAGCTAAAAATGAGAAAAACCCACGACCACCAAGAAGGCATCCAAGCCTTTATTGAAAAGAGAGCACCAAAATTTATTGGGAAATAAAAAAGCGGAAAGCGGTGCTTTTCAAAAGAATTCTAATATATAGCAAAATGTAGCATCGGACACATTTTAAAAACAAAATGAAGTAGAAAAGCAGAGGTCCGATAGGCATAAGAAAATCCCCCGCAAAAGGAGCCCTTTGCCTTTAGCGGGGGATTGCTTATGACCGAGGACCTCAGCTTGGAGCTGGAATAAATAAAAAAGCGGAAAGCGGTGCCTTTCAAACAAAATAAATAACTGGCAGAATGTAGTACTCAATGAAATTGAAAACAAAATGAATCAGAAAAGCACACATCCGACAAAAATAAAGCAGGCGGGCCATGAGAAGCAATTTATCTTCTCGCGGCCTGCCTAATTTTTTTAATGGGACTGTAGGGCTTAGCTGAACCCTCCCATATAACCTTCATAATGAATCCTGTCAATCAGCCTTCTATTTTGTTGTCTTTCCATATACAAATAAAAAAAATCCCATGCGAAAGCATGGAATCAACGATGAAATAAAACGAGCTTACCGGCTGGGGATGTACAGCGGTGGGTGTACTCGGCATAGCCTTTTTCCTGGAGGAGGCTTGTGCCGTGCTCCTTGGCCTGATCATCCGTTTCGGCCTGTATGGTTTCATCCAGGAGTTTTTCGCCGGAGGTATCGAATACGGTCAGTTTGTAATTTTTCATATGAAGTTCCCCTTTATTTATGTTTTCTGATTTTTCTTTTTTATTGTGGCATAGGATAGATTTAATTGTAAAGGTTTGAGAAACAATTGCGGAAACCCTTGTTTAATTACAACTCTTTTACTAACATGGTATGTGTTAATGGAATTTTATTCCTGTGAGAGAGGGGAAAGGGGGGAGCGAATTGGTTCTTGAAATTAATCAAGTATCAAAACGGTTTGGCAGTTTTACTGCAGTAGATTCATTGAGTATCCAAATCCCTGAAAAGGAAATGTTCGGGTTCCTTGGAGCTAATGGTGCGGGGAAAACGACGACGTTCCGGATGATATTAGGTCTGTTGACTCCGAGTTCAGGGGAAATCCTATGGAATGGCAGGATGGTGGATTATTCGACCAGCCCGCTGATTGGCTATCTTCCTGAGGAAAGAGGGCTGTACCCTAAGCTTTCGGTGAAGGAGCAGATTGTATACCTGGCCCGCCTGAGAGGTATGGAGAAAGCAGAGGCGTTAAAGGAGCTTGAATATTGGCTTGGCCGCTTCAAGGTTCCTCAGTATATGAATAAGAAGGTAGAAGAACTTTCGAAGGGCAACCAGCAGAAAATCCAGGTTATTGCCGCCATTATACATAAGCCGAAGCTCCTGATTTTGGATGAACCGTTCAGCGGGCTGGATCCGGTAAATGTGGAGCTCCTGAAGGCAGCCGTGAAGGAGCTGAAGGAAAACGGGACCACCATCGTGTTCTCGAGCCACCGGATGGAGCATGTTGAAGAACTATGCGAAAATCTGTGCATCATGCATAAGGGTAGCCCTGTGGTTTACGGTGCGTTGAAGGATATAAAAAGGTCCTTTGGGAAAAAGAATCTGACCATACATGCCGATTTTGATTTAGGCTATCTGAAAAACTTTGATGGAGTGGTCAAAGTGAAACAGACACAGGAAGGGATTTCCCTTCAAATCAACCGGGAAGAGGCGGCCCAGGACATTCTGAAGGATATCGCAGGCAAAGGGTTCATCAGGAAATTCGAACTTGAGGAACCGTCATTGAATGATATTTTCATAGAAAAAGTGGGTGCGGCATATGAATAAATTCTGGATTATATTTTGGCATACATTTATCACTAAAGTGAAGGCGAAATCTTTTATCATTACGACATCCATCATGGTAGTGCTGCTGTTAGGAGCAGCCAACCTATCGAATATCACTCATTTTTTTGAAGGAGATGATGGACCGGAGAAAGTCGGGATTGTGGATGAAACTGGCTCTTTATACGGCATTCTCGCCCAAGAGCTGGCAACCCAGAAGGCGGACTTCAAACCGCTCCAGGTAAAGGATGAAAAGGCGGCCCAGATGCTTGAGGAAAAAGGCGATGTGACGGGATACCTCCTGCTTGCAGAGGATAGTGAGGGCCTGCCGGCGGCTGCCTATAAATCAAGCAGCATATCTGATACACCCTTGAACACTCAGCTGGAATCTGCGCTCCAGCAGGTCAAGACCGTCCTGGTAACACAGAAGTTCAACTTAAAGCAGGAGCAGATTGCCGAGCTCTACAAACCGGTTCCATTTGAGCTCGTCCCCCTGAAAAAGGATGCCAAAACAGAGGAAGAACTGAGTCAGGCAAGGGGAATCGTCTATATCATCCTGTTTGTCATTTACTTCTCGGTCCTGATGTATGGAAATATGATCGCAACAGAAGTGGCTCAGGAAAAGACATCAAGGGTGATGGAAATCCTCGTCTCCAGCGTATCACCTGTGACACAGATGTTCGCTAAGATCCTCGGGATTGCCCTTGTTAGCCTGACACAGCTTGCTATATTCTTCTCCATTGGCTATGGGGCCATCAAGAAGAACATGGATACACTAAATGGCGGCGGGGTCCCCTTCTTCGGATTTGATAAGCTTCCGACGGAAACACTGTTTTATGGGATATTGTTTGCGATGCTTGGCTATTTCCTATATGCGACACTTGCAGCGTTCCTCGGCTCGCTTGTCAGCCGGGTAGAAGATCTCCAGCAGACGATCGGCCCGATGACCTGGCTTGTTGTCATCGGATTCATGCTGGCTGTCTTTGGCCTGGGTGACCCGGATCTTACATTTGTAAAAATCATGTCCTTCGTTCCATTTTTCAGCCCGATGCTCATGTTCCTGCGGGTCGGAATGCTTGAGATCCCAGTGTGGGAGGTGGCGCTCTCTATCGGCATACTGATTGCCACCATCATAGCGCTTGCTGTTTTCGGTGCAAAGGTTTATAAGGGCGGCGTCCTCCTTTACGGAAAATCCAGTTCATTCAAAGACATTAAAAAAGCATTATCGCAAAATTGAAAAGAACCAGGTCCGGCAGCCATTTTTGCTGCCGGACCTGGTTCTTTGTTTTGGGGAGCATCCTGCCCTTTTTGTCTGTGGAACAGGGGCGGAGCTGCATGGATTAAAAGGCTTCCTGCAGCTGGGTGCGCACATCATGCGTCTTCCTGGCATTCCTGGTGTGTCTTTTTCTGCTCCACCGCCTTATTGTGTCAGTTCCTGCTCTCTCTATGTTCTTTTCCATGCATGGGTTGTGAGCATAAAATCATGTTTGTTTTCTATGGTAAAATAAAGGCGGGCCGAAAGGCTTTTTATATGGGAAAGGATGCTGAGCAATGAAAGAAGTGACCTTTATACATACGGCAGATCTGCATTTGGACAGCCCTTTTCTGGGCATCAGAAATATGCCTGGGGAAGTGATGCATAGATTGAGGGAGGCGACCTTTACAGCGTTTAAAAAGACAGTGGATGCCGCCATCCTGTTAAAAGTGGATTTCATGGTGATAGCCGGGGATTTATATGATGGTGAAAATAGAAGCATCCGTGCCCAAGTGCGTTTTCGGAAGGAAATGGAGAGACTTTCAGAACATGGAATCGGGGCATACATCATTCACGGAAATCATGATCATTTGACCGGCAGCTGGGTGAAGCTCGATTTCCCCGGCAATGTGCATCTGTTTTCCGGGGAGTATGAAAGAAAGGTATTCAAAAATCGTGAAGGTGCCATTGTCCATCTTTATGGCTTCAGTTATCCGCACAGACATGTGGTGGACAGGATGGCCGTCCGTTACGTCAAGGAAGCCGGAGCAGACTTTCATATCGCCCTCTATCACGGGAGCTTGGAAGGAAGCACGGGCCACGGGCAGTATGCCCCCTTTTCGCTTGGTGAGCTGCTGGAGAAGGATATGGATTACTGGGCGCTGGGCCACATCCACAAGAGGCAGGAGCTCCATGAATTTCCGGCTGTGGTGTATCCCGGCAATATCCAGGGGCGCCACCGGAAGGAAGAAGGAGTAAAAGGGTGCTATTTTGTGAGGATGTCAGAGAATCTGATAGAAAAAGAGTTCATTGAAACCTCCGATATCATATGGGACAAGCTTAAACTGGAGAGTGCCGGCGATATATCATTCGACGGCCTGCTCAGGCTTTGTGAGGAAGGGATACAGGCGAGGGTGAAGGAAGGCTGCGGTGTGCTGCTGAGCATCGAAATGAATATAGAAGCGGGCGGAGGCTATCCGGTCTCATTTGCGGCAGATCTGCTATCGGTCCTGCAGGAAAACCCGCTGGATGAAGATTTTATCTGGCCGTATGAGCTTAAGCTTGTTGAGGCAGCACAGGTGTCTTCAGCTCCCGCGAATCCATTCCTGAAGGAGCTTGCCGGCCTTACAGGCGGCCCGGAAACCCAAGATGCGCTGGCTGCCCTTTTCAAGCACCCGAATGCGCGGAAGTTCCTTGAAGAACTTGAAGAAGGCGAACTGAGGGAAATACAGGAAAACTCTTTGAATATGGTTCTTTCCCTTTTGCAAGGAGGATTGAAATGAAAATCATTGAGCTTCATATTTATGGATATGGAAAATTAGAAAATGTCTCCTTTTCAAGCCTTTCAGATCTCCAGGTATTTTTCGGCGAAAATGAAGCCGGTAAGTCCACGCTGATGTCATTCATCCATAGTATCCTGTTTGGCTTTCCGGGAAAAAACCATAGTGCAGCCCGATATGAGCCCAAGCAATCCATGAAATATGGGGGCAGATTGGTCTTGGAATCAGCTGTACACGGCAGGATTACTGTGGAAAGGGTAAAAGGGAAAGCATCAGGTGATGTGACGGTCATCAAAGGAGGGCAGGCTGCCGGGGGCGAGGAAATGCTTGCCTCTCTTCTGGGCGGCCTTGACCGGGCATCTTTCCAGTCCATTTATTCATTCGACTTATCCGGACTGCAGAACCTGCAGAAAATGAGTGAGCAGGATATTGGGAAATATCTGCTTTCAGCAGGGATGATGGGTACAGATGCAATCCTCACGGCTGAAGCCAGGCTGCAGAAAGAGATGGAAACCCTTTTTAAGCCTTCCGGACAAAGGCCGGCACTGAACGTACAGATAAAGGAATTACGGCAGCTGCAGGGCGAGCTTAAGAAGTCGATGGACAGCCAGAAGGAATATGCAATCCTCCACGCTGAATATCTGAACCTGCAGCAAAATCTAGAAGCCGTAAAGCGGCTGGCAGCCGAGACTGAAGAAAATATATATATGTATAAAGAGTTTATCCGGATGCGCCCGCTTCTCAGAGAAAAGGAATTTCTTTCAGCAAAGCTCGAAAAATCAAGGGAGTATACTTTCCCTGAAGACGGTCTGGAACGGCTGCAGGAGTTTCTCCATTCCAAAAATCACTATGAAGCAGAGGAGGCTGCCCTGAAAGCAAGGGAAGAGGAAGTCCGGAGAAAACTTGGCTCCTGCACGCCTGACTTCGGCCTCCTGGAAAAAGCGCCGGAGATCGAGCCCCTGCTGGAACGGCTGCCCGTCCTTGAACAGAGGGAAATGGAGCAGGAACAGCTGAAGCAGAAAATTAAACAGCTCAAACAGGAAGCAGAATCCATCCTTCGGGATGCAGGTTATCAAAAAGATATCGGAGAAGTCATAAGTGCTGATACAAGCATGCTGCGGAGGGAATCCCTGGCAGCTCTTGATGCGAAGAGGCAGCAGAGCCTTCATACAAAGGAGCAGCTTGAAGAACGCTTAAAGACAGAAGGGGAGCAGCTTGAACAGACAGAAAAACAGGTAGTCTCCATGGGCTCCCAGCTGCTTCCGGAAGATGAACGGGAAAGGTTAGAGATAAAATCCGACAGCCATAAAAATGCGGACATCCATCTCGGCAGAAGGAGGATGCTTGAAGAACAGATCGAAAAGGCTGAATCACGCTATAAAAGGCTGACTGAGGAGGAGGGGAGACGCCGCCGGAGGACTGGATACGCACTGGGTGCGGGAGCTGCCGTGGTTCTGGTTCTGGCAGTATATGCCCTGCTCGCAAAGAATTATTCAAATTTTGGATTTGCGTTTGGACTGGCAGCGGTGGGTCTGCTGATCAAATTCCTGCAGCCCTCGCATTCAATCCTCGCTGACATGAAGGATGAGCTTAGCGTGCTCAGGGCAGAAGCGGAAAAGCTGGACGCCAGGAGCAATCCTTCCGGCTGGGATCCTTCATTAGAATCCTTATTGGAAAAAGATAAAGAGCTGTCGCGGAGGATCAGGGAAAAGGAAATCCAGAGAGAGGAACAGGAAATGTCCTTCAACCGGATCATCGACGCATTTGAGAATTGGGAGAAGGAATGGGCCCAGCTCGAGCAAAAGACAAGTGAAGAGTATAAGGGGCTTGGATTTAGCGGGACTTCCCTTCATGGCAGGCAGTTAACATTCTTTTTTGATGCGATTCAGAAAGCAAAAACAGTCCTTAAGCAGGCGGGCCAGATGCAGGCAGAGCTGCAGGAATCGATGGAAGGCGTCCAAGGCAAAATCCAGGCAATCAATGGATATGCTGCAGAGCTTGGAATCGGACATTTTTCCTGGCGGGAAGGAGCGGCTTCACTGAAGACTGCCATCCGCCAGGCAGCAGACGACTTCAATAGATGGCAGCAGATTCAAAACCAGCTGGAGAGCATGGGGGAAGATCTGAGCAGCCTGGGGGAAAAGAAGGCGTTCATAGAACGTGAGATGAAAACTCTGTACCGCCTAGCCCATGCAGAAGGAGAGGAAGAGTTCAGAGGGCGGCACAAAGCTGTTCAGGAGAGACAGGCAGACAAAGCGAGACTCGCTGACATAGAGGTACAGCTTGCCGCCTTTACTCTCAGCCGCTCAGCTGCTGCTGAATTCAACAGCAGGAACATAACCGAAATGGATACAAGAAAGCTGGAGGATAAACGGAAAGAGCTTGCTGAAGATATGGGCCGTCTATTAAAGCTGGCGGCAGAAACAGAAGCAAAAATCAAGACGCTCGAAGAAGGAGGAATCCACTCAGAACTGCTGCACCGATTCCAAGAAAAGAAGTCAGCTTTTCGGGAAGAGGCGAAAAAGTGGGCAGAATATGCGCTTGCCCAAAGCCTTCTGAAAAGGACAGTCTCAAGGTTTATGGAAGAAAAGCTTCCCCGGGTTCTGAAGAAAGCGGAAAGCTATCTATCTTTCCTTACAGAAGGATCTTATACGGCCATTCATATGAAGGATGAGAGCAGTGGAGTCCTTCTGCAGCACAAAAGCGGCTTGATGTATGAAGCTTCAGAAGTAAGCAGGGGTACGGCTGAACAGGCCTATACTGCAATCCGACTTGCTCTTGCCCTTCATGCCTCCCAGGAAGAAAGCTTTCCAATCATCATCGATGATGGCTTTGTTAACTTTGATCAAAAGAGAACCGAAAGAGTGCTGGCGCTCCTGGAGGAGCTCAAAGATGAGCATCAAATCATCTTCTTTACCTGCCATAGCCATATTGCCGGAGCCTTCAAAACAGGCAGTGTGATCTCCCTGAGCGGAAGCGGGACTGCTGCTGGGCGGTAGGAATCCCTGCCTCTGGCGGGGTTCCGTCCTTTAAGAGCCGCCGCCCGATATGATATACTATCAGTACTAATGTTACGGAGGAGAAGAACAGGATGGAAAAAGGAATCGTACATTACGGAGTCGGTGAATCATTCGATGCCTATATGTTTATAAAAAGCAGTGTGAAGGGGACAGCGAGTAACGGGAAACCCTTCTTGACCCTGTATCTATCAGATAAAACCGGTGACATTGAAGCAAAGCTCTGGGATATCAGCGATGATGATGAGAAAAAATATTCTCCGGAGAGTACGGTCAAACTATCGGGAGAAGTTCAGAATTACCGCGGGAGAAGCCAGCTGAAAATCCGCAATATCAGGCTTACGAATGAAAATGATTCTATTAATCTGGCAGAATTAATACCGACGGCGCCGCTCAGCCAGGATGTAATGGCAGATAAAATCACTCAATATATATTCGAAATGAGAAATCCCAGCATACAGAGGATAACGAGGCATCTTTTGAAAAAGCATTATCAGAAGTTCCTTACATATCCCGCAGCGACCAAGAACCACCATGAATTCATGTCCGGACTTGCTTATCATGTTGTAAGCATGCTGGATTTGGCCAAAGGAATCGCTGAACTTTATCCAAGCCTTGACAGAGATCTTTTGTTTGCAGGAGTCATCCTTCATGACCTCGGGAAAGTCTACGAGCTCTCCGGACCTATCTCGGCCGCTTATACCGTAGAAGGAAACCTGCTTGGGCATATCACCATCATGGTCAATGAAATCGGCAAGGCAGCAGAAGAATTAGGGATACAAGGGGAAGAGATCATGATTCTTCAGCATCTTGTCCTTTCACATCACGGCAAAGCCGAGTGGGGCAGCCCCAAGCCGCCGATGATCCGCGAAGCGGAAGTCCTGCACTATATTGACAATCTGGACGCGAAAATCAATATGCTGGACCGGGCACTAGAGCGTGTGAAGCCGGGAGAGTACACAGAGAGAGTATTTGCCCTCGATAACCGTTCATTCTATAAACCGTCGTTCCACGAATAAGAATATGCCTCCTCCTGGAGGCATATTTTCATTTCTGTTGAAAAAGTAGTCCATCAATGGACAAACAAGTAAATATTTTAAAAAGCTCCTCAAACTTACTAGGTTAGAGGAGGTTTTTTTATGCTTTTCTCTTATTCCTCGCAGGAAGTTGAACAGAAAGAACAGAGCTTTCTATCTCCAGGCCTATCATTTTCAACAGGACTTAGTCAAGATGGATTGGCACCATCTGTTTTAGATGCAAAAAAGTATTACCCCAAACAAAATGGCCGGCCCTCTGTAGATCCCGTCATACTGATAAAAATCCTTAACATTCAGTCGCTAGAAGGCTTCCGCTCTGTACGCTTTACCTGTAAACAAGTTTAACAAAATGTGACTTTTCAGGAATTTCACCCTTTACAAGGATCCCTCACCATTCCACCATCTCCAGGTTTCTATCAGAACGTCTTGGAGGTTTGAACACCTCTTCAAGGAGCATCTCATTAGGATAATTCGGGATGGATTTCTCGCTCAAGAAACATGGGCCGCAGAGGAAACAGAATTAAAGGCCCATGCCAATAAACGAATTCGTGAGGTTGAGTATAAGGAGATGGTGCTGGAGGAAGACGGGAATTTCAGAGGTGTAGTACATGCTGTCCTTCATTCAATGGAACAGGCTTACTGGGAAATCAATTTAATCTTATATTATCCTCCTGAGGATTACTGTCACTTTGTGGTTAATAAGACTCTCTTTGAAAGGAAAATGGAAATCACTATCACTGGTCTGTATGAGATAATTCTATCGAACGTTTCCTGATATATAGAGGGAGATATTAAAAGCGGCCTTTGCCAGGGCTGCCTTATTTTTTTTGCTGTAAACAAATAGTACAGGCAGTTTAACTATGTACATTTTACCAATTATAAGTTTGCTGTTAAGGACTAGTAAACTGTTCCGATATATAAGTGTATTGGGTGGTGAAGGACCCTGAATTTAAATGTTCCAATCTTGCACCGGTGCCGGTTCATTTTTATTTATATCAAAACGGAAGAGTTCATCTCACCTTCCGTTGGCAGTCATTTATAACAATTTATTCACATCACAATATGGATAAGGCTCTTAGTGGCCACCAGAGATAGACAATAATAAGGAAAGTAAGGGAAAAGGAAATGAAATGGTTTTTCAATCTTAAAACTTCAGTCAAGTTAATTTCATCATTTATATTGCTGGCTGTTATTGTAGCTGGGTTAGGGATTTATGGATTGACTAATATGAATTCATTGAATGAAGATTTGAATTTTATGTATGAAGAACGAGTCGTCCCAATCAGCCAGCTTGGTGAAACAGAAACTTCCTATCAGAGGATAAGGGTAAACATCCGTGATTTAGTTATGGTGGCTAAGACGCCGGAAAAGAAGGATGAATTCCAAAAAACAATCAGAGAAATACAAAAGGATATGGAAGATAATATCAAGTCCTACGAAAACACATACATGATAGAGCAAGAGAAAAAACGTATAGATGAGTTAAAGCCAGCTCTAGATGCCTATTATGTATATTTAGAAGATGCAATTAAATTAGGATATCAAAATGATGTTGAGGGCTATCTGAAAATGGCTCCTGATTTTAAGGCAGCCGGAGATCAAGCACAAAGCATCATCAGGGATTTAATCGACTTTAATATTGATTTGAGCAGGAAGTCTGCTGAAGAATCTAATGCCCAGTTCAGTTCTGCGCGGCTGTATACCATGGCTGTTATAGCAGCAGCCGTAATTTTCAGTATTGTTTTTGGATATGTTCTTTCGCAGATCATTTCAAGACCACTTAAAAAGGTTGTTGATTTAGTCGGTGATGTTGCACAGGGAGACTTGTCTAAAACAACGGATATACATACCAAGGATGAAATCGGGGTCCTGGCAGCATCTGTTAATGACATGATCGTAAATCTGCGTAATACAGTAGGCAATATCATTCAGTCAGCAGAAAGTGTCGCTGCCTCCTCCCAGGAAATTTCCGCTACAACGGAACAGATTGCAAGCGGAGCTACCAGCCAGGCGCATGATGCACAGACCATTACTGAATTGTTTACACAGATATCTAATGGCGCTGAAAACCAATCCAATGATTCCCAAAAAATGGCCGGCCTGTTTAAGGAGTTAAACGGAATAATTGATTCAGTCGCTAAAACGGCACAGGAAACGGCAATTATCGGGGAAGACCTGGCGAAGCAGTCTGAAGTGGGCGGCAGGGTCGTAAAGACGTCAATTGAGGGGATGACAGAGGTAAGTGAACAGATGTCTCTCTTGGAAAAAGAGGCAAACAAAATTGGCGATATTATTAAGGTGATAGATGATATATCCAGCCAGACGAATCTGCTTTCGCTGAATGCAGCAATAGAGGCGGCGCGTGCAGGGGAGCAAGGCAAAGGGTTCGCAGTGGTCGCGGATGAAGTCCGTCAGCTTGCAGAAAAAAGCAGCGAGGCAACAAAGGAAATATCAGATATCATTAAAGGTATTCAGAATAGAACACAAAGCAGTGTTGAGGCCGTAAAGGAAGGGGTGAATAACTCCCATAAAACTGGAGAGGCATTTAGCACCATTGCACAGATGGTAGCCCATGCTTCTGCTAAAGTAGGAGAAATCCAGACAGCAAGCAAAGCACAATCAGCAAAATCAATGGATGTGTTGACATCAATTGAAAGCATTGCTGCATCAAGTGCCCAGCAGTCTGAACAGGCATCCGAAGTAATGACAGCTGTCGAAAGTATCGCAGCGGCTAGTGAAGAATCAGCAGCGGCAAGCGAACAAACTGCTGCCACCTCACATTCTTTAGCCAATCTAGCGGAAGAATTAAACCATTCCGTTTCTATTTTCAAAGTAAATAATTGAGTATAAATAATATTTATTAGAGCATATTTTCAACACCGTGCAGTCGACTCTCTGCACAATTTTATCATTGGGCCTAACTCCGCTCGTTACAGAAAATTGGTCTCCACCTCACATAAAAAAATATAGAAGATTCCGTATGACTTTTCAACCAATGAAAACCCTGTAAAATTCACAGGAATTTCATTTACGAACTTGTTTTTCAACAACGTGAGAATATGCCTCCTTCTGGAGGCATATTTTATTTTTCGGAAGCATACATTGGTGGAAGAAAAAGGACAGCCTATTTTGAGGGGGGACCATCATGCCGGTATGGGTATGGTTTGTGTTGGCAGGGATTGTCAGCAGTGCGATCATGACGGTAAAAACGGCCAGGGAAGACCGGAGGCAGGAAATGGCATGGATTGAAGAGGAAGGAATGAAGTTCATGAACAGGATGGAAGAAGAAAAAAGAAAGCGCAGCGGCCTCCTGGGAGATGACGAGGAAGTGGAACAACAAGAAATCATTATATAGGCAAAAAAACAGGCGGAACCTGGTTCCGCCTGTTTTTTTTGCATTATTGCTGCTGCTGTGGCTGTGCCGGTGGTGCATCCAAAGCCTTTTTAAGGTCTTTGTCCTTGATGTCTACATCAGCTGCTTTCAGTTCCCGGTCCATCGCCTTTTGAACGACTTCTGGAGTAAGCTTGGCCACTTTCACCTGATAGGTAAGCTCTTTTTTCATATCTTCGAAGGATTTCTTTTCTTTTTTGTCAGTAACCTGGATGATGTGGTAGCCATGCTCTGACTTTACAGGTCCGCTGATCTGGTTTTTTTCCAGCTTATAGGCAGCTGTTTCAAATTCAGGAACCATCTTGCCTGGTCCGAACCAGCCAAGGTCTCCGCCTTGTTCCGCAGATCCTGGATCTTTGGAATACTTCTTGGCCAGGTCTTCAAATTTTTCGCCCTTATCAAGCTTCTGCTTCACTTCCTTGGCAGTCTTCTCATCCTGAACAAGAATGTGGCGGGCTTTGATCTCCGGCTTAAAGTTATCGTAAGCATCCTTCACTTCTTTATCTGTCGCCTTTACATCTTTGACAGCGGCTTTTTCCTGGAGAAGGCCGATCTTGAAGGATCTCTTCAGATCGTTTTCATCCTTGTAGCCATACTGCTGGAGGGCAAGGTCGAACTGCGGTCCAAGCTCCTGTTTCACCTGGTCGACTTTTGCATTAACATCCTTTTTGGATACTTTATATTTGTCAGAAAGAACTTCCTCATATACAAGCTCCTGCAGGACTTTATTTCCATAACGAGTCTTCATGGCTTCATATAGCTCGTCCTTTGTTACTTCCCCAGACTTTGTTTTAACGATTTCATCGGAGCTTCCGCCATTATTGCTGCAGGCTGTCAATCCGATAAGCCCGGCTGTAACGGCAATGGATAATGCCCATTTTTTCATGCTTTAACAACTCCTGTTTTGTTATTTCGGGTCTATGTAAAACCCACAAAGATAACTATAACATAAATCACAACAGAGGGAAAAAATTTATGGAAAGATTGGATTTTTTTCAGTATACCTGGTTAATCTGCCTAATCAAGGAAAGGGTAGATACATATGATAACTTGAAATGAAATGGTAAAGGGCGAAGATGCTGCCGTCAGGCAGAAGCATTCGGCAGACCATTCCATTCGGAACAGGTCAAAGTCCTTTTTTAAGGGAAAGGAGGAAAAAGCATGTCAGGAGCTTACGGCGGAGGCTTTGCGTTACTGGTTGTACTCTTCATCCTCTTAATTATCATTGGTGCAGCCTGGTGGGGTTATTAAATAAACAAAAAGGTGAAGCATCGGCGCTTCACCTTTTGACATTGATATCATGTAAACAGTGTTTCAATATATGAGGAAATCAGCAGAATCGTGATAAGAATATTAATGGTACGGAATACTCCCGGCTGGCGTTCTTCGGGGATTTCTTTCTGTATGCATAAAGAAGCGGTCATTTGGTTTGTAAAATATAAGATAAACATAGCTAGAAGACTAAAAAACAGTGATATCAATCCGAAATCCCCCCTTGAAAAATGACAATTGTATAAATACGATAACAAAATTTTAGTTAAAAAGATAGTAGGAGACCTTGAGGGAACTGTATTTTTTAATACTGAGGACAGGGAGATTCCTGCATTTCTTTTGGAGGATAGGAAGAGGATGGAGGCAGGTGATTGTGAAATATCGAACATAGCTGACTGGCAGAAAAAGCGGATCAGCCTTCACATCCGCTTTAGTAAAAACTGGAATATTCCTACAAGGAATTCAGATCCTTTACCGTTTCCTTTTTCTCAAGGGTCCCGTTGATATCCGTAAACTCTTTTTCAATATTCGCGAAGGAGGCTTCGAATATTTCCATAAAGTCCTCTCCGTATATATTGCGGATGACAGCCATCATTTCAAGCATATCCGGGAATTTTCCATATAGCTTGCGCAGGGGAAGTGCGCCGCTGAAGGCAGCATTGTTTGAAGGTTCGTATGCTTCCATGAGGCTGAGCAGAATCTTTTCTCCATCAGGAGTTATTTGGATATAAGTATTACGTTTATCATTTTCTTTTTTTGAAAACTTAAGGAGTCCGCGTTCCTCGAGCTTTTTGGAAAAGTTAAAGGCAGTTGAAACATGCATAACCCCAAATTTTGCCACATCGGAAATAGAAGCCCCATTAAGATGGTAGGCAATCCATAGAATATGATGCTCATTGATATTTAAGTCATAAGGTTTGATCCATTGCTGCCAGTCCTTTTCTATCGATTTCCACAAGGCTTTGCTTAACTGGGCTATTCGTTGGCTGAATAGCATGGCTTCTTTCATAGAGTAATTGTTTTCAGGCATGTTTGATTCACCCACTTTTTAGTAATCTGTTTATTAATATTATGACAATAAAATAAAAACATATAAAGTAAAATAACAAAATTTTTTGACTTTAAAGAATAACAATATGAAAGAAGAGCAAAAAAGGCTTTAAATAGATGGGTTTTATGTCTTACGGTTAGCAGTTCAATTATTGGCGGCTAGCAAGACGGCGGGAGGGTGGCTTTTATTTCCTTTTATTACGATAACATTGCTGAATCAGCTATACAGTTTGAAAAAGGCTTGGTTCCCCAAGCCTTTTCACACTTTCCTGCCTGTTCATTCGGCCGATTATTTTTCTGAAGGAGAAGGTTTTTTTACGACACCTTCAAGCTCCTGAATGGCTCCTTCAATTTCAGCAATCCTCATCTGGATTTCTTCCTTGTGGGGCTGGATGTCCTGTTTCCAATTTTCCATCAGGTTCTTAATCTCAGCTGAGAAAGCTTTCACACTTTCCTTGCTCGTCAGGGATGCGGACACTGCCTCATTCTTTACATCCATCGCCTTGCCCTTGATTTCCTTAAGAAGGTCAAGGATTTCATCCTTATTATCCTGTATTCTTTTCTTTAATTCCCTGCCAGAGGAAGGGGTGGTCAATAGAGTGCCTGCTCCGGCAGCGATAGCTCCGGTCAATACCCCCAACAATAACGATTTCACTTTCATGCGATCACCTCATGATTTACAATTTTCTACATAAAGAAGAAAAACCCTTTTTTTATAGTAGCAAAATAATAAATTTCTTCTCCGTATTTGTATATCACAAAAACATTATCTTAAAACAACTTATTTGAAATTGGCAGGAAAATTTAGTGAAAATCTGCCAGCCTAAGGGAAATGGCGCTCTTTAAAGTATATGGCTGCAGCCCAGGTTTAGTGCGCATTTTCGTTGTTCCCTGAAAGTTGGCAGATAAAAAGCCGCCCGGTATTAAAGGGCGGCTTGGTAATTAATTTTTAATGGCCGGCTGCAGATTTGAACGCCTCAGAATCTTGGTGACAATCGGATGTATCACTGCCATTGCAACAATATTGAAGACCGCGGCAGGCAGGACGACTGCTGCAAAAAGTCCCATAAATCCTGCTGAACCCGGAAGTCCGGAAATCAAGAGCGCAGTGCCAAGGAATATCGCCCCGGAAATTAGTGTACCAATTCCGGTCAAAGCGCAGACCGCAAAGATGGACTGACTTTTCTTTATGGCGGTAAACAGCATATATACAAGGAAGGCTGTTGCAAATTTATCGATAATATTAGGTATCAGTCCGCCTGGGAATGTAGAGGTAATGCCAGAAAGGATCCCCGTCAAAAGTCCAAGCAATAAAACGTTCTTTTTTTCAGTGAATAAAAAAATCCCCAAAAACATCATCACGAGCATGAGGTCCGGCTTCATGCCAAGGAAAAATCCCGGAATGATTAAATGAAGGACTGCTCCGATCCCAACCAATAGTGAAAGGGATACAAGTGTTTTCGTATTCAATTCTCATCTCTCCTAAGCTTAGCTAAGCTAAAATGTATTTCTCCCCCGACAGTGCACTCATTGCCTGGCGCGAAGAGATTATGTTGTGAATTATACCACGATTACCTGGAAAACACTAATTCTTTTTCCTGAAGTTCTCCATGAATGTGATGAGTCTTTCTACATGGGCGGACGGGACAGCATTGTAGATGGACGCCCGGCAGCCTCCTATTGACCTGTGGCCGCTAAGTCCGGTGAATCCGGCCTTTTTGGCTTCTGACAAAAATCTCTCTGTTCTTCCTCCATCTGGCAGGGTGAAGGTTATGTTCATAAGGGATCTGTGAGCAGACTCGGCATGTCCTCGATAGAAGCCGCCGCTTGTATCTATTGCATTGTACAGCATGCCCGCTTTTTCTTCATTCATCTGTTCAAGTCCGGCGGTGCCGCCTTGTTCTTCTGCCCATTCCAGCACAAGGGACAACAGGTAAATGGCGAATGATGGCGGAGTGTTGTAGAGTGAATTGTTTTTATGGTACGTATTATAGTCAAGCATTGATGGCAGGTTTTTCATCTCTCTGCCAATCAGGTTCTTGCGGATGATGACGAGTGTAACGCCGGATGGCCCCAGGTTTTTCTGTGCACCAGCGTATATGAGGCCGAACCTCGATACATCAATTGTCCTGCTCAAAATATCGCTCGACATATCTGCGACAAGCGGAATAGTGCCGCAATCGGGGAATTCCTTCCACTGTGTCCCATAAATCGTGTTATTGCTTGTGATGTGCAGATAAGAAGCGCTGCTGAAGTCTGAAAGGCCGCCTGTTGAAGGTATATACGCATAATTTCCAGCCTTTGAGGAAGCGGCTATTTGCGGACTGCCGAGCTTTTCTGCTTCGGCAAGCGCCTTTTCCGACCAGGAACCTGTAAGGACATAGGAACCGCTTTTATCGTCTGTTCCAAGATTCATTGGGACCATTGTAAATTGCAGGGATGCACCGCCCTGGATGAATAAAATATCATGGGTGTCAGGAATGCCCATCAAACGGACAACGCGGGCCTTGGCACCGGCCAGGATAGATTCGAATTCACTGCTGCGGTGGCTCATTTCAAGGACCGACATCCCTGTGCCGCCAAAATTCAGCCATTCTTTCTGTGCCTTTTGCAAAACCTCAAGCGGCAGTGCAGCAGGTCCTGCATTAAAATTAAGAGCTCTTTCCATGGTTATCCCTCCGCTTTAAATCACTAAAGTTTATTGATTTATCGTAACAGAAGGCACAGTGCTTGCAAATGATAAATACTAAAAATTCAAAAAATATAAGCAAAAAATGAAAAAGCCCGCCGTTGGCCGGCAGGCTGAATCGTCTGTAAGGAGATAAAATGTTTAAACAGATTGATTGGAGCGGAAGGTGCGAGACTCGTGGTCTGGCTGCAAGACTTTCGACCTTCGAATCATAAGTCAATCAATACATGGGAAGAAAAACGCTTCCCACGACCTGCTCGCCCTATGCTTGGCTTACGAATAAGCGCAACTGCTTCTCAACGATTGCGCCCGCCAATCAGCAAGTCTTCTTTCGCTAACGCATAAGTGCGACTAAGCTTCTGTCTTCGCTTGCGCTCGCCAATCAGCAAGTCTACTTTATCTTTTATTCAGCAGGGACCGTTCTCCGCTTTACTTTTGAGCAGCGGGACAGGTGAGATCCCGCAGGACGAGGAGGCTCAGCGCCCGCACCGCGCAGGTGGAGTATCTGCAGCGGAAATCAACTTTCTGTCCAACAGCAGAAATGTTTCTGAATAATAACAAAAATCCTCTAGAAAAAAGTTATTTATGTAAGATGCTTGCTGATGGAATCTGCAATTTCCTTAAGATCATCGGGTTTATATTCACTGGTGTGCGTCTCCCAGACAGCACCGAAGCCATCGCCGCTTCCATATCTCGGAATCAGGTGCATGTGATAGTGGAATACAGATTGACCGGCTTTTTCACCGTTATTATTCAAGATGTTCATTCCGACAGGTTTGAATTCTTCCTGGATTGCCCTGGCAATTTCCGGGACTGCTTCAAATACATGCTTTGCTGTATCAGATGTCAATTCATATACATTTTCCTGATGGACCTTGGGGATTACCAGGGTATGGCCCTTTGTTACCTGGCTGATATCAAGAAAAGCCAATACATGCTCGTTCTCATAGACTTTTGAGGCAGGGATATCTCCTTTAATGATGCTGCAGAAAATACAATTGCTCATGACTATTCCTTCCTTTCTCAAAACCGCTTTAAATCAGTGTAACACAGCGGTTTTGCCTCAGTAAAATGTTTGAAAGGCCGAATAGTAAGAAAAACAGAGCGGCATCAGCCGCCCTGCTTATCAGGAGGAAGGAACAGTGTTTCAAACGTCTCTTTCAGGTATAGACTCTTTTGTAAACACCCCATTTAGCAATGAAGTACACTTTAAAGAGTTGAATGATCCAATCGGAACCTCTCCTTACCTTTATAGGCTTCACAACATATAAAGAGTTTAGCTTCCTCGTGCCTTTTTAAAAAAAGGCAGCTACTGGATATAAATTACCTTATGCAAGAAAATCATCCCCTTGCAAGACGGATTTAAACGATGAAATTCAGTTAA
The DNA here is from genome assembly GCF_046237605.1 of Paraperibacillus marinus. Classification (GTDB taxonomy): domain Bacteria; phylum Bacillota; class Bacilli; order Bacillales; family DSM-1321; genus Paraperibacillus; species Paraperibacillus marinus. The sequence continues at coordinate 3,321,544 of NZ_CP143542.1, read as the reverse complement.
ATATCTTTAACTGGCACCCCATTTCAATGATGCAAAGAACCATCAAGTTTCAAGTCACCATTGCTGTTCCTTCCTCCTTTCTTATTGTGGCCATGGACCGTAATTACACTCATGGGTAATTCTGGCATTATGCCTGCGCCAGACTAGGAGACTGAAGCGATTTTTGGTACTATAAAAGGAATCAGGTTTTAACAGAAAGGACAAGTGTGTATGGCATTGCTGGAAGTGAAAGACCTAACAGGAGGATATACCAAAAACCCTGTGTTAAAGGAAATAAGCTTTGAAGTGAAACAGAATGAGCTGGTGGGGCTGATCGGTTTGAACGGTGCGGGAAAAAGCACCGCCATTAAACATATCATCGGCCTCATGGAGCCAAAGGGCGGAGATATCCGGATAAATGGAAAGAAGTTTGGCGAAGCGCCGGAGGAATACAGGAAACAGTTCACCTTCGTGCCTGAAACGCCGATTTTATATGATGAGCTGACCCTTGATGAGCATCTCAGATTGACTGCCATGGCTTATGGCATAGAGGAACAAGAGTATAAAAAACGTGTAAGCCCTCTCCTTAAGGAGTTCAGGCTGGAGAAGCGTCTGAAGTGGTTTCCGTCCCATTTTTCAAAGGGCATGAAGCAGAAAGTGATGATTCTCTGTGCTTTCCTGGTTCAGCCGTCCCTCTATATCGTGGATGAGCCTTTTGTGGGTCTGGATCCACTAGGAATACAGTCGCTGCTTGACCTGATGAAGAAAATGAAGGAAAGCGGAGCAGGCATTTTGATGTCTACCCATATCCTGGCTACGGCAGAGCGTTATTGTGACTCGCTGATCATCCTTCACAATGGGAAAATAAGGGCAAAGGGCAGGCTTCCGGATCTTCAGAAGGAATTTTCCATGCCAGGGGCCACGCTTGATGAAATATATATAGCCCTGACAAAGGAAGAAGAAAGCAATGAATAGGAATGATTTGTGGAAAGACCGGTTTCAGGGCTTCACAAAGGAAACAGGGAAATATCTAAAATACATCTTTAATGGACATTTTGTATTTGTGCTCATTTTTGCGCTCGGGGGGGCTTTCCTTTTATTACAGCGAGTGGGTAAAGACGCTCACCCCCGAGTTTCCTGCCGGAATAATCATGGCGGCTGTCCTTGGCCTGGCGGTTACAACCAGTCCCATCCTTACGTTCCTGAAAGAAGCAGATATCGTATTCCTTCTCCCGCTTGAGACCAGGCTGAAATCCTACTTTGCCAAATCCATCCGGGTCAGCTTCCTGCTTCAGGGCTACATTCTGCTGATGATGCTTGCCGCATTCATGCCCATGCATTTCAGGGTGAATTCGGCCGCACTTGGTGATTTCATCATAGCGCTGATTTTATTATGTGTCCTGAAATATCTGAATCTGCAGGTGCGCTTCAGGATCCTGAAATATGATACTGTATGGCATCAGCATATCGACAGTGTGGTCCGTTACTGCCTGAATGCAGCCTGCTTGTATATGTTTTTTACAGGGGCTCACCTCTTGCTGGTCCTTGCCATCCCAGTGCTGTTTCTCCTTTTATTCCTGTACTTTGAAAGGGAAACAGCGGGGAAGCCGCTGAAATGGGAGCGGCTCATCAGCCTTGAGGCCAGGAGGATGGGTGCCTTTTACCGGTTTGCCAATCTATTTACCGATGTTCCGAAGCTGAGGGAAAGAGTGGCGAGAAGAAAATATCTGGACTGGATCGTCTCGGCGGTTCCATTCAGGCAGAACTCCTCACATCTTTATCTTTTTTCAAGAACATTGATCAGATCGAACGATTACCTGGGCCTGGCAGTCAGGCTTACAGTAATAGGAGCGGTTATCAGCCTGGTGTTCGCTTCTATCTGGGCAAAGCTTATAGTGGTCCTATTTGCCTTATACCTGACAGGCATCCAGATTCTGCCGATTGCCCGGCATCATGATAATAAACTTTGGCTGAATCTTTATCCTTTGCCTCCGGCGATGAAAAAAAAGGCCGCTCTCACAGTCATAGACCGTACAATCCTGATTCAGGCTATCGCATTCTCGGCTGTAGTGCTGGCAGCAGGCAATCCCATAGGGGGAGCAGCCTGTCTTGGGGCAGGGCTGATTTTCCTGGCCATCTTCCATGCATATGCAAAAAAGAAAATGGCTGCGCTTTAGGCCAGGTGAAACTTTTCCCGGAAAACTTTCGTATTATAAAAGGGCTCTTTTTTAGGGACATAATTTTTTAAATTGTACAATTCATTTATCAACTAAGGCTGATTGGAGTGGGCATTCACAAGCAGTAATCAACCTGCTTTAGCAGAGAATTAGTGAAAAGGCCTGTACAAAAAATAGGTTAGGAGCAGGTATATGAGCTATGAACGGCAGATTATCCTGGAACTTCATAAATGGGAAATGAAGATGGAGACGCGATCTGGTCTCTTGAACCGCATATCCAAAAAGGCGCAGACAAAGATCAACAGTTATATCCCTGAAAAGGCGCACAAAATTATCACTGACAGCATTAAAAGCATGGTAAAGGCGACCCTGGCCGGTTCAGACTGGACCACCAGGACAAAGCCCCAGAGCGGCTTAACTCTGCAGGAAAAAGATGAGCTCGCGCACGAGGCGCTCATTAAATACCGGAAGACAGCCCTTCTTGAAGGAGCGGGTACCGGGGCTGCTGGATTTGCAGCCGGACTTGCCGATTTTCCCCTCCTGCTTGCGATTAAAATGAAATTTCTGTTTGAAGCAGTTTCCTTATACGGATTTAATGTGAAGGATTATGAGGAAAGATTATTCATCCTCCACGTTTTCCAGCTCGCCTTTTCAAGTGATGAGAAGAAGCGCGAAATGTTTTCCATCATCTCAAACTGGGAGATAAAGCGGCATGAACTGAAGGAAGTGGATTGGCGCGTTTTTCAGCAGGAATACAGAGATTATATTGATTTTGTCAAAATGCTGCAGATGGTGCCCGGGATCGGGGCTGTGGTCGGGGCATATGCGAACTATAATCTTTTGGACCACCTGGGGGAAACTGTCATGAACAGCTGCAGGCACAGGCTGCTCCTGCAGGACAGGGCCTGAATGACACACACCGCCTGCCCCTGGTTGGACATCAGCGATTGATTAAGGAATGAGGAATCATTAATGAATAAATTTTTACAGAATGCAGACAGGACTGCCCTTACTTTTGCCGGGTTCCTGTTTGTTTCATTCATCACGCTTGCTATTCTTGGCTATCTTGTTCATGCAGGCACGCCGCTCAGGATAGATACGGGAATCAGAAGCCTCCTGCAGAGTCTGGAGGGAGAAGGCAGCTCCAAGTTCTTCGCATTCGTCACAGAGCTTGGCTCAAAGAATGTGCTCGCATTCGGGGCGGTATTGCTATTGGCCTTTTTATGGCTGGCCGCCAAGGATTATCTGGCGATGCTGGCAGCTGCTGTCGCCATTGGCGGCGGAGACCAGTTAAATAAGCTGGCCAAGGGAATTATGGCCAGGGAGAGGCCGAGCCTTGATGCGGCAGTCGATGGCGTCGGCTACAGCTTTCCGAGCGGCCATGCCATGGTCGGCTTCATTTTCTACTTCATGGCTGCTTATTTTTTGACCAAGAAGATGAATGGGGCTGGAAGGGCTGCTGTCTGGATCGGGGCCTGGGCATTGATCCTGCTCATCGGTGCAAGCAGGATTTATTTAAATGTTCATTATGCATCCGATGTTCTGGGGGGTTATGCCCTCGGCTTTATCACCGTGGCGGCGGTGCTTCACTTTTATGAATTGTTCAGAAAGTCATTGGACCGGAAAAAGAGCGGAGCGGCTAAACAAGAGACTTTTTGATGTACCAGCCAGAGAGGCTGGTTTTTTTATTGGGGGGGAAATCCTGGGAACCGCCCTTCATATAGTAATGCAAGGATGAAATCCGAAAAAGGATGTGATTTTATTTCCTTGCATATATTGACCAGCATGCTAAGCCTGTTCAGCAAGCCTGGGATAAAGAAAATCCCCTTGATTACAGACGAAGAGTATAAGCTGCTGCAGTCCCGTCTGGAGCGTGAACTAGAGCTGCCAAAGCCTGGCCCGGTGATTCTGCTACCGGAAAGCAGGCATATTTTGGGCAGTATCCGCAAGTCAACGCGTGAACATAACCTGAATAATGTGACTAGGACGAACGCGTATTTGGATTATTATATCCGGAATCCCGAAGTTCATTGGGCTTTTCTGGCACATATGGTTTCACGCAACGGCGGATTTCATATGACAGATTTGAAGGGTTCTGCGATGGATCATTTATTAACGGAGCACGATAAGAAAAAGTATTTCCTCTTTCTGGAAGGAGCTAATTCCGCGATATTCAGCGATGCATATCCGCAGCTCCTTCTCTATGAATATGGAAAGACGCAGAGGGTGCCGCACCGGGAGATTTTAAGTCTTTTTTCTGTGTCGCCCTTCATGGCCCCGGTTTGGGAACAGTTCAGGGTTACTGGCAGCTCGGCTCTCCTGACTGCTGCATTGATCATCAACGAGCAGAGAATGCTGCAGGCAAGGCTGCTTAGCCAGGGGAGTCATGCAAAGATTCTCGGTGGATTGGATTTTCAGCTCCAGGAATTTTTTGGTTTCACCACTGTAGTTTTTCCTTACAGCAAGGGAAGGGAACTGTATAAACTCTCGGGTCTTGCAGTCAGGCGGTTTGCCGAGCCTGCTGAGCGTATCGCCGTCGGTAAAAAGCTGTACGCCATATTGTTTGATAAAAAGATTTATCGGGGTGCCCTTGAGTTTGCAAGGGGGATACGGCACACTGCCTCGCGGTCTGATTATTGGGGCGGAATCTTCAGCAGGAGCAGCGAGGATGGAGAAAAGCTATACAGTCCAAGGCTCACCGACTCGTGGAGCAATATGAATCTGCCTCCCTTGAAAACTTCAGACTGGTTTACTGACAAGAGGTATATCGAGGAATTGAAGTGGGGGATCATACCGGGTGAAAAGGATATTACTAAAAAAGTATTGGAGAATTTAAAAGTGATCCAGGCCATCAATGAATGGAAGGATTCTATAGAGTGAATCTCCCAAAAAAAAAAAGAAAACGGCGGCTGCCGTTTTTCTTTTGGGAAATAATCGGGAAATGGGGCCTGTCCCCCTAATCTTCACTGACCGCGTATTTGGTGACATAGGAGGAGCCTGAAAAGATGGTCTGCTGCGGTGCGTCTGCTTCAGGTGCCCCTTCTTTCTTTGCATGGGCCTTGGCGAATGACTGTGAGTTCTGCCAGTTGTCGAAGCCCTGCTGGTTTTCCCAGAGAGTGAAGATGACGTAGGTGTCAGAATTGAGGGGGCGGAGCACCCTCATGGCAATGAAACCAGGTTCGTTCTGGATCAGTCCGGCGCGGTTCTTGAATCTATATTCAAAAATTGGTCGGCCTTCGTCTGTGACAGGAATATTGTTCATTACGGCATAGCCGCGTCCTGCAAGGCTGCCCACTGAATCGATCACTTCATATTTGCGGGGCTGGCTGAAGATGGTAGCTCCTTCTGTTTCGTGAAGAAGAAGCGAGTTTTCTATACTGTTCAGGAGAAGCATATTCTCCCCTGAGTTCTTTTGTTTGATGGTTCCTAAAAAGTCGGCTGTTCCTGCGGTTATGAAAATATTCATCACAAACACCCCTCTAAAGTCTTTTTCTTCATTCTACCTCATGCAGGCGGGAAGTAAACTATGACAGCGCTCCGGGAAAAAGCGTCTATTTTTTGACAATTGACCTTGTAAACTATACATATTTAGGATAAAAGACTATATTGATAACATACCAAAATAAATTAAAATTGCTTCATCTATGCATATTTTTAAGTGTGATTTTGAAAGGTGGATATTTTTTATGACAAAAGTGTTAAACGAAACATTCCTGAAGGCGGCTAGAGGTGAAAAGACCGATTACACACCGGTCTGGTACATGAGACAGGCCGGAAGATCGCAGCCTGAATACCGAAAGCTGAAAGAGAAATATTCGCTTTTCGAAATTACACATCAGCCGGAGCTTGGCGCTTATGTGACGAGGCTTCCGGTCGAGCAGTATAATGTGGATGCAGCCATCCTATATAAAGATATTATGACTCCGCTCCCGGGAATCGGGGTGGATGTTGACATTGTATCAGGAATTGGGCCAGTGATTCAAAACCCGATCCGGTCGCTGCAGGATGTAGAAAAGCTAGGTGAACTGAATCCCGAAGAGCATATTCCATATATCCTGGATACAATCAAGCTGCTTGTCAATGAGCAGCTGAGCGTTCCGCTCATCGGCTTTTCCGGTGCTCCCTTCACCATTGCTTCCTATATGATTGAAGGGGGACCGTCAAAGAACTACAACAAAACCAAAGCTTTTATGTATTCAGAGCCCAAGGCGTGGTTTGCGCTGATGGACAAGCTCGGAGATACGGCCATCACGTATGTGAAAGCCCAGATTAAGGCCGGGGCAAAGGCGATCCAGCTGTTTGACTCCTGGGTGGGTGCGCTGAATGTAGAAGATTACCGCATATTCATCAAGCCGGTCATGAACCGCATTTTCACCGAACTGAAGGAGGAAAATGTGCCGCTCATTATGTTTGGAGTCGGCGCAAGCCATCTTGCCATGGAGTGGAATGACCTTCCGCTTGATGTGGTGGGCCTTGACTGGAGACTGCAGATTGAAAAAGCGAGGGAGCTTGGCATAGAGAAGACGCTGATGGGAAATCTCGATCCAGCCATCCTTCTGTCCACATGGGACGTAATCGAGGAAAGAACAAAGGCGATCCTCGACCAGGGAATGAAGCAGCCTGCGCATATCTTTAACCTTGGGCACGGCGTATTCCCTGATGTAAACCCTGACACACTCAAGAGGTTGACAGCATTTATCCATGAATACTCACAACGATAAAATTACCAGCTAAAGAGGTGCGAAGGAAATGACAAAAAAGAAAGTCGGCCTTCTCGTTATGGCTTACGGAACTCCATATAAAGAAGAAGATATTGAAAGATATTATACACATATCAGGCGTGGCAGAAGGCCTTCAGACGAAGCGCTAGAGGATCTGAGATCCCGGTATGAAGCGATCGGCGGCATATCGCCGCTTGCAAAAATTACTTCCGCACAGGCGGAAAGCCTGGAAAAGAAGCTGAATGAAGTCCAGGATGAAATAGAATTCAAATATTATCTGGGCCTGAAGCATATTGAGCCATTCATCGAGGATGCAGTGAACCAGATGAATAAGGACGGAATAACGGAAGCGGTGAGCATCGTGCTTGCCCCGCACTTTTCTACTTTCAGCGTGAAGTCCTATAATGGCCGCGCCCAGGAAGAAGCAGAAAAAATTGGCGGACCGGCCATCAAGAGTGTTGAAAGCTGGTATGATGAGCCCGGCTTCATCGGCTATTGGACAGACAGGCTGAAAGAAACGTATAACGCCATGCCGGAAGGGGAAAAGGAACAGTCGGTCCTTGTCGTCTCAGCCCACAGCCTTCCGGAAAAAATACTGCAGGCGGGTGACCCTTATCCGGATCAGCTCAGAGAAACTGCGGATCTCATTGCAGCAGGTGCAGGAATCAAAAATTATGAACTTGGATGGCAGAGTGCGGGGAATACGCCTGAGCCGTGGCTTGGACCGGATGTCCAGGATCTGACACGGGATTTGTTCAACAGGGACGGATATAAGGCGTTTGTCTATGCGCCAGTCGGCTTTGTCTCGGACCATCTTGAAGTACTGTTTGACAATGACGTTGAATGCCGTGTGGTGACAGAGGAAATCGGGGCTTCTTACTATCGCCCGGAAATGCCTAACACCCACCCTCAATTCATCAGCACACTGGCATCTGTCGTATTAAATAAATATCATTCATGAAGAAATAGATTATTCTTTATAAAGAAGGCGATGAACTGTGAGTCAGCAAAAGCAGAAGGCTGTAATTATCGGCGGCGGGATAACAGGCTTAGCCGCAGCCTACTACCTGCAAAAGAGAGCCAGGGAGGACAATCTCCCGCTCGAGGTAATCCTCATAGAGGCCGGCCAGCGGCTGGGCGGAAAAATACAGACCACCATTAAGGATGGTTTTGTCATTGAAAAGGGCCCGGACTCCTTTCTTGCCCGTAAAGAGAGTGCATCACGGCTTGCTCAGGAAGTGGGGATGGAGGATAAGCTTGTCCACAACACTGCCGGCAGGTCCTATGTGCTTGTGCGTGAGAAGCTGCATGGAATGCCCGGCGGATCTATCATGGGAATCCCGACGCAGATAGCCCCTTTCATCACCACAGGGCTGTTCAGCCCCGTCGGCAAGCTCCGTGCGGCAGCCGATTTTATCCTGCCCCGGTCAAAGACTTCAGGAGACCAGTCACTGGGCCGTTTTTTCCGGCGCAGGCTTGGGGATGAGGTCGTTGAGAACCTGATTGAACCGCTCCTCTCAGGCATATACGCCGGCGATATCGACCGTCTGAGCCTCATGTCCACATTTCCACAGTTTCATCAAGTGGAAGAGCAGTACCGAAGCATGATCCTCGGCATGAGAAAAACATCACCTGCCGCTAAGAAAAAGCCTGAAGGCGCAAAGAAGGGTGCTTTTTTAACGTTCACGGGCGGCCTTGAATCCTTTGTGTCAGCTATTGAGGCAAAACTCGCCCCTTCCTCTATCATCAAGGGAGTCAAAGTGGAAAAATTGATCAAAGAAGAACGGAGCTATTCCCTTACTCTCAACAACGGGAAGAAGCTGGATGCAGATGCGGTCATCGTCACTGTGCCCCATCTTGCCGTACAGCCGATGCTCTCATCTTATCCTTTCTTTGAAGGCCTGAAGGAAATGCCTGCCACCTCTGTGGCAACTGTAGCGATGGCCTTCGACGCTTCTGCGATTAAGAAGGACATTGATGGAACAGGCTTCGTGGTTTCGAGGAACAGCGATTATACGATCACGGCTTGTACATGGACACATAAAAAGTGGCCGCACTCCACACCGGAGGGAAAAGTACTCCTGCGCTGCTATGTAGGACGTGCCGGAGATCAAACCATTGTCGACCTCTCAGATGAAGAGATTAAGAAAATTGTCCTTGAAGACTTGAATAAGACGATGGACATAACTTCTCAGCCTGAATTCACCATTGTGACCCGCTGGAAGGATGCCATGCCCCAATATAATGTGGGGCACAAGCAGAGGATTGCGGCACTTAAGGAGCAGACGTCCAGGGAACTTCCGGGTGTAATCCTTGCGGGCAGCTCTTATGAGGGCCTTGGCCTGCCAGATTGCATCGATCAGGGAGAAGAAGCTGTGGAGCTTGCCCTGAAGCATTTGAATATGATTTGACGATAAATAATCAAAGCGCCAGCCGGTTTCATACTGTGCTGGCGCTTTTTACAGCCGAAAGGAACCGGGCCGGGCATTCTCACAATTCTTTCGGCCCGCTTGAAGGAAAACCGCTCTTTTTGTCGAAATGCATAGTATTAGAGTGTTATCTGCTAAAATTGCTCACGCGGGCAGGAGGATATGAGAATGAAAAGAAAGAATCGGCAGAAACTAAGTGAAGTGCCAATCTCTGTGCGTCTCCGTGAGGGAATGGTCACTCTGCTGCTGAATGCCTGCTTTTTTATATTTGTAGCTTTTATGCTTCTGTTTTTCCTGAAATCCTAGAGTGCTTGTCTCCTTAGTGCGCTTTTGTTATGATTGGTTTATAAAATGACCAAAGTGTTCGAAAAGTCAAAGGGGAGACGCTTATGTCTGTAAATAGAAAGCAATTAATCCTTGAGGCAGCGGCAAAATCCTTTTCGCTGTTTGGTTATAAAGCGACCACCATGGACCAGGTGGCTAAGATCGCAGATGTTGGCAAGGGGACGATCTACACTTTCTTCCGCAATAAAGAAGAGTTGTTCAGGGAAATCGTCGAAAGTCTCATTGAAGAGATGAAGCGGGAAGCAGATATGACGCTGAATCCTTCAGTGTCCCTGCATGAGAATATCCACAGTGTTTTGTATAAGATGCTTGAGTACAGACGCGACCATCAGTTCATGATTAAGCTCATTCAGGAAAAAAAGGAAATGGGCACGCGGGCTGTGATCGAAATGGTGGGCGAAATTGAAAAAGCCATCGTTTCTTACATCAGCAGCAAACTGCAGGTTGGCATGGAAAATGGGAAAATCATAGAATGTGACCCTGAGCTTACTTCCTTTCTTCTGCTGAAGATGTACATCACCCTTATTTTTGATTGGGAAAAAAGCCACACTCCTCTTTCCAAGGAGGAAATCGCAGAGCTGCTTGAGCTGTATATGTTCAAGGGACTTTCCAGAACTTCTTAAAGGAAGAGCTGTCTTATAACAGAGCCGTGCCCGGCGGGAACTTCATGTTTTTCCCGGGGGTTGTGCCGCCAATTTATATCCTCTTTAGGAGCAGCTGGCGGTTAACCCCGGCACCGGATTGGCGAGTTAATTAGCCAGTATGGCTTGTAAACTGGTCAGTTCCGCGGGTCAATTCATAGATCGGCGAGTAAATTTGCCGGGTCGGATAGTAAAAAGAAGCTTTCGGCGAGTAATGGGCACCCCGGCGTAGTGTTGATGCTTTTATTACAGTGAAAAAAGAGTGCTTTTGATAAAAACAGAAGCTGGAGATGCGGAAAACTTTAGAAAACAAGCAAAATCTGCAGGAAAAATACATTGTGCCGCTCTGCACCATTTTTTTTACGCAGTATTTTGCTGCCTGCAACCAGAGCATAAAGAAGAGGATATCCCCAATTTACGGGACATCCTCTTCTTTACTATGACGAAGTTAAGCGCAGTCATCCAGTTTTCTTAAAAAGGTTATTTAATCTGGCTGCATGTATCACACTTATTTCCATAGCATTCATGCTTTTCATGAATCTTTTCACCACATTGGGTACATTGCTTTGCCGGGAGGTTCTTGAAAAATTCTACACTGTTCTGAATCATTTACATCTTCCTCCTTGAATTGATTATATTTTTCTGAAAACTTTATCTTAATCACATTGTATTATAACAGAACTAATTTGTAAACAAATGTGTTATAACAAATTGCAAAAAGATGAAAAAATAGGCCTAATGATTTATAGTTTAACTAGCTGACACTTTCGGGAGGGAAACCAATATGAAGCTTACCATTTTAGGCTGCTGGGGAGGCTATCCGGCACGGAACGAAGCATCTGCCGGATACCTGCTTGAGCATGAGGATTACACACTTCTGCTCGACTGCGGGAGCGGGGTGCTCTCAAAGCTCCAGAACCATACAACACCGGATAATTTAAACGCTGTCATCCTGTCGCATTATCATCCGGATCATGTGGCCGACATCGGTGTGCTTCAGCATGCATTATTGATAGATAAAATGATGGGGAATGAAAGGGAGACACTGCCTGTTTATGGGCACAAGGAGGACGCTGCGGGGTTCGACAGCCTTACCTACAAGGATATTACCAGGGGGGAAGCCTACAGCGCGGATGAGCCATTGGTTATCGGGCCATTTTCCATTACATTCATGAAGACAGTCCATCCTGCTCCCTGTTATGCCATGAGAATTGAATGTGAGGGCCGATCTTTGGTGTATACTGGAGATACATCCTATCTGAAGGAAATGGAACAGTTTGCCGAAGATGCTGATGTCCTGCTTTCTGAATGCAATTTTTATGGAAATATGGATGGCGGAAAAGCGGGCCATATGACCAGCATCGATGCTGGGAAGCTTGCAGCGGCGGCGGAAGTTAAATTGCTTGTGCTGACCCATCTCCCGCATTTCGGTGATCTTGCACAGCTCCAAAAGGAAGCTGCCGGGCACTTTGACAGACAGATCATCATCGCCCGCAGCAGTCTTGAATATTATATTTGATCCAGGAGGAACGAAAAGAATGCTTTTTATCGATAATAAGGGAATTACAGATCCGGCCATCAATTTGGCGATCGAAGAATATGCTTTGAAGAATCTGGATATAGATGAAACCTATCTATTATTTTATATAAATGAACCTTCCATCATCATCGGGAAGAACCAGAATACAATAGAAGAAATCAATAAAGACTATGTTGAGGAAAATAATATCCACATCGTCAGGAGGCTTTCCGGCGGCGGTGCCGTTTATCATGACACAGGCAATCTCAACTTCAGCTTCATCACAAAGGATGATGGGGAGAGCTTCCATAATTTCCGCAAATTCACCGAACCGGTCGTAGAGGCGTTAAAGAGCCTTGGCGTTAATGCCGAGCTTAGCGGACGAAACGATTTGGTGGCAGAGGGACGGAAAATTTCCGGCAATGCCCAGTTTTCTACCCGTGGCAGGATGTTCAGTCATGGAACTCTCTTATTCAATTCAGAGGTGGAACATGTGGTTTCTGCCCTCAATGTAAAACAGGAAAAAATCGCTTCAAAGGGAATTAAATCCATACGGAGCCGGGTGGCAAATATCTCTGAATTCCTCACTGAGCCGATGTCTATTGAAGATTTCAGGACAACTCTTCTCAAATCCATCTTTGGCGGCAGTGAAGAAATCACCGAGTATGTTTTGACAGAAAAGGACTGGGCAGCTATCCGTGAGCTGTGTGAGGAACGCTACCGCAATTGGGACTGGAACTACGGAAGGTCGCCAAAATTCAATCTGCAGCGCACCCACCGCTTCCCTGTAGGAGGAATCGATGTCCGCCTTGAGGTGAACAAAGGGAAAATCGAGGAATGCACCATTTTCGGTGACTTCTTCGGAGTCGGTGACGTAACAGACATCCAGAACAGATTGACTGGGATCCGGTATGAAAAGTCTGATATTACAGAAGCATTGGCAGATATTGATATCAAGCACTACTTTGGGAATATAACAAAAGACGAGTTCATCAATTTGGTGTATTGATACAGACCAATGGCTTCCCTAAAGGGAGGCCATTTTTATTTTTTTCGTTTTGGCTCTTTTCTAAATATTTTTGTTTACAATGATTCTGTGAGGAGTTTTGATTATTAAACCAAGTGGACTTTCGCTTCAGGTGCGAGACTCCTAAATCCAGCTTCAAGGCTTTCGACCCTCGAGTCATAATATTCGCAGCTTTAGACAATTACCTGAACATTGAGTTATAAATAAGTACCATTTGGCAGGCACCGCTTTCCGCTTTTTTATGCGGGAGCAGCGGGACAGGTAAGACCCCGCTGGCAAAGCCGAGGAGGCTCACCGCCCGCCCCTAAGGTCCGCGGGTGCCTGCAGCGGAAATCAACTTTCTTTTTTCAAAAACTATAATGTATGCGAAAACAGTCTATTAGCAAGGTCTTTGAGAAGTGTACTTCTGTTATACAGGGTGAATTCCGTTCCAGCTGCGAGATTCCTCAGGTTAAATAAGGGAGAATCAGTGCCAGTCCCGCTAAAACCATTCAAATTACATAGCAGAAAAGACTTGGCCAACCAACCTTAAAAAAATCAATGGTTGAATATATAGTTTTCTTTTAATATAATATATTTTGAAAATTAAAATAATGAATGATTATTCATTCAGGGAATGGCGGGGAGGGAAATGATGAATTTATCAATGAAGCTGCATCAGACTGCGCTTGCCTCAGTGGATAAGACAGCCTATGTTTTCATGGGCGGAAAAATGGCCTATGGCGAGCTCGATGGGGCCATCTCACGATTTTCAAACGGACTAAAAAAGCTTGGAATCCAAAAGGGTGATCATATTGCACTGCTTCTGGGAAATACACCTCATTTTATAATCGGTATGTATGGTGCACTGAGGGCAGGGGCTGTGGTAATCCCGGTCAATCCAATTTATACCGCCGATGAAATAGGCTACATCCTTTCAAACGGTGATGTCAAAGCAGTGATTACACTTGATTTGCTGCTTCCCATGATGGAGGGGCTGGAAAAGTTTATCCCGGACGTTTCTCATTTTATCTCCTGTCCTTCAAAGCAGGAAGGAGCGGAGCCGGATTTCGCTTCATCAACACTGAACGGAAAATTGAAAACGATTACAGAAGTGATAGAGACTGGTGAAGCCACCTTCCGTGAGGTACAGGTGGATGAAAATGACACGGCTGTGATCCTGTATACCTCAGGTACTACAGGTAAACCGAAAGGCGCCATGCTCACTCATAAAAATCTTTATTCCAATGCAATCGATGTGGGCTCTTACTTGAAAATGAATGAAAGCGACCGGGTTATTACGGCTCTTCCCATGTTTCATGTTTTCTGCCTGACGGTGGTCCTGAATGCGCCGCTGATGATGGGAGCGACTCTCTTGATCATGCCAAAGTTCAGCCCGAAGGAAGTATTCAGCCTTGTCAAGGAACAGGAAGCCACGGTTTTTGCCGGAGTGCCGACCATGTACAATTTCCTTTATCAGTATCCGGAAGGAAAACGGGAGGATCTCTCATCTCTCAGGCTCTGCATTTCCGGCGGGGCGTCGCTCCCGGTCTCACTGCTGAAGGCGTTTGAACAGAAATTCTCGGTGGCGGTATCAGAAGGCTACGGTTTATCTGAAGCATCACCGGTCACCTGCTTCAATCCGCTTGACCGGCCGCGGAAGCCAGGCTCTATCGGAACAAGTATCTTAAATGTGGAAAATAAAGTTGTCAATGAATTGGGCGAGGAAGTGCCGGCCGGGCAGGTAGGGGAGCTTGCTGTCAGGGGCCCGAATGTCATGAAAGGCTATTACAAGCTGCCGGAAGAAACAGCAGCCGCCCTAAAAGATGGCTGGCTGCATACTGGCGACCTTGCGCGCGTGGATGATGAAGGATACTTTTATATTGTAGACCGGAAGAAGGACATGGTCATCGTCGGCGGCTATAATGTATATCCGCGTGAAGTGGAGGAAGTTCTGTTTGCCCATCCTGATATTATTGAAGCAGCAGTCATCGGAGTGCCGGATCCGAATCACGGGGAGGCCGTTCATGCGTTCGTCGTGCCGTCAGATGAAAGCGTGAGTGCCGAAGTTCTCACTGCATACTGCAGCGAGCACCTGGCCAAGTATAAGGTTCCTTCCGCCTTTGAATTCCTGAAGGAGCTTCCAAAAAACACGACCGGCAAAATTCTGCGGAGAGCACTCAAAAACCACGTCACACACGTATAGAATAACCAATGGAGGGCAGGGGCCGGATGGCTCCTTGCTCCCTTTTTTGTGGGAAGGGGCGGAACTTTCACAGCTTGCGACTTTATAATTGAAGGTATGAAGATCATTTATGGGGAGTACCGGTACTACGGGAAGATTACCTCAATGAACAAGCTTGAAAAGTATTGATATCTTAAGAACTTTTCCTACAAGTTCTATAAAGATTAAACCAGTTACCGCGATAACTCAAACTGCAGGGTTGATAGGGACAAAGCCTACAATCACTAATTCAACACAGATCATAGACCTGTCTACACCAACTATATGCTGCCCTTCTATCCATTGAATGTCCGCTTTCTTTTTTTTAGCATCAAGCAGGGTCTGGGAAATGACTAACGCAGTTCACCCGCTACGAATGATCATCTCGCCCAGAGGCTTACTGATTTCCTCTTTTCCTCGTGCAATAATTCCAGGCTATTCATAAAATGGCGTCCCCAGTATAGTAAATACTTAAGTGTATCAAAGTCCTCCTGCCTGATCGCAATGTCACATTTCTTGATAATCTCTTTCAATCCGTGTTCCATCAAATTCCCCCCTCATTACACTTTTCATATCCTTATATTGGAATAAATGAAGCTTTTTACAAAAAGGCCTTTTTCCTGGACTGCCTGTCTGTAACTCCTCGAAGAAAAGGAGGCAGAAGCAGCCAGCGCATCTGTCAGTTTTCATGGCAGAGCATTTAACTTGTTTTATTGATTTTCAAAGGCGTATCATGGTTTAGGTACGTAAGTCAAGGAGGCACAGCTATGAAACAACTTTCACGAACACATACTGTCTTGCTGCTTATATTTCTTGTGATGGTTTGGGGTATCAATTGGCCATTATCCAAAATGGCTCTCAGCTATACACCGCCTTTATTATTTGCCGGAATCAGGACCATCCTGGGCGGCCTTATCTTGCTTATTTTTGCACTTCCAAGATATAAAAGCCTTCGATTAAAAGAAACATGGCATTTTTACTTAATTTCTGCATTCCTTAACATCATTCTTTTTTACGGCCTTCAGACAGTTGGTCTTGGTTATGCACCAGCAGGCCTTTTTTCCGCAATTGTCTTCATCGAGCCAGTGCTGCTTGGGATTTTCTGCTGGATTTGGCTTGGAGAATCAATGTATGGATTAAAAATGATTGGACTCATCCTTGGCTTCGCAGGTGTTGCGATCATAAGTGCAAGCGGATTTACTGGAGATATTTCGGCTATCGGCATTCTTCTGGCTCTTGGCTCTGCAATAGGCTGGGGATTGGGCACGGTGTTTGTTAAAAAGACAGGCAATCGTGTTGATTCGATTTGGATGGTTACCATACAGCTTCTTATGGGAGGGCTTTTCCTATTAAGCGCAGGGTCCAGCTTTGAGAGCTGGTCAAATATTCAATGGGAAATGCCTTTTATCGTAAACTTATTATTCATTTCTACCTTTGTCATTGCCTTTGGCTGGCTGGCTTTTTTTACGCTCGTCGGTTCAGGAGAAGCAAGCAAGGTCGGTTCATTCACTTTCCTGATCCCGCTCATCGCAATCCTTTGCAGTTCTATTCTGTTAGATGAAAAAATCACCTTAAATCTAGTAATAGGGCTGTTATTCATCGCAATCAGTATATTATTTGTAAATATGAAGGTAAGGTCAAAGATGGCAGCCGGCACAGATGTTTAATTTATTTTAAATTCCGTAAATGCATATCCTCCAAAAAATCATCTGTATAAACGCCAAAGAATTGCCTCATCATAAAAAATGACGTCAAGATGATTTGGAGGTTGTAAAAGTGAGGAATAAAAATGAAAGCAATATGGTTAATTCAAAATCGGTAAATAAACAGCTTAATGAACTGGAGAAAACGAATGCGACAACAAAACAAAAAGGAAGCACAAACGAAATAAATCCCGCTGTTACAGACGAAGGGTTATCACAGTAATATTTTTTATCTCCCCTTTTTTGCGGGAGATTTTTTCTTATGGCCTCGCAGCTTGGACAGCAGGCAGATGACACAGCCTCAGCAACTGCCCCCAATGAATCCTTGTGATATTCAATAACCATAAAGATGTCCAGGGATCCCGGTAAATCATTAACATTCAGCTGTATGAACAATCCGTTTACTAACAGAATCAATTTCCTGATTATCTTTTATTACAAATAAAATAATCTGCTTCCCCTTCTACCGGGTCCGCAGCATTCTTCAAGATACGGACAAACCCATCCTGCCTTATTGTGTTTGTATCTGCTCTTGTTTTAATTCCTTTCCATGCATGGGCCGGGATTAGAAAACTCCTCTTTGTTTTTTGTAAAGATATTGAATAATAGATTGATATATAAGTATAATTCCATATAAGTCTATTTGAATATCATACATAAAAGGAGCTGCAGTAATGTCTGATTCAGCAATAAGAGCAGGATCTCCCTTCAGGGAAGGAGTGTCTGCAGGTACAAGCATCGCGATTGGGTACTTCCCGATTGCCCTGACATTCGGGCTGATAGCAAAAAGCACCGGCCTGACCCTTTCAGAGACCGTCATGATGAGTCTGTTTGTATTCGCAGGAGCATCACAATATATGGCCCTCAACCTGCTGACCCTCGGTACGGGGACTCTTGAAATCATCCTCACCACCTTCATCGTCAATATCAGGCACTTTTTAATGTCGGCCTCTCTTAATGAAAAGGCAGATGATGATCATCTGGCTAAAAAAGCCGCCTATGCCTTCGGAATTACGGACGAAACCTTTTCCGTCGCTTCCATGAAGCCTGGTACAGTATCTGCGCCGTACTTGTTTGGCGTAAACGGGATATCCTATGCGAGCTGGGTCATCTTTTCCGGGCTCGGGTTCTTATTTGGCTCTGCGCTGCCCCGTGTGCTGCAGGAAAGCATGAGCATCGCCCTCTATGCGATGTTCATCGGCCTGCTGGTCCCATCCATAAAGGGAAATGGAAAGGTATTGTTCCTCGCAGCGGCCGCAGCCTGCTTCAATAGTGTCTTCTCGATCAGCAGAGTATTTTCGGCGGGATGGTCGATTGTCACCGCCACGCTGCTTTCCGCCATCCTGGTTGAAGCCATCAGCATGCTTAAGAAGAAGCAAGGAGGAGACATGCATGAATAGTTCCATCATTCTCATGATCATCGGTATGGGGATCGCCACCTATATCCCGCGGGTTGCACCGTTTATCCTGTTCAAGGGCAGGGAATTGCCTTCCTTCTGGCAGGGCGTGCTGAAAAACATCCCGTTCGCCACTCTGGGGGCTCTCATCTTCCCTGCTGTCCTCTTTATCCAGGATGATATCCGGTATGGACTGATCGGTGCGGCTGCAGCCTTTCTCCTCTCATACCTCGGCTTGAATGTAATCATTGCAGTGCTGGGCTCTATATTGGTGCTGACAGCCTTTTCATCATTTCTTTGACAATCTCCTCCAGAGAGGAAGAAGCACATAAAAGTGCTTAAAAACGGTGAAACCAATATAATGAAATGTTTTATCATTTGCGCCTGTTCTATTTTTCGGGCAGTCCGCTAAACTAATAAAGAGAGGGGGGCTGTCTTATGGCAGGGCGCTGGGCTGTTTGGGGTGCCGCAATATTCCTGGTATACACAGCATTCATATACTGGTATTTGTATGGAGGCGCGGATGCGGGCATTCCTGCGGGATTAAAAGGGACAAGTGCAGATCCGGCCACATTCCTGACAGATCGTGAATTAAAAATCAGTACGGAATATTCCAGCATCCGGAACTTCCTGTTCTTCGTGTCTGCGCCTCTGGAGTGGGCTGTTTATTTATTCCTCCTTCTGGCCGGCCTTCCCCGGCTGATTGAGCGCTGGGCGGGGGCCTCTGTTAAAAACAGGATACTGCAGGGCGCCGTCTTTACTTTTTGGTTCACGGGAATCACCTATATCCTTACATGGCCGATTGGCTATATCGGATACCGGCTCTCCAGGAAGTACAATATCTCCACCCAGGGCTTTCCTTCCTGGATGAAGGATGAATTGATCGGCTTCTGGCTTCAGTTCTTCCTGATGTGTACAGTTGTGATAGTGCTCTATTGGCTGATCCGAAAGTTTGGGAAGAGGTGGTGGCTGTATGCCTGGCTGCTGACGATCCCGTTCACACTGTTTTTAATGTTCATCCAGCCGGTCGTGATCGACCCGCTATACAATGACTTTTATCCTCTTAAAGATAAGAAGCTTGAAGGAGAAATCCTAAAGCTCGCTGCAAAGGCAGACATTCCGGCCGAGCATGTTTACGAGGTGAATATGTCGGAAAAAACAAATTCCATGAATGCCTATGTGAACGGAATCGGCTCCAATTCAAGGATTGTTCTTTGGGACACAACGCTCGGGAAGCTGGGGGAAAAGGAGATTCTTTTCATCATGGCCCACGAAATGGGACATTATGTTGAAAAGCATCTGTATATCGGTATAGCGGGCTATCTCCTGCTTTCGCTTGCCGGCCTGTGGCTCGTGTCCAGACTTCTCTCTTATGCAGTGCAGAAGTGGGGGAGCATTCTAAAAGTGGAATCCGTCGGGAGTCTGTCATCCTTCCCGCTGATCCTGCTTCTGTTCTCGGTGCTTTCCTTTGCCTCAAGCCCGCTGTCCAATGCGGCGGCGAGATACCAGGAGATGCGGGCGGACCGTTATGCCATCGAGATGACAAAGGATAAGGAAGCGGGCATCACATCGTTCCAGGAGCTGACCCGGTCAGGTCTCAGCCAGGTGAATCCTCCATATCTCGTAAAACTGTTCCGCTATACCCATCCAACCATGATTGAGAGAATATCCATGCTGCAGGACTGGGAAGAAAAGCAAAAATAAAGGGATGCGAAAAGAAATCTTCGCATCCCTTTTTTCTTATGTTCCATATCTCGTGACAAGCTCTTTCCGTTTGGCACTGAGCGAATGGAAAAGGATTTCGTCCCTGTCGTCCAGTGCCTGGTCTATTTCATGATCGAGGCGTTCGAGGCTGCGTGTGAGGGTAACTTCATTCAGGAGCATGTCGATAAATAGATTCTGCATATAGCTCATATGGTGTTTGTTCCGGTCCATGACAGTTCGTTTCATTAAATCTGAATAGGAATTCTTTTTGCTCATCCAGATCACCCCTGGTCCTTTTTCTTATTATATGGGGAAATGGGATAAAATTAAACCAAAAGTTTCAATTTTCAAAAAACTTACAGATCCAAATTCCCGGCTCATTCATGTATCGGGTTTTTTATATGAAACCAACGGCCGGCCCAGGACGTATAGCCTATAAAAGGGAGTGGGGAATATTGAGTAAAAACACAAAAATTGGAATTGTTATTACTTCGGTCATACTCTTTATGATCGCAGGGTTTGTAATCTGGTACTTTAACACGGCAGGCGGGGAACGCGCCCTGAAGAGCATGAAATCCAATTCTTCCGGAGGTCTTGAGAGAACGGTCAAGGTTTATGGAACAAACGGCAAGCTCCTCAAAACCTATGAAGGAAAAATTGATATCCAGGATACCGAATATGGCAATAAAGTCTTGTTCGACCTGGATGGCAAGCGGGTGGTTATTTATAATGCCACGGTGATTGCAGAGGAAGATTAATAAAGAGAGGGGAGTTCGGGCGGCTTTTCTTTAATATTGGAAGGCATTTTTTTAATGAATAAGCAATTATATTTTATTTTTCTCGTTTAATAGCATGATTATTTAAGGAAATGATGAAAAAATTAAAATTTTCTAAAAAATTCTATATATTGTACGAAAATCCATGTTATGATGTTAGTAGGACTAATATACCAAAAAGTGGATATTCGGAAAGGAGCGGGCTATGGAAAGCCTTAAGCCGACACTAATTGAAGAGTATGAAATCAATCCTTATACTTTAGTCGTTCTGCCGCTGGAATATGGAAGCAGGATCTATTCGCAGATCCATGAAATTAACGAGGAATTTACTACTCCGTTCAAGCCGATTGATATCATTAAAAAGAGCTGTGAATACTTTGGTTCCAGCTATGAAGGCAGGAAGGACGGCACGCGCCAGCTGCTCGGGATCACTCACAAGCTTCCTATAACCATAGACCCGACGAGCAATATCTTCTTTTTTCCAACCAATTCGCCTGGCCGGGAAGACTGCATCTGGATATCACATGAACATGTCGATTCCTACCAGCGCACGGAATCAGGCGAGACAATCGTATCTTTCAGGAATAAAAAGAAAATAACGATACCCATTTCCTTTTCTTCTTTTGAAAGCCAGATGTTCCGTACGGCCATGCTCCGGACCAAGCTGATTCAAAGAATTGAAGAAACACAGAGGAAGTCCATGTATCTGTTTACAAACACAGCCGGAGAAGCCGCTGACATGCAGGCGAACTATTTTCTGATGAACAGGCGCCGCTGATCCTTAAAAAGTAAGCCGGGAAGCAGTCTTTCGCGCTTCTCGGCCATTTACGTGACTCTCATGGTGAATCTTTGAAATAAATAATAAGCAAGCAGCTCCTCCACCTTGTTCCTGAGGCGGGGGTTGAAATAGTTATGACGCTCCTCATAGCCCCTGTACAGGAATAGATACATGGTGAATGCCTCGTCCCTTTTAACTTCGCTCACCTTAATGTTTTCCTTCCGCAGATAGTGTTTTGTCTCCGTCAGGTCCCTCTGCACGGCCTTCATGGTTTCTTCAATCAGTTGTATGTATGGGCGCTTCAGCTTAAACGGACTTTGCTCGATGACCGCCAAGTCCCGGTTTAAGATGGTCAGCACCATCGGCAGGTAGATGGCACTTTCAATGATGTCCCGGTCACCTTCAGGTATCCGTGTCATGCTCCCAAAGCCTCCCTTCTTAAAAAAGAACATTTGTTCTCATTATATAGGAAAAAAATTTATTTATGCCAGTAAAATATTGTGGTAAGTTAAAAATATATGGCATATTTACAGTATGTTTTCTAAATGGGAATAATAAACACGGAGAATCAGGGGTTAGCCTGGGGCAGGCAGGGAAAAGAGATGATAAAAGAATAGGCCCGCTTTTTCGTAACCATACATACATCCAGCGGCTAAGGAGTAACTCATGGACCTTAATGATATCAAGGAATGGCTGACACTCGATCATATATACGAACTTATACGGGATTACCGTGCGCTCGGACCGCTCCCGGGCATCCTGCTTCCATTCCTGGA
The DNA here is from genome assembly GCF_046237605.1 of Paraperibacillus marinus. Lineage (GTDB taxonomy): Bacteria > Bacillota > Bacilli > Bacillales > DSM-1321 > Paraperibacillus > Paraperibacillus marinus. Next base: position 3,299,369 of record NZ_CP143542.1, on the reverse strand, counting down.
GGCTTTTCTTCCGTTTCTGCCGCTCGTGGTATTCGTGCTCGCCAATGCCAGTGCATTTGGACTCTGGCTAGGGTTTTTATTTTCATGGGTTGGCTCGTGTGCCGGAGCATATCTTGTGTTCTGGCTGGTCAGGAAATATGGCCAGGGGAAGGCTTTCCGCTTTCTCGAGAAACATAAGCAGTTCAGGAAAATCATGGACTGGGTGGACCGCCATGGCTTCGGTCCCCTGTTCATCATGCTGTGTTTCCCTTTTACACCTTCGGCCATGGTCAACATCGTAGCAGGGCTTTCCCATATTAGCCCGCTTCAGTATGGACTTGCCATCCTGGCCGGCAAAATGGTCATGGTGTTTTCCATCAGCTTTGTCGGATATGATATAGCAGCGCTCATTCACCAGCCTATCCGCTCGGCCATCCTGGCCGGCGTCATCTTCCTCTTATGGTTTGCGGGTAAGCAGATTGAGGCGCGGCTGAACAAAAGTGTGGAGAGGGATAGGAAAAGAGAACGAGGATAAAGGCCTTGTTTATACAGTCTGGGACAGCACCGCGCGATGGTGCTGTTTTTTCTTTGCTTTCATAAAATTTGACAGTCGGATTCAGAACGTTTGTTTGTAAAACGAAAGCGGATTTATGATAAAATGGGGATAATGAATAGATTAGGAGGCAAACCATGTCCCTTCGTTTTTTACTGGGAAGATCCGGTACAGGAAAGACAGCTGTTATCCTGGATGAAATCAGGGAGAAGCTGTTTCAGGACCCGTCCGGTCATCCGATCATTTATATAGTCCCTGAACAGATGACCTTTCAATCCGAATATAAATTGATTAACACACCCGGGCTCGGCGGAATGATCCGTGCCCAGGTCTACAGTTTCACCAGGCTTGCCTGGAGGGTGCTGCAGGAGACGGGCGGCCTTACCCGGACCCATTTGAACAGCGTGGGTATCACCATGCTCATCCAAAAGATCCTGGAAGAAAAGAAGGACAGCCTGAGGATCTTTCAGCGAAGCTCGGACAAGCCGGGCTTTATCACCCATATGGAGGAAATCCTGACAGAATTCAAGCGGTATCTTGTTTCCCCGGAGCAGATGAAGGAGCTCCAGCCGGACCGGCAGGCGGGAGGAGCAGCGCTATCGGACAAGCTGCATGACCTGCAGCTGATCTATGAGACATTTGAGCAGGAGCTGCAGGGAAAATATATTGATTCAGAGGATTATTTTAAGCTGCTTGCCGAGAAGCTTGAAGACTCCAGCTATCTTCGGAATGCGGAGATCTATATTGATGGCTTTTACAGCCTGACTCCGCAGGAACTTCAGGTGATAGAGGGCCTGATGAGGGTATGTCCGAAACTGACAATCTCGCTTACAGTGGATGAAGCGGACCCGTACGGCGGGGAGGATCCCTTCCACCTGTTCCGGCAGACTCAGTCTACATACAGGACGCTCTACGGAATGGCCATGAAGCAGGGACTTTCCATAGATGAGCAGATCTTAAAAGATCCGCACAGATTCAAGGATGCGTCCCTCAGGCATCTGGAGGCAAATTTCGCAGGCAGGCCCCCGCAGCCGTACGCCGACAATGCCGCTATATCGATTCATGAGGCAGTCAGCCGCAGGGCGGAAGTGGAGGGTGCCGCAAGGAAAATTACGGAGCTGGCCAGAGAAAGGGGCTTCCGCTGGAAGGAAATCGCGGTCCTGATGAGGAACTCCGCAGCTTATCAGGATCTGATCCAGACGGTTTTCACGGATTATGAAATCCCTATTTTCATAGATGCCAAACGATCAATGCTGAATCATCCGGTCATAGAACTGATCCGGTCTGCGCTTGAAACCATCGCGGCCAATTGGAGGTATGAGCCGGTCTTCCGGGCCGTGAAGACCGAGCTGCTTTTCCCTGTAGAAGGCAGCCAGGCAGTGATGCGCCAAAGGGCGGATATCCTGGAGAACTATGTGCTTTCCCGCGGCATCAAGGGCCGGGGCTGGACGGCAAAGGATCCTTGGACCTTCAGGCGGATCCGGGGCCTTGAGCTTGAAGACCGGGGCCAGACGGATGATGAGCGGGAGACGGAGGCACTCCTGAATGAATGGAAGGAGATGATAACCTCCCCGATCCTGAGGCTTTCCCGCCGCTTGAAGCGCGCAGGGGATGGCCGGGATTACTGTGAGGCGCTCTATTTATTCCTGGAAGAACTGAGGATACCGGAGAAGCTTGAGAAGTTTAAGCTGGCAGCCGAAGAAATGGGCGACCTCGCCAGGGCGCGTGAGCATGAACAGGCGTGGAACGCCGTCATGGAGCTGCTCGATCAGTTCGTCGATATGCTCGGTGATGAGCCGGTCACACTCAAGAAATTCATCCTTTTGCTTGAAGCCGGCATGGAAACGATGAAATTTTCCCTGATTCCGCCCGCAATAGACCAGGTCCTGGTCAGCAATGTGGATATTTCCCGGCTGAGCGACATCAAGGCTGTCTTTGCCATTGGCCTGAATGAGGGTGTCCTTCCTGCTAAAATCGCGGAGGAAGGTGTGTTCTCGGATAATGACCGTGAATTCATGCTCGCTTCGGGAATGGAAATAGCGCCAAGCACGAGGACCAGGCTGCTGGATGAGGAGTTCACTGCATACAAGCTGTTCACTACACCCTCGGAGGGCCTGTACCTCTCCTATCCGCTGGCTGACGAGGAGGGGAAATCCCTTATTCCATCTCCCTATATCAAAAGGATTAAGGAACTGTTCCCGCATGCTGTGGAAGAAGCGTGGGTGAACGATCCTTCCGAAGCATCCCCGGATGCGCAGCTTGGCTTTATTGTCAATCACCATACTGCGCTTTCTTATCTTGCCTCACAGCTTCAGCTGAAAAAAAGGAAATACAGCATCCACCCTTTATGGTGGGATGTATACAACAGCTTTCTTGAACATCCCGACTGGAAGCAGGATGCAGAAATGGTCCTGTCGAGTCTGTTCTATAAGAATGCGACGAAAAAGCTGGACGGTAGCACAAGCAGGCAGATTTACGGCGATAAGATCCAGGCCAGTGTCTCCCGGATGGAACTTTTCAACAGCTGTGCGTTTTCACATTTTGCAGCACACGGCCTCAAGCTTGAAGAGCGGAAAATATTCCGGCTGGATGCCCCGGATATAGGCGAAATGTTCCACGCGGCACTCAAGATGATTGCGGATTATTTAAGCGAAAGGAACATCTCCTGGGCCTCGCTGACCAGGGATACCTGCATGGAGCTTGCCGCACAGGCAGTCACAAAGCTTGCACCAAGACTCCAAAACCAGATCCTGCTTAGCACCAACAGACATAATTATATTGCACGCAAGCTGCAGCAGATCATTGGGCGCGCTTCACTCGTATTGAGCGAACATGCCAGGGCGAGCGGATTCAACCCGGTTGGCCTTGAACTTGGGTTTGGAAAAAACGGAGAGCTTCCCCCGCTCTCCTTTACACTGAAAAATGGGGTCAAAATGGAGCTTGCCGGCAGGATTGACAGGGTGGACAGCGCGGAAGGCGCGGAAGGCATCTATTTGAGGGTGCTTGATTATAAATCCAGTTCAAAAGAGCTGAATCTAAGCGAAGTGTATTACGGCCTCGCCCTGCAGATGCTCACGTACCTGGATATCATCGTGACACACTCGCGTTCGCTGATCGGAAAAGAGGCCATGCCGGCAGGCGTCCTTTATTTCCATGTCCATAATCCGATGGTCAAGACGAGTGGCATGCTCTCGAAGGATCAAATCGAGGAAGAAATCTTCAAGAGCTTCAAGATGAAGGGACTTCTTCTTGGCGAGAAAGGGGTCCTTGAGATGATGGATTCAACCCTTGCCGAAGGAAGCTCACAGATCATCCAGGCAGGATTCAAAAAGGACGGAACGCTTAACTCATCATCACGGGTGGCAAGCAGCCAGGAATTTGCCAATCTGGGTAAACATGTGAGGGGATTATATCAGCAGGCAGGGGACAGGATTGTCGACGGAGAAGTGGAGATTGCTCCCTATAAGCTGAAGGATGATGTACCATGCACCTTCTGTCCTTATAAAACCGTCTGCCAATTCGATCCTTCACTTGAAGACAATAAATATCGGGTGCTGATTCCGAAGAAAGAGAAGGAAGTGCTTTCATTGATAAAAGGGGGTGCTGTAAATGACTAAGACGATGATTCCCGAGAAGCCCCTGGACGCCACATGGACAGATGCCCAGTGGAAGGCTATCTGGGCGAAGGATCAGGATATCCTGGTCGCAGCAGCCGCGGGCTCAGGAAAAACGGCCGTCCTCGTTAACAGAATCATACAGAAAATACTATCGGAAACAGATCCGGTCAACATAGATGAATTGCTAGTGGTTACCTTCACCAATGCGTCGGCTGCCGAGATGCGCCATCGGATATCCGGGGCGCTGGAAACGGCCATTCGTGAAAATCACGCTTCCCAGCATATCCGGAAGCAGCTCAGTCTTGTAAACAGGGCTTCCATTTCAACACTCCACTCCTTCTGTCTGGAGGTTATCCGCAAATATTATTATCTGATTGATGCCGATCCCGGCTTCCGGATAGCGGACGCCACTGAGGCTGAAATCATGAAGGATGAAATCATGGAAGATTTGTTTGAGGAGCATTATGCAGATGAAGGCAATGAAAGATTCTTCCGGCTCGTGGATGCTTTTTCTAGTGACCGGAGCGACCTGGCGCTTGCTGAGATCGTGCGGGCGCTCTATGAGTTTTCCATGTCCAACCCGGATCCGGCCGGGTGGCTGTCAGAAGTGGTCAGCCTGTACGAGGTCCAGGATGCCGGGACGATTGATGAACTGCCGATAGCGGAGCATCTGCTTCTTGATATTTCGCTGAAGCTTCAAGCGGCAAGGGATTACCTGAATGAAGCCCTTGAGCTGTCCAAGGCACCGGGCGGCCCTGCCCCGAGAGCCGAGAATTTCCTTGATGACCTGCAGATCATTGAGCGTCTTGAAGGGGCCGGGGGCTGGGATGAATTATATGAATTCATCCAGAACGTATCATTCGGAACCCTAAAGCGTGCATCCGGCAAGGAATATATCAAGGATCTGGCAGATCAGTCAAAGAAATACCGGGACAGTGCCAAGAAAATTATTGATGACTTGAAAAAAGAACTTTTCTCCCGCAGACCGGAAAGCTTCCTCAGGGATATGGCAGAGCTGAAGGGGTTTGCGGAAACCCTGGTCATGCTTGCTGCCCAGTTCAGGGAGAGATTTTCCGAGGCGAAAAAGGAAAAAGGGCTGGTCGATTTTTCTGACCTGGAGCATTTCTGCCTGCAGATCCTTTCGGCGCGGGATGCCGAAGGAGTGCTCATCCCTTCCGAGGCTGCCCTTGATTACAGAGCGAAGTTCAAGGAAGTGCTTGTGGATGAATACCAGGACACCAATATGGTCCAGGAAACCATCCTGAATCTGGTGACGTCAGACGGGGAAGAGAACGGCAATCTGTTTATGGTTGGCGACGTCAAGCAGAGCATCTACCGGTTCAGGCTGGCAGAGCCCAACCTTTTCCTTCAGAAATACAGCCGCTTTACCCGTGAAGGGACAGACGGCGGGCTGAAAATCGACTTAAACCAGAACTTCCGGAGCCGCAGCGAGGTGCTTGACGGCACGAACTTCCTGTTCAAGCAGATCATGGGTATGACCGTCGGCGAGATTCATTATGATGAAGATGCTGAATTGAAAAAAGGCGCGCCTTATCCGGAAAATGAGCCGTATCCTATAGACCTCCTGCTGATCGACCAGAGCGCCTCCGGAGAATCGGAGGAAGAGCCTGGAAGCAGCGAAGGGGCCGATTCTGCCTTTGAGGGGGAGGAGCTTGAGAAGGCACAGGGTGAAGCGCGCCTGATGGCAAGGGTCATCAAGGAGATGATTGATGAAAGAAGGCCGGTTTTTGATGCGAAAACGAAGACGAGCCGGCCGGTACAGTATAGGGATATTGTGATTCTGCTGCGCTCCATGCCCTGGGCCTCCCAGATCATGGAGGAGTTCAAGAAGCAGGGAATCCCGATCTATGCCAACTTATCAACAGGTTATTTTGAAGCAACAGAGGTAGCCATCATGATGTCCCTCCTGAAAGTGATCGATAACCCTCTCCAGGATATCCCGCTCGCTTCTGTATTAAGGTCTCCCATTGTGGGACTGAATGAGGAAGAAATGGCGAGGATCCGTCTTTATTCAAAGGGATCATCCTTTTATGAGGCGGTTTCTGTATTCTGCAGGGAAGCGGATGCCGGGACGGAATCAGCTTATGAGAAAGTCAATCTGTTTCATACCAGATTGGGAAGATGGAGAACCATGGCGAGAGAAGGCTCGCTGTCCGAACTGATCTGGGAGCTGTACAGTGAAACAAGATTTTACGATTTTACCGGGGGAATGCCTGGAGGGAAGCAGCGGCAGGCGAATCTGCGTGCTTTATATGACCGGGCAAGGCAGTACGAAGAAAGCTCTTTCCGGGGCCTTTTCCGTTTCCTTCGCTTCATTGAGAGAATGCAGGAACGCGGCGGGGACCTTGGGGCAGCCAGGGCGCTGAGTGAGCAGGAGGATGTTGTCCGGATTATGACCATTCACTCCAGCAAGGGGCTCGAATTCCCGTTCGTTTTCACGGCCGGCCTCGCTCGGCAGTTCAATATGATGGATATCCGCAAAAGCTATCTTCTGGATAAGGATCTTGGCTTTGCAGCAAAATATGTGAATCCTGAGCTGCAGATCACCTACCCGTCACTCGCACAGCTTGCCTTCAAGAAAAAGAAACAGCTGGAAACCATCTCTGAAGAAATGCGTGTGCTGTATGTAGCCCTGACCCGGGCTAAAGAAAAGCTGTACCTCATCGGGACCGTAAAGGATGCCGAAAAGAGCCTGAGCGACTGGGCGGTACACCGCACATCCAAAGACTGGCTCCTGAAAAATTATGTAAGGGCGGGAGCGAAAAGCTATATGGACTGGATCGGCCCTGCAGTCGTCCGCCACGGAAGCGCAGCAGGCATTCTTGAAGCTCCTCCTCAGGGCGCGGCTGATATTGAATCGCATCCTTCCCGCTGGAATATCACGATTGTAGGGGCAGGGGAGCTTGCCGGCGAAGCGGAAGAAGCCGTGACGCAGGACAGCTGGCTGGATGATGTGGAAAAGGGAGAGCCTGTCCATTTTGCTTCAGGATACAGCGAGGCCGTGAAACATCAGCTGGAATGGCAGTATGGCCATGCCGAGGCCGCTGTCCTCCGTTCCAAGCAGTCGGTGTCAGAGCTCAAGCGCCAGCTTGAAATCAGGGATGCGGAAACCTCGACGGATTTAGTGGATAAGTTCAAGAAACCGTATCTTACGCGACCCCGCTTTATGCAGGAAAAATCCATTTCACCGTCTGAACGGGGAACCATCATGCATACTGTCATGCAGCATATCAACCTGCGGGAGGACGTGTCTCCTGAGCGCATCAGCGAGAAAGTGGGAGAGCTGATTCAAAGGGAACTGCTGACCGAAGATCAGGCGGCTGCTGTAAGCGTGCCGCTGATCTCCGGATTCTTCGAAACAGATATTGGCCGGCGTCTCAGGAGTGCCCATTCGGTGCAAAGGGAAGTGCCCTTCAATCTATCCTTACCTGCAGCCGAAGTTTATGGAGACTGGAAGGACGGGGAGGAGAGGGTGCTTGTCCAAGGCGTCATCGACTGCATCTTTGAGGACGATCAGGGGACAGTACTGCTCGACTTTAAGACCGATGCCATACAGGGGAGATATTACAGCGGCTTTGAAGGGGCCAGGGATATCCTGGCAGACAGATACCGGACCCAGATTTCTTACTATTCAACAGCCATTGAACAAATCCTGAAAAAACCAGTAACAGAACGTTATTTATTTTTCTTTGACGGCGCTCATCTGCTCCGGTTATAAAGCATGTGAAAGCTGGCTTATATAGCCGGCTTTTTTCAAAAAGGAGGATCGGATGAACAATAAAAACAGAATCGGAACCTGTGAATTATGCGGCCGTGAAGAAGTGGAAACAACGGTCCACCATTTGACTCCAAAAGAAATGGGAGGCACCTTCCTGCCTTCCGCTTATCTTTGCATCCCTTGCCATAAGCAGATTCATGCGCTCTATACCAACGAGGAGCTGGCAGCGAGGCTCAATACCATTGGTAAACTTCAGGGAGATGACTCCATCCGCAGCTTCCTGAAATGGATCAAAAAGCAGCCGCCGGGAAGGATGCCAAAGATCCGCAAAGCAAAAAGCAGGAGAAAATAAAACATCAGGCGCCAACGGGGCACCTGATGTTTTTTTATGCATCCTTGATCACTGAATGGGGGTGAAGGCGGCATTCCAGATGCCATCTTCGTCCCTGACCAGCTGAAAGCCCATTTCACCAGCCGGGGTTTTATATCTGATAAAGCCTTGATAATCTCCGGTCCGTATGAATTCACCTTCTGATAGCGAGGCATACTCGCTTCGTGTCTTGTTTTTGTCCTGTTTTGTTTCAGGGAAATTCTTATGCTCCTCCCACTTCCATTGCACAAAGCCCTCTCTATCGGTATAGAGCGCATATGTAACATCGCGTCTCTCGTCAAGGATCGACTGGCCATACAGCCGTGCGATACTGATCGGATCCAGGAAGCGGAGATGCTCTTCGTCCAGATCCTTGGAAAAGGCGGAGTAGGCCGCTTTCTCTTTCTGGGTGAGAATGAATGGCGCCGGATGCCCGGATTCCGCCCGGCCATCATTCCTGCTGGCGGCTTCATTCCAGAATTGCAGGATGGCATTCACTTTCCATCCGTTTTCATAGTGCAGGGTAATATCAAGCTGCTCAAACTTTTTGCTCTCTGAAACAGATGGGATTTCATAGGCGGCTATCCACCCTTCATTCCCGTACTGCATGATTTCCGTTACCTCTGATCCTTCCCAAAGCAGGGCAGGGGTTTTAAAGGAAACTGGCTGAGCCATACGGCCGTCCTTTTTTATGAAGCCGTGTTGATTATACATTTCAAGGGCTCTTTCTTTTGTAAACACTTCTTCAAGATAAGAAAGAATTTTTTTCCGGGTGTTGAATGGACGGCTTAAAAATCTGTACTGTCCCCCGTCTTGCTGGAAGGTACTGCTTCCGCCATTATCTTGCTTTCCACTGTCATTCAGATCAGCCATATGCCGATAGGCAGCGAGCAGGGTTTTTTCTGCGGTTTCTTCTGAGAGGGAAGGTTCTGTTGTGGCTGCCGAGTCTTGAGCGGGTTTCTCGTGCTCTGTGGCTGCCTTTTCCTTAACTAAAACTTCTGAGCCGATATAAAGGCCAGTGAGCATGAGCACGGCTGTCAACAGGTTTGGCAGCCAGTGGAGGTGCTTCCGGGTTTGTCCCCGCTCATCTGAATCAGCTTGGAGCATGTGTTTCAGATTATTCCTGAAATGTCTGTCTGCTTGTAGTCCTGGTCTTGTACGCAGCGGCTCCAGGAAATCATCATTAATTTTTTTGTTCACTCAGAATCACCACTCCTTCATTGGTTTTGCCCAGGTATTTTTGCAGCTGTTTAAGGGCACGGTGATAGTCCACTTTCACCTTGGATTCTTTCCAGCCTAAAATGGAGGCAGTATCGCGTACGGAATATTCCTTTAACCCCCTCAGGATGACAACATTCCGGTAGTTGGGCGTAAGCCTTCCCAGGGCCTTCTGAAGGATCATCCAGTCAGAGCTGCGGTCGGTGTATTCCTCTGGTGTGTAATCCGAGCTTTTTTGGAGGCTGCCGAGCAGCCCGGGCAGTAGAGAAATCAGCTTCTTTTTCCGGTAAGAATCAATGGCTGTCCGCCTTGCTATCGCCAGGATCCATGTTTTCAGGGAGGAATTCCGTCTGAAGGATGGATAATGTTCCATGACTTTGATGAAGGTTTCCTGAGCCAGGTCCTCACTTTCTGCCCTGCTGTTTGTAAAATAAAGAAGATAATGGTATACATCGTCAAAATGCTTTTCATATATGTCTTCTATAAGCATTTGTATCTCTCCCAAATGGTTCTCCCCCTTCAACTGTAAATTAGTCGTTTGAGGGCTTGAAATGGTTTCAAAATCCTGCAAAAAATTATTGGCAGACTATATTAAATGCTGACAGAAAACAACAAAAAAGCAAGTGCCTGATTACCGGCGCTTGCTCTGAATCATTTAATTATTGCCCACCATTGGCTGATCGACAAGATTTGTATCCAGGATATTATTTCCGTTTAACAGATTATTGGTTAAAATAAAAAGTCCTACATTTCCAGAGCCTGAACCGCTGGCTGTCTTAGTGGCTTCTTTTGGTGAAATAACGACAGCATCGCCAAAGTGGAGGATTCCTCCTGAATTGACGCTTGTGATCTGGACTGGGCCTACTATTGAAGGCATTTGAAAGCACCCTTTCTTTTCAAGACTTTTGATTAAATCAATTTATGTTTTCTTTGCCAGGGGAGTGAGGGGCCAGCGGGTTCCCTTAGGACGAGGCCTTTCTGCGATAAGATCCCGTACATTTTTAATTTTTGACTGCAGGCGTACATCACAGGTGCTGCCAATATGCACGATTGAGGCGGCTGTGTCCCCGATTATATCGATAAAGCCGACCTTGATGAATGGGTTGATGGATTCATAATTCATGATGACATTTTCGGTTATCTGGGGAGGCTGCATTTTTTCGATAAATAATGGTTCGTTGAAACTGCCCTCTTTCCCGGAAAAGTATTCGGCTTCTCTTTGGACGGCATAAACGAAGTTGGTAGCGTCAATGAGTGAGGAATCCCCGATTTCTACAGTGGAACTGAAGATAAGTGTATTGATATTCAGACGGCCAAGCTGGGATATTCTTCTCTGAAACATCGGTTATCCCTTTGGCGAGAACGAGACCAGCGGTGCGAATGTGACAGTTTCGGGCGGTGTATCCAGGGCGGATGCCAACTGGATGGTCCTTGCATCCCCGACAAGGAGGAGGGAGGAGCTTGCGATCGCCGTCACCCTGATCTCTCCAACAGATATATCTTTATTGACTACATTAAAAATCATATGACTGCCTCCTATTGTTTGGCTGGCGGCCCATTTAGTATCGCAAAGAGGGCCTGGGCTATGTCTCCCTTTAATCTTTCAGTGATTTTTGCCGCCAGCTGCGGGAGCTGGTCCGGAGACCTTTCCTGCGGCGGTGCAGCATCCAGATACTGACTGATCCTCTGCGGCAGCTGGCCGCGGATGTCATCCTTCAGCAGATCGATATAAGAGGGATCCATCAGCCCCTTATCAGCCCCGGCCCTTGACAGGTTTTCTGCCAGTTCTGTATTCATATAGACTTCGAGATTGCTGCGAATATTATCGATCACAGCGTCCCTTTCTGGAAAAAGGTAAGGGGGATTTATATCCTGTGAGTTCACTTTGAATTCATCCATATTCTGCAGTTCATTAGGGTTAAGGCCGATATTCAGGGTGCCATCCAGCGTCTCGACCTTAAGCTGGTCAAAGCGATATTCAATACGCTCAACATTCACGGCCGGCTTTTCCTTCATTTTCATGACTTCCTCCGACAGGGACTGAAGGGCGCATTCAAGCTCCCTGATTCTCTTATCCTGATATTCGAGATAACCTTGCAGCTGCATGAAATAATTGCGCATATCTGTCTCCAGGGCAGTTCACCTCTTCTTCGGCAAGTGTTTACCATAGGTTATGCCGGAAATTTCAATGGGTGAATGCCCACATTTATCTGGAAGGGGCAGCCGGTACAAGCGGGACGGCCTCCGGGGCAGCCGCTGAAAAGCCGCCGGTGTTTGACTGGATTGCCGCCGATTTAATGACACCTGTGCTTCCTATTTGAAAGACAGAGGATTGGCTCATTCCGTCTATACGGATCATATTGATGTGAATCGACTGCTGAATATTGTATGTGAGTGCCATGCAATCACTCCTTACCGGCAAAGTGCCTTTTTAGAAATTCGCGAATATAGGCTGATCGACACCATCAGAATCAAAGGTATTAGTGGAGCTGACCTGGTTGTTTATGGAGATTTTATCGCCTGTATTAAAGGAGCCGGCACCTGCATAGGTCTTGGAAAAAGAGAATGGGGCGATTTTATATACATCACCGATGTTAAGAACGCCGCTGTCACCGACTGAAAGGACCTGGAGGGCTCCTACTATGGCGGGCATAGGCTTTCATCCCTTTATCTAAAATTCTACTTTATACTATGCCCATGAGGGAACAATGTGCCAAACAGGGTAAATTCATAGCGGCATGGTGTAAAAAGGGGTTCATCAATTCCAGAAGATTCGCTAAAATAAGGAAGAAAGACAAGAAGGGAGGGTTTTTGCATAAAAAGTAATCAGCGGATTGTTTCAATAGATATGATCAGGGGAATTGCCGTACTTGGAATATTCCTAGTTAACATGCCGTATTTTCATTCACCTGGTGCAGAATACCCCTTCACCTGGTGGTCAGGGAAGCTGGATGCCGCGGTTTACATCCTTATAGATGTGTTTGCCCAGGCGAGCTTTTACCCATTATTTGCATTTCTGTTCGGCTTTGGGGCAGTCCTGCTTAAGGAAAGTGCACTACGGAAGGGGATTTCATTTCCAAAGCTGTTTTTAAGAAGGCTCTTGATATTATGGCTGTTTGGCTGCATTCACGCTTTTTTAATCTGGCATGGCGATATTCTGATCACTTATGCCGTATTCGGGGTGCTGCTGATTTACTGCCTGAAGTGGAGCGGAAAGAAGCTGATCTCAATCGGGGCCTGGTCGGGCATCATTTTTACGGCGGTCCTTTCTTTGCTGTTCTTGTTTGCAGCCCTTGCTTCCCCGGAGACCGGCCGGCCAGTGAACGATACATACGAACTTCACCAGACAATGGAAATTTATCGGGAGGGAACATTTAAGGAAATTTTCAGCGAGCGGTTCAGAGAGTGGTATAAGGTGAATAACCCCGCATATGCCCCTATACTGTTCTTTTCCATTTTCCCCATGCTCCTTTTAGGAGCTGGCTTTGCCAAGCGGGGCTGGCTTTCGGATGTTCCGTCACACCGCAAACTGCTTTCAAGAATCAGTGCCATAACCCTCCTGATTGCGATGATTGTGAAATGGCTGCCATACTATACGGAATATAATTTCCTGACCCTATTCCTGCAGGACAGTATAGGCGGTCCTCTGTTATCGATTGGATATGCTGCCGGTTTCGCACTCCTGCTTCAGAATGAAAAGGTGAGGCATATCCTGTCGCCGGCGGCTGCCGTGGGACGGATGTCCATCAGCAATTACCTGCTGCAGTCCATTGTTTGTACATTTCTCTTTTATTCTTATGGATTCGGTGCCTATGGCTCGCTGACTCTTACGGAAGGAACTCTGCTTGCCCTTTTTATCTATGGGGCACAGCTTGCAGGATCCTGGCTTTGGCTGAGGCGCTTCCGGCTTGGACCGGTGGAATACTTATGGAGATATGGCACCTATGGGGAGCGTCCCCAGATGAAGAGAGTAAAATCGGGGGAATCATCATGAAGAAAATAATGATCATTGGATGCGGAGGTGCGGGGAAGTCCACCTTTGCCAGAAAGCTTGGTGATGCTCTTGGAATTTCCGTTCATCACCTGGATTCCCTTTTCTGGAAGAAGGGCTGGGTGCCGACCGAGAGGGAAGAGTGGAAGGCAGCCCTCAGCGATGTCATGTCTGAAAACAGCTGGATCATGGATGGCAACTACGGGAGTACCATGGATATCAGGCTGAAGGAAGCTGATACGATCATCTTCCTCGATTATTCGACTCTCACCTGTTTATACGGGGCAGTGAGCCGGCGCATCAAGTACCATGGCAGGACGAGGCCCGATATGGGGGAAGGCTGCCCTGAAAAACTGGATGCTGAATTCCTAAAATGGATTGCTCTTTATAGGAGAGATAAAGCCCCTGTTATCAGGCAGACTCTTTCGCAGCTGAAAGGAAAGAAAGTATTCATCTTTGAAAATAGGAAACAGACACATCATTTTTTAAACCTTTGCAGAAGATAAGGAGGAAAGTCTATGAATTTGGCAACGATAAAATTCCAGGGCAGGGAGCTTGCAGTGCTGGCCGACCCGGAATCAGGGAACTATCTGCCGCTTGGTGCTGCAGGAAGGCTGTTATTTAAAAGCGATGTTCCAGATACGATGCTTGAACTTATCGAGATGGAATCGGAGTTCACGAGGCTGCTTGAAGAATTAGAAAAAGGAGCACCCGTGGGGGCGGACGATTTATGGATAAGCCATGATCATGCAGAGCTTGTGGCCCCGATCCCGCGGCCGCGTAAAAATATTTTCTGTGTGGGCAAGAATTATGCCGAGCATGCTATTGAAATGGGCAGCGAAAAAGACATCCCTGAACATGTAATGCTCTTTTCTAAGGCTCCGACAACAGTGATCGGTCCGGACCGGGGAATTCCGAGTCATGAAGGTGTGACCGAGGCGCTTGATTATGAAGGTGAGCTTGCTGTCATCATCGGCAAAACCGGGAAGGGAATCTCCAGGGATGAAGCCTTTGATCATGTTTTTGGCTATACCATCTTGAATGATGTCACTGCGAGGGATCTGCAGGCGCGCCATAAGCAATTTCTCCTGGGGAAAAGCCTTGACGGGACCTGTCCGATGGGACCGTTCATCAAACCAAAGAAACACCTGCCAAACCCTGGCTCTCTTTCAATTGAAACAAAGGTGAACGGTGAAACCCGTCAGAAATCCAGCACAGAACACTTCATCTTTTCAATAGAAGAAATCATTGAAGTTATCTCTAAAGGAATGACACTGGAAGCAGGAGATATTATAGCCACTGGAACACCGGCAGGAGTAGGGAAGGGGTTTAAGCCGCCCAGATTCCTGAAATCAGGCGATCAGGTTGAAATCACCATCGCGAACCTCGGAACGCTGAGTAATACCGTTCAATAAAAAACTGGAAGCCTTGTTCCCGTACAGCCGGGACAAGGCTTCTTTTCGTACAGACGTGAAACTCCCGGCTGACATTTACGCATAAATGATCAGGCTGGGTTTGAGTTCAGCTTTTCAATCACGATCCTTTTCCCAGAATTGATGGTGAATTCAAACCGGTCATGCTCCTGCTTTAAATAGCGGAAGTGATGCTGGACGGAACATATTCCTTCTCCGTTATCAAAGATGATGAAATTCACACCTGACTGCAGTTTTTTCTCTTTAAGGAAAGTCAGCTGATTATAGCTGTATATACAATCATAAATTGAAAAATCCAGGGAATTCAGAGTAGTGACAAATTGAAAAAAAGCATCATCATTCAGCTCCTCCAAAAGCCGCTCAAAGGAATAAATCATATTCTTCCTGATGCGTACCTTTTCTTCATTGTATAAATAGGCGGTATCCTTGCTCAGCTTAATCAGGCCGTTTTCTTCAAGAATTCCCTTCCGCCATCTATTTCCCCTGAAGATTTCTATATCATGATGCAAAAAATCATCCAGGGATGCGGCCTCATCGGTCTCATCGTCAAAGAAGACCCATTGCTGGTTAATAAATTCCACAACGCCTTCTGTGAATGCCCGTGATTGTATGGATATGAGTTTAGAACGGTGCTGTTGATTCATGATCTACCTCCAAAATGGATGCCTCACCTACTTTTTTGACATAATCAGCCTAATTTATAACTGTATATTTTTTCTGATTCAGGACAATTAACCATCCTGCCCATTCTGCATAGTCTATCTTAACTGTTAGGCAGTTTTAAAAAATTCAGTCTGCCCCCCGCCGTCAGGCTTGCCGTACCAGCGGGGGGCGCCGCCTCAGAGTGGAAAGAAATAGCAGGCCCTAACAAGGGAAAGGCGGTACCTGATTCATAGCAGGAGCTGCTTTTACGAAAGGAAGCTGAATGATATGTGCGGGATAACAGGATGGATTCATTATCAAAAAAATCTAAAAAACGAAATGGATATTGTTGAAAAGATGACCAGCACTTTGAAAAGGCGCGGGCCGGATGATCACAATGTCTGGGCTGATACACATGCAAGCTTCGGGCACAGGCGCCTGACGGTTGTCGATCCAGCCGGCGGAGGACAGCCTATGACAAAGGAGAGGAACGGCAGCCGCTATACTCTGTGTTATAATGGCGAGCTTTATAATACAGAGGACTTAAGGAAAGAACTCCTCATAAAAGGATATTCGTTTCATGGCCATTCTGATACTGAAGTATTGCTTGCCTCCTATATAGAATGGCAGGAAAAGTGCGTGGAATTTTTTAATGGGATCTTTGCTTTTGCCGTTTGGGATGAGAAGGAGGAAAAATTGTTCATCGCGAGGGATCGGCTTGGGGTAAAACCGTTGTTCTACGCCGAAAAGGGAGGCGGTTTTTTATTTGCGTCAGAAACCAAGGCCCTGCTTGCCCATCCTGACATCAAGCCGGAAGTGGATCGGGAAGGCCTTTCGGAAATACTAGGGCTGGGACCATCCCGCACACCAGGATCGGGAATCATCAGGGGAGTCCGGGAATTGCGTCCGGCCCATGCCCTGACACTATCAAGAAACGGGCTCAAAATATGGAGATATTGGAATGTGAAAAGCATGGAACATAAGGACAGCCTGGATGAAACGGCCGATACGGTGGGTTTTTTGCTCCGGGATGCCGTCACCAGGCAGCTGGTTTCAGATGTCCCGCTCTGCACATTCCTTTCGGGCGGTGTGGATTCAAGTGCGATAACAGCCATAGCCGCCAGGCATTTGGAAGAGCAGGGAAAAGGGCCGCTTCATACTTACTCGATTGATTATGAGGACAATGAAAAGTATTTCAAGGCAAATGCCTATCAGCCTAACTCGGATGGCCCGTGGATCAAGAGAATGTCAGAAGCCTTCAACACGAGTCATCACAGTTATGTGATTTCCCAGGATGCCCTTTCCGATTATCTTCAGGAAGCTGTCAGGGTGAGGGATATGCCCGGCATGGCGGATGTAGATTCTTCGCTGCTCTGGTTCTGTAAGGAAATTAAAAATGACTTTGTGGTGGGCTTATCTGGAGAATGTGCCGATGAAATCTTTGGAGGCTACCCGTGGTTCCACCGGACAGGAGATATAAGCGCAGAAGGCTTTCCCTGGATGCGCTCGCTTGGGGAAAGGCAGGCACTTCTGTCTGACCGCTGGCAGGAGCGCCTTTCCCTCGAACGCTATGTGAAGCAGAAATACGATGAAACATTATCAGAAGTGCCGCTCCTTGAAGGGGAGACGAGTGAAGCGGAAAACAGGAGGAAGCTGTTCTATCTCAACATGATCTGGTTCATGACCACGCTCCTCGACCGCAAAGACAGGATGAGCATGGGGGCAAGCCTTGAAGTGAGGGTGCCTTTTGCAGACCACAGACTGGTTGAATACGCCTGGAATATCCCCTGGGAGATGAAAATGGCCGGAAACCGGGAGAAGGGAATCCTGAGAAAGGCTCTGGAGGGGACGCTTCCTGAGGAGGTGCTTTACCGCAAGAAGAGTCCATATCCCAAAACCCATAACCCGGCTTATACCACAAGGGTACAGGAGCTGTTAAAAACAAGGCTGAAGAACAAAGAATCCATCCTTCATGAGCTCTTCAATGCGAGCCGGCTTCAGGAAATCATCCATACCGGGGGAGCGGCCTTCAAAACGCCATGGTTCGGCCAGCTGATGACAGGCCCTCAGCTTCTTGCCTACCTTGTCCAGCTGGATTTCTGGTTTGAGGACAGTGGAATACAGATTGTAGAATCATAGGCAGAGGAAATGAATGAAGCGCGGGGAAAAACAAGTGTTTTCCCCGCGCTTCGCTGTACCTATCTTATCATGATTCTTTGTTCGGGTTGGAAATGCTGAATTCAGTGAGACGCCGTTTTTAGCACAATCTGCAGGGCCGCAGGAAGACCGGGGTATAAGAATACACACACACCCGCTGTTCCACCCCGGCATTGGCCCGGCGAGTAAATGTGTTAATTCGGATAGTAAATATTGATTTTGGATAGTAAAGTCTGAGGGTTGGATAGTAAAATGTCCGGTTCGGATAGTAAAGGTCTCAGTCCGGCGAGTAAGAGGCTTTTAACATTGTCTTGATGCTCCCCTTTTCAATAAAAAAGGTCTTTTGACTTAAAATAGGATGAAGAAAGCCAAAAAACTACAGAAAACGAGTAAAAAAGAGCCGGGGAGCAGTGATAATGAATGATTTTCCATTTTTAATGTTGAGCTATTTTCCGGGAGAACGCTGCTCCTTGGTACAAGGAATTCGAACCAGCCATAGAAAAGAGGATGCCCCCGTACTATTGGGGCATCCTCATCTGTTTATCCAGCGGAGATAGGAGCATCATCTGCCCCGGCTTCGGTCTTGAAGAACCCTTTTCTCTCCCAGACGCGGGATTTCCAGCGCCAGAGCATAATCAGCCCTCTCAGCCACTCATCTGCAGCAAGGGCGATCCACACACCGATGAGACCGAGTTCAAGCTTTATCCCTAAAAGATAGGCAAGCGAGACGCTGATTCCCCACTGTGAGAGGATTCCGATGACAACAGGGAACCGTACATCACCTGCCGCCCTTAGGGCACCGATAATGACAAGGTTGAAGGTTCGTCCGGGCTCAAGTATGACGGTCAGCCAGATTAAAACGGCTCCGGTCGCAAGGATCTCTTTATCGGAAGTGAAGATGCCAAGCAGGTTTTTTGAAAAGAAAGCAAACATAACGGCACACAGGAAGGAGATCAGCATCGCAGCCTTCAGGCTTTTCAAACAGCGGTGATACGCCTTTTCATATTCGCCTCCGCCGGCCATCCGGCCGATCAGGATCTGGGTGCCCTGTGCAATGGCCACCGCAAATAAATAGATGAACATCATGAGATTCTGTGTATACACCTTGGTGCTTATGGCAGCTGTCCCAAGCAGGGCAATGAAAAAAGTAATGGCAATTTGTGATAGTTCATAGGACAGATGCTCCCCCGCTGCCGGGACGCCAATTTTTAATAAGTTTTTCAGATAAATCTTATCTAAGGTGAACAGCCTTATGAACGGCAGCTTCTCAGGCACCCGCTTAATGAGGAGCGTGAAGATGGCTGCAAAACCGAGGAGGCGGCTGAATACGGTGGATATCGCAGTGCCTTCCACACCGAGTACAGGAAGGCCGAGCGGTCCGAAGATAAAGATATAGTTGCCGATTAAATGGACGATGTTCATGCCGATTGTGACCAGCATGGCGTCCCTTGTATATCCCCGGCTCCTCAATATCGCACCGGCCGTCATAATCAGTGCCTGTATGAAGGCAAAACTGCCGACAATCTTCAAGTAAATCTCTGCATCTGCAATCAGTTCTCTCGGCAGGCCCATAAGACCGAGCAATGGCTGTGAAAATATAGAGATGATGATACTGAGCAAGAGTCCGAACAGGAGGTTCGCTGCAAGGGAAACAACTGAAAGCTCGGATGCCTCTTTTTCCTTTCCGGCACCGAGATATTGTGCAACCAGGATCGATGTTCCGGCTGCTACGAAGCCGAACATGATGATGATGATGGAAAACAGCTGAGTGGCTACCCCGACAGCGGCAACAGCGTGGTCGGAATATTGGCTGAGCATGAGGGTATCCATATTGCCCATCAGCATGTGGAGGAAAATTTCTACAAACAGGGGCCAGGTTAATGCGAATAAAGTGAGTTTTTTCTTATTTTTCATGGTCGTCTCCTAAGGCAGGCGGCCAGCCGTCGCCATTTGCCAATCATTGTTATGCAATCGTTTTCTATTATTTCAAGTTATCAAACCATTTTTTATTCTTCAAGAGATTAATTTATAAAAGGTAATTGAAAACTATTGTAATAGGAAAAAGAGATAGTATAATAAAGTTTGTGCAATCGTTTTCATTAAATATTTGCAGCTCTGGCTGCTTGGATTCCGCAGCTGGTGCAGGATGTCTGCTCCGTATCGGAATTTGACCATCCATGCCTAAAAGGCTAATCTTATAGAGGCAAATTAGAGTGTAGAAAGGGAGAATTCAATTGAAAAGTAAAGCGATCTTGTTTTTACTTTCATGCCTGCTGTGCTTACCGGTTTCAGCGGCAGCTAAAGAATCCAAAGAGACCGCAAGGGAATGGCGGGATGAAAATATTTATTTCCTGATGGTCGACCGATTTAAGAATGGCGACACCAAAAATGACTTCAAGGTTAATGTCAATGACCCAAAAGCCTATAATGGCGGAGATTTCAAAGGAGTCATTCAAGAGCTTGATTACATAAAAGACATGGGCTTCACTGCCATCTGGCTGACACCTATATTTGATAATGATGAAAAGGGCTATCATGGCTACTGGATCCGTGATTTTTACAAAACAGAAGAGCATTTTGGGACGCTTGATGAATTCAAGCAGCTGGTAAAGGAAGCCCATAAACGGGATATCAAGATTATCCTGGACTTTGTGGTCAACCACACAGGGCCAGGTCATCCTTTTGCCGCCGACCCGGCAAAAAAAGACTGGTTACATGAAAAGAAGCCAATCCAGAACTGGAACAATCAAGAGGAAGTCGAGAATAACTGGCTGTATGACCTGCCAGACTTCAACCAGGAAAACCCTGAGACCCGTAAATACCTGCTTGATGCAGCGAAATGGTGGATCAGGGAGACAGATATTGATGGGTACCGCCTCGATACAGTACGGCATGTGCCGCTTGATTTCTGGGAGGATTTCTCTAAGGAAGTAAAGTCACAGAAAGAGAATTTTTACCTTCTGGGCGAGGTGTGGGAAAATGATCCTGCTAAAATAGCAAGATACGAAAAAGCAGGCATCGACGGTTTCGTGGATTTCCCGCAAAATGACTATTTGAAGAAAATCTTCGCGAGTCCTGACAGAAGCCTTACGGGGGCATTTTTATCGCTGAAGAGAAACAAGGAAACCTTTAATCATCCCGAGCTGCTGGGGACATTCATGGATAATCACGATATGCCGAGGTTTACCTCGGATATTGTCCGGAATAAGCAGAATCCCGGAACAAGGTGGAAGATGGCACTTTCCTATATGTATACAGCCCCCCAGATTCCAATCGTTTATTATGGTTCTGAAATTGCACTGAATGGAGGCAATGATCCTGATAACCGGCGATTGATGGGATTCAAGGCCGAAAAGGAGATCATTGATTATCTGACAAAACTTGGGGAATTAAGAAACGAACATAAAGCCCTGACCAGGGGGGATATGGAAGTTCTGTATGACAAGGATGGCCTGGCTGTTTTTAAACGCCATTACAAGGATGAGACCCTTGTGGTCGCGATCAATAATTCTTCCAAATCACAGACTGCCCGGATTCCGGCAGATAAGATCCAGAAGGATAGAGAGCTTAGGGGACTGCTTGGCGGCGACCTGGTGAAAGAAAAAGGAAATGAATTCAGTATCATCCTGGATAGGGAAAAAACAGAAGTATATTATCTGGGTGAAAAAACGGGGCTCAATTATCCATATCTGTTCACAATGGGAGCAGTGTATGCGGCATTTGCTGCTTTTATTGTTTTATTGGTGAAGAGAGCGAGAAGGAATCGCCCCTAAACAGCGATAAATGGAGGACAGATATATGAAAAAGATTTGGTGGAAAGAAGCGGTTGCCTATCAGGTTTACCCGCGGAGCTTTATGGACAGCAATGGGGATGGAGTAGGGGATATTCCCGGAATCATTTCTAAATTGGATTATTTAAAGGAATTTGGCATCGATGTGATCTGGATCTGCCCGACCTTTAAATCGCCAAACGCCGATAATGGGTATGATATCAGCGATTATCAGGATATTATGGAAGAATTCGGGACCATGGAGGAGTTTGACGAGCTTCTTCATGAAATCCACGCACGCGGCATGAAGGTCATCCTGGACCTTGTGATCAATCATACAAGCGATGAGCATCCATGGTTCATCGAATCCCGGTCTTCCCTCGATAATCCAAAGCGTGACTGGTATATCTGGAAGGACGGAAAGGACGGCAGCGAGCCTAATAATTGGGAAAGTATCTTCTCGGGCAGTGCATGGGAGCTTGACGAAGGCACAAACCAATATTATCTCCATCTCTTTGATAAAAAACAGCCGGATGTTAACTGGGAGAACGAAGAGGTCAAGAGGGCCCTTTATGATATGGTCAACTGGTGGCTCGAAAAAGGGATTGACGGTTTCAGGGTAGATGCAATCAGCCATATCAAGAAAAGAGAAGGATTCCCAGATATGCCGAACCCAGAGGGAGTGGAGTATGTATCTTCCTTTGATATGCATACAAATCAGGAAGGCATCCATGAATATCTTGAGGAATTAAAGCAGGAAACTTTTGCGAAGTATGACATCATGACGGTCGGGGAGGCCAATGGTGTTAAAATCGAGCAGGCGGATGAATGGGTTGGCGAGGAAAATGGAAAATTCAATATGATCTTCCAATTCGAGCACCTTGGCCTGTGGGATAAAGGTACGGATGAAGGCGTTGATGTTATTCAGCTGAAGGAAACGCTCACACGTTGGCAGAAGGGATTATATAATCTTGGCTGGAACGCCTTATTCTTTGAGAACCATGACCAGCCCAGGAGCGTCTCGATATGGGGAAATGATGAAGAGTACTGGAAAGAGAGCGCCAAGATGCTTGGAGCCTGTTATTTCCTGATGTCCGGCACGCCTTTCATTTACCAGGGCCAGGAAATCGGCATGACTAATGTGAAGTTCGACTCGATTGCGGATTATGATGATGTTGGCATGAAGAACTACTACCGGATTGAAACAGCAAAAGGACGCCCGCATGAGGAAATCATGGAAATCATCTGGAAAAGAGGCCGAGATAATTCCAGGACGCCTATGCAGTGGAATACGGAGCTGAATGGCGGATTTACGACGGGTATTCCCTGGATGAAAGCCAATCCCAATTATGCGGAAATCAATGTAGAAGCACAAAAGCAGGATAGTGATTCTATCTATCATTTCTACAAAAAAATGATTGAACTCCGTAAAAAGCATGAAGTCCTTGTATACGGCGATTATGAGCTGATGCATGAAAGCCATCCTGCTGTATATGCTTACACGCGCTCCCTGAACGGAACAGCCGTCCTTGTGGTCTGCAATTTCGGCAAAGGTGAGTATTCAATAGGCTTCCCTGAATTTGCAGGGCGTTCATCAGAGCTCCTGTTATCCAACTATAAGGACAGCGATCCTGGGCTTCCAGAGTCTCTAAAGCTAAAATCTTATGAAACAAGAGTATATTTGATCACTGAATGATCACACAAAGAAGGCTGCCGCGTGGCAGCCTTTTCCAATTGCGGTTATCAGCCGTTGACGACCGTTCCGCCATTAACATGGATAACCTGTCCGCTGACATATGAAGAATCATCACTGGCCAGATATACATAAGCAGGTGCAAGTTCCTCCGGCTGGCCGGCGCGTCCCATTGGAGAATTCTGTCCAAACTTCTCAACCTCTTCCTCATCGAACGTAGAAGGAATCAAAGGTGTCCAGATCGGGCCTGGAGCCACGGCGTTGACCCTGATGCCATCCTTGGAAACGGAATTCGAAAGGGCTCTCGTAAATGAAACGATCGCTCCTTTGGTGGATGAATAATCAATAAGCTTAGGATGACCCTGATAGGCTGTGATGGATGCCGTATTGATGATGCTTGCCCCTTTTTTCAGGTGGGGAAGTGCCGCCTTTGTCAGGTGGAACATACTGAAGATATTCGTTCTGAACGTTTTTTCCAGCTGATCCTTAGTGATATCGAGCAGGCTTTCCTGAGGATGCTGTTCCGCTGCATTGTTCACCAGGATATCCAGGCTTCCGAATTCGTCGATGGTCTGCTGGACGACCTGCTGGCAATGGGCTTCGTCACCCAGGTCACCAGTGATGAATAAGCATTTCACACCTTCCTGTTCAATGAGCTGGCGGGTTTCCTTTGCATCAGTGTTCTCCTCAAGATGGGCAATCACTACATTTGCGCCTTCTTTGGCAAAATAAACGGCCGCCGATTTACCGATGCCGCTGTCGCCGCCTGTCACGATAGCCGTTTTTCCTTTCAGTTTACCGGAACCCTGATAGGAAGAACGGACCGAATCGGGACGCGGGGTCATTTTCCCTTCCGTTTCACCCCTTTGATCCTGCTGCTGCGGCGGAAATCCCTGACTCTGGTTTGATTGTTGTTCCTGACTCATGCAAATCCCTCCCATTATAATGTCCTTCATTTTTTTTCCTAATTGGAAGATGAAAAAACGTGGAAAAAATATACAATTTTTAATAAATGTCAGCATGAAACGGACTGACTGCAGCGTAAGGTACACGCAGGCAGAGACTGGAGAGGAAACAACTTTCTTGTTCAGCTGCTGCTATGCTTGCAAAAACAGCCAAATAAAAAAAGAGGGGAAGCCCCCTCTTTATCATCTATAGTTCAGGAATTGTACATCAACAGTCAGGTCGGCGCCTTTAATAGCAGCAATGACTGCCTGCAGATCATCGCGGTTTTTTCCAGTCACACGGATCTGGTCATCCTGAATCTGGCTTTTAACCTTCAGGCCGCTATTTTTAATGAGAGTATTGATCTTTTTGGCATTTTCCTTATCAATGCCCTGAATCAATTTTGCCCTTTGGCGCACTGTGCCGCCGGAAGCTCCCTCTATTTTGCCGTAGTCCAGGTTTCTCACCGGAACTCCCCGCTTGATAAGCTTAGAGATCAGTACATCCTTTAGCTGCTCTAATTTAAATTCATCATCTGAAAGAAGGACGAGCTCCTCTTTTTCAAGGGAAATGTCACTTTTGCTTCCTTTGAAATCGTATCGTGTTTTAATTTCTTTCATAGCGGCAGTAACCGCGTTTGTTACTTCTGCAAAATCAACTTTTGAGACAACATCAAATGAACTTTCTTTTGACATGATTTACCTCCAATGGCCAGATTTTTTCTTTGGAAAAAGGGCGGAGCTGCATGTATCAGGAGGCTTCCTGCAGCTGGGTGTGCACATCATTGATTTACCTTGCATACCTGCCTGCGCCTTGCTCCGCTCCACCGCCTTATTGTGTTTGTTCCTGCTCCAGTTTTTCATTAATGGGCTGCTAGCAGAATCCTCATGTTTGTTTTATTATAACAAAGAAAAAAATCTTTTCCTATGAAAGAGAAGGGACGTAAGGGTGCCATGAACTGGCACCCCTGACCCAATCCTTGTCCGGTTTAATCCATCGGCTTTGGCAGCTCATTTAGGAAGAATAAGGCGATTGTTCCCGGACCTGCATGGGCGCCGATCGTGGCGCCTATGGGATGGATGATTACATCCCTGACTCCAAATTCCGCAATAATTGAATCTTTCCACTCCTGGGCGGTTTCTTCGTCATCTGCATGGCTGATGGCCACTGTCTGTGCGGACAGGCTTTCTCCCCGTTCACCCATCAATTCCAGTACCCGCTTAAGCAGTTTCTTTTTTCCGCGGATTTTTTCAAGGGGAATGAGCTTTCCGTCTTCCACATTAAGCAGGGGCTTGATATTTAAAAGGCCTCCGATGAATGCAGATGCCTTGGAGATCCTTCCTCCCCTTGCAAGATACTCCAGATTATCCACCGTAAACAGATGCTCCATATGTGTGCTGTGGAACACGGCATCCGTCATGATAGATGCCTTGTCTGCCCCTTTGGCTGCCTGTTCCACGGCATTCCGAACCACAAGTCCGTATCCCAGTGAAGCACATTTGGTATCAATGATGTCTAAGTCCAGGTCTGGATACTCCTCCTTGACCTGGCCGAGGGCCATCACAGCTGTCTGATATGTACCGGAAAGTTCGGAAGAAAAGGCAAGATAGACACCTGATCTGCCGGACTGTGCAAAATCAGTGAAAATTTCAATCACGTGCTCGAGAGAAGGCTGAGAAGTCATGGGAGATTTGCCTGCCTTCATGGCTGTATAGACTTCCTGAGGGCCGATCTCTCTCAGATCCTCATAATCCCTTCCGTCCAGGTGGACTTTTAGGGGAATAAATGTTACGTTGTATTCTTCAAAATATGATAAGGGCAAGTCCGATGCACTATCGGCTATTATATGTACCGGCATTTTTAACACCTCTTTCAAACTATGCGGGAGTAATAATAATAGTGTATCTGTACGGACAAAAAAAAACAATCCTATAGAATAGGATTCACATCAATAGGGTAACTAAAGTAATGTTTGCTCTATAGAGATTGGGGGTTCACCATGGTTTACGCAGAAACAAAGAAAATCATCATTGTCATCCTGGGGGCACTGCTTAACGCTATATCAATGAATCTATTCCTGATTCCGGCTAAAGTCTATGCGAGCGGCTTTACCGGACTTGCACAGCTCTTGTCGAACCTGCTTGCGAGCTTTGCTCCTTTTGGAATTTCCACAGGAATTCTCCTGCTTCTATTAAACCTGCCGGTGGCATTCCTTGCATGGAAAAAAGTAGGGAAGCTGTTCACCTTTTACAGTCTGTTAAGCGTCGGTTTCAGCACCATCTTCCTGGAAACCATCCCGGTGAGGGAGGTTTCTCCTGATATCCTTCTGAATGCTGTTTTTGGAGGTGTCATTGCGGCGGTGGGTATTGGTTTCACCCTGAAGTATGGGGCTTCAACTGGCGGCCTTGATATTGTGGCTATGATTCTCTCCAGGATGAAGGACAAGCCCATCGGGACTTATCTTTTCAGCTTGAACGCATTGATCATCCTTACGGCCGGTTATGTGTATGGCTGGGAAAAAGCGTTGTATACCCTGGTTGCCCTGTATGCTTCCACAAGGGTCGTCGATGCCATCCATACTAGATATGAGAAGCTGACTGTGATGATCATCACAAAGAAGCCGGATGAAATGAAAAATGCCATTTATGCGAAATTTGTACGCGGCCTGACTTTGATCCCTGCCAGGGGCGCCTTCACAAATCAAGACAAAAATATGATCATGATTGTCATAACAAGATACGAGCTGTATGACCTTGAGAAAGTCATTCATGAAATCGACCCGGCATCATTCACAAATATTGTGGAGACGGTCGGCATACTAGGCCAGTTCCGGAAAGATTAAAAAACGAGCCCCGCATACGCCGGGCTCGTTTTTTAGGATTCAGCCGCTGGGAACACCTGCCTGTCAAAGCTGATGCTGGGCGGAGTTCCGTTCTTCTGCCTCTGCAAGGGTCATCCGATAAGGGATTTTCAGGCTGTGCTGTGTCACCACATCTTTGCCGCGCTGTACAAAACGCCTTGATTTATTGCGTTTTCCCAATAGAATCCCCTCCGTTTTGCAGTGTTGGACACAAAACCCGTGTCTATCCTAGTGTAGCCGGCAGGAAGGGAGGCTACACCCTGTAAAAAATCCCTTGACGGGGGAAATATGCGTCAGTATGGGTGACTCAAGCGCTCTTTACCTTAAAAAATTCCTCCAGGAAGACAGCGATCCCATCCTCCTCATTGGATAAGGTAATTTCATTTGCGATGCCTTTCAGGCCGCCGATTCCGTTGCCCATGGCCACACCGCAGCCCGCATATTCAATCATTTCAAGATCATTATCTTCATCACCAAATGCGATGATCCGCTCGCGGGGAATATTCAGATACTCCGCCACCCTTTGAATCCCCACGGCCTTGTTGAGGCCCTTTTTGACAATTTCGATAACATGGAACGGATCTGCCCAGCGCCTGTGCTCTATAACCTCTGCATGCACTTCCTGAAGATGGTCCCTGATGGCATGGACATATGCTTCCTCAGTATGTATCAGCATGCTGGTAGGAGGCTCTTCAAGGAAATTGCGCAGGTCTCCGGTCGTGATGCGGGGCTTGCCCATATTAAAGATGTCCATCATTTTTTCGTCATGATAATGGAAATAGACATCATCGCGTACTTCGGCGATGATATTATGGAATTTAAACCCGTTCAGCGCCTCCACAATATCCTTGGATACTTTGATGTCCAGGGGGGAATGGTAGCTTCCCCAGGCTGTGTCAAGCGGGTGGTGGACGAAGGCGCCATTGAAGTTGACAATAGGGGTATTCAGTCCGGCTTCATGATAATACATTTCACTGGAGCGGAATGGCCTTCCTGTTGCAATCATCACCTGATGCCCTTGATTCATCAGCCCATTCAGCACGCTTTTAGAGCGGGGAGAGATTGTTTTATCATTTTTTAATAATGTTCCATCCAGATCTAATACGATTAAATGCTGTTCCTTCATATGCTCTTCCTTTCAATACTATATTGCCCCTTACAATATCATGGCTATGTTAATTTGATTCTAGACTAAAGTTAAATCTTTTTCCATTGTTTGATAAATCATGTATGTTAGTATTATGAACATGATAAGTTTCGACTGGAGCAGGAGGTGACGGCTTGATTGGTATAAGCAAGGAAAGTATTGCCCATATTCCCGTATTGCATATAGTAAAACACTCATATAAAGATGAAAAATTGCCCTTAATCATTTTCATTCATGGCATTACGAGTGCAAAAGAACAAAACCTGAATTATGCCTATCTTCTTGCAGAGGAAGGTTTCCGTGTCGTCCTTCCGGATGCACTCCACCACGGAGAGCGTGCGTCTGGAAAGGCCGGGGACAAGCTGAAATATTCATTCTGGGAAATTGTGCTGAAAACCATCAGCGAAATGGAGACCATAAAGGACCATTATCAACGGCTTGGTCTGATTGACCCGGAACGGATCGGTGCAGCAGGGACTTCAATGGGTGGGATCATCACCCACGGGGCGCTGGCACGATATGACTGGATCAAGGCGGGGGTAAGCCTTATGGGGAACCCAGCTTATGTGCGGTTCGCAAAAAAACAGATTGAGCATTTGAAGCTCTCGGGCATCGACATTCCGCTCAGCGAGGCAGAGCTTGATCAGCTGTACAGCACACTTGGAGAGTATGACCTGACACTCCAGACTGAGAAGCTTTCCGGAAGACCTCTCATGTTCTGGCATGGAGGGAAGGATCCTGTCGTCCCTTATGAGGATGCCTATCAATTTTATGAATCAATCCTGCCTCAATATGGAAACGATAAAGAAAGCATTGCCTTTATCCTGGATGAAGAAGCTGAGCATAAGGTGACAATGGAAGGCCTTCATGGCACCCGTGACTGGTTCAGGCGCCATTTATAGGAATTCTATATAAAATACACGCATAAACAGGCCAGATTTGGGATATAGACAAATATAAGGATGTTCAACCTATTAAAGGAGAGATTTTTGTGGATCAAGATTTAAAAGATAATTTAATGGGGGCCCTCGAGCAGGTTGTTGACCCCGAAATTGGCATAGATATTGTGAACCTTGGTTTGGTTTATGATGTGGATATGGATGAAAGCGGTGAAACGACTGTCACCATGACTCTTACATCCATGGGCTGCCCGCTGGCAGGCACAATAGTGGACCAGGTCAAAACGGCACTGGAAGATATACCAGAGGTGAAGAACACGGAAGTGAACATTGTCTGGACACCTGTCTGGAACAAGGACATGATGTCAAGATACGCCAAAATTGCCCTGGGCATAAGGTAATCCAATCGAAGAATATGCATCCCGGCCATGCGCGGGATGCATTTTTACAAGAAACGCAAAATGTATCATATCAAATAAAGCTTCATCAGCATCAGGGGAGGAGGAGAATCACATGGCCCAGAATTCACCAGCAGCTGATACGTTTGATAGACCGCTCCGGGACTTAAGGATTTCTGTCCTGGACCGCTGCAATCTTCGCTGCCAGTATTGCATGCCCGCCGAGATTTTCGGTGACGATTATAAATTCCTGCCGCGGGAGGAGCTCCTTACATATGAGGAGATTGAACGGGCAGCAAGGATATTTGCCGGCCTTGGCGTCGAAAAGATCAGGCTGACCGGAGGAGAGCCATTATTAAGAAGAAATCTGCCCAGCCTGATTGAGAAGCTGACTGAAATCAACGGCATTAAAGATATCGCTCTGACCACAAACGGGATTTACCTGAAGAAATCCGCCGAAGCCTTGAAAAAAGCGGGGCTCCAGCGTGTCAATGTCAGCCTGGACAGCCTGGAGGACGAGCTCTTCAAGGAAATCACCGGCAGGGCCCTGGGAGTCCAGTCTGTATTGGATGGAATTGAGGCAGCAGTAGCGGCTGGCCTTGAGCCGAAGATCAATATGGTCGTCAAAAAGGGGATGAATGACAGCCAGATTCTGCCGATGGCTGAATACTGCAAGGAGAATGGTTTGAATCTCCGCTTCATCGAGTTCATGGATGTAGGGAACACGAATGGATGGAAGCTGGACTCAGTGGTAACCAAAAAAGAAATCCTGAAACTGATTACAGAAAGGCACGCTGCGGAGCCGGTAGAGGCCCATTATTATGGGGAGGTGGCCAAGCGGTATCGTTATAAGGATGGAGGTTCGGAGTTCGGTTTCATCACATCGGTCAGTGAATCGTTCTGCTCGACCTGTACCAGGGCAAGGCTTTCGGCAAACGGACAATTCTATACATGCCTGTTCTCAAGCCAGGGCTTCGACCTGAAGGAGCTTCTCCGTTCTGAAGCATCGGATGAAGAGGTACGCGAAGTCATCCATGGGATTTGGAACCGGAGGGCGGACCGCTATTCTGATGAGCGGGCAGAAGGGAAGAACACAGGGAAAAGCAAAATCGAAATGTCCTATATAGGCGGTTAAATAAGTTTAGGGAGAGTAGAGCATGCTTGAAAAACGAACACCCATTCCAATCGGCGAAGCATTGGGGAAGATCATGCAGATCAAGGCAGAAGGCGAGATAGAAACAGTCCCGCTCGGGGAGAGCCTGGACAGATATTTAGCGGAGGATATCGAGGCCCTGCACGATGTGCCGCATTTTAACCGGTCTCCCTATGATGGTTTTGCTCTGCGTGCTGCAGATACCCTCCTGGCAGGCAGGGAAAATCCTGTTGAATTTGAAGTGATTGAAAGATTGGCTGCAGGAATGACGGCTGAAAAAGCCGTCGGCCCCTTCCAGGCTGCAAGAATCATGACCGGTGCCATGCTGCCAGAGGGAGCAGATACAGTTATCATGCTGGAATTGGTCTCTGAATTTGAAAAGGGCGGAAGTGAATACATATCCATTAAACGTAAGCAAAAAAGCGGGGAAAATGTATCATTTAAAGGTGAGGATGCAAAAAAGGGAGAAAAGCTCATCAAAAAGGGGACGAAAATCAACCCGGGGGTTATAGCAGTGCTGGCTGCCTTCGGATACAGCGAAGTAAAGACCGCAAAAAGGCCGGTCGCAGGACTTTTTGCAACCGGTACAGAGCTTCTTGAAGTAAAAGATCCCCTTGTCCCCGGTAAAATAAGGAACAGCAATGCATCGATGATCGAGGCTCAGGCCAGGAGAGCGGGAGGGGAAGCCATTTATTTCGGCCAGCTTCCGGATGACCTGGAAATCTGCTTCGAGGCTGTTAAGAATGCACTGGATAAAGTAGACATCCTGATTACAACAGGAGGAGTATCTGTTGGTGACTTTGATTTCATGCCGCTTATATATAAGCGTTTGGGGGCAGAAGTCCTGTTCAATAAAGTCGCGATGAGACCCGGCAGTGTCACCACTGTGGCCCGCCTTGGAGATAAGCTCCTTTATGGATTGTCGGGTAATCCTTCCGCCTGTTATGTTGGCTTTGAACTTTTCGTGCGCGGGATGTTCAGAAAGAAGCTGTTTGTTGAAAACCTCTATCCGAAGAAAGAAAAAGCCTGGCTGAATGCGGATTTTCCAAAGCCGAATCCATTCACAAGGCTGATCAGGAGCAGATGCCTGATCAAGGAGGGCAGGCTCTATGCCGAGCCATCGGGTCTTGATAAGTCCAGTGTGGTCATGAGTCTGGCTGCTGCCGATTCCCTCATTATCCTGCCGGCAGGGTCGAGAGGCTATCAGAAGGATGAAGAGGTAGAGGTGCTGCTCCTTGAGGACTTTGTAGGAAGCGGAGTGTGGGGAGAGGAATGACAAGAATTTTCCAAGTGTGCGGTTTCCAGAATACCGGGAAAACTTCACTGGTGATGAAAGTCATTTCTCATTTTGCTGCCCGGGGTATCAGGGCTGCAGTGCTTAAGCACCATGGCCATGGAGGAGAGCTTGCCGTGGGGGACTATCAAAAGGACTCTGAGCGCTACCTTGGAGCAGGCGCGTATGCATCCCTTGCTGCAGGCGGAGGAAGCTTCCAGGTGCTTGCTGAGGGAGTGGAGCTCGACCTGATGACCCAGCTTAAGGTTGCTGCCTGCCTGGAACCGGATCTTATCTTAATTGAGGGATATAAGATGGAGGGGTTTCCGAAGATTCTGATGATCAGGGAGGAAAAGGACTATGCCCTGATGGATAAGATTATCAATGTTAAAGGAATCATAACCTGGCCGGAAGCAGTGTTTGATCGTTCAAAAATAGGAGACATCCAGCATTTTTCATTGAAAGATCCAAATCTTGCAGAGCATGTCAGCAGGCTGATTCTGGAAACAGGATCCGTATCCTGAGTTAAACATAAGGCTGGCCCGCAATTCCCGCGGGCCAGCCTTATGTGAGTTTGTACTGTCTGCACTTATCGTAGAAGCTGGTCTTGCCTATTCGGAGGAGCCTGGCCGCTGTCTGTTTATTGCCGTCTGCCTGGCTTAAGGCCTCCATTAGGGCTTCCTTTTCAGCATGGGCCAGGATTTCTTTGAGCGGCTTAATGGTACTGGATTTCATCCGGTCGTATTTGGAATCTCCCGGCAGGGCGGGTGGAGTCTCCTGGTCACGCAGGTACAGGGGCAGATGGCTGATAAGGATCTCCTGTCCGTCGAGGACATTTATTGCCCTCTCCAGTACATTCTCAAGCTCCCTCACATTTCCCGGCCAGCTGTGGCTGCATAGTGCCTCCCTGGTCGCCTGTGATAAAGTGATCCCCTGCTTATGGAATCTTTTTTCCAATTTGTTCAACAGAATTCCTGCGATTGGAAGGATATCATTCTTTCTTTCCCTGAGAGGAGGGATTTCCACTTTTATGACATTCAGCCGATAGTATAAATCCTCTCGGAACCGACCTTCCTCTACCATCCTTTCAAGATTCCGATGGGTAGCCGCAATGATACGTACATCGACGGGCCTTGGTCCCTGTCCGCCGACTCTTTCGATTTCTTTTTCCTGCAGAACGCGCAGCAGCTTGCTCTGCATCATGAGCGGCATATCCCCTATTTCGTCCAGAAAGACCGTACCTAGATGTCCGAGTTCAAATTTTCCCTTCTTGCCGCCTTTCTTTGCTCCTGTGAAGGCTCCTTCCTCATAGCCGAATAATTCCGACTCCAGCAGGTTTTCGGGGATGGAGGCACAATTCACCTTTATGAAGGGGAAAGGGGCTCTGCTGCTGTTCCGGTGGATGCTATGTGCGAAGATTTCCTTCCCGGTCCCCGATTCCCCAATCAAAAGGATGGAGGATCTGCTGTATGAACCCCTCTCTGCTAAATTCCTGGCCTCGACAAAGCGGGAATCTTCACCTGCAAGATCACTGAATTGATACTTGCTCTTATACTCACCTTCGAACTTACGCTTATAATACTGCAATTCTTCCAGCAGCGGCTGGATTTTCCCCGAATATTCCTGCCATTCACCAGGATTCCTGAAAATGACCGTACCTGCAGCGCCAACAAGCTCATTATTTACATAAAGGGGATATCTGTTGGCAATCATCTCACTCCCCTTGATGGGCTGAACCGCAGAAAGCTCAGGAACGCCGTTCTGTGCGACTATATGCATCCTGGTATTTTCAATGACTGAGTGAACCGGCATTCCTATTGCATCCTGCTGCTCGATTCCGAGGAAGTCGCAATAAGCGGAATCCATATACCTGATGATCCCATTTCTGTCTACAATAACAAGCCTTTCAGCTACCAGGCCGACAACTTCTTTAATCCATTCAATTGGAAGCACATCAATGCCCTGCATAATAAAATCCACCTTATTATATTAATATAGGCTATTATACTAGCAGAAGGCAGGGCAGACCAATAAAAACTTAAAATTCTAAAAATTCAATATGTTATTGTGCTGTATAGCCACCATCGATCACACATGCCTGGCCGGTAATTCCGCCGGCCCTGCCGCTTGCCAGAAACACAGCGTAATCCGCGATCTCCTGTACCTCAAGGAGCCTCTTTTGAGGCACCAGCGGATACAGGACATCTTCAATCACCTTTTCAAGGGGGACATTCCTGGTCCTGGCAAGGTCCTTCAGCTGGTTTTGGACGAGCGGCGTATTAACGTAGCCGGGGCACAGGGCATTGACAGTGATGGAATGTGAGGCACCTTCAAGCGCAGCCACCTTCGTCAGGCCGATGAGTCCGTGCTTTGCGCTGTTATAGGCAGCCTTTCCTGCAAAACCAACCAGACCGTTAATCGAAGCCATATTTATGATCCTGCCTGATCCCTGTTCTTTCATGATCGGGAAGGCATGCTTTATCGCCATGAAAGGAGCGGTCAGCATGACTTTCAGCAAAAATTCAAATCTTTCTGTCGGAAAATCCTCGAGCGGTGAAACATGCTGGAGCCCCGCATTGTTCACCAGAATATCCAGACTTCCGAAATGGGATTTTGTTTTTGAAAGAGAGTTTTCCAGATCCGCTTCCTTTGTGACATCACAGCCCAGGCTGAGTGTAGAATACCCCTGTTCGGATAGAGAGTCTGCCGTTTCCCTTGCAGCCTCCCCATCAAGATCGGAGAAGACCACATTCGCTCCTTCTGCTGCAAAAGCCTTTCCCAATTGAAGGCCAATGCCGCTGGCTGCGCCAGTAATAAATGCAGTTTTTCCCCGCAACGATAAATCCATAAAAGTTTCCCTCCAAAAATGCTATTCTTTTTATCTCCATCCAGTAAGGCTGTACAAGCCGATAATCAGGAATACAGTCAGAGTCTTAATGATGGTTATCGCAAAAATATCCTTATAAGACTGCCTGTGAGTCAGGCCGGTTACGGCCAATAGAGTGATGACTGCCCCGTTATGGGGAAGTGTATCCATCCCGCCGGAGGCCATGGATATTACCCTGTGCATGACTTCAGGCGGAATGTTCAATTCATTGATGGCAGAAATATATTTATCTGACATGGCTGCCAGGGCAATCCCCATCCCGCCCGAGGCAGAACCGGTCACACCGGCAAGTGCAGTAGTAGTGATCGCCCCATTGACAAGGGGATTGGTAAAGGTTTCAGAAATTCCCTTGCTGACTGCCGTGAATCCAGGCAGGGAAGATATAACACCCCCGAATCCGTATTCAGCGGCTGTGTTCATTACTGCAAGCAGGGCACCGCTGATGCTAAGGTTAAGGCCTGCCTGGAAGTCTGTGGTTACTCTTTTCCAATCAAAGAGGAGGGCTGCGATGATTCCTATCGCAAGCGCCATTTCAACCGACCAGATAGCCACCACTGCAGGAGTCTCCAATTTAACGACTGTACTCAGCCCGATTGCAGAGAAGTCAAAACCGTCCGGATACCATTTTGGGATATTGATGGTGAATAGTTTATTGGTGACACCGACAAGAATAAGAGGAACAAAGGCAAGAATCTTGCGGGCTGTACTTTCTTCTTCTGCCGGCAGTCCATGTCCTTCGTCCTCCGGAAGTTTTACTGCTGTCCCTGAATTCCCTGCAGCAAGCTCTGCTCCAAAACCTGTATACCCCTCACCCCGTGCCGCCGCTTTTTTGCGCTGGCGCTCTAAATAAAGCATACCGACTGCGAGGATGAATATTCCGCCAATGATCCCGAGGACCGGGGCCGCATAAATATCAGTCTTAAAGAAAGTAGTCGGGATGACATTTTGTATCTGTGGAGTCCCAGGGAGTGCATCCATCGTGAAGGTAAAGGCTCCAAGGGCAATCGTGCCAGGTATCAGGCGTTTAGGAATATTCGCTTCGCGGAATAGATTCGCAGCAAACGGATAAACCGCAAATACCACTACGAACAGGCTGACCCCGCTATAGGTAAGGATCGCACCCAGGAGGACAATGGCAAGCATAGCTCTTTTAGCTCCAACGAGCCTTGCGATGGTTCTTGCGATGGAAGCGGCGATGCCGGACATTTCAACGACCTTTCCAAAAATCGCACCTAAGAGAAAAACTGGGAAATACGATTTGATAAAACCAACCATTTTATCCATGAAGATGTTGGAGAAGAATGGCAGTACATAATGGGGATCTGTCAGCAGTACAGCAAACAGGGCGCAGATGGGAGCGAAAAGAATGACGGAAAATCCCCTATAAGCAACAAACATCAAGAGGCACAAAGATAATAAAATAATAACGAACTCCATAGAAATCCTCCCTAATTCCGTTTTGTTGGTAAGCGCTTTCAAATATACAGTGAATATACAGCCCTTTTTTTTCTTTTCCTCCTTTCACCGGTTTTGTCCCCTGCGCTACAGGGTAAATCTCATAATGATTCAAAAGAATTCATGATGATTCATTATGCTCATCATACTTATATGCAAGTTTTGTGCCAAATCAGGGGAGGTATTAATCCACAACGAAATTTATTTGAACATTCCGCTAAATCGGAAAAGGTAAAAGAGAATTGTACACAAATCCGGAAAATTCCGCGATTGCGGAAATATAATCTGAATAATAAAAGTATACATAAAAATTCATTTGCATTTATTTTTATACAATCATATAATATATAACTAATAAATGATTTAAAACGGATTTCATTTTGGAGTTGATGAGGGTTGAAGGTGTCAATTGTAGGTGCAACAGGATATGGAGGAGCTGAATTGGTCCGGCTGATCAGCAATCATCCTCATATGGAGATAGCCGGGCTGCATTCCTCCTCGCGGACAGGACATGAATATGTGGCTGAATATCCACATTTTATGTATAAAGTTGAAGATATACTTCAGGAGATCAATCCGGAAAAAATGGCGGAAGAATCAGACCTCGTTTTCCTGGCTGCCCCGAATGGTGTTTCTGGGGAACTTGCTCCACAGTTCCAAAGCCTGAATACTAGAGTAATAGATTTATCCGGAGACCTTAGAATCAAAAACAGGGATGACTATAGGAATTGGTATAAAATGGAGCCTGCCCCGGAAGATATCCTGAGCAGTGCCGTTTACGGTCTTCCGGAATGGAACAGAGAAAATACAGCAGATGCACAGATCATTGCCAATCCAGGCTGTTTCCCCACTGCTGCACTCCTCGGGCTTGCCCCGCTGCTGCAAAATTATGATTCTATTGAAGATATTATCATTGATGCAAAAACCGGGGTTTCCGGTGCTGGAAGGTCACCTTCGGCAGGGACCCATTTCAGTGAAGTTAATGAAAACTTTAAAATATATAAAGTTAACGGACATCAGCATACGCCTGAAATTGAACAGCAGCTGCACGCATGGAATCCAAAAGTTCCTCCCATCAGCTTTTCGGCGCACCTTGTCCCGATGACCCGGGGCATTATGACTACCATGTATGTCAAGGGAGATGGACCAGGTGATGCCGCCAGACTCTGGAGCCTGTATAAGGAGACATATGAACATGAGCCGTTTGTCAGGGTTCATCAAAATGGAAGTTTTCCATGCACAAGGCATGTATACGGGTCCAACTTCTGCGATATTGGAACCGCTTATGATGAGCGTACAGGAAGAATCATGATCATTTCAGTGATTGACAATCTAGTTAAAGGAGCAGCCGGCCAGGCGGTCCAAAATGCCAATATCATGTTTGGCTTTAAGGAAGATGACGGATTGTTAAGCCTGCCGCTCTATCCATAAAACAGGAGGCAGAAATGGAGACAATCAAAGTAACGAGCAGACTAGAAAAGATAGAAAATGGCAATATTCTCTCACCTCAGGGATTCAAGGCTGCTGGAGTTCATGCAGGCCTCCGCTATTCAAAGAAAGATCTTGGCATCCTCATTTCAGAAGTTCCGGCTTCCTGTGCGGCTGTTTATACAAAAAATGCAGTCATTGCGGCACCTTTGACTGTAACCAAGGAAAGCATCGCAGCCGAAGGGCGCTTGAGGGCCATTGTCGTGAATAGTGCCTGTGCCAATGCCTGTACAGGGAGCAGGGGGTTGAAAGATGCCTATGAGATGAGGAAGTCTGTCTCTGAAACATTTTCACTGCCCGAGCATATGGTTGCCGTTGCCTCTACTGGAGTGATTGGGGAATATCTCGATATGGAGAAGATCGTCAGCGGAATACAGGCTCTGGAGCCATCTGCCGAGCCTCTGGGTGCGGATGATTTTGAGACCGCCATTTTGACGACGGATACGAAAACCAAACACACCGGTTACTCGATTGATATTGATTCCGTCAAAATAACAGCAGGCGGCGCAGCCAAAGGTTCAGGGATGATCCATCCGAATATGGCTACCATGCTCGGTTTCATCACCACAGACGCAAAGATTGACTCTGTTTCCCTGCAGAACGCACTGTCTGAAATCACGGACAAAACCTTCAATCAAATTACTGTGGACGGAGATACATCCACCAATGATATGGTGATTGTGATGGCAAATGGTAAAGCCGGGAATTCAATACTCAATGAAGGCCACCCGGAATGGGAGAAATTTGTCTGCCTGCTTCAGCAGACCTCTGAGGATCTGGCTAAACAAATTGCACAAGACGGTGAGGGGGCGACAAAGCTTATTGAAGTCAATGTATCAGGATGCCTGACAGACGAGGATGCACAGAAGGCTGCCAAAACGACGGTCGGGAGCAATCTGGTGAAAACGGCTGTCTTCGGGGCGGACGGGAACTGGGGCCGTATCATTGGCGCTCTTGGGAGAAGCGGCATCCGCTTCAATCCGGATCTTGTGACCATATACTTTGGGGAGACTGTGGTCTTTAACCGCGGGGAGCCCGTGTCTTTCTGTGAAGAGACCGTTACGGAATATTTAAAGTCGGATTCGGTCGTGATCAACATCCTGCTTGAGGAAGGAACGGGCAGGGGAACTGCCTGGGGCTGTGACCTTACTTATGATTATGTCAAAATAAACGGGAGCTACCGGTCATAATGGATCAGGGAAAAAAGATCATCGTCATAAAATGCGGAGGCAGCACGCTTCATTCGCTTTCTCAATCATTCTTTTCAAGTCTTGAAGAGCTGCAGAAGGGCGGCTATGAATTGGTGTTTGTCCATGGCGGCGGGCCGGATATCAATGAGGCACTCGAAATGTTCCAAATCAAACCGGAGTTCAGGGACGGCCTGAGGAAAACTACAAAAGAGGTCATGGAAACAGTCGAGCTGATCCTTGCGGGCAAGACGAACCGGAAGCTTACCGCCATGCTGCTTCAGAATGGGCTTCAGGCAGTAGGTTTGAATGGATCGGACGGACTGATTCAGGGCGAGGTTATCGACGAGGAAACACTGGGACTGGTTGGCCGGGCATCTTCTGTCAATCCGGACTTATTGCAAGTCCTGCTTGCTTCGGGGTTCGTACCTGTGATCACTCCCATTGCGGCAGCGGGCTCTGAAAAACTAAATATAAATGCAGATATGGCAGCCGGTGCAGTGGCAGAAGCGCTGCAGGCTGATATGTGTCTGTTCATTACTGATGTGGACGGAGTACTTAAGGATGGAGAATTATTAGAGACACTGACACTCTCTGAATCAGAAGAGCTGATTGAAGATGGAACGATTTCAGGAGGAATGAAGCCAAAGGTTGAAACAGCATTATCCGTTTTGAAACAGGGAGCGGGCAGGGTGATGATTGCCAGTGGAAAAAAGAAATTTTATGACCGCGGCCATTTTATAGGAACTGTATTTTATCCCGATGTATCTCAAACGAGGGAGGAGGCTTCATTATGACCAATTTATTTCCAACATATCCGAGGTGGAGCATTAATCCCGTAAAAGGAAGCGGAGTGTACTTAACAGATGACCGCGGAAAAAGATACCTGGATTTTACATCCGGAATAGGTGTACTGAATTTGGGGCATTGCCATCCGGGAGTAAGCGAAGCTGTCAAAGCTCAGTTAGACTGTCTCTGGCACACATCCAATTTATTCCCTTCCGGCCTCCAGGAAGAAACGGCATCACATCTTGCCGGGCTTTCCGGATTAAAGAGGGTGTTCTTCGCAAATAGCGGGGCAGAAGCGAACGAAGCCGCCATTAAACTTGCCCGCAAGGCCACAGGCAGATCAAAGGTTATTACATTTTTACAGTCCTTTCACGGCAGGACCTTTGCAGCGATGGCAGCGACTGGCCAGGAAAAGGTACGCACTGGTTATGGGGATATGCTGCAGGCATTCCACTATGCAAAATATAATGATATACAAAGTGTGGAAGAGGCGGCAGACAGCGAGACAGCAGCCATCATGCTTGAAGTAGTACAGGGTGAGGGCGGCATCCATATTGCTGATCCTGAGTTCCTGAAAAGAGTGGAGGAACTTTGCAGGGAAACCGGAGCGCTCTTCGTCATCGATGAGATACAGACAGGAATCGGCCGGACCGGAAAAC
Source organism: Paraperibacillus marinus (assembly GCF_046237605.1). Lineage (GTDB taxonomy): Bacteria > Bacillota > Bacilli > Bacillales > DSM-1321 > Paraperibacillus > Paraperibacillus marinus. The sequence goes on along the minus strand of NZ_CP143542.1, from coordinate 3,259,067 downwards.
CCTTTGCCTTTCAGCACTTTGGCCTGAATCCCGACATCATAACGCTGGCCAAGGGTCTTGGAAACGGACTGCCTGTAGGAGCCATGTGCGGCAGGGAGGAGCTTGCAGAGGTCTTTGGACCTGGCAGCCATGGCTCAACCTTCGGAGGCAACCCGGTCTGCATGGCATCTGCAAGGGCTGTGCTTGAAGAAATAGGCAGAGCGGAGTTCTTGAATGATGTGGAAGATAAAGGGAGATACCTCCGCAAAAATTTGGACGATACATTGAAGGATTGCAGTGTCGTCAAAGAGGTCAGGAACCTGGGATTAATGGCGGGAATAGAATTAAACGAAGAAGCTGGACCATATTTGAATGCCCTGCAAAATCTAGGACTGCTTGTTTTGACAGCAGGTACCCATGTATTAAGGCTGCTGCCGCCGCTCAATGTTTCAAGATCGGAATTGGATGAAGCGGCCGGTTTAATAGCAGAGGTCCTTGCGAAGAAGCCCCAGGCTGTTTGAAGTAAGAGAGCCAAGGGCTCTTTTACTGGACAATAATGCATAAAAATACTTATATATAAATAATTATACAAAGCGAGGCGTCGACATGAAAGGATATCTGCACTTAGAAAATGGGGATAAATTTGAAGGGGAGTGGCTCTCTGAATCAGAGGGGAACTTTGAAGGGGAAGTGGTCTTTTTTACTGGCATGACGGGTTATCAGGAAGTTTTGACGGACCCTTCTTATAAAGGACAGATCGTCGTCTTTACGTATCCTCTAATCGGTAATTACGGCATCAATCAAGAGGATTTCGAAAGCAGGATGCCCCATGCGGCCGGGGTAGTCGTGTATCAGGGCACTAAGCATTACTCCCACTACAAAGCCGAATCCTCATTAATGGATTATTTGAATAAGTGGAATATCCCCCTGCTCGGCAAGGCAGATACCAGGGCGATCGTCAAAAGGATCAGGAGGGAAGGGTCCATGGGAGGCACTTTGTCAGCCGATGCCGCCCTTGCTTCCCCGGGCACCCAAAGAATGAGCGGACTTGTCCAAAGGGTCGCATCCAATGAAATCATAACCTGCGGAACAGGAAAGCATCATATTGTCATGCTTGATTTTGGCTATAAAAAGTCCATTCTGGATGAACTGCTGGCCAGGGACTGCCGGGTTACAACCGTGCCTTACCACACTGAGGCAAGCACTATAAATACCCTAAAGCCGGATGGAATTGTGTTATCCAATGGACCAGGTGATCCCAAGGCGCTCACTCAGTATATGAAATCAATCAGGGAGACTGTTTCAAGGTTTCCTACCATGGGCATCTGTCTTGGCCACCAGCTTCTGGCACTGGCTTTTGGCGGAAATACAGAGAGACTCCTGTTTGGCCACCGGGGAGCGAATCAGCCAGTTGTAAATATAAAAACTAAACAGGTATTTATGACCTCACAAAATCATGGATATGTTGTGAAGGATGGAAGCCTTGGCCAAACCGGGCTGTCCGTCCTGTACAAAAATGTGAATGATAACAGCATTGAAGGCCTGAAACACAATGTTCTGCCAATCATATCAGTTCAGTTCCATCCTGAAGCAAACCCTGGGCCGTATGAAAGTAATTATATTTTCGATGAATATATGGAAATGGTGAAACAAAAAGCTGGGAGAGAAAAAGCATATGCCTAAAGACACGAGCTTACAAACAATACTGGTTATAGGTTCCGGCCCGATTGTCATCGGGCAGGCAGCCGAATTCGATTATGCAGGCACACAGGGCTGCCTTGCACTAAAGGAAGAGGGATATAAAGTCATCCTGATCAACAGCAATCCTGCGACCATCATGACCGATGAGATTCATGCAGATAAGGTGTACTTTGAGCCGCTTACAAAAGAAGTGGTGACGAGGGTGATGGAAAAGGAAAAGCCTGACGGCCTGCTGGCAACCCTTGGCGGGCAGACTGGTTTGAACCTTGCCTTTGAACTGCATGAAGACGGCATACTCGACCGGTTAAATGTCCGCCTCCTGGGCACGCCGATTGATTCAATCAAACGGGGGGAGGACAGGGAGCTTTTTAGGAATCTGATGTATGAAATCAATGAACCTGTACCAGAGAGTGAAATTATAAAAACAGTGGAGGAAGCTGTACAGTTTGCGGATCAAATAGGTTTTCCAATTATCATCAGGCCGGCATATACATTGGGCGGTACCGGCGGCGGGATAGCGGGAAATATGGAGGAGTTCCGGGAGATTGTCAGGTCAGGCCTTCAGGAAAGTGCAATCGGGCAATGTCTCGTAGAAAAAAGCATCGCCGGCTTCAAGGAAATTGAATATGAGGTGATGCGGGATGCCGGCAACACCTGCATTACCATCTGCAACATGGAAAATATCGATCCGGTTGGCATACACACCGGCGATTCTATCGTGGTTGCGCCATCGCAGACACTCACGGATGAAGAATACAATCTCTTGCGGTCAGCCTCTATTAAGATCATTTCTTCCCTTGGGATTATCGGCGGCTGCAATATCCAGTTTGCTCTCGACCCTGAAAGCAAGCGTTACTACCTGATTGAAGTAAATCCAAGGGTAAGCCGCTCCTCTGCACTTGCATCTAAAGCCACCGGTTATCCTATCGCCAGGATTGCGGCTAAGCTTGCAGTCGGATACAGGCTGGATGAGTTGATGAATCCAGTCACAAGGAGCACTTACGCAAGCTTTGAGCCTGCGCTTGATTATACAGTGGTCAAATTCCCGCGCTGGCCATTTGATAAGTTCCCGGAAGCATATCGCAGGCTAGGAACACAGATGAAAGCGACCGGCGAGGTGATGGCGATAGAAAAAAGCCTGGAGGCAGCCCTGCAAAAGGCAATTGTCTCACTTGAGCTAAAACTTGACGGCCTTGAACTGCATAGCATTAAAGGTAAAACCATGGGAGAATTGATGAGGACACTTAAAGAAAGCACCGATGAAAGATTATTCATCATTTTTGAGCTGCTCAGGAGGGGCATATCCCTGGAAGAAATTCATAACGTCACCGCCATCGATTTGTACTATTTAAACTGTTTTAAAAATCTGGTGGAAATAGAAGGGCGTATTAAAGGGAACGGAGCAGATTCAGTTACACGGGAGGAACTCCAGCTTTATAAAGAGACGGGTTTTTCAGACAGTTTTCTTGGCCGCGCATGGAAAGTGGATGAATCACTCATCAGAAGCATCAGGAAAAAGTATGGGATCAGGGCTGCTTATAAAATGGTAGATACCTGTGCAGCTGAATTTGAATCAGCGACTAATTACTTTTATTCAACGTATTTTGGAGAAAATGAACAGATGCCCTCCAATAGGAAAAAGGTGCTGGTAATCGGGAGCGGTCCGATTCGCATCGGTCAGGGAATCGAGTTTGATTATTGTTCCGTGCATGCGGTCTATGCCTTAAAAGCTGAAGGATATGAGGCAGTGATGATCAATAACAATCCTGAAACAGTAAGCACAGATTTTGCGGCTTCTGACCGGCTGTATTTTGAACCCCTGACCATTGAATCCATCCTGAATGTACTTGAAGCTGAAGAAATTGATTCGGTCATCGTCCAATTCGGCGGCCAGACAGCGATCAATCTTGCGAAAGAGCTGGAGTCAAATGGTGTGAAACTTTTGGGAACGAGCTTTGATGTTCTTGATCAGACGGAGGACCGCAGCCGCTTTTACCAGCTGCTCCAAAAATTGGATATACCGCATATTCCCGGATATGAAGCAGGCAGTATTGAAGAGGTCTTCGCACACTGTGAGACCCTGGGCTTCCCTATCCTGCTGCGCCCTTCTTATGTGATCGGGGGGAGCGGCATGGTGGTCATCCATTCAAGGCAGGAGCTTCGTAAAAAGCTCGAGGATGGCTGGGAAATTGAATTTCCTGTCCTGATTGACAAATATATCAGAGGCAGTGAAGCAGAAGCGGATGTCATTGCGGACGGAAAGTCAGCCAGCATTCCCATGATTGCCGAGCATATCGAGAAAGCAGGGGTGCATTCTGGTGACAGCATGGTCTATCTTCCTGCGCAGAATATCAGCATATCCACCAAAAATCTGATGCAAGAGTATGCTCTGCGCCTTGTTAAGGAACTCGGCTATAAAGGATTGATGAATATCCAATTTGTGCTCGATGGAGAAAAGCTGTATGTCCTCGAAGTCAATCCAAGGGCAAGCAGGACTGTACCCATCATCAGCAAGCTGTCTGGGGTGCCGATGGTCCAAAATGCGACAAAAGTATTGCTTGGGAAATATTCTTTGTCGAATGAACCCGCCAGCCTATCCATGGAGTATCCATTCATCGCAGTGAAGTATCCCGTATTCTCAACCTACGCTCTTAGTGGACTGGATTCAAAAATCGGCCCGGAAATGAAATCAACAGGTGAAGGCATAGCCATAAGCCGCAGCAGGGAAGGCGCCTTATATAAAGCCTTCATGAAAAAAGGCGGCTTAGGCGGGAAAAACGAAATTCTTATAAGCCCCTCGACCAGACTTGACAGCGAATTAGAAACCCAGCTGGTGGAAAAAGGATTCCTGTTTACCGCCACCGAAGATCCGGCTGCATGGTTCCAGGAAGGAAATGGGGCTGCCGTACTTACCTTCGGGGCTGCCCCGGCAGATTTTGAGATCAGGAAGCTGGCGGCAAAATACAGGCTGCTGAGCTTTTCAGAATTAGAAACCTTCCGGGTATTCATGGAGTCATTATCAGGTGCTGTGGACGAGGTGGTTTCTTTGCAGGAATGGAAGATGAACATAGGAACAAGAGGTGAGAAAATTGGTAAATGATACAGGGGCGGCCAGGAGCAGAATATTATGTAAAAAAGATTTTTTGACGATAGCGGATTTCAGTCCGGGAGAAATCAGCAGTATATTGGATCTCGCCGCCCGGATAAAAACAAAAAGGGCTCTTGGGGAAATATACGAGCCGCTGAGAGGGAAGACTCTTGGAATGATCTTTGAAAAATCGTCCACCAGGACCCGGGTATCCTTTGAAACCGGCATGCTTCAGCTTGGAGGGCATGCACTGTTCCTCAGTTCACGCGACCTGCAGCTCGGACGGGGGGAAACCATTTCTGATACAGCCGGTGTTTTATCAGAATATGTGGACGGAATCATGATCAGGACCTTCAGTCATGAAAAAGTGGAAGAATTGGCAAGGTGCGCATCCGTGCCCGTAATCAATGGGCTGACGGATTTTGCTCATCCGTGCCAGGCGATTGCTGATTTATTGACAATCAGAGAAATAAAAGGATCCCTTAAAGGCTTGAAAATGGCCTATGTCGGAGATGGAAACAATATGGCTCACTCCCTTATGGAGGCTTGCGGGAAAATGGGTATACACTTTGCCCTTGCCTGTCCAAAGGAATATATGCCAGATCCAGTCTGCCTGGAAGCAAGCCGTCTGTCAGGCTCCATCTCCGGTGCAGATATTCAGGTTACTGAAGATGTGTGGAGAGCCGTGAAGGATGCTGACATCATATATTCAGATGTGTGGACCAGCATGGGCCAGGAAGAAGAAAATGAAATCAGGCTTGAAAAATTCAGGGGTTATAAAATCAATCAGGAGCTTGCCAATACAGCGGCAAGGGATTATGTATTTATGCACTGCCTGCCCGCCCATCGCGGCGAGGAAGTGGAAAGTGAAGTGATAGACGGCCCCCATTCAGTCATTTTTCACCAGGCAGGGAACCGCCTACATGCCCAAAAGGCATTATTGGTCGACCTGTTGCAATGAACTGGATTCACCGGGCATGAGAATGCCCGTCTTCTTTCTGTGGAAAAGGGGCGGAGCTGCTTGTATTATAAGTCTTTCAGCAGCTAGGTTTGAACATCATTTATCTTGCTGGCATTCCTGCCTGCGGCTTACTCCGCTCCACCGCCTTATTGTGTTTGTTCCTGCTCCCTGAGCAGGTTCCTTTCCATGCATGGGCTGAGAGTAGAAAACTCATGTTTGTTTACTGTGTTAGAAAAGTAATATTCCGAAGATAATATGGGAGGAAGGAGGGATAAAATGGGCCAGAAGCACAGATTTCAGGGTGGAAGCAAGGCCCCTAACAACGGCAGCTATGTAGAAGTCGGAGTGGGCGGCAGCATGGTAAGGAATCCGCGCAAGATTCATCTGAATGCCGGAGACAGCTTCCCCGAAACTACCAATGATGACAGACAGTGGGCTTACGCCCCCAAACCACAGGCGCAGAAGTGATTACAGGAATGCAAAAAGGGACACCTTTGTTCAGGTGCCCCTTTTTGCATATCCGAAAAGCAGCATCAATGATGCGGAGTTTTTGCCGGCTCGTCAGGAATGATGGAAGCGATGATTAAAATAAGCACAGTAACCACAACCCCAATAATTGCTCCCTGAGTAAAATCAGGTTCCACTCCGTTCATGGAGCTTACAACATATGTAAGCATGAGAACTAGCAGCATTGTCCAGAAAAAGGTCCAGAATACTTTCATAAAGTTCACCTCAATCCTAAAACGTCATTCTTATTTTATCATACAAGATTCTGTGAGTGCATGGCTTTTTTCTTTTCTTTGGTTTAATGACCATTCAAATATAGAATATACTTAATATTATAACTAGTGACAACTCCTGGCGGGAAAAGAGAATGAATGATAAGAAAGGGAGAGCAGGGTATGGAACAACGGATTTTCCAGTTTGATGGACAATGGAATATCGTTTATTACCCGGAGAGGCCAAGCGGGTTTGCTGTCATGATCCTCGGAGACAGACACCATTATGTCGATAAAGAGGGCAGCTATTGGCAGAATCATCCGGGCCGTTCAGAAATGCTGCAGCTCCTTAAAGATTCTGGATATACACTGTTTGCTTCAAATCTGTACAGGCCGAATTGGGGAAATGATCTATCCGTACATTCAGCCATCAAGCTGCGCCACCTGCTGATGAAAAGTGAGATCCTGAATGACCGGATTCATATCCTGGCTGAGGGAACAGGCGCACTTACTGCTTTGAAACTTATGACGGTGTGTCCAGAGGGATTCCGCTCTGCCGTTTTTCTTAATCCGTGCCTCTCCTTGAGTGAACTTATACAAAGGGAGAGGGAACGGAAAGTCTACTTTAAAGGTTTTGAGCAGGAAATTGCCCAGGCCTATAATCTGGATGCCGGCGAATTAAACCTCCTTGAAAGAGAGGAACTGAGAGGTACTGATATAAAAACGCCGCTGCAGATCATTCATGTGCTTGGCGGCAGTGAGGAAGATCAGTCTTATCTATATAAAGAACTTGAGGCAGCCAAACAGGCGGGAAGCGAAGTGGAGATTCAGTATCTTTTAGCAGAAAAGCGTTACAAATGCGGGGTGATTGCCAGGCAGTTTTTTAAAAGACATGAAAAATACCTCTAATTTACGAAATTGGGTAAATACAGGGCTCCTCATTCATATGATACAGAATATAGAGGGGAACAAGAGGTGAGGAAATGCAGAAATTTATAGTGGTCGGGAATTTTAGATTCCTTGGCTTTTATCTTTGCAAAAGGCTGCTGGAAGAAGGATACGAAGTAGTAGGGATTGACTGGGGTTCAGGAGACGAAGCCGCTTTTGAAAGTAAATTCCTGGAGGTCGGGAGAAACGGAAACTTTTCCTATCTGCCTATGGACGAATGGCAGCGGGAGGGAAGTGAAGATCCTGAAGCCGGGCTCCTTGTTTCATATTATGACTTTATAAAATCCGGAATGACAGCAGGAGAGGAATGGAACATGCTGAATGCTTTCAGCCAAGAAAGCGGCTGGGCCAAACAGGCAGTGTTTTTCCTTCCGCGCGGATATTCCCCTGGAATTCCCGCAGATATTTTCGGGCATTCAAATTGCAGGAAAGTATCTCTTCCAACCATTTACGGCCCATGGCAGCCTGCACATATGTGCTTCCAGGCTGCAATTGAAGGCCGAAGCAAGGAGGAAATCAGCGAAATCTGCAAAAGTGAATGCAATGATGATGCAATATTTGCTGAGGATCTAATGCAAATCATTCCCTCCATATTAAAAGGCAGGGAACAGGAAATCAGCGTATGGAGCGATGCTCCCCGGTCATGGCAGCAGTGTGCTGAACAAGTGGGGATTGAATATCCTCCTGGTGATTTCCTGGACGGGGTGCCGCGGGAGCACAGCGGCAGCCAGCTGCTCGTCCCTGTGTTGACGACTCCAGAAAATGGGATCCTGAAACAAACGGAACATTTTATGAAATTTCAGCAGCTGTCGAGATGGTAATGGGGCTTCCTGATTGAAAAGAAGACACTGCACGGATAAAATAGGCGTATGAACTAATTGTTTTGGCTCATAGGTCTTTTTTTTTTGGAGATTTTTATAAGGGGGAGGGAGTACGAGTATGGACCAAAATAGAAACATGGAATTCATGGCCATTGCCATGAAGTATTTTCCTGAAGCCAAGGAAAGGCTGGATAAGGCTGGAATAGAATTATCCATGGATCTTCTGCCGCATTTTATGGACTTATTCCAAAAGGTGATGCAGGATGCTTACGAGCTTGGAAAGCAGGATGCACTAAAATAAGGCACTTAAAAGGGTAAAAGCTGCGGGGCAGCTTTTATTTTTTTTTCTTGAATATGCCGAAAATCGGTGTAATCTGCTGTATGGCCGGTTTCACCTGATCATAGATATTCATGATGCTGTCCACTTGGTTCATCACTTTATCAAGGTCGATGCTGGATATTTTCTGAGTAAGGCTTTTGCTTTTATCTTCCTCTTCCTGTTTTTGAACACGGCGTCCGAACATGAATTGTGAAATGCGGTCCTGGTTTTCCGGTTTGTTCAACTTTCAGCCTCTCCTTTCAGATTTTCTTACTGCTACTATATGAAATGGAATAATCATGGACTAGACTATAGCCATGCTGTTAAGATTTTGCGTATTAAATATTGCATATAAATATTATTTTAGATAAAATTAGTACCAAGTCATAATAATTGCTAATAAAATAGAAAAGTATAAATTAAATGTAAGCAGAGGGGTTGTTTAGATGAATGCTGGAATAATCGGTATTGGCCGGTATCTGCCAGAAAAAATACTCACAAACTTTGACCTTGAAAAAATGGTGGATACCTCAGATGAATGGATCCGAACCAGGACCGGCATCGAGGAGCGCAGAATTGCCGGAGACGATATCAATACGTCCGATATGGCATATGAAGCTGCAAAGAAGGCCATCGAGAATGCGGGAATTGCCCCGGAAGAAATAGACTTGATCCTCGTGGCAACAGTCACTCCCGACAGGCCTTTTCCAACCGTTTCGTGTATGCTTCAGGAAAGGCTGGGAGCAAGAAAAGCTGCTGCCATGGATCTTAGCGCGGCCTGTGCCGGGTTCATGTATGGAATGATAACAGCAGGCCAATTCATCAAAACCGGCGCGTATAAACACATTTTAGTGATTGGCGTCGAGAAGCTCTCAAAAATTACAAATTGGGATGACCGCAACACCGCTGTCCTTTTTGGAGACGGGGCAGGCGCAGTCATCATGGGGCCGGTCGATGACGGAAAAGGTATTCTCTCCTTTGAACTCGGGTCTGATGGTTCTGGAGGCAAATATTTGTACCAGGACGGTTTATACCTTAGCATGAATGGAAGAGAAGTATTTAAATTTGCTGTACGGCAGATGGGTGAATCCAGCGTAAATGTGCTTGAAAAGGCTGGATTGACTAAAGATGATGTAGATATGCTCATTCCGCACCAGGCCAATATCAGGATTATGGAGTCAGCCCGAGAAAGGCTGGATCTACCGCCGGAGAAGATGTCCTGTACCGTCCATAAATACGGCAATACTTCCGCTGCTTCCATTCCCCTTTCACTTGTCGAAGAACTGGAAGCTGGCAAAGTGAAGGATGGCGATGTGATTGTTATGGTCGGTTTCGGAGGAGGCTTGACCTGGGGAGCCATCGCTCTCAAATGGGGAAGATAAGATTTAAAATAAATGGATGATGAGATAGAAAGGAAGAATTAAATGACTAAACGCAGAGTTGTTGTAACTGGATTAGGCTCGCTTACTCCAATCGGGAAGGATACTGAAACCTTCTGGCAGAATGCTATCGCGGGAGTTTCCGGGGTAGGACCGCTCACAAGGGTGAATGCTGAGGATTATCCGGCAAAAGTAGCCGCTGAAATAAATGATTTTAATTCTGCAGATTTTATTGATAAGAAGGATGCCAGGAAAATGGACCGCTTCACCCAGTATGCGGTGGCTGCGTCATTAATGGCTGTGAAAGACGCCGGCCTTGAGATTAATGAGAACAACGCTGCCCGCGTTGGAGTATGGATCGGGTCAGGCATCGGCGGGATGGAAACATTTGAAAACCAATTCGAGACTCTTCTTAACAGGGGTCCCCGCAGAGTCAGCCCTTTCTTCGTGCCCATGATGATTCCGGATATGGCTGCGGGACAGGTTTCGATCACTCTTGGTGCCAAAGGATTCAACTCATGTACGGTAACTGCCTGTGCCACAGGCACCAATTCGATCGGAGATGCTTTTAAAGTCATCCAGCGGGGAGACGCGGATGCGATGGTGACCGGCGGCTCAGAAGCGCCGATCACCAGGATGGCCATTGCAGGCTTTTGTGCAAATACTGCCCTCACAACTAATCCTGATCCCAAGACGGCAAGCAGGCCGTTTGATAAGAACAGGGATGGCTTTGTCATAGGAGAAGGAGCTGGGATTATAGTCCTTGAGGAATTGGAGCACGCCCTTGCCAGAGGGGCTAAGATTTATGCTGAAATAGTCGGGTACGGGGCGACAGGTGATGCCCACCATATCACCGCACCTGCTCCCGGGGGAGAAGGCGGCGCACGTGCGATGAGAATGGCTGTTGAGGATGCCGGGCTGCGTCCTGAAGATATTCAATACATCAACGCTCACGGCACCAGCACCCCTTATAATGACAAATTCGAGACCATGGCAATCAAGGAAGTGTTCGGGGACAGTGCAGCCAATCTCGCCGTTAGCTCTACTAAATCGATGACCGGTCATCTGCTTGGGGCAGCTGGCGGCATAGAAGCGATCCTGACGGTGCTCGCAATTAAAAACAATCTTGTACCGCCGACCATTAACCTTGAGGAACAGGATCCGGAATGCGATCTCGATTATGTTCCTAATAAAGCCCGGGAAATGGAAGTGAACGCTGCTATGAGCAATTCATTGGGCTTTGGCGGCCACAATGCAACCCTGGTATTCAAGAAATTTAAATAAATGCACAAAACAAACATGAGTTTTCTGCTCTCAGCCCATGAATGGAAAGGGACTTAGACAAGAGCAGGAACAAACATAATAAGGCGTTAGAGCGGAGAAAGGTGCAGGCAGGAATGCCAGCAAGATAAATGATGTTGCCACATAGCTGCAGGAAACCTTATGATACATGCAGCTCCGCCCCTTTTCCACGCAACCGGTTCCTATATGGAGCCGGTTTTTTCTTGTGCCTTGTGGCGCTGCCTGCTTTTAGTGGATTTCTCATTTGGAAATGGCACATTCCAGTCTGCCGCATATAATAAACCATAATTTTGATGAAGGGATGAGAGGGGTATGGGCGTCATTCACACAGATAAATGGCTAAAGGAACATCTGGATAACCCTCTTCAGCTTTGCGGCAGATTCAAGAAGCTATTCAATGAGTCATCGGAACAGCTGGTGTATCAATACTTAGTGAGGAATGGGATGTACAGATATTCCAGGAGATCCCGGGATGATTTCCAGAAACTTCAGGAAAAAAAGGTTTGGGAAAAAATTTCCTCTCACTTTAGTTCTTACCGGAAAAAGTGGAAGGGCCCAGACATCCCTGTTTTCATTTTTCCGCATGGGAGCACAGGCATCCTTGACGGGGGAAAAAACCGCAAATCTGGACTGGCTTTTAAAGATAAGATTTTCCTATTCTATGCGCCAGGATTAAGAGATAAAGAATTAGAGGCAGTCTTTGTGCATGAATATCATCATGTCTGCAGGCTGCATGCCATGAAAAAAGACATGCAGGACTACGGCCTCGGGGATTCCATTGTTCTTGAAGGCCTTGCTGAACAAGCAGTGGAACAGAATGTCGGCCCTGACTTCCTTGCCGATTGGACAAAATTATACAGCCCCAGGGAGACTCTCGGCCTTGGGAAAAAATATATAGCTAAAAATTTATCTGTAAAAAAAACAGAACCGCTTCATGACCAGCTGCTTTACGGGGGCGGCAGGGTCCCTAAAATGCTCGGTTATTGCACGGGTTATATGGCCGTACTTAAGTATGCAAAGGAGAAAGGGCTTGAGCAGGAGGATACTTTCACCCAATCATCCGCTGAATTCCTGTCTGGCTATTTTTAAACGAGCCCCCTCTGAATCCGCTTTTTTGCATAGATTTTTCAGCCGGTGTATATATTTCTTAATAACCATTTATAAGGGCTGCTGCAGGTCCTCAGGAGAAAGGGAGCCAAGGCGCCTTTTCTTCTTTAAAAAAATGTTCAACCGCGGCAGCACAGGAATATTTTTACTTGGAAATGCCTATACTGATGGACAAACAGTTTTCAAGTAAGTGAGGGGTAAGATGATGTTATATCTCCATGATGTATGGGTTAATTGGTTTGAAGGGGAAGAAAACGGGTATAATATTTGCCACTTTCATGAGTGGAGAAAAGACGATGGTATAGAACTGCTCGATCAGGTGCCGCTCATCAAAGTATCATCTTCTATGTTTCACTATATTGAAAATGATTTATCCGAACTTCCTAAAGAATTGCTCGATGATATTTTTCAAAAAGGTTACGCCCGAAAGAATCATGAACGTATTCAGATGGATTATTGTTTTATAGCGACAGATGGAAACGGCATACTTGCTGTTGACACAATCGGCTATAACATTCCAATCCGTAAAAGCAGGCTGATTCCAAGACAGGAGCAGCTTGTTTATGAAATGGTTGAAAATCATGAAGAATCTCCTTATGAAAACAAAAGACAGGACAAAGAGGCAAAGGAATACCACATTTTATCACCTTCCCCCGACCTGATGCAGGGACTGACCCGGAAGGAGCGCCAGCTCAAACAGCTGCTCTTCATGGCGCTTGACCAGCTCCATTCATCCAAGAATACAGCGGAGATCAGGTACTGGTATACAGAATGGTCGCCGCATAAGTATGAATACATCCAGAACCTGGGCTTTGAAACAGCATGGAAAGAGCTCTATGAGGCGGCTAAATATGATTGGAGCCCCAAACATTTGTCCCTATGCGGAAACTTGATCAAGGGACAGCCGTTTTTTGAAAAACTCTGGGAAATGGAAGTTGGGGACAGTCCGCCAGTATTATAGAAGAAACACATATACTTTAAAGCAGCAAAGAGGCTTTCCTCATCAGGAAAGCCTCTTTGTTGTATGCGGCATGCTTCATCTCTTTCTGCCAAGGCCCATGGCATTATTGATCTTCCTGATCATTTTGCCGGCTTCGCGGTTTGCTTTTTCGGCACCGCGGTCAAGGATTTCATCCAGTTCCTCGGAGTTGATCAGGCTGTTATATCTCTTCTGTATCGGTAATAGGGCATCAATGACCACATTTGCCAAATCGCCCTTAAAATCACCGTATCCTTTTCCTTTGTAGCTCTCTTCGATGTCCTGCACTGGCTTCCCGCTGAATATAGAATAAATGGACAGCAGGTTTGAGACTCCCGGTTTGTTTTCTTTGTCAAATTTGACGATGCCTTCTGAGTCGGTGACCGCACTCTTTATTTTTTTCTCAATGGTCCTTGCGTCATCAAGAAGGGTGATGAAGGCTTTCTTATTCACATCAGATTTACTCATTTTCTTGTGAGGGTCCTGGAGGGACATAACCCTTGCCCCTACTTCAGGCAGGCGGATCTCCGGGATTGTAAAGATATCGTTGTATTTCCTGTTGAATCTTTCAGCAAGGTCCCGGGTCAGTTCAATATGCTGCTTCTGGTCATCCCCAACAGGCACAAGATCGGTCTTATATAGGAGGATATCAGCTGCCATTAGCGGAGGATATGTTAACAGCCCTGAAGAGACGGCATCTTTGCCGGTCGATTTATCCTTGAATTGTGTCATCCTCTCAAGTTCCCCTATATAGGAAATGCATTGCATGACCCAGCCTGCCTGCGCATGTGCGGGTACCTCTGATTGGATGAAGATAGTGGCCTTTTCCGGGTCGAGACCGATGGAAAGATACAGGGCTGCAAGGCTTCTGACATTCTTCCTTAGTTCAAGCCTGTCTTGTGGCATTGTAATAGCATGCTGGTCGACAATGCAGAAATAACAATTATAATCGTGCTGAAGGTCAACAAATTGTTTCATTGCCCCGATATAATTGCCGATCGTTACATTGCCAGTCGGCTGGATGCCGGAAAATATAGTCTTCATTCAGTAACAACTCCTAGTATGATGATCTGATATATCAGCCATAAAAAAAACCAATCTATCCCTCTGGGGACGAATGGCATTTTTTAAATGGACCGTCCATTTTCTCTGGCGCCCGTGTCCAATTGTCCCGGTTCAAGCATCCGGGACAGAGTTTCCGCCATGCCCAGCTGAAAAATGGTTTAAAGTTTTATAGTCTATTTTATCCTAACAGAAGGCTTTTCTGCAACTATGCTAGAGCACAGCAAGGAGACTAATTGCGCATCCAAGGAGTCCGGCAAGGAAAAAAGGAAGTGTGAAGCTGTATTTTTTATTAACGGGATACTCGGTCTTATCCAGTTCTTCCGTATCAAACTGGGCAACATAAGCGCCAAGTCTATCCAATTTCAGGAAGTTCTTCATGCTGAAAATGATGCCGTTAAAGAATCCTCCTTCCACTACAAAGAGGAAGGCAGCTGCCATAATGAGAAACAGCCCATTGAAAAAAAGAGCATTCATAAATGAAACGAAGTACGTGTAGCCTCCTAAAAAAGCAAAGACAGCCGACAGCAGGATGGTTGCCAAAAAAACAATGGCAGATCGTTTAATCATAGCGGTTAATATTCCTCCAAAAACAAGCAAAATTCACTATAAAAAAGTATAGCTATTAATGGACTTAATACGCAAGCATTATTAAAATAGAGAGCAAAAACAGAGTATTTCTAAATGGAGAAATGCCAGCACATTTCATAATTTGGAATATTTTCCTTTCGAAAATCTTTAGAATTTTCCCAAGTCTGAATAAGTTATTAAGAAAATTTTAAGGTAAAAATAAGAATATTTTTCCTGTCTTGACACATGAAAACCCTGAGAAATAAAGGTTTTTCTTAAATAGTAATTTTTTTCCTGAAATCTCCCCGTAAAGAAATTGTAAAAAAAACATTGAAAAATTATATGGATTAAACTTATAATAAGAACGAAATCTTCAGAAAATTTGAAGATAAAACAATGGGGAGGTCAATCTAGAATGAACAAAAAGTTTTCGTTTCTTTTGGTTCTAGTTCTTGCTCTAAGCACGTTCCTTGCTGCATGCAGCGGCGGCGGCGAAAAAGCAGGGAGCAAAGGATCTGATTCAAAAGGGGACAGCAAAGGGTCTGACTCCAAAAAAGAGCAGGTATTAAATTTAATCGCATCTTCCGAGATTCCATCCATGGACTCTACACTTGCAACTGACTCCGTTTCATTCAATGTAATGAATAACGTATACGAGGGTCTTTACCGCCTGGACAAGGAGAACCAGCCTGCTCTTGGTATGGCTGCCGAAGAGCCTAAGGTAAGTGAAGACGGCAAAACTTATACGTTCAAAATCCGCGATGCAAAATGGTCTAACGGCGACGCTGTTACAGCCAACGACTTCGTTTTCTCTTGGAGACGCGCAGTTGACCCAGCTACAGCAGCTGAATATGCTTACATGCTGTATGATATCAAAGGTGCTGAAGAAATCAACACTGGCAAAGCTAAGGTTGACACTCTGGGCGTCAAGGCTATCGATGATAAGACCCTTGAAATCCAATTGAAAAACAACATTCCTTACTTCAAATCTCTACTGTCATTTGGAACTTTCTACCCGCAAAACGAAAAGTTCTTTAAAGAACAAGGCAAGAAATATGCTCTAGAAGCTAACACAGGCGTGTACAATGGGCCATTCACGCTCAGCGACTGGAAACATGAGCAAAGCTTCCAGCTTAAGAAGAATGCTTCTTACTGGGACAAGGACACTGTAAAACTTGAAACAATCAACTTCAATATTGTTAAAGACACAGCTACTGGCGTTAACCTTTATGAAACCAAAAAAGCTGACCGCGTTGGCTTGAATGCTGAATTTGTTGATAAGTACAAAGATGATCCAAACTTTGCAACATCTCCAGATACTTCTGTATTCTTCCTTCGTTTGAACGAGAAGAACAAAGTACTTAAGAACAGGGATGCTCGTAAGGCAATCGACATGGCTTGGGATAAAAAAGCATTTGTCGATGTTATCCTTAACAATGGATCAACTCCTGCAAACTTCCTGGTACCTGGGAAATTCGCTGAAGGTCCGGACGGAAAAGATTTCCGTGAAACAAACGGTGAACTTTCTAAACTGGATGTAAACGAAGCTAAAAAGCTTTGGGCAAAAGCTAAAAAAGAAGCTGGATTCGACAAGGTTACTTTAGAACTGCTTAACTATGACGATGACAGTGCTGCTAAAATCAGCCAATACCTGAAAGAACAGCTTGAAACGAACCTTGAAGGCCTGACCATCAACATCAAGCCACAGCCGTTCAAGCAGAAGCTTGACCTTGAATCAAAAGGAAACTATGACTTCTCATTCGCTGGATGGGGCCCTGACTATCAGGATCCAATGACATTCATCGACATGTTCGTAACAAATGGAGCTCACAACCAAATGGGCTACTCAAACCCGAAATATGACAAGCTTGTTAAAGATGCTAAAGGTCCGCTATTGTCAGACCTGGATGCTCGCTGGAAAGCATTATTAGAAGCTGAAAAGATCCTTATGGATGATGCTGCCATTTCTCCTATGTACCAAAGAGGTACTGCATTCCTTCAACGTGAATATGTTAAGGATGTTGTAGAGCACCCATTTGGCGGAGACTTCGGCTATAAATGGGCTCACATTGAGTAATCTCTGATTACTGGATGTATAGCAGAGGAGAGTATGTGCTGAACTCACATACTCTCCTTTTTCCCTTATCACAGAAATATCTGAATTAATAGATTTATAGAAAAAAATACTAATAGAAAAGGGGGGCTAACGGGATGTTGCGTTATACTCTTCAAAGAATCGTATACATGCTGATAACTTTATTCGTTATTGCTACACTGACGTTTTTCCTGATGAAGCTGCTTCCTGGTTCACCTCTGAAAAGCCAGGACAAGCTGACACCAGAGCAGGTATAGATCATCAATGAAAAATATGGGCTTAATGATCCTCTGCCAGTTCAATATGTGAACTATATTGCCAATTTAGCAAAAGGTGATTTAGGGCTTTCGTTCCAATATGATAACCGCCCGGTTTCAGAAATCATCTCAGGAAGAATCGGACCATCAGCGCAGCTAGGCTTACAGGCGCTAATCATAGGATCAATTGTTGGCCTAATTTTAGGGATAATTGCTGCTATTAAGCACAATACATTTTTCGATTACGGAGCTACATTCCTGGCTGTTTTAGGTATCTCCATTCCTTCATTCGTCTTTGCAGGCTTCCTGCAGTTCATCCTTGGTGTAAAACTCCAAATGCTTCCGGTAGCATTATGGGAGGGCTTTACGTATACAATCATGCCGACAATAGCATTATCAGGATTCGTAATTGCCAATATCTCCCGGTTCATGAGAACAGAGCTGCTTGAAGTAATGAACTCAGATTATATTATGCTCGCCAAGGCAAAAGGCATGAGCCAATCTGGCATCGTTGTTAAGCATGCTATCAGGAATGCGCTGATCCCAGTAATCACAATCATCGGGCCGCTGGCAGTAAACATCATGACGGGATCTCTAGTAATCGAAAGAATTTTTGCGATCCCAGGATTAGGGGAACAATTTGTCAAATCTATCAACACAAATGATTACACAGTCATAATGGGTACTACCATTTTCTATAGTGCTCTCTTCATCTTTATCATTTTCGTAGTCGATATCCTCTACGGAGTTGTCGATCCAAGAATTCGTCTGGCAGGAGGGAAAAAATAATGGAACAAAAGCAAATACCGCTTTCTTCTGACTTATTCCGTCCCGCCGGCAGCAAGGGCGACCTTGAAAAAATTGAAAGGCCGAGTCTGAGCTACTGGCAGGATGCATGGCACAGATTAAGAAAAAATAAAGGCGCGATATTCGGCCTGATCATTGTAGTCATCATCACCCTGCTTGCCATTATCGCACCGATAACAAGCAGCCATACGTATAAACAGCAAAATCTTGCGCTGTCAAAGATGCCTCCTAAAATGCCGGTTCTTGAGCATGTTCCATTCCTTGGGCTTGACGGAAAGGATAAGGATGGCTTCGATGTTTATAAAGCCAAGAACGTCAAAGAATATTACTGGTTCGGAACGGATGACCTTGGACGCGACCAATGGGTCCGTGTATGGCAGGGAACCCGGATTTCCCTGATCATCGCTGTAGCCGCAGCCTTGATTGATTTATTCATTGGAATCATTTATGGCGGAGTCGCCGGTTTCTATGGGGGCAGGACAGATAATATCATGATGAGGATCATTGAAATCTTGATCGGTATCCCTAACCTGATTCTGGTCATTCTCTTTATCCTGATTTTCAAGCCGGGGGTTTCATCGATTATCCTCGCAATGGTCATTACAGGCTGGACCGGAATGGCAAGGATTGTCCGCGGCCAGATCCTGAAAATGAAAGAACAGGAGTTTGTTTTAGCTTCCAAGACACTGGGTGCGCCAAACTCCAGATTGATAGGAAAGCACTTGATACCTAACGTACTTGGCCCTATCATCGTAACAACAATGTTCACAGTGCCAGGCGCGATTTTCACCGAAGCATTCCTAAGCTTCATCGGACTTGGAATTGCACCGCCTCAGGCTTCACTTGGTGCGTTGGTCAATGACGGATTCAGGTTCATTCAGACCTATCCATATCAGCTGATCATCCCATCCATTGTAATCAGCCTGCTGATCCTCAGCTTTAACCTGCTGGGTGACGGTCTGCGTGATGCGCTGGATCCGAAAATGCGCAAGTAATAAAGGAGGAGAAGAAATATGGACAAGGTTTTAGAAGTAAAAGATCTGCATGTCTCCTTCGATACGTACGGCGGAGTCGTTAAGGCTGTCCGCGGAGTTAATTTCGACCTTAAAAAAGGGGAGACACTTGCTATCGTAGGTGAATCCGGTTCAGGTAAATCTGTTACCTCCAAGGCGCTCATGAGGCTGATTCCTAACCCGCCGGGACGTATTTCCAAAGGTGAAATCCTTTTTGACGGCAAAGATCTTGCAAAAGTCTCTGAAAGAGAAATGCAAAAGATCCGCGGGAAAGAAATCGCTATGATTTTCCAGGATCCAATGACATCTTTAAATCCAACCATGAAAATTGGCAATCAAATCATGGAAAGTCTGGTCAAGCACCAGAACTTAAGCAAGGGTGCGGCGAAAGAAAGGGCGCTTGAGCTTTTAAGACTCGTAGGGATCCCACAGCCTGAAGTGCGGATCAATCAATATCCCCATCAATTCTCAGGCGGTATGAGGCAGCGTGTAGTGGTTGCTATTGCCCTTTCCTGCAATCCCAAGGTGTTGATTGCGGATGAACCGACTACCGCTCTTGATGTAACTATCCAGGCACAGATCCTTGAGCTCATGAAAGACCTGCAAAATAAAATTGATACATCCATTATCTTCATTACACATGACCTTGGTGTCGTAGCGAATGTCGCTGACCGGGTTGCCGTCATGTACGGCGGACAGATTGTTGAAATGGGGACAGTGGATGAAATATTCTACGATCCAAGACACCCGTATACCTGGGGGCTTCTGGCGTCCATGCCATCCCTGGATACAAGTGTCAAGACTGAGCTGGCCGCTATACCGGGAACTCCGCCGGATTTGATGAATCCGCCAAAAGGCGACGCGTTTGCGCCACGGAGTGAATATGCATTGGAAATTGACTTTGAGTATGAACCGCCAATGTTCCAAATTTCCGAAACACATTTTGCAAAGACCTGGCTGCTCCATGAAAATGCACCTGCTGTCGAGCCGCCCAAAGCCGTAATTGACAGGCAGCGCAAAATGGCATCCAATTTTGCAAAACCAAAATTGGCTGAGGAGGTTGTCCGCTGAGATGGCAGAGAAATTACTTGAAATAAAAAACTTGAAACAGCATTTTAACGTGGGCAAGCCTAATCAGGTAAAAGCTGTCGACGGCATTTCCTTTGATATTTTCAAAGGGGAGACGCTTGGCCTGGTTGGGGAGTCCGGCTGCGGTAAATCCACAACCGGGAGATCCATTATCCGCCTCTATGACGCAACAGATGGCGAAGTGCTGTTCGAAGGAGAAAATGTGCATGGCAGGAAATCGCGTTCTGACTTGAAAAAATTCAACCGCAAAATGCAGATGATTTTCCAGGATCCATACGCATCGTTGAATCCGCGGATGACTGTAGGAGATATCATTGCTGAAGGCATTGATATCCACGGGCTTGCCAAAACCAAAAAAGAAAGAATGGACAGGGTTTTTGAGCTTTTGAATACAGTCGGACTGAACAGGGAACACGCTTCGCGTTATCCACATGAGTTCTCAGGCGGGCAGCGCCAAAGGATTGGAATTGCAAGGGCTCTTGCAGTCGACCCGGAGTTCATCATTGCTGATGAGCCGATATCTGCACTGGATGTTTCCATTCAGGCACAGGTTGTCAACCTGATGAAGCAGCTTCAGCGTGAAAAAGGACTCACATACCTGTTCATTGCCCATGACCTTTCCATGGTAAAATATATCAGTGACCGAATTGGGGTAATGTATTTCGGAAAGCTTGTTGAACTTGCGACAAGTGACGAGTTATATAAAAATCCGATTCATCCTTATACCCAATCACTCCTGTCTGCGATTCCACTTCCAGATCCTGAGAGCGAGAGAACAAGAAAGAGAATTGTATACAATCCTAATATTCATAATTATGCAGAAGGCGAACAGCTGGAAATGCGTGAAGTAACACCCGGCCATTTTGTATACTGTTCTGAAAAGGAATTTAAACAATATCAAAGCATATATAAATAACTTTCGGAGCGGCCCTTTATACAGGGCCGCTTTTCATATTATGGATATACCCATTGAAATGACAGAATAATCTATAATTTGTTAATAGAAAAAATTTCAATAAGCTGAGTGAAAGGCCTCTGAGCAGGGTAAATCCAAAAGAGGGAAGAAAAGGGAGGTTGGCAATATAGTGAGAGGGAAGAAAAACATGTTGAGGGGTGCGCTGCTGGCAGCATTGATTACAGGTATTCCGGCTGGCTCGGTGATTGCAGATGGAAGCAGTGAGGACAGCAGCAGGGAAAACCTGCATCTGGCACAATATCAAAAAAAACTGCCTGAAAGTTTACCTCGGTTTACCTTTCAGTCCGGCTATCAATTTTCTTATCCGGATGCTGTAAGAGGGATTTATGTTTCAGGTAATATTGCAGGTTCAGAACGTTTTAAGGATTTAGTGGGTCTCGTAAATAAAACCGATTTGAACGCAATGGTTATCGACATAAAAAATGACAGTGGAAATTTGACTTATATTCCAGAGGATTCCAAATTTAAATATGCTGCAAGGAGATACATACATTCACCTGATAAAATGATGAAAACGCTGGAAAAAGAAAAAATATATCCAATCGCCAGAGTGGTCGTTTTTAAGGATTCAGAGCTTGCGAAAGAAAGACCGGAATTGTCATTCCGGGATGGCAAATCAGTATGGAAGAACGGCAGAGGTGGAGCTTTTGTAAATCCATTCTCTAAAGAAGTATGGGATTACAATGTTGAAATAGCCATTGAAGCTGCCAAGATGGGCTTTAAGGAAATTCAGTTTGATTATGTTCGATTTGCCGAGGGCTTTGAAAATCGTGAAAACAGTCTTAAATATGATAAGGGAGAGTACGGCAGCATGGATATACCCGAATCACAGAAGCGGGTGCAGGCAGTTACGGACTTTGTTGCCTATGCAAAAGAAAAGCTCAAGCCTTATGATGTTCAGGTATCAGTTGATATCTTTGGCTATGCCGCCACACTTCCTGAAGCTCCTGGGATTGGACAGAACTTCACAAAGATAGCCGGCAATGTAGACGTTATTTCCTCCATGATCTATCCATCGCATTGGACTTCTTATTTTGGAATTGATAAACCTGATCTTGAACCATATAAACTGGTTTCCCAATATGCAAAGCTGGAGAAGAAGAAACTTGATGAATTGCAGGGTCCGCCAGTCTCGAGGCCGTGGCTGCAGGATTTTACTGCCAGCTGGCTTGGACAGGGAAACTATCTGAACTATGGTAAAAAGGAAATCGAGGAGCAAATCAAAGCTTTGAAGAGCGGGGGAATTAATGAATACCTGTTATGGAATGCAAGCAGCCGCTATACGAAAGACGTGGATTATACTCCATAAAAGAACAGGCGGGCATTATGCCGGCCTGTTCTTTTATGGAGTATTATTTCTTTCTTCCGCCTACAGGTTTCCAGCCAGCCTGGATGCTTGCTGATTTGTCAGTGAATTCATTTTTTTTGTTTCCGGAAAAGAGTTTCTCTCCAATGCCATTTGATATGACAGCGATAAAGGCCGTTATTCCAATGACGAGAATTGATACTAAAATCAAATCCATTAAATAGGCTGCCATCATGAACCTCCTGTTTGGACGCTTATTTATATTCTATTAGAAAATCCAGTTATTAGGAAGGATAGCACCAATAATTTTTC
This sequence comes from Paraperibacillus marinus, assembly GCF_046237605.1. GTDB lineage: Bacteria > Bacillota > Bacilli > Bacillales > DSM-1321 > Paraperibacillus > Paraperibacillus marinus. The sequence continues at coordinate 3,236,277 of NZ_CP143542.1, read as the reverse complement.
GATAAAAAAGGTTTATGCAATGAGAAAATCCGGGTATAAAAGAGGAAGATACGAGAAACTTCCTATTTTTTACTTCTTTGGAATAGTTAGAAAGTTCGAAGAATAAAAAAACTAAGGATAAAAAAATGATTTTATATCCAATAAATGTAAAAATATTAGGTATTTTGTCAGTTTTTCTTAAAAAATGAGCTGAATCTTGGACAAATTGGATACGGATGTACTACCAATTTCATATTTTTCAAAAATACCCCCCTATTTTAGTCAGAATTGGTGTATAATGAATTGTGATAGATATTACTAATTTAAAGTAATTCTAATTAGTGTATAAAAATCGGAAGGCAATCTTGTTATCCCAGCATAGATCATCGATTCTATAACCAGGGAGTGTGAATAAATTAATGGTAACCTTGTATACTTCACCAAGCTGTACATCATGTAGAAAAGCCAAGGCGTGGCTTGAAGAAAATGATATCTCCTATTCAGAAAGGAATATATTCTCTGAGCCGCTGTCTATTGATGAAATCAAAGAGATCTTGCGCATGACGGAAGACGGAACTGATGAAATTATTTCAACACGTTCTAAAACCTTCCAAAAATTAAATGTAAACGTAGAGTCCCTGCCTTTGCCGGAACTATATAAGTTGATAAAGGATAACCCGGGGCTGTTAAGAAGGCCGATTATCCTGGACGAAAAAAGACTTCAAGTTGGGTATAACGAAGATGAGATCCGCCGTTTCCTTCCGCGTAAAGTCCGTACCTACCATCTGCGGGAAGCACAGCGCATGGTCAATTAATTATATGCTTTTACGATTTCCGGCCGAACAGGCCGGATATTTTTTTATTCAACCTAAAGTATGATAAAATACCAGTATAATCTTATTCTGTTCTAGTCCAATATAAGGATTACCCCTCTTTATAAAAAGAGAGGCAGCAGGCGGGCAGAGTTGTTTCCAGTTTAGTTTAGAACATGCTGGGTTAGGGAATATTAGGCGAACAATTGTTTTTTTTATTTATCTGTTTTTTGTTTCCCTTCTTCAGAAAATTGTCATAAAATATATTCAACAGAATATTTATGGAATCCGCTGTATAAAGCAGGAAACAGCAGCAGCAATGGATTTTGCCAGGGAGTAATGTCCCTCCCATAATCGGATCAGAAGGGAGAGGAAATCATGGAAATTGAGCGCATTAATGAGAATACAGTGAAGTTTTATATTTCTTATATTGACATAGAAGAACGCGGGTTTGACCGTGAAGAAATATGGTATAACCGTGAGAGAAGTGAAGAACTTTTCTGGGAAATGATGGATGAAGTCCATGCTGAAGAGGAATTTATGGCTGAAGGTCCGCTATGGATTCAGGTTCAAGCTCTCGATAAGGGACTAGAGGTTCTCGTAACCAAAGCCCAGCTTTCGAAGGATGGACAAAGGCTTGAACTGCCCTTGTCAGAGGATAAGCTTAAAGACCTCACATTGGATGATAACCTGGAGGATATCCTGGAAGAACAATTCCAAGGGCGGGGAGAGAGTCCCAGTTCAACCGGCTACGAAAATGGTGTCCTGGAGTTTGTTATGAGCTTCAGCGATTTTGAGGATGTTATATCCTTAAGCAGCAGTACAGGAATTGACGACATCCATTCAAAGCTGTATGTGCTGGACAATAAATATTATTTGTACGTTGAATTCATCGAAAATGAAGATGAGGAAGACAAAATTGATGATGTTCTAAGTATTCTCCTGGAATACGGGAACGAATCTGCGATAACGGTCCACCGTCTGCAGGAGTACGGAAAGACAGTGATAGAAACAGATGTTTTCCAGACAATCAGAAAACACTTTTCTAATTAATAATCCGATTTCTTTATAGGAAATCGGTTTTTTTTGTATGAAAGCAGGGGCAGGATTTAAAAATAGGCGGATGCAGATATTTTATTTAATTTAGGGTATATATCATTTAGGCTGTCTTAGAATTGGGATTGTAGGTGAGCACATGAAAAATACGGTGCGTATCGGGATTTTTCTTACCGGTATATTTTTAATTTGGTACTATTTCAACGATTACATAGGCGGAAAAGCGGTCAGTTACTTCAGTCTTGTGCTGACTCTGTCGTTAATTATCATCGGGTTTGTCATATTCCTTGAAAACAGGCAGCCCATCCATACTCTCACATGGCTGGTTGTCTTCGGGGCTTTCCCTCTCCTCGGCTTTTTCTTCTATCTGCTGTTTGGACGGAATTACCGAAAGGAAAGGATGTTCCGCAAAAAATTCTTCCTGGATAAACAAACTTTCCTGCAGATACAAGGGGAGCGCAGTGTATCGGAGGAAAGAATCCATAGGATGGGAGAACATAAACAAAAAATGTTCCGGCTGGCCCAGAAGATGGGGAACAGTCCCATATCCTTCGCGAGTGAAACAAAGGTCTTGACCAATGGGGATGAGACTTTTTCTTCTATCCTGGAAGAATTGAGGAAAGCCAATCACCATATCCATATGGAGTATTACATAGTCCGGGATGATGACATTGGAAGGGATATTAAAAATGTATTAATTCAAAAAGCCAGGGAAGGTGTCAAGATCCGCTTTATGTATGACGCGGTCGGGTCCTGGACACTGCCTCGCCGCTATATCAAAGACATGAGAAACGCGGGGATAGAAATCGTGGCTTTTGGGCCGGTCAGGATGCCATTTTTAAATAATAAGTTCAACTTCAGGAATCACAGGAAAATAATTGTTGTAGATGGAAGTGTTGGCTTTGTAGGCGGTCTGAACATCGGTGACGAGTATTTAGGAAGAGATGAACAATTCGGTTTTTGGAGGGATACTCACCTTTGGGTAAGGGGTGAAGCGGTCAGGTCGCTGCAGCTTATCTTTTTACAGGACTGGTATTATATGACCAACCACAGCTTTCTGACAGATGAATACCTTTCAGCCATGCCGATTGAGCATAAGCATGGAGGCGTCCAAATGATTGCGGGCGGGCCGGATAATGAATGGAGTGTGATTAAGAATATATTTTTCTCCATGATCAGCTCTGCTGAAGAATCTGTGTGGATTGCTTCACCATACTTCATCCCTGATGAAGATATATTCCAGGCTCTGAAAATTGCCGCTTTGAGCGGCATTGATGTCAGGCTGCTCGTTCCGCAGAATCCAGACAAGTGGATTGTATATCATGCCTCAAGATCCTATTTTCCAGACCTTCTTGAAGCAGGGGTGAGGGTTTTTGCCTATAAAGAAGGCTTTATGCACAGTAAGATCGTCATTGTGGACAAGGAGTTTGCTTCAATCGGGACTTCTAACATGGATATGAGAAGCTTCCATCTTAATTTTGAAGTAAATGCTTTCCTCTATAAAACAGGGAGTACCCAAAAGCTGGTCCAGGACTTTATCCAGGATCTCACACAGTCTAGGGAACTGCACCTGGATACTTTCAATAAACGAAACATTGGCCTGAGGCTGCTGGAATCAACCTGCCGGCTGCTCTCGCCATTGCTATAGCCTGCCGGCCGGCAGGTTATTTTTTATGGAAAAGGAGCGGAGCTGCAATTATCACCAGGCTTCATGCAGCTAGGTATGACCATCATTTATCTTGCTGGCATCTGCCTGCGCCTTCTTCGCTCCACCGCCTTATTGTGTTTGTTCCTGCTCTTGTCCACCTTTCCAGGCATGGGCTGCGAGTAGAAAACCCATGTTTATTTTTTTGAAGGATAAAAGACCTTGTGTGTAGAATTGATGAAAAAAAGAAAAGGAGGCAGGCAGATGCTGACTGTAAAGAAATGGGATGGCACAATTTTTACCATTACCAGGAGGTCTGATAAAAAAGATATTGAATCCATGAAAAAGGAGGAATGGTATTGTCCATGCTGCAGCCAAAGGGTCATTCTGAAATCAGGAACTAAGAGGATCAGCCACTTTGCACATATGAAGGCGGAGTCATGTTCAGTAAATCTGGAACCAGAATCAGACTATCACCTGCATGGAAAGCTGCTGCTGTTTGAATGGCTTGAAAAGCAGGGAATGCGGCCGGAATTGGAGCGGCATCTAAAAGAAATCAATCAACGGCCGGATTTATACTTCGAATGGGGAGGCAATCGATTTGCCATAGAATATCAGTGTTCCCCAATCCCTTTCAGCCTCTTCAGGCAAAGATCGCTCTCCTATCGGCGTGCCGGGATAGCCCCTGTCTGGATAATCGGCAGCAAAAAATTAATTTCCTATGGCTGCACTCACTATAAACTCACATCCTTTCAATGGTTCTTCGCACAAGCCTCCGAGCCATATCCTTCAATCATTTCCCTGTGTCCCTATCAGAAAGCCTTCTTCAGGCTCCAGACAATCACTGCCTACTCCCCTCAGGTTTCTTTTTCCGAAACAGAGAAACTGCCCCTGCGAACAACTCCTTTTACCCACCTTTTCCAAAGCAATAGTTCTGTGACAACAAGGCAAGTGGTGAATTGGTTCAAAAAATTAGACAGCTGGAAAATTTCTGCACATAAGCATGCAACCATCCACCATCCGCTTTACAGTGCGATATATCTGAAAGGGCTGCTGCCCGCAAGTCTTCCGCCTTTCATCGGTCTGCCCGTGCCATTTGGCCACCATATTGAAACACCTGCGGTTGAATGGCAGGCATATGTTTATCTTGATGTACTATTGAAATTTGAGGAGGGCAGGCCGTTCAAAGAAAGTCTCATCTTTGAAGCCTTTCAAAGGCGGATTACAGGGCGGGAGGTGAAGCTGAGGGAACTTATCTCAGCCGGGGGGCATCCAGGCTTCCAGAAACCTTTGTCCGCTTTCCTCGATATCCTGAGGAGGAGCGGATATATTGCTGACGGCTTAAAAAAAGGGGATCTTATCATCAGCCGATGTCCGGATTTATTTAAGAAAGTGGGGGGATGGGCTACTGGACTTGAATTCTTTCTGGCCTTTGGAGGCATGGAGATGGTTTGAACGAAATGGAAGGCGTATGATAGATGTGAAAGGATTATTTATGTTAATGGAGGATTTTTTTAGGGAAAAGCGAATACTGTAAGGGTATGGATTTTTTTGATAATGGAGGGAACATTCTATGTCACAGGAAACTACAGTCAAGTCTTTGCCGGCCAGAAGCGAAATACCTGTTAATGATACATGGAAGCTGGAAGATATCTTTGCCACTGATAAGGATTGGGAAACTGAATTTCAGGGTGTGAAGGAAGAAATCAAAAAAGCGGATGCCTATAAAGGCACATTAGGGGAAAGTCCCGATAAATTGTTTGCAGCCCTTCAATTCCAGGATGAAATAATGGAACGCCTGGGCAGGCTGTATACATATGCTCATATGCGGTATGATCAGGACACCACGAATTCCTTTTACCAGGGATTCGACGACCGGGCCAAGACTTTGTATACCCAGGCTGCCAGTGCCTTCTCTTTTGCGGTTCCCGAGATTCTCGGCATTGATCCGCAAACGATCGAAAGCTATCTTGATGAGCACGGGGAGCTTAAGCTGTATAAGCAGGCTCTTGATGAAATCAATCTGCAGAGGCCGCATGTCCTTTCCGCAGACCAGGAAGCCCTCCTGGCACAGGCGTCAGAGGCTATGTCTGCTTCTCAAAATACGTTTGGCATGCTGAACAATGCCGATCTCGAATTCCCGGCCATTAAGGATGAAGACGGTGAAACCGTGGAAATTACCCATGGAAGGTATATCCGCTTCCTTGAAAGCGAGGACCGGAGGGTAAGGGAAGAGGCATTCAAAGCGGTGTACGGTACGTACGGCAAATTCAAGAACACTTTTGCGAGCACACTTGCAGGCACGGTGAAGAAAGATAATTTCAACGCGCAGATCCGGAATTATGATTCTGCACGCCATGCCGCACTAAGCGCCAATAATATCCCTGAGACGGTTTATGATAATCTTGTAAACACAGTCAATGATAATCTTTCCCTGCTCCACCGTTATGTGGATCTGCGGAAAAAGGTGCTGAAGCTGGATGAGCTGCACATATATGATATGTATACACCGCTTGTTAAAGATGTGAAAATGAAGGTATCATACGAAGAAGCAAAAGAATATGTCATCAATGGCCTGGCGCCGCTTGGTGAGGAATACAGCTCAATCCTGAAGGAAGGGTTTGAAAAACGCTGGGTGGATGTCCACGAAAATAAAGGCAAGCGCAGCGGTGCTTATTCTTCAGGAGCATATGGGACCAACCCGTATATATTAATGAACTGGCAGGACAATGTGAATAACCTGTTCACCCTGGCCCATGAATTCGGTCACTCGGTACACAGCTACTATACCAGGAAATCTCAGCCATATCCTTATGGAAATTATTCTATATTTGTTGCGGAAGTGGCTTCCACCTGCAATGAAGCGCTGCTCAATGATTATATGCTGAAGACGGTGGATGACGAGAAAAAACGCCTTTACCTTCTTAACCATTACCTTGAAGGCTTCAGGGGAACCGTTTTCCGACAGACGATGTTCGCAGAATTCGAGCATCTTATCCATCAAAAATCGCAAGAGGGTGAAGCGCTGACTTCGGAGCTTCTGACCAAGGAATATTATGAGCTGAACAAGAAGTACTTTGGAACGAATATCGTCATTGACGATGAAATCGGGCTTGAATGGTCCAGGATCCCGCATTTCTATTACAACTATTATGTATACCAATATGCAACCGGCTTCAGTGCGGCCACAGCCCTCAGCAAATCCATCCTTGAAGAGGGAGAGCCGGCTGTGGGAAGATATATTGAGTTCCTGAAGTCCGGAAGCTCTGATTATCCAATCGAAGTTCTGAAAAAAGCAGGAGTCGATATGAATCAGGCGGAACCAATCCAGCAGGCATGCAGGGTATTTGAAGAAAAGCTGAATGAGATGGAAAGTTTATTGTCATAAAGAAGGCATATAAAAAGCTGTTCCGTAAAAGTCAGGCTTATTTGAGCCTGGACTTGCCGGGGCAGCTTTTTTTGTTTGTCTCTTTCTAAAAGATTGTTGTTTTCAATTAATAAACAAAGTTATTTACAGCGAGTGCCTGCAGCGGAAATTAACTTTCTAGTTCAATGGCCAAAAAATATGCGAATACAGCCTCGTTTAGAATCCCTTGAATCTTTTTCTATTGTTCAGCATAGAGAGAGCGAGGAACAAGCATAGAAAGAGCAAAGGGGACGAAATATAGAGCGGGAATAAATGCATGAAGCTTAAGATCTGAAAGAACAGCGCTAGGACGATAAGAAATAGAATACTGCTATATAAAAGAACTTTCATCATTTCACTCCTTACTATTCGTTTGTAACAGAATATGTTTCGTGGAGCGGTTTATACTAAATTTTGTCCATTATGTGAAATTAAACACAAAGTATTGCAAGTGAAGCAGGAATTATTTATAGTAAGAGTGTGAAGTTAATCACACACAAACATATACCCCTTTGTTTGATCGTGAAGATTTCTCCCAACCCCTTTGTACGTAAAAAAAGATAAAAGTCCTTGCTGATGCAAGGACTTTTTTTTACATAATTCAGGAGCCGCCTGCTGAATCAATCAGCTTCCAGTATGGCCCCTTCTTCGAAGGAATCTTTTGTACAAGCTGCCTTAGCACAAGTTTTTTCATTTCCCTTTCCACTTCGTGATAAGCCATGTTGTAGATGAGGGAAATCTCTGAGGAAGCTGCGAGGCCGAAGGTCTTCAGGAAAACTTCTATGGGCGGCGGTTCATCGGGTTCCGGCAGTACCCCAAGCATTTCTTCCAGAATCTGCTTGTACACCTCATATGGATAGCAGCCCGTCACCTTGATGCCTTCATCTTCAATATTCTGGTTGAAGAAGACAAGGGTCGGCAATTCATATACTTCCATTTCATTCGTAATCTTCAAATCACACTGAAATGCCTTTGCAGCGCTTGCCGACCTGAAATCCCTGATGAATTCTTCGGTATCAAGCTTCGCCCCTTTGGCACACTCAAAAATAATATCCAGATCAGATATATTCATTCTTTCCAGGAAAAGCATCTCCTGCAGTTTCCTCAGGAAACGAAGTCCTGCTTTCCGGCCCTGCAATTCAGCGGCCTTAATGGCAATGGATGCATTATAAGGAGTGGAAATAGGCTCCTGTGCAGCAGATTCCGGGCCGCTCCCTGCCAGATCCCATCTCTGTGCAATCTTAGCCTTATTCAAAGCTGCCAGCCTGGCGCCAAGTACATGCCTGAAGCTGATATAACGGCCAAATTCTACCTGAAGCTTTTTCAGGCTGGGCTCAAGCGACCAGCAGTCTGCACAAAGCGGGTCAATAAAAATATAGATTTCTATTGGTTTATTCCCGACGCCATCACAATGCTTAGATTTGATCCATTCAGACACATTGAAATTAGGCTCTTGAGAGTTCAACTGTTTTCTCCTTTCGCATCGTTTTCAGGTGTATTGATCATATGCTGGGCCGTTAGAACGAGACGCTGGTAAAAGAATTCACGTATTTCCCCCTCGAGCGCTGCTTCATCCATGGCATCCCTCATGCAGGAAAGCCAGGCATCCGCCCTTCGTGGTGTAATTTCAAAAGGCATATGGCGTGCACGAAGCATGGGATGGCCGTGCTCTGCTGTATATAGAGGCGGGCCGCCGAGATATTGAGTCATAAATTGTTTCTGTTTCCTTGCTGTTTCAGACAGGTCATCAGGGAATATAGGCACAAGATCCGGATGTTGACTGACTTTTGAATAAAATAGATCAATTATTTCGGATAACTTTTCATTGCCAATCGTTTCATAGGGTGTTCTGCTGCCTTCGATCATTCCCGATTGCTCCTTTATCAGCTCAAGTGTAAACATATTTTATCAATTGGGAAGCAATATCTCAAACATATCGCTTCGGGGGGCAGAAAACTGTTATATGACAGCAGCAAAAAAACAGGCAGAGGGCAAAAAAAAACTGCCTGCGAAAGGGCAGGACAGTCAGGCTTGATAATAGCCGGTAACCTTCTGTACATACTTCTGTGTTTCTTCAAAGGGGGGGATTCCGTTATATTTATCCACATTTCCCGGTCCTGCATTATAGGCGGCAAGTGCAAGTGAGGTGTCACCGTCATACCGGTCCAGCATTTGTTTCAGATATTTGCTTCCGCCCATGATGTTCTCATAGGGATCGAAAACATTGGTTACGCCAAGGCCCCTGGCCGTCTGGGGCATCAGCTGCATCAGTCCGCCGGCACCTGCGCCGCTTTTGGCGGATGGATTAAAGTTCGACTCCTGCTTGACCACTGCCCTGATGAGTTTTGAAGGGATATCATAAGCTTGGGATGCCTTTTCAATCATCTCATCAATATCAGCAGGAGCCCGAAAGGCAAGGCTTTTTGGCATCACAGCTGCGGGAGGAGCGAGCACGGCCCCATAGCTGTTTACAGCCTTTTCTCCGACTTCTTCCAATATGCCTTCAATTGCATTAAGTGTACTTCCGAGGGGAGACGCAGCTCCGGCTGACTGGCCTTCTTCCTGGAGGAAACCTGTAAGCAGGTCTTGAAATAAGCTTCCCGCGGCACTATTATTCTTATTTATTTTTATATCTGTAAAGTTTTGTAGGGATTGAATATCTATCATCGCTTTTAAATCCTGGATCTTCAATCTGGTCACTCCCTGTATACTGCTTTCTTTCAGCTATCCATTGAATTTTGCATTATAAAATCGTTTAACTTTATTTTCGGCATGCCTTACTGAAATGTTTAGCTCTTTTAACAGCTGGTAAAAATTTCTTTTCCCGGATTCTGCATCTGTAACTTCATACTCTAATTCATAATCCTCTTTCCCAAGGTAACGGCTGTTGTCAAAAACAAGCAGTCCATCTTTATAACGGAACTCACATCTATCCGTTTCGAGCGCCCCAAAAAGTTCAACGGTTCCCATGTCAATCCCGAACCTCTCTGCCCGGATTCGTACAGCTCCTGCAGGTATAGCTCCTCCTCCAAGGATGGCCCCGGCTTCTTCCTTAGACAGCTCCTGATGGGTCTCGAGCAGTCCTTCTGCAGCCGGTTCCTTAAAAGTAAGAGTGAACAGCCCGTTTTTATTGCGTATACGGAGGGCACAGTTCTCATCCTTTAACCCGAATGATGCCGTATCAAAATAATAATTTATCTGGGTTTTAAAATCATGTGGGGATAGATTGAATTTTTTTGCGGCTGCTTCAAATTCTTCCCGTGTCAGCAAGTTCTTATATTCAATTTCAATCTCCTGCATCGCAGTTCCTCCTGTCTATATGGCCGTCCTTTAGAGCCTGTTTGCCCAAAAATGGGGCAGACGGCTTCAATCCGTATGAAATAGGACCCGTGTATGGTAAAATAATACCGTAAAAAACAAGTTGAGATAAGTGGGTTTCCCGTATTTTACGAAATAATAGAATGGTATTATGGCAGGTGGCGCAGTATGAAGCACTGGGATGATTTTTTGGCCCCATATAGACAGGCGGTAGAAGAATTAAAGGTGAAGCTTAAGGGGATGAGGAGCCAGTTTGAGCTTGAGAGCAGCCACTCACCCATTGAGTTTGTTACCGGAAGGGTTAAGCCGATTGCGAGCATCCTTGATAAAGCGAACAAAAAAAACATACCGCTCGACAGGCTGGGAACGGAACTTCAGGATATTGCAGGCTTGAGGATGATGTGCCAATTTGTGGGAGATATTAAAAGAGTGGTAGAAATTCTGCGGCAGAGGAACGATTTTGAGATTGTAGAGGAACGGGACTATATTTCCCATAAAAAGAAAAGCGGCTACAGATCGTATCATGTGGTGATTAAATATCCGGTACAGACAATCAGCGGAGAAAAAGCCATTCTGGCGGAAATCCAGATCCGGACCCTTGCCATGAATTTTTGGGCTACAATAGAGCATTCACTAAATTATAAATACAAAGGGCAGTTCCCTGAAGACATCATGACAAGGCTGCACAGGGCTGCTGAAGCAGCCTTCTGGCTGGATGAGGAAATGTCCCTGATAAGATCTGAAATTAAAGAGGCCCAGAGAGCCTTCTTAAGAAAAACGGAAAGCAAGGAGAAATCCTAGATACTTTGTGAAGGGTGGCAGGCCATGAAATATGCGATTACATCAAAAGGCGATGCGAAATCAAACGAGCTGATGCATAAAATGAGAACATACCTTAACGACTTTGATCTGCAATACGACGAAAACCAGCCTGATATGGTAATCTCTGTAGGCGGCGACGGGACGCTTCTCTATGCTTTCCACCGCTACAAAAACAGGCTGGATAAGACAGCATTTGTAGGTGTCCATACAGGACATCTCGGCTTTTATGCTGACTGGACGCCGGATGAAGTGGAAAAGCTCGTGATAGCGGTGGCAAAGACCCCGTTCGAGGTGGTTGAATATCCGCTCCTTGAAGTGATCATCCGCTATCAGCATGCCGGGAGGGAATCAAGGTACCTGGCGCTCAATGAATCAACGGTTAAATCCGTGGAGGGGACGCTTGTGATGGATGTGGAAATTAATGAGCAGCGCTTTGAGACCTTCAGGGGCGACGGCTTGTGCATATCCACCCCGACGGGCAGTACGGCCTATAATAAGGCGCTCGGCGGGGCGATCCTGCATCCGAAAATACCAGCCATCCAGCTTGCGGAAATGGCATCCATCAATAACCGTGTGTTCAGGACAATCGGGTCCCCCCTTGTTCTGCCTGCACATCACAGGTGCATGCTGAAGCCGGTGAATGATGTGGATTTTCAGATAACCATTGATCATTTGACACTTCTTCATAAAGATGTGAAATCCATACAATTCCGGGTCGCGTCTGAAAAAATCAGGTTTGCCCGTTTCAGGCCGTTCCCATTCTGGAAGCGGGTCGCGGATTCATTCATCGGGGAGTAGGTACATATGGAGGAAGATTTGATTATGGAAACACCCTTCAGGCTTGAATGGACTGTCCCTCAGGAAGATGGCGGCAAGCTGCTCAGAGTGTTTCTGAATGAACAATCCATTTCAAGGGCTGCGCTTACTGACATTAAGTTTGGCGGGGGAAGCATAAAGGTCAATGGAGAGGCTGCAACGGTCCGCCGTCTCCTGAAGGAAGGGGACCTTGTCTCGGTTTTTTTTCCGCCTGAAGCGGCTGGCGCCTCGCTGATGGCCGAGGACATCCCACTGGATATTGTATATGAAGACGATTACCTGCTCGTCATCGCCAAACCGCCTTTCATGAATACCATCCCATCCAGGGAACGCCCGCATGGAAGTGTAGCCAATGCCTTGGCAGGGTATTATAAAAAGCACAAAATTGCTTCGACGATCCATATTGTAACCAGGCTCGACCGTGATACCTCAGGACTTATGCTCATCGCCAAACACAGGCATGTACATCATTTATTAAGCGTCCTCCAGCAGGAAGGGCGTGTAAACCGTTTTTATGAAGCCCTGGTCGAGGGGACAATAGAAGGGGAAGGCGGCAGGATAGAAGCGCCGATCGGACGGAAGGATTCCAGTATTATTGAAAGGGAAGTCCGGAAAGACGGGAAATATGCCTGTACCGGGTATGAGATAAAAGAAAGGCTGGGGGAAGGAACCCATATTGCCCTGAAGCTGATGACCGGCCGCACCCATCAAATCAGGGTCCATATGGCACACATAGGCTTTCCCCTGGCAGGCGATGACCTGTATGGCGGCAGCCGCAGTCTGATCAGCCGCCAGGCGCTGCACTGCAGCAGGCTTTCTTTCTTTCATCCGTTTTTAGGAAAAACCCTCTCGTTCAGCCAGCCCCTTCCTGATGATATGGAAAAGCTGCTTCAGGTTTATAGGGATCAGGATTATTCCCAGCCCCGGAACTTTTCAGGAAGATAAGGCATGCCGGAAGCGGCACTGACAATGGACAGCTCCGGATATCTAAGGCAGGTCAGCGCTCCGCCAAAGACTGCCCCGGTATCAATGTTATATGTGAGTCCGGTCTTCTGCACGTTCCGGACAGGGGTATGGCCGTAGACAATGATGGCTTTTCCCTTGTATTCCCTGGCCCAGTTCCTCCTGACCGGAGTTCCATCCGGATTTGTTTCACCTGTAATATCACCGTACAGGACAAAGGTCTTGATGCGGTGGCTATACCTGCCGATAAATTCTTCCTTGATGCCGGCATGGGCGATAACCAGCTTTCCTTCATCCAATATATGATAAATAGGCGAGGCTTCATAGAGTTCCATGAATCTTGACTTTATCTTCTCTTTTTTAACGGGACTCAATGACTCATATTCAGCCGCTGTTGTTTCGAGGCCATGTGCCAGTTTAACCGGATTGCCCTTAAAGAAGCGGTATAGTTTATCACAGTGATTGCCGGGTACATAAAAGGCCATTTTTTTCTGTATGACCAGCTTCCACACTAATTCAGCGACCTTTAAAGAATGTGGCCCGCGGTCTGTCAGGTCGCCGGCAAAAGCAAGACGCCTTCCATCAGGATGGACGGGGATTCCATCTTTCCAGGAATAACCGAGCGAAATTGTCAGCCGGTGAAATTCGTCATAGCACCCATGGATATCTCCTATGATATCTATTTTCATTCATAACCCCCCTTTGAAAACAGGCTGTCAGATTGTGTTTCTTAATGAGGTGTGTTATTGATTTGGTTACAGCCCTTCAGTGATAATCAGCATGCCGATTCACAGCAGCACTGCATCCCTTTTATCATATTCTGTTTGACCGTTTTCATCCAGGGAAAGGGAAGTAAGAAACCATCATACGTTAAATCAACTTAACACATTTGAAAGAAAGGGGGGCAATGCCATGGCTGAACAAGAAGGTAAGGAAATGCAGCAGTTTAATGGGGATATGCTGCTGGATGCGCTGAACAATGAACAGATTGATTCATTTCGTGAAGAATTCATGGAAATGCATCCATATGATCAGGCAAAATTCTTCAGCCAGCTCGAGGCAGAATCAAGGTCTAGGGTGTATCACTATCTGTCGCCCGAGGAAATGGCTGCCCTGTTTGAAAATTTAAAGTCGGAAGAGGAAGAGTTCGGTGATATTCTCTCTGAAATGAATCCTGCGTATGCCGCCGATATGCTTTCAGAAATGTATGCCGATGATGCAGTCGATGTGCTGAATGAACTGGATAAGGAACAGGTTGTCAGTTATCTCACCATAATGGACAAGGAAGCCGCTGCTGAAATAAAAGAACTCCTTCATTATGAAGAGTATACGGCAGGAAGCATCATGACCACGGAATATGTGGCCATCGCGGCTAACCAAACCGTGCGTTCGGCCATGCATATTCTTAAAAATGAAGCACCGCAGGCTGAAATTATTTACTATATTTTTGTGGTGGATGAAAATAAGAAACTGGCAGGAGTTATATCCTTAAGAGACTTGATTGTGTCAGATGACGACACGATGATCCAGGAGATCATGAGCGAAAGGGTCGTATCCGTATCAGTCGGGGAAGATCAGGAGGAAGTGGCCAGACAGATGAGGGATTATGACTTCCTGGCCATGCCTGTCGTCGATTTCCAGAACCACCTGGTCGGGATCATCACCATTGATGATATTGTCGATGTTATGGAAGAAGAAGCTTCTGAAGACTATTCTAAGCTTGCAGGTGTGCCCGACATAGAGTACGGGGATAGAAGCGCTTTAACAGCAGCAAGGAAACGGCTTCCGTGGCTCGTGATTCTCCTGTTTCTCGGCATGTTCACGGCAAGCCTCATCGGCCGGTTTGAAGAGACATTGAATCAGAAAGCCATCCTTGCCGTCTTCATGCCGCTGATTGCAGGAATGGCGGGGAATACCGGGACTCAGGCACTTGCGGTTGTAGTTCGCGGAATTGCCACCGGTGATCTAAAGACCGAGAGCAAATGGAAGCTGATATTAAAAGAGGGCAGTACAGGCCTGCTGATCGGCCTCAGCTGCGGCATTCTCGTAACCTTTGTCATTTATTTCTGGCAGAACGATTTCTATCTCGGCCTGCTTGTGGGTGCAGCCATCATTGTTACCCTTTTTGTCGCCACACTTGCCGGATCATTAATACCGCTTCTCATGCATAAAATGAATATAGATCCGGCGGTCGCTTCCGGCCCATTTATTACGACCATCAATGATATTATTTCTGTACTTATTTACTTTGGGATGGCATCCCTTTTTATCAGCTATTTGAAATGATTCTGCACCCCAGGACAGGACGCTTCAGTTTTAAGACGGTACATACAACGTTTTAGACAAATGAAACGAAACAGTCCCGCAGGTGCTTTTTTTGTGGAAAATGGGAGTAACTGCATGTATCATGAAGCTTCCTGCAGGAAGGTGTGAACATCATTTCTCTGGCATCCAGGGGTGCCTTGCTCCGCTTCACTGCCTTTTTGTGTTTGTTCCTGCTCTTGTCCAGTTCCTTTTCCATGCATTAGTTGCGGGTAGAAAACTCATGATTGGTTATTATTGTCCTGCCATTAGATAAAAGCCTTTTTTCTTGAAGTGAAGTAGGATATAATTAAATTTAGGACTAGGTACTAATAACTGTTTATAAATAGGAGGGTT
This sequence comes from Paraperibacillus marinus, assembly GCF_046237605.1. Classification (GTDB taxonomy): domain Bacteria; phylum Bacillota; class Bacilli; order Bacillales; family DSM-1321; genus Paraperibacillus; species Paraperibacillus marinus. Next base: position 3,220,802 of record NZ_CP143542.1, on the reverse strand, counting down.
TTACATGGGTTTTTCTTTGAATGGAAAAACATTCGTAGTGATGGGTGTAGCAAATAAAAGAAGTATCGCCTGGGGGATAGCCCGCTCACTTCACGGCGCCGGGGCGAAGCTGATTTTTACATATGCGGGTGACAGACTGGAAAAAAGCGTAAAGGAACTGGCGGGATCCCTTGAAGGTGCGGATTCACTCGTCCTTCCATGCGATGTCACCAATGATGAAGATATTCGTAATTGTTTTGAACAGATCAAGAGTGAGACCGGTGTAATCCATGGCATCGCACATTGTATCGCATTTGCCAACAAGGAAGAGCTCACAGGGGAATATATGAACACGAATCGTGAAGGATTCCTTCTGGCTCATAATATCAGCTCATACTCGCTCACGGCTGTGGCCAAAGAAGCAAGGGGATTGATGACCGAGGGAGGAAGCATCGTGACGCTCACTTACCTTGGAGGAGAACGTGTAATCGGGAATTACAATGTTATGGGTGTTGCCAAGGCCTCCCTGGATGCCAGTGTCAAATACCTGGCTAACGACCTTGGGCCGGAAGGAATCCGTGTTAACTCTATTTCTGCCGGTCCCATCCGCACACTCTCTGCAAAAGGAATCAGTGACTTCAATTCGATCCTGAATGTAATAGAAGAAAGTGCACCACTCCGCAAAACAACCAGCCCTGAAGAGGTAGGAGACACAGCTGTCTTCCTGTTCAGTGATATGTCGCGCGGCATTACCGGCGAAAACATTCATGTAGATTCCGGATATCATATTTTGGCACGATGAAACGGGCAGGGGACCTTGGAGTCTCCTGTTTTTTTTTTGCGCTGAATTTCATCAGTCTGCCCCGGTGTACCACGAATTGTTCCTGAACTGTGCAGCCCTATATGCCCTTCATCTGTTAACCCCGGATTGATTGTCATAGGACAGCACCGCCCTGAATAGGATGTAGGAAAAAGCATGCCCATTTTTATAATGAATTTAGGGGGGAAGGTCATGACGGAAAAGAAGGATGTCCGGGAGCAGAAGCCTTTCATGTATATAGTGCAGCCTAAACTGGCTGCACCAAAAACGACTGTTCAATCAGAAATCAGAGTGAAGAAGACCCATCATGATGAGGTGATAGAAATAGAGGATCTTCCTGAACCAAAAAGTTCAGCTGAACCAGTCCATCTAATGGATGAAGATGAAGACGGGGAGGAGACAGCGGCCGCTGAAATGCCCCTTGAGGTTCAGGAAGCGGAAGAATTCCCTCCAGTTAATGAAATAACCGAGATTAACGTAATCAGCATCGCCAGGGAGAATGATCAGCAGGAAGATCATATACAAGAGGGGGACGAAGCTGCCCCGGGGTTTGCTGTGGTCCACACAAGCGGTCCAGAAACACCGGAGGAGGCAGGACCAAGGAGGGAGCCCCGCAAAAAGAATCAGAAGAAGTTTACAGACATGTCAACTGATGAACTGCTGGAGTATTTAATCAGGATTCCCCGTATTGTTCCTAAACCGCTTTGTGAAATGAGCGTAAACGGAAGGATTATCAGGGGGCAGATAGAAAAAAAGAAAGGCGATACGATCTATATCCGGCCATCCTATGGGACGAATCTGATTTCAGCCACAAAGGAAGAAATTGAGTATATCACTTTTCTGACCTTTTAAGACAACCTCGAATAATCCAGAAGAGGCACCGGCACCGGTACCTGATAAAGATAAGAAGAATTACAACTGAGGCTCGCACGCCTGCGATTAAGCACCCCTTCGTCAGGCGGCCTCTTTTTTCTGTGTAACAGCTTTTCCAACTTTTTTTCATGCAATTAGATAATTTGTCCATACCGTTTATGAAACAAGCCATATATATAAATTAAGAAAAACAAAAGAGCTCCAAAACGGTAATGATCATTAAAAAAACCTGAGGCGGCAATCCTCAGGCTGGTTGAACCTCTTATCTTCAATCGTGAGATTCATCATGGGTCGTTACTGGATCAGCAGCAATGACAGTTGTGGCTGGAAGGCAGGTGACAGAGCAGAAGCAGCTTAGATCTGTTGTGATACAGATTCCAGTAGAAAGGAAAGGCTCCTCAATGTCTCCTGTAATGAATTGGATTTTACCAACCAGGCTGTCAATCTCTGCTAACTCGTCTCTATCTTCAATCAAGCAGGCAGTAGTCAAAAGTTCCAGAACTGCACAGCAGGTTTCTTCATCTACATCAACAACCCTGAAAACGATGGTTTCAAAGCTTACAAGATGACTCTGGGAAGAGCCGTGGCACTCCGGCTCCCTGCGGAAACCGAACCCGAGATAGGGCAGGCATGTGCTTTTGCATGTCAGTATAACCGGAATTGTATTGAAGTGGCTGCCGTTACGATGGTGAACACCGCCAAGTAATTCTCTGATCGATCTATTGCAGCTTGTCGTACAAGTGGATTCCGGTGCTTCGGGACTTACTTTTTCTTGTGCTTCTACAATAGCGAGTAAAGTATCACATACACAATTTGAAGTTTCAAAATTCGAACCGCAACTCATAGTTTCTCCTCCTTGGTAAAATGTTAATATTTTCATTAACAGACTATGAAAGAATGGATAAGGTGGTATAAGTCATTAGCCCAATTTTATTAATTTCTTAACCATCAGGGGGTATGCGAATCTTGATGAATGTAAATTTCCTGCTGATCTTTTTACTCGGTTTAGCTGCCTTCCGTTTAACCAGGCTGCTTGTATATGATAAAATCACTTCCTTTATCAGGGCACCCTTTTTTGATGAGATTACAGAAAAGGATGAACAGGGAAATGATGAAGTATATATAATACCTAAAAATGCAGGAATCCGTAAATTTTTTGGCGAGCTCTTGAGCTGTTACTGGTGTGCCGGAATATGGAGCAGTGCAATTGTACTTGCCATGCACTTTTTTTATCCAGCGGTAGGAAATCCCATCATTCTCCTCCTTGCCATATCAGCCATAGCTTCCTTTCTTGAAACAATTAATTTAAAGCTGTTAGGCTAGTACATGAAGAGCAGATTGAACTTTTTCATATGATGTAAGGAAGCACAATTTAGAAAGGGGAAGTTATCAATGGAAAAGAAATCAACCTATTCCCATCTTGAAAAATATCTGGCAAAGCAAAAGCCGATTAAGATTAAAAAAAATGACTGCGGATGTGGAAAGAAAAAAGCATGAATACAAAAGAGCTGTCTCTTCTGGAGGCAGTTTTTTTTTTTGTACAGATGTCCAATAAATCCCATCCGGAGAAAAGTTATAAAAATCCAATCTCTGTATAACAATAAGAGAGCCGAATATAAAAGGACTATTACATAGGAAGTGAATTGGATGACCAAGTTCCCGCGGATGATACGGTTAATTTTACTCACTGGATGGCCTCTTCTTTTGCTCGCCGGCTGCGGAGCCGGGGATGGGGAGGCGAAGAGCAGGGCAGCGCTGATCAGCAGGGTGGAACCGACTCCTGTAATGATTTCTCCCGAAAGCGTCCAGGTAAAAGAAGAATTAAAGCAGATCAGCAAGGAGACAGCCTCTGTGAACAGTAATTATGATGCAGCGGTCGCCCGCTCGGATAATGAAATCCTGGTCAGCTATAAAGTAAAACACAGCCATAGATTCAGGATGAAAAAAATTGAGAAAGAAGTAATAAAGAAACTTGAGGATAAGTACCCGGATTATACATTCATTGTTTCAAGTGATTATAAAATCTTTCTTGAGATAGTAAGGCTGGGTGAGGAGTACGAAGATGGCACCTATAACAGGAAAGAAGCCAAAAAACGGTTTAAGGAAATCAAATTATTGAAAGAAGAGCTCACTTAAAAGAAAGGAGTAGTGGCATGACAAAAAAGAAAATGCTGAATCCGGAACAGGAGAAGTATCAGCAGCTCCAGAAAAAGAATGAAACTAAACGGCCGGTTCTGATGAATTGCTTGAAAGCGTTCCTGGTTGGTGGAATCATTTGTGTAATCGGGCAGGCCATCACCTATTTTTATATTTACTTTTTTAATTTCACGGAACAGACAGCTGGAAACCCAACTGTGGCGACCATGATATTCATCGCCATGCTGCTTACCGGCTTTGGCGTGTACGATCATTTAGGGCAGTTTGCCGGGGCAGGGAGTGCCGTCCCGGTTACAGGATTTGGAAATTCTGTAATATCAGCTGCCATCGAACATCGTACAGAAGGACTGGTTCTGGGGGTTGGAGGCAATATCTTTAAGCTTGCAGGCTCGGTTATTGTATTTGGGGTATTTTCCGCCTTTGTGGTGGCTTTAATTAAAACTCTTGCAGGAATGATAGGGGGATAAGACTTGCTTACTGGTAAACATACCTGGACCTTTCATAACCATCCAGTCATCCTGTCCACGGGTGTGGCAGGGGGTCCGTTCGAGGCAAACGGGCGCCTGGCTGAAGATTTCGACTTACTTCATGATGATTTGTGGATGGGAAAAGAGAGCTACGAACAGGCACATCAATTTTTGCTTGAGGAAGCAGTGAGCAAGGCGCTCGAAAAACAGCAGCTGTCCAAGGAAGATATCCAGTTCTTCCTGGCAGGCGACCTGATCAACCAGATTACGCCTTCAAGCTTTGCTGCCTCTGCGAACGGGATACCTTATATCGGCTTATTCGGCGCCTGTTCCACCTCGATGGAGGGGCTGGCCCTATCTGCTTTCCTTGTGAATTACAGCGGTGCGGAATACATTATTACCGGTGCATCGAGCCATAATGCCGCCGTTGAAAAACAATTCCGTTATCCAACAGAATACGGCGGCCAGAAACCGCCCACTGCCCAATGGACAGTGACCGGAGCGGGTGCAGCCCTGATTGGAAAAAATAATAAGGAAGAGGGCCAGCCCTGCATCACTTCAGCCACCATTGGCAAAGTGGTGGATATGGGGCTTACCGATCCGTTCAATATGGGAGGAGCCATGGCACCTGCGGCTTCAGATACCATCTTAAAGCACCTGGCAGATCTAAATGTCGGGCCGGATCATTATGATCTCATTATCACAGGTGATTTAGGGAAAATTGGGAGGAAAACAGCCCTTATGCTTTTACAGAAAAACGGAGTAGAGCTGAATCCTGAAAAATTTCTGGACTGCGGTCTGCTGATTTACAAGGATGACCAGGAGGTTTTTTCCGGGGCGAGCGGACCTGGATGCTCGGCATCCGTATTTTATGGCCATATCTTAAGAAGGATGAAGGAGGGGGAATTCAAGCGGGTGCTGGTTGTTGCCACTGGAGCACTTCTCTCCCCCTTGACTGTCCAGCAAAAACAGAGCATTCCCTGCATCGCCCATGCAGTAGCCGTTGAAATTATGTAAGACAAAAAGAGGAGGAATAACATGCTAGCAATGTTTTTTTGGGCGTTCATTGTAGGTGGGGCTTTCTGCGTGATCGGCCAGCTTCTCTTTGATGTGGCCAAGCTCACACCTGCCCACACAATGAGTGCCTTGGTTGTGGCCGGGGCTGTCCTGGATGGGCTCGGCTTATACGAGCCGCTTATGGATTTTGCCGGGGCCGGGGCTACGATTCCCATTACAAGCTTCGGGAATTCCCTCGTGCACGGAGCGATGCAGGAAGCTGAAAAACATGGGCTTGTTGGGGTGGTGACCGGAATGTTTGAAGTAACAAGTGCCGGTATATCAGCTGCCATCATTTTCGGCTTCATTGGTGCATTGATATTTAAACCGAAAGGCTGATGCCTTAAAATATACCGCCGGCCTACACATTCATGCGCTTTTTCTCATAGTCTATATATGAGCTTAGAAAAGCGAGGTGATGGGCATGTCATACGGCTATGGAGGCTGTGGCTATGGCGGCTATGGATACGGCGGCGGAGGATATTCAACATTCGTGTTGATCATTGTGCTGTTTATCCTTTTGATTATTGTAGGCGCAAGCTTTTGTTATTAATAAAAAAACGGAATGAGCGCTCATTCCGTTTTTTTGTGTGAGAATTTAGCCTGCAGCACGTCTCATTCATCCCCGCTGCTTGAAGAGGATTCATCGAACCAGGCAATGGAAGAGGATTCGCTTTCTTCGTCGCTGCTGGATTCTTCTTCAGATTCCTGGGATGACTCTTCATCGGATGAAGAGGATTCATCATAAATAGAGCACCCGCTCGAAGATTCATCAGAGGATTCCGGCTCCTCATGCACTTCTGCTGCAGTTTCTTCCGCTTCTTCCATTCCCGATGATGAGGAAGAGGAAGAGGAAGAGGAAGATTCACTGTCATCTAAAAAGCGTGAGATTCGAAGCGGCTTTACTGAATCATCCATGTTCGGGAGGTTTGCAAAATTTTTGCCAATGAAAAACATGATAAATGACTCCTTTCAAATGGTTTCACGAACATTTTATGTAGGGGTGCTAAAAAGGGTGCGGACAAGAAATTTTGCTTTTATTATATTTTCCTGGAAAAGCACCTTCGCTGTTCTCGCTCATAGAATAGCTGTACAGAGAAGGAGGGCGTAACCATGGATAACAATTTCTTTAAGAATATTGAAAAGAAAACCGGAGTGAACATGAAGGACGTATTGGAATTGGCGAATTCTCTGCAAGGGGCAAATTTCAGTGATGAAAAGACTGTCAGGGGTGTCATAAAGCGCGTTTCTAAAATTGCCAATAAACCGATTTCATCTGAACTGGAAGATAAAATTGTGCAATCGATCACCAAGGATGGGAAAAACCTTGATTTTAACACGATCTCTAACATGCTGAATAAAAAATAAAAATGGGTACCGCAGGAAAAAGGCTCCTTTCACCCGGTGAATCCAGGCTGAAGCCTGTACATATTCAGCGGATGAAAGGAGCCGGTCCTTTTTTGGGCTGGACAGCCTTTGTATTATTTCTTCAGCATGCGCAGGAATCTTGAAGGAGACGCTGCCCTTCCCCTGCGTGTATGGGGAATGGAAAGGTAAAGTTCATTCCTAGCCCGTGTAGCGGCTACATACAGCAGCCTTCGTTCCTCTTCCAGCGGACCGGTTTCACCCTTGCGATAGGAGTCCAGGGCATAATCATGCGGCAGGCCGCCGTCCACATTGCCGATTACATAGACGGTCCCATATTCAAGCCCTTTTGACCGGTGGATGGTCGTTAGCTGGATAGCCTGGCTGAAATGTTTGGACAGCTTCTTTACTTCAGAGTTCATTGCCTTCATATGTTCTGCATGGTCCAGGAATTCTGCAATTGTCCTGAATCGGCGTGCAGCCACTTTTAAATCCCGGACATCATCCGAACCTCTTTCCATGGAATTGCCTTCATTTCCGCGTTTTTTAATGAAATCCTGAAAACCCAGCTCTTTCTCAACAGCTTCAAGCGCCTGGACAGGTGAGAGGTTCTTCAGAGATCCAATTTGCTGCGGCAGCTTCTTCAGCTTTTTTTCCTGAAAGGCAAAGCTGGTCTTTACATAAGAAAGTGCCTTCAGAAGTGAACAGTCGTTTAAAATGGAGTCCGCCTTTATCTGCCTGAGCACGTTTTGTTTCAGGAAGAGGGAAGGCATTAGATCTGCGATAGCCTCTGTGCTTTCGGGATCAAGGCTCAGCCTCAGGTAGGAAAGCATGCTCCGGACCGTTCTCCTGTCATAGAAAGAATCTGCATCCTGGTCGATGGCAAAAGGCAGGCTGCTCTGGCTCAGCCGTTCGAAAATAGCCCGGGACATGGAGTGGGTCCGGTATAGGATGGCAAATTCCCCCGGGTTCCGTCCTGCTGCAATTTTTTCCTTCAGATCTGTCACGATCATGGTCGCTTCCTGTTCTTCATCATAGGGAAAGAAAAGCATGGGCGGAGGGCCATCATCATGCTGGGCATTCATCGATTTTTCACGCCGGTTGGAATTAAGCCTGATGATGCGGTTTGCCGTTCCCACAATTTCATGGGCAGATCGGTAATTATTGGTCAGTTTTATAACCTTGGTTCCTTCAAAGTCATGTTCAAATGCACTGATGAAAGCAGGATCGCTTCCCCTGAAGGAATAGATGCTCTGATCATCATCTCCCACCGCGCATATGTTTTGGGATTGTCCGGCCAGCAGGCGGATTAATTCATATTGGACCTTATTGATGTCCTGGAATTCATCTATCAGAAAGTGAGTGAACCGATTCTGGTATTTTTCAAGAATTCCGGGATTTGACTCCAAAAGAAGATAACAGCCGAGAAGCATATCATCGAAATCATATTTTTGATGATTTACTTTATATTCTTCATATTTTCGGTAAAGGAATAAGCACTTTTCCTCCCAATCATCCCCCGCCCTGATGTTTTCCGGAAACATCAGGGAGTTTTTCCAGAGTCCAATCTGCTGAAGAGCCTGATCATAGGCAAACACTTTTTCATCCAGGTCCCGTTCTCTCCCGGCTGCCTTCACAATCTGCACTTTTTCCCATTCCCATTTAAGTAAAGCTTCTTTTGTCCACTTGCCGGGTTCGTGGTGGATAAGAATCCGGTAGAAGATACTATGGAAGGTGCCGCAGATGAGTGAATTCACATCCCGGCGTGAAAGCCCGGGGAATGAGAGCAGCCTTTCCTTCATTTCCCTGGAGGCTTTAGCAGTGAAGGTTACCAGCATGATTCCCCCCGGATCTATGCCGTGGCTTGAAATCATATAGGCCGTTCGTGCAGTCAGTACCCTGGTTTTTCCGCTGCCTGCTCCTGAGAGGACCAGAACCGGACCATCTACTGCCGTCACAGCCTCTTTTTGCTGAATATCAAGCTGTATTGGATCCTCTGAGGATTCTACTGATTGCAGAGTAGAACGGAAAGCGGGGTTTTCCTTTACACGGACCGCCTGTTTCCATGCCGCTGCCGGTTCAGCTCCAGTCGTTATTCCGCGGGATCTGGGAAGCCGAAAACCGTCATGGAGGGTGGCAGCCAGTTCTGCAACCCTGGCCCCGGATCCCGCTTCCATGCAGTCCAACCTATTGGATGAATGAAAGAAATGCGGTTCGTTTTCGATCCCCAAATATAGCTTTACTGCTTCTCTGCAGACAGAGCAGGAAAGATGACCGCGTTTTCCATCATCATATAAAGCCTGCAGTTCGGAAGGATCTACTGTATCTAAATTGAATAAACGTTCACTTTTCATCGCTTTTTTCATGAAGTCCTACCTCATTTACTAAAACAGTCAAAGTTCATCATATCAAAACATATGCCAAATCTAAAGAATAACTAAATTATAGAAAAAAATGTGTTTTTACAGACAGAAAAAACGGGTATATGGAGAATAGTATAATACAAAGATTTGTTCAAAAGGAGGGGCATGCTTTGTCATATATAATTCCAGTTACAGACTACCAGACCGTTCAATATGCTGCCAGAACTGCCGGCGAATTAGAGAACACAAATGGGTACATAAAAGGCACCACCCCTGTATTCCGGGTAGAATTAGCCAGGAAACAGAAAGCAGAAAAAGATGAAAGCATACATAATTATAATGATAAACCGGATAGTGATAAAGCCGCTTTTTCCATATCTCAGAGAAAGAAACACTTTGTCCCCATGGAGATCTTGCAAAAGGCAGCTGAAATAACCGGGAAAGGCCAGTTCTTTCAGACCTATATTTAAAATAAAAAAGCCTCACCATAAGGTGCGGCTTTTTTACTGTGGTAAATCCTTGATCATCGTCCGGTGAGGAATGCCGGCATCCAAAAATTCGTCGGAAATGGCCGTATAACCCAGCCGTTCATAGAAGGGAATGGCTTGAATCTGTGCATTCAGCTTCATCTTTTTCAAACCCTCATTCGCGGCATATGTCTCCAGTGCTTCCATAAGCAGACGGCCTGCCCCGCTTTTGCGGCCGGAATGTAGAACACAAATGCGCTCGGCCTTGCCGATTCCATCCACTATCCTGAAACGGCCAGCCCCGGCCGGTGATTCATTATTATATAGAAGGAAGTGGACAGCTTCTGCTTCATGCTGATCAATTTCTTCCTCCAAAGGGACCTTCTGCTCTTCGACAAAGACTTTCTTCCTGATGGCATAAGCCTCCTGGAGCTCTTCTTCTGATTCTACAACTTTAACGTCCACGTCTCACTGTTCCTTTCGCAGGCGGAATGTTTCATACACAGTCCAGGATCCATTTTCAAGCTGATAGAGCAGATGGAAGCGGTCAATGACCTCTTCGTGTGTGATATTCAGCATCTTGAGCTGATTCAATACATCAGAATGTTCGTCATCAGATAGATTCTGCCCAATGGTAATGTGCGGTGTAAATTTATACTCGGGTGAATCACCAAAGAAATTATCATGCATAGCCTTGTGCAGGCCTTCCAGTTCAGGGGTAGGCTCGACTTTTAAGTAGATGACGTTATTGACAGGCTGAAAGGAGCTTACCTTTTTCACGTTCATGGAAAAAGGCTCATACTGGCTTGCAAGCTGTTCCAGCCGGTCTGCGATTTCCTTGATCCTGCCGTCTGTAGCTGTAAAGGCATTTTTCAGGGTAAGATGCGGCGGGATCAGGGCATAATGGGAATCATAACGTTTGCGGTATGAATTGACTAAATCCTGGAGCTTCTTGGATGGAAAGATGGCAACGCCGTATTTCATAGTACTACCTCCCAATAATAAAAAGATATCGTTATAGTATTATAACAAATTATTTGAATAATAAGCCAATTTGACTCAGGAACCTATATTAAGGAGCCAGGACTTTCCCGAGCGCCCGCTTCAGATCCTTTTGCCAATACTTCCAGGTATGCTCCCCTTCAAATTCTTCATAGAAATAAGAGAAGTTCCTCTTTTCAATCAGCTTATTGAGTTCCCTGTTGGGCTCAATAAAGTTTTGCTTTCCTCCGCTGGTCACGGGTACTTCGGTCTCACCCTTTCCGATTACATGATAGATATCAATAAGGGATGGATCAGCAAATTTCTCAACATCCGCAAGCACCTTCCCGTCTACATAAGGGGACTGGAGAATCACACTTCCGAATGTATGCGGATAGTGTAGTGCTGCCTGAAGCGAAACGGTTGCCCCGAGTGAATCACCAATCAGCACCCTGGCCCTGGCCATGCTATACACAGGGAACTCCTGATCCAAAAAGGGGACAAGTTCTGAAGCCAGAAAGCGGATGTAGGCTGCCTGTTTTTCACCATCGGGATGGTATTTAGTCCTGCGGTCCATTACATTTTTATAAGGAATCCCGACAATGATCGTATTCTGCATTTCCTTATTATATAGAAGCTCATCAGCTGCCCGGCCAATCCGGCCAAGCTGGAAATAATCCCGTCCATCCTGGGCAATCAGGAGAGTATATTTGTATAGTGGAGAAAAGGATTCCGGGAAGTAAACCAGCAATTCCAATTCTTCTTCAAGCGCATTGCTGTATATGGAGTATTCTTTAATCTTTCCTTGAGGTGCCGGCATAAAATCCTCCTAATTATGATGTTTGAAATGTTAATTTTATATTACCATAACAGAAATGAGAGCGCTCTTATCTTCTGTATGAACCCGGGATAATATTGAAGATTCTGGTGTGAAAGAGTGGGGGGAGGATCATAAAAGCTCGCGGCATGCCTTTGGCAGGGGAATATACAGCAGGAATCTGAGAACTAATTAGGATAAAGCCCTGTAGATCGAAAATCAGGCTGCTTAATAAATGCTTAAGAGCCTGTGCCGGCATGATAGGTACTCCGGGCTGGTATGGCTGAGAGGATATTTGCAATTTTGAAGGTACGCTTCTGATTTCTCAAAAAACAAAAAGCTTTAATATGAGTGTCCGTCATTTCCAACAAAGTAATCCTGCGCTGGGACAGCCCCTGGTCTTCTGCCAAATAGATGATTTCCAGGTTCCGCTGCTCATTAAGGCAGCGAGACAGTAAGGAATTCATATAATTCACTTCCTTTTAGACAATTAGCTTATATATTCATTATATGCAAACGTACGTTTTTAATTCAATGAAAAGGGAATGTTTGTTCGTATTTTTTTAAAAAAGTGGTTCAAATGGGAAATTAAGCGAAAATTTTAACCAGTTATTTAGTTAAAAGGCATTGACTTTCCCGGTAAAATAAATATAATAATATATATGACATTACGATCTGATAGTTCAGCGGGAGAATACATCCTTGACAGGGATGGGGTCGGGGGTTCGAATCCCTCTCAGATCATTATTAGAAAAAGGCTGAAACCATTGATTTATCAACGGTTTCAGCCTTTTTTTATGTATGCTTATTTATTTTCTCATTGTTCATTTATCTTGTTGCTCACATCTTGCTAACATTTATAATTCAACACCATATAAAAAGTAACGAGATTTTTTTCTACAAGCATATGTGATGAAGATGTTAGTAAGGTAGATACCAATCCTAATGGACAAGTTACAATCGTTGAAACCAAAGTTGCTGGCTTTAAAATGCCCATTACCCGTGACTCATGGCTCTATAAATATATGGACGACCGAGATGGTGATGGCTTAGTAGGTGAATAATTGGGATTATGCGGCGATTCTTTTCTTCTTATTGAATTAACGGGAAGGTTAGCTGAAGAGTGTTTTTTTAACTTTTGTGCAGTACACGAGGCAGATAATTAAGAATTAATTTAGCATCAATAACCGTGAACCGAATGAGGTACTAAAATTTCACAAAGAGCACCTTATTGGATTTTTTAAGCAAACCCTTCTAATCCTGTTCCAGTTTGTATGAATGCGTCACTTTCTGCAATCTGCATCATTTTTTTATAGGTAATTCAACGGAGTGAGCATCTGATTCAGGTGGAACTACCTTTTCTGTAGTTACATGGTTGCCGCCTATTCGGTCAGTAAAGTATTGAAGAGGATATATAGTTGTATATACCAATAATTTTTCGTCATTTTTCTTTTGGGTATTATCAGGGCTTTTGACTGTGTTACATGCAACCAGTGATAAAAGTAAAGCAATAATAAACACTAGTTTCAATTTGTTTTTCAATCAGTTCTCTCCTTTAATATGTTAAAGACTTGTATAGTTTAATAGGAACCGTTACGATTTGAAAGAAAAATAAATTTTTCTTAATTATTGGTGAGGTTATATTACCGATTAGGATAATCAGATTCGACAAGCATATAAATGAAACATGTCCATTTTAGTAAGAGGTGCTGGTATGAGAATTCAAAGAATTATAGCGATCCTTGTGGGGAGTATACTGTTATCTTTAGGAATCAACATGTTTTTAGTTCCATACAACGTTTTAGACGGTGGTGTAATTGGTCTCGGTCTCATACTACATTATTTGTGGAGTTTAAAAGCCGGAGTTTCCATAATTGTTTTAAGTATTCCTATCTTTATTCTGGCGTGGTTTAAATATCGGGAATATTTTTATAGCAGCATGCAAGGAATGTTCATCTCATCACTGTTCATCGATTTATTTCAAACTGGTCAGCTTTTATCATTCCAAATAGAACCAGCAATAAGTTCCATAATCGGAGGGGTACTTGTTGGAACGGGGATTGGTTTAATGCTCAGATATGGGACTAGTACAGGTGGAACTGACCTGTTAGCACAAATGATCTCTGTTTGGTCCGGTGTAAATGTAGGCATATCCATTTTTATAATAGATTCGGCAGTTATATCATTAGGCGGAATTTTGATTTCTGCTGAAACATTCCTTCTATCTGTCATAACTGTACTATCAGTTGGCCTTACAACAAGCCTTTTAACCTGGCGGAAGGACGCAAGATTGGTATAAAAGTATGCTGTAATTTCGGTGTTAAAAGCGGTACGTTGTCTGTACGGTTTGCTCAATCACTACTGCTCTTATTGAGAACTAAAATCGGAGGTTTGTTAAATCATGATTTTCGACCCATGGATATAATTTTCCTTATAGCTTTTGGTGTTTCCATATGGGCAAAGATTAAAGTGGAAAAAGCACTCTTAAAAAATTCAGTAGTAAGATCTTATTCATCACTGTCTGGAGCATAAATTGCAAGAAGGATATAGGATGCTGCAGGACTAAGATATATTGCTATTGATATTGGGGCGTGGCTGCTTTCCGTATCATTATAATCCAATATCAAAATTATCTATTTGTCGGAAGATGTTTACTATAAACGTAACCTTGCAGCTATTTCAATTGCAGCTCATGAAGTTGGACACGCTGCTCAATATAAATTTTTTTGATGGTTTTTGGATATGTTATTAGTCCGATAAAAGAGAATGAAAATGTATTGTATACCTTATACTCCTTTAAATTCCTTTTTCATATGCATGCAGCAGAGCCGCACACATATAGCCATCGTGACGGATGAGTACGGCGGCACAGCGGGTCTTGTGACCATGGAAGACATCCTCGAAGAAATTGTTGGCGAGATTCGGGACGAGTATGATACCGACGAGTGCCGGATATCCAGGTGAAAAGCGAATCGGAATATGTGATGAATGGTCGTGTCAGGCTGACCGATTTAGAAGAGAGGTTCAATTTGGATTTTCCAGACAGTGAATACCTAGATACAATAGGCGGCTGGATTCAGACACAAAGCGACAAGGTCCCAGAAGAAGGAGATACCGTTGAGCTTCAATCACACCTTTGGACGGTAATAGAAATGGAAAGTTACCAGGTCAAAAGAGTTGAACTTATGCTTCAAGAAGTATCAAATGCCTAATAAACAAAGCATGATTCTGTTTTAGAATCATGCTTTTTGAATACCATCCTTTTTTTGTGAACATCGCCATCTAAATCAAAAATTTTTATAGATTATTCCTTTTATGAAATACAGTGTGCATTTTTAGTTCTTCATTTCCTATTAGAACACAGGTTACTTCAGGAGAAATGGAAAGAAAAATTGAAGCATCAGTTTCTGGATCATAATTTAGTAAGCAGTACTGAAACTGGAACCTTGCAAGACCCCAAAACTTTTTTGAGGGTAATGAAAAAGATAATAAAAGCTGCAAATGTACAATTTATTAGATTTCATAATATACGCCATACTCATGCATCTATTCTTATTTCAGAAGGTGTAGTTATTGTTATAGTTTCTGCTAGACTTGATCACTCCAATCCTAAGATTATACTTGAAACGTATGCCCACCTTATCCCTAATGAAGATAATGCTGTAGCAGATGCTGCAATTGAAAAAAATAACATTGAACAGGATCAAAAATAGGCAGAAAAGGTCATGCAGCCAGTTCGAACTTACACTATAGAATTTGGGCATGCGTATCCGTTTCTGTTTCCTTTCGTATTATTCGGAATGTGGAAACAGACAATTTACTTCTAAAAGCCTCTTTACAATGTATGAACGAGAACTAATTCTCATCAATAATTTCTAAGGGGGTACAAATTAAGTAGTAACAAATGAAGAACAGTTGAATAGACAAGAACTCTGGAATGAAAAATATCCCCCTCGAAGATGTGGGGGATAAGAACTCCTTTAGTAGATCAGTAGATTTGGAATCTGTTAGTCTATCTGTTCCGATACCTGTCACGGTGTCTGTGACAGTCTTTATTACGGTGTCTGTCACAGTCTTTATTACGGTCTCTGTCGCGGTCTCTGTCGCGGTCTCTGTCGCGGTCTCTGTCACGGTCTCTGTCGGAATTTCCAAACATCAAATTTTCCCAGAATGGCATTATATTCACCTCCGAAACTTTTATATAAATATAGTATCCATTATTGAGAAAATAGCTTGTGTCAACGTAACCATTATTAAATATATTTTATACCTAGATTTGAATCATTTTTAATTTAAGCAGATACGATTAAACAGGTATGTTGATATTTCACTTAAAATATAGGGTGCGTTAGTTTCAATGGATGGCAATAGCAGAATTGAAAACTACCTTATTAGTTACTTTTGCCCTAAAGTGTACCAGTAACAATGAGAATAGCTTTTTTTAAAACGAATATTCAATTAAAACTTGTTGTAATAACGGGTGCGGAAGATTAACAAAATCGCCTTACCTTTTGGGATTATAGGTTTTTAGAGCGTGAATTTGGGGTAAAAACATTGAAATATAGTGACACCATTGGGGAGAACTAAATGTATGATCAAGAACACTTTCTTTTAAAGAGGGAACTTGGCAGGCTTCTAATGGACCTAACTAGATGTACCAATCCAAAATACAAAAATCAAATTCGAAAAGACATAGATTTTTTAAGAATGGTTATAGTCCAAAATATTACTCTTTAAAAATAAAGGGTTTTTTTTTTGTCTAACCGGGACCTCCCATTTAATGGAGTTGTGGGTTTATAAACTAACACGAAAATTATATCCTTACTATCATACTTATCAGTTCCATAAGAGCTTATTGAACTAATGGGTGCGTTAGTTTAATAAGGAAGGGATGCTGGAGTGCATTTTTTATATTTTTCGCTATCGGATTTGTTAGTTGAAGATCATTCGGCTGCTTAGGCAGACTTCTTGTTGTTTCACTAACGAGACAGTTTAGTTTAATAAGTATGGGTTCAACAGACGCCCATGTTTTTATAAGGTTTCAAATCTTCTGTGTAATAGATTTTGCAGAGATGATTTGCATCAATAACGTCTGTCTTAACCTTTCTTAAACTTGAACTCTTTGCCCGGTAAGAGACTAAAGGGTTAACAATAATGATCAAGTATCTTCTTTCCAATAATGAACTGCCGGAGTATGGTAATGACCTGTAGACTCCATGACTAAAGGACGTTATACCCCAGAAATTCTCTCAACCTCGGAGAGAAAGGCATGCAGTTTTTCCAGACCTTCTAGAGAGTGTTCAACTTTAAATCTTTTTTGATAAGGTTTTTGCTTATCCAGGAAAGCTTGTGTCTGGCTTTCACCTATGACTGCATCCAGTCCAACCACTGGATTCATTAGCTTCTCCTCCTAAATTCTATTTGCCGGTACCCCTAATCCTCCTTGCAGTATCATAGCTTCGCTTGTTATACGAGATCTAAGTCCCAACCAGCCTCAATCATGTTTCTACATGTAGGTGGCGAACGGTTTAGTTAACGGGGTTAAAGCCCCATGGGCAGTTTAGTTGAAAAGAACCGAATGGTAAACTTCTTCCTCGTTTAAACCGACATAAACAACAAGGGGGAACGACTATGCACAGAAAATGGAAAGCCATGTTGTCATTTTTGATGGTATGTACGATTGGAATGGCCATTCACGCCATGGCAGCCAAGAAAACGGAACAAACCGGACTGTATGTCTCTCCTGTTGGCGATGACAAAAATCCAGGAAGCAGGAACAAACCGCTTAAAACCATACAAAAAGCAGTCAATCTCACAAAACCTGGTACCACGGTCTATGTCCGAAATGGGACTTATCATGAACAGGTGGTCATCAAAAAATCCGGGCGTAAAGAAGCCCCTATTACGTTGAAATCGTATCCGAAAGAAAAGGCGACCATTGATGGAAGCTTCGTTCAGGTGTCGTGGGACCATCAGGGCTTGGTTTCGATCCATGACAAAAGCTATGTGACGGTCGAGGGATTTGAAATCAAGCAGTATAAAACCAAAAAGGAAGACCTGGTGCCCATCGGCATTTCCGTCAGCGGGAGCGGGAAAGGGGTCAAGATTTTACGGAACCATATACACCATATCGAAACGCAGCATAAAAACGGGAACGCTCATGGAATTGCGGTATATGGAACCAAAGCACCGGACGCGATCGAGGATATTATCGTTTCAGGAAACAAACTGGAAGACATGAAGTTGGGTTGGAGTGAGTCTCTCGTGTTAAACGGGAATGTTACGAACTTTAAGGTGACAGACAACCTCCTAAGGCGAAACGACAACATCGGAATTGATATCATCGGATTCGAAGGTGTATCCACTGAGGAGAAGTTCGACCAGGCGAGAAACGGAATCATCAGCAACAATACGGTCTATCACATTTCCAGTTACGGAAACCAGGCCTACGGAAACCATTATTCTGCGGGCGGTATTTATGTCGATGGCGGAAAACAGATCACCATCGAAAACAATCGTGTCTATCAGAATGATATAGGCATAGAAGCGGCCAGTGAACATGGCGGAAAATCCACAAGCTCGGTCACGATACGGAACAATGTCATTTATGAAAACAGAAGTGCAGGCATTGCAATCGGTGGATATGATCACAAAAGAGGAAACACCGTGAAAAATAGGATTACAGGGAACATCCTGTATAAAAACGATACCAAATTTCAAGACGGGGGCCAACTGCTCATACAATACCACACAAAGCAAAACAGGATTGAGAACAACATTATGGTGGCCGGGAAATCACGGCTTTTGATCAGCAGTCCTGCCAATCAACTTAACAGCAATAAGATCGACAACAATGTCTATTACTATGAAAAAGGCGATAAACAAACACGCTGGATCTGGCAATCGGAAGAAGTCACCGGATTTGCAGCGTATCAACAGAAAAGCTTCCAGGATCGTAAAAGCACGTTCAGGAAGCCCATCTTCGCGGATGAAAGGAAACGGGACTTCCGATTGGTCACCAAAAAGTGACCAGTAGTATAATGGGTACATACTACATATTGGCAGTAATGATGATAGATGACAAGGATACCCGAACATGACCGCCGTGCGAATAAGTCTTTGAAGGGGATGAAATCATGAATTACCTAATGGATGGTCATGGGTTCATTTGGGGGATTATACAGAAATTATTATGGGACAATCGCCTTCTTCGGATTTCTATAATGAGGATGGAGAAGGCTTGCCCTTTTATCAAGGCAAAGCGGAATTCGGCAAGTTGTTTTCGACTCCGAGGAAATGGTGTATAGAGCCTAAGAAAGTCGCTTTGAAAGATGACATTTTAATGTCCGTTCGTGCACCAGTGGGAGTGGTAAATCTTTGCATGAAGGAATCAAGTATCGAAAAAGGAATAACGCTATTCGCCCATTGGCTCATAGCAATACACGTTACCTCTTTTATTATCTGAAGTCCATAGAAAAACTAATAGAGGAAAAAGGAACGGGGACAACTTTTAAGGCAATCACCAGATAAAAGACCAGATAGAATGCTGCATATAGGAGTGGTTTCCCAAGCGGAATTTGATGAAAAGAAAGTGGTTCTCATGGAAAAGAAGCTGATTGGTGAACGGAATGGATTTGTACCTCCACCTCATCAACTAGATATTATTTAAAGAGGGTCCCTCCACTTCTAAATAATTGGGATAGATTTGTTCATTTTAATTTGATACGTAGAACCGTAACGAATCGGTGAATTCCACTTTTCTCTTAAATTGGTTTTCTGCAGTCAGTACTCTAAACAGGTGGTGTGGGGGAACATGATTAATGCTCACAATTTGCTAACTTAATTAAATTCATTTTTTGATTTTTATTTATTTTATTTCCGTTCAGTAAGTTGAAATGGCTGGTTTTAATCATATTTTAAAATTATATAAACTTATTTAATTTAATTGAACGAAGGTAAATTTTTTGACAGGGATGGGGTCGGTGTTTAAATCCCTCTCAGATCATTATTAATAGAGAGGCTGGATTCATCGATTATAATGAATCCAGTTTTTTTGCCGTTCTTTTACCCGGGTATTGCGGTGAATTGATCAGTGCTTTCCAATCTGTTTCTTCTTGACTTTATACTTCACCAAGCCTCTCTCCGGTCTGGAGAGAGGCTTTTATATTCTTGCTGAAAACCGGGAGGGGATTTCCCTTTCAGATATCCTGCCTGCAGGGGACTGTTTACTCCACGAATGATCAGGGAATTAAAAAAAGGTGATGATAAAAATGCCAGTTACATGTTAACTGCCGGCAAGGAGAGATTTTATGACTAAGCCTGTAAATCCATTAAATCAATTTTATAACGAGAAATATCCTGAACAGTACCAGGAGCCTCCGGCCGTCCAGGGGGAAATGAGCCCGCTGCCTGATTGCGGGGAAGAAAGCTATAAAGGCTCCGGGAGACTGGAAGGAAGAAAGGCGCTGGTGACAGGCGGTGACTCAGGGATAGGAAGGGCAGCAGCCATTGCCTATGCTCGTGAAGGGGCGGATGTTGCCATCAATTATCTTCCTGTGGAGCAGCCGGATGCTGAAGAAGTGAAAAAGCTGATTGAAGCAGAGGGAAGAAAGGCTGTGCTTATACCGGGCGATTTGAGTGATGAAGCTTTTAATGAAGACATGGTAAAGCGTGCCTATGAGGAACTGGGGGGACTTGATGTCCTGGCCCTGGTTGCCGGTAAACAGCAGGCTGTCGAAAATATTGCAGAACTCCAGACCGAACAGCTGAAGAAGACGTTTGAAATCAATGTATATTCCCTGGTTTGGACTATCAAGGCTGCACTGCCATACCTTCCGGAGGGAGCTTCCATTATTACCACTACCTCTGTGCAGGGGTATAAACCTAGTCCGAATCTGCTGGATTATGCTGCAACCAAATTTGCAATCAATGGCTTCAGCAGAGGCCTTGCCAAGCAATTGGCACCTAAGGGAATCCGCGTGAATTCAGTCGCCCCGGGTCCGATCTGGACACCGCTCCAAATTTCCGGGGGACAGCCGGGTGAAGCTATTCCGGCATTCGGTGAGGGTACCCCATTGAAGCGTGCAGGGCAGCCGGTTGAACTGGCCGGTGTATATGTGTTCCTGGCATCGACAGAATCAAGCTATGTGACGGCACAGACGTACGGAGTGACCGGCGGCATAGAGCTTGCATGATTGTTTGAAGGCACTTCTTTCAGAGGTGCCTTCTCATTTGCCAAGTTTTCCTTTTGCATGGCAGTGGGCTATACTATATGAAATAATGTGATAAGAAAGATGGGATGATGAATGAACGGACAAAATAGAAGCGATATAAAACCGGGGCTTGCCGTAGATATCGTGTTAAAGGCAGACCAGAGGTCCGGTAAAACAACAAGCGGGATCGTAAAGGATATTTTAACAAATTCCCAGACGCATCCTCACGGAATTAAAGTCAGGCTGACTGACGGCCAGGTGGGAAGGGTCAAGGCCATCCGGAACTGAAACAGCCGGTGCTGAAACAGTCCCGGAGTTTGCAGGCTTTGGGGCAGTTTCAGCTAATGAGGTATTTGGGGGAAAGGCTTTGGCTATCTTGCAAACAAACAATTTGTAAATCGTAATCATTACGTTTATAATCGATTTATACTACTAATGAGGTGATTACATGAGACAGGATATTCATCTGGATTATCGTAAGGTCGTGTTTATGGATACAAACAGCGGCTTTAAATTCATGAGCGGATCTACTAAAAATTCAAATGAAACAATCGAGTGGGAAGATGGCAATACCTATCCGCTTTTGAAAGTAGAAGTCAGCTCAGATACTCATCCGTTTTATACAGGAGTACAAAAGTTTGCAGATAAAGGCGGACGTGTAGACCGTTTCAGACAGCGGTACAATGCGAGGAAGCAATAATTTTTTTAATTTTAAATCGTAATGATTACTGTTTGAGAGGAGATCCGTTTGGCAAAAAAATCAAAGGTCGTAAAAGAATTAAAGAGACAGCAAATGGCTGCTCAGTATGCTGAATTAAGAAAAGAGCTGAAAGCGAAAGGGGATTTCGCCGCATTAAGCAGAATGCCGCGTGATTCTGCACCTTCCCGCCTGCATAACCGGTGCCGGGTAACAGGAAGGCCGAGAGGGTATCTGCGGAAATTTGGAATGTCGAGAATTGTATTCCGGGAACTTGCCCATAAAGGGCAGATACCCGGGGTCAAGAAATCCAGATGGTGATGAGTGGTCAGTCTGCATTGTATGGAAAAAAGGCAGAAGTGCTAATCAGAGGTATAAATGCCTCTCTTCCAGAATTCAAAAAAACTTTATATCTTTATATAGTGAACGTGGAGGACAGTTTGGCGGCAGCCTCATCTGGAAGCCGCACGAAGGTTTGGCATGACAGTGGATGAGACAGTTTTTCTGATGCATGAGATTGAAGATGAAATAAGCTTTAAGCTTGAAAGGAAATCAAGCATAAGATGGATTGCCTGTACAAAAAGGTCAATGGAAAAAAGCGGCGGCGAGGACCCATTGTGCTTTCTATTAATTCATTAGATAGACCAAACCCGGCGGAGGGATATCATTTAGCCTTCTCCGGCGTCAATTCTTTCTATAAGATACCAGGAGGAAAAAATGAGAGTCAACATTACATTGCAATGCACAGAGTCGGGAGACCGCAATTATATTACAACAAAGAATAAGCGTAACAACCCTGACCGGCTTGAATTAAAAAAATATTCCCCGCGTCTTAAACGCTATACCATACACAGAGAGACCAAGTAAAAAGTGCGGGGGTTCTAAAATTATTCCATTTTCATCCTGCACACATTTATTCCGTTTGAAAAGCACTGTATTCCTCCTTTTAGTCCGCCCCGCGGAAAGCGAGTACCTGCAGGGGAAATCCACTATATTATTCAACAGCCACAATGTATGCGAAAACAGGCATGAAAAAAAGAGGGACTGTCCAAATTAATAGGACAATTCCTCTTTTTGCGTTTCCTGCGCCAGGAATGATTCCACCAGAACAACCAGCTTTTTAAGATCCTCTCCCCTGAAATCTTCCTGTTTTACCGTGATAGTATGGAGGGTAGTTTCAATAAGAAACTTCCGGGGACTATTTGTACCCAAAATCTCTTCCTTGATGAATTCAAGAAGCTCTTTGAATTTATCTGTTTCCTGAGAGCCGGGCAGCGATGCTTTTAACGATGCGACAACTTCCTTCAGGTCTTTCCTGAATTTCTGATTCTTGCTTTTGCAGCGCGGCAGCCAGGAATCCAGCCGTTCCGGTTCAAACAATACCTCATTTGTTTGTGACAGCTCCTCAACCATGTGGGCTATGCGGTTGACACTATAACGGACGAGCTGTTGGAAGTTCGCGGTGCTATCTTCTGAATGGTATCTGATGTTCGATTTCAGGATTCCGAGGAAGCTGATGGAACAATCAAGCAGAAACCGTTTATTTGTTTCACCAAAAATATCAAGGAAGCGGAGATAAACCCAGCGGAGAGACATGAGGCTCGCTTTCTTCATGAATTGATTAAGATCTGGATCATTGGAGACAATAACTTCCTCAAAAAGGGTGAATAATTTATTCGCCCGGTTCATTTGCAGCTGCAATTCTATTTGCTTAACAAACAGGTCTATGTCAGATTTATCTCCATTAATCAGCAGCTCATTGCGGGCAAGTTCAATCTGTTTAGATAGGGATTTGAACAACGCTATTAATAATTCTGTCTTAGAAGCGAAATAATTATAAAATGTACCTTTGGAAATCCCGCTATGGTCCAGAATATCCTGGATGGAAGTAGCGGAAAAGCCTTTTTCTATGAAAAGCTGATGGGCTGCCTGTATCACATGCTGTTTCTTTTCATTCATTTCCTCACCTTATTTTTCTTTGGACTATGAGTACAAAAGTTATCTTACCTTAAAATAAGGGAAGCCACAAACCGGAAAAAAAAAGAAAAAATTATATTGTCAATTTAGTACCTGTAGTATAAGATATTACCTATGTGAAATATTAGTATAAAAAAGTGAACTGAATGTATAAAGGAGAAAAAACATGGATCAGACTCTAAAACAACCGCCAGCAAGGCCGCCATATGCCATTCTTGCTGTTTTAATGATTGGGGCGTTCATCGCTTTCCTGAACAATACGCTCCTTAATATTGCGCTGCCTTCCATCATGAAGGACCTCGATATTGAGACAGCAACCGTCCAGTGGCTGACAACAGGCTTTATGCTCGTCAACGGGATTATGATACCGACCACTGCCTACTTAATCCAAAAATACTCTGTCAGAAACTTGTTCCTTACTGCCATGGGACTCTTCACCCTTGGTACAGTGCTTGCCGGATTTGCCCATATCTTCCCGGTACTGCTGACCGGAAGGATGATACAGGCATCAGGGTCCGCAATTCTTATGCCGCTCCTGATGAATGTAATGCTTACAAGTTTTCCTATTGAAAAGCGCGGTACTGCCATGGGAGTATTCGGTCTTGTCCTCATGGGGGCGCCAGCGATCGGGCCGACACTTTCCGGATGGATCATCGAGCATTATGATTGGCGCATGCTGTTCCATGTTGTGACACCTATTGCCGCTGGAGTCTTCATAGTAGGACTTTTCATGCTTCATGACAAAAAAGAGAAAACTGATGTAAGGCTTGATACTATTTCGGTAATCCTATCAAGCATTGGATTTGGCGGAATCCTCTATGGATTCAGCTCAGCGGGCAATAAGGGCTGGGATGCGCCTGAAGTGTATTCAACCATTGCGGTAGGCGTGATTGCCTTATTTATCTTTGTTATGCGCCAGCTTAAAATGGAACGGCCCATGCTTAACTTTAAAATTTACCGTTATCCGATGTATGCCTTATCTTCTGTCATATCGATGGTCATTACGATGGCTATGTTCTCAGGGATGCTGCTGCTTCCCATCTATGTACAGACGCTGCGCGGCATATCGCCGCTTGATGCCGGCCTGATGCTGCTTCCGGGAGCCATCCTGATGGCACTTATGTCACCGGTCACCGGAAGGCTGTTTGATAAATTCGGTGGCCGTATTCTCGCCATCATCGGTCTTTCGATAACGGTCATCACCACTTATTATTTCAGTAAATTGACTCTTGAAACCACTTATACACAATTGATCATACTCTACTCACTCAGGATGTTCGGAATGTCCATGGTTATGATGCCTGTTTCCACTAACGGCTTGAACCAGCTGCCGCCAAAATATTATCCTCATGGGACGGCCATGAATAATACCATGCAGCAGGTATCAGGTGCAATCGGTACTGCCCTGCTTGTTACCATCATGTCCAACAGGGCGGAGGATTATGGCAAAGAACTGGCTGCGGATGCCATGAAAAATGCCACAAGCAAGCCGACTCCGGAGGCGCTGGCCGCCATGAAGCAGGAAATCGGAATGAAGGCGCTGCTAGAAGGAATTAACTATGCTTTCTTCATCTCCATATTCATCGCAGCGCTTGCGCTCTTACTGGCATTTTTCATCAAGCGGGCCAAACAGGCTGAAGATATTATCGGAAATCAGCCTCCAAATGTAGATAAAAAGCCGGAAGCGGCTGGAAACTGATTGTTAGAAACCCTCCCTGGCGGAGGGTTTTTTTGGTTAGCACTAATTCATTCGGAACATGAATCAAATAGGAACAGTAATATTTTGCTATAATCAGCATTGAACATAGGGACTCATCATTTTTTGCGGCTATAGGGGGGAGACAGGTGGAAAGAAGACATCGGGTAAATACGTTTATTTTGTTTTCTGTTGTTTTTGGAGGATTTCTGATTTTTGGGCTTTCCGAAAATGTTAAAGGACCGGCGCTGCCAAAAATGCAGGCTGATTTCACCCTGAACGAATCACAGCTGGGTATTCTCCTGGCATTGAATTCCCTTGGTTTTTTGCTGGCATGTTCATTTACCAGCCGCATTGCGGATAAAGTGGGTATTAAGTGGACCGGTATCATCGCCTTCACGACCATGGCTGCAGCAGGTGTGGCGATGTTTTTATCCAAAGGTTTCATGGCTCTGACAGCCTCTTATTTTCTTTTATATGCGGGAAATGGAATCCTTGAAATTGGCCTTGGCATCATGGCGGCACGCATTTTTGTCAGGAATACCGGGACGATGATGAATATCGCCCACTTCTTTTATGGCTTGAGCTCAATCGGTGCCCCTGTCATCGGCGCCTCCATGATGGGCTGGGCATATTCTGGAGAAGAATTTGGCTGGAGAGGGATGTATCTGGCTGTCTTGTCTCTCTCGCTGATGCCTGCAATTCCGGCATTGTTCGGAAAATTCCCCGAACAGGATATGGAGGAAGGAGAAAAAGCTTCGGTCAGCAGCCTCGTCCGGGATCCCATCGCCTGGCTTATTGTCGCGGTCTTAACCTGCGGGACGGTATCTGAAATGGGGATCGGCAGCTGGCTTGTCTATTACCTGGAAAATTCCTATCAATGGAGCTTGAAGGATGCATCCGGGATGCTGTCGCTGTTTTTCCTTTTCTTTACGATTACCAGGCTTATTGCCGGACCGGTCATTGACAGGATCGGATTTTCTCTTTCAATCATGATCTTTTCTGCCTTTTCAGGGCTGTGCAGTCTGGGCGGCATCCTGGCAGGCGAGGGTGGAGCCATTCTCTTTGCGCTGGCTGGGATTGGCATAGCACCTATTTACCCCACTGTAATGGCTCTTCTCGCTAAGCGCTATGTAAAAGGGATAGGGAGTGCCATTACATTTACGGTAACCCTGCTGGGTGTGGCAAGCGTGCTTGGCAATCTTGCCATCGGCTTCATGATCGACTGGGCAGGCAAGGTTTACGGTGAGGCAGCAGGTCTTCAGGCTGGATACGGCTTTGTGGCCATTCTCTCCCTTTTGTGCACAGGATTCTGCTTTATCATGCACCAAAAGTTAAAAGCGGTTCCTAAAGAAATCAGCTGTTAAACCTTGGAACCCTCGCCTGTCTTTTTACTGACAAAAGAACCTGTCACTATGGTAAAATATTGAAAAACGGGGGACTGTGGAATGTTAAAGGCGAACGTGGATTCTGTTACATCCATATCAATACTAGACGATGCTCATGCAGTAGAATTGTTTTCATTGATTGACAAAAACAGAAATGCCCTTGGCGAATGGCTTTCGTTTCCGGGATATACAAAGGATGTGAGTGATACGGAGGCGTTCATCCGAAGGTCAATGGCCGGGTTCAATGAGGGCGGCGGCTATTGGGCCGGCATATGGCATGAAGGGAAGCTGTCCGGCTCTATCGGATATCTATATATAGACAGGAAAAATAAGAAAACGGAGATAGGCTACTGGCTTGGGAGCGAGTTTGAAGGAAAAGGGCTTGCAACAAAAAGCTGCCGGCTCCTGATACAGAATGCATTCGAAAAGCTTAAACTCAATAAGGTTGAAATCAACGCAGCGGCTGCGAATCACAAAAGCAGGGCCATCCCCCTCCGGCTTGGATTCAAGGAGGAAGGCACCATCAGGGATTATGAGCTGTTGAACGGAAAGTACCTTGACCGCACTTTTTATGGATTGCTGAAGGATGAGTACTTTGAACAAGCTGAGGGTTGAGGAAAAGCATGTACATATGAAGTACATAGAGGCCGGCTTCGGGAATAAATGGTTCCTCAGGACTGAAATGGAACTTAGGGATGGCTCGGAGTATGAGGAACGGGGGGAAGGGGGCCGGTCAGGCTCCGCTCGGTTTACATCAGGTTCTGGGTGGTATACAGAATCTGGATATTGGATTCAAGGGAAGGCATTAAACGTTCGCAGAAGCCTCGGAAAAGGTTCAAGGCAGTCATTGGCCTGACAAGTCTTTGACCAGAAATTAATAGATTAAAAGGCCGTTGAGCCAATACAGAGCAGTCATCCCGCTGCATTAGATTCGACACCGCAGACAAAATCTGACGGTGTTTTTCTGTGGGAAAGGGGCGGAGCTGATGAAGCTTCCTTCAGTTAGGTGTAAACACCATCTATCTTCTTGCATTCCTGCCTGCGCCTTGCCCCGCTCCACCGCCTTATTGTGTTAGTCCCTGCTCTTGTCAAGGTTCCTTTCCATGCATGAGCTGCGAGCAGAAAACTCATGTTTGTTTTCTGTATAACAGATTCATAAATCTTATTCGACTAACAAGCAGGCAAACTAGATATACAGCATTATATTTGCTATAGTTAAGTATAAAAGACTTTTAGTATATAAAAATCATAGGAAAGTAGGAAAAAGTGTGGGATTCAAGAAGAAGCAATATCTCGGGCTGGGCTTGACCGTCTTTTTTATGCTCCTATTATTGTCTGTTATCCTGATGATGATGAGTTCTATCAAGGCCAGCATGCTAGAGATTGTGCAGGATCGTTATCAGAAGGTGAATTATACAACCGAGATCAGGCAGAAGCTGTATCAGAAGGACCGCGACCTGCTGAGACTGTTTTCCGGGGAAAGTGCGGAAAAAACGGCCGGCACAGAATCCGCGAAAGACATACCTGCCATGCTATCCCAGCTGGAGCAGTCAGCCAACAGGGAAAAGTCAAAGGCGATGATAGCTGATATCAAGGGAGCATATGAAAACTACGCGCAGATGGAGAACAATATCCGCAGCGGAGCAGCAGGCAAAACCAGCCTGTCAGAGCTGCGCGGAATGTACAGCAATGAAACGGAAAACCGGAACAGCTTATTCAGTAAGATTGATGAGTTCAAAGCCTACCAGGAAACACTGATGAATGATTCTCTCGCTAAAGCAACCGACACCTATAATCAGCTGGTGACAGCCCTGATTGTGGTCGTGGCGATTGCGCTGGTATTGATTGCCGGTGTCATGCTGTGGGTCATTCAGAGCACCATCCGCAATATTAATTCCATCACGCACGTAATAAAAAATGTCGACTTTAATAATCTGTCTTCCATTCCACGGGTTCCTGTCAAGGCAAGGGATGAAATCGGGGATATTGCCCTGGCCTTCAACTCGATGGCTTCCTCCATCGAGTCCTATAATGTGAAGGAAATGAAATACACGGCTGAGATCAAGGAACAGAACTGGATTGAATCCAATTCAGTCGAAATCGTGAACCTATACAGCCGCTATGTTTCCGTCAATGCGCTTGCGGAAGAGTTCATGAAGAAGCTTGCGCCTGCCGTCGAGGCGAACCTCGGTGCGTTCTACTTGAAGGATGATTCTGAAGGGGAGTATGTATACAGGAAGATTGCTTCCTATTCCGACCCTGAAAGAGCAGCGGGAAGGCAGGTATTTAAACCTGGCGAAGGAATTATCGGTCAGGCAGCAGCCGAAAAGAAAGCCATCCTCCTTGATGATATACCTGATGATTACCGGATGATTTCAACCGGCCTTGGAGAGGCGGCGCCTAAAAGCATTCTGATAGCGCCTGTCCTGCTGAAGGAGGAAGTGGTTGCTGTCGTAGAAATCGCCAGTCTTAAGCGATTCACCCCTCCCCAGCAGAAGCTGGTCGGGAATGTTCTGGACACTCTCGGAATGGGCATTACCAATATCGCAGGCAGGATGGAAATTGAGCGCCTGCTGATCGAGTCACAGGCCCAGACGGAAGAGCTTCAGGCCCAGTCGGAAGAATTGCAGTCGCAATCTGAAGAATTGCAGGCGCAATCCGAGGAACTGCAAATGCAGACAGAAGAGCTGCGGATGACAAATGAACAGCTTGAGGAGCGGTCGATCGAGACTGAGCTTAAGTCCAAGGAATTGGAGAAAGCGAAGGAAGAGCTTGAACAGAGGGCAAAAGAACTGCAGATGAGTTCAAAATATAAGTCAGAATTCCTGGCGAATATGTCACATGAGCTGCGTACCCCTCTAAACAGCATCCTGCTTCTGTCGGAAATGCTGACAGATGAATCGGATGAAGCCCCTGCAGAAGAGCAGAAGGAATTTGCAAGAGTTATCCATTCTTCCGGTCAGGATCTACTGAACCTGATCAATGATATCCTTGATCTTTCTAAAATTGAGGCAGGCAAGCTCGAGATCAACTTTGAAGAAGTATATCTGAATGAATTCTTTGACAGGCTGGAGCGTAATTTCGCCCAGACAGCCAAAAATAAAAACCTGGACTTTAAAATAGATTTCAACGGCTCTGTGCCGCCAATTATTTATACAGATGAACAGCGGCTTGAGCAGATTTTGAAAAATCTTCTTTCCAACGCATTTAAGTTTACGGAGCGGGGATCGGTCTCCATCAAGGTAAGTGAAGCTGCAGAAACGGAAATCAGAAGACTGCCTCTTGCTGGATCTGTAGAAACCTGGGTGAAAATCTCTGTAACCGATACAGGAATAGGCATTCCACAGGATAAGCAGTCCATGATCTTTGAAGCCTTCCAGCAGGTGGATGGAGCCATCATGAGGAAATATGGCGGAACCGGACTCGGACTTTCCATTACAAGAGAATTCTCTCAGCTGCTGGGTGCAGCGTGCACTGTCGACAGCAGAGAAGGGGAAGGAAGTACATTTACGCTGATCATCCCAAATCTTCCTGAAGGTCTGCCGCAGCTTGCCGAGGAAGAGCTTGCACAGGCGGAAGCAGCCTCTGCTCTTGAGACAGCCGCTGCGTCTGCTTCAACGATTGAAGCGGAACCGGCTGCTGAGGTTAAGATCCATGAGGCAGAACCTCCTGAGGAAGAAGATGAGACTGCTGTATTGAAGAGAAAAACGGTATTGGTCGTGGACGATGACCATCGTAATATATTTACACTGAAGAATCTTCTTAAAAAAGAAGGAATGAACATCATCACAGCGGAAAACGGGGTAGAGTGCCTCGATAAGCTGGCAGATCATCCTGGCGTCGACATTATCCTGATGGATATTATGATGCCGGTTATGGACGGCTATGAAGCCATCCAGAGAATAAGGAATATGGACGACACTGTAAACTCCATCCCTATCATTGCATTGACTGCCAAAGCCATGAAGGGCGACCGCGACAAGTGCCTGGAGGCGGGGGCAACCGATTATATCAGCAAGCCGCTGAAAGTGGACCAGCTTCTTTCCGCCATGCGTGTGTGGGTGTCATGATTAAGTACTATCAATAGGGGATGAGTATGAATACAGAAGAACTGGAGCTGGACCTTTTATTGTCAGCAGTATACCGGCTTACCGGGTTTGATTTCAGGCAGTATATGCGTTCTTCCCTGATGCGCCGGATTCAGAACCGGATGAATATGGAACGTCTGAAGAGCATCACTTCCCTAACCGAGAGGATCATCCATGATGAACTGGTTCTCGCCAAGGTATTAAGCGATTTTTCAATCAATGTCACAGAAATGTTCAGGGACCCTTCCTTTTTCAAGAGCTTCAGGGAAGAGGTGGTGCCCATGCTTTCAAGCCTTCCGGAAATCAGGATTTGGCATGCCGGCTGTTCCACAGGGGAGGAAGCTTATTCGATGGCTATCCTCCTTCATGAGGAGGGCCTTTCTACCCGGGTGAAGATCTATGCCACCGACATGAATGAGATCGTCTTGAAAAAGGCTGCTTCCGGAACCATGCCGCTTCAAAAAATGCAGCAGTATACAAAGAATTACATGGCCTCCGGCGGTAAGAAATCCTTTTCAGAATACTACACTGCAGACAGTGAGCGTGCCTATATCGATAGCGCATTGAAAGACAAAATCATTTTTGCCCAGCATAACCTGGTAACTGATGGGTCTTTCAATGAATTCCATGTGATCATCTGCCGGAACGTCTTGATTTACTTTAATTTGGAGCTGCAGCAGCAAGTGCTGCAGCTGTTCAGTGAAAGCCTGGCCCCGCGGGGATTCTTAGGTCTTGGCAGCAAGGAATCCATCCGGTCGGATGGATTGGACTTTGAAAACTTCAATATGCAGGAAAAGCTATTCCGCAAAAAAAGCAGAAATCCTTAAAATGGATTTCTGCTTTTTATATGCCTGTTAAGTTGCCTGTATCAGCACCGCGCACATATCATCAAGGGCGGCTTCCTGTTGTTCCTTTGTCAGAATGGCATCGATTGGTTCAATATCGCCGGCATTCTCAAGATACACTGAAGAGGCTTTCCTCAGGAATTCTTTCCCCGCATCATCATATTTGTCTACCGCCTCATGAACTCCGTCCGTAAATAGATAAAGCTGCAGAGAATCTTCATAGCTGATTACATTTTTCCGGATGTTCATATCCTCAAAGAATCCGATGGCACAGGTATGGCTTGCCAGGTCCACAGGAGTATGCCCGTTAATCAGGGCAAAACCGCTCGGATGGCCGGCATTAATATATTCAACCTGCCGTTTGGATGTATCCACAACTAAATAAAGGGCTGTGAAATAATATGGGATTTTTGGGTTATGCAGATTGAGAGAGTTCATCCAGCGGTTCAATTCATGAATGACAAACTCTGGATCGGGGTTATTGCGAATAGAGTCACGCAGGACAGATGAGATGAACATACAGACAAGAGAAGCTGAAATCCCATGGCCCATCATATCGAGCTGAATGACAGCATAGCGGTTTTCGTCAATTTCATACCAATAGTATAAATCCCCGGCCAGTTTAAAAACAGGGATATAAGAAGCTTTGATGACCAGATTTTCTTTCTGGACAGCCCTGCTCAACAAGCTCGTCTGGACCTGCATGGAAAGTTCCAGTTCGGTCCGGATTTTTTCATCCTGCTTTTTGTGCCAGTTTTTTTCATATTTAAGCCGGAGGGCTACCCTGATCCTTGCCAGAAGCTCCGTTTTATTGATAGGCTTCATCAAGTAATCCATACCGCCGGCATCCAGGGCTTCAACAACTTTTTTGGAATCTTCCAGCGCCGTGACAAAAATGATCGGAATATCTTTCAGGTGATCACATTCCTGCAGTCTCCTGCATGCTTCAATCCCGTCAATTTCAGGCATCATGATATCCATCAGGATTACGTCTACCTGCTCTTCTATTATAAAAGGTTTATCAGATTCCAGATATGTAAACATGTCCTGCGCTGTGGTGAAAGACAGGAGGTCGGTGTATCCAGCGCGGTTAAGCAGCTTTTCAATCACAAATAAGTTGGCTTCATTATCATCTACAAGCAAAATGGCCATTTTTCTTTCCCTCTTCCATTGGTCTAAAAGTCTATGTGTATTAGTGAACATGTTTATTTACCCTTTGTCAAAGAATTGAAACCTAAATTAGAGGAGAAAAAGGGCGGGAAAGGAATTATTTATAGTGTGAATTTACAGGTATAGGAGAATAAAATGGAAAAAATTAATAGGCTGATTTCATATGTGGATGAAATAAAGCAGCTGAATGGCAGTTCGGCTGCCGCCCTTAGGGTTATACATAAAGGATCTGTGGTCCTGGATCACTACAGCGGAAGCTCTCCGGGAAAGGAGAGGCCAATCTCCCAAGCCTCTCAGTTCCATGTTGCTTCAGCCAGGAAAAGCTATCTTGCTCTTGCACTCTCGTATGCAATTTATGAAGGGAAAATTGGAAGTCTAGATGACGCTGCAGCCCTTCATTTTCCCGATATGAATCAAAAGTTATTAGAAAAGACGGCAATCAGGCACCTCGCCACCCATACACATGGTCTGGACGAACGGGATGGGGAAATATACAGGGAGTTTGCTGCCGGTACAAACTGGTCTTACACGAATACCGGAGTCAAGATGATTGCAGAGCTGATTCATAAGGTCTATGGCAGGCCGTTCACCCTGCTTCTCAAGGAAAAAGTATTCAATGCATTGGGCTTTAGGGAAACTGGCTGGAGGACAGATCCAAACGAGGATATGGTAGAAGTTATCCTGAAACCAGGTGAAACTGTTCTTCCAATCGGAGGGACGGATTCCGGAATGGAGGGGAATTTGTTTGTATCCGCACGTGAATTTGCCGCCTGGGGATATCTTCATCTGAGACAGGGCTTCATGAAGGGAAAGCAGATCATCCCAAAAGAAGTAGTGGATGTGGCTGTTTCGTTTCAAAGTCCTCCCGGGCTCAACAGGGACCTGCCGGAAAACGGAATTTTCTGGTATGTCCAAAAGAAGGGGACTCTTTTTAGTGAGCTAGGAGAAAAAGTCCCGGGGGGCTCTTATCAGATATTAGGCAACACCGGTCCAACTCTTTTAGTGATACCCGCCTATGATCTGGTAGTGGCAAAGATGTATAACAAAAAGTATAACTTTGGCGGAGACCGGTATCTTCATTATCTTAGAGAATTCAGCAATCTGGCAGCAGAAACATTTGCCCCCGGTTAAAAAATTTTTTTTCACTTATGAGTGATCCATTTGGGCTGTCGTATGCGTTTACTCTTTAAGAAAGTCTGAAAAGAACGGACAGCATTCTGAATGGAGGTAAAATAAATGAAAGCTTTGAAACCCTGTCTGGCAGCTGCCGGCATCGCCCTGCTTCTAACAGGATGCCAGGATCAGAATGCTTCATTCATGAAAACTGGCGGAGCCGGGGCAAATAATATAAAACCGGTGGAAGTGAAGAAGGAAGAAAAGCCGCAGGATGAAGTTTCAGAAGATCCTGTGTTCAAGGAATTCAATCTGCTGAAAAAGGAGACAAAGGACTACATCAATAAGCGGATGGAACTGGAGAGGACGGCAATGGCTTCCGGTGAAGGGCTGGAACCATCCCGGATCATTATTCCGAGCATCAAGGTTGATGCAAAGATTGAGAGAGTGGGGCTCCTTGGAAACAATCAGCCCGATGTTCCGAAAGATGATAGAAATGCAGCCTGGTTTGAGCCGGGAACCAAGCCTGGCCGTATCGGGAGTGCCGTAATTGACGGACATGTAGACAATAAATCAGGACCTGCTGTCTTCTTCAGGCTGAAGGAGCTGAAACCGGGGGCCGAAATCATCCTGTTGGACAAGAAGTCCAAGAAAATGGTCTTTTCTGTTGAAAGAAAAAAAAGCTATCCTTATAATGAGGCACCGATAAAAGAGATTTTCGGAACAAGGGATAAAGCGAGACTGAACCTGATTACGTGCACAGGGCTGTATGACCGCTCTACCAATAACCATGAAAAGCGACTGGTTGTATACAGCAAATTAAAAACGAGACCCCAGCCGGAAAAGATCCTGCCGCTGCCTGAGGCACCTGCCGATACATCCATAAACGGCAGCCTCCTCACATGGCATGCTGTTAGGAAGGATACCATAGCAGGCTACAGGATTTATGAAAAACTTCCCGATGGAGAACTGAAAAAAATAAAAAGCATCTCTACCATGCAGCGTAAAAGCTATACACTTCCCGAATCATCAAAAGCCGATTATTTTGTCGCCTCAGTCGATATATATGGTCAGGAATCCAAACACACTCCTTTCACAAGACCATAAAAAGGCCTGCCGAAAATAGCCTGTATTCCATGCGTGCGCTTCAGGATGACAATCCTGCAGTCATTGTCCTGGGGCAGGCTATTTTTCATGAGACCCTTCCACCGGACCGGGGAGGATCACCGTAAGCAGTGCGCCCATCCATTAGAGGATAGCACCCTTTGAAGGAAATCCAATAAACGAATATCTCCCTGTTATTGAAAAAAAGGAGTTGATGAACTAGTAAATAAACGGAAATTTCTCGCTTACTACAAGGAAAAGAGATCCTTTCAGCGGTTTAAAATCACTGAGGCGGAAAACTATTAATATTTATTTAAATCTAGTTCTTCCAGTAAACAGAATTCCTCCGGCAATTTTGGGACCGAATCATAAAAAAAAGATGGTTTAAAATAAGTCAAACAAAAGTGATCCACTCCGGCAATCACTCCGTTTACTTAGTGTAAAAAATATAAATAGAAAGAAACTGAAACAAATTCTTTGAAAGAATTTTTACAAAGAGTGATCCAACTTTCAAAGTGTTCCGTTTACTTAGTGTAAATGGAAAAGAGAAAGAAGCTGCCATAAAAAATGACTGGCGAAAGTGATCCAAACTTTTCATCCGAGCGTTTACTTAGTGAAAAAAGAGAAAGCGGCCGCTGAAAAATCAGAATATTGAAAAAACGGCAGGACCGCCAGCTGCGTGATAGGAAGATTTATGAACTGCATACTAAAAACAAAAGAGGAGAGATTCTATTATGAAAGTAAATCCAAACTTTAAAAAACTCGCTGCCCCGGTACTTGGAATGACCTTATTATTCCCGGTTGTGGGTAACGCAGCAGCACCGGCTCCTGCGGTAAATACACCAGCTGTAGATTTACGGGCATCGTTGGACCATTTATTATCTGAACATTTTGCGCTTGCCTTCAATGCCATGACCACTACCTATGAAGGATCTGAAGCAGCTAAAGAAGCCATGAAGGCACTGAATCAAAATGCGCTGGATATGACGCCGGCTATCGCCTCGCTGTATGGAGAAAAAGGAGCGGCTGAATTTGAAAGAATCTTTACAGCTCACAATGATGCCACAGATGATTATGCAATGGCCGTCAAAGCTGGAGATGAAGCTGCGGAGAAGCAGGCAGACATGGAAGTGGATAAGTTCATTAAGGATTTCTCGGCATTTCTTGCCACTGCGACAGAGGGGAAACTCCCGCAGCAGGCAGCCGAACAGGCTTTGAAAGCACATGAAGATATGGTTCAAAAATCATTTGACCACTATGTGGATGGAGATTTTAAGGGAAGCTATCAGACCTATCGGGAAGGCTTCAAGCAAATGTTTGATATAAGCAAGGCGCTATCAGGAGCGATAGCAGCCCAGATGCCAGAGAAAGTCAAAAATACTACTCCTGATACACCAGCAGGCGATTTGAGGTCAGCTTTAAACAGACTGGCATCGGAGCACTTTGCCCTTGCCACGATGGAAATGCAGAAGGAATATGGGGGCGCCAAGGATTTTGATTTCGTTAACTGGGCACAGGATGCCAATACAGCAGATTTTAAAGCAGCCATTTCTTCCATCTATGGAGCAGAGGCAGGAAACCAGTTTGTAAATGTCTGGCAGCCTAATCACATAGATGCGCAAAGTGATCTTGTACAGGCAGCTAAGAAAAAAGATGAAAACGGACGGATGGAAGCAGAAAACAGGATGAAGGAATTCTCCAAAGAATTTGGAACCTTCCTTGGGACGGCAACGGGAGGAAAGCTCCCTGAAAAAGCAGCTCAGGATGCGGTACTTGCCCATGAGGAGAGTGTAATTCAGACTTTTGATTCAGCTGTCACAGGAGATTATGCGGCTGCCTATCAGTCATGGAGGGAAGGATACAAAGCTATGTTTGGGGTCGGCCAGGCACTTGGCAATGGCATTGTAATGCAGATGCCTGATAAATTTGCTTCAACAGCGATGCCAGGCAAGATGCCACAGACTGGCGGCGGCGGCGCAAGTGAAACAACAGGATCCGAAACGCCGTGGATGGAAGCTTCCCTGACAGCATTGCTCGCTTTCTCGGCTGCGGCAGTTATCAGAAGAAGAAAGCTCGGCCAATCCAAATAACTCTGGATCAAAAAGGAGAGCGGAAGCTCTTCTTTTTGCAGTGGAATAGGAAGTCAAAAATAATTATAGAGTTAGACTCTTTTCAGTGGAAAAGGGGCGGAGCTGATCATGAAGCTTCCTGAAGCTAGGTGTAAACCTCATTTATCTTCTGGCATTCATGCCTGCGCCCTGCTCCGCTCCGCTCCACCGCCTTATTCTGTTTGTTCCTGCTCTTGTCCAGGTTCCATTCCATGCATGGGCTGCGAGATGAAAGCTCATGTTTGTTTTCTATATGAATAAATTAATAAATGAAATCACCTGCCTATGAAGATAAAGCAGGTATTTTCTCACATGTACGATTAAATATGTTGGAGGATTAATAGCATGGCAGTTTCTCAATATGAAAAATTCAGTTCAAAAATCCTGACCTTTGCCCTGATTGGGCTGCTGGTTTCCTGTGTTCCGGTTATCTTTATTGCATCTGCTTTTGGAATTGTTTCGGTTAAGTCAGCCTTAATGCTTACAGCGGCGGCTGTACCATTAAGCGGGGTGGTGTATGCGGTATACCGGAAAGCTTATAACAGTCCAAAGGGAAAATACTATATTTCTGCCATGACATTCATCGTGTGTCTTGTATTTTTGTGGTTTATCCCATCACATGAAACATGGGGTGCTGTACCCCTCTATCTTATCCTTTCATTAATTTACCTGAATACCAGGGTTATTTTCGCTGCAGGAATATACGCATTGGCAGTAGAGACTGTACATGTGCTCTTTAATCCTTACTTTCAAAAAAGCCCGCTTGATACCATTGTCATGTATGCCATCATCTTGATGATAGGTGTGGCAGGATATTTCATAACCCTGATGGGCAGCCGGATGCTTGCGGATGTAAAAACAGGAGAAGAAAGGGTATCAGCACTGCTGAATGAAGTCAAGAGTTCTGCAGGATCGATCGAGGAGTATAGCAAAGACTTGAACCAACATGTCATGCAGACCAATGCCATTTCCAAAGAGTTGTCAGAAGGCTATCAGGCTATCGCAAGCGGTGCCGAAACTCAAGCTTCAGGCATCCTTGGAATCAATGATAAAATACTCGAGACCAATCAATTCATCCTCGGCATAACCGGACATGCTTCCCTTATGAAGGAGTTATCGCTGCGGACTTCCACTGTGACAGAACAGGGAAGCGGCTTTGTATATAATGTCCGGAATCAATTGAATGGCATTTATGAAATCCAGAAGGCGACTGTGCAGGAGATGGATGCACTCGTTGATAAAACAAGGAGCATTGGGGAAATTGTGGATGCTATAGAAGAGATTGCATCTCAGACAAACCTCCTTTCCTTGAATGCTTCCATCGAGGCAGCAAGGGCAGGGGAGTACGGCCGGAGCTTTGGAGTAGTGGCTGCTGAAATCAGGCTGCTGGCCGGAAGTGCCGATGAATCAGTGAAAAAAATTGCGGAGTTAATAAAAAATATCCAGGGACAGACACATTTAGTCTCATCTCAGATTGAGAGAGGTAATGAAGGAATTCAAGACAGCCATAAGGCAGCCACTCTTGCCTTGAACCAATTTGCCCAAATTACAGAAAATACAGCCCATGTCGTCTCGAAGGCAGGCGAGATACAAAGCATGCTCCAGGATTTAGAGGGCGTTTCAAATTCGATTGGCATGGAACTTGGCACTGTATCAGGTATCACAGAGGAATCCAGTGCAGCAATTGAACAGATGAGTGCCGCACTGGGTCTGCAGACAGAGCGGATCGAAGACATCAGTTCCAGCTTTGGGAACCTGGAGGATATGATAGAAAGTTTGAACAAACTCACCCGGGAATCAGACTAAAAATAAAAAGAAATCATAGGCTGCTGAGGCAGCCTTTCTTTTTGTAATAATTTCTCTTCTAAAAGATTGTTGTTTTTTATTGAGTTATTTCAGAAGACTTAATTATTAAACATAGCTGATTCCTGAGCATGGATTCCTTCTAGAATAGTACAGATTTAGCAAAGGGCCCCGCAGGCAGGGGTCCTATTTTTTGTGCAGTCTCACCCAGGTTAATTAATAGTTTTTTTCGCATACTAATCCTAGAGCATTTTGGTACAGGGGGCATGGGTATGGAGGAACATATAGTAGTTATACTGAGGACAATCCTGGCATTTAGCATCTTGTTTCTGGCAGCGCGTTTTTTAGGAAAACAGACAATCTCACAAATGACGTATTTTGACTTTATAGCATCCATTACACTGGGTGCCATCATAGCTAATTTATCTTTTAATTTAACCATCAAGCCGCATCATCTGGTTCTCTCGTTCACATGGTATGTTCTCGTCATTTTCCTGCTCGCCTATCTTTCCATGAAAAGCAGGAGGGCAAGGCGTTTTTTTGCCGGAGATCCCACCATCCTCATCCAGAATGGCAAGGTGCTGGAGCATAACATGAGAAAGATGCGATATACGCTTGATTATCTGAATCAGCAGCTTCGGGAAAAAAGTGTGTTTAACATAGATGAAGTATTGTTTGCAATTCTTGAAGTCAATGGGACAATGACGGTTTTAAAGAAACCTCAGTACCGGCATGTTACCATACAGTCATTATCATTGCTGACTGATCAAGGAGATTCTTTCCCCATCGAGGTAATCATGGATGGCCAGATTGTTCACAACAACCTCAAGGAGAACCAAATTGGCCTTTCCTGGCTTCAGTCCGAGCTGGATAAGCGATGCCTCACGGAAAAGGATGTCTTCTATGCAGTATTAGGGGGAAACGGCAGCCTGTATAT
This sequence comes from Paraperibacillus marinus, assembly GCF_046237605.1. GTDB lineage: Bacteria > Bacillota > Bacilli > Bacillales > DSM-1321 > Paraperibacillus > Paraperibacillus marinus. The sequence continues at coordinate 3,181,319 of NZ_CP143542.1, read as the reverse complement.
CGATACCTATAACGATCACATCCTATCTCCCATTGACCGAGAACCATAAAAAGCCCGCCAATGGAAATACCGTGAGGCGGGCTGGAACTGCTTATTCAGTTTCAAGATTTACGGATGGACCAAAGAATTCATAGTGAATGGAAGATTCGGCTATGCCTTCCTGTTTCAGCCCTGTAATGACTGCTTCCAGAAAAGGAACCGGGCCGCATACATAGAATGCCCCGCCTTCGTTTTTACGGACAGCTTCACCGAGCAGTACTCTATCAATGTATCCTGCCTTTTTAAAATGGACATTGTGAACATCCTGATCAACCGGTCTGCTGTAAATATAGGAAAGTTCCATATTTTTAAGAACTCCGCTTATATTCTCCAGTTCATCCCTGAAAGGCTGTACTCTTCCATTTTGGGAAGCATTGATGAAATGAACTTTTCTTTGTGGCTGGGTGTCCCCAATATATTGAAGCATGCTCATGAATGGGGTGATTCCGACTCCGCCGCCGATAAATGTGATAGGTACTGAGCCTTCGGTGAGAACGAAATCGCCTGCCGGCGCAGTGATTTCAATCAGATCGCCAGTTTTTGCGATATCATGAAGATAGTTGGAAACCTTGCCTCCAGGTAAGCTCGTTTCCTGTTCGCGCTTAACGGAAATTCGTAAATATTCCCGGCCAGGCGCTGCAGAAAGACTGTATTGACGGTTGTGAAGATACTCTTCACCCGGTATTTTGACTCGAACCGTAATATACTGTCCTGGAATGAAGCTTGGCAGAATTGAGGAGTCGGCTGGTTTCAGATAGAAGGATGTAATCACATCGCTCTCTTTAACCTGGTCTATGATCTGGAATTGTTTGAAGCCGGCAAAACCGCCTTCCTCTGCAGAAGCTTCGTCATACATTTCCTTTTCAATCCCGATGAACGCATCAGCTATCACTCCATATGCTTCTCCCCATGCATTCAGGATATCTTCCGTTGCAGCATCGCCCAAAACTTCTTTAATTGCACCCAGTAAATGTTCGCCGACGATTGGGTAATGTTCCGGCTGAACCATGAGGCTGCGGTGCTTGTGGGAGATTTTTTTAACCGCCGGGATAATGGTTTCCAGCTTGTCGATATACATGGCAGCTGCCAGTACCGTGTTGGCTAGTGCAGTCTGCTGCCGTCCGCGTTTTTGATTAACATGATTGAAAATGTTCAGAAGTTCAGGATGGCTTTTAAAAAGATTATTATAAAATACAGTTGTTATTTCTACACCTTTAACCTGTAAAACCGGAACTGTCGCTTTAATGATGTCGATGGTTTCTTGTTTCAGCATGATCATTCCCGCTTTCTTTAAAGAAGTATTTTGAATACATCTTTATGATAAATCCGCTTGGCATGAACTTCAATGCTTAAATATCACAACCTTGTGAACGATTGAGCAAACGTTATTATTCTTTCGCATTTGTGCTATCATAAAACAAACATAGATTTTCTACTTGCAGCCCAGACATGGAAAGGAAACCAGGACAAGAGCAGGAACAAACACAATGGGGCGGTGGAGCGGAGTACTGCGCAGGCAGGAATGCCGGCCAGATAAATGGTGTTCACACCTGGCTGCAGGAAGCCTTATGACTTTCCACAGAAAAAAACAGAGTTATGGGGGGAATATTGATGCGTTTGACCTATTATTCAGATTACTCCCTGCGTGTATTGATTTATCTGGCATCCGGGGATCGTGACCGGCTGGTTAATATAAAGGACATATCTGAAGCCTATGGAATTTCTAAAAATCATTTAATGAAAATCATTCATAACCTTGGAAGAATCGGCTATATCGAGACCATTAGGGGAAGGAATGGAGGAATCAGGCTTGCAAGACTGCCGGCTGATATAAATGTCGGGGAAGTAGTACGTAAGACGGAAGAAGACTTTTATGTGGTGGAGTGCTTTGACAGCGCGCAGAATCAATGTGTCATTTCTCCTGTCTGCACTTTGAAGCATGTATTGAACGAGGCACTTGAACAATTTCTGAAGGTGCTCGATCAATATACCATCCAGGATATGATCCCAAACGCCGGGATGCTGCAGCAGTATTTTGCGACAGCCCCGCGCAAGGAGCCGTCACCAGAATCTGCAGACTAACAGGAAGACTGCCATTCAGCAGGCAGATCCCGGTAAAGTGGAGAAAAGCCTTCACATAACATAGGAGTTAGCGGCAAAAATAGAAATTCAATGAACGAAAGCTTGGGATATTTTCCAAGCTTTTAATTTTATTCAATGTGGACAGGGAGCGCTAAGCAGCTCTTTCTTCTTTCTTAATTCGATTTAATGTAATCAGCAAACCAGATAATCCCGCAGCGAAGGAAGGTGGAATACTCCAAACAAGATAGCTCCATTGCCCAGTAACAGTTGATATGAAGAGAAAGAGCATTGGAAAACCAACTAAAACTATCAAAGATACAAAAAGTGCAAATTTGTTATGGCTATTCATGATTAACCTCCCCAGATATCAATGTACTAACAGAATTTTCAAACAATAATCTAAATTTTACCACATTGTTCGATAAATAGCTGGATAAATTAAAAGGGCGGTATAACATGGAGAATAAGACAGGAGAAGTGAGCAATACTCAGATTGTGATATAGAGTCAAGGGGCCATTGTGTGCTTTGCTCCAAGGTTACTTGACTCTCTTATAGTGGCTGTGAAACACCTTGAATAGCCTGTCATCGCCGCCGCGGTCAGGATGCAGTGCTTTCAGCAGTTTTTTGAACTCCCGCTTGATTTCGTCCGGTGGGGCATACCGGTCCAGGCCAAGGAGGTAATTGAAGTTATCCGATTTATCACCTTCGAGGTCATATTCCGCCTTTAACATCTTTTTAAGGCTGCGTACCTTCAGCTGCTCGAGCTGGAGGGCGGCTTTCAATAACTCTAATTCTTCTTCCATTATGTTCTTCTGCTCATTAGCCATCGCCATTGATCTCCTAAGTTTTTCATTACTCATCTTTTTCATCATAGCATGGTAAAACGTTAAAAACATCACAGTCAAATAACATTTAAGTTACGGGGCAGTGTGATGAGTTTGCGCTCCTGCAGCATGTATCAGTCTCTGGACTGAGAGGCAGATATTTGCTATAATCAAATGGTTATCAATGATAATCATTAATGTGGTGAAATAACGGAGGGATTCATATAAAAACATCTCAGGCATTCTTTCATGGGCTCCTGATGCTGTACAGACCTTTTGAGAGCAGCTTGAATGAGCTTCTATCAAGTCATCAGCTTCAAAGGTCTCAATGGACGGTCTTCTTTTATTTACACACATATGGACCCGCAACCCTTGTCGAACTGGCCAATTACCAGAGAGTTGAGAAGCCGAATATAACCAGGACAGTCCATCGCCTGGAGGAGCTCGGCTTCATCACCCGGGTTCCGAGTGCTGATAAGCGGGAAAAGAGAATTCAGCTCACACATACAGGGCGTACCGTCTATCAGGAGATGAGAGTGATCATCGACAAGTTTGAGGTGGAGATTTTAGCCGGGATTCCGGAGAAAGAGCAGAAAAAAATAATCCAGGCTATGGCCCAGATAAGAAATACATTGATAAAACGGGGGAATAGGAATTGAATGAACCACAGCCCAGATTATGGACAAAGGATTTTATTGTTGTATCGACTGTAAACTTTATATTGACCCTTATTTTTTATTTACTGATGGTAACTATTGCCGTCTTTGCCGTAGAAAGATTTGCTGCCTCAACAAGTGAAGCGGGGCTTGTAACCGGAATTTTTATCATCGGCACACTTTTTGGCCGCCTGTTCATTGGCAGGATTATTGATGTCATCGGACGAAGAAGGACTCTCTTCATTGGACTTATATTCTTTACGTTGACCACCCTGCTATATTTTGTGGATTTGGGGGTCGCTTTCCTGATGCTGAACCGTCTTGTTCATGGATTTGCCCTGGGGATGGCCTCAACAGCAACCGGAACCATTGTCGCACAGATCATCCCGGCGAAACGAAAAGGTGAAGGAATTGGTTATTACAGCATGAGTGCAACTCTTGCCACAGCCATTGGCCCGTTTATCGGGCTGTATATGAGCCAGCATACGAGTTTTTCTGTTATTTTTTCCTTTTGTACTGCACTCGGAGTTCTAAGCCTTGTCATTGCACTATTTGTCAAAGTGCCGGCCCTTCATACAGATCCGGGTATCCGGAAGGCAAAAGGTTTCAGCCTCGCAAGCTTTGTCGAACCAAAGGCATTGCCGATAGCGGTCATCACACTGGCCGTGGCTTTTTGTTATTCAAGCGTGCTTTCGTTCATCAATTTTTATGCGATTGAAATCAATCTAGTAGAGACGGCAAGCTTTTTCTTCATCGTATATTCGATTGCCGTACTGGCTTCACGTCCATTTACCGGCAGGATTATGGATACCAGGGGAGCGAATTTCGTGATGTACCCGGCGTTTATCCTTTTTGCAGCCGGCATGCTTCTCCTCAGCCAAGCAGGCTCTAGCTTTACCTTACTCACAGCAGGCGCCCTGATCGGTCTTGGATTTGGCAATATGCAGTCCACTACCCAGGCGGTGGCAATCAAGGTGACAGAGCCGCACCGGATGGGCCTTGCTACCTCTACTTTCTTTATTTTTCTTGATGCAGGGCTGGGATTTGGCCCATATATTCTCGGGTTGATCATTCCCCATACCGGCTATCACCTCCTGTACGCGATGATGGCAGCGGCCATCGCGGCAGGCGGAGCGCTCTACTATTTCCTGCATGGGAGAAAAGAGGCAGCGGAAAACGCTGCCGTCCCATCTCTATAAAAAAAGAACAGCTGCCGCCGGCAGCTGTTTTTCTTTGCATCAGACATCAGACAGCTCCCTCTCAATAGCCTCCATGTTTTTCATAGCGGCTTGATAGCCGGCTTCTATACAATGTACGGCCTTCTTGAATTCAAAGCCGCCTACAAAGCCCGTCTCTGGCATTAACACATAATCTGCATATTTGTTTTCGATTTCCATCTGCAGCTGCAGATTCAAATAAATGATTTTGTGCATGAGCCGGTATGCACCGCTTCCATGCCCCCCCATTTTGGCTATCGGGGTAATCGGGTCAATGGCGATCACTTTTTTTGCACCCAGGGCCCTGCAGACCTGGACAGGACAGTTGACAGTTACCCCTCCATCTACCAGCGTCTGTCCTTTATGCTCCAGGGGCTTGAAAAGAAGGGGTATGGCAAAGCTTGCGCGTACAGCATCAGAGATGAGGGCGTCTGTATCGTAATCAAAGCCTGGGATAGGGGATTGTGTAAAAACGAATGGCTGTCCTTTTTCTAAATCTGTCGCCACGATGCCGCACGGAAGCTTCATGGATGAGAGCGTTGCTTCATCAGTCAATCTGCCGACGAGGTTACGGAGCCGGTTTCCCTTCAGCCAACCATTTATATGCGGCTGCAGGAGCAGGGCCCTCAGCATAACCGCTTTATAATCGACATCAAGATACTTCCTGCTGAGGGCAGGGACGATTTCTTCTAAATCCCGCGCCTCATATCCATATGCATACAAGGCGGCTGCAATTGCACCGGAGCTTGTTCCTGTTACATGTGTCACTTTAATGCCGCACTCCTTGAATGCCCGCAGCACACCTACGGCTGCGCATCCTGGGATGCCGCCGCCGGCAAATGCCAATCCTGTCTCCATGGAAGTTCCTCCCTTAGATGATTCCTAGACTCGCAATATGTATGATACTTCTCCGTTTTCCGATTTAATACTATTACCCATAATTCCATCAGGTAAGTCCGTTGAATCTATAGGTGGAAGAATTCCACCCTGCAGCTGCGGCTATATACCGGCAGGTTAAATGTGTTTCTCATCTTTTCTGGCACCTAAGGATTCAGCCTTTTATCAGGAAAATTATTAAGACTCTTTCTGACTGACAGTCTTTTATTGATTATATGACACCAGAACAGGGTATTAATTAATAAAACAGCATGAAAAAAGGGGATAGTCATTATGATCAAAAAAGTGATTGGCGTCTACGATACCCAGGAAGAAGCCAAGGCAGCTGTCGATGATTTGAAGAAGCAGGGATACAGCCAGAATGAAATCTCGATTGTTGCAAAGGACATCGAAGGTCTGGGAGCTGAAGCCAACCAGGTAAAAGCAGGGGACAGAGATGGAGTCATGGCGGGTGCCGCAACAGGGGGCGCAGTCGGGCTTGCAGGATTATTCCTTGGATTAAGCTATTTGGCCATACCGGGAATCGGCCCGATCCTGGCAGCCGGCCCCATCATAACCATTCTCGGCGGGGCAGTGGCCGGTATGTCCACCGGGGCAAGCGGCCTCACGAAGGCTCTTGATGCAGTGGGCCTGAATGAAGAGCAGGTCCGTCAATATGTGGAGGACATTAAGAATGGAAAGATTATTGTAGCAGTGATTGATTCAACAAAAGATATACATGACGAAAAGCCTGAACTCTAACATATGGCTGAAAGTCTAAAAACATTGAAGTTCCCAGATACCGGGGGCTTTTTTATTTTGCCAGGATTAATAACCATATTGTCCTTTGGTTACACTATTCTCCATAAGCAGGAGGGATGGCATTGAATCAAGAAAAGATGGAAGCTCCACTGACGGCTCCTGAAATAGCCGCTCTTTGGTCTCAATACATGAATGACAGTTTATCCAAATGCGTACTGCTCTCTTTTCTCGGCAGCTGCCGGGACGGCAGGATCAGAGAGGTGCTGCAATTTGCGCTCATGCTTTCAGAACGTCATTTGGAGAAAGGCGGAGGATTTCTCCTGAATGAGAATTATCCGCTTCCTGTTGGTTTCCAAGAGGAGGATAACAAGAGCGCTCCACCTCTGTTCTCCGAATCGTTCATGCTCTTTTATATCTATATCATGAGCATCCACGGCATGACCCGCTATGCCGGAGCCATCGGCATCATAATAAGAGAAGACCAGCGAAGGTACTTTATGGAGTGCTGCAATGAGACTATGGAACTCTATAACAAATCAATCACTGTTCTTGCGGATATTGGATTGATCAGCCGGCCGCCAACTCTTCATAACAGGCATGAGGTGGAATTCATTAAAAAGGAAAGTTATATGGAGAACCTTTTTTCGGGGGATCGTCCTCTAAATGTGATTGAAATCAGCGGCATGTATTTGAATTTGCAAAAGACGGACTTGAAAGCAGTGCTCGAAACCGGTTTTGGGCAGACAGCACAGTCAAAAGAGGTGAAAGCTTTCATGAAAAGAGCCAAAAAGCTTTGCGAAAAGCATTTTGATTTGCTTGCCTCAATTTTAAGGGATAATGAACTGCCGGCACCGCGGAATTATTCGGCAGAAGTGACGGATTCGACATCACCGCCCTTTTCGGACAAGCTGATGCTTTACCATACTGCCATGCTGCTGTCATCTGCCATCGGATATTTTGGCGAAGCTTTATCAGTCAGTCAGAGGAAGGACTTATCCTCCTGTTATACGAGGATGATTGCTGAAATTGCTCTGCTTGCGGAAGACGGCATGGAGCTCCTCATCAGGAAGGGATGGATGGAACAGCCGCCAAGCGCCGCAGACCGTAAAGGACTGCTGGATGACTGATGTCCTGGGTTATCTCTTCATAAATATGAAGGTCACGGAAATTATAAGCAGAAATGGACAGGTTGATTATGGATCATACTAATATCCATTTAACATCAGGGGAAGTATCACAGCTCTGGGTCCGCTTATTTGAATGATAGTGTATTAGTGTGCATGCTGAATCAATTTTTGGCCAGAGTGGATGATCCAGAAGTACATGATTTATTGCTTTTTGTCAAAAAAAATCTGAAGAACATATTTACTTCATCCAGACTCTGTATGAAAAGGAAAATCATGCATTTCCAAAGCTTTTAAGGAAGACGATGCAGACTTTAATTCTCCACGGCTGTTCACTGACATCTTTTATTTAAATTTTATTACCCAAATGTCCAAATAGCGCTGGTTGGTTATAGTCTGAGTTTGAATTTGGCAGTCCGGAAAGATATTTTCCTGTTCTATAAAAAGTGCATGTCCGAAGCCATGGAAATTCAGGAGCGCTCAAAGAATTTGCAGCTTGCTAAATGCGTTTATCAGAGGGCACCATATATCCCGGTCCCTGAAAAAATAGACTTTGTTTCGAGAAAGAACTTTCTGAAAGGGCTGAAAAAGAAACAAAGGCCGATGACAGCATTGGAGATTGCCATCTTTACCTGAACTTCCAGCGTAATAATCTGGGGGAAGCGGCCCTGCTTGGTTTTGCCCAGGTTGCCAGATCGAAAGAAATCAAGGCATACTTCCAGGGGGGAGTTGAAATATCCCGGAAACATAAAGAGATCTTTCGTGACTCCCTTCAAGAAGGCGGCATGCCGGTCCCGGAGTCCTGGGGACAGGAACCGGAACAGTCAACCGAATTTACTTTTTCTGATAAATTGACGCTGTTCTTTACAACTGCACTTACAGCGCTGAGCATTGGTTTTTACAGTCAGTCATCAGCCATGAGTCCAAGGCTCGATTTAGGTATTGATTATGCCCGGCTCCTTGCAGAAGTATCCCTGTATGCGGAGGACGGAGCAAATATCATGATAAAAAATGAATAGCTTGAACAGCCTCCAACTGCCCCGGATAGAGAAGGGCTGCTGGGAGACTGACGATAATATCCCTCGTCCAGAAAAGGAAGGAGGGTTTTTTTGTGTAAAAAAAGGATTTAAAGAAGTTTTATTGAAATGTTACAGTTGTCGTTTTTGAACTGGATTTCCCTTTTCGCTGCTAAAAGAATCTTCACTGACTGAGCTTTAATATAGGAGGGAACTTCATGAGAAACAGAAGTGCGGCCGTCATTCTTAAAAAAAACAGGGCGGTGCTGATTAAAAGGAAAAGAGAAAATGAGGAGTATTATGTGTTTCCCGGCGGCGGGATTGAGGCAGGAGAAAGCGCGGAAGAAGCAGTCATCAGGGAATGCATGGAAGAGCTCGGAGTTTCCATCAAAATTAAAGATTTCTTCATGGATGTAGAATTTCAGGGGAAACAGCATTATTACCTTGCAGAGATCATCAAGGGTGAAATAAGCTCAGGTCTTGGGGAGGAATATACCGATCCGGAAAGAAATAGAGGTACATATCAGCCCCTATGGGTAAGGATTGGCGATTTTCCAAGTCTTGATATTCGGCCATGGGCTGCAGCAGAAAAAATAATGGGGATGACCCAGTGAATCTAACATGGTGAGAAAGTCCTTCCGGCCATTCAAGGCCAGCCGGAGAGTTTTCCGATACAGATGACAGTCATTCAAATGAATGATGAATAATAGCAGCATGGAGGTAAATGCATGACGGAAAGAGACATACAGGAGATCAGCTCGGATATGAGAAAGTTAGAGCATGAATACAAGCAGAGGATAGAGCCCTTCCGCCAGCCGCTCTGGCAGTATTGCTACAAACTGACCCGCTCTCCCTGGGATGCAGAGGATCTGGTCCAGGAGACCCTGCTTAGATCTTTATCCCTGCTTTCAAAAGTGTTTCAGGAAATGAATGTGAAAGCCTATCTTTTCAGGATAGCAGCGAATGTTTGGATTGATCAGCAGAGGAAGAAAAAGATTGTGTCCGAGGAATCCTACGAAGTGGAATGGATCAAAGACCCGGGAAATCCATTCAATACGATCGAGAATCTTGAATGGCTGGCGAGGAATCTGACACCCAGGGAATATGTGGCCATTCTTCTGGTAGATGTATTTCAATTCAAGGCTGAAGAGGCCGGAAGCATGATCGGCACACCAAGAGGGGCGGTATATGCAAGCCTTAACCGGGCCCGCGAAGTTCTAAAGGAGATCCAGAAGTCCGGCCCGGAAGTCCCCATTAAGAGGAAGGTTAGCGGAGCGTTGCACGGGAATCAGGTGGTCGGGGCGATGCTTGAAGGATTCCGCAGGAAAGACCCGGCGGTTATTGCTGCCCTGCTTGATGAAAATGTAGTGGTGGATATCACTCACGCCGGAGTTGAAATGGGGAAAGATGAAACACTGAAGAATTCCCTCAAGGATTGGCAGGAAACGGCCGCTGCGCAAGGGTGTCTCGGGGCAGAATATATTATTCTCTGGGGCAGGCCGGTGATCATAGAGTACGAAGTAAGAGAAGGCGTGCGCTATTTGAATAATATTCATTATGTGGAGATTGAGAATAATGTCATCGTTTACTGGAAGTTCTACTGTTTTTCCTGGGAACTGCTGCAGGCCGCTGCCCATGAACTGGAGTCAGGGTTGAATGCGAAGTACTTTCAGCATATATTTTAAAAAAATTATACTCCCAGGGTATAATATTGACTCTCTATTTCGTTATTGAAGATGTATAAATAATAGAAATGGAGTGTGCGCACTATGAAAAGTCCTGTACAAAACAAAATGAACACAGTTTTTATCCATGTTACCGACCTGAAAAAATCTGCTCTCTGGTATGGCCGGCTTCTCGGCCAGGAAGTCGATGAAGACCGAGTTTCACACCCGGTTTATAACCTGGAGATTGATGGTCCGGTCGGCTTAACGCTTGATGCCGGCCCCAAACCTGGAAAGGCAGCATCACCAGCGCCTTATCCCCTGTTTAATTTCCATACAAACGATATCAAAAAATCATTTGATTATGTTCAATCACTGAATATCGAATGTGACAGCGGCATAGTGGAGTTTGATGATTTTTCATTTTTCACAGTAAAAGATCCGGATGGAAATATCATCATGGTTTGTACGGGCTGAGTTTCAGCCATCATTATATGTTATGCTGCCGGCTTATTAGCAGGCAGTTTTTTTAGGTCGAAGTATGCGGTTCTAACAAAAAATGTAAATATTATAAAAAGGATATGTTAATTTATTTCAGGTCTTAAGTACTTAGGGACATGTCGAAAATCAGGGAAACATGACTTATCCGCGAAGCTGCTATTTCTCCATATGATCCACACAGTTATTTCGCCCTGCAACCTTAGCACTTGTTCTGAATATAGTTATTAACATTTCTTAACAATATGTTCAAAATCAGGAACTATACTGTTATCCGTAAGCTACTTAACGCGGGAGGGAAATGAGCGATGGATAATGGAGTTTCTTTGGAAGAGTTAATGAAAAGGTGGAGCGGATCAGCCCTTGGAAAGAATATGGACCGAAGGGACTTCATACAGGGGGCAAGCAAGCTTGCCGGATTATCCCTTGGCCTGGCACTTGCACAGTCTGTCACTGGGATGGAGGTGAATGCAGCGCCGAAATTCAGAGATTATCCATTTACATTAGGTGTTGCATCGGGAGATCCGCTTCCTGACTCAGTCGTTTTGTGGACAAGACTTGCCCCTGACCCGCTGAATGGAGGCGGAATGGCTCCGCAGCCTGTGCAGGTAAAATGGCAGATTGCCAGGGATGAGCATTTTCGCAAGGTGGTCCAGGAAGGAAAAGTTGCTGCCAGGCCTGAGCTTGGGCATAGTGTTCATGTAGAAGTGGAAGGACTGAAATCCGAACAGATCTATTATTACCGGTTCAAGAGCGGCGGCGAGACCAGTCAGACCGGAAGAACGAAAACCCTTCCCGCAGCTGGGACTGATATAAAAAGCATGAAGTTTGCTTTCGCTTCCTGCCAGCAATTTGAACATGGATATTTTACGGCCTATAAGCATTTGGCAAAAGAAGATCTTGATCTTGTCTTTCATCTTGGAGATTACATATATGAATATGGGCCAAATGAGTATATTTCCCCTTCAGGCAATGTGAGAATGCACAGTGGACCCGAAATTATTCAATTGGAAGATTACCGGAACAGATATGCCCAGTATCGTTCTGATTCCCACCTTCGGGCGGCTCACGCTGCTTTTCCATGGGTAGTAACATGGGATGATCATGAAGTGGAAAACAATTATGCAAACCTCAATCCTGAAAAAGGCCAGTCTGTCGAGGCATTCATAAAGCGGAGGGCTGCGGCCTACCAGGCCTATTACGAACATATGCCGCTCAGAAAGTCCTCATTGCCTGAAGGCTCTGATATGCGGCTGTACCGTGATTTCTCATATGGGAATCTGGCCTCGTTCTTTGTTCTCGATTCACGCCAGTATCGAGATGACCAGGCAAATGGGGATGGAAGTTCCCCACAGACACCGGAATCCCTGGATCCAAGCCGAACACTTCTTGGAGAAGAGCAGGAGCAGTGGCTTACGGACCGATTAGGAAAGTCAGAAACAAGCTGGAATGTCCTGCCGCAGCAAATCTTTTTTTCAGAGAGAAATTACGCAACGCTGACTTCGCCAAAATTCAGCATGGATTCCTGGGATGGGTATCCTGCTGCACGGGAACGACTGATGAAAAAGCTGAAAGAAAAGGGGACCAGTAATCTGGTAGTGCTTACAGGTGATGTCCACGCAAGCTGGGCTTGTGAAATTAAGGAGGATTTCATAAGACCGGATTCAAGGACAGTAGGAGTTGAATTTGTCGGTACCTCGATAACTTCAGGAGGAAATGGCGCAGACAAACGGGCTGATACAGATAAAATCCTGAGCCAGAATCCACATATAAAATTTTTTAATGATTACCGGGGGTATGTCAGGTGCACTCTTACCAAGGATCAATGGCGCGCAGACTACAGAGTGCTTCCATTTGTGACGGAGCCAGGAGCAGACATCTCAACAAGGGCTTCCTTTATTTATCAAAAAGATCAGGCCGGACTCCAGAAAATAGCATCAATACCGGTTCCTGAGGGAATCCAAATGACCAATGAAGTAGAGGAAGACCGTACTACTGCCCATAACAGAGCCCATGAGAAACAAAGAAAACGGATGAAGATAACTCAATAATTTTCGAGAGAGGAGGATTTAAATGCTTTCTAATATCGGAATCCCTGGACTAATTATAATTCTGGTCATTGCGCTGATTATCTTTGGGCCTGCTAAGCTTCCCGAAATCGGCCGCGCTTTTGGCCGGACCCTCACTGAGTTTAAGTCTGCTGCCAAAGGATTGACCGCTGATTTAGAAGAAGCGGAAGAAGAGAAAAAAACTCCATTGACTGCTGTCAAAAAGGAAGGTTGATACTCGAGGGAGGAGACCCGCATAACGCCTCCTCCCCCATTTTATTAATAGGCGAAATAAGGAGGGAATCTTGTGGAAAGCAAAGAGCTGCACCTAGGGGCACATTTAGAGGAGATACGAAAGAGATTTATAACGGTTCTTGCAGGATTTTTACTTGCCTTCACAGGGAGCTTTATTTTTGTTAAGCCTGTGTATGGCTGGCTGGTGAGGGATCTGCAAGGAAATCTTGCTGTGCTTGGTCCGAGTGATGTGCTGTGGATTTATTTTTCCATATCGGGAGTGGCTGCGGTGATGCTTGTTATGCCGCTTGCAGCCTATCAGATATGGGCCTTTGTAGCCCCGGCGCTTACCCAAGAAGAAAGGTCGGTCACACTCCGGTACATCCCGGGTTTTTTCCTTTTATTTGGAACAGGAATTTCATTTGGGTATGGAATACTGTTCCCGATCGTTATAGACTTCCTGGAGTCATTGTCAGCAGGTCAGTTTGAGACACTGTTTACCGCTGAGAAGTAATTTGGCTTCATGATTTCCCTGGTGCTTCCTTTTGGCTTCCTTTTTGAACTTCCGCTTGTTGTTATGTTCCTGACACGCTTAGGGATACTGAATCCAATCCGGCTTGCCAAAGGAAGAAAGCTCTCATATTTTGGGCTTGTAGTCATTTCCATCCTGATTACGCCGCCTGATTTTATATCGGATATTCTAGTGATCGTCCCATTGCTTCTTTTATATGAAGTGAGCGTTCAGCTTTCGCGATTTGTATACAAGAAGCAGGCAGCCGGGGCAGCAGCTGCATCGTGATCGTCTGATTTCTGATAGAGAAATAGTCTGCAGAAAAAGAAAAATTTGTAAAATTACTTGAACTGGACCCAATGAGAGGCTATTCTGTATGTATCAAATATCATAGGAGATTTTGGATGATACATATACCGGTTCCTGCCCGGCAGGTTATAGAGGAATATATGGAACTGATGGAGAGCAGGCTTCCGCTTGCATTGGGCGGTCTGTATCTTCATGGTTCAATTGCACTTGGTGCATTCGGGCCAGGCAGCGATGTTGATTTTTTGGCATTGACGAGTCGTTCCCTGGATCTTGGTGAAGTCGAAGTGTTAAAGGAAATCCACAGAATCCTGGCAGAAAATCATGATTGCGAACTGGATGGAAGTTATATACTGCAGAGGGACCTTCTAAGCGGCATTCCTAAGGAGGGCCAAACCTTCACCTATCAATCAGGAGCCCTGGTTCCCGGTCATATATACAACCCGATTACCAAACTTCTTTTAAACTCCAATGGCATCACGGTAGCAGGTACCCCGTGGAAGGATTTAGAGGTAAACTTGAACCCAGCAGAGACAGCAGCTTATGTAATGGATAACATGAACAGTTACTGGAGACCAAGGGTCATGGATATGAAAAAACATATTCAGGATATAAAACAGCTGCCCTCTGCTGTTATAAATGAAGAGATTGCATGGTCGGTCCTGGGAGTGCTTAGACAGTTTTACACACTTAAGGAAAATAAAATTATCTCTAAAATAGGGGCAGGGGAATATGGGCTGAACTCCCTGCCGGAGGAGTGGCATCCCGTCATCCGCTCCGCCATTGAAATACGCCGCGGACTGCCTGGATGCCTGCATCGGCCGGCCAGGGACCAGGTGGACCGGACCATCCAGTTCTTGCATTACTTAATTGATTATTGCAATACTGCATTTAATAATAAGCGAGGGAAAGAAAATGAAAGTGGGACTGCTGCGCCATTTTAAGGTGATCCGGGGTTATCCGAAACGGATGGTTTCTTCAGATGAACTGATGCGATGGGTGGAGGAATATGATGCTTCCGAGGTGGAAGAAAATGAAATAGAAGGGTGTGGAGTTGAATGGCAGAAATGCTTTTCAAGCACCCTGCCTCGGGCTGAAAAAACAGCTGAAAAAGCTTATGCTGGAGAAATTATATTCCTGGACGAGCTGAGGGAAATACAGCTTTCTCCCTTATTCTCTTCCCGATTCAGGCTGCCACTCCCGCTTCATCTGCTATTTATCCGGATTGCCTGGCTCCTGAACCATAAATCCCAGCCGATTTCCAGAAAAGAAGTGCTTCAGTCGATTGAATCTGTTCTTGATAGAATTCTGTCTGAAAAAGGAGACGTCCTCATAGTGGGGCATGGGGGTGTCATGATGTTCATGCGGAAATCCCTGATCAAAAGGGGGTTTACAGGACCTAAATTCAGAACGCCGGATAATGGGAAAATATATATCTATGAAAATCATTGACCAGACTGCCGCAGGCAGTTTTTTTTGTTTTGTTTTCTGATAGTTTAGGAGGCCGGAAGCAGTGCTTAAATTTAGCAGATTTAAAAACATTTTAATTACCCGGTGGATTAAGATATATTAATATAATGAAATGAACAGAAATGGAGAGACAGCATGTTATTCTTAAAAGCCCTCATCCTCGGTTTTTCCGTATCAGCCCCGCTTGGGCCTATTGGGCTATTATGTATTCAGCGCACATTGGATTTAGGAAGGAAGGCGGGATTCGCCACCGGAATCGGGGCGGCTGCGGCTAATCTGCTATATGCGGGCGTGGCTGTTCTGGGTTTCTCAGCTGTATCCTCCTTCCTGATAAAATATGAAATGTATTTAAGTATTATGGGTTCCATGTTTTTAATTTATATCGGGATAAAAGCCTTTCTGAAAAAAGAACCTGCTTCAGGAGCGGTTCTAAAGGGCAGGACTCCATATCAGATGTTTGCAGCCACTCTTCTTCTTATGCTGACGAATCCTTCAACGATTCTTAATTTCGCTGCGATGTTCACCGGAATTGGGGCAGCCGGGGAAGCAGGGGCATCTATCCATGGTGCAGCTCTCATATCGGGGGTTTTTCTAGGAGCATCCATCTGGTGGGCTGTACTGGTTATCACAATCAGTAAATTCCGCAGCAGATTTTCCCGTCATCTTCCTAAAATAAATAAAGCAGCAGGGCTGATGATTATTCTCCTTGCCTGCATAACATTGGTCCATCTGTGGCAGGGATAAAGCGCGGAATATGTAAATTAGTAGATTTTCCTTAACAAATGGTGTCTAAATATGTATAATATGGGTATAAAGTAACAGTCTAGCAAGACAAGACAGCCTGAATGGATAGGGGTGCCTTATGAAAAATAATGCTGAATGCCTGGTTTTTCTGCAGGAGCTTGACCGCCTGCTTGATGAATATAAAAGATGCAGTTTTTCCCATTTAAAGGAAGCCATACTGGCCGATATCCAGCTGATCAGCAAAGCGATCGGATACACAAGGCAGCAGCTTTAAGGATGCCTTTCAGTAGTGGTTACGGGAGAAATTGAATGTTTCTGGTATATAGACTGCCGCGCCTGTGCCGTCTACATAGGAAACTGTCACAATGCCTGACTTTTGGACATGCACTGTGCCAAGCTCGATTCCATTTCTCTCTACACACTGGATATCAAGGATGGTCGCCGCTATCGGCCCAGGGTTAACAATAGCTGTTACTGTTCCGCTGTTACCAAGAACTGCATTGATGGCAGCAGCACAGTTATCGCTGATTTGGACTGTTTCAAAGATTTCTGTGTTGATGACTGTCCAGTCGTACAATTTGGAAACCTCGTGTACACTCCATCTGATAGTTATTCTCCTAAAGAAGCTTCTGAAATAAGCGTGTTACATCATTTGCTTGCTAGAAGATTAAAATTCATTTTCCTTACATATTCATGTATGTATTGTCCGAATTTAAGTATAGGACCAGAGCCGCTTCTTTTGCAGCGGCCATTTTTGTGCTGCTTCCCGCCTTGCCGTTCATACTGCCGCTCGCATCTATTAAAATGGCATAATGAGTCTTTTTCAGAGCCGGATTATCTATTTTCTCATCCGGACGGTCGATATCCACTATTACAGAAGAATCGAAGTTTGCGAAGGTTTCAATCTCTTTATGATAATCCTCTGCTAATAGGTGAAGCATTTCCTCCAGATACTGTTCGTCAGTCAGGTCATCGGGAAGTTTGTCGAGTTCTGTATTCACCTTAGCTTCCTCATACTTGTCGCCGCTAAAAATACCTGGCTTGCGCAACAGCTTTTTTTCCTGTTCGGTCAAAGGACGTGCCGTATCCGGAAGTTCGTAATACTCCGCTTCCATTGGCTCATGATCTGCGGATGCGATCACTTCCTGTTTGCTTGCTTTCTTTTCTTCCTTTTTCGGCTGTTTGGATTCTTCCTGCTGACACGCAGCAAGGAGGAACAGCAAAAATACAGGTAAAAGAGTTTTCCGAAACATAATGACCTCCTATGGAATGGTAAAATTTATTAATGATGATAAGAATATCATAGGAGGAAATCAATAACAGTTAATAGAGGGAAGGCCCGATCAAAAAAAGAAGCCTGTTATCACAGGGCTTCTCTGATTTGTTGTACTGTGTCTCCAATTCCGGCGTGGATTCTGATATCAAATAAATCATCGGATTGTGTTCTTTCCCTGTTGATGATGGCCATGGGGATTCCTGCTGTGTGGGCGATGGCGGGAAGGAAATTAACCGGGCCAACCTCAAGTGATGATCCCATGACAATGAATAAATCGGCAGTCTCAGCCGCCTCGGCCGCCAGATCCCAATGGTGGATGGGGTCTCCGAATAAAACGACGTCCGGCTTCAATATTGTCCCGCAGATGGAGCAGAGGGGAACCGCCAGTTCATTGATATAATCTAAATCATATTTTGCGCTGCAAGAGGGACAGGAGGCAGTCTTCAAGGTGCCATGCACCTCGCGTATCCTGCTTGTACCTGATTTCTCATGGAGGCCGTCGATATTCTGAGTGATAACCACCGTATTTTTGCCCATTTCCTGAAGGAAGGTAATAAAGTCGTGCCCCCGGTTCGGTTCATACGAATCAAGAAGCTTCATGGCGAAAATCTCTTTATAGATTTTCCAAAACCCGGCTGGATTGTTTTTATAGTATGTGCGGGAAATCAGGCTTTCAAAGCTTTGATTATTCGTCCATAGTCCTTTCGTGCTGCGAAAATCAGGCAGATTTGATTCTGTACTGATGCCTGCACCGGTCAGGAAAGTGATGCTTTCTGCCTGTCGGATCAACTCCGTTAATTTTTCAATATCATTCATGGTCAGCCCCTCTTATGGTCGTAATATCTTGCATTATAAGGCAGGGAAGGGCCCGCTGCAATAAGGCGGGTCTGCCGAGCCATGCTAAAGCAGCGATCGGGCGGCCTGTCTGCCGCTGAATAAACACCCGCCAAGGAAAGTGCCTTCCAGGGACCGGTACCCATGGATGCCCCCGCCTCCAAACCCCGCAGCCTCCCCGGCTGCATATAGACCGGGGATGGCATCGCCGAATGCATCCAGGACACGTCCGGACAAGTCGGTTTGAAGTCCTCCCAAAGTCTTTCTGCTGACTATGCGGAGGCGCACAGCAATCAAGGGACCCATGGCGGGATCAAGAATCTTATGGGGAGCTGCGACGCGTATGAGCCTGTCTCCCAGATAGTTCCGTGCACCCCGGAGTGCTGTGATTTGAAGATCCTTCGAGAAGGAATTGTCCATTTCCCGGTCGCGGGCGAGGAGTTGTCTTTCTATTTCCTCTTCAACAAGAAGTGAGTTTCCGGCCAGTTTGTTCATCCCGGCCACCAGTTCTGCAAGGGAGAAGGCAATGACAAAGTCTTCCCCTTTATCCATAAAGGCTTTAACAGGTGCAGCAGGCCCTGGGAGAACACGGGAGAGTACCTTCTTTATGCTCTTGCCCGTCAAGTCGGGATTTTGTTCAGAGCCGGACAGGGCAAACTCTTTTTCGATTATTTTCTGGGTCAGGATGAACCAGGAATAATCATAAGAAGTGGATTGAATGGCCGCAAGCGTACCAAGTGTATCAAAGCCAGGGAAGTTAGGGGCTGGGAACCGTTTTCCTTCTGCATCCAGCCAGATGGAGGAAGGGCCGGGCAGAATCCGGATGCCGTGGTTCGGCCAGACGGGGTTCCAATTCTGTATGCCTTCTGTATAATGCCACATCCGGTCCTTATTGACGATTCTGCCGCCTGCACGTTCGGTTATTTCGAGCATTCTTCCGTCCACATGCTTAGGCACACCTGATATCATCGTCTTAGGAGGGGATCCAAGCCTTTCCGGCCAATTTTTCCTGATTAGTTCATGATTCCCGCCGATGCCTCCGCTGGTGATGATGACCGCTTCCCCAAAATATTCAAAGAAGCCTGCCGCTTCACGCGAGCTTTCGACTCCGCGTTCTGCATCACTCTCTACAAGGATAGTTCCCCTTATACCCACGGCGGCACCGTTTTCCATAAGAATTTCATCCACCTGGTGGCGGGGCAGATAGAAGGTATGGCCGGCTCTTATTCCATTCCGGACTCTGAGTTCAAAGGGTTTCACGATTCCTGGCCCGGTCCCCCAGACAATATGGAAGCGGGGGACGGAATTGCCGTGGCCTTCCGCTGTATAGCCGCCCCGTTCCGCCCAGCCCACTACAGGGAAAAAACGGACGCCCTGCTTATACAGCCATTGCCGTTTTTCGCCGGCAGCAAATTCAACATAAGCTTCAGCCCACTTTTTTCCCCATTGATCTTCATCTTCCCGGTCAAAACCGGCAGAACCCATCCAGTCCTGCAATGCAAGCTCGCAGGAGTCTTTTATCCCCATCCTTCTCTGTTCCGGTGAATTCACCAGGAAAAGTCCCCCGAATGACCACCAAGCCTGGCCGCCAAGGGAGGCTTCCGGTTCCTGATCAACCAGCAGAACACTTTTGCCCGCATCAGCCAGTTCAGCGGCGGCGGTCAGGCCGGCAAGCCCGGCACCAACAATGATCGCATTATACTTCATAAACATTTTCCCCTGTCTTCTATTATATTTGTCTCATGTATTCCTGCCTGAACCGGAAGGATCGCACGGAATATTCAGACATTAACAGCTGTTATAATAACTATAAGCCGGGGCAAACCGGCCGTCATCCTTTTTCTGTGGAAAAAAGGCGAAGCTTTAAGCACGCGGATTTTTGAATGTGTGAACATAAGTTATCTTCCTATCATACTTCCTTTCTCCGCTCCACCGCCATATTGTGTTTGTTCCTGCTCAATCTGGATCCTTTCCATAATTTGGGGGAGTGGAAAACTCATGTATGCGGCGGGGAAGGGGCTTTTTATTTAGAATAGGATCTTAAAATGAGGTATAATGGAAATAAAGTGCTGTTATTATCCAATACAGCAACAAGTAATGAAAGAGAGTGAAACCATATGGGCCGCAAGTGGAATAATATAAAAGAAAAGAAAGCATCAAAGGATGCCAATACAAGCAGAATATATGCAAAGTTTGGACGCGAGATATATGTGGCGGCTAAGCAGGGAGAGCCAAATCCTGAGTCAAACCAGGCACTCAGAATGGTACTGGAGCGCGCTAAGACATACAGCGTACCTAAGACAATTATTGACAGGGCAATAGAAAAAGCAAAAGGCGGCTCGGAGGAAAATTATGATGAACTCCGTTATGAAGGCTTTGGACCGAGCGGCTCCATGGTCATTGTAGATGCGCTTACTAATAATGTGAACAGGACAGCGTCAGATGTAAGGGCAGCCTTCGGCAAGAATGGCGGCAATATGGGCGTCAGCGGTTCGGTTTCTTATATGTTCGATGCTGTGGCAGTGATAGGGGTTGAAGGGAAGAATTCAGAGGAAGTCCTGGAACTGCTTATGGAAGCTGACCTGGATGTCAGGGATATCCTGGAAGAAGAAGAGCAGATCATCGTCTATGCAGAACCCGATCAGCTTCATGCCGTACAGGAGGCATTCCGGTCGGCAGGTGTAACAGACTTCACCGTTGCAGAGCAGACCATGCTTGCACAAAATGATATTACACTTCCCGAGGATGCACAGGCACTGTTTGAAAAGATGGTGGATGCCCTGATGGATCTTGAGGATGTACAGCAGGTTTACCACAATGTAGATTTAGGGGAATGATTTCCCGGGGACCTTTCTGCGAAAAGCAGGAGGGTCCCTTTTATTTTGCTGCACTTTACCCTGGCGGCGGTGACTTTAGCGGACCTAAAATCGACATGCTCTTATAAATGCGTTAAACTGACAGTAGAGCAATGTAGATTTACATATGCATATGTTAGGAGAGGCACTGATGCATCGAAACAAAGAATTATACAATTTTATGCTGGATAATACATGGAAGCTGACAGAACAATGGTATGAAAGCCTGGATAAAACCGATCCAAAAGGCGTCTATTCTTCTAAGGATCCAAAAATCATCGAAGGAGTCAAAAAGCAAAACTATGAATTTCACCTTAATTTCTGCAAAATATTTATCCTCGAAGAATCAGTCTTTATTAACCAGCTGGAAACATGGATTCTGAAGATTGCCCAGGATAAAGAACATCTGAGTACACCGGTTCACTATATCCTGAGAGAATTTTTCAGGACTGAGGAACAGTACCTGGATTTGATTGATGAATTTATGGAAAAAAACGAAAGCATATATACCCGGAAGGACTTCCATGCCTGGTACCGGATACTGATCAATGCTTTCAGCAAGATCCTCGTTTGGTTCACACAGGAAAATTATTATCATTCCCAGAAAAGGCTGCAGGGTCAGCAGGAATTGATCATGGAACTAAGTTCGCCTGTCATCAGCCTGAACCGGGAGGTGGCACTCTTGCCGCTCGTCGGTGATATAGATACGGTCCGCGCGAAATTCATCCTTGAAAATACTCTTGAGCACTGTTCCCGCCTTGGGGTCAATAACCTGCTGCTCGATTTGTCGGGTGTTGTAATGGTCGATACGATGGTGGCCCATCAGCTGTTCCAGCTGATTGAAGCGCTGAGTTTGATCGGTGTTAAGACTACACTCTCCGGACTGCGTCCGGAAATAGCTCAGACAGCAGTCCAGCTGGGTCTTTCATTTGATAAGATATCGATAAAATCTACACTTTCGAATGCCATCAATTCATCAGCCATCAGACTGCAATAAGGCTGGGAAGTAAATTGGCTCTGCTTCTGCCATCCTTCTGCAGGGTAAGGAAAATAGTGTAAATATGTGTACAGTAGAGAACAAGGCTGATTTTGGGGAGAAGTGCGCATGATTATTGATTTGAAGGATGAGGAGTTTTTATCAGCATGTAAGAGTAAAACACCTCTTGAGATGGTATGGGAGCTGACGAACGGGAATGTACGCGGCCTTGAAATGCTGGCTTTGAGATCGCTCCGGCAGCGGCAGAAGCTCCCGGCTCCTGTCGTAAATATCCTGATTGCCTACTTTTATCAGACTTATGCCGGAGTGGTCTATGACCGAAATGATCTGGCCCGGCTGTATGATCATTGGTCTTCCAGGCAGGTCGGTACAGTTGAGGAAGCCTTGCGGATGGCTGAAGAAGATATTACTAAATTAATGGTACAAATTAAAGGCCGCTAGCCCTGCCGAATTCAGCGGGCTATATATAAGGAAACGGCGCCGTTCAACAACGGCGCCGTTTGTCATTCATCAAAATTGATTTGATCTTCAATCCGGCCATGTTCATTATGGATGATAGCCATGGTCTGGGCTTCCTGGGCCAGGCGCTTTGCTTCATCAACAGCTTCTGATTTTGAATCAGTTGTCAATTCTGGATCGTCTTTTCCTTCGGTTTTTACAGCCCATCCTTTTTCATCGTGGGGTACGACGTGAAATCTTGCCTCGTTTGTACCGGCCCTGTCCTTAAAATATTCATCGCGTTCTTCTTTAGTTTTTTCTGCCATTTGGTAACCTCCTTAAAATGGATGTCTTAGATTTTACCCATTTAGGAAGAGGGAGAAACTTAGGCAGTATTTGAACTAAAACCGAAGCCTAAGCTGACACATTTTTTATATGCTGAGTAAAATCAGCAAAGGTACCCGTATAACACTGCACCTCTGACAAATGATAAAAAGTACTGGAGTTTTCTGGAGAAAAGCTGGCATCATCCGGTGAATAAAGCCAAATTTGTTTTCCCTGTCCAATGGCCATGCCGAGTTCGATATGGCTTCCCTTGCCGCCAGGCAATATCAGGATGAATACATCTGACTCCCATACTGCCTGTTTTTCTTCCTCACCGATCCTTTTCAGTTCTGCAAACGAATCTGCAGGGGAATTCTTCGTCCAGTCGTAGGTGTGAATATGGCTGTCTGCCCTGAGCTCCCTTGCAAGCTCCCTTACGAGGCCGATATTATTAAAGCTTGAGGCTATGTAAAATTTCATCGATTTCTCCCTCATTTCATCTTATTAAAATATAAGCTCTTTTCTGCATACATTTTGTTTTTTAAACAGGGAAGTAGACTTGAACCCATTAAACTTTCAGAAAGCAGCGACCTGATAAAGAAGCTTAGTCGCACTTATGCGTTAGCGAAAAAAGACTTGCTGATTGGCGAGCGCCAGCTGCCTTTCAATCATTTTCAAATACAGACAAAATAAAAGACCAATGGCAGCTGCCATTGGTCTTGAAATTAGATGCGTTTGGCACCAATGAATTTAGGTTTCCAGTAAGTATTGCTTGTCTTGGAATAAGAGACGCCATAAGAAGACTGGGCATGAAGCATGTTGCCGCCCCCTACATATATGGAAACATGTGTAGGTCTAGACGCTTTATTTGGTGCGAAGAACATCAAGTCGCCTGTAGCAGGGCTGCTGACTTTACTTCCTTTTGTATACATTTCAGCCGCAGTGCGGGGAAGTACTTTGCCTGCTTTTCCGAAGGAATATTTAATCAGGCCTGAGCAGTCAAAACCGCTTGGTGTCATTCCGCCCCAGCGATATGGAGTTCCAAGTTCGCTTTTGGCAACAGAAATTGCCTTTGCCCGATAGTTGGCGGATGGAGCAGGTGCTGCAGTCTTTTTAGCTGCTAGAAATTTTGAACTGGCATATCCAGTTTTACCGGAGGCTTTTACTTTTACTTTTGCCCAGCCCCTTGATTCTGAATAGACAGTGACAGCTGTATTTTTAGGGAGTTTAGCAACAACAGTGGCATTAGGTTTAGTTGAAGGACTTTTACGGACATTTAAGGTTCCAGAGCTGACATTGACATATTTAGTTGTGACCTTTGTGCTAGCGGAAGCTTCACCCGCTAAAGGTGTAACACTTCCTATTATCAGAGCGAGAGACAAAAATGCAATTATTTTCTTCAATTTAGTATTTTACCCCCTGGTGTGATTTGCTAAACCTATTATAAACAAAACTTCATAACGAAAACATCACAGTAATATTACGGTTATGTTACAAATAATAGGAAAGACTGACATTATTTTATTTCATTCGATCTTTAGCCCCAGCATAAAAGGAATGGATTCGTATATATAGAATGATTAAATTCCCTTAAAATGTCATAATTCAGCACTGAGATTTCCATAGGCAGCCATATGCCTATTTTTCATCAGAAGTCCCTGAGGACTGTCTCTATAAATGTGGAGGATAGTCAGCGGGCAGATCCCATTTTACATCGATGCCTGTAGAGATAGACAGCTTAAATAACATTGCGGTCCGGCATCTATGGTTTATACAGGTTTTTTTCCTATTCTTGCCTGATAGTATGACTATAGTACTGAGCTTTCTTTAATGTTATAGAAAATTTAAAAGATTAGTTACAATTATTTTTTTAAAATGTTATTATCAAGAAAATAATGATAGTTGTATATTTAATATTTGAAAATATGAAGCAATGAAAAAATTCCTTAAAAAGGGGAAGAGTTTATGTTTAATGAAAGAGATGCAATAAGGCTCCGGCTTGCCCAATTGATGGAGACAGAGGAAAGGATCATGAAGGAAATCCGCGAGGAGCGCAGAGAAATAATGAATAGGCTGAGGGAGCTTGACTCCATGGACAGCGGGAAGGAGATTGCTTCTCACCGGGATCTGCCGCAAAGGAAGTACTCGCTTGAAGAGTATGCGTTAAGAGAAGCAGGAGATGAAGGGAAAAAGAATGCGCTGGAAACTGATTCAAAGCAGGATGAAGAGGAAATCCCCAAAGGCTATCATAAAAAAACACTCATATTAAGAGATGCTACCTTAAATATCCTCAAAAAACATACCACGGCAGTTCCCCTGATGCAGATAAAGAAGGAAATAGAATCTGCAACAGGCGTTTCTATTAAAAACATTTCTTTATTTATGACAAATTTGGCCAAAAAAGAGAAAAACTTAAAAAAAGCAACACACGGACAATATATGTATGTTGAAAAATGAGGAAAACTTGAGAAAATTTGATTGATATTCATCTTTTTTTCACTTTTTATTGCTTGTTTTAAGGAAAGTTTTCTTGAAAATTGAAAACTTTTACAGCATGTTTGTGATTTTAAATAAATTGACGAAAAAGGCCGCAATTTGATTTATGCTATCCTTAACCTATATTAATCGTAAGGCATGGGTGAGGATATGATATTCAATGAAAGAGCGGCCTTGAAAGAAAGACTGGAACAGCTGGGTTGCTATGAAAAGAAGACTGTAGAGGAAATACATAGTGAAAGAAGGGAACTCCTTCAGAGAATCAAAGAATTGGATCAGGAAGAGTTTCCTATTATCAGGAAACAGAAGCTGACAGCCGGACAGACATACTCACGGCTTGTCTATGTAAAAAAAATATGAATTCCTCCAAGTTCATGAATGAAAACGGCTGCACTCCTGTGCCGCCGTTTTTCTTGTAGAAAAGGGGCGGCGCTAATGTATCATAGGGCTTCCTGCAACTAGGTAAACATCATTTATCTTGCTGGCATTCCTTGTTCCTTACTCCGCTCCACCGCCTTATTGTGTTTGGTTCCTGCTTTTATCCAGGGTCCTTTTCAGGCATGGGCTGCGAGTAAAAAACTCATGTTTTTTTTCTATAATAATTGAATTTTAATTTCAATATTTATTAACTTAAAATTAAAATATAGTTTCTTCCCTAACTCTATTTACTATTGTCAGAATAGACCTTATATTCTATAATTTTAGAATATTAGGTATTTTTTTAGGAGGACCAGATCATGAAGCTTTATATCTCTGTCGACATGGAAGGAATTACAGGCCTGGTGGATCATACTCATGTGGATTCAGGGAGGCATAACTATGAAAGAAGCCGGCATATAATGACTGACGAAGCAAATTACGTCATTTCTTCTGCATTCGACTCAGGATGCACGGAGGTGGTTGTGAATGACAGCCATTCAAAAATGAATAACCTGCTGATTGAAAAGCTTCACCCTGAAACACAGCTGATTACTGGTGATGTAAAGCCCTACTCCATGGTGCAGGGACTGGATGCCACTTTTTCGGGTGCCATATTTGCAGGCTATCACGCCCGTGCCTCCCAGGCAGGTGTGATGTCCCATTCCATGATTTTTGGAGCGAGGAATTTTTGGATCAATGAAAAAGCCGTGGGAGAGCTCGGGTTCAATGCATATGTAGCCGGATATTATGATGTGCCTCTGATTATGGTAGCAGGAGATGACGGGGCGGCAAGGGAGGCGGAAGAGCTAATTCCGGGAATTACGACAGCTGTTGTGAAAGAATCCATTTCACGCTCCGCTGCAAAGACGCTGACACCTGTCAAGGCTGGCAGTCTCCTTAAGGAAAAGACAGCGGAGGCTATTAAGAACCGGGATAACATCCGGCCGCTGAGTCCTCCTGACCGGCCGCTGTTGACTATAGACTTTGCCAATTATGGACAGGCAGAATGGGCAGGGTTGATGCCGGGTGCGGAAATCACTCCAGGTACAACAAGCGTCAGCTTCCAGGCAAAAGACATCCTGGAGGCGTACCAGGCGATGCTGGTCATGACTGAACTGGCTATGAGGACCACATTTTGTTAGGAAGTGAAGGACTATGAATACATACTTTTTAAAGCGGCTTGCCGCCATGTTTATCACCCTTTGGCTGATCATAACGCTTACTTTCTTTCTAATGCATGCTGTTCCCGGCAGTCCACTTACCTCTGAAAAGAACACGAGCGAGGCTGTACAGAATAATTTAAAATCTTTTTACCACCTGGATGAGCCTTTGTATGTCCAGTACGGAGTATATTTAAAATCTCTCCTGACTTTTGACCTCGGCCCGTCCATCAAACAGTCAGCTTTCACGGTCAATGACCTTATAGGCAGGGGCATACCCGTTTCCTTTGAACTGGGGTTCTGGACGCTGCTTACGGCCACTGTCTCGGGAATTCTCCTTGGAGTGACAGCCGCGCTCAGGCATAACGGAATCATTGATTATCTGGCCATGACATTCGCGGTCCTCGGGATATCTGTACCCAATTTTGTAATGGCTACGCTGCTTATCCAGCAGTTTGCGGTCAACTGGCCCATCCTGCCTGTGGCTACCTGGTCCAGTCCAAAGCATATGATCCTGCCAATACTGGCACTTGCCACCGGTCCGATGGCCATCATCGCCCGGCTTACCCGTGCCAGCATGATTGAAGTGCTCGCACAGGATTATATCAGGACGGCTAGGGCCAAAGGACTTTCTCCAGTGAAAATAGTTTTCAAGCATGCACTTAGAAATGCACTGATGCCGGTTGTAACCCTCATGGGTGCCCTTGCCGCTGGTATCCTGACAGGAACTTTTGTTATTGAAAAGATCTTTGCAATCCCAGGGATGGGAAAATATTTCGTAGAAAGCATCAATCAGCGTGATTACCCGGTCATCATGGGGACAACCATTTTTTATAGTGCCGTCCTGATTGTCATGCTGTATTTAGTGGACCTGGCTTACGGAATCATTGATCCGAGAATTAAGCTTGGGAAAAAGGAGGGATAGAAGTGGCAATCAGAAAACAGCATGATCAACCTGCTTCAGCCGCCGTTCCTGATGAATGGTTCGTCCCAAGGGAGAAGAATAGGGGGGAAGAGGAGGCTGTCGTCCGGCCGAGCCTTTCCTATTGGAAAGATGCATGGAGGAGGCTCAGGAAAAACAAGCTGGCAATGGCCGGCCTGATCTTCCTCGCTCTGCTGGCTGTCATGGCGGTTATCGGCCCCTCGCTGTCACCTCATTCAGTCGGGGAGCAGAATCTCCGCAATCAAAACCTTCCGCCCTCTGGTGAATACTGGTTCGGGACAGACAAGCTTGGAAGGGATATGTTCACGAGAGTATGGTTTGGAGCGCGAATTTCATTATTTGTAGGGATTGTGGCAGCCCTTACTGATTTTCTTATCGGAGTCATATACGGCGGTGTATCAGGATATAAGGGCGGCAGGACCGATAATTTCATGATGAGGATTGTAGAGATTTTGTATGGACTTCCTTATCTTTTAGTTGTTATCCTGCTGATGGTTGTAATGGGACCGGGCCTTTTAACTATCATCATTGCACTATCTGCCACAGGCTGGATCAGTATGGCGCGGATTGTCAGGGGCCAGGTTCTCCAGCTCAAGAATTATGAATATGTGCTGGCGTCAAAATCTTTTGGGACAAAAACATCCAGGATTATCCGGAAAAACCTGCTGCCGAATACAATGGGACCAATCATTGTGCAGATTACCCTGACTGTGCCGTCTGCCATATTTGCCGAAGCTTTCCTGAGCTTTTTGGGACTCGGCATTCAATCTCCATATACGAGCTGGGGCATGATGGCCAATGACGGGCTGTCATCTATCCTTACCGGCCACTGGTGGAGGCTGGTATTCCCGGCATTCTTCATTTCGGCAACGATGTTTGCCTTTAATGTGGTCGGCGATGGACTGCAGGACGCACTCGATCCAAGGCTGAGGAGGTAACCACAATGAATGAGGCTGTACTTCAAGTAAAAGATCTTCATGTTACCTTCACCACTTTTGGCGGTGAAGTGAAAGCAGTCAGAGGGGTAACCTTTGACCTCCATAAAGGGGAGACCCTGGCGATCGTAGGTGAATCGGGATGCGGCAAGAGCGTAACATCCCAGAGCATCATGAGGCTTATTCCCATGCCCCCCGGCCGGATAGCAGAGGGATCTATCCTATATAAAGGCCGTGATCTCACAAAGGTTTCGGAGCCGGATATGCGGAAGCTTCGCGGGTCAGACATATCCATGATATTCCAGGATCCCATGACTGCCCTGAATCCGACTCTCACAGTGGGAGAACAGATAACAGAAGGAATCAGGCAGCATAGGAAGATCAGTGCTTCCAAGGCCAGGCTGGCCGCTGTAGAAATGCTTAATTTAGTAGGCATACCAAGTCCGGAGGCCAGGCTTAAGCAGTATCCCCATCAATTCAGCGGCGGAATGAGGCAGCGGATTGTCATTGCGATGGCCCTTGTCTGCGAGCCTGAAGTGCTGATCGCAGATGAACCTACTACCGCACTGGATGTCACCATTCAGGCCCAGATACTGGAGCTTTTTAAGGAGATCCAGAGGAAAACGGCAGTATCGATCATTTTAATCACCCATGACCTGGGAGTGGTCGCACAGGTGGCAGACAGGATAGCGGTCATGTACGCAGGAAAAATAGTGGAAACAGGCAGCAGGCGAGACATTTTTTATAATCCGCAGCATCCTTACACAAAAGGACTGCTCAATTCCGTTCCAAGGCTTGACACAGAGGGAGCGGAACTCATCCCGATCAACGGCTCACCGCCTGATTTATTTGCCCCCCCTGCCGGCTGCCCATTTGCAGCCAGGTGCGATTATGCCATGGATGTCTGTGACCGGCTCTATCCGGATCAGACAGAACCAAACAGCGGACACAGGGTGGACTGCTGGCTTCAGGATGAAAGGGCAAAGGCAATTCTGGCAGCAAGGTAAGAACATATAAATGTATGCTGTAAAAAAAAAGAGGGGGAAAATGCATGAAGAAGCTTTTAACAATGATAATGGCTGCTCTTTTAATCTTTACGATGGCTGCATGTACCGCTAAGGAAAATGCGGGGACGGAATCTAACGCAAATGGCAATAAAGAAAAAGGCGGAGGGAAAAAGGTGCTGAATCTCAATAATGGCACTGAGCCTACATCCTTTGACCCAGCTCAGGGATTCGATGCGGTTTCCTGGAATCCACTGAACAATCTGATGGAAGGACTTACCCGCCTTGACGAATCTCATGAACCAAAAGCAGCGGCAGCTGAAAAATGGGATGTTTCAGGTGATGGCAAGGTTTATACCTTCCATATCCGCAAGGACGCAAAATGGTCTAACGGGGATGATTTGAAGGCTTCTGACTTTGTCTATTCCTGGCTGCGCCTGATGGATCCAAAGACAGGTTCACCCGCTGCTTTTCTTGCAAACTTCATTGAAGGAGCAGAAAGCTATAACTCTGGTAAAGGCAAGAAAGAAGATGTAAAGATCAAGGCAGTGGATGATAAGACATTTGAAGTGACACTGACAAGCCCGCAGGCTTACTTCCTGAGTGTCATTACAAATCCTTGTTTCTTCCCGATCAATGAAAAGGCAGCAACAGAAAATCCTAAATGGTTCGCTGAAGCAGATTCATTTGTCGGAAATGGGCCATTCTCCTTAAAATCCTGGCAGCATGACAGCAATTTTGTCATGGCAAAAAACAAGAATTATTGGGATTCCAAGTCAGTGAAGCTGGATGAAGTACATTGGGACATTATCAGTGATACCAATACGGAATATCAAATGTTCACAACAGGAAAGCTTGATTCTTCCAGTGTACCTCCGGATAACGCAGAAGAGCTGCACAAATCTGGCAAAGTTAAATCATCAGGTCAGGCTGGCACGTATTTCTTCCGTTTTAATGTGACAAAGGAACCGTTCCAGAACCAAAATATCCGTAAAGCTTTTGCCCTAGCTGTGAATCAGCAGGATATCGTCGATTTCGTAACAAAAAATAAAGAAAAGCCGGCCTACGGTTTTGTAGCTTACGGGTTCAAGGATCCAGACGGCAAGGATTTCCGTGAAGCAAGCGGCGACCTTATTAAGACAAATGTAGAAGAAGCGAAATCCCTTCTGTCAAAAGGTCTTAAAGAAGAAGGTTATTCCAAGCTCCCTGAAGTGACCCTTCACTACAGCACAAGCGATACACACAAAGCGATAGCTGAAGCCATGCAGGAGATGTACAAGAAAAACCTTGGAGTCGATGTGAAGCTTGCCAATATGGAAGCGGCTGTATTCACGGAAGAACAGACGGCGCTTAAATTCCAGCTTTCCCGAAGCTCATTCCTCGCTGATTACAGCGATCCGATCAACTTCCTGGAAAATTTCACAACCGGACTTGCCATGAACCGGACTGGATGGAGTAATAAAGAGTATGACAAACTGATTAAAGACGCTAAGTCAGAATCAGACGAAAAGAAGCGTTTTGAGCTCATGTACCAGGCTGAGAAGCTGCTGATGGACGAAGCTCCGATCTTCCCATTATATTTCTATAACAACTCTTATTTACAAAGCGACAAAGTAGAAGGAATTGTACGCCACCCTGTTGGATATATGGAATTGAAATGGGCGGATAAGAAGAATTAATGATTAGAGGGATGTTCGCCTGAACATCCCTCTTTTATAGAGGACTTTTCAGAAGGCTGTATTCCTGACAGATTGTTAGTTTGTGAGAGCCGCTAATTTGTTCAACCGGCTTGTCCAATAGCCAGTATGACTACAATGACAGAATATATAATCGATCAATAAGATACATGAAAAGGAGTGCAGTGTATGTCAATAAAACCAGGGCGCCTTCAAGCTGGGGATTGTGTGGGAATTATCGCGCCGGCAAGCCCGCCGGATCAGGAAAGTCTGCAGCGGTCGCTGTCTTTTCTGGAAGGATTGGGCCTTAAGGTCAAAATGGGCCGGTATGTAAAAAAAGAATATGGCTATCTTGCAGGGGCTGATGCCGAACGGCTCGCGGACCTGCACGAAATGTTCCTTGATGATGAGGTGAAGGCGGTCATTTGTGCCGGCGGAGGTTACGGGACGGCTCGAATTGCATCCGAAATAGATTATTCCATTATTAAAGCGCATCCCAAAATTTTCTGGGGCTACAGCGATATAACTTTCCTTCATACGGCTATCTATCAAAAAACCGGATTGGTGACTTTCCATGGGCCAATGCTTGCTTCTGATATTGGCAAGCAGGACGTGCATCAGGATTCGAAAGCCTCCTTCGAACAGTTATTCAATGATCAAGGTTTTGTGTACTCAGAACAATTCTCCAAGCTTGAAACACTTATTGAAGGGAAGGCGGAGGGACTGATCTGCGGAGGTAATTTATCTTTAATGGCCAGTTCCATAGGGACGCCGTTTGAAATTGATACTAAGGATAAGATTGTGCTTATCGAAGATATCAATGAAGAGCCGAGGGCTGTGGATTCCATGCTGAACCAGCTTTATATGGCTGGCAGGCTGACCGAGTCGGCTGGATTTATGATTGGAAATTTCAACAATTGTGTTTCTGAGAGAAAGCTGTCCCTGTCGCTAGATGAAGTATTGGACCATTACATCAAGCTTGCGGGCAAGCCTTGCCTGAAGGGCTTTCTAATCGGGCATTGTTCGCCGCATTATGCCGTGCCGCTTGGCGTCCATGCGGTGCTGGATACGAGAGACAAGGCGGTTGCCTTTGAAAGCGGGGTTTCTTAACGGCCATAGAGGAGACTGTCAGCCAACATGACTAAAGGGGAATAAACATGAAATTGATTCAGTTAGAAACATACAGAGCCAGGGTCCCGCTTGTCAAGCCCTTTAAGACGGCGCTCAGAACAGTGGAAGCGGCAGACACAATCATCGTTAAGATCACATGTGAAAATGGATTAACAGGATGGGGGGAGGCTCCGCCGACCCACGTCATTACCGGTGAAAGCCTCCAATCTATTGAATCTGCAGTCCATTCGGTATTAAAGCCATACCTGCAGAATAGAAACCTATTAAACTATGAAGCTCTGTTCCAGGGGATGCATGCCCTTATGGTCGGGAATGGAAGTGCCAAAGCCGCTGTGGATATGGCTTTGTACGACTGTCTGTCAAAAAATGCGGGACTCCCTCTTTACCAGTATCTCGGGGGATTCCGTGATGAGGTGGAGACTGACTTTACTGTAAGCGTCAATAGTGCGGCGGAAATGGCCGAAGACGCTGATTCCATCATCCGGCAGGGATTCAATGTCCTGAAGATCAAAGTAGGCAAGGATGCCGATTCAGATCTTGAGCGAATCAGGGAAATTAGAAAAGTTGCCGGAAAAGATGTAAAGATCAGGCTGGATGCCAATCAGGGCTGGTCTCCTAAGGAAGCCATCCGGATCATCCGGAAAATGGAAGACATGGGACTTGATATTGAGCTTGTGGAACAGCCGGTCCCTGCAGCGGATATAGAAGGATTGAAGCAGGTAACAGATGGGGTGGAAACCCTTATCATGGCTGATGAAAGTGTGTTTACACCGCTTCAGGCATTTGAGGTTCTGAAGACAAGAAGTACCGACCTGATAAATATCAAGCTTATGAAGGCAGGCGGCATATATCATGCAGAGAAAATCAATGTGCTTGCGGAAAGCTGCGGTGTTGAATGCATGGTTGGCAGCATGATCGAAACCAAGATTGGTTTAACAGCTGCGGCACACTTTGCAGCCTCAAAAAAGAATATAACGAGATATGATTTTGATGCTCCGCTCTTGCTTTCCTTTGATATTGCCGAGGGAGGAATTGAATATAATGGAAGAAAAATTTCGTTCCCGGAAGCCCCGGGACTTGGAATCAAGGGTCTTTCAGCAGAAGGAAGGGGAAGTCTTTCATGAGTAAATGGGTGGTAAATGTTCCTGCGGCAACTGTCTGGACCCAGCCGGACTCAGCCAGGGAAATCGATCAGAAGGCAGTAACGAATCCGGTCCAGCTGGAAGGCTGGCTGAATGATCTTGACTTTGAAGCAAGACTTGGGCTGTGTAATGAAAATCTTGTGCAGACTCAGCTTCTATTCGGTGAAGAGGTTTTGGTGACCGAAGAAAAAGAGGAATGGGCACATGTTATCTGCATAAATCAGCCTTCCTCCAAAGACAGCAGGGGCTATCCGGGCTGGGTGCCAAAAGTCCAGCTTGCAGAGCTTGAAACATGGGACGCAGGAAATCGTCCGGCTGCTGTTGTCCAGAATAAGAAAGCCGTCCTGAAGCTTGAAACAGTAGAGATTGAGATATCTTATCAAACGGTACTGCCCGTACTCTCGGAAGAAAGTGATAGGGTGACTGTGCAGACCCCGCTGGGTGAAGGTGAATTGCAGAGAAGTGACATAGCGATTTATTCCTCAGTGGACAGCCGGCCAAAAGGCGGCGGAAGCGATATCGCGGCATGCGGAGAACAATTTGCCGGTCTTCCATATTTATGGGGAGGGATGAGCAGCTATGGATATGATTGTTCCGGTTTCACCTATACCATGTGCAAGGCCAATGGCCATATTATCCCCCGGGATGCGCATGATCAGCTAAATGCCGGGGATGAGACAGATCTGGATCAGCTTGAGCCTGGTGATTTATTATATTTTGCCTATGAAGAAGGAAAAGGAAGCGTCCACCATGTGGGCATATATTACGGAGGTGGAAAGCTCCTGCATTCACCGAACACAGGGAAAAGCATTGAGATTATCGATATGGCCGGAACCATCTATGAAAAGGAATTATGTGCAGCCAGGCGTTATGGGAGAGAGACGGAGGAATAATCAATGAATGAGCAGGCGCTGTTGGAAGTCAGAAATTTAAAGAAATATTTCCAGCTCGGGAAAAAGGAAGTATTAAAGGCGGTTGATGATGTGTCCTTCGATATCCTGAAGGGTGAAACCTTTGGGATTGTTGGTGAATCAGGCTGCGGTAAATCAACAGCGGGGAGGACCATTCTGGGCCTTTATAACCGGACTGATGGGGAAGTGTTATTTGAAGGAAAGAATATCCACACACTGAGTGAAAAAGAGAAATTTGCTTTTTACCGGAAAATGCAGATGATTTTCCAGGATCCTTATGCTTCCCTGAATCCCCGGTCGACGGTAATGGAAATCATTTCAGAACCTATGGAGGTTCATGGACTTTTCCGCAATAAAAAGGAAAGATCACAGCGGGTCTATGAGCTTCTTGAAGATGTAGGGCTCAACCGGGATCATGCGAACCGCTATCCGCATGAATTCAGCGGCGGGCAGAGGCAGAGGATCGGCATAGCGAGGGCCCTGGCGCTTGACCCGCAGTTCATCATAGCCGATGAGCCCATTTCAGCCCTCGATGTGTCAGTCCAGGCCCAGGTGGTGAATCTGCTGAAGCGGCTGCAAAAGGAAAAGAACCTTACCTTTTTATTCATTGCCCACGACCTATCCATGGTCAAGCAGATCAGCGACCGCATCGGGGTAATGTATCTTGGGAGCCTGGTTGAACTTGCAGACAGCGGCAGTCTTTATAAAGAACCGCTTCACCCTAATACAAAGGCATTAATGTCAGCCATCCCGATACCTGACCCGGATGTGGAGGACTCCCGCGAAAGAATCATCCTAAAAGGTGAATTGCCAAGTCCGATTGATCCTCCGAGCGGTTGTGTATTCCGGACAAGATGCCCAGAGGCCATGGAGGTGTGTGCCCGCATTAAGCCAAGGTGGCAGGAAGCGGAGGACAGGCATTATGTTGCCTGCCATTTATACAATAGTGAAATCACGGAAGGAAGAGAGCAACTGGAAAAAGCTGCTTCCCGGTGATGGATATGAACATGAGAAAGAATTCCCTGGCTGACTTTGAATCCTGCCTGAAGTCCGCTTCCGAACAGCTGGATGGCAGGATCGCAGCTTATATAGAGATCGACGGGGCTGCAGCCGTGTGTAACGGCGGAGCTGTCATGCCGGCTGCAAGTCTGATCAAGCTCCCTATTATGCTTGCTGCCTTCCGCTTGAATGAGCAGGGCAGGTTCCCGCTTGGCCGCAGAATGAACATCCCCCTTTCACAAAAGGCCGGCGGTGCCGGAGTTCTCCATATTTTATCAGAAGAAACCTCCCTTTCGGTCAAGGACCTGCTGGCCCTTATGATCATTGTATCTGATAATACGGCAGCAAACATGCTCATAGACCTGATAGGCTTCGACGAAATTAACAGGGTGATTCAGGAGGCTGGGCTAAAAGATACTGTGCTTGCCAGGAAAATGATGGATTGGGATGCAAAAAATGAAGGCCGGGACAATTTCACAACAGCCCATGATATGATCATTTGTTTGAAAGCTATTGGGGAAGGAAGCTATCTGTCACCGGAAAGCAGGGCGGAAGCTATAAAAATCATGCTAAGCCAGCAGTTCCAGGATAAGCTGCCTTCCAGAATGAACCTTGAAAAAGTGCAGGCTGCCAATAAGACCGGCGAACTGCCAGGCGTGGAACATGACTGTGGGATTTTCTTCCACGGACAAAGCAGGGCCTATGCCGCCGTCCTGATAGATCGTCTTTTGAATAAGGAAGACGGAAAAGGAGTTATAAGCCGCATCGGCAAGGAATTGTATCAACAGATTACTCTCTAAACAAAAGCTGTCCTGGTTCCAGGGACAGTTTTTTTATGCGGCCCATAACGAGCGGGCGGATGCCCATACAGGTTTTTTATCATTGTCATATATTGTGCTAATAAAGTCCTTACAAATATACTTGATTTTACCTGGAGGTTATATTGTGGATGACAGCCTATTCCGCGGCAGCAGAAAATACAGAAAAAATAGTTACCATAATGGTGTAAGCAGTGAAGCGGCCGATAAACAGAACTGCAGCCTTAAAGATTGTGTATGTAACAAACTGAAGGATTTAACTCCAGGTACCAATGTGTACCTGACAATTGAAGGAGTAACTGCGGGCCCTTTCATTTTTACCAGCATCTGTAAAGATGATTGCTGTGCAGCCTTCATTGAACCGTCTGGTGCATTAGTTACTATTGACATCTGCAAAATTGAGGGATTATCTTTCACACCCGCTCTATAATTCATTTATATGATAAATATCTCTATAAACATATCAGGCTGGTTATGGCCTGATTTTTATATTTTTTTCACTAAACCAGTGGAGCATAACCCCTAAATTCCCTCTGCTCAGGTTATCCATCCATAGCACAATCAGGAAGTATAATCCTACAAAATTATCCAAAGATGTAAAATACTCCACTTCTTATCCGCATTTTCTGATAAAATTATCCATTATAAGAGTAATATTTTACTATATTGACCTAATTATGGAGGAAAACTAGTGGGATCAGAGAGAAACAAGGGAGTTTCAAAATTCATAAAGACAGCTGCAGCAGTGCTGGTGATAGTTTCTTTGCTGCCTCAAAGCGCGGATGTTACAGCTAGGGCTGTGGATCTGAATGCATATTCTACTGTGAAAAATGCCGGTTACGCAGCAGGCCCTGGAGTGGTTCATTCAAACTATACGTTAAAGGGGAAAAATCATATAGAGGCTGTCAATACACTGGAAGTGGATCCTAAAAATCCATATATCAAGCTTCAAACAGTTTCAGGGAGAAACCGGGTGCTCGGACTTGATACGGTCAGGAGCCAGGCGAAGCAGATTGACCGCAGCGGGTACAGAGTGATAGCGGGGGTCAACGGGGATTTTTACAAAACAGCCGCCCCTTATACAGGCCAGCCGATAGGGCTGCAGATTACAAATGGCGAAATCATTACCTCTCCAGGGACATCAAAAAGTGTACTTGGCATAACATCCGGAGGGGAGGCCTATATTGTTCCGGGAGTGAAGATGACTGGCAAGGTCACGGTTTCAGGTGTGGCAGGAAGTAAAACATTAAATGGTATAAACAGGGGTAGAAATAAAGAAACCCAGAAAGACAGCATTTTTCTATTCACGTCTAAATTCAGCTATTCGACTAAAACTTCCGGGGAAGAGACAGAATTCATTCTGAACCCGATCAAGGACTTTCTTGCTCCCGGCCAAGAGCTGACAGCAGAAGTAGAGGGAATTGCCCCCGGGGATGATACGGTCATAACCGAAGGGAAATGGGTAATGTCAGCAAGCGGGAAACAGGCAGACTGGCTGCTTGCAAACCTGGATTCCGGAAGCAAAGTTCAATTCCAAATTACATACAGCGGCGGTATGGACAAGGCGTTTCAGGCCATTTCTGGCGGGGATCTGATGATTCATGATGGCAGGATTACTGAAGAGGCGAAAAATGATGACGCTGAAAGGCATCCCCGCACCTTCATTTCAGAGAAAGGTGGAAAGCTGTATATTACCTCCTTTGACGGCCGTCAGCCCGGGTACAGCAATGGAGTCACCATTGAGGAAGGCGCGTCGTATCTGGCCAAAAAGGGAATGAGGAATGCTATGAATATGGATGGCGGCGGCTCGACCACCTACACCCTCAGGGAGCCGGGGAATAACAATTTGTCTCTTTTGAACAGGCCCTCTGATGGATATGAACGTTCTGTATCCAATAGCCTGATGGTCGTTTCAACCGCACCTCTTGCGCCTTTGGCAAGGATCATTCCTGTTAGGGGGGATTCTATCAAGATACTGGCCAGATCCAAGACTGTCATAGGGCTGAAGGGACAGGATAAGTATTATAATGGAATAACCATCGATTCAAAAAAGATAAGCTGGTCCACTACCAAAGGATTGGGCAGGGTGGATGGAAGCGGTGCGTTTACTGCCGGCAGCCAGGCAGTGAAGGGAAAATTGACCGCACGCAGCGGCAGCATTTCTAAAGTTATAAACATTGAAGTGGTCAAGGAATTGGCAATCCTTTCCATTTCCCCGAAGGATGCTGTCATCAACCCGGGCAGCAGACAGGCATTTACGGCAAGAGGCTATGATAAAACTGGCAGAGAAGTACTGCTGTCTCCTGAACTGTTAAAATGGGAGACAAAAGGGAATATCGGAAAAATAGATTCAAAAGGTATTCTTTCTGCAGGCAGGACTGTGCAGTCCGGAAAAATCAGAGTATCATATGGGAGAATAAGCTCAGAAGTTTCATTAAATGTAGGTAAGGCCCCTGTGGTATTAAACGGATTTGAAAGTACCACTGGAATTACGCCTTCTGCCATAAAGGCAAAAAGTTCAGGCTTGGTACTGACTAGCAGGCCGAATCCGGTAAGGGAAGGAACACATGCAGTTTCGTTAGCTTATGATTTTACAAACCACCCAGGATCATCGGCAGTATATATAAACTTTAAAGGCAAAACCGGTGCAGGCATTGAGATTGTAAGCAAACCGGCAAAGCTCGGATTATGGGTCTATGGGGATAGGGGGAATCACTGGCTCAGAGCTTCGCTCACCGATGGAAAAGGCAAACCTTTTACTGTGGATTTTACTGGCCAGGGAAAGCTTAACTGGGAGGGCTGGAAGCATGTGTATGCATCCATGCCGGCAGGAACAGCGATGCCGGTTAAAATCAAACAGATCTATATCGTCGAGACCAGCAGTGCGAATAAAAATAAAGGAATTCTCTATTTTGACCAGCTTAGGGCCATCTATACAAGCTCTGCGGAGGATGTGACGGGGCCCTCTCCATCCCGGTTCACTCCATCAAATGGAAGCCGTGTGAAAGCGGGCGCAGCAGTCATTTCAGCGGTCATCAAAGACAGCGGGACGGGAGTCGATGCCGGTTCCCTGATTCTTAAACTGGATGGAAAGTCACAGCCGTTTAAATATAATAGCAAGACAGGGGAAGTAATCTATAAACCCGCAAAGTTATTCCCGGCAGGAAAACATACCGTGGAAATCGAAGCTGCTGACAAGGCAGGCAATCCTATGCAGCCCCGCGCCGCATGGAGCTTTACAGCAGCTCCTTAGAGTATAAAACAAGGATCTATTTTAAAACATTGTTGGTTTTTATAAGTTCGGTGAGGTAATTCTATGGCTAAATGAGGTTGATTTCAGCGCAAGGTGCGAAACTCCCGCTTTCGCGGAAGCGGTGCCCTGTGCTGTAATCAACCTTTTTGTAATTTATGCGAAAAAACCTAGAAAAAAAGGAGTGGTTTTTATGATGGAATGGAGGACAAAGGAAGAATTTGGCATCCTTTCCCTTAAGCAAAGGGCTGAATTTACTGATGAGCAGCTGATGGAAAGGCTAGAGAATCTCCTGCCGGGCATGATGGAAAGGCATAAAACCGATATGTGGATCATGGCTGCGAGGGAATATAATGAAGATCCTTTGTTAGAGACTTTTTTCCCCGCAGCAATAGACAGCTCGAGGCGGCTGACTATCCTCGTTTTTTCCAGGACGGATGAGGGAAAGGTTGAAAGGCTGGCCCTTCATCCTAATCCGAAATGGGAGCCCTATTATAAAAGGGATTGGCAGATGTCCAGGGAAACTCAATTTGAGGCGTTGAGCAGAATTGTTATAGAACGTTCCCCCCGGCGTGCAGCCCTTAATTTCTCCAATGTGCATGCCGTGTGTGACGGTGTCACACACTCTCTGTTTAAACAGATAAGGGAAGCCGTGAAAAGCTCGCCTGAAACGGAAGTAATGAGCTCTGAAGCATTGGCAGTGGAATGGCTGGAAACAAGAACTGAAAGGGAGCTTGTAGTCTATAGCCAAATCGCCTGGCTTACGAGGGAAATTGCATCTGAAGTTCTTACAGGTACCATTATACCAGGCAAAACACATACTCAGGATATGGTAGATTGGATCCGGCAAAGAGTGCATGATCTTGGCTTGAAGACTTCCTTCTACCCGACCGTTGATGTCCAGAGGCAGGGGGAAGGGAACACCCGCATGGATACCATCATCCTTCCCGGAGATATTGTTCATCTGGACTTTGGCCTTCATTACCTCGGTCTAGCCACAGATACACAATTGCTTGCTTATGTCCTGAAGCCTGGTGAAACCGAACTGCCGGAAGGGCTCAAGAAGGCCATGTCGATTGCAAACCGGCTAGAAGATATCATTTCTGCGAATTTTGCCGAGGGCAAAACAGGGAACAAAATTTACCACGAGAGCATGGCAGAAGCGGAAGGTGAGGGTATAAAAGCGATGATTTACTCGCATCCAATCGGGGTCCATTGCCATGGCGCCGGTCCGGTCCTTGGACTGTATGACCTCCAGGGAAATGTACCGGTTCGCGGAGAATACCCGGTCAGGGATAAAACATGCTATGCCATGGAATTCAACATAACCTGCTTTGTACAGGAATGGAATCAGGAAGTCACTTTATTCATGGAAGAGTCGACAGCATTTGCTGACGGCAGACTTTGCTTTTTAACATCGAGGCAGACGGAATTTCTTAAGGCATGATGGCAATTCATCCGTGCGCTCAAGGCCGGAAGATTTTTCTGAGTTAGAAAGGAATGAGAAGTGGGTAAATAAAAACTCTAACTGACTTTTAATCTATATAGAGGGGAATCATCATGAAGAAGTTCAATTGGATATTTTTGCCCATCCTGCTGGTCACCGCATTGATTGCTGCTTATATAATGAACCAGCCTGACGAAGAAAAGAATGAAAAGGTGATCACTGCCCTTGGAGATTCACTGACATATGGTTTTGGTGATACAAAGGGCAAGGGATATACGGATGCACTGGAGGAAGAATTGAATGAAGATCATGCCGAAGCTGTTTATAAAACCAAAAGCTACGGCATTGTCGGACTGGAATCTGGAGGACTGCTTAAAAGGCTGGCAGAACCTAAGCTGGCAAGGTCTGTTGCCCACTCAGATTACATCATTATTTTTATCGGTACTAATGATCTTGTCAACAGCACGAAGGAGCGCCATCTCATGCAGCTGTCTCCTGACCGGGCGCGCATTGCCAAAAAAGAGTATCTGGAAAACCTGGATCATATAATAGATGGGGTGAAGACACTGAATGGGGACGTTCCCATCATCCTTCTAGGGTTGTATAATCCATATCCAG
The DNA here is from genome assembly GCF_046237605.1 of Paraperibacillus marinus. Lineage (GTDB taxonomy): Bacteria > Bacillota > Bacilli > Bacillales > DSM-1321 > Paraperibacillus > Paraperibacillus marinus. Next base: position 3,139,573 of record NZ_CP143542.1, on the reverse strand, counting down.
AAAGCGGAAGGAAAATTGAACATTATATTGATGATTGGAACAAATCTATTTATACACTGGCCAAACATAAGCGGAATGTCGCCTTTATCCCTACGAACAATTTGTTCAAAGGTAAAGAGAAGGACGAATACTTCTTTGATCCGCTGCATGTTAATGATAAAGGCTATGATATGATTGCAGACAGAATTGTTAAAAATTATCATTTTTAGGGCCCCCTATGTGCGGGGCCCTTGTTGTGTTCAATGCAATGGTGATAAAATGATAGATACATATTTTAACTGCATGAAAGGAATTAACCGATGTGAAAGTCAAGAATACTCTGATTTGGCTGCTCCTGCTGCTGGCCCTGGCAGTCTGGCTTGCATCGTATCTTGGAATGGGAAGGCCCGAATTATCTACGGCCCCTGCTCTTGATGAATCTGATCTTCCGACAAAACTCCATCCCGCTGTAAAGGAAAAGAAAGATAAATTGATCTCCCTTGCAGCAAAGAGGAATATTGAAATGGTTGTGACCGATGATTTCCGCAGTGTGGAGGAGCAGAATGAATTATACGAAAAAGGGCGCAGTGCCCCTGGTAATATTGTCACGCATGTTAAAGGGGGAGAATCCTTCCATAACTTTGGACTGGCCTTTGATTACGCAATAAAAAACAAAGCGGGGCAGGTCATCTGGGATATAAATTATGATGGAAATGGAAATGATAAATCAGACTGGTTCGAAGTGGCTGCCCTTGCCAAGCAAATGGGATTCAGATGGGGGGGAGACTGGGAACGATTCAAAGACTATCCCCACCTTGAGATGACATTTGGGCTCACGATAAATGATCTTCTTAGGGGTGAAAGGCCAGAGGAAGCATAAAATAAGAAAAAGGGAGGTTATCCCTTTTTCTCGGGAGTTCATTAAAGATTCAGTGTCTGGGGAATCTTGTCTTTTAAATTCATAAGCCTTACCGACTCAGGCTTGATTTCAAGTACCACATAGTCGGGATCATCCTTGCCGTCAAACCAATTATCAAAATTATCCTTCCATAATTCATCCTTCAGGCTTTCTTTCGAACTTACCGATGCTTTTCCTTCAATCTCAAGGTAAGCATCCCCGTAACCTTCACCATCATAGCCAAGCAGGATATGCACATATGGATTGTTTTCAATTTCATCTGTTTTTGAGGTTTCTTTGCTTGTTGGCGTGTAAAGTGTCAAACCTTCATTGAAAAAGGTCATGTATCTTGAATGGGGCCTGCCGTCCTGCACAGTAGCAAGCGTGCCGATTTTATTATTCTCAAGCATCTCCATAACCTTGGATTTTAGTTCTTCTTGATTCATTTTCTTCATCTCCTCTTAGTTCAGTCTTTTTATATATTCCTTAATTAAGAAGAAAGTAAACGAGAAAAAAGAATAAGCTTACGTATACAGGGGGAAGTATCATGAACATGAATAAGCCGATTATTGGAATTTCTGCCACTACAATGAACATCTCTGGGTTTGACTCTGTATATCTCCATTACAGCTATGCAGAATCCATCATGGCGGCAGGCGGGATACCGATTGTGCTGCCGGCTGGACCAGTCGGGCTGATCGAAGGGATGGTAGAGCTCTGCGATGGCATTTGCTTAAGCGGCGGGGAAGATGTAGATCCTCATTACTTCGGGGCCGAGCCGCACCCGAAGCTTGGAAGGGTTGTTCCGGACAGGGATCAGGCTGAACTTGGCATGATTCGTCATGCCAGGCTGCGGGGAATTCCCATTTTTGGTATCTGCCGGGGAATCCAGGTGCTGAATATTGCCTTGGGCGGGACAATCATCCAGGACATTGAGAGTGAACGGCCGCAGTCCATCAAGCATACACAGCTGGCCCCCAGAGGAAGCGCAAGCCACAGCATCTCCATCGACCGGAATAGCCGCCTGTTCCGTGCGGCAGGGAGAGATGTTATCCGTGTGAACAGTTTTCATCATCAGGCGATAGAAAAAATTGCAGATGAGCTTGTTGTTACTGCTTCCGCCGCTGATGGGATCATTGAAGCCATGGAATCCAAGGATTTCAGCAAGGGATGGATGTCGGCAGTTCAATGGCATCCTGAGGATATGGCTAAAACAGACGAAGTCATGAGTGCCCTTTTTGCAGATTTTGTTTCCGAATGCATAAAGCGGCGGTCACAATCAAAAGGAGAACCTGCCTAGGCATGGTTCTCTTTTTTAGGTCTTTTGTATAGTTGATAGGAAAATTTAGGTTTATTTTTCCTGGATAAGGGGTAATATGAGGCAGTTTTTCTGATCTTTATACGGGTATAGTTTCATTGTATGTGCTTATCTTACAAATAAGCACATTTTTTTAGGCTCTTTTCTAAAAGATTGTTGTTTTCTGATGAGTTCTGTGTGGAGATTTAATTATTATGCAAAGTGACTTACACTTCAGGCGCGAGACTCCCGCGGAAAGCGAGTGCCTGCAGCGGAAATCAACTTTCTTGCCCAATAGCCACAATAAATGCGAAAACAGCCTTTTTTTAAGTAATTTCGTAAGGAGACAGGATAATGAATATGACCGGGCTGAGAAATGCTCTTCAAGGATGCATATTGACTGATACAGAAGCGGACAGGCTTGATGTCCCAGGACTGAAGATTGACTCACGCCTTATCAAAGAGGGAGATGCTTTTGTGGCCATTTCAGGATACGATGTGGATGGTCATGATTATATTGAAGAAGCTGTCGCCCGTGGAGCGGGAATTGTGATAGGGGAAAAGCCTCTCTCCCTGAAAGTGCCGTATATCCAGGTCCTGGATAGCCGCGATTGCTTGGCCAAACTGGCCGCCGCATTTTATAACTACCCGTCCGAAAACCATAAAATCATTGGAATCACAGGCACGAACGGCAAAACCACCTGTTCTTATATGATTCGGCATATATTGAAGACTGCAGGGAAAACCTGTTCTTTGATCGGGACGATTTCCTACATAATAAATGAGGTTGAACTTTCTCCTGAAAATACAACACCAAATTCACTCAAGCTTCAGGAAATGCTTGCTGAAAGCAGGGATGAGTATGTAGTTATGGAAATTTCGTCACATGCATTGGATCAATCAAGGGTCGAGGGACTTCAGCTCGATTTGGGTTTGTTCACCAATCTTTCACACGATCATCTCGATTATCATCATACAATGGAAGAATATTTCCAGGTTAAAAGCAAAATGTTCAGCTATCTAAAAGTCAGGGGCATGGCTGTAATCAATACCCTGGATCCATATGGCCAAAGACTGGCCCTGCAGCTTGAAACAGGAGATGCTGCAGTAAAGATTCTTGGCAGGAGGGGTTCTGACTTATCTCTTGGAAAACTTGACGGAAGCAGTTTTGCTTTTTGGATGGGCGGGGCAGAATATTTTGTCCATCTGAACATGCCCGGCATACATAATGTGTATAACGCCGCCTTATCCATATTGGCTTGTGTCGAAGCCGGTATTTCCGTTGAACTGGCCATATCTGCCATGTCCTCATTCAGCGGAGTGCCGGGCCGCTTTGAGATTTTCAGTCATCCGTCCGGCGGCACATTTGTAATTGATTATGCACACACTGAAGACGCAATTGAATCCTGCCTTGAGACGATAGAAGAGATGGGTGCAAAAAGGATAATCCATATCCTTGGCTTCCGCGGCGGAAGGGACGTCTCAAAACGGAAAAGAATGCTGCGGGCTTCAGCCAGATACAGCAGCAAGATTCTCCTGACCGGAGACGACCGGAATGGCCTGTCAGCAGCTCAGGAAACAGAAGGTTTGATAAAAGCAGCAGAATCAGCCGGGGTCAAAGCAGAGATCATCGCTGACCGGACACTGGCAATTAAAGAAGCCTGGGGACAAGTGAAGGAAGGCGACATTGTGCTTTTGTCGGGAAAAGGGCCGGAACGGTATAAGGAAAAATACTGGCTGCCTGCAGAATCAGACCGTGAAGTCCTCAATTATTTATTAACAGACTCCCTGCCGGGCATTACGGCAGATTCTTAGTCCCAGAAACTTTGTACAACGTTAATTTAATATTTGTACAATGTTTGAGGTACCACAAATTGGGATATTAAATATATAACTTAGAAAAAGGAGATGTTATTAATGAGCCAATTAAATGGGAATTCAGAAGCTGAAGGAAGAGTAGAATCCAAATTAAACAACATGAGCGAGGAAAAGAAAGATGATATCATGTCAAGCTTTGATACATTCAAATCTTACTTGCATGATAAAGTATCAAAAGGTGAAAAACTAGGACTTGGCGAAGAGCAGCTGGCAAAATTAACAGACAAAGTTTCAGGCTATCTCGCAGAGCATGAAGAGCCGCGCAACAGAGAAGAATATCTGCTGCAGCAGTTATGGAAATCCGGCAATGAAGAACAGCGCCATGCCCTTTCTCACATGCTTGTAAAATTAGTGCAGTAATATGAAAGGAGGCTGGCTTCCAGCCTCTTTTTTATATTTGTCCCGCTGCCTTATATTTCGTTATGGCAAGATACTCCCGCACATATGATTTTAAAACAGCTCTAATCGGCGTCTCTGCCGCCAAGCCCGTGACATGGAGTCCCTGTTTTTCCGCCATAAGGACCGACCTGTAGATATGATAAGAATTGGTCACACACACTATTTTGCTGTCATCCCCATTTATCAGCGCCTTGGAAAAGCTCAAGTTCTCAAAGGTAGTGGTGGATCTGTCTTCCAGAATGATCCGGCCCTTTTCGATGCCTGCTTTTACTAGGGCTTCCTGTATCGCCTGTGCTTCGGATATATCCTCACCTGGGCCCTTTCCGCCAGAGGCGATCACCCTGGTATCCTTGTTCAGCTTTAAATAGTGAAGGGCTGCATCTATCCTTTTTTGAAGGGAAAGACTGGGAGTAGTCCCTTTTACCCTGGCTCCGAGTATGATGATGTAGTCTGCTTTCTCTGGTACGGCTGCATTCGCATATTGGTGCATTTTATATTGAAGAAAACCGCAATAAAGAATTACTGCGGCAATCAGGAAAAGCATAGGTTTCTTCCATTTCTTGAAAAAGTTCATTATCTCATCCCTCTCACCTGTATATCGTCCATTTCCCTATCTCCCTGAAACCCAGCCTGCGGTAAATTCTGCCGGCTTCCGGGTTGTCATAGAATAAGCACAGGGTTTTGCTTTGCTGAACAACGAATTCAGCTATCAATTGATTTAATATCTGAGATGCATACCCTTTATTCCTGAAGGCAGGATGAGTGCAGACACCCACAATCATTGCCGACATTGAATTTTCGGCGGCTGTGGAGGCGCTCGCAGCAATCCTGCCTCCTTCCTCAAAATAATAGGTTCTCCCAGTTTTAGACTTCAGGGACTGAGTGAGGAGTTCACGGCTCGATTCATCGGCCTCAAATTCTTGAATAGCCCGTCTCAGCTCCATAATTTTATCTGCATCATCCAGCCCCGCTTCCTTTATCTTGTCGGAATGAGGGATGACTTCACGGGGCGGCTCGCTGCATTCAGCAAAGTACATCTCTTTTTTATTTTCAAGCTGAAGGCTGTCTATCCCTTCAAATAGCTCCACTGCATTTGATTTTCCGGAAATTCTGACAGGTTTGTCTTTTGGGAGCAGCTCTGCAAATCCAGCAGCATCAAAGCTTGCTGGTCCATAGATGATGAAGGAGTCATGAAATCGCAGCAATACACTGATCAGTTCATCAGTTGCCCGGAACTCACCCCAGAGTTCCTGAAAAGGGGCTCTATACCCAAACGCCTCGATATCCCCGATTATGAATAAATTAAAGGCTGGCTCTTGTCTCAGGAGCACAGAAACAGCTTCATGGTCTCTAACTGACAATTGTCTTATCATTCTGCTAATCTCCCATTTTTTATTTATCATAATGAAAAAAATGGAATATATCAATCCTGTTTCTAAAGGAGGGGCTAAACTTGTTATTCCTTTTTCGTTTCATGGACTGAATGAAGGGTAAAACAAGGAAAAAATGCTGTTAAAAAAAACAGTAAAATATGTTATGGTTTTATTGTAAAAAACTGATTATATCAGCATCATCTATGGGAGAGGGCTTGCCTTGAAGGAAATTATCTTAATATTAATACTGCAACTGGTATATGTACCAATTCTGACACTGCGGACCATTTTTATGGTAAAGGGGCAGACTCTGTTTTCATCCTTGTTTGGGATGGTTGAATCTCTGATTTATGTATTCGGGCTTTCACTTGTCTTTTCGGGTGATCAAAGCGGGGTTGCAATGGTCGTCTATGCCGTGGGCTTTGGCCTTGGAATCCTTATTGGCGGATATGTGGAATCACTGCTTGCCATAGGCTACACCAATCTAAACGTGAAGCTTGCCAATAATAATGAAGCACTGATTACTGAACTGAGGGAACTTGGTTTCGGTGTCACTGTATTTGAAGGAAAAGGCAGGGACGGGATTAGATACCAGCTTGATATCCTGACGCGCCGGGATCGTGAGAAAGAACTCATGACCATCATTGAAACGCATGAGCCCCGTGCTTTTATCATATCCCATGAACCCCGGAAATTTAAAGGCGGCTTCTTGCTTAAAGGTATGAAAAAAGCCCGGCAGAATAAACAATAAACCATGAAAGCTGCCCGAAGGGGCAGCTTTCATTTTGACATGGGGAATTCATATCCGGAGGTGGGTATGACTGCAGGGATGCGGCTTTGCAGCTTTTCCCATTCCTCGGGAAAAACATGCTGGAATTTATGAAGGGTTTTTGGTGAGTACACCAAAAGAAAATCAGGCTTCTCATTCGTAAGATTCAAGTCAAACAGCATGGCATGGGGGATGGTATAAAAGTCATTCACCTGAAAGGGGTTCAGCCTGAGAATCTCGAGATTATGTTCACGAATAAACGACAGTGAGGCACTTATCTGCCTGCTTTTACTTTCATGGAGGCTGGTGCAGCACTCCAATGGCATTCTATCATTAATAAAAAATAGACCCTTCACCATATCCTCCCATTTCCTCTGAATATGGCTCAAGTCTATCCAAAATACACGTTACTTATTCATTTCTACAAGATCCGGGAAATCCGTAATGATGCCGTTGACACCAAGGGACGCCAGCCTGTGTGCTTCTTCACGGTCCCGTACGGTCCATACAAAAACCTGGAGTCCTGCTCTTTTGATCCTTTTGATCAGCCGGCTGCTGGCAATATTCCTTTTCGGGTTGATGTACTGAATGGATGCAGAAATACCCTTCAGCCTTTCATGGGTCCATCTCCACGGATACCGTTTAACAAGCAGACCGGCAGGTATATGGGGACAAAGCGTTTTGAATGTGTGCAGTGAGCTCAGATCAAACGACTGCACGATTACAGTGGAATGTATGACCTGTTCTAAGGCTTGTGCCAATTTCTTTTCAATCCCGGGATAGAGGCGGGGCTTTTTTATTTCTATTAAAATATTTGCTTTTCCGTCTAACAGTTCTAGTGCATCTTCAAGACTCAAGATTCGTTCTCCTGCAAAAGCCGGGCCAAACCAGCTCCCCGCGTCCAGGACAGAGAGCTCGGAATATAGGAAATCCCGTATCCTGCCCTTTCCATAAACTGTCCGTCCCAGAGCGGGATCATGGATGACCACAAGCTTCCCATCCTTACTGAGCTGAATATCCAGTTCCACGGAATCAGCTCCCATTTCAATCGCTTTCTGAAAAGCTGACCTTGTATTTTCCGGGCAATAACCGGAAGCTCCCCTGTGAGCGATAATGATTGGGGGATTAGGAGCAGCATCAGCCCCTGAGCCCCTTATTTTCTTATACACATCATGTAACATTCCCACAAAAAATCACGCCCCATAATTTTTTATTTTTAGACGATATACAGAAAAAAGCCAATAAACTTGCGGACTGCAGCACGATCACCGGCTCTGGCAGTATTTGCATTTTAAAATGGAGAGGCATATAATTTTATTTATTATGCAAGTATCTCATTTGCAATTCTCTAAGGGAAATAGAAGGGAAATACTTATGCCAAAAGTCAATGATGTTATTAAAGGACTCTTGAACAAGGGTATCAAAGCGGAAAAAGTGATGTCGCGCAAGAAAATGTTCGCGAATCTCCTTGGGAAAAAAGACTATCAGGTTCTTGCTGATAAAAAAGGAGAAAAGCTTTAGCCTGCATTTTTGCACCCATGAGTAAACAATATATCATATAGGGTGAATACATAACCATTTGAATCCCTCCTGCCTTCATATATGAATTGAAAGTCACTGTACCGCACTAATTAAGGCTGCAGACAACTCCGATGAGAATCGGGGCTGTCTGCAGTCTATTTATTTGGCTCTCTTGCAGGTAGAGTGCCTGCAGCGGAAATCAACTTTCTTGTTCAGTGGCTGTAATGTATACGTAAACAGCTTTTAATTTTGGCAGAAAGATAAAGAAAATTAAATGAAATTTTTGTGTGGTTTGACGACCCTTTTTTGTCTGTTCCCCTTTATATAAAGAGTGAAAGGGGGTGAAACAAATGGCAAACCAATCATTAGTAACTTCTTCACTGCAGTATACACTGCAGACCGGGATGAACGAAAAAAACGAACCGGTTTTCAAAAAGAAGACTCTTCCTCATGTAAAGCCTGCAGCTACGCCTGACCAGCTTCTTCAAACTGCCCAGGCACTGGCAGGACTTAGCAAGTTCGAGCTGATCGATGTTAACAGACAGGATCTGCAAAGCATCAATATTTAAACAAAAAACCATTGATTGAGAGGAAGCGAAAACCATGGCAAAGACACTGGAACTGATTTTTTTGACAGCAGAGGGAAAAGAGTCGAGGATCAATATTGAGGATCCCAAGGAGCCTGTAGATGTAAATGCAGTCAAGCAGGCTATGGATTCAGTCGTGGCCGCCAATATCTTCATGACCAACTCCGGAGACCTGGCTGGGAAAAAGGCGGCAAGGATCATCGATCGTGCTGTCCAGGAATTTGAATTAGCTTAAACCTTGAGGAGGGCAGCCTGATTCTCTGGCCAGCCCTCCTTTTTAGAAAACAGGGAGGGGATCCGGTTTGGAAGCTTTGATCTCTTTTATCAGTGAGGTTGGTTTTCCTATCGTTGTTTCATTATATCTGCTGTACCGGATAGAGACGAAGCTTGATATCTTGATCAACACCATTCAAGACCTTCCATCGCTGATAAAGGAAAACAGAATATAGGCAGAATGCCAAAAAGAGAGCAGACTTCGAGCGGAGTCTGCTCTCTTTTTGGCGCCCGGCTCTGAATGGTTTAAAAGGAAAGGGGCATATTTAAACTTATATTAAAGTAAACAAAAAGGGAAGAACATGATGGTTACAGAAAAAAAGCAGCAGGAAGGCAGCAAAACGGACGGCTTTACAGCACAGGCGGAATTTGCTTCCACCAGTATCGGAAAGAATCTGGGATTATTGAAGAATTATTTCCACCATACCTCAGATTTAAAGAATCAGACCGTTGATGCCTGCGGTATATCATGCATGTTGATATACCTGGACACAGTCGCTGACTCTGAAAAAATTGAGAAGGTGTTCCTTTCAAACTTATGCCAGGCAAAATCCGAGCAGGAAACCGCAGATTATGTTGCAAGTGTCCAAACCCTGTCCACCACGGTGGTGATGGAAGCTGCCGAACTGCTCCTGCAGGGCTACTGCCTGCTTACTATGCAAGGCAGAAAGAATGTTTTCCTCTTCAATGCCGGGGCAATGATCCAGAGAAAGCCTGACGAGCCAGCTAATGAAAAAGTCATAAGAGGATCGCACACCGGTTTTGTAGAAGACATGAACATCAACCAGCGCCTCATCCGTCAGCGCAACCAAAACCGGAATCTGGTATTCAAGAGCATAGTAAAGGGGCAGGCAACTAAAACCAAGATTGTAGTGGGGTATATCGAAGGAAGAGCAGATTCTGCGGTGGTGGATACCATCATCGGAAGCATCGAATCCATCGATGTAGATATGGTATTCAGCCCGGGTTTCCTGGAAGAATTCCTGGATGAAAGCCCATTTTCACCTTTTCCGCAATTCCTGCAGACTGAAAGACCGGACAGGGTCATGGCCAACCTGACGGATGGAAAGGTGGTTGTACTTGCTGAAGGGAGCCCGACAGCGCTCATCATGCCTGTCACCTTCTTCTCGTTTTTCCAGTCGCCGGATGACTATAATTCAAGGATACTTCCAGGCACCTTTTACAGGATGCTGAGAATTATCAGCTTTATGACTGCACTTATACTGCCTTCAGTCTATATTGCGATTGTAGCTTTCCATTTTGAAGTTGTTCCGCAGGATCTTATCATCCCGCTGAAGTTGTCCCTGAATAATATCCCTTTCCCGCCGCTAGTCGAGGCAGCGATTATGATTTTCACGATTGAGCTTCTGAGAGAAGCGGGAATCAGACTTCCGAATCCGGTAGGGCAGACGATCGGCATCGTAGGAGGTTTAATCATCGGAGATGCCGTAGTTAATGCAGGGCTGATTTCATATATGATGGTTATCATTATAGCCCTTACTGCTATTGCATCATTTGCCATTCCCAATGTTGAAATGAGTGCATCATTGAGATTATTGACGTTTCCACTGATTTTAGTTTCATCAATATTTGGTTTCCTTGGAATTATGTTTGGAATCATGATAGTCATCATTCACTTATGCAAGCTTTCAAACTTTGGCTTCTATTACTTTGAACCCATTTCACCATTTAAAAGCAAGCAGTACAAGGACTCCATATTCCGGTATCCGTTATGGAAGCTTTATGGAAATAACAAGAATAAAGAGTCTTCAGCCGGAAGTAAAGGCAGGGTTGAAAATGAATAGCCCCATTCAGCGAGAAAAGATGGGATTTATTGAAAGTATGTTTTTTATCATCCATGCACAGATTGGGGTAGGAGTCCTCTCCATGCCATATACTATATTTTTGCAGGCCGGGGAGGATGCGTGGATTTCGGTGCTCATATCGGGCCTGGTGGTACAGCTGATGCTGATTCTGTATCATCTGCTGTGCAAGAGGTTTCCCGGTAAAAACATCTTCGAGATTTCTGTTACTGTACTAGGGCCGATAGGCTGGCTGGCAGGAGCCGTTTATACTTTGTATTTTTTTCTGGTCTCCACCAACATGCTGGCCCTGTTCGGCAATGTTATAAATAAGTGGCTGCTGCCCCTTACCCCCGTATGGCTTGTCATTTTATTGATGGTGGTGGTCGGGACATATGCCGTACACAGTCCGCTGATCATCCTGGCGAAATTCATGCTGGTATCTTCCTTTGTATTCCTTATCTTCATCCTGCTCATTTCCACTTCCTTCCTCGACGCGGACATATATAATATTTTGCCTATAGGGAGTAAGGGGGTATTTTCCATTCTAAAGGGAGTGAAGGAGGCTGCATTTTCCATGATTGGCTTTGAGCTGTTCCTAGTCATTTATCCTTATATCAGGGGTTCAGGCCGAAGTAAATTGAAATCGGCAATGCTTGCGAATGCCTTTGTTATCTTTTTCTATACCCTGGCAGTCCTGGCAACATTGATGTTCTTCAGTGAAATGGAAATCGCCATTATCCCGGAGCCTCTGTTATATATCATAAAATCCTATTCCTTTCAGGTGGTGGAACGGATTGATATTTTATTCCTTTCCTTATGGATGGTCGCGGTAGGAACCACATATATGGGCTATTTATTCGGGACAGCGAAAGGTTTGTCTCATATGTTTAAGAAAAAAGACCATCTTTCCTGTGTTATCCCGGCAGCCGCCTCGACATATATCTTCTCCCTCATTCCGCATGGAGAATATGATGTGACGGCCACTTCTCATTTCATATCCTTAGGTTCATCTTTAGCAACCATCATAATTCCGGTCATTCTTTTCGTGGCTGCTTTCTTAAGAAGGAGGGAAAGCTAATATGAGAAAAATACGGATTTGTCTTCTGCTGATTCCAATTTTACTGGGCGGATGCTGGGACCAGAGGCTTATTAAGGAGAGTACGCTCATCCGCATTAAAGGCTTTGATGCGAAAGGAGAAGAGATTATTCAGTCTGTCGGCTATCCGATCATCCCATTTGGCCATCCGCCTTCTGATGCCCCAAGGAGCCTTGTTGCCTGGACAAAGAGCAGTTCACATGCGGATGCGAGGGAAAATCTCGACAGGAAACTACTGCAAAGATATGATACATCCAAGGTAAAGGTATTCCTATTTGGAGAAGATCTGGCACGAAAGGATATATACAATGCGCTGGACATCATCTACAGAGATCCAAAGGGACCGCTGAATTCCATTGTTGCCGTAGTAAAGGGAAGTGCACTTGATGCCCTGCAGATCAAGCCCAGGAGCACCCCCCTTCTTGATGACTACTATGAAGAGCTGATTGAAAGCGGCAAAGACTCCGGAACTTTCCGTTTAGAGAATGTGCAGTCTATTTGTACCGCCATCTTCCGGATGGGCAAAGATTATGTTCTTCCATATATCGATTTAAAAAAGGGGGAGCACAGGGGGAATATTAGAGGAACGGCCTTATTTCACCATAAAAAAATGACGGGAACCCTGAATTATGAAGAGTCAGCCATGCTGACACTGCTGAATGATATGTACAAATCCGGCCGCCCGAAGTTTTTTCTGGACACTGGCCTAAAAGGGCCGGCCGGCGCTGGCATCCTTAGTGCGGAGAGCAAGAGTGTAAGCAGGGATATAAAGATTAACCCACGTCCCGGCGGTAAGCTGACAGTGAACTTAACCTATAAGGTAGAATTAGAGATCGAACAATTTGCCCCAGACCATTTAACCGATAAGAAAAAAGTCCAGGAATTACAGAAGAAAATGAGTACAAAACTAAACGCCCTCTCCAAAAAAACGCTGGCAAAACTGCAAAAGGCCAATTGTGACGCATTGGGAATCGGGGAAAGAGTCAGGGCCTTTCATCCTGAAGCCTGGAAGAACATGGACTGGGAAAAGGATTATCGATCCATAAAAATCAAGCCGGTTGTAAAGGCAGAGTTCATTCAGCATGGCATCATCAATTAAGAGGAAATTTTCAGTACTTAAAGGAGTTCGGCCTTCCTCTATGGAAATAGATTGGTAAACGATCCAAGGAGGATAAAGCATGGAACCGAAAGTGAGGTTTGCAGAAGCATCTCCTAAGCGGAAGCTTGGTGTGTTCTTTACCCTGCCCATTGTTTCATGGGCTCTGTACGACTTTGCGAATACTATTTTTTCTTCCAACATCAACACCATCTTTTTCCCATTCTATATTCAGGAAACGATCGGCAGCAATGCAGCTCTCGATCAGATAGCAAGCACCTTCATTTCCTATGCGAATGCAGCGGCAAGTCTTTTCCTGGTCTTGTTTTCTCCCTTATATGGAGTCATGATGGACAGGACAGGAAGGAAGAAGAAATATGTCATTCCGTTCACACTTGCAGCTGTCGGCTGTACATTTTTGATGGGCGTCTTAGGCAAATGGGGGCCGGGCGGTGACTGGGGCGGCCTGCCGGCATCACTGGGACTGGTCATTGTCTTTTTCGTGCTGGCCAAGTTTTTCTATCATTCCAGCCTCGTTTTTTATGATGCTATGATAGGCGATCTTGGGAAAAAGGAGGATATCCCGCTCATTTCAGGATTCGGGGTGGCTGTAGGGTATGTCGGTACGCTTGTGGGGCTTGCTGTCTATCCCTTTGTGGGCAAGAGCGGCAATGAAGATGCATTCATACCAACTGCGGTTCTTTTCCTGCTCTTCTCACTTCCCTTATTTTTTTTCATAAGAGAGAAGAAGGAAACCCAGTCTGTGAAACATTCAGGATTTTTGTCGGGCTACAAGGAGATAGTATTTACCATCAGGGAAATGAAGAAGTATCGAAACATTTTCACCTTCATGATTGCCTATTTCTTCCTGAATGATGCACTATCGACCACCATTGCCATGATGGCCGTGTACGCAGGGGCTGTCGTTGGCTTTTCTTCCGGAGCCTTCATTCTTCTTTATTTAGTTTCTACCATATCGAGCATTATCGGTTCCTTCATCTTTGGCTATATTACTAAGGCAAAGGGGGCAAGGATTTCTATTTTGTATGTGTCGGTCCTGCTGCTTGCAGCCCTCGCTGTGGCTGTCCTGGCTCAGAATGCCTTTTGGTTTTGGATTGCCGGGAGTATGTTCGGAGTTTCTCTCGGTTCGATGTGGGTGACGTCGCGGACATATATCGTCCAGCTGACACCTCATGAGAAGCGCGGACAGTTTTTTGGGCTGTTTGCTTTTTCCGGCAAGGTATCAGCCATCATCGGCCCCTTCCTATATGGAACCATTACACTGATTTTTTCAAACTACGGCACCCTTGCATCGAGGCTTGCACTTGGTTCGATGATGATTCTTACCTTGATCGGAATTATGATTCTTCTTCGGATGAAGGACGAAAGTACAGAGGCACCCCTTTAAACCCGCCAGCTAAGTTTTCGAAAAAGCTCAAAAAAAATAAAGAGAGGGTATCCCTAAAGTTCACACATCTTGGGACACTCTCTTTTCGGGCCTTTCATTATGAGAGAATTATAGCTTCATGACATTTTTAGCCTGAGGACCGCGGCTGCCTTCCTCGATCTCGAATTCCACTTCCTGGCCTTCTTCAAGAGTCTTGAATCCTTCTCCCTGGATGGCGGAAAAATGGACAAATACATCATTTCCTCCTGGCACTTCGATGAAGCCAAATCCCTTATCACTGTTAAACCATTTCACCCTGCCTGTTACAGTCATTTTCTATTATCCTCCAAACATGAAATATGATGAAACAAGCCCTTTTATCGGACTTTTCTGACTAAATTATAGTATGGTTTTTTTGAAAAGACAAGAAGCTGAATTGCTCTGCCACGCCCGCTATAAATAAAAAGTTGACTCTCTGGGGATAGTAAAATAACATTCATCCAGGGAGGTTTTATCTTGAAAAGGAGCCTGATTTCGACGGGTTTAATTATTTCTGCATTTTGTGGAAGCCCCGCTGTTAATGCTGACGATTATGTGGAAAATCCCCATACGGCAGCACCTGTATCTGCAGGACAGACCGCGGGAGAAATCAAAACGGTTACAGAATCCATCCTTGCATTGCTGTTAGAACTCGACAAGGAAATCAATTCCGGTAAATCAACAGCGAATATAAATAATATAGGCGCCAGCGTTGAATCGGCATGGGATGGCATTGAAAAAAAGGTGGAAAAAATGAACCCGGTTGTATACAGGGATATTGAATCCAGTTTATATCCATTGATTGCTGAAGCAAAGAAGGAAACCCCGGATTTAAAAAATCTGGAAAGGCATAGAAAGGATACAGCCAGGAAGCTTGCCGATTTCAAGGCTTCTCTGAAACGCTGAGAAGCGGTTACAGTATATCTTACCTGACCCATATATCCGCGCCCGGGAAGAAGCCGAATTATTTGGGTCAGTTTTCTTGACAATTTTACACTGTTTTTATATCATATATCTTGGGTTCAAGATAAATGTTTTGAAGATAAATCTCAGATCCTAATATCATGATAGAGGTGGCAGCATGTCGAAATTATTATATGTAAAAGCTAATCCTAAAGAAGACTCGTACTCATTTTCAGCCCGGGTCGCCAATGAGTTTGTGGCAGCGTATAAAGAAGCAAATTCAAGCGATGAAGTAGAAATTCTCGATTTATACAGTACAGACCTTCCTTTAATTGACCGTGAAGTATTGAATGGCTGGGGCAAAGCGGCAGCAGGGGAAGAATTGACTGCATCCGAAAATGCAAAAATTGGGAGATTAATTGAATTAGTCGATCAGTTCCTGGCTGCAGATAAAGTTGTATTCTCAGCCCCAATGTGGAATTTTGGATACCCGCCGCTTATGAAGGCATACCTGGATTCCCTATGTGTTGCTGGAAAAACCTTTAAGTATACAGAGAACGGCCCAATCGGCCTTGCAGGGGATAAAGCTGTGGCTCTGATTGAAGCACGCGGCGGCGTTTACTCCGAAGGACCTGCTGCTGATGTTCAGCATACAGAAAGCTTCTTCAAAACAGTGATGGGCTTCATTGGCATTCAAAATGTACAAACCGTCCTGATTGAGGGCGTCAATCTTGACCCTTCAAAAGCTGAAGAAATCACTGCCGCTGCTTCAGAAGAAGCACGCACACTGGCAGGAAAATTCTAAGACTGTTTTTACTTTTGCTTCTTAGAAAATAGAAGGTTGATTTATGAATGAGTCTGCCTTCCAGGACTCATGAAAAATTAAAATATCTCAGCAGGTAACGCCAGGTTTATCCTGGACTGACTGCAGGCGTGCCCGGTTGAACAGGCAAGCCTGCAGTTTTTTTATGCTGATTTTGTATTGTATGCTTTCTTGCACGGCGCCCATAGAAAAAGAGGGGTGGATATGGTATAGTAATGTGATGAAGATTCAGAGTACTAACCAGGAAGGAAAGAAATGATGAAAAGTTCTGTTAAGGATGAAGTGCAATCCAGACGGACATTTGCAATTATTTCCCACCCGGATGCCGGGAAAACAACGCTGACAGAGAAACTGCTGTTATTCGGCGGTGCCATTCGTGATGCAGGCACAGTAAAAGCGAGGAAAACAGGGAAATATGCGACAAGTGACTGGATGGAAATAGAAAAACAGCGTGGAATTTCCGTTACATCAAGTGTTATGCAATTTGATTATGAAGGATTCCGCGTCAATATATTAGATACCCCTGGCCACCAGGACTTCAGTGAAGATACCTACCGGACCCTGACGGCAGTGGACAGCGCTGTCATGATCATTGATTCTGCCAAGGGGATTGAAGACCAGACCATCAAGCTATTTAAAGTATGCCGCATGAGGGGGATTCCTATCTTTACCTTCATTAACAAGATGGACCGGCAGGGGAAGCCGCCGCTTGATTTGCTTGCGGAGCTTGAGGAAGTACTTGGCATAGAGTCCTATCCAATGAACTGGCCGATAGGCATGGGCAAGGACTTCATGGGGATATATGACCGTTATTTTAACCGCATTGAACTATTTAAAGGGGATGGTGAAGAACCATTCATCCCATTGAATGAAGACGGAGAAGTAGAAGACGGTCACGAATTGGAAGACTCTCAGCTGTATGAACAGACAATGGAAGAAATCATGCTGCTGTCTGAAGCAGGCAATGAATTTTCTGAGGAACGGATTGCAAACGGAACGCTTACGCCTGTCTTCTTTGGCAGTGCACTGACCGCCTTTGGCGTGCAGACATTCCTCGATACGTATCTGAAGTTTGCTCCTGAGCCTCAGCCGAGAAGTGCCACAACAGGCGAGATCAGTCCGGTCAGTGAAGACTTTTCTGGGTTTATCTTTAAAATCCAGGCTAATATGAATCCGAAGCACCGCGACAGAATTGCGTTCCTGCGCATCTGTTCAGGGCAGTTTGAACGGGGAATGTCTGTTTACCTCAGCAGGACCGGCAAGCAGATCAACCTCTCCCAGTCCACCGGTTTCCTTGCCGATGACCGCAACACCATAAATGAAGCGGTGAGCGGTGATATTATCGGTCTCTATGATACAGGGAACTACCAGATTGGGGATACTATCACCACAAGCAAGGATATGTACCAGTTTGAGCGGCTGCCGCAGTTCACTCCTGAAATGTTTGTCAGGGTAACGGCAAAGAATGTAATGAAGCAGAAGCATTTCCATAAAGGCATTCAGCAGTTAGTCCAGGAAGGCGCGATTCAGCTCTTCAAGACCGTACGTATGGAAGAGTATCTCCTTGGTGCTGTCGGCCAGCTTCAGTTCGAGGTATTTGAGCACCGCATGAAAAATGAGTACAATGTTGATGTTTTGATGGAACGGGCCGGCAATAAGGTAGTGCGCTGGGTCGAAGGAGACAAAGTAGACGAAAACCTGTCCAATTCCAGAAGCGTCCTTGTCAAAGACCGTTATGAAAATTATGTTTTCCTTTTTGAAAATGAATTTGCATTAAGATGGTTCACAGACAAAAATCCGGATGTTAACCTTTATAACCCGATGGATATGAAATAATACATGAGAGCAGCGGCTAAGTGAGCCGCTGCTTTTTTTATTACCCCAAGGCATATGACAATTAAAGAGGAATAAAAAGCAATTGACAGCCTGGGGTATTTATTATAATCTGTATTTACACTTTAACGCTTAAAAGCGTTTAAGTAAAAGGGTGAATACCCGTCGGCAGCAATCAGTAGTGCAAGGGGCATACAGCAGACAGAGACCGGATGGCTGGTGGAAATCCGGGAGCCCCTGTACGAAATACATCTGCATGAAGAGGACGGTTATGATAAAAGAGTGGATATACAGCATCGTCTGTCTATCAAATAGGGTGGTACCGCGGAGTTTCTTCGTCCCTATTCGGCTATGAGGAGAATTTCATTTTCTTCCAAGCTTCTAGAATGACATAAAAGGGAGCGGATCATCATGGATACTATTGGATTGAAACTGAAACTTAGGGAAGCTGTCCTTGTGCTGACAGGAATCCTGGCCATTTTAGGCTATGGGATCATAGGATTGGAGCTGCCGCCGCAGATACCAATCATTTCATCCATATTGGCTCTTTTAATATATGGAAAATTAAAAGGCCTCGATTTTAAACAAATGGAACAAGGGATGATTGCCGGAGCTTCCTCTGCTCTTGGTGCAGTGTATATTTTTATATTTATCGGTATGCTCATAAGCAGCTGGATGCTGGCCGGAACCATTCCGACCCTTATGTATTATGGATTTTCCTTTTTATCGGGCTCATCCTTTTATGCCATCGCCTTCTCTGTGGCGTCGCTGATCGGGTTATGTATAGGAAGCTCGTTTACAACCTCAGCAACGATTGGGGTTGCCTTTATCGGCATGGCAGGGGCGATGGATGTCTCGCTTGCAGTAACTGCCGGGGCTGTAGTTTCAGGCGCATATCTTGGCGACAAGATGTCACCCCTGTCAGATACATGCAATCTTGCCTCCGAGACGGTGGGGGTAAATCTGTTTGAACATGTAAGAAATATGCTTTGGACAACGATACCCGGTTTCATCATTTCGTTCCTTCTATACTTCTTTATGTCACCGAGCATTGAAGCTTCCAAAGTGAAGGAAATCGGCATTTTCACTGAGACCCTGCAAAAAGAGGCTAATATAAGCCTGCTGGCCATCGTACCATTTTTGATTGTCACCATCATGGCCTTCAGGAAAATATCAGCGATTGCCGTATTGGCCGCAGGTACAGCAGCGGCTGTCCTCGTCGCCTTTGTTTCCCGAGATAATCTCACGCTTACCGAAGCAGCTGGTGTACTGTTCTCAGGTTATAAAATGGATAGCGGCGTGGAGCAGCTTGACTCCATCCTTTCACGCGGCGGCATCGAATCTATGATGTTTTCAATTTCACTTGTTCTGCTTTCCCTTGGAATGGGGTCTCTGTTATTCCACCTTGGGATCATTCCTTCAATCCTTGAAAAAGCAGTGTCAGGCATGCGCAGGGCAGGCAGTATCATAGCAGCCACTGTTTTTACAGCCATAGGAGTCAATGTACTGATTGGGGAACAGTATCTGTCAATATTACTGCCGGGAAAAACATTTCAGGACAGCTACAAGAAAGCAGGCTTAACAGGCAAAACCCTGGCACGGGCGCTTGAAGATGGCGGAACCGTGGTAAATCCCCTGATTCCCTGGGGTGTATCAGGGGTGTTCCTGGCAGGAGTGCTTGGAGTTCCTGTTATCGATTACGCCCCGTTTGCATTCTTCTGTCTTCTTTGTCCGGTGCTTTCAATCATAAGCGGCTATTCAGGAATTGGCATTTCTTTCTTACACAGCAGGCACGCACCTTCTGAAGTGCTCATGGGTAAATAATCCATGGGCTTTTTTTGTGGAAAGGAGCGGAGCTGCATATAACATGAGGCTTCCAGAAAGAGGGTGTGAACATCATTTATCTTTTTGGCATTCCTGGTGTGCCTTTCTTCGCTCCACCGCCTTATTTGTGTCTGTTCCTGCTCCTGTCCATTCCGCCCGCCAATCAGCAAGTCTTCTTTCGCTATCGCATAAGTGCGACTAAGCTTCTGTCTTCGCTGGCGCTCGCCAATCAGCAAGTCTTCTTTCGCTATCGCATAAGTGCGACTAAGCTTCTGTCTTCGCTGGCGCTCGCCAATCAGCAAGTCTTCTTTACCGGGGATCTGCCTGTTCTGTAGTTCATGCTTTTATGAGAGTGCGAATATGGGTTTTTTAAGATTATTTTACTTTGCAGCCACGGTTCTCAGCTTTTCGCTGTGGACATCAACTTTCTTATCCTACAGCCACAATCGTTGCGAAAACAGCCATTATAAAGAAGGGATGGAACGAGATTCCTTAGAATAGATAAGTAGAATGAGAATCGATGGCAGGAGGATCTATAAATGGGGAATATATATTTCATTACCGGATTTCCAGGATTCATCAGCAATCAGCTGGTAAGGGAGCTGCTGAAAAGAGATCCATCCTTTGAAAAGGCATATTTTCTGGTTTTGCCTGCCCAAAAAGGAACTGCACTTCAGGAGATAAACAGGCTGAATGCCGAAAAAACATTGAATCCACGGCAGACAGTCATATTGGAGGGTGATATTACAATTGGAGGGCTGGGTATAGGGGAAACGGAGAATGCTGAATTACAAGGTCAGATTACCCATGTATACCACTTGGCTGCCATATATGATCTGGCTGTGCCAAGAGACCTGGCCTGGAAAGTGAATGTCGATGGCACACGCAATGTAAATGACTGGGTGAAGAATCTTACCCGGCTTAAGCGCTATACCTACTTCAGCACTGCTTATGTTGCCGGTACCCGCAAGGGCCTTTTGAAAGAAAATGAACTGATCCGCCCGCCTTCCATTAAGAATCATTATGAAGAAACAAAGTATATGGCCGAGGTTTATGTAGCTGAATTAAAAAAAGAACTGCCCGTAACCATCATCAGGCCCGGTATCGTAAAAGGAAGGTCAGACACAGGAGAGACGATTAAATTTGATGGCCCTTATTTTATCCTGAATTTCCTGCATGCCCTGAAGTTTTCTCCGCTGATCCCTTTTTTGGGTTCATCTTCATCGGTGGTCAACCTGGTTCCGGTGGATTATGTCATCGAGGCATGCGCCTACTTGACTCTGGATCAAAAAGGGGCGGGGAAGACGTATCACCTGACAGACCCTGATCCATATACGGTAACAGAAATTTATTCATTGCTCGTTGAAGCCTATCTGGATAAAAAGCCTAGAGGGAGGCTGCCGCTTTGGCTGTGCCGCGCCTTCTTATCCATAAAGCCTTTCAGGAGAGCCTTCGGAGTTGAAAAAGAAGCACTGGACTATTTTACCTGGGAAGGCAGATTCGAGTGCAGCACGGCGATTTCAGACCTTGCGGGGTCAGGCATAAAATGTCCGGATCTTACGGAAGGAATTCAGCCCATGGTCGGCTTTTATTCACAAAACCGTCATAATCCAGCCTATCAAATTCATATCCTCTAGGAAATGACTTGCGATTGCTTAAACGATGTATGTATACTGAAATCAACCAATTGAATAGGGATAACTTCTTCAAGGGGGAGTAGCGTTAGGGTTTATGCCCTAAAGCAAAGTCGTCAATACATGGACCAGACCATCCATCGGCTTTGCTGACATGATTTTATGTTTAGCAAGACCTTTGCCGCAGGCAAGGGTCTTTTTGTTTGTTTCCATATTTTGGTGACACTACGCCTGCGGTAAAGGCGAAAAAATTTATTGGAGGTAGAAATATGGAAGCATCAATGTTATTGGAGTATGGGTGGGTTCTCCTTGTACTCATCGGACTCGAGGGAATACTGGCGGCTGATAATGCAGTCGTCATGGCCGTAATGGTGAAGCATCTTCCCAAAGAGCAGCAGAAGAAAGCACTATTTTATGGTTTGCTTGGAGCGTTTGTATTCAGGTTTGCAAGTCTTTTCCTGATTGCGCTGCTTGCAGATGTCTGGCAGATACAGGCGCTGGGTGCCTTATATCTTCTATATATTGCCGTAAGCCATTTAATTAAGAAGTACATGGGCAAGGAACAGGCCGCACACACACCATCAGGGAAAAAATCTTCTTTCTGGATGACGGTGCTCAAAGTGGAATTGGCGGATATCGCGTTTGCCATTGATTCTATGCTTGCGGCGGTTGCCCTTGCAGTGACCCTGCCGAAAACCGGCTGGATTTCAATAGGAGGCATCGATGGCGGCCAGTTCACAGTTATGTTCCTCGGAGGACTTATCGGTCTAGTCATTATGAGATTTGCCGCCACCTATTTTGTGAAATTACTGCAGGACAGGCCGACACTTGAAACTGCAGCCTTCATGATTGTTGGATGGGTCGGCGTCAAACTGGCTGTGTTTACATTAGCCCATCCAAGCATCGGGGTCCTGAATCATCATTTTCCGGAATCAACTCCGTGGAAACTAGCCTTTTGGGTTGTACTCATCGGAATAGTCATAGCAGGATTCCTCTTATCCAATAAAGAAGCGGATGCTGCCAAGGAAGCTGAAAAATCCATATAATAAAAAGGGAGCTGCTTTTTGGCTCCCTTTCTTCTGTCTGACGAGCTTTTTGTGGTATGATTTTAAGGCCGGATCATACATAGTGAAGCAGTTGCCCAATTAAAGAAGGAGTTCTTATGAGCGTAAGAGATTTTAAAGAATTAATTGAAACCAGTTTGCTGCCCCAGATCAGCCTTCGTTCTGTCAATCCGTTTGAACCGATTATCGTGGACAGCCGGGCAAAACAATGGAAGCTGTTAGGGAATGGTAATTATGCTGCCGTTTTTACACACGAATCAAAGCCAGACTGGGTGGTTAAGGTATATGCCAGGAATTTGGATGCACTGAAAAAAGAAATCACCGTTTATGAACGTCTGGGAAGGCATCCTGCCTACTCAGAGCTGTATGGATCTGGAAATACGTACCTAATACTGAAGAAAATAGAAGGCATCACCTTATTCAACGCTCTGATTCAAGGAATACAGATACCTGAGGGAGTCATCCGGGACATTGAAGAGGCATTGCATTTTGCAAGACAAAAGGGGCTTAACCCTTTTGATGTACATGGAAAGAACGTGGCCATGAAGGAAGACAGGGGCTATATTATAGATATTTCGGATTTTTATAAGTCAGGATACTGCAGTAAGTGGCCGGATATGAAGAAGGCATACTACCGGATTTACAAGCCGCTCATATACAGATTTCATCCGCCACTCCCATTTATGATAGTTGATTCGGTTAGGAAGGGCTACCGCCTTTATAAGAAAATCAGGCGAAAAAAAATCCCTGCATAAAATAAACATGATTTTTGTACCCGCAATCCATACATGGAAACGCCCCTGGTCTAGAGCAGGAATAAACACCATAAGGGGGTGGAGCGGAGGAAGGCGCAGGCAGGAATGCCAGCAAGATGAATGATTTTTTCACACCTGGCTGCAGGAAGCCTTATAGTACATGCAGCTCCGCCCCTTTCCCACATAAACAAAGAGAGCTGCCAATGATGCTGGCAGCTCTCTTTGTTTATGTTATTTTAAATGGTCACTTTTTCTGCGGTGCAATCCTTTTCCGAAGAAAAAAGCAACGAGCAGAAGAATCCAGATCGGTCCGACAATCAGGGCGATCCTGGTATCTGGGAAGTAAGCCATCACACAGATCACCAAAGCAAGGAATGCCAGAGAAATATATGAACTGATAGGATACAGCGGCATTTTGTAGCTCATTTGTCTTACATCAGTGGAATCGAGAGCTTTTCTGAATTTCAGCTGGGAAATCAAAATGGTCCCCCATGTCCAGATTGCCCCGAATGTCGCTATGCTTGTAACCCAGGTGAACACTTTTTCGGGTACAAGATAATTGAGGCAGACACCGGCAAGCAGGGCGGCAGCCGAAACAAGAATCGCTGTTCCCGGCACACCCCGTTTGTTCGTTATTCCATAGCTTTTAGGCGCTTCGCCCTGCTGTGCAAGATTGAACAGCATCCTGCCGGTACTGAAGATCCCGCTGTTGCAGGAAGAAAGAGCGGCTGTCAGGACGACAAAATTTATGATTCCGGCAGCACCGGGTATCCCGATTTTTTCAAATGTCAGTACAAACGGGCTGCCCTGTTCCCCAATTTTATCCCATGGATAAATCGACATGATGACTCCGAGTGAGAGAACATAAAAAATCAGGATGCGCCAGAAAACAGAATCAATGGCGCGGGAAATTGATTTTTTAGGATTTTTTACTTCTCCAGCTGTCACGCCGATCATTTCAATGCCGAGATAAGCGAACATTACCATCTGAAGGGACATCAATACACCTGTAATCCCATTCGGGAAAAAGCCGCCATGTTTATACAGATTGCTTATGCCCGCAGGCTCGCCTCCGAGGCCGAGTCCGAAAATGATCATGCCCGCACCGATGATGATCATCAGAACGATGGTCACAATTTTTATCAAGGCAAACCAAAACTCAAGTTCTCCATACGCCTTGACTGCAAGGAAGTTTACACCAGTCATGATTACAAGCGCAGCCAGTGCCCAGAGCCATCTGGGCGTACCCGGGAACCAGAACTCCATATAAATGCCGACCGCTGTAATTTCAGCCATGCATGTTACTATCCACAGGAACCAGTAATTCCAGCCTGTTATATATCCAGCCAGGGGACCGATGTAGTTATTGGCATAGCGGCTGAACGAACCTGCCACAGGATTATGTATAGCCATTTCTCCAAGCGCCCTCATGATAAAAAAGATGATCAAACCGCCAAGGGAATAGGCAAACAAGATACCTGGACCTGCCAGTTTAATGGCATTGGCCGACCCCAGAAATAAACCGACCCCTATGGCAGCACCAAGGGACATCAAGGTTATATGCCTTTCCTCAAGGCCGCGATGCAATTCATTGCTCTTGCTGCTCATACATATCTTCTCCTTTTTCGTTACACTAAGATGTTATTCTGAAATATTTAAGAAAACGCTTTAACAACGATACTAACAGGTAACATCCTAAATTGTCTATTATTTATATAATCCTCAAAAGGAAGAAATAATATTTGAATAGTATTGCCCAGGAGAAATGCCTCTGTTTCAGCTTAGGATAAAATGGGAATCTAAAGAAATTCATTTTCTCCTTCGTCAAATTTTTCTAAAAAACAACAAATAACCCCCTTATATCAATAGCTTGCCCCGAACAGTATAGTAAGAAAATTTACATAATACGGAGGTGCATGCACCGCTATGATGATGATAGATATAGACCGGCTGCTTGAAGCCACGATGGATGAACCGATTGATTCCGGCAGCTGCTGCAAGATAGATATAGACCAATTATTAGAGAGTACTGAGGAATGGTAGACGCTTTCCCAAGCTGCACAGGGAAGGTTTCTTTATTATCCGGATGTTTTTCATCGTACTTAATACCTGTTTAGTGCGTAGAATGCTATATTTTTCCCATTACCCCCTTAAAAGGACAGATAGCCAGCGTATAGGTGTTCTTGGCGGGCCGCTTACATATTTCAAGCAGGCAAGGGAGGAGGAATGGACTGATTGATCACTTAAGCGGGATGAAGTGATGCAGGCATTGTTCAGGCGGGACTGCTGCAAAAGCAAAGCAGGATATCAAAATCAGCACTTTCGGGGCTGGATTTTTAAAAGCCTATCCTTAGAATATAATATTGTACTCTATGATATAATGTTCGGTATGGATAGGGGTGAGACTGATGCTAAGTTTGTTATTTACCGCTTTTAAACGGAAGCAATCACTGGATGAAACTATTTTAAACATCCAAAGAGGTGACGGCGCTCTCCGCAACGAATTAATCGAAAGCTTTAAGCCATTTATTGCAAAAACTGTTTCGTCTGTTTGCAAAAGATACATCCACCAATCAGATGATGAATTTAGCATTGGTCTTATTGCCTTCAACGAAGCCATCGATAAGTACAGTCCTGATAAAGGGCGTTCTCTCCTTTCATTTGCAGAAACCCTGATTAAAAGGAGAATCATCGATTATATCAGGAGCCAGGCGAAACACCGCCAATTTTCCGCAGATCTTGCCGGCAGGGATGATAATCTTGAAAAAGAGCAGCTTTACGATGCTGAAAAGTCATTGGATGAATATAACCAGCATCAAGAGGCTGAACGGAGAAGAGAAGAAATCATGAGGTTCCAGGCTGAGCTTGCCGGGTACGAAGTCGCTTTCAGCGATTTGGCAGAGAACGGCCCCAAGCATGCTGATGCAAGAAAAAACGCTATTTCTATAGCGATGCTGATTGCAGAGGATAAAGAGCTTGGTGATTTGCTGGCTGAGAAAAAACGGCTGCCGATCAAGCAGCTGGAAAAGCGGGTGGCGGTCAGCCGCAAAACCATTGAACGCAACCGAAAATATATCATAGCAATTGCACTAATATTATCTGGGGATTATATATTTATGAAGGATTATATAAAAGGGGTGCTGGAAGAATGAAAAAAGGCATC
This sequence comes from Paraperibacillus marinus, assembly GCF_046237605.1. Taxonomy (GTDB): domain Bacteria; phylum Bacillota; class Bacilli; order Bacillales; family DSM-1321; genus Paraperibacillus; species Paraperibacillus marinus. Next base: position 3,113,177 of record NZ_CP143542.1, on the reverse strand, counting down.
GTCATGGACATCAACAGCCGCTTTGTAACATTATTAACCCCTGATGGCCAATTTCTTAAGGCATATAATGAGCATGGCAGTTATAGTGTGGGTGAGGAAATCAGTTTTAACCCGGTGCATGAGGGCAAGAGGATTGGAAAAGTAAATTTTTCGAGACGCCGCAATGCGGTTCTTCTGTCCGCAGCTGCTGTGTTCCTGCTGATACTTGGATTGCTTCCGATGTTTTCTTCAAAGGAAGCTTCAGCCTACATGACTCTTGATGTAAACCCGAGCTTTGAGCTTAGCTTAGATGACGAATTGAAGGTCATTAATCTCCATGGACTCAATGGTGACGGAAAAAAGCTGAAAACCCGTCTTGCCAGCTGGAAGGACAAAAGTGTCCAAAAGGTCATGGATATTATCCTGGCAGAAAGCAGGAAGAGCGGATACTTGAAGGATGAGGATGAAATCATCCTTGCGGCTGTACCGCTTGATGATTCCAAAGAACTGCAAAGCAGACTGAATGATTCGGTTAAAAAAACGGAAGCCGATATAAAAAAAGAAGCCCCATCCACTAAAGTCACTTCCATCAGAGCTACACCTGCCGACCGCACTAAGGCAAAGGAAAAGGGTGTTTCAACAGGTATATACATGAAAAAGAGGGAAGACAGGGAAACAAAAAAGCCAAAAGATAAGATTCCCCAAGCTTCCAGGGTAAAAGAAAACGGCAGGACGCCGATTAAGCAGGATAAGGCGGTAAAACAGGCTGTACCAAAGGCCGGTGCCGAACAGGAGAAGGCCGTCACAGCCGACAAAAATAAACAGAACCCTGCAGCTGCTAATAAAAACAAGCAGCACCCTGCTGCATGGAGTAAAAATAAGCAGAAGCCGGTATCTCCGCCGGGCCGGGAAAAGCCCAAAAAGCAAAACAGCGGACATAAAAACAAGGCTGCTGAAGAGAAAAAGCAGGGACAACAAAAATATGAAAAAGTGGTTCACAACGCCCCAAAGCATGCATCCAGGGAAAAACCTTCCCCAGGGATACCCCATAAACATGTGAAACCAGCTCCACCAATGAAAGAAAAAAATGAAAAACCAAAAGAAAAGCAAAAAGATAAAAAGGGAAAACCAAAGCCTGAACATCCACATAAGGAAAAGAAGGGTAAATAGATAGGAGGACGGCGAATGCCGGCCTCTTTTTTAGACCATGTTATTCAATTATTATTGGTTTCCATTTAGCTGTGACTGAGCTTGAGCAACCAGGCGTTTTGTGATTTCTCCGCCCACAGAGCCATTGGCACGGGATACTTCATCAGCGCCAAGGTTTACTCCGAATTCCTGAGCGATTTCATATTTATATTGATCAAGGAATTGTTCTACGCCAGGCACCAGCAGTGAATTTCTTCTTGCCATCGTATTACCTCCGCATAATCAGCATCAGAGAATCAAATTCTCTGTAGTACTAGTATGCAGAGTGAATGAGGATAGTATGAAGCAGAATGCACAAAACTTTTTGGTGTTTTTCCCTTTTCCGGCCGTTATATACTTTTTTGGCCAGCTGCCAGGTACAGAAGATCTGCGATATGCACAGCCTCTATCCTTTCCTCCAGCCCCTCCCGCTGGATTCCAAGCTTCATCTGGAGCAGACAGCCTGGATTGGCCGTGACGATCATATCTGGAACAACATCTCTGACGTTTTTCATCTTGCTATCAAGGATCTTCATGGACATCTCCGGCTCCACGATATTGTAAACCCCGGCCGAACCACAGCAGCTTCCTGCATCCTTCATTTCACGAAATTCAATCCCATTTATGGATTTCAGCAGCTGACGCGGGGCACTTTCTGTTTTCATCACATTTTTAAGATGACAGGAATCCTGATAGGTTATGACTCCCCCTTCTAAATAAAGGTTAAAATTTTTGTGGAAGTCCATTTCAAACAAAATCTGGGTAATGTCTTTAATCTTTTCTGTGAAAGAAACCGCACGTTCTCCCCATGCGGGATCATCCTGCAGCAGGACGTCATAATCCTTCAGAAAAGCGCCGCAGCCTCCGGCATTGGTGATGATATAATCAGCGTGCAGTTCCTCAAAAGCCAGGATGTTCCGCCTTGCCAGCTCTTTTGCACCTTCCTTTTCACCGCTGTGGCCATGAAGAGCGCCGCAGCAGGCCTGATTTTCGGGTATGACTATTTCGCAGCCTGCAAGCTGAAGCAATTTCATTGTGCGGTCATTTGTCTTCAGAAATAAAGTATCCATTAAGCAGCCGCTGAAAAAGGCGACCCGGGCCGTCTTTTTGCCGTCCGGTTCCAGGTATTGTGGTCTCTTTGACAATTCCCTCCTTCGCGGAACAGCGGGGAGAGTTTTTTCCATCTGTTCCAGATTGCCGGGAAACAGCTTTAAAAAACCGATTTTCCTCACTGCATGCTGCAGGCCCGAACTTTGATAAAGGCCAATGAGACCGGTGAGCTGCCGCATCCTGTCCTGCCGGGGAAACAAACCGTTAAAAACGGTATTCCTGACTGCGCGGACCGGAGCGGAGTGCTTTTTGTTCTGGTGGATAATGTCACGAGCTTCCTCCAGCAAGTGTCCATATTTCACCCCGGACGGGCATACTGGTTCGCAGGCGCGGCAGCCGAGACATTGGCTTAATGAACGATCCACATCTCCATCCCAGTCAATAATCCCGTCTGCCACGGCTTTCATTAAGGCAATCCTGCCTCTCGGTGACTGGGCTTCATCATTCCCAGAGGCAATGTAAGTAGGGCAGGAAGGCAGGCAGAATCCGCATCTCATACAATTAAGGAGCTCATCCTCGTCCATTCTCACTTTGAATTCTTCTGAAATGGCTTTTGATTCTAAAGATGAGATCATTTAGAGATCACCACCCTTTTCCTGGCTTCCTTCGCAAAGATTTTTCCTGGATTCATAATATTTAAAGGATCAAAGGCTTGCTTAATGTGTTTCATCGCGGCGATTCCGGCACTTCCAAGCTTTAATTCGAGGAAGGGTGCCTTCATTTCTCCTACTCCATGTTCCCCTGTTATGGTCCCGCCAAGTTCCACCGCTTTTTCAAATATTTCTGCAAAAGCTTTTTCCACTCTGTGGATTTCTTCCTTATCTCTTGAGTCCGTTGGACAGGTAGGATGGAGATTACCATCACCAGCATGGCCAAACGTACAGATTTTCAGATTATATTTGACAGCGATTTCATTTATGGCCATGACCATTTTAGCAATTTCGGACCGGGGGACGGTTGCATCCTCCAGGATGGTTGTCGGCTTCAGTCTTGCAAGGGCCGACAAGGCAGATCTCCTGGCGGTTCTCAGCCTGTCGGCATCTTCTTCGCTTTCTGCCAGCTGAACGCTTACTGCTCCGTTACGTTTGCAGATCTCAGCGATGCTGTCCATATGCTTACCGACGAGTTCAGGGGAACCATCCTGTTCGATCAGCAGGACGGCCTTTACATCTGTCGGCAGTCCAACACGGGCAAAGTCTTCGACCACTTCCAGTGTAGGCTGGTCGAGGAATTCAAGGGTGGCTGGAATGATTTTTGCGGCAATAATCTTGGAAACGCTCCGTGCAGCCGCCTCTATATCTTGATATTGAGCAAGAAGGGTACTTGTAGTCTCTGGCGGCGGGATAAGCTTTAGAGTGGCCTCTGTAATGATGCCAAGTGTTCCTTCCGAGCCTGTAAACAGACGTGTCAGGTCATAGCCGGCAACATCCTTGGCAAGCTTCCCTCCGGTCCTGATAATGTCCCCGTTTGGCAGGACAATCTCAAGACCCAGCACATAATCCCGGGTTACCCCATACTTCAGACCGCGCAGACCGCCGGAGTTTTCATTGATGTTGCCGCCGATTGTCGAGATTTTCATGGAGCTGGGGTCGGGCGGATAAAAAAGATTTCTTTGTTCAACTGCATGTATTAAATCAAGAGTTATACAGCCGGGCTGGACAGTTATGGTCAAATTGTCTTCGTCAATTTCAAGTATCTTATCCATGTGCTTAAAAAGCAGGACAATGCCTCCCTCAGTGGGACAGGTTCCTGCACACAGATTGGTCCCCGAACCTCTTGGTACAATAGGGATACCAAACTCAGCACATATTTTAACAATCCGTGAGATTTCTTCTGTATTTCTTGGGCTCACCACCGCATCCGGCATCGATTGGAACTGCGGGGTGGCATCATAGGAATAGACCAGCCGCCCGGCTGCGGTATCATCAAAATTTTCAGGTCCCGCCACAGAGGCAATTTTGTGTTTCGCTTCGGCTGTAATCAAACGATCTCCTCCGTCTTATTGTGTCTTGCTTTAAATTATACAAAATATATCTCATTCTGAAACGATTTTTTAAAATTATCGTATAAATTGTGAATTTAAATTTCAGGAATTTATAGAGATAAATGGAACGAATACAAATGCGGCACATCAGCCTATCCTATATGAAGGGGGGATATAACATGCCAAAAAGGAAAGCAGAGTTTAATGCGGCTGCAAAATCAAGCAAAACACCAAAGAGAAATTTGGAGGAAGCAGAATTTTCAACAGAGTATGCCCACGGCGAGAATATCATGAAGGGCGCAAACCGTAATTCAAAGCAGGGAAGAAAGGGAAGAGGATAATTCTATGAAACAGAAGCTCCGCTATCAGAGAAAAACGTCTCAGCCAGCCTCCCATGTTGAATTCGGCAGTGAGCTGACAGGCGATATGAATACATCCAAAATATATGAAGCCCTGAATTCATCAAACACTAAAAGGTCTGAAGAAAAACAAAATAATTAATACTCGAGATACCGGAAGCGATGCTGCCGGTATCTTTTTTGTAAAAATAGTAAAGAAACGTTAAGACTGTGACAGGCTTAATTATGAAAAAGCAGATGGAGACCGGCCCCCTAGTCAAAAAGGAGGAGCGTTCTTTGTTAAAATGTTTGAAAATTCTTAATAAACATTAACAATTATTTATTTTCTCTCAATACCAGCTATAAAGAATCTCCCTATAATTCGACATAGGTTAACAATTCTATCCGTCTTAAGAGGTGAGTCAATAGTGAGAACAGAAAAAGTCATCGAGTCGTATCCATACCAGGAAGTTCAAGTCCGGCACCCCTCACTCTCAAGAAAGGCAGCACAATATCTTGTAATTAAAAGGCTCATTGACATCACATTGGCGGGGGCAGGGATTTTCCTGACCTTTCCCCTCATTATAATCTTTGCTGTGCTGATTGTACTGGAATCGCCGGGATCTCCTTTTTACTTCCAGGAAAGAGTCGGAAAGGGCGGCAAATGCTTTAAAATCATTAAGCTCAGATCGATGAGGAATGATGCCGAAATGCATGGTGCAAAGTGGGCAGTTATCAATGATCCGCGGATCACTAAGATAGGGGAATTTATCAGGAAGACTAGAATTGATGAACTGCCCCAGCTGCTTCTCGTGCTAAAAGGAGATATGTCCATGATTGGCCCGCGCCCGGAGAGGCCGGTGTTTACTGAACAATTTAACAATGAAATATACGGTTTCAAGAACAGACTTCTTGTGAAGCCGGGTTTGACCGGGCTTGCACAGGTGAATGGCGGCTACGATATCACACCGCGCGAAAAGCTTAAATATGACCTGGAATATATTCAAAACCTGGCATTCGAGCTGGAGGTCAAGATATTGCTGAAAACCTTCAGAATTGTCTTCACCGGAGAAGGAGCCCGCTGATATGGGAACCATGAGGGGCGATCTTGCCGGAGGGAGCAGGTGGACCGCAATATCCACTGCAATCATTACCGCCCTCCAGATCATTCAATTTCTATTCCTGGGGAATGTCCTGTCCACGGCGGAATTCGGGGCGGTGGGAATAGTGACGGCCATCCTGATATTTGCACAGATTATATTGGATCTTGGCGCGGGATCGGCCATCATCCAGCTTAAGGAAGTAACTCAAGATCTTTTATCCAGCCTGTTTTGGATGAATGTATTCTGCGGGTTCTTGATATGTATCACTCTATTCTTATCCAGCTCCTTTGCCGGCATCTTCTTTAAACAGGAGGAGCTCCCGGATCTGCTCAAGATATTGTCCCTGCTCTTTTTGGCAGCACCATTCGGGCAGCAAAGCCAATATTTGCTTCAGCGGAATCTTGAATTTAAAAAACTGGGACAGATCGAGGCAGGAGCTGCCGTCATATCATTTTTAGTGCTTTTGATCCTGACAGCTGGTATAGAGCCGCTCTACGCTTTCGTGATTTCACAAACTGCCCTCTATTCCATAAGAGGTCTCATGTATTTGGCATTATCCTGTAAAACATGGCGCCCAGCTTTTGTTTTTAGACTGAATGAATGCCGTACCATCATCAGGTTTGCAGGATTCCAGCTGTTATCAAGGCTTGTAAACCGGGCTGCCTCTAATATGGATGTGTTTCTGATCGGAAGATTTATGGGAGCAGAGGCCCTTGGAATCTACAATCTTGTTTATCAGATCATCACAATTCCGGTATTGAAAATCAACCCGATTTTGACAAGAGTTGCTTTCCCTGTTTTTTCAAAAAACCAGGACAGTCCGAAAACGCTGAAGGAAGGGTACTTGCTAATCACGAAGATTCTGGCCCTGGCGGCATTTCCGATGCTTTCCGGCCTGGCGGCGGTTTCGAGTCCCTTTATCCTTACCGTCTTCGGAGAGGAGTGGCTGGATGCCGTACCCATCCTGCAGATCATGACAATAGTGGGAGCATTGAGAGTGCTGATGAATCCGAGTGGAGCCATCCTGCTTGCAAAGGGACGGGCGGAACTTGCCTTCTATTGGGATGCCGGCATGCTCTTATTATATGGTTCTTCCTTATTTGCGGCCGTACAGTCAGGCAGCCTTGAAGCTGTTGCCTGGACCTATACCGGTGTAAGTCTGGTGAACTTTATACTGGGAAGATACTTGCTTTCTAAATTGATTGGATTGAAGTGGGGGAGTTATCTGTATGCCCTGAAGAAGCCTGCTTTGCTGTCACTGTTCATTTCAGCCGCCGCAGTTGGTGCCAGGAATATATCAGCCGGCTATTTTTCAGCAGGAATTCTGCCATCTCTGGCTATTTCTATTCTTTCGGCTGCCGCTTTATATCTCGTCCTTTTGGCCGCAGCATATCCCTATCATGTCAGAAAGTTTATCAAAAATGGGAGGTCTTTATGAAAGCACTTTGGATAACCAGTGCCTATCCAAGCGAAATTCAGCCTGGGAGCGGCGTTTTCCATGAAACCCAGGCAAAGGCCCTGACAAAACTTGGGGTTGAGGTGACTGTCGTATGCCCCGTGCCGAAACGGATATCATCACTTCTCCCGCTTAAAGAAAGGCACCGGGAACTTGGAGAAGTTCCAAAAGAGTATATCAGGAACGGAATTAGAGTGCTCCGTCCGGAATATACCGCACTGCCCGGACAGCTCCGCTGGGCTCAGCCTGGAAAGCGGATTGCTGAGGCAGTCTATGGGACTGGAATAATCGAAGAAATGGAACCGGACTTGATTCACGCTCATTTTGCGATGCCTTCCGGAGGGGCAGCCAGGCTTCTGTCACAACGTACCGGCCTGCCGTGGCTGCTGACGCTGCATGGAAGCGATGTGAATGTATATCCTCATTACAGCAGGAGCGCAAGGACTGCTTTCATACACTCTATGCGGGATGCCCATTCGGTCTTATGTGTCGGGGGGACACTGAGGGAAAAGGCCCTCTCCATTTCAGGAAGGGACAGCTCGATCCTGCCGCTCGGGGTGGACTTGGCCAGATTCCAGACTACATCGGAACCCAAGGCTGTCACCAAAAAGCGCCTTCGCCTTCCTCCGGATAAGAAGATTGTATTATTTGCAGGAAGGCTGACAAGGGAAAAAGGGGTATTTGAATTGGCTGATTCTCTAAAGAGACTCAGTGCCGATACAGCCGTCGTCTTTTCAGGTGCAGGGCCGGCAGCTGCAAGATTGCGGGAATACCCTGAGTTAGGTGACAGGCTGTTTCTAACAGGCGAAGTGGAAAATCGGGAAATCAGGGATTATATGAACGCCAGTGATGTATTTGCACTTCCCTCGTATACAGAAGGCATGCCGACCGTTGTAATAGAAGCACTTGCCTTAAAGCTTCCTGTGGCCGCGACTCTTGTGGGAAGCCTGCCTGATCTGTTTGGAAAATACAGCAGGCTGCTGATTGAACCACGCCAAGAGGAACAGCTCGCGGAACGTATCACTGGATATTTAAAGGGTGGCATGGAACTGGAGGCCATGAAAAAGGAGCTGTTTGAAAAGATTCATGAACACTACCATGCTGGCAGGAACGCCTTTCTTTTAAAGGAAGAATACAGCAGGGTCATACAGGGTGCGGGCGTATTAATATAAAAGCCAATAATTCGGAAGGGATCGATGACTTTGAAAAAAATAACTGTTATTGGAACAGGCTATGTAGGATTGGTATCCGGAACTTGCTTTGCCGAAGCCGGAAACCAGGTGATCTGCTGTGATATCAATGAGCAAAAGATTGCAAGCCTGAAAGCTGGCATCATGCCGATCCATGAACCGGGCCTTGAAGAGCTTATTGCAAAAAATACCAGGATGGGAAATCTTGAGTTTTCTACCCGTATTCCTGATGCAGTCCAGGCAGCAAGCATTATCTTTATTGCAGTCGGTACTCCGATGTCTGATACCGGGGAAGCAGACCTGACCTTCGTCAAGGAAGCGGCAGTGACGATTGCCCGAAATTTAAATGGCTATAAAATCATTGTAACCAAAAGCACCGTCCCTGCGGGCACAGGTAAAATGATTGCCGGGATCATCAAGGAACATGCAGTGGAGGGTCAAGATTTCGATATCGTATCAAATCCCGAATTTCTCCGGGAGGGAGCTGCCATCTATGAAACGATGAATATGGAGCGGGCTGTGATTGGAACATCTAGTGATTATGCCTATCAAGCGATAGCGGAACTTCATGAACCATTTACGAAGACCATCCTGAAGACGTCTGTGGAGAGTGCCGAGATGATCAAGTATGCCGCGAATGCTTTCCTGGCCACAAAAATTTCTTTTATTAACGACATCGCCAATATATGCGAGCGTGTGGGGGCCGATGTAGGACGCGTATCCGAGGGAATAGGCCTCGATACCAGGATTGGAAGGAAATTTCTGCAGGCTGGTGTGGGATTCGGCGGATCCTGTTTCCCAAAAGACACCGCAGCTCTCCTCCGCATAGCTGAAGACTGCGGCTATGAATTTAATTTACTGAAGGCGGTCATGGAAACGAACAGGATTCAAAGGGACAGGCTCGTAGAGAAGCTTGCGGGAATCCTTGGATCCCTGAAGGGTAAAACCATTTCAGTACTGGGGCTTGCCTTTAAGCCTGATACCGATGATGTCAGATATTCGCCGGCACTGGACATCATCCCCCGGCTGATTGGGATGGGAGCTTTTGTTAAAGCCTATGATCCAGTTGCAAGAGAAGAAGCAGAGAGGGAGCTTGGCCAGATCTGTGCATTCAGAGATGATTTATATGATGCAGCGAAAAACACAGATGCATGTATCATCCTAACCGATTGGAAAGAAATCAAAGAAATGGACCTAGTTAAATTAAAACGGGTTTTAAGACAGCCAATCGTTGTGGACGGGCGCAATATCTTTGACTTGAATGAGATGCAGGAATCAGGGCTGACTTACCTGTCGGTAGGACGGCCTGCCGTACAAAGAGAGAAAAATATGATATCGAGTGTGATATAGGGAGGAATCTGGATGAAAAGAGCAGTCGTTACAGGCGGTGCAGGATTTATCGGTTCGCATATTGTGAAGGAATTGCTCCGTAAAGGGTATGAGGTTGCCGTTATAGATAACTTCTCCACGGGAAAACGGGAGAATCTAAGGGGCCTGGATGTTTCCATATATGAATGTGATATCACAAGTCCGGAGGTAATGGATTTGATTGTATCTCTCGAGCCTCATTATATTATCCATCAGGCTGCCCAGGTGAGTGTCGCGGAATCCATCCAGGATATTGTGTATGATGAGCAAGTAAATGTAAAGGGCTCACTGCATGTGATTAAAGCGGCCGTAAAAAGCAGGGTGAAGAAGCTGGTTTTTGCATCCTCTGCAGCTGTGTATGGAAATCCTGTAGCACTGCCTGTGTCCATGAACCATCCGACAAGGCCGGAGTCGCCATATGGACTAACAAAGCTGACGGTGGAAAATTATCTGAAGCTTGCAAACAAGCTATATGGCCTTGCATTCAGCATTCTCCGCTACAGCAATGTCTATGGACCTAAGCAGAGTGCGAAGGGAGAAGGCGGTGTAGTCGCTATTTTTGCCGACCGGATCCAAAGCGGACAGGCGCCTGTTATCTTCGGGGACGGAGAACAAACCCGGGATTTTATCTTTGTTGAGGATGTAGCCGCTGCGAATGTAAAAGCCATCGATCCGGAAGGGAATATTTCGGTGAATATTTCCTCCGGAAAGTCCATCTCCATAAATGAGCTGTTACATACGATCAACACAGTGAACGGCACAGCCTTAAAAGCCCAATACCGTGAAGAGCGGAAAGGGGATATCCGCCACAGCCTGCTGACTAATGATGCGGCAAAGATCCTGCTCGATTGGGAACCGGCCTTTGATATAACGTCAGGTCTGCAGGAAACCTTTAAGCATACTTTAAACCAGCCGGCAGGGTCTTTGTAAACCATGCAGCTGCTTAATCCAGGCTCACAGTCTGGAGTTAAAGGATTGCAGGGAGCGGTGCGGGGGGCGCAGACAGCGTCCCTTCTCCTTTTCGGACTGGGTGCTGTGTGTTATTGGGCCGGAGTATCTGTCTTTTTCATTGCAGCCCTAGCCTTCTGTATGGCAGTCCTTGCTGTTATATGGCTGAAAAAGTATATGTCCAGGCGCGCAGTTTCGATGCTTGCTGTATATTTGCTGCTTGCTGCGGCTTTCCTGAATCAATCCGGTCCAAGTTTGGACCTGGGGTTTGTCACCCTTTTCCTCTACAGAATTATTTTGGGAGGGAGTGTGCTTCTCTTCCTCTGGCACGTAATGGGTGATAAAGTGCTTCCGGTGTATTGGGAGAATACCAGAGTAAAAGGGACGCTTTTATTTCTCCTATTTTGGATTGGATACGGAATGCTTTCGCTTCTGTGGACAAAGGATCCGGCAGAAGGCATCAAGTATTGGTTTCTCCTTTGCTTTGGGACGGCTTTTATCTTCCTGGCGGTATTTACCTTTACCACGCTTAACAGGCTGATAGCGGCTTGTGTCATCTGGATGTCCATGTCTGCCCTTTTAATGGCTATAGGAGTATACAATCATGCTGCTGCTTACCAGCTTCCTACTTCTTCCCTGTATGGCGGGCCATCATACAAATTGAATTATCCAACATCTGTTTTTTTCAATCAGAATGATTTTGCAGCTTTTTTGACCATCACCTTTTTCTTTTACCTGAGTGGAGCAAAGAATGTTGGCAATGGCTTCATCAAGGCAGGATGCTGCCTGCTGGCCCTGCTGTCCATATATTTAATTGATCTGACTGAATCACGGGCAAGCCTTCTTGGGGCGGCAGCTGGATTAGCTGTTTATATGATGATAATCCTGCCGCGTACATTAAAGAAAGCAGCTGTCTATTTTGTAACAGCCGCTTTAGCTGTGGGAGTGCTGTTCTTCCTGTATCAACTGCCTGCACTCTATTCTGATTTTCAAAGCGGAGTACTCCAGTCCTATGGAGTTCTGCCCTCCAATACAGCCAGGATTAACCTGCTTAAGAACACCTTTATGTATTTTACAGGATCGCTCGGCTTCGGGGTAGGTGCCGGGAATCTGCCATATTATTTGGAGCATGAACCGATTTACTATACAGGTGCAGTCCTTCAAGTCCATAATTGGCTGGCTGAAATACTGGGAAGCTTTGGGATATTTGTCTTTGGGGGCTATGTCATCATGTATGGAAGCTTAATGATCATCCTGTTCCGTGTGCATGGCAGCGAAACCAAAAAAGGCAGGATGCTGATAGAAGCCTGCCTGCCGGCCCTTGCCGGCTTCCTGGTTTCTTCTATTAGCCCTAGCTCAGTTATGAATCTTTACTTTCATTGGGTACTCCTGGGCATAGTGATCGCCCTTGTTTCAGTATTGAAACATAGAGAATCAAGATTTCCCTGATAAGGAGCATTGCAGATATGGAGACATTAGGCAAGAGAATACTGGGCAGAGCGAGGAGGTACCTTCTTGTAATCTGTCTGCTTCCTGTCCTCCTCGGGGGTTCAGGGTATTTGATTCCCGCCGGGACCGGGGAGGCACAGCAGCAGGAGGGAGAAGCACTGATCACTCTTGGCAGCTATGGTCTGCCAGAGCTGAATGATTCGAAAAAAGTGATCGCCCTCCTGTCGAGTCCCCGATTCTATAAAGAGTATACCAGGAGTGTCTGGGAGGAACATCAGGGAATCCTGCTGAAGAATTTATCAGTGACACCCATCTCAGAACAAAGCATCAGACTTGATGTGCGTAATCTGCCCCAGAAAGAGACCAGAATGATCATGCATGCAGTTCAGCGGGCCTTTTTAAAGATGGACGGCCAGAGATTTCAGCAAAAGCAAAAGATCATAACAGATTCCATCCAGGCGCTCGAAGGGAAAACGGTAGGGCCGGATGCGAAAGTGGATCAGCAGCGCTTTCTCTATGAATTGAAGACGGAAGAAATGTCGCTGAGGCCGGCATCCTTTCTTTTGCCGGATGATCTTGGACATACTTCAGCCCCGGGCTTTGATTCAAAGGAAAGGGCGGTTCTTGGAGTGCTGATCGGCCTTACACTGGCATTTTTATGGCTCTTGCTTCCAGAATTCGTAAGGAAAGTTTAACTACAGGAGGTACTCTTGCATGCATCAGGAACAGACGCTTATTTCCATTATCACTCCTGCCTACAATGCGGCAGATTATATTGCAGAAACCATTGAATCTGTATTGGGACAAAGCTATCAGAATTGGGAGATGATTATTGCGGATGATTGCTCGAAAGATAACACGCGGGATATAATCAACCGTTTTGCTTTGGAAGATCCAAGGATACGGCCAGTCTTTCTAGAAGTAAACAGCGGTGCCGCTGCCGCCAGGAATGCTGCCTTGAAAAAGGCAGGTGGAAGATATGTAGCCTTCCTGGATAGTGATGACCTCTGGAAGCCGGAAAAACTGGATAAACAGCTTGCATTCATGAAGTTGAACCAATATGCCTTTACATTCACAGCGTATGAAATGATTTCAGAAGATGGTACCCCGCTTCACAAGCTTGTCGATGCCCCTCTTGAAATCAATTACGAAAAGATGCTGAAGAACACGATTGTCGGCTGTTTGACTGTCATGATTGATTTAGAGAGGACCGGCTCTTTTGAGATGCCGGATATCCGGACGAGACAAGACCTTGCAACCTGGCTCTCCATTTTAAGAAGAGGTCATACCGCTTTCGGTCTTAATGAGGTCCTGGCCGAGTACAGGACGGGAAACAGCTCTATTTCGCAAAATAAATGGAAAGCCGCAAAGATGAATTGGTTTGTTTATCGCAAGGTTGAAAAGCTTCACCTGGCGAAAGCCTGCTGGTGTTTTTCCAATTATGCGGTACATGCTGTGCTGAAACGGTTTTGAAGGGGGATTTAGAATGCAATATGTACATGTGGTCGTTGCAGCTGGAACATGGGGGCAGGATCAGTTAAGGTACCGGCGGCACCGACTGGCTGAATTTTTGCTTAAAAAGGAAGGGACAGAAAAAGTGATCTGGCTTTGTCCTGGAAAACAGGAATCAGTACGGGAGCTGCCCGGCGGCCTGACAGAGTGGGTAATTCCTGACCTTCTGCCGCATAGAGTTTTCCGGTTCGGCAGGTATGTGGATCTTTTTTATAAAGCCAAACTCCGGGGGATCCGGGAATTTCTTGAACAACTGCCAGGTGATACGATTTGTTCGCTGTGGTATACATTTCCTGGGTTTCCATGCCTTGCAGAAGAGATTGACTGGGATCAGATCGTATACGACTGCAGTGACCTCTGGGCCTCTTCCATTGATGGGTCACGTTCATGGCTGATGGATTTCCGGCAAAAGGTCATCTCTGGTGCGGAAGGCCGGATTGCAGGCAGTGCTGATCATATTTTTTGTACGTCTGACTTTCTTGCTGCCCATATTACTGCAAGCTCTGATTTCAAAGGAGAAGGAATTTTTACCTTTGAAAATGGAGTTGAATACCACCTTTTTGCGGATGAGACAGAGGAAGCAGATATAGTCCCGGCCGCCTTTGACGGACCTGTTCTAGGATTTATCGGTGGCATTAAACCGAAACTGGACTTTGAATTGATAAAAGAAGCGGCACAATTGAAGCCGGAATGGCTGTTTTTATTTGTCGGCCCTGACGGAACAAAGGGAGATAGGGCATTTACAGAGCTTCAAGCAGAGTCCAATGTAATCTGGACAGGAAGCGTCGAGCCGGATCAAGTTCCAAAATATATGAACGCTATCGATATCGGCATCATGCCTTACAAAGAGTCGCCATATAACAGGGCCGTATTTCCTCTCAAGCTGTTTGAATTTTTAGCTGCAGGCAAGCCTGTTGTGGGTGTCAATCTTCCTTCAACAGAAAAATACAGCAGAGAAGGGGTATACTCTCATCTCCATTTCAGCGGTGCAGAGGCTTTTATAGCATCATGCGAAAAAATGGCTGCTATTTCCGATAAGGAAACCGAAGGAAAACGAAAACAACTGGCTAAAGCATTCGATTGGCAAACTGTATTTGAGAGGATGGCCGGGATCGTTTTGGAAGAATACCCAAAACCGAGAGCACTGTAAAGATCAGAGGGAAGCTTATAAAGCGGGTTTACGAAATATTAACATTGAGGTAACGGTAAATATTTAAAGGAAAGGTAGAATGAGGGTGAATATCACAGGCAGCATCTATCAGCCAGCAATACCTGTTTGAAAATTCCTGGCGGGAGGAATGAGATGTTACACTTTCTAAATCTTCTGTTCCTTGTTCATGTTACTTTCTGCTTTCTGGCGATCCTGTATTATTCATTTGTTTACCCGAAGTACCGCAAGGATAGTAATAAAAAGTACTTTTAACACAAGGGGTGCATTAGCCATGAAAAAGGTCCGAAAAGCAATTATACCGGCAGCCGGGCTTGGAACGAGATTCCTTCCAGCCACAAAAGCAATGCCGAAGGAAATGCTTCCGATTGTGGATAAACCCACGATTCAATATATTGTTGAAGAGGCTGTCGCCTCCGGCATAGAAGACATTATCATTGTGACGGGCAAGGGGAAGCGGGCAATCGAGGATCATTTCGATAAGTCTGTTGAGCTTGAACAGAACCTCATTGAAAAAGAAAAGTTTGAACTTCTTGAAAAAATCCAGCAGTCCTCGAATCTTGATATTCATTATATCCGGCAAAAGGAGCCGAAGGGCCTGGGACATGCTGTATGGTGTGCCCGCAGCTTCATAGGCGATGAACCCTTCGCGGTCTTGCTTGGAGATGATATTGTGCAAAGTGATGTGCCATGCTTGAGACAGCTGGCCGCTGTGTATGAAGAAACTGGAGCTTCGGTGATTGGGGTTCAGTCTGTACCCGAAGAAAGCACCGGCAGATACGGGATCATCAGTCCCGCTTCCCGTGATGGGAGACGGATTCAGGTTGAGGGTCTTGTGGAAAAGCCTGCACCAGGCACTGCTCCTTCCAATATAGCGATAATGGGAAGATATATCCTGACTCCTGAAATCTTCAGGTTTTTAGGGAAACATGAAGCGGGTTCAGGCGGGGAAATCCAGCTTACGGATGCCATTGAAAAACTGAATGGAATTCAGCGCGTCTTTGCCTATGATTTTGAGGGCAGACGTTATGACGTCGGGGAAAAAGCCGGTTTTATCAAAACAACGATAGAATTTGCGATGCAGGATCCAGGTTTGAGGAAGGAAATCATCAGCCTGATGGACGAACTCCTTGTGGGGGCAGAACAGGCTTGATTCCTGCAGGCCAGCCAGGGTGTTAGCGGTTATAGAACCTGACAAAAGCAAATCCCCCTGCAGCTGCAGGAGGATTTTTTGACGTATAATGCCTCAAACCGCATGGAGGCTTAGTTCATGTTCGGATACTGTAAATAGTTTCGCTCCTTCTCCTGAAGGAGGGAAATAGGCAATCAGCAGGGAGGGAGTTGCGGTGCCTGCGGCAATATCGAACTCTATTTTCTCTACCATAGTATGCTTATGAAGCTCCTTCTCACCGAGGGACAGGAGACTGAACTCAGTGCCGAGCAATTGTGGGTTTTTCAGGATCTGTCTGTAAATTTCATTCCGGTCTTCTTTCGTCAGGCCGGTCTCCCACCAGGTTTTGCGAGGCTTATACTTATGGCCGGCCAGATAATCATATCTCATCAGGCCATCAGCAGCGGGGCTTTTCTTGACACTTGCGGCGAGGAATTCTTCAAGCCGTTTGAAAAGATCCTCAAGCTGATGTCCAATTCTTGACCAGCCCCGCTCTTCCCAGTAAGAACCAAATTCCTGGAAGAAGTCGAAGGCGGTGGGAAATGCATGGGAAACCAGGTACTCCATGGTCCGGTCCATCCGGTGGTCATTCCAGTATTTTTCCAGAACATCCTCAACCTGTTTGATTCTTACAATATCTTCAAAGCTCAACAGATTGTTTCCCAGGATCTCATATGGCGACTTGTCCATATAGATGTACCCATGCTGCGCAGCGGTATGTCTAAGGCCGGTCCCCCTAAGCATCTTAAGGAATCCTAGCTGGAGCTCCTCGGGCCTCAGGGCAAATACATCATTGAAGGTCTTCTTAAAGGTTTCATAATCCTCCTCAGGAAGCCCGGCAATCAAGTCGAGATGCTGGTCTATTTTTCCTCCATCCTTGACCATCGTGACGGTACGGGTAAGCTTCTCCCAGTTCTGCCTTCTTTTCACAAGCTCGTTTGTTGGATCATTGGTTGACTGGACACCTATTTCAAATCGGAAAAGCCCTTCGGGGGCATTCTGGTTCAAGAATTCGATGACCTCCGGCCTCATGATATCCCCCGTTATTTCAAATTGGAAGACACTGCCGGGCACATGTTCGTCAATCAGGAACTGGAACATCTCAAGAGCGTAGCTGCGGCTGATGTTAAAAGTTCTGTCCACGAACTTGATGGTCTTCGCACCGTTTGCCAGTAAGTAACGGATATCCTCCTTCACCTTTTCCCTGTCAAAATAGCGTACGCCAACCTCGATGGATGACAGGCAGAACTGGCAGCTGAAGGGACAGCCTCTGCTGGTTTCGATATAAATCACACGTTTGGACAGATGGGGAATGTCTTCAACAAAACGATAGGGAGAAGGCATTTCCCTCAAATCAAGCTTTGCAGCCCCCGGCTGAATTTTATGTTTGCCGTCTACCCGGTAGGCAAGGCCGGGTATGGCCGAGAAATCGCGGCTTCCATCAAGCTGGATAAGCAGTTGTTTGAAGGAGGCTTCGCCTTCACCGATGACGATGAAATCCGCTTCCGGGATCCTGTCCAGCCAGTGAATGGCATCATAGGTTACTTCCGGACCGCCGAGGATGATCGTCAGTTCAGGCTTTATTTTTTTCAGGATAGAAATGACTTTTATCGTTTCTTCAATATTCCATATATAACAGCTGAAGCCGATGACATCGGGATTCTTATTGTAAAGGTCCGTTACGATATTGATGGCGGGATCCTTGATGGTGTATTCAGCGATGCCGACATTGTATTCAGGCTCCGCGCAGGCTTTTAGATAGCGGATGGATAGACTGGTATGGATATACTTGGCATTAAGGGTAGTACAGATAATATTCATGTGAGCTGCGTTATGTACGCATGACACTCCTCTCGGGTAATAGGCTGACTTAACTTCTTATTATACCATTTTTCCGGGGGGATATTCCTATTTCCCTGCAATTTGCCAGGCATTTCGTAAACAATAAGAAGAGTATTGGATATGATTGCTGAATGGAACGTAAGGTGCTCTGCTTCTGCGGGGCGCGCGGTGAGCTTCTCGCCTGCGGGCGGAAGCATTGCAGCTGGACCGTGAGTTTCACACGCTAATCACCCTGTGCAGGCGAAACCAGCTTGGGAAAAGGGGAACACAAAAACGGCACCTAAGGAGGCGCCGTTTTTCAGCCATGAAATGGCTTCCTTAATTGATTCTTTAAGAACTGAAAGTAGACTCTTGTTTTGACCTTCAGAAATTTCAGCCTGTTTGTCCGGAGTTCAATGATGGGCTGTGCAAGTGAAGCAATTAAGTTACTTGAGAGGGCAATGGTGATGATCAGTGATATACCCGCCAGCATGATGAAATTCTCGGCATCTGTAAAGAAGCTGTGCAGGGAGCTTTCTTTGAAAAACTTGATGAAGAAACCATGAAGCAGATAGACATACAGAGTCTGCTTTCCCCAATTGGTAAAGAAAAATTTCCTGTTGGGCACGAATGAAAAGAAGCTGAGCACCATCGCCAGGCTGAGTCCATACAATCCCAGCCGCTTGAACATGGCGAATACCTCTGCCCCGCCGAGCTCGTCATACGGCTTGGACCCAAGAAGCCATTTATAATCGATGTCTTTATTAACGTAGAACCAGGTAAAGACTGCAGCGAATGTTAGTGCAGAAATGATCCTGGCCTTGCTGCACATCAGCTGCTTGATATCTTCTTTGCCGAGGTGATAGCCAAGCAGGAAAACCGGGAAGAAAACAAGCGTCCTCGACAGGCTGAGAAAATTTGATATTTCATTGATATAGCCTGCACCGAGTGCTGCTATGAGTGACAGTCCCAAACCCCGCCAGGTCCCGAGCTTAGCAAACAGGGGAAGCATGAGGTTCCAGCAGAATAAACTGACCAGGAACCAGAGCGCCCACTGCGGGTCCAGCAGATTGAAGGTAATTTCCTGCTTGTTATATAGATAATAGTAGTAAACCGTATAAATCACTTGAAAAATCAGATAAGGGATGATCAATTTTTTTGCCAGTTTCCCCGCATAGCCCTTTTCATAGATTCCTTTTGCAAAAAATCCTGAAACAAGGATGAAAGCAGGCATATGGAAGGTATAAATCACCTTGTAAATGGTATAGATGATCTCGTTGTCTTCTATATAAGTCCTTAAGAGGTGGCCGAACACAACCAGCACCATTAGAATGAATTTTGCATTGTCGAAGAAAAAATCACGCTCTTTCATAATGTCCTCCTGGTGTAAGGCTTGTCAAAAGCAGTATTCATTTACCCGTACCACTATAAGGGAAAACCTGATGATTATCAATGGGAGGTCCTGCCCCTATGGCCTCATTCAGGATGGCAAGCCTAAATTAGTTAATAATTCCTGTTTTTTCATAATTTAATAGGATTTTTGTAAAAGTATGTAGAATAAATAGTGTCAGAAAAAAGGAATTGCCCTTACCATGGACAGGCGGAGGTGTGTTTTTTTGTCTAAAGCAATTTACTCAGAGGAATTAAAAGAATGTCAGGCAGAGGTGCTGTCTTTGAGGCAGCAGGTGAAAATGTACTATGATTTTTTTGGAGTGATTTCGGATGCACTCATCATAGTGAACAAAGATGATCAAATTGTATATGTGAACGGATTGGCCTGTAAGCTGTTCAACCTTCAGGAAAACGAGCTTTACCGGCTTTACTTAGATAAATTTCTTCAGCTTGTGCCAAAGGAAATCCGGAAATACCAGAATACCATGCTTCAGAAGGAAGGCGTGTATTCCGATGAGTGGACCATCAAACTGGGTGACGGGTCTGTTAAATATGCCGAATATGTAGCGACGCTGGATAAATTGGAAGAAAAGCGGATCTACCGCATCAAAGATATCACCATCCAAAAGAGAAGGGAACAGGAGCGGAATATCTCCGTCCAAATGTTTGCAGACCTCTTGAACCAGGCGGTCGATAATATCGTAATCTTCAATACAGACGGGGAAATAATTGATGTGAATCCTTCCTTCTGCCGTACTGTCGGAGAAGCAAAGGAGGCTCTTTTCGGCAAATGCATCGATGATTTTGTCGATGCGGCGTACAGAGAGAAATGGAAGGCTGAAAAACTTTTGGTGGACCAGCATGGATCTGTTGAAGGAGAGGTAGTCTTCCACCATGCTAAGGGATGCACCCATTATGAATATATAACAAGCACGAATATGCTGAACGGGCTTTATATGAGTATTATGAGGGATGTGACAGAAAGGCTCAGCATAGAAAAGAAGCTCCGGAAAAGTGAAAGGAATTTTACTGACTTGTTCGAACAGGCTCTCGATGCCATTGTCTTTTATGACAAGGATGGCGTCATCCAGCATGTAAATCAATCAGCGGCAAAAATCTTTGAAACCAAAAAACAGGACTTGATCGGCATGAGAATGTCAGACTTTGTCCTGACCAGGGATGCACGGTACTATTATCTGCAGAAGGAGCTGCAGGAAAAGAAGGCCATCCGGGCAGAGATGTTCTTTTTGATGGGAAATGGACAGAAGAAGCTCCTGGAATTCACTTCACGGATCCATGAGGAGGACGATCATGTCATCACCATCCTCCGCAATGTCAGCGAAAAATATCAGATGGAGCTCCAGCTCAGGAAAAGCGAACAAAAATTCAGGAAGGTATTTGAAGATTCGATTGACGGCCTCATTCTCTGGGACAGTTCGGGCAGGATTGCGGATATCAATGAATCTGGATTAAAAATACTCGATATCCCAAAAAGCATCCCGGCCCATTCCATCTATGACCTGATCAATCTGATGCCGGAGAATGCCCGTAATTTCGAGCAATATCTGGAGGAGCTGAACGAATTTGAATTCAGCAGTTCCATCATTCCCATCCATTATCATGATGGCACAATCAAGCATATTGAATTTTCCACCAGAATCAATACCGGTCTTTCCTTGACGGTTTTCCGGGATGTGACGGGTCAGCTTGAGATGCAGGAACAGCTGAGGAAGTCGGACACCCTGAATGTAGTAGGGGAGCTTGCTGCCGGGATTGCCCATGAAATAAGGAATCCAATGACCGCTCTCAAAGGATTCATCCAGCTCCTGGAAGGAAGCATCCAGGAGGATTATACAACATACTTCCGTGTGATAAAATCCGAGCTGCAGCGAATTGAGTCCATCATTACCGAGTTTCTCGTGCTTGCTAAACCGCAGGCAGTCAAGTTCCTTCAGAAGGATGTAAAAGAAATACTGATGGATACCATTGAATTGATGAGAGCCCAGGCGTTGATGCAGAATATACAATTTGATTCTCTCTATAGCAAAAAGGTGGAGAAAATCTATTGCGAGGGAAATCAGCTTAAGCAGGTATTCATAAATATTATCAAAAATGCGATCGAAGTCATGCCAAAAGGCGGGGTCATCACCATAAAAACTGACGAGTACATGGACAAATTCGTCAGGATCTCAATCAGTGACCAGGGGCAGGGAATCCCGGAGGAAAAAATCAAGAAATTAGGGGAACCTTTTTATACCACGAAGGAACGGGGCACAGGCCTTGGGCTTATGGTAAGCTACAAGATCATCGAGGAGCACAAGGGATGGATCTATGTGGAAAGCAAAGAAGGTGCAGGAACAACCTTCCATATCCATCTCCCGGTCGATGGACGTGAAGAAGATATGTCATAACAGCGGCACCACAAAAAGGCAGGCAGGGAAAAAACCAAAGGAGAGCTTCTCCCTTGGTTTTTTATCGATTTATTACCTTTTTGATTTCCTGCCCGTAGTCGGGATGAATGATCCCCTTCTCCGTTATAAAAGCCGTAATCAGACTTCCCGGGGTCACATCAAATGCTGGATTAAAAACATGAACACCCTCCGGGGCGATGCGGCTGCCGTGAATATGGGTAATTTCCTCCGGATTTCGTTCTTCAATCGGAATGGATGCTCCGGATGCAGCCGACAAATCAAACGTGCTCGAAGGGGCTGCAATATAAAAAGGAATATTGAAATGTTTAGCCAGTACGGCAAGGCCGAATGTCCCGATCTTGTTGGCGGTATCTCCGTTTGCGGCTATCCGGTCAGCTCCTGCGATGACCGCGGTGACATCCTTTGTAAAGATGGTATGTGCGGCCATATTGTCACTGATTAATGTAACATCCACACCGGCCTCCATAAGTTCCCATGCTGTCAGCCTGGAACCTTGAAGAACAGGGCGGGTCTCCAGGGCGTACACTTTCAGGTTCATGCCTTTTTCAGCTGCCAGGTGGAAAGGGGCCAGGGCAGTTCCGTACTTTGCAGTCGCAATTCCGCCGGCATTGCAGATGGTCATCGCCCGGTCGCCGGCTTTAAAAAGGGATAAGCCATACTCGCCGATCTGCCGGCAGGTTTCTTCATCCTCCAGGTATATTTTCAGGGCTTCATGTACCAGGTCAGTTTTTGCTTCGTTCACGGTGACAGCCCCGGCAAGGACCGATTCCATCCTGTTCAAAGCCCAGAACAGATTTACTGCGGTAGGCCGCGATCCGGCCAGATAGGAAATGGCCGATTGTACCTTTATTTTGAATTCATGGAAGTCTTCATCCTCCAATGCCCCAGCAGCCAGTGCCGTCCCGAAGGCCGCTGTAATTCCGATGGCCGGAGCTCCGCGGACTTTGAGCGTCACAATGCTGTCATAGACATCCTCCAGGGTGTGAAGCTCCAGGTATTCGGTCTTCTGCGGAAGAGCCTGCTGATTCAGTATCGTTATATGTGTATCATTCCATTGAATGGAAAGAGGCAGTGCTGTTTTTTGCATATCTGATTAACTCCTTCTCATGATACTGCGATTCCTATTTTCCCGTTAAGGTGTTATGCATTATGAAAAGGCGGCAGCCTTCATTTGTTCTTGAGCGGTCTTGATAATACCGTTAATGTCGTCAATCTGCCCGCGGCGGAGGATCAGCTCTCTCCCGATTCTTAAAGCAGATTTTTTTGCTGCAAGCCTTTCGCTGTCATCTTCGATTCCGTCCAGATCTTGAACATGGGCGAGGCCGATCGTACGTCTGATCAATTCACAGCCCGCAAAGCCAAGGGCATCCCGGAAGGTCTTTTCAAGTACAGCTTCCAAAAAGCCTGGGGTGGTGCAGTATATTTCATTTCCTTCATCATGCCAGAGCCCGGTGTATATAGTTTTGAACGTGCTCCATACCTCATCAAGATGATGGTATATAACTTCTTTTCCAGTTTCCGTCCTGGAGATGGCCTGAAACAGGAGGTTAGCGAGGTATTGGCCAAGGTCAAATCCTGCAGGGCCGTAGAATGCGAACTCTGGATCAATCACCTTTGTTTCGGCAGGACTTGCAAAAATGCTTCCTGTATGGAGGTCTCCGTGAAGGAGTACTTCCTGTTCCGTCATGAAGCTCCTTTTCAGCTTAGCGGCTTCAACCTTTAAGGGCTGATCAGCAAAAAGGCTTTGGACATCGGGTGTAAGAGCCTCTTCAAAATCATTTGTTTCATGATCGAAAAATGGGTCGGTAAACACCAGGTCCTCGGTGATTTTGCAAAGCTCCGGATTTGTGAATTGCCTGGCAAATTCTTTTTTCTTCCCGGGATCCAAGAAGAAGTCGGAGGTGTAAAAAAAGGTCTTTGCCAGGTACTGGCCGATATGCCTGGACAATTCAGGATATTCCTGCCCCGCGTTCAACCCTGTCCTGGCAATGGTCAGTCGGGACAGATCTTCCATGACTGTAACGGCGAGCTGTTCATCGGAATAATAGACCTCAGGTACCAGCTCAGGGCAGAAGCTGCCGAATATCTTCAGTGCATTCGCTTCAATCACGGCGCGCTTCAGGGTGAGCGGCCAGGATTCACCGACTACCTTCGCATATGGAAGAGCCTGCTTGATGATGATCCCCCTGCCAGTCAGTGAATCTTTTATATGAAATACATAATTTAAATTTCCATCCCCAATTTCGCTGCAAGAAAGTGAGCTTCCTTCTTCAAATAATCCTAACCGGATAACCAGGGCGATGGCAGCAGGCCCGCTCAACGGCTCGTATGCTTGTATGCTTTCTCCCATTTTCCATTCCTCCTAGGCGGGTTCAATTGATCCCAAAATATAACTTTTTAATCCGGATTTCCATAAAAAAACGCCTCTTCCTTATACAGAAAGAGGCGAAAAGAGCAGCTTTGCACCTCTTATCTGGCAGAAACCAAGGTTCCTGCAGGAATTAGCACCGTGCCTTACTGAACATTCAGGCGCATTCATTTAATCGCGCCCCATCTCACAATGGTATTACGGTCGGTTGCTGGGCTTCATCGGGCCATATCCCTCAGCCTGCTCTTGATAAGAGTAGTATGAAATTAAGACTGCCATCCGTTTGTCTGGCTCGTTGTGAATCATAACAATTTTGAAAATATTTTGTCAACCATTTTTAGTAAAAAAAGAAAATCATTTGTAAAATTCAGTTCTTCTGTCCTGGAAGACGGGAATCATCCCCCGGACTTCCTGAACCTTGGCAAGATCCAGTTCAGCGGAGAGAATCTGTTCGCCCTGTCCGCCCTCTTCAAGTATTTCTCCCCACGGGTCTATGATTAACGAACAGCCGCCGAATGCATTCTTCGGATCGGAGCCGGATCGGTTGACCGCTACCACATAAGCCTGATTTTCAATCGCTCTGCTGATCAGGAGGCTTTTCCAGTGCTGAATCCTCGGCGCCGGCCATTCTGCCGCGACGAATAAGATTTCAGCGCCATCAGCCGCATGCGTACGCATCCACTCAGGGAAACGGATGTCATAGCAGATAAAGCCTGCACAGGATGTGCCATCAAGCACGAAATGCCCATCACTGCTGCCAGGCTGCAGATAGTGATGTTCGTCCATCAGCTGAAATAAGTGCAGCTTGCTGTATTGCTTTATTTCCTGGCCGTTTTTATCAACAACAAGAAGGGTGTTGTAGACACCATCTTCTGTCCTCTTGGCAACAGAGCCGCCGATGATATGAAATCCATGCTTGAGGGCACAATTTTTCAGAAAGGAGAGAGTGGTCTCTGCCCGGTCGTCTGCAATGGAGTCAAGCCGGGTCAAATCGTAGCCCGTAGTCCACAGTTCAGGCAGGACCACAGCGTCTGGACTGCTTTTGGCTGCTTCAGCCAAAAGGAGTTCAGCTTTTTTATAATTTTCGTCCGGATTGCCAAAGGCAATGTCCATCTGAATACAGGCAATTTTCCATTTCAAGTTAAACACCTCTGTTTAGCGTCAGATTATCTTTACAATCTCATGTTAACGATATATCATTTGTGATTAGAATTTCAAGAAATTTCAGAGAAGGTGTTTGAGATGCTTCATTTTGAAAAATCCGATTTATTGAAGTCTCTGCCAACGCAGTTTTTTGCATCTCTTGTTGCAAAAGTCGGGGCAATCACGGCAAAAGGGCATGATGTCATCAATCTTGGGCAGGGCAACCCGGACATGCCGACGCCCTCACATATCGTACATAGGCTGCAGAAGGCAGCGGCTGTCCCTGTTAACCATAAATATTCTCCCTTTCAGGGATATCCGTACCTCAAGGAGGCGGCGGCAGCATTTTATAAAAGGGAATATGGGGTGGACCTTGATCCTAAATCGGAAATCGCGATTCTGTTCGGAGGAAAAGCCGGGCTTGTGGAACTTCCGCAATGCCTCCTGAATCCCGGCGGTACAATCCTGGTTCCGGATCCGGGCTACCCTGATTATTGGTCTGGTGCGGCTATGGCCAAAGTGAGGATGGAATATATGCCGCTGCTCGAGGAAAATAATTTTCTGCCAGATTACGATAAACTGAGTCCGGAAGTTCTGGATAGTGCGGGTATGATGTTCTTGAATTACCCGAATAATCCCACAGGTGCTGTAGCTGACAGAGCCTTTTTTGACGATACAATCGAGCTCGCAAAGAAGAACAGCCTCTGCATCGTTCATGACTTTGCATATGGTGCCATTGGCTTTGATGGGAAAAAGCCGCTGAGCTTTATGCAGTGTGACGGATCAAAAGATGTGGGCATTGAAATTTATACACTGTCGAAAACCTATAATATGGCGGGCTGGAGAGTCGGCTTCGCAGTCGGAAACCGCAGTGTGATTGAAGCCGTTGAACTGCTGCAGGACCATCTGTATGTGAGTCTGTTTCCAGCCGTGCAGGAAGCAGCAGCGGAAGCGCTTCTTTCTTCCCAGCAGTGCGTGGATGAGCTCCTTGGCATGTATGAGTCGCGCATGAAGGTTTTTGTCGGCGGATTGCAGAAGCTTGGGTGGGATGTGAGTGCGCCGGCTGGTTCCTTTTTTGCCTGGCTTAAGGTGCCGGAAGGGTATACATCTGAACAATTTGCCAATCTGCTGCTTGAAGAAGCCCATGTGGCAGTTGCGCCCGGCATCGGTTTTGGGACGTATGGAGAGGGCTATGTAAGGGCCGGCCTGCTGGCCTCTGAGGAAAGACTGGCTGAGGCTGTAGAGCGGATCAAGAGCCTGAATATTTTTAAATGATTAAATTATTTGTTAATTGGGATTGACAGGAGACAAATTTACTGGCATAATCCTAATTGTTTAAGGATACATGAATCCGACATAACGCAGCGGATTTTATCCGCTCATTAATTTTATATATCATATTCTTATTTTGAGCAGGTGGAGGGAACTAGCCCGATGAAGCCCGGCAACCGACTGTAATTCCATTGTGAAATGGGGCGCAGGATTTTTCCTGCGCCGGGATGAAAATTCCTTAGAGCACGGTGCTAATTCTTGCAGCCTTTGGCTGAGAGATAAGAAGCTGGTGTCACTGCCTCTTCTTATGAAGGGGCTTTATTTATTTTTCTGGCAAAATAGCATGCTGGCACGTCTAAGGAGAGATTTTATGAGCGAAGTGATTGCAGCCTACCTGGTCCATGAATCGAGCATAGAGGCAGAGAAGAAAGCTGAAGGGATTGCCCTGGGTCTCACAGTGGGGACTTGGACAGGATTGCCCCAGCTTGAAAAGGAACAGCTGAAAAAACATAAGGGCAGAGTAATATCTGTCTCAGAGATTGAAGATTCAGAGGCTGCGAACGGATATTTCGGAAAACCCACAAAGCGGTCATTGATCAAGATCGCTTATCCAGCAGCAAACTTTTCGAGCGACCTGCCGGCCATCCTGACAACCGTTTTTGGAAAGCTCTCACTGGACGGGGCAATCAGGCTCATCGACCTGAGTTTTGAAGGCACCCTGAAGGCCGCTTTTCCAGGGCCGCGTTTTGGGACCTGTGGCATCAGGGAAAAACTCGGTGTGAAGGACCGTCCGCTTGTCATGAGCATTTTCAAGGGAGTTCTTGGAAAAGACCAAACATACCTGGAGGATCAGCTGAAGGAACAGGCACTTGGCGGTGTAGATGTAGTCAAGGATGATGAAATCCTTTTCGATAATCCGCTTACACCTTTCAGTAAAAGAATCCAATTGAGCCGGAATCTCTTAAATTCGATTTATGAAGAGACCGGGCATAAGACATTATATGCTGTCAATCTGACCGGGCGGACCTTCGATCTTAAGGACAAAGCAAGGAAAGCGGCTGAAGCAGGGGCAGATGCCCTGTTGTTCAACGTATTTTCATATGGACTTGATGTGCTTCAGGCTTTGCGGGAGGATCCTGAAATCGGGCTTCCGCTCATGGCCCACCCTGCCTTCAGCGGAGGACTTACAGCTTCTGGAATCTTTGGAGTGGGAAATCCGCTGCTGCTCGGGACATTGGTCCGAACTGCCGGCGCTGACTTCTCGCTGTTTCCTTCACCATATGGAAGTGTAGCCATTCCAAGAGAGGATGCACTCGGCATCAGCAGAAACCTGGTCTCTGAAGATGCACACTGGAAAAAGGCATTCCCTGTACCATCGGCAGGCATACACCCAGGCATGGTCCCGGATTTGATTTCAGATTTTGGGGTGGACAGTGTCATCAATGCCGGCGGCGGCATTCATGGGCATCCGGATGGGGCCAGGGGAGGCGGCAGAGCCTTCAGGCAGGCAGTAGATGGAGTCTTGAGCGGGAGCGGCCTCCTGAATTATTCCGAAGAACATCCTGAACTCAGGAAGGCGCTTGAATTGTGGGGAGGTGTCCCAAGGTAGGCTATGAGACCAATCATTTTTTGTGATTTTGACGGAACTATTACAGAATCGGACAATATCATTTCATTGATGAAGGAATTCGGCCCTGAAGGATGGCGTGACTTGGCAGATGCGGTCCTGAATAAGAAAATCAGCATCTCTGAAGGAGTGGGGAAGATGTTTTCTCTGCTGGAAAGCAGCAAGAAGGATGAAATCATCCGCTTTGTGGAATCAAACGCTGTCATCAGGCCCGGGTTCCGGGAATTTACAGGCTTTGCAAAAGAGCAGAACATCCCCTTCTATGTGGTCAGCGGAGGCATCGATTTCTTTGTAGAGCCTATGCTTAAACCCTTCAATGGGATTGCTGGGGTCTACTGTAACCGCGCCAGCTTTAAAAAGGATTATATTGAGGTAGAATGGCCGCACAGCTGTGACAGTTCCTGTTCTAAGGCTTGCGGCTGCTGCAAACCCAGCATCATGAGGAGCATTGCTTCGGAAAAGGAATTTAAGATTGTGATTGGCGACTCCATAACAGACCTTGAAGCAGCAAAGATTGCTGACCTTGTCATAGCAAGGGATTATCTCAGTGAAAGATGTGCGGAAGAAGGTATTCCCTATCATCCTTTTACAACCTTTTATGACTGCATGGAAATAGTGGCCATAGAATTGGGGGCAGCTGTATAGTGGATTATCGTGAGAAGTGGGAAGAACTGGCTGACATAAAAGACGAGCTGGCTGCCCGTGACTGGTTCATGGGCACGAGCGGCAATCTCTCCATCCGGGTGGCTGGCAATCGTTTTCTGGTAACGGCAAGTGGAAAAGATAAGCGGAAACGGACTCCTGACGATTTCCTCCTCGTGGATGAATACGGACGTGCGGCAGAAGAGACCGCCCTTAGGCCGTCCGCTGAAACCCTGCTCCATGCAGCGATATACCAGCGGACAGAAGCGGGCTGCATCCTGCATGTACATACAGCGGAAAATAATGTGATTTCTGAACTGCATGGAGATTCGGGGAGCATTTCCTTCACAGGACAGGAAATTATCAAGGCATTTGGGAAATGGGAGCAGGATGCTGAGTTAAGAATTCCTATCATCTTCAACCATGCAGATATCCCTGCACTGACAGAAGAATTAATTCCCCACATAGAAGGCGATTCTGGTGTGGCACTGATCCGCCGCCATGGCATTACAGTTTGGGGCAAAACAGGCTTTGAAGCTAAAAAGCTGCTCGAGGCTGCAGAATTTTTATTCCGATATGAACTGTTGCTGCTTCAAAGCAAAGCAGCCTTTGCAGTAAACCAAAAATGAACAAGGAGGAAAGAACATGGCAACGATCTACATCCAACAAACAGAAGAAACCATTGAAAACCGCGAACAGGTGATTAACTTCCTTGAAGAACAGGGAGTCATTTACGAGGAATGGGATATCAATAAGCTGCCCAATTCCCTAAGGGAAAAATTTGATTTGAATGATGAAGAAAAAGCGGGAATCCTCGATAGCTTTGCTGAGGAAATTGCTGATATATCCGCACGCCGCGGCTATCAGGCCCAGGACGTTATTTCCCTCTCTGATGCCAATCCAAATCTCGACCAGCTTCTTGCTAACTTCAAGCAGGAGCATCATCACACAGATGACGAGGTCCGCTTCATCGTCAGCGGCCATGGAATCTTTGCGATTGAAGGAAAGGATGGAGTTTGGTTTGATGTTAACCTGAATCCCGGAGATTTAATCAGTGTCCCTGTCAACACCCGCCATTACTTTACCCTTCAGGAAGACCGCAAAGTAGTAGCGGTGCGCATCTTTGTCACAAGTGAAGGCTGGGTGCCAATCTACGATAAAGAACAGCTGCAGGCTTAATAAAAGGCTTTCCCGGGACTGCTCCGGGAAAGCCTTTTATTATTTTACTACCGTATTTTCTGTCCCTGTTTTTTTCCATTCCAGGTATTGCTTGATGTCATAATCCAGCTGGGAAAGCACAAAGCCCAGGACTGCGATGTCGTCCATCAAACCGAAGCCTAAAAGGAAATCTGGAATAAAATCAAGCGGTGAGACAAAATAAATAATCCCAATCAGGATGATGATGAGCGACCGGTATGGAATCCGCCTGTAATCTCCCGCTGCCCAGGCTTTGGCCATCTCCATCAGGAGCTGCAGCCTTTGCCAGACACTCTTTAAGGCAGTCTCGTTTTTTGCTGCTTTTCCGGCCGCCCTTTTCATTAGAGTACTGCTTCTGCCTCGATCACCGGCGATTTTGTCTGCCTGGGTCCTGAACATCCGGTAAGCGATTTTTGTGAAAAACCATTTTCTAAGCATGCTTCCCACCTTCTTTTTGGCTCCTTTACCACAAAGTACGTTCGGGCAAACAGCTTGAAAGAGAGCTGTATCTCCACTGCAGCCCTATGAAAGGTTGTAGTTTTATACCCTTTTTTAGCATCTTTTGTCTAGTATTGCGATTCCCTTTACAAAGAGGAGGGAACTGGCCATAATGCTATAGTATAATACCATTTTTCAAAAGGAAGTATGTGAAATCATGGAGTCCATGCCCCTTAAAAACTTACAGGAAGTTATCCGGATTAAACGCAGTGAATTAATTATCACGGCAGAAGATTATGGATTGACCCACGAACAGACGATTAAAAGCAGCCAGGAATTGGACAAGCTGATCAATGAATATCTCGCTTTCACACCCATGGAGCGTTTCAATGTATAGACCAGTTGCAGTATGTATATCTGCCAATGGTTTTAAGCACAGGAGAAAGCCCTCCAGCCAAAAAGCGGAGGGCTTTCACGTGCCTTGAAACTTATATCTGCAATAATAGCAGCATGAAGATAAGCCCCGCGATAAATGCATAAGTTGACAAGGTTTCATTACCGTCCCCATGGCTTTCGGGGATAAGTTCCTTATAGATAATGAACAGCATAGCACCCGAAGCAAAGGCAAGGCCATAGGGT
This sequence comes from Paraperibacillus marinus, assembly GCF_046237605.1. Lineage (GTDB taxonomy): Bacteria > Bacillota > Bacilli > Bacillales > DSM-1321 > Paraperibacillus > Paraperibacillus marinus. The sequence goes on along the minus strand of NZ_CP143542.1, from coordinate 3,082,242 downwards.
ACAAGGAAATCAAGATAGGCTGTGAGACTGTAGCCGAGCAGTCCCGTCACGATTTCAATGGCGCCGGTCAGAGTGGCAATAATAAAAGCCCTGAATCTGTCAATTTTCTGGTTAACCAGAAATAGGGCGACTAATAAGCCTTCCGGAGCATTCTGCAGACCGATTGCCAGTGCGATCAGGTTTCCCGTTCCTTCAACATCCGAGGCATAGCTTACCCCGACAGAGAGTCCTTCCGGGATATTGTGAAGAGTGATAGCCGATATGATTAATAGAGCTTTCTGATCAAACTCAATGCCGCTTCTGGAGTGCTGCAAATCTATGTGTGGTATGTTTTTTTCTAAAAGGTTCAGGGCACCGACCCCGAGGAACATACCGCTGGTCAAAGCGGTGAATCCGCCGGTATCCATGGCCTGGGGAATCAGGCCGAACATGCAGGCGGCCATCATGATCCCCGCTGTAAGCGCTAAAATTACATCTCTCCACTTATGGGTGATGGAGCCAGGAAGAAATAAAATCAACAGCGCTCCGGCACCGGTGGACATCGCGGATAAAATACTTCCCAGTAATACTTCTGTCATCTTGTTCTCCTTCTTATAGGGTGCTTTATTTTATTGATCAGTGCTGCCATTTTCTGTGGAAAAGGGGCGGAGCTGCATGTGTCATAAGGTTTCCAGCAGCCAGGTGGTTCCTTTCCATGCATCAGTTGCGAGTAAAAACCCATGTTTGTTTCTGTGAGAATTTCTACTTATATCATATATCGCCAATCAGGCTTTGAACAGACTTCTAAAGGAATGTCCTAGTCAGTATATACTATTTGGCGGCTTCTCCCAAAAAGTTTACTTTATAAAATATATTGAATTTTCAAATCCATTCTGATTAAAATAAGTGTTACAAGTGCAATTTTCAGGTGGTGAACTTTTTGAAAATCGATGAAACAGACCGGAATATCCTTAGCCTGCTATCCAATAATGGAAGGATGTCCTATGCTGAAATCGGAAAGGAATTAAGCCTTTCCAGGGTAGCGGTAAGGGAAAGAGTCAACCGGATGGAGGAAAACGGAGTTATTGAAAAATTCAGTGTTGTGATAAATTCCGAAGCTGTCGGAAAAAAGGTATCTGCCTTCTTTGAGGTGGATTGTGAACCGGCTTTCCTGGTATCGGTGGCTGAGAATCTTGCCAACAATCCCAGTGTAGCCAGCTGCTACCAGATGACAGGACCAAGCACCCTACATATGCATGTCCTCGTGGAGGACTTTGCTTCCCTGGAGAAGTTCATCAATAATGAACTTTATGCGGTGGAAGGGATCAGCAGAGTGGAGAGCCAGATTATGCTGAGGCGGTTCAAAAGCAGGACAGGTTTAAGGCTGTAAAGAAATTAGTAAAATGAATGCAAACCCCCGATAATTTTATCTGGGGCTTTTTTACGTAGTTATACGATTATTAAAATTAATTACATTTTCCCACTAGCAATTTGTCAGAATATATATTAAAATCAAAAAATACCATTATTGGTTTCCATTGTTAAACAACTTATATCTTTTGATTAACAAACGGAACCAAACAAAGGAATTAAACAAATTATTGGAATGCGCTTTCATTTCAAAAGGAGGGAAAGAATTGCTGGGTCTAATTGTCAGAAGATTTCTTCAATTGCTGCTGCTGCTCCTTGGAATTTCCTTCATCGTCTTCATGAGCATGCATATTGCCCCGGGGGATCCGGCCAATATCATCGGGGGACCGACAGCCACCAAGGAGGATATTGAAGGCATCCGGGAGAACCTGGGGCTAAACAAGCCTATATTGGTTCAATATGTGGATTATTTAAAAGGAGTGGTACAGGGGGATTTTGGTTTCTCCTTCCAAACAAAGGAATCCGTTTCCGAAGCCTTATTGAGCAGGTTCCCGAATACACTCAATCTAGCCATAGCAAGCATCATTGTCGCTGTCGTCATTGGAGTCACGGCGGGAATCATTTCAGCACTTAAGCATAATTCCTGGTTTGACGGAGCCGCAACGGTTGTCTCTCTGGCAGGGATTTCAATCCCAAACTTCTGGCTGGGGGCAATCCTGATCCTTGTATTTGCGGTCAATCTTCAATGGTTCCCTGTCGGGGGACTTACCGAACCATTTTGGACGATCGAAGGAATGAAGCAGCTGGCCCTGCCTGCGATCACATTGGGGACAAGTTCAGCCGCGATGATAGCCAGAATGAGCCGTTCGGCCATGCTTGAGGTGATCCGGGCAGATTATGTCAGGACAGCCAGGGCAAAGGGTGTGAAAGAAAGGACAGTCGTTCTTGTCCATTGTCTCCGGAATGCGATGATACCTGTGATAACGGTCATCGGCCTTAATTTCGGATTTTTGCTTGGGGGGACGATTATCACCGAACAGGTCTTTGCTATAAACGGGGTAGGCAGGCTGATGATTGAATCTATCGCTGCAAGAGATTTCCCGATGGTGCAGGGGGCCGTTCTTTTAGTCGCAACACTATTTGTTTTAGTCAACCTGGCAGTGGATTTAGTGTATGCGTTCATTGATCCGCGCATCAGTTTTGAGTAAGGGGGGCAGTGCTATGAGAGCAGAAACAGTCAGTGAAGCAGCTGTCGTCCTGCCAGCGAAAAAAAAGGACGCGGCCTTCATGAAAATAATGAAAAAACTTTTAAAGAACAAAGTGGCTGCGGTGGGCCTCATCATCATTTTGGCACAGGTCATCCTCGCTGTCTTCGCACCGGCCTTTGTTGTTCATGATCCTGTGAAACAAGATCTGGCAATGGCAGAACTGGGAGTCGGTACAAGCGGCCACTGGCTTGGGACAGATAATTATGGGCGCGATATGTGGAGCAGGCTCGTCTACGGAGCCAGGATTTCTCTGATTGTCGGAATAGGCGCAGTCGCACTCGGCCTGGCAGGTGGAATTGCCCTTGGATTGATATCGGGCTATTACCGGAGATTAGATGGAATTATTATGAGAATTGTAGATTTATTATTTGCCTTTCCAGGAATCCTGCTTGCCATGCTGGTCATTGCGATTCTTGGCACGAGCCTGGTTAATGTCATCATTGCCATCAGTATCTGGTCGATACCGACATGTGCAAGGATTGTCCGCGGCAGTGTTCTTTCAATCAAGAAACAGGAATACATACTGGCCATGAAATCGCTCGGTGCAAGCGACACCAGAATCTTAATCAAGCATGTGCTGCCCAATTGCATGGCGCCGATCATCGTATTCGCCACCATGAGGATGGCAACCGCGATTCTGTCAACTGCCTCGCTCAGCTTTTTGGGGCTTGGGGCACAGCCGCCGACTCCGGAGTGGGGGGCGATGATTTCGGCAGGACAGGATTTTATGTGGACTTCGCCGCATATGATCGTCATCCCGGGAATTGCCATCATGCTTGTGGTTTTTGCCTTCAATGTGGTTGGGGATGCCCTGCGTGATGCACTCGATCCAGGCATGAATGTAGATAACTAAAATTCAGGAGGAATAAATATGCGTAAACTTTTGACTAAATGGCCGGCCTTACTTTTCGTTTTGGTATTAACTTTAGCAGGATGCAGCAGCAAATCGTCATCAGGTCAAAGCGGAAGCGGGAAAGATGCCCAGGAAATCACCTATGCAACCACCTCAAAAGTCGTAGGGCTCTCCCCGATCCTGACTAATGATTCAGTCTCTTCTGCTGTAAATGAACAAATCTATGAAACTCTGTTTTACCGGGATTCCAAGACGAATGAAATAAAAGGACTCCTTGCCGAAAAGGCTGACAATCCGGACCCCAACACCTGGGTCATTACCTTGAAAGATGGAATCAAATTCCAGGATGGAACAGACTTTAACGCAGAGGCTGTAAAATACACGTTCGATAAAATTAAAGATCCCAAAACCGCCGCTCCGCGCGCCTCGCTTCTGGAGCCGATTAAATCAATAGAAGTAAAGGATGCAAAAACAGTAATCCTGAAGACCAAAAATCCGTACGGACCAATGCTTGCAGCCCTGACACATTCCAATGCTGCCATTGTCAGCCCGACAGCTGATAAAAAGCAGGATTTGATGAAGAATCCGGTCGGTACAGGACCATTCAAATTCAAGGCCAAGGAAAATGGAGAGGACATTGTGCTCCAGGCTAACAAAGACTACTGGCAGAAAGCCCCGAAACTGAAAAAAGTCACATTCAAAGTAGTGCCTGAGATTACTACGGCTGTTTCAATGCTGCAGACAGGCAAGGTGAATTTCCTTGATAATGTTACCGCTGAATTACTGCCCCGTGTAGAAAAAATAAAGAGCGCAGGCATTGAAAAGAAACCAGGTACACCAGTCTATTACATGGCCTTCAATATGGATAAGGCGCCTATGAATAATCCTGAATTCCGAAAAGCCGCAGCATATGCCATTGATACAAAGGGCTATGTAAAAAAACTGCGCGGGCTTGGAGTGGAATCCGGCTCATTCATCGGTCCCGAGCTATTCGGATATGACAAGTCATCAGAGCAAAAAGCTATACAGTATGACCCTGAAAAAGCGAAAGAGATTGTTAAAGCAAACGGCTTTGACAAGCAGCAAATCACACTGCTTGCCGCAAATACGGCCGGCTACATGAATATGGCTGAAGTGTTCCAGGCCCAGCTCGCGGAAGCGGGAATCAAAGCCAAGATTGAAACTCTTGAATGGGGCACATACCTCGAAGCCTCACAGAACGGCAAATTTGATCTTACTGTTGCAGGCTGGTCAAATGTGACGGGTGATGGCAGTGAACTGCTATTCCCTAGACTTCATTCGAAAAATGCAGGCTCAACCAATGTAGGCCGATATAAGAACCCGGAGCTCGATAAATTAATTGAAGCTTCCCGTTCAACAGTTGACCAGAACGAACGGAAAAAATTCCTGAAACAGGCTAACGAGCTTGTGCTTTCAGACCTTCCAGTCATCCCTATTTACCATGGAGTTGCATCGATAGCTGCTGATAAATCCGTAAAGGGCATCAATCTGGAGCCTACCGGCCAATGGAGTCTATACAACGCGGAAAGAAAGTAGGGATAGTATGGCCGAGAAAATCTTGGAGATTGAAAATCTGGTGACTACATTCAAAACCGGGGGCGGTGAAGTTTCTGCCGTCCGCGGAATCTCCTTTTCATTACAAAAGGGAGAGACACTATGCATTGTAGGGGAGTCTGGATGCGGCAAAAGCATCACTGCCCTTTCCATCATGGGACTTCTTGCGGGAAATGCAAGCTCCCAGGGGAAAATCGAGTTCAAGGGTGAAAACCTGCTGAAGCTGGATAGCGACAGGATGAGGAAAATCCGGGGGAACGAAATCTCCATGATTTTTCAGGAGCCGATGACAGCCTTAAACCCCACGTTCACCATCGGTTTCCAGCTGTGTGAGCCGCTCATGATCCACCGGAAATTATCTAAAAAAGCTGCAATCCAGCAGGGGGTGGAACTCCTGCGCCAGGTCGGCATCCCGCTTCCTGAAAAAAGGATGAAGCAATATCCCCACGAGCTGTCAGGAGGCATGCGCCAGCGTGTGATGATTGCCATAGCACTAGCCTGCAATCCTAAGCTGCTGATTGCAGACGAACCTACGACCGCACTGGATGTCACCATCCAGGCGCAGATCCTCGATCTGCTGAATGACCTGAAAGACGAATTTGAAACAAGTGTCATCATGATCACGCATGATATGGGGGTAGTGGCAGAGACGGCAGACAGGGTGATTGTCATGTATGCAGGTGAGATTATTGAGGAAGGCCCGGTGGAGGAAATATTCACAGAACCAAAACATCCGTATACGAAAGGGCTGCTCTCATCTGTGCCAAATGTCGATGATCCTGATTTCAGCCTGAATCCGATTCCGGGTTCGCTGCCAAGCTTGAATGAACAGATCAGCGGATGCCGGTTCCATCCACGCTGTCCCTATGCCATGGAAAAATGCAAGGTCCAGCCGCCGGATGTCACACAAGGGTCAAATGGCCATTCGGTAAGGTGCTGGCTTCATGAGGAGGAAGGTCATGAGTACACAAACTACAAGCCAACAAGTGCTGTATAGCCTGGACAATATAAAAAAGCATTATCCTATCAAAGGCGGGATCCTAAAGCGTGTAAAAAGCCATGTAAAAGCAGTCGACGGCATTTCCCTTGATATCTATGAAGGAGAAACATTAGGGGTGGTCGGTGAGTCCGGGTGCGGAAAATCCACGCTTGGCCGCACGATCCTTGGGCTGGAAAAAGCAACGGAAGGAAAAATGAAGTTTAAGGGCGATGACTTGTCAGAAAAGACAGCCCGGCAGCTGAAGCCGTACAAACGTGAAATGCAGATGATCTTCCAGGATCCGTATGCTTCTCTGAACCCCAAGCAAAGGATTGGAGATGCCATTGAAGAGGCACTTTTAATCCACACAAAACTCAGTCCGGATGAGAGAAGGGAAAAAGTCCTTGAGCTCCTAAGGGAAGTGGGTTTAAAGGAAGAACACTATGGCCGGTATCCACATGAATTTTCCGGCGGCCAGCGCCAGAGGATTGGAATTGCCAGGGCCATTTCCATAAACCCGTCTTTCATCGTCTGTGATGAGCCGGTGTCGGCCCTTGATGTTTCCGTTCAGGCACAAGTGATCAAGCTGCTTCAGGACCTCCAGGAAAAACATGGCCTCACTTATATGTTCGTTTCGCATGACTTAGGGGTGGTCCGCCACCTTTGCAGCCGGGTCCTCGTTATGTATCTTGGCCAGATGGTCGAGCTGGCACCGGTTGAGAAGCTGTACACAAATCCAGTCCATCCTTATACAGAAGCCCTCTTATCAGCCATCCCGAGGCCGGTCGTAGGTAAAAGGAGGGAACGCATCCGCCTGACAGGAGATCTGCCAAGTCCCACCGATCCCCCTGCCGGCTGTGCATTCCATACACGCTGTCCGCTTGCCACTGAACAGTGCAAGCTTGTGAGGCCTCAGTGGCGCGAAATAGAAGAAGGCCATTTTATCGCCTGTCATCATAAATAGGGAAGAGAACCCTGTAAGTAAAAAGAAGCGGAGCGGCCTTATAAAGGCTCCCTCTGCTTCTTTCATTAGAGCAAAGGGCTTAAGCATCATGATTGAATATGAAAAAAAGGAGACCATTATGGCTGATAACGATTCTTTACACTATCCATACACTTCCCAGAGAATGGAAACCATAGGCAGGAACGGGATGGTAGCGACAAGCCAGCCTCTGGCAGCCCAGGCAGGCCTGGATATATTAAAAAGGGGAGGGAATGCGATTGATGCGGCAATCGCTGCCGCTGCCTGCCTGACTGTTGTTGAGCCAACCTCAAACGGGATAGGAGGCGACGCCTTTGCCATCATCTGGACCAAGGGGGAATTGTACGGCCTGAATGCAAGCGGCCAATCACCCGCGTCCATAAGCAGTGATAAAGTGAAGGCAATGGGATATGAAAAGATGCCGAAGTTTGGGCTGGTCCCCGTTACTGTTCCCGGTGCCCCCGGTGCATGGGCAGAGCTTTCCAGGCGTTTTGGAAAGCTTCCGTTGTCAGAGGTGCTGGAGCCTGCCATTGACTATGCGGAGAATGGGTATCCCGTCTCCCCCGTGCTGGCCAAGTATTGGAACAGGGCGGCCGCCGCTTTTAAGCAGGCGCTGAAAGGGCCCGAATTTGAATCCTGGTTTGAAACCTTCCTGCCGGGAGGGAAAGCGCCGGCTCCCGGAGACATCTGGAAGTCGCCTGCCCATGCTGCAACTTTAAGGGAAATTGGTGAAACCGGAGCAGAATCCCTGTATTCCGGAAAGCTTGCCGAACAGATTGATGCTTTTTCAAGAGAGCATGGCGGCTTTATCAGAAAAGAAGACCTGCAGGCATTCAAGCCCCGATGGGTAAATCCCGTCAGTGTCAATTACCGGGGATATGATGTGTGGGAAATCCCGCCGAACGGGCAGGGAATGATTGCTTTAATGGCACTCAATATCCTGAAAAAATTCGATTTTGCTGAAAAGGAATGCGCCGATACGTATCATAAGCAGATTGAAGCAATGAAGCTTGCCTTCAGTGATGGCAAGAAGTATATCACACAAGAGGACAAAATGAGCGTCTCTGTCGAACAGCTGCTAAGCGAGGGCTATGCCGATGAACGGAGCCGGCTGATCGGCAGCACAGCATTAGAGCCTCTGCCGGGAACACCGCCATCCGGGGGTACCGTTTACTTGTCGTCCGCTGATTCAGAAGGAAATATGGTTTCTTTCATCCAGTCCAATTATATGGGTTTCGGATCAGGGATTGTTATCCCCGGCACAGGACTTGCGCTGCAAAATCGCGGAGCCGATTTCTCCCTGGAGAAGGACCATGCAAACAGCCTTGAGCCCTCCAAACAGACATATCACACCATCATCCCGGGATTTTTGACGAAGGGCGGCGTACCTGTGGGCCCATTCGGAGTGATGGGCGGCTATATGCAGCCGCAGGGCCATGTGCAGGTTATCATGAATACGCTTGACTTTCACCTGAATCCACAGGCTGCACTTGATGCACCCAGATGGCAGTGGCTGGAAGGGAGAACGATAGAAGTTGAAAGAACGGTACCTCAGCATATCGTCGATTCGCTTATCCGGAAAGGCCATATTATAAAAACAGCGGCAGACTCAGGCAGCTTCGGCCGGGGCCAGATTATCTGGCGCAACCCGGAAACCGGCGTGCTCCATGGTGGGACCGAGCCAAGGACTGATGGAGCCGTTGCTGTCTGGTAAGCCTTATAAATGAACATCAAAGGATCTGATAATCATGAAACATATACAGATATTCATGGCTTTCTTCAGGGTGGGCATGCTGGGCTACGGCGGCGGCCCTTCCTCCATCCCGCTCGTCCATAAGGAAGTAGTAGAAAAGTACAAGTGGCTGGATGATGAAGAGTTTGGCGATATCCTGGCACTTGCCAACACTCTTCCCGGACCGATTGCAACCAAGATGGCCGGGTATATCGGCTACCGGACTGCAGGGATCCTTGGGCTGTTAAATGCCCTGGCTGCTTCTGTCATTCCGACCATCCTCCTGATGATTGTACTGCTCTCGTCACTGTCCGCTTATAAGGATAAGCCCTGGGTGCTCGGAATGACTAAGGCAGTTGTCCCGGTGGTGGGTGTCATGCTCGCAGTCCTGACCTGGCAGTTTTATAAGAACGGGGAAAAGGGGCTGGGCTGGAAGCTCAATCTTGTCCTGATCACAGCAAGCCTCATCGCCATGGAAGTACTGGGCCTCCATCCCGGCTTCCTGATCGCAGGACTGCTTGCCTGGGCGGTATTTTCTCCTGTAAAAAAGCAGAGGGCAGCAGCCAGTGAAGAGGTTGCTGCATCGGAAAGGAAGACGGTATGATGATACAGTGGAAGATTTTCCTTGCGTTTTTCATCCCGGGAATCCTTGGGTACGGCGGCGGGCCGTCTTCAATCCCGCTGATTGAAAATGAAGTGGTGGACAGATATAACTGGCTCACTGTCAAAGAATTCAGTGAGGTCCTCGCATTCGGCAACTCTCTGCCGGGCCCGATTGCTACCAAGATGGCGGGGTATATAGGATATCAGCAGGGCGGAATATTGGGGGCCATTACCGGTGTTTTTTCCACTGTCGCCCCTTCTCTTATTCTGCTGATTGCACTCTTAAGCTTGCTATACAAATTCAAGGATTCCCCGCGCGTCAAAAAGATGACGTTATTTGTCAGACCGGCGATTGCCATCATGCTTGCCGTCATGGCCTTTCAATTTTTCAAGGGCTCGTATCTGGACATCGGCGTTCTGCAGACTGTTTTGCTATGCGCAGCAAGCTTTATCCTGATGGAAAAGCTAAAGGTGCATCCCGCTTTTGTTATTGTTGGAGCGCTGGGGTATGGTGCGGTATTTCTTGCTTGAACAGGATTTAGTGAAGAAAAAAAGAGGATGTCCCGGGAGTTTGGGGCATCCATTTTTGTTATGAAAAGGTACAGGGATGGTGCGGACCGTCGAAAGAGATAATATTAAGCTTTTTACACATTTTCTGTGCGTTTTGACTCAGATTTTTGCTCTATTTCACTTCTGCAGCCTGTTTTTTAATCATAAGGACTCATTTATTCCGATACGAGAAGCTTTTAACACTATGTGCCTAGCACTTTACTTGCGGCACTGAGACCTTTACTTGCCGAAACCTTCATCTTACTTGCGGATTAGGCAGTTTTACTTGCGGAATCGGCAGATTTACTTGCGGAACTGACTCATTTACTTGCAATTCTCTGGAACGGAACAGCCAGCTGCTTTCTTATTATATGTACACAGCAAAGCCCGGGAAAAATCCCGGGCACTGTTTTTGGAGCTGATAAGACAGCTCCCTTTGCTTTTATTTATTCCAGCTTTCAAGCAGCCGGTCCGAAGGCAGCATCAGTGCCAGGATTCCGAACAGCGGAAGCATGCCGACCCACTCAATTGTAGGCAGCAAGCCGAACTGGTCAGACAAGGACCCGAGAGCCACTGAGCCGATGGCGCCCATTCCGAAGGCAAGGCCCACTGTCAGGCCGGCCATTGTGCCTACTTTTCCCGGGACCAGTTCCTGTGCATACACGACCATTACACTGAAGCTAGCCATAAGAACAAAGCCGGTCAGCAATAACAGGATGATCGCAAGAGGAGCAGGCACATAAGGAATCAGGATGGTAAGGGGGCTGCTGCCAAGGATGGAAAAGAGAATAACATTCCTTTTTCCGAATCTGTCGGCAAGCGGGCCGCCGAAGAACGTGCCAAACGCTCCGGCCGCAAGGAACGCGAAAATATAAACCTGTGACTCTCTTATGCTGAAAGAATACTTTTCTATCAAATAGAAAGCGTAGAAATTCGTCATTCCTGATATATACCAGGAACGGGCGAAAATAAGAAATAACAGGATGGAAAGAGAAATCCAGATTTTCCTTGTCAGCGGCCGGCCTCCGGCTCCGCGAGCCTTCATTTTTTTCCGATACGCACCAAGCGCATTTGTATACCAGCCGGCAATGTAAAACAAGAGAAATACAGCCGCAAGAGCAACGAGCGCAAACCACAGACCGCCAATCTGGCCGAGCGGAACAAGCACGAGTGCCGTGATCAGCGGCGCCAGGGCCTGTCCGGTATTGCCTCCCACCTGATAGATGGCCTGGGCAAGACCCCGTTTTGAACCGGCTGCCAGGAATGCAACCCTGGATCCTTCCGGATGAAAAACCGCAGAACCGATCCCGATCAAAAGGACGGAAAGGATGATCAGGGAGTAATCCCTGACAACAGCAAGCAGCACAATTCCAAGGAGTGTGCTTGTCAGCCCGGCGGGAAGGGCATAGGGCATAGGCTTTTTATCGGTATACCATCCCACTGCAGGCTGCAGGAGCGATGACGTAATATTCAGGGCAAAAGCGATGATGCCCAGCTGTGTATAAGAAAGAGCCATGGATTTTGCGAGAATGGGAAACATGGCGGGAACCACCGATTGAAGCGTATCATTCAATAGATGGCACAAGCCCAGGATCAACAGCACCTTGAAGGCGGGCTGCTGGGATGGAACGTTTTTTTTTGCTGTGGCAGCGAGGTTCATAATAGACTCCTAACTTTTTATTTACTTGATTAAGTATTTGGATAAATTATAAAACAAATCTCCCACAAGGTGAAGACAGCAAGCTCAGAATTTAAGCTGTTTGACAAAGGGAGCCAAATTTCTTATAATAAGTCTTGAATTCAAGATATCCAAATTTTAATCAAAATGATAAGGCGGTGAAATGCATGAGCCAGGAAAGCATTCAGCAATCGCTTAAATTATTCATTGTTCTGTCAAGGGCCCATCGTGCCATAAATGATCATGTTAATAAACATATCGCTGCCCAGGGACTGAACCCGACGGAATTTGCCGTCCTCGAGCTGCTGTATCACAAGGGCGATCAGCCTCTCCAGCAGATAGGCGGAAAAATCCTGCTTGCGAGCGGAAGCATTACTTATGTGGTGGACAAGCTTGAACAAAAGGACTTTTTGGTCCGTGTGGCCTGTAAAAAAGACAGACGGGTAACCTATGCCCAGATTACCGAGAAAGGCAAATCCTTTATCGAATCTGTCTTCCCTGAACACGAAGAAGGCATAGACGAACTTGTCAGCGTCCTCGATCCGGAAGAAAAACAGGCAGCCATCGATATCCTCAAGAAATTGGGCAAGCATGCCGCTTCCCGCTGATTCACTTAGAAGCCCGCCTGAGGGCTTTTTTTGTGTTTATGGAGTTGTGGACGAGTAAGTTTCCTTACTAGAATGGAAAATGTTCAGCAGTCTTCTGGGCAGGTCCTGGAAACCTGCTTAAATAATAAAAGCACTTATTTGTAAGTGCTTCAACTCCTAATCAATCCGTATAAACTTCACTCTTATAATCGCCCATATCTCTTAATTCTTTAAGGCTTGTTGAATTTGGGCCTCTATACCTACAATGGCAGCCTTGATATCCGCTATGAATCCCTGCAAGAAATTTATAGAAGAAGAGAAGTCTTGGAAGTATTGTTCGGCTTCTTCACTGAAAGCTTCAAACCCTTGGCCAGAACGCCAGGAAGAAGAAAGCGCCATTACATCTTTTATAGTGGCATGTTCTGTGCGCAGCTGTGCCACAAACGTGTTTTGTGCTGATTCAACTGATTGTAGGTCCGAAAGCTCTGCATAGAGTTCTTCCAATTTTTTAGTTGTCATCATGGCAGCTTATCCGCCTTTACAAATAAGTTCTTAGCATTTTTCATATCATTGGCCATTTCATTGGTTTGTTGATCAAACCAGCTGTAAAATAAATGAGCCTCGATCAGGACTGTGTTGTGAAGGGAAGAGTAGATTCTAATATTATCTAATGAATCTGCGGCCATTTTAAAATTAGTTGTAGCTTCTTCCACGCCTTTTGCGGCTTCCAATATCTTATTCGATAAATCACCAAGGTTTTGGGGAGTCAGGTCAATGGTTGCCGTCTCGATACCTTCTCGGGGCGAATGATACAACGCTTCTCCGGTCAAAGCATTTGTCATAAATGAGTTGTCGAGATTGCCCAGTGCATCAAATTCAAAGTATTTCATGTTGTGATTCTTGGGCCCTGTAATGGAATCCATAAAACGTCCTACGGCATTTGTGCCGCTGTTTTCCAGTTTTAAAGGTGGTGCCGATATAATAAGTGGAGCCGATATGCCGTTCATAAGGGTTGAATGCACCAGCGCCTATTGAACCTTTTGGGTTCACATAGTGAACAATTTGCTGATCAAAGTCCCCATCCTTCACCTTTTTTTGCATCTGATCCGGCAAAAGATGGACGACACTCGGCGCGCATTATAGGTCACACCTTCCAGATTGTGTCTTGCTGCCGTGTATCCGGCCAATGCTCCACCGAGTGAGTGTCCGGTCACACTGATCGTTACATTTTTGTCTTTGTATTCGTCTTTTACGTCCTTTACGAGCTGATCTGCACTAAGAAACTGGCTCTTTTTCCCGTTTATTATTTTACTGACATCACCGTACCCAGCTTTTGTGTTGGCGATATACTCTACATCTTCAACATAATCCTTGACTCCCTTAGATCCTCCTCTGAATGCAACTTGATTCTTGTGCTTGTACACTTCTGCGTCGAAGCCGTTGCCGACATGAGTCACAAGATTTTTGTTAGTTACACGTCCAATGGGACTCGTGGATGTGGATGGATACGATAAAGCAGACAAAGAAAATGAATTAAATGTAACGATCAATGTCGGGGACGATTATGACGTGATGGGAGTAGGTTATACGAAAGATATTAGACCTATTAACGAATCAAAATAGTATTTTCCAAATGGCAGGGGGGACACCCTGTCTTTTTATGTACAAAAAGCACATGGAAGCCAGGAAAACAAGGCGCTCTGTCTGAACAAAATGGCCATTATATGTTGCTTTCAGAAATTAAAATAGGTATACAATACGCATCGATTGAACTCAATAATCATCCACCATTTACCATAATAATAGGTATATAAAACAGTCCAAGGAATTGGTAAAATTAAGAAAAAGATACTCTTATTGACTTTTACACTTTTTATGTTTTCTAACTGGAGGAACAAGGAGGGAAAAAAGAGGAGAAACGGGTATGAGATATGTCTATCCTTTCAACTCTAATGGCAAGGAACGTGTTAAAGGACTCTGCCATATTTAAAATGTTAAAAACTATCAAAACAAAGATGGTTCTTTTACTTTTAAAGATATCGGACCGGCAGAAAAAGAATCTATTCTAGATGTAATAGGTCCAAAAAGAATATAATAATCAACCCATGAAACAACAAATAGTAGGAGGAATGCTTCAATGTCAAAAAAGATTCTAGCCATTTTAACAGCTCTGGTCATTCTATTTTCAATGTTCGTATCGTTAAATCCAGTTTCAGCTGGAGGTGAGACAAAATATGTAACAGCCAGTGCTCTAAATGTTCGGAGTGGTCCCAGTACAGAACATAAAGTTGTTGCAGTAATTAAAATGAACCAAGCAGTTGTTGTATCTGGAACAAGCGGGTCTTGGAAGAAAATTGCAGCTAATGGTAAAACAGGTTGGGCTTCCGGTAAATATCTTGCTTCAACTCCATCTGTATCTCCAAAACCAGCAGGTAATCTAGCAAATGGACTCAAGACAGTTGGTGCAAATAAACAACTGATTCTTGTTACAACAAATGGATATACAACTACAGCAGCGGGTATTAAGACATTTGAAAAAGACTCTAATGGAAAATGGGTTCAGAAAATGTCAGTTCGAGGATATGTAGGCAAAAAGGGAATTGGTAAAGGAAAAGAAGGAGATGCTAAAACTCCAGCAGGCAAATATACAATTCGTACAACATTTGGACAAAAAGGTAATCCAGGAACAAAAATGCCTTTTAGAAAAATTACAAGTGATGACGTATGGGTAGATGATTCTAATTCTAAGCTTTATAACACTTGGCAATCTAGAAGGAAAACACAAGGCCAGTGGAAAAGTGCTGAAAATATGAACCATAGACTATATACTAATGGATTTGTAATTGATTATAATACTGCGCGAGTACCAGGAGCAGGTAGTGCTATTTTCTTTCATGTTGGAAGCAGCTATACTCTTGGATGTGTAGCAACAGCTGAGTCAAATGTAGTTTCTGTTATGAAATGGTTAGATCCTAGCAAGAAACCAGTTATTATTATGACAGCTACACAAGACCTTAATAAATATTGATGCTGAATAGTCATGCAGACAACAGTTCTGCGGGCTTTTTGCATCTTGTTTCTGTAGGACAATACAATTACATAAGAGTGAACACTGACTGAATGATAGGCGCCAGCAGTAGATTAATCGTATAGTTTTAAAGTAGAACAGTATTTTCAAAATATCCTGAAGAATGCACTAATGCTGCTGCCCTGGACAACTATCCAGCCAGAGTTGTGCTATAGCACAGGACGTAATTTCCATCCTTACAGGGAAGGCCGCCATTGGAAATACTTTTCTATAATTAAGAGGATTTTTAAATCCAAAAGCAGAATAATGTATGGAATACATAGAAGGAAGTGTGAATGGATGAAATTTGAACAATATGAATATAAGCGCCCGGATATGGAAGAGGTAAAGGCAAAACTCGGGGAGTATATCAACGGGTTCAAGGAAGCGGGCTCTGCTGGGGAGCAGAATAAAATCATGCAGCAGATCAATGAGATCCGCGGCGATGTGGACACTATGGTAAACATTTGTTATATCCGCCATACGATTGATACGGAGGATGAGTACTATAAGGCAGAACAGGATTATCTCGATGAAATGGCACCGGAGCTTGAAGAATATATATCAGATTATTATAAGGCACTTACTTCCTCCTCTTTCCGAAGCGAGCTTGAAGCGCAGTGGGGCAGGCAGCTTTTTGCCCTTGCCGAGTCTCAGCTGAAGACATTTTCACCAGAGATCATTCCCCTTCTGCAAAAAGAAAATAAGCTGGCTACCGAATACAAGCAGCTTATGGCTTCTGCAAAGATCATGTTTGAAGGTGAAGAAAGGACATTGATCCAGCTCCAGCCTTTTGCGGAGTCAGAGGACCGCGATATGAGAAGGAGGGCGAATGAGGCCCGGAATGGATTCATGGTCGAGCACGCCGAAAAACTGGATGAAATTTATGATGAGCTTGTAAAGGTTCGGACGGAAACGGCTAAAAAACTGGGCTATGAGAACTTTGTGGAACTTGGCTATTACAGGATGAGCCGGACTGATTATAACGCAGAGATGGTCGCGAATTTCCGCTCCCAGGTAGCTGAGTTCATCGTCCCGCTTGCCACACAGCTGAAAAAGCGCCAGGCAGACCGGATCGGTGTTGACAGCCTGAAGTTTTATGATGAAAGCTTCAAGTTCAAGACCGGCAATGCGAACCCTAAAGGAAGTCCGGATTGGATCATTGAAAACGGCAGGAAGATGTATTCTGAACTTTCACCGGAAACAGATGAATTCTTCAATATGATGATTAATGACGGCCTAATGGATCTTGTGGCCAAAAAAGGGAAAGCCGGCGGAGGTTATTGCACATATGTTCATAACTACCGGGCGCCGTTTATCTTCTCGAATTTCACCGGCACCTCAGGGGATATTGATGTCCTCACACACGAAGCCGGACATGCCTTCCAGGTGTATATGAGCAGGGATTTCGAGGTTCCTGAATATACATGGCCAACTTATGAAGCATGTGAGATCCATTCCATGAGCATGGAGTTTTTGACATGGCCTTGGATGGAGCATTTCTTCAAGGAAGACAGCGATAAATATAAATTTACACATTTGAGCGAGTCTCTGCTGTTTCTTCCGTACGGAGTGGCGGTAGATGAATTCCAGCATTTCGTCTATGAAAATCCTGAAGCTTCCCCGGCAGAAAGAAAAGCTGCCTGGAGAAGGCTTGAAGAAAAGTATCTTCCTCACCGGGACTATGATGGAATGGAGTATCTTGAGGAAGGGGGTTTCTGGCAGCGTCAAGGGCATATTTACAGCACGCCATTTTATTATATCGACTATACGCTTGCCCAGATCTGTGCGTTTCAATTCTGGAAGCGTTCAAGGGAAAACGAACAGGAAGCATGGAAGGATTATCTCCATCTTTGCAGCCTTGGCGGAAGCCAGTCGTTCCTTGGCCTCGTAAACGAAGCCAATTTAAAATCCCCGTTCGATGACGGAACCGTAGAATCGGTGACAGGGGTTATTTCAGAGTGGCTTAATTCTGTTGATGATACACAGTTATAAGCCGAAAAATTCCACATTGTAAAAATTCGTGGATAAAAACTGTTGACAGATCCAAATAGCGGAAGTAAAATTATACTCAATTCAAAAAACACACTCAAAACTGAATAAATAGATTTTTCTTATCCAGAGAGGTGGAGGGACTGGCCCTATGATACCTCGGCAGCGGATTCTTATGAATACTGTGCCAATTCCAGCAGGCTTTGATGCCTGGGAGATAAGGAAGAGACAGAAGCTTGTATATTTATTATGCTGTGCTGACGCGCCTCTTTCTGACTCCAGAAAGAGGCTTTTTTGTTTTTAGAATACGAGTGGGCTAGGAGGAGACGTGTTGATTGTTTTAGAGGATATCCGGAAGACCTATGTTTCCGGCAAGAATGAGGTAGAAGCCTTGAAGGGAGTCTCACTTAAAATTGAAAAGGGAGAAATCTTCGGAGTTGTCGGATTCAGCGGGGCTGGAAAGAGTTCGCTGATACGCTGTGTGAATCTGCTTGAAAAGCCGAGCTCAGGCGTTGTAGAGATTGACGGTGTTAATATCCAGAAGCTTTCGCCGAAGGAGCTAAGACAGGAAAGGAAAAAAATCGGGATGATCTTTCAGCAATTTAACCTCCTTTCCTCAAGGACGGTTTTCGGTAATGTGGCTATGCCGCTGCTGCTCGATAAGCGGCCAAAGCGGGAAATAGAACAGAAGGTAAAGGAGCTTCTCGCCTTTGTCGGGCTTGAGGACAAAGCCGGACATTATCCTGAGCAGCTCTCAGGGGGGCAGAAGCAAAGGGTCGGAATTGCACGCGCACTGGCAACGGATCCATCCATCCTTCTGTGTGATGAAGCAACCTCCGCCCTTGACCCGGATACGACAGCCTCGGTCCTCGCTCTCTTAAAAAGGATCCGGCAGGATTATGGAATTACCATTCTTATGATCACACATGAGATGAACGTAATCAGGGATATTTGTGACCGGGTGGCCGTGTTGGAGGACGGAAATATCGTTGAGCAGGATTCCATTTTGAATTTGTTCTCCAACCCAAAGACAGATATTGCCCGCAATTTCGTCCGGACTGTGCTGAACGTGGAAATTCCAGAAAAAATAAAATCTCTTCTGGATAAAGACGGCAGTACCCACCATGTATATAGAATTGTATTCAGGGGGGATTCAACTACGCAGCCGCTGCTGTCAAGGATAGCCAAAAAGTTCAATGTGGATGTTAATGTCCTCCACGGAACGATCACGGAGCTGCAGGGAGTGCCCTTTGGCAATCTGGTTGTAGATTTTGCCGGTGAACAGCCGGAGATTAACCGGGTTCTGCTGTATATTGAACAGCAGCAGGTCTGGATCAAGGAGGTGCTTCCTCATGCCGTTTGATTGGCAGGCTTTTTGGCCGCAGCTGGCTGAGGCCTCAAAACAGACCGTCAGCATGGTATCTTTTTCATTATTATTCTCGGCACTTATCGGCATTCCGCTTGGAGTGATCCTCGTCGTAACAAGATCCGGGCACATCCTTGAGAATCGTGTGGTCTTCACCATACTGAATACCATCATCAATATTCTGCGGTCTGTTCCATTCATTATCCTGCTGGTTGCAATCATACCGTTCACAAGATTCATTGTGGGTACTTCGATCGGCACTGCAGCGGCAGTCGTACCGCTTATTGTCTATGCTGCACCATACATCGGCAGGCTGATTGAAAATTCACTGCTTGAAGTGGATAAAGGGGTTATCGAAGCCGCCCAGGCAATGGGGGCATCTCCATGGCAGATCATCTGGCGCTTTCTGATCCCCGAGGCGCTGAGCTCTCTTGTCCTTGCACTGACCATTGCGACCATCGGCCTGATCGGTGCCTCAGCGATGGCAGGGGCAGTTGGAGGCGGCGGACTCGGAGACCTTGCCATCACATACGGATATCAGCAGTTTAAAACAGAGATTATGCTGGTGACGGTTGCCCTTCTTATCATATTTGTTCAGGGTCTGCAGTCACTGGGAAATTTATTATCTAAAAAAATCAGAAGGAGATAACATTATGAAAAAATTACTTTCTATCATTCTAGTCGTTGTACTGGCGGCCCTCGCCGGCTGCAGCTCATCAGGTTCAGGAGAAGAAACCAAAACAGTGAAGCTTGGCATCAGCGGCTCTGACACAAGGGTATGGGATTTCATCAGTAAAAAGGCAGAAAAAGAAGGCATCAAAATTGAAATTGTTAAATTTTCCGATTACGTACAGCCAAACATGGCACTTGCTGAAGGAGAAATCGATGCAAACTCTTTCCAGACGGTAGCCTACTTCAATGAATTCAAAAAGGAACATAATCTCGATCTCTCAGCTGTTGGTACAACAGTGCTTGCTCCAATGGGCTTATTTTCAAACAAAGTGAAAAGTCCAAAGGAAATAGGCAAGGGAGATGAAATTGCAGTTCCAAATGATGTGACAAACCTGGGGCGCGCCTTGCTGCTGCTGCAAAAGGCAGGACTTATCCAGTTAAAGGAAGGCTTTGATGGCAAGGGGGGCCTTGAGAACATCACGGAGGATAATGGCATTAAAATCACGCCTGTAACAGCAGCCCAGACACCAAGAGCACTTGATGATGTGGCTGCGTCCATCATCAATAATGGAATTGCGGTCGATGCCGGCTTAAACCCGAAAGAAGACCCGATCTTCAGGGAAGATAAAACGGCTGTACCGTATGTCAATATTATCGCTTCCCAGTCAGACCGGAAAAATGATAAAACATTGAAGCGCCTTGTAGAAATCTATCAAAGTAAATCAGTTTCGGACTTCATTAAAAAAACCTATAAAGGAGCAACCATTCCTACCAAGCTCCCTGTCAAAGAAATTGAAAATCT
Source organism: Paraperibacillus marinus (assembly GCF_046237605.1). Lineage (GTDB taxonomy): Bacteria > Bacillota > Bacilli > Bacillales > DSM-1321 > Paraperibacillus > Paraperibacillus marinus. The sequence continues at coordinate 3,062,187 of NZ_CP143542.1, read as the reverse complement.
ATAATAATGGAGGGGAAGATGGATGTCTGTCATTACATCTGATATAAACAGAAAGCATATAATAGAAGAAATAGATAAAAACAGGGAAACATATTTAAAAATCAGTCATGAAATCCATGCAAATCCTGAAATCGGGAACCAGGAATATTTTGCTTCAGGGAAGCTCATTTCCCTGCTTGAACAGGCCGGTTTCAGCATTGAAAAGGATATTGCGGGTCATGAAACAGGTTTTATAGCACGGAAGAAAAGTGAAAAGGATGGGCCAACAGTGGCCTTCCTGGCTGAATATGACGCCCTGCCTGGACTGGGCCATGCCTGCGGGCATAATATCATCGGAACTGCCAGTACCGCAGCCGCCATCAGCCTGAGCAAGGTACTTGATCAGACCGGGGGAGAAGTGGTTGTATTCGGCACACCTGCCGAAGAAGGGGGGCCGAACGGAAGTGCCAAAGCCAGTTTTGCCAAAGCAGGGCTCTTTTCCGGAGTCGATGCGGCGCTTATGATCCACCCAAGCGGCAAGACAGCACCAACAAGCCCTTCACTTGCGGTCGATCCCCTGGATTTCCAATTTTACGGGCGTCCTGCCCATGCGGCTGCTTCTCCGGAGAAGGGCATCAATGCACTCGATGGAGTCATTCTTCTGTTTAACGGAATTAATGCACTAAGACAACAGCTGCCGGGGGATGTGCGCATCCACGGAATCATCACAGATGGCGGAGAAGCTCCCAATATTATACCGGGATTTGCCTCGGCACGTTTCTTTATCAGGGCCTCTACAAGGAAGAGATGTGAAGAAACGACGGAAAAAGTAAGGAAAATAGCAGAGGGTGCGGCCCTTGCCACAGGAGCGGAGCTTAAGGTTGTGCAGTATCAGAATGAAATCGACAACCTGATATTCAATAAACCCCTGAATGATGCTATCACTGAAGAACTGGCTGTGCTTGGGGAGAACGTCAGCGGCAGCAGGGAAGGAATCGGTTCAACAGATGCGGGGAATGTAAGTCATGTTATTCCCACTGTTCATGCGTATATCAAGATCGGGCCGGATGATTTGATTGCCCACACAGACGAGTTCCGTGAAGCTGCTGCTTCAGAGCTTGGAGATAAATCACTCATAACTGCGGCAAAGGCTTTGGCCTTGACCGGCTGCCGCCTGCTCACAGAAAAGGAACTTTTACAGAGCGTTAAGAAAGCTCAGCTTGAAGCTGCTCAGTAAGGTCTATGAAAAAAAGCTGCAGACAGACCCGGTGAATCGGATCTGCCTGCAGCTTTTTTCTGTTCATTTGCAGCAACTTGCCATCAGGCGGGGACCGAATCCCCCATTTGTTTCCTCACCTGTGCATTCGTTCAACATGATTCATGAGACCTTTGATAGAATAGAACAATATCAACCTAAATGCAGCTACAGGAAGAATTATTTTATTCCGATGGATTCGGTGCCGAAGGAAGGGTGATTGTAAGGCGTGTTCCTTCTTCAACTCTGCTGGATATCTTCAACGTACCCTTATGCTGTTCAATTATTCTTTCCGTAATCATTAATCCAAGGCCTGTTCCTTCTTCCTTTGTGGTAAAGAAAGGCTTGCCTATTTGGGATAAAATCTGATCCGGTATGCCGTCTCCATTGTCCTCAATCACTATATGAATGTGTTTATCTTTTTGGACGCTGATTTTAATGAAGCCGCCGCATGTAAGGGCTTCGAAGCTGTTTTTCAGAATGTTAATGAACACTTGCTTCATCTGGTTGCCTTCACAAAGGATGAAATACTCCTCGCGGGGAAGATCCAGAATGATATCAACATTCTTGAAATGAGCCTCCGGCTGATAGAGGACAACGATCTCCTGAATCAATTCTTTTATATCATGAATTTTCATATTAGCAGCGTGCGGCTTGGAAAGCATGAGAAACTCGCTGATGATGGAATTCATCCTGCTTATTTCTTTTTGGATGATCATATAGTAATGCTGACGGGAAGAATCTTCCTCCAAAAGCATTTGGACAAAACCGCCGATCACCGTCAGGGGATTGCGGATCTCATGTGCCACCCCGGCGGCGATTTCACCTGTTATTTTCAGTTTTTCAGAGTTTTTCATATAATCTTCGATCTGCCTGTTTTCTGTCAAATCCCGAATGATGGCAGATACAGCTATCAATTTATTGTGCTCCCCGTAAATTGGAGAAAATGCCGCCTCCGCAATCACCTTCTGGCCGCTGGAGTTCCGCGCTGGCATCAATTCCAATTCCTCGGGAGATTCGCCTGACTTCAGCCTTTTAACAAGCTCGGGAAACGAAAACGGCTCTTGATAATCGAATAAGTCAGTGAATCGTTTTAAATGGAGTTCTCCAGCCGGTTTTGAAAATAAGTCCGTAAAAGCCATGTTTCCCTCAAGTATTCTTCCGTTCTTATCCAGTATGCAGATTGCATCCCTGGAATAGGTAAATAAAGATTCAAAATAAGATTTCGTTGAACGGAGGTCATCTTTTGCCCGCCTTTCACCTTCAAGCGCTTTATTCCATAATTCAATGGTGAACCGGAGAAGGATGTACAAAAGGGCTGCAATGAAGAGGCCGAAGAGTAAGAAATAAGGGAGATCCTCATGCCCCCTTGAAGCAAAAATAGCGTCCCCCATGATCATGTATACAACCGCTATGAGAAACAGGGACACTGCGCCGCATATAAGCAGGAGAGGGATGCTGAGATAGAAGGCTGACACAATCAGCCCGGCATAAAGAAATATGTAATTAATGATATGGGGAGACACCATATTTAAATAAAAGGTGTAAGCAAACACTCCTGACAAAATAAAATACATCAATGCAAGCGGCGGAATCCGGCAGGCATATAAAAGGGTCAGAATCAAAGTAATGATGATGCCTATGGGCGGCCAGACAATTTTATAATCATATTCGTTAAAAATATAAAATAAGTAATCCAGGATATTGATAATCCATAAAAATTGAAGGATTGTCTTATTTCTTTTATGCATCAACGCATTTTTATCCATAAATCGCCGCCTTTCTCCACCATTCTACAATTATCTTCCTTTATTCTACAAAAATAGATGATTATTTACAATCCACAATCATCCAATAATTTCAATATTTAACTTTTTAGATACTTTAATATTAATAAAGCGATATCTTCTTATACTTTCAGAAAAATAAAAGCTGGATGGCTTGTCTAAAACCGGTTACTTCTTCATATAGATGACAAGAAGGGGTGATCGGTATGAAGGTCAGCTGGCCGGGAGCCATCCAGGTTGGAGCTGTCTATATTGGAACCATAGTAGGTGCGGGGTTCGCCACCGGCCGGGAGATTGTTGAATTCTTCACCCGATATGGTTTTCTTGGGTTGCTCGGAATTGGAGCTGCCGGTTTTTTATTTGTGGCTGGAGGTACAAAGCTCATGCTGCTTGCCCGAAGATCAGGGGCAAAATCATATGAAGAATTTAATATTTATATTTTTGGCAGCAAAATAGGCAGTTTTTTAAACTTTCTCTTTTTTATTATGCTCCTGGGGGTAACGTCGGTGATGTTTTCAGGGGCTGGGGCAGTGTTTCAGGAACAGCTTGGCATCCCTAAACCGGCAGGGGTAATCCTGACGATGGGACTCGCATTGATCATTTTACTGCGCGGCCTGAAGGGGCTTTTCCTGGTCAACACGGTCATTGTTCCTATCATGATCCTATTCAGTGTGCTGATGTGCATCTATTCAGTGAAAGGGGGACGGGTAATAGAGTCCTTCTATTTTATACCGGAAATAAAGTCTTATTGGGCGGCGGCAGCATCTCCATTTTTATATACTGCCTTCAACCTTGCTTTATCACAGGCAGTGCTTGTACCGGTTGCCCATGAAATAAAAGATGAAGGTACCATCAAAGCGGGAGCTGTTCTCGGCGGACTTTTTTTAAGCCTGATACTATTGACCAGCCATCTGTCATTAATCAGCCTCCCGGATATATTACAGTATGAAATCCCCACAGCGGCAGTTATGAAACAATATGCCATCCAATTTTATTGGATCTATGTATTGGTGGTGTATGGTGAAATTTTCACCAGCATTATAGGGAATATTTACGGCATTGAACGGCAGCTTTATAACTGGCTGAAGATTCCTTCGTTTACCATTTATATCTTATTATTCATCGCAGCCTATACACTCAGCTTGATTAATTATGGAAGCCTTCTTTCTTATCTGTATCCCTTATTCGGAAAAATCAGCGCGGTATTCCTCTTCCTTCTGTGGCTGAAAGGCAGAAAAATCCATGAAAAAACGCCTGTCTGAGTCAGGCGTTTTTTACCTTTTATTTAGCTGTGCTCTTTGAAATGGTTTTTGCCATTTCAAGCATTGGAGAACGGTAATCCTGCCCTTTTTTAGTGAACATGGTGATCTTCACGGGCGTTTCTTTATCCTTAATCAATAATGCAGTGACCACTTCGTCACCGCCGGCAGCTTCCATGGCAATGGTATTTTGCCTATCAAGGCCTGGAAGCGAAGGGGATGAAATGCTTTCTGATACACTCATCAGCTGTGCTTTGGCCATCCCTTCCTGCTCCTCCCAGTTGGCATTAACAGGCAAAAGCTCAATTCTCATGGAAATGCTGTCATCTTTTTTAAGGAAAACGAGATCCTTATTCGGCTCTTCTGCGGTTAATTGGAAGTCCTGCAGAACATACATGGAATATGTTTGATTGCTGCTGTTCTTTAAGAATCCTGTACTTTGGCTAGTTTTTCCATTAACAGTAAATTTCAGGCTCTGCTCCATTACCCTCATTGTATTCCCCGCGCTGCTGTCTTTTGAAGGCTGTTCAGGCTTTTGGTTTGTTTCCGGTTCCTTCGCCTGCTGTTTTTGTTTTGACTCTTCTTTGACTTCTTCTTTTTTCGCTTCTTCCTTCACTTCTGTTTCAGCCCCGCTGCCGTTTGAAGAGGCTTCTTCCGTCTTTTCTTCCTTTGGCTTCTCTTCTGTCCCGGATTGTGATGAAGTGCCGCACCCGGCTAAACCCAGACTCAGAACACCTGCTGCTGCTATCATTTTACCGTACTTTATCATGTTCATTTCCTCCCTGTTATCGCTTGGCTGCTACCTAAAGCATAATTCTGGTCTTTGCTCTATTAGACGTATTCCATTTCATAAAGTTACAAATTCGACTTAGTTTATACGGCTGTCTTCCTTATTATAAAAAATATGTAAAAATTTAATATAGGCATTTAGGCATAGCCTGCTTTGAATGCAATAATAACAAACGTGAATTTTTTACCCGCAGCCCATGGTAAGAAACTAGACAATAGCAGGAACAAACATAATAGAGCGGTGGAGCGGAGCAAGGCGCAAAGCAGGAATGCCAGAAGATAAATGATGTTCACACTCTATTGCTGGGAGCCTCATGATACATGCAGCTCCGCCGCTCAAAAAAAGGGGGCCAGTGTGGCCCCCGTAATCAAGCATTTTCTGCAACTTTGACAATCTTATAATTTTTATGGTTGACAACTGTCTTTTGTTCTAATTCAAGTTCGCGATAGTTATCCATATATGTCAGGTCGACTATTACTGAATTTTCGTTAACTTTTTCAACGACACCCTTTAATCCTTCTCGGAATTCGATGACATTTCCCACTTCTGCCTTCTTCAACCAAATCACAACCTTTATCAAAAGTAGTATAAAAACTCTTCATCAGGCTCTTTCCATTCGGCGGCAAATCATATAAAGTGAAAAGAGCATTTCTAATTTATTAACATCACTAGTGGATGAATTGTAGATATTATTTGGTATTTTATGAAAATAAATTAGACTATTAAAAAACATTTTAATGGCAAACAGCAGACGAAGCAAGCATTACTTATGAAAAGGCATACATTTTTTGCGGATCTGCGTTACAGAGGGGTGTAAATATGGATAAAGAATGGGCTGACAGCCTTCTGACACAGCTTTCAAACGGGGAGATCAGTAAGATAGAAATAGAAAAGGAAGATTTTCTCGGCTTCAGGGCTGTCTTGGTGGCAAGAGAGGATTTTAAACATTTTCGGGGAATCGCCAGGCATCATGGCGGAGTCACCTATGAGTATTTAGCAGAACCGCGAAGCTGAAAAGATGAATAGGCCGGAATTTAAAAAGGAGGCTGAAACCCGCCCGTGAAAGGCGGACAGCCTCTTTTTTCTGTGGAAAAGGGGCGGAGCTGCATGTATCATAAGGCTTCCTGCAACTAGGTATGAACATTATTTATCTTGCTGGCATTCCTGCCTGCGCCCTATTGTGTTTGTTTCTACTCTTGTATAGGTTCCTTTCCATGCATGGGCTGCGAGTAGAAACTAATGTTTGTATTCTGAATTAAATTTCATTCAATACTTCAGGCTTTCTTAATCTTTTCAAAGCAGCTTTTCTCCAGGACTTTACCGAATCCTTAGTAACATCCCATTGTACGGAAATTTCTTCTATAGTCTTTCCTTCATATACCCCTCCGAGCCACTTTATTCCATTGTCAGTAAGGTGTGTACAAAGGAACTCAAACCTTTCATCCTTAAAATAGATTTCTGACGATGAACTGCTGCTTTCCTCCTTCCACTCGGTACCATATTTTTCTTCATGTCTATGCTCCTTGTTCAGCTGATTAAGCATCCGGCCTTTTATAACAGAGTAGGCAAACGGCAGAAACGGCCCTTTAGCAGCCGAATGCTTTTCTGCTGCCTCCCATAACGCGATAAGTCCAATTTGAAAATATTCCTCCTTCTCTTTATAGATTTTCAGCGAATTTATGACCTTATTGATGAGCGGTGTATAAAGCAGGGCAGTTTCATTGAATCCATCCATTTGTTTTCCTGACTAAGGCATACCTTTGTTTATTCCCGGGTAAAACAAACATACTGGAAATAGGAAAGGGAAATCTAACCAGATTTTATAAGAAACTGGAGGGAAAAACGGCTTTTTACTATATATATTCTTATAAAAAAAGGCTTTTACAAGCATTTTTACTGAAAATGATCGAATTTTAGCTGGGAGGCATGATGGATGGGAATGAAAGGGAAGACTGCCATAGTGACTGGTGCGGCAAACGGAATAGGAAAAGAAGTGGCACTCCAGTTTGGAAGGGAGGGTGTCAATGTTATCATTGCAGATATTGATCCCGGAGGCAGCGGAACAGAAGAGGAAATTATCAATAGTGGGGGCTGGGCGCGTTTTATCATGACGGATGTCAGGAAAGAGGAAGATATCCTGAAGATGCTTGGAGATGTCATGGACGAATTCAATTCCGTAGATTATGTGATCAATAATGCGGGGGTATCGGAGTTTAAGCCTTTGCTTGAGCTGACCACTGAGGAATGGGATAATGTCATCCAGATTAATTTAAGGAGTGCCTTTATTCTTTCAAGGGAGGCTGCCCGAAGGATGAAGAAAGGCGGCAGAATAGTGAATATTTCCTCCACCAGGGCATCCATGTCAGAGCCGGGCTCTGAAGCATATGCCTCATCAAAGGGAGGGATAACGGCCCTGACACATGCGCTTGCATCCAGTTTGTCACCGCTTGGCATAACCGTCAATTCTATCAGCCCGGGCTGGATACAGACTGATAACTATGACAAGCTCCGTGAGAAGGATCATGAACAGCACTTATCAAACCGGGTGGGAAAGCCCTCTGACATTGCAAGGGCGTGCCTGTTCCTTTGCCATCCGGAAAATGACTTTATTACTGCAGAAGATATAGTCATTGACGGAGGAATGACCCGGAAAATGATATATGGGGAATAAAAAAATGGCATGTCCATAAAACAGGACAGCCGCGTACGTTCGTTATTTATTTCTTAATGAAAATCTTTAATTCTTTAATGATCTGCTGCTTGATTCCATCCCTGGTTTCAGGGGTTCCGGCAGCAGCAAAGCCATATAAGTATTTTCCAAAATGCCTTTTTTTCCATACTGTGGTGCCGTGCATGACCAGCATGCTTTCGTTAAGCTGAAAAGAAACAGTGAGCTCAAGGTCTTTGTCGGGCAGATCCAGATCAGTCTGGAATTTAAGGCCGTTCGGGCTTATATCCACAATATCCAGCTTTCCTTTTTTGCTGCTGTTCCGGCTGATTGTGAAAGTGCCCGGCACCGGGGTCTGCAGGGAGAACCTGAATGGCTCTTCGCGTTTATATTGCATGTTGCTCCTCCATAAAATAAAGTCTATCTCAGTTGTACAAAAAATATGGGAATAGTTCAAGAGGATATTTTTAAAAAACAAACATGATCTTTATTACTCGCAGCCCATGCCTGGAAAGGAACTGGATTAGAGCAGGAACAAACACGATAAGGCCGTGGAGCGGAGCAAGACGCAGACAGGAATCCTGGAAGGATTAATGATATCCATACCTAGCTCCAGGAAGCCTCCTGACATAGGCGTGCCTTGTGACAACGCTTACTAAAGTATCAATTTTAAATTTTTCTAAGATTTTCATATTTAAAAATTAGTTCGTTAAGATTGTCACAATATCACCAAAGTGATATTCTTTAAAAAAAGGGCAAATTTCGTCCTTTAATACTATAAAGAAATAGCATATGCACCGCTCACGATGGCTAGTAATTACCATAGCCGAGTTAAACATAGATATCCCGTATCAGGGGAACATTTAGGAGAAAGCTTTGGCCGATTAGCTTAATTGATTGCAGGCGGTTTGCACATCTATTTTAATCCAAAAGGAGTCGAGCAAAATGGCAGAAAAAACATTCACAGTTACAGCGGATACAGGTATCCATGCACGTCCGGCAACATTGTTGGTACAGGCAGCAGGAAAGTTTGATTCAGAAATCAACCTTGAATATAAAGGAAGAAAAGTAAACTTGAAATCAATCATGGGCGTAATGTCACTTGGAATTGGCCAAGGTGCAGAAATCAAGATCACGGCTGAAGGCAGCGATGAGCAGGATGCGCTTAACACTCTTGAAGAAACGCTAAAAAGAGAAGGCTTAGCTGAATAATGGCAAGCATGTTAAAAGGGATAGCGGCTTCAAGCGGTATTGCGATTGCCAAGGCATATCGCCTGATTGAGCCCGATTTAACGGTGCAGAAACAGACCGTTTCAGAAACAGTTGAAGAAAAATCCCGCTTCCAGGATGCAGTCAGCGTCTCAAAGAAGGAATTACAAGCCATCCGTGATAATGCCGAGAGAGAACTGGGTGCGGACAAAGCAGCAATATTCGATGCCCACCTTCTTGTTCTGAGCGATCCAGAATTGATTGCACCCATCGAAGACAAAATTGAAAACGAACATGTCAATGCAGAGTTTGCCCTTAAGGAAACAGCGGATATGTTCGTCATGATGTTTGAGCAGATGGACAACGAATACATGAAAGAGCGTGCTGCTGATATCCGTGATGTTACCAAGCGGGTACTTGCACATCTCTTAAAAGTTCAAATTCCTAACCCAAGCATGATCTCCGAGGAAGTGATCATCGTTGCTGAAGATTTGACGCCTTCTGATACAGCACAGTTGAACCGTACATATGTAAAAGGTTTTACTACCAATATCGGCGGCCGTACATCTCATTCAGCCATTATGGCCCGTTCCATGGAAATTCCTGCTGTGGTGGGAACAAAAGAAGCTGTCGAGCAGATCCAAAATGGCGATTTGGTCATTGTGGATGGCTTGAATGGTGAAGTTCATGTGAATCCTACACCTGAATTGATTGAAAAATATAAGAGCGAGCATGAAGCCTTTGAAGCACAAAAGGCAGAATGGGCAAAGCTTGTAAATGAACAGACGGTTTCTGCTGATGGCCGGCATGTTGAGCTTGCTGCCAACATCGGGACACCTAAGGACCTGGAAGGCGTCAAGGCAAACGGCGGAGAGGGAATCGGTCTTTACCGAACCGAATTCCTTTACATGGGCCGTGACCAGCTGCCGACAGAAGACGAGCAATTCGAAGCTTACAAGGCGGTCCTTGAAGGTATGGAAGGCAAGCCGGTTGTAGTCCGCACCCTGGACATCGGCGGAGACAAGGAACTGCCATACCTGGATCTCCCTAAGGAGATGAACCCATTCCTTGGCTTCAGGGCGATCCGTCTATGCCTGGAAGAACAGGGGATATTCCGTACGCAGCTTCGTGCGCTGCTAAGGGCAAGCACTTACGGAAACCTGAAGATCATGTTCCCGATGATTGCAACGCTTGATGAATTCAGGGCGGCCAAAGCCATTCTTGAAGAAGAAAAGCAGGCGCTTGCAGGCGAAGGGATCCAGACAGCAGATCATATTGAGACAGGAATCATGGTGGAAATTCCATCAACTGCCGTCATGGCAGACACATTTGCCAAAGAAGTTGATTTCTTCAGCATCGGGACGAATGACCTGATTCAGTATACGATGGCTGCGGATCGTATGAATGAAAGGGTATCTTACCTTTACCAGCCATACAACCCGGCTATCCTGCGCTTAGTCAAAATGGTCATCGACGCAGCCCATAAAGAGGGCAAATGGGCCGGCATGTGCGGAGAGATGGCTGGCGATGAAACGGCTATTCCGCTTCTATTGGGACTTGGGCTTGATGAGTTCTCCATGAGCGCCACATCCATCCTTCGGGCCCGCTCATTGATCAAGCGCCTTTCCCAGCCGGAGATGCAGCAGCTGGCAGAGCAGGCACTTGGCATGAGCACAGCACAAGAAGTTGTACATGCTGTGGAAACAGCTTTAACTAAATAATCTCGGATAAACTGCAGGCAGAACCGGTGAAAACCGGCTTGCCTGCAGTTTTTTATTATTGGCTGTTTTCTTGTGCTTTCTGGACATGCTGTACCTTGCATAAAATAGATGAACGCGACATAAAACAAACATGAGTTTTTTAATTACAGCCCATGCATGGAAAGGAACCTGGACAAGAGCAGGAACAAACATAAAAAGGCGGTGGAGTAAGGCACAATAGGTATGTCAGCAGGATAAATAATGTTCATACATAGCTGCAGGAAAGCCTCATAATCCATGCAGCTCCACCCCTTTTCGACAGAAAATCCTTTTAAAGTAATCGAAAATTTGATCTGGAAATAGTCTTTAATTGATAGCGAATATGAATAATGCTGCCTGCTGACAAGCAACACCGTATTTACCATTTTTTTATAAAATGTGTTTAAGAGAATCTGGGACGGGTATAGTAAGATTAGCAGCAAATGAATGTGACCTAGTTATGCAGCTAACATTCTCATTTCCCCCCTTTAGACAGCCGTATAAAAAACCGGCTGTCTTTTTTTCTGCAAAAAAAGTTTTAACTTGGTTCGAGCAGGGTAATTAAAATTTACTATATTAATATTATTTTCGGACTCAACGTGTAAATAATGGTTGATAGGTTATTCCTGCATTTCCCCCGCATTGATTGCTCGACCCCCAAAATCGAACATATAAGCGATGTATAATGCAAATCCTACATTTATAACCTTTCAAGTTTCTTTTCGGCTGCTAAGGCATCGTTTAGAAAAAAATACTACTGTGAAGAGAGGGAAGGCCCTTGATCAAATTTAATCATGTCGGGAAAAAATATCCCGATGGCTTTATGGCTTTAAAAGATATCACCTTTGAAATAGGGGAAGGGGAATTTGTTGCGCTGATCGGACCGAGCGGGTGCGGCAAAACGACAACCATGAGGATGATAAACCGGCTGACAGAGCCGACATCCGGGGAGATATACATAAACGGGGAGGATGTCTCAAAAAGCGATCCTGTCCAGCTTCGGAGGAATATTGGCTATGTAATCCAGCAGATTGGATTGCTGCCGCATATGACGATCAAAGATAATATAACCCTGGTCCCACGGCTGAAAGGCTGGGATAAGGAGCGGTATGAAAAAAAGGTCGATGAACTTCTTGAACTGGTTGGCCTGGATCCGGAAACCTTCAAGAACAGGTTCCCGGCTGACCTGAGCGGCGGTCAGCAGCAGAGGGTGGGTGTGATCCGCGCTCTCGCGGCCGAGCCTCCCGTCATTCTGATGGATGAACCATTCAGTGCACTCGACCCAATTAGCCGTGAGCAGCTTCAGGATGAATTAGTCCAGCTTCAGCAAAGAATCAAGAAAACGATCGTATTTGTAACCCATGATATGGATGAAGCAATAAAAATTGCGGACCGCATTGCGATCATGAATGAAGGGGAAATCGTTCAATTTGATTCCCCGGAACGGATACTCCGCCATCCAAAGAATGACTTTGTCAGAGGCTTCATTGGTGAAGACCGTCTTAGTGCGAAAAACGAAAATCCGTCTGCAAAAGATTTGATGATTGAAAAAATCATTACCGCAAAACCTGGGCGCGGCCTTGCCGAGGCCTTGAAATTGATGAAAACCTACAGAGTAGACAGCCTCCTGGTAACGGATGAGGATAAAAGGCTGCTCGGGATAGCAGCACTGGAAGATGTAGAACGGGAATATCACCATGAAGAAAAAACGCTTGGGGATATCATGAAGCAGGAATTCTATCAGGCGGATGTTGAAACGCCATATACAGAAATTGCCCTGATGTTCACTGAAGGTGCTGTGTTTGTTCCGGTATCATCAGGCGAAAGGCTCGCCGGACTAATAACGAGGGCATCCATGATGCGGGGCCTTGCCGGCCTGCAGACTGCAGCCGGGGGAGGTGTGAAACATGGAGAATAGCAATTTCCTGATGGCTCTTTGGGATACGATGTCATCCCGCTGGCCGGATATATTGCTTGGACTTCAGCAGCATTTATTCCTGTCGATTGTGTCAATTGCGGTAGCTGCTATCATTGCCATACCGCTAGGAATCTTTATATCAAGGCGAAAGCGTGTCGCCGAACCGATCATCGGGGTCGTTTCTGTCTTCCAAACGATACCGAGTCTGGCATTATTCGGTTTCCTGCTGCCTCTGTTCGGCATCGGGAACATCACAGCCATCATTGCATTAACCGTTTATGCCCTCCTTCCGTTATTGAGGAATACATATACCGGATTGACAAGTGTCGACCAATCAGCTGTAGAGGCTGGAAAAGGCATGGGGATGACACAGAATCAAATCCTGAGGATGATTGAACTGCCCCTTGCGATGCCAATCATAATGGCCGGACTCAGGACGGCATCAGTGCTAACGATCGGGGTGGCCACCCTTGCCGCATTTATTGGAGCCGGCGGTCTCGGGGATTTGATATACCGGGGACTTTCAACGGCCAGAAATGAATTGGTACTCGCGGGAGCCATACCGGCCGCTATCCTTGCAGTGGCCATCGACTTGATTTTAAAGCGGGTTGAATTAGCTGTAGATCCGAAAAGAGGAAAAAGAGGCACTTTTAATTGGAAGAAAACAGCCGTCATCCTTGTGCCGGCTGCAGCCATCCTGCTGTTCTTCTCATTTAGGGGAGGAAGTTCAAACGATACTGTCGTCATAGCAGGAAAGAAGTGGACTGAACAATATATCCTCCCGTATATCGTTTCTGAATATGTGAAGGATAAGACCGATTATAAGGTGCAGATAAAGGAAGGCCTTGGGGAAACACCGATTTTGACTCAGGCGCTCCGTAAAGGCGATATCGATCTGTATGTAGAATACACAGGCACCGGCCTGCTGACGATATTGAAGGAGAAATACAATCCTGAAGACAGTGCAGATGATATCTATAAGAAGGTGAATGAAGGGTATCAAGATAAATATGATCTGAAATGGCTTAAGCCTTTAGGGTTTGAAAATACGTATGCCCTGGCCTTCAATCAGGCATCATTCAAAAAAGCGGGTGTCAAGACCATCTCGGAGCTTGCGCCAAAATCCGACGATGTGCGATTTGGTGCACCGACCGAATTTTACGAGCGTGAGGATGGGTATACAGCATTTACAGAAACATACAATCTGCAGTTCAAGGAAAAGCGAAGCCTTGATGCCAACCTGATGTATTCCGCTCTGAACGAGGGCAAGGTGGACGCCATTCCTGCCTTTACAACAGACGGCAGACTGGTCCGTTTCAATTTGAAGACGCTGAAGGATGACAAAAAGTTTTTCCCGCCGTATTATGCAGCCCCGGTAGTCAGGGAAGAAACGCTCAAAAAATTCCCTGAACTCGAGGATGCGGTCAATGGGCTGGCTGGCAAAATCTCAGATGAAGAAATGGCTGAGATGAATGCACAGGTGGACCTTGATAAAAAAGACCCGGAGGATGTGGCAAAGGCCTTCCTGAAAAAGAAAGGGCTCATAGATTAAATTGCAGGAGCAGCATGCTTTTAAGCAGGCTGCTCTTTTAATGGGCGGAACATCTTTTCTGTCAGCCTGGACATGCCGAAATAAAGCTCCTTGCTTCCAGTAGTCCAAAAGGTGGCACTCCGCGGGCAGTTCACGGTAAAATGAAAGAATAATTAGAAAAAGGGAGGAAGGATTAATGGAATTGAACTTAAAGGACAGGACTGCGGTTGTGGCGGCTTCCAGCCAGGGACTTGGCCGTGCCATAGCTGAGGAATTGGTTAAAGAGGGAGCTAACGTGGTCATCACGAGCCGCCATGAGGACAAGCTGAAAGAAGTCTGCAGCCAATTGGAAGCCTTACAGGCAGGAAAGGCCAGTTATATAGCAGGTGATCTGACAAAAGGGGAGGACATCCAGCACATCATTGCAAAAACAATCGATACATACGGCGGCATTGATATATTGGTCAACAATGCAGGCGGCCCTCCGGCAGGAGCCTTTGAAGACATAACAGATGAAGAATGGCAGACATCTTTTGAGCTGAACCTTTTAAGCTATATCCGCCTCATCCGCGCGGCTCTTCCTTATCTAAAGGAAAATGGGGGAAGGATTGTTAATATCGCTTCATCCTCGGTCAAAGAACCCATTCCGGGACTGATCTTATCCAATACATTCAGGACTGCCATTACCGGCTTGTCTAAGACGCTTGCGGCTGAACTTGCACCGCATCATATTCTGATCAATACCCTTGCGCCCGGCAGAATTGCAACAGACCGGGTCAGGCATCTTGATGAAGTGAATGCAGATAAAGCAGGAGTTGCGGTAGAGGAAGTAGAGGATCGAATGAAAGGGCAGATTCCACTCGGAAGGTATGGTGAACCTGCTGAATTCGCGAGGGTAGCAGCCTTTTTGCTGTCTGACGCCAATTCATATATGACCGGCAGTACATTCCTTGTGGATGGCGGCATGGTTAAATCACTGTGATGAAGAAGGGAAAAGATAATATGTCACTAAAATATTCTATTGGCTTTATCGGCATAGGAGTAATGGGCGAAAGCATGGCAGGGCATTTACTGGAGAGC
This sequence comes from Paraperibacillus marinus, assembly GCF_046237605.1. Taxonomy (GTDB): domain Bacteria; phylum Bacillota; class Bacilli; order Bacillales; family DSM-1321; genus Paraperibacillus; species Paraperibacillus marinus. The sequence continues at coordinate 3,046,972 of NZ_CP143542.1, read as the reverse complement.
GGCCTGCCGGTCAGCGTATATACGAGGACAAAGTCAAAGGCGGAAAGGCTTCTTGCTGCCGGTGCAGCCTGGGCTGATTCTCCCCGGAGGATAGCAGAGACTTCCAATGTAATCATTTCAATTGTCGGATATCCACATGATGTCGAAGAAATATATCTTGGACAGGAAGGCATTGTTGCACATGCCGAAAAAGGCACCCTCCTGATCGACATGACCACATCTAAGCCTGAACTGGCTGTAAGGATTTATGAAGAAGCAAAAAAGCGGGGCCTGCGTTCCATAGATGCTCCAGTTTCTGGAGGTGACATAGGCGCACAGAATGCCAGTTTGACCATCATGGCAGGCGGTGATGAGGAGGATTTCCGGGCGGTGGAGCCGATACTGGCAAAAATGGGCTCCAATGTGCAGTACCAGGGTAAAGCTGGAGCCGGACAGCACACGAAAATGAGCAATCAGATTGCCATTGCTTCAAATATGATCGGAGTCTGCGAGGCTGTGGTTTATGCGCAAAAAGCCGGCCTGAATCCCGAGAATGTCCTGAAGAGCATTTCCTTCGGTGCTGCGGGAAGCTGGTCGCTGTCCAATCTGGCACCGCGCATGATCAGCGGCGACTTTGAGCCGGGCTTCTATATAAAACATTTTATTAAGGATATGAAAATTGCCCTGGAGGAATCCGAACGCATGGACATTGCGCTGCCGGGACTTAAGCTTGCAAGGTCCTTATACGAAGAACTGGCTTCAGCAGGGGAAGCGGAAAGCGGTACACAGGCACTGTATAAATATTGGAAGTTGTAAGGCGCCGGCAAAAAACGCTTGAACCGAAATGGGTCCAAGCGTTTCTTTGTCACGTGCCCAGGAAAGATGCAAGCCTGTCCAGGGCTCTTTCCAATGTGTCCAGGGAATAAGCGTAGGATAATCGCACATAACCTTCTCCGAGCGGAGAGAAGGCACTCCCGGGGACAAGCGCCACCCTCTTGCTTTTTAATAGATCAAGGGCAAATTCTTCCGATGAACGATATTTTTGGGGAAGCTTAATAAAGAAGTAAAAAGCTCCATCAGGCATGACCACATCCAGGTTCATTTCCTTGAGCCGGGAATAAACATAATCCCTTCTTGTTCTGTACTCAGCCCTCATCGGGGCTGCGTCATCAAAACCGGCAGTAAGGGCGGCGTAGGCTGCTTTTTGTGAAATGGATGAGGCACAGCTCACATTATATTGATGCACTTTCAGTATATGTTCAGCTATCACGCCAGGGGCGAAAATGAATCCAATCCGCCAGCCTGTCATGGAGTGTGATTTGGAAAGTCCATTGATCAAAATGGTCTGGGCTGGCAGGAATTCCGCAATGGAAGCATGCCCTTCATAAGAAAGCTCGCTATAAATTTCGTCCGCGATGATAAAAATGCCCTTATCTTGCACCAGGGCCGCTATCTCCTGCAATTCTTCCGCACTGAGAGAAACGCCGGTCGGATTGGAAGGGTAAGGAAGAATGATGCATTTTGTTTTTTCAGTGATATAGGCTGCTATAATATCTGCCGTCATCTTGAAGGAGTTCCCGGTAATGTCAGCGTGTACCGGTACACCTCCGCAAAGTCTGACAATCGGTTCGTATCCTGGATACACCGGACCCGGCAGGATGGCTTCGTCGCCTTCTGACAGGATGGTCCTAAGCGAGATATCGATGGCTTCACTCGCGCCTGCAGTGACGATGACTTCCGAGACTGCTTCATATGTAAGGCGGTATTTTTCCTTCACAAAATTGGCTGCAGCTTTCCTAAGCCCGAGGAAACCGGCATTATGTGTATAGACAGTGAAGTCCTCATCTATGGCCTGCTTGGCCGCTTCCTTGATATGAAGCGGAGTTTTAAAATCTGGCTGTCCAATCGTAAGGGATATCACATCGTCAAATTCCGAAACCATATTAAAAAATTTGCGTATGCCTGAAAGTTCAATTTGTGTAACACGCTTATTCAAGTAATTTTCCATATCGCTCCTCCTAATCTCCTTATCATTTTACCACGATAAAGAGCATCGGGAAATAATCGGGAAATGGGGGACTGTCCCCCGGAAAGGAGATTTTTTTGATCAGAACAGCGGCTATTACAGAAAGCGGACAGGTTTTGACCAATCTGTCCCTTGAAGATACGAAGCGAGGGGATATCAAATGGTGCTGGACTGATTTTTGCAGTCCGACGCGGGATGAAACGGAGATGCTGGGTTCATTTTTTGGATTCCATCCGCTTGCGGTGGAAGATTGCTTTGATGATTTTCTTCAGCGGCCAAAAATTGACTTTTATGGTGATTATCAGTTCCTGGTAGTGCACGCGCTTGATTATGTAACACTGGAAGCGGAGGAAGTGGATTTATTCATGGGTGCCCGGCATGCAGTTACCTATCATAAAAAAGCATTGCCGGAGCTGGAGCGGATGTGGGATTCCTTCTCCGATTCTCAGGCAAACCTGCGCGGACCCTATTCCATCATTCATTGGGTCATTGATAGTATTGTTGATCAATTTTTCCCTATTCTCTTCAAAATTGAGGACAGCTTAAATGATCTTGATGATAATCCGGGAAGGAACTCTGCCACTGACTTGATGGAAGAATTGTTTGATATCAGAGGCGACCTTAACAAGATCAGAAAAACGCTCATCCCTATGAGGGATTTATTATACCGGATTACAAATTCTGAAAGATTGAACCAAGTGCCTGACCAGAAGCTGTATTTTCATGATATATATGACCACTTGCTCAAGCTGGTTGAAATGATGGAGTCCTTTCGGGAATATTCCTCTGATATCAGGGACAGTTATATTTCCATGAATTCCTACAATATGAATACAATCATGATGACGCTGACTGTGATTACCACGATCTTTATGCCGCTTACCTTTATTGTCGGCATTTATGGCATGAACTTCGATTATATGCCCGAGCTTCATTGGAAGTATGGATTTCCCCTGATTATGGCGCTTATGATTATCATCTCTATTTCCATGTTCTTGTTTTTCTACAAAAGGGGCTGGATAACAAGGACGCAAAAGCTCATCATAAAAAATAACGGCAGGCCGGGCCGGGATCGGTGAAATCAGTATTCATACAGAATTCTTTCTTTAAAGCTCTTATTTATATTTATCGACATTTTAATGCTTCAGGCAGTGGGCCTACTAAAGAATTCAGCTTTCCAGCCGAAATAATATATAGAGAAAAGTACCGGGAAGCAGCAGCTGACCGGCAGGCATGGAGGCTGAACATATGGATTCAAATAAAGGTATATTACTGGAGAGCGGCACAAACGAGATAGAAGTAGTTGAATTTGGAATTGGAGCTATTAAATTCGGCATTAATGTCATTAAAGTCAAGGAGATCATAAAACCTGTTTCTGTAACGCCGATTCCCCGTTCCCACCAGAATGTTGAAGGGGTCATCGAGCTCAGGGGAGAAGTCCTGCCCATTATTGATGTAGCGGTTGCCCTCGGGCTGCCGCCATCACAGACGCCCCATGATGATAAATTTATCGTGGCAGAATTCAATATGCAGAAGACGGTGTTCCATGTACATTCTGTTACTCAGATTCACCGGCTGTCATGGGAGTCTATCGAGAAACCGACTGGACTTATGCAGGGTCTTGAAAGCCAGATAGTGGGCATGGTAAACCTTGAAGGCCATATGCTGATGCTTCTGGACTTTGAAAAGATGATAGTCGACATCAATCCGGATTCCGGAATTCATGCAGGCAGGCTGAAGCATGTTGAGGCCCGGGACAGATCAGATAAAAAAATCATAGTTGCTGAGGATTCCGCACTATTAAGAAAGCTGATAGAAGGGACCCTTCTTGAGGCCGGTATCCAGCAGGTGAAATTCTTTGAAAACGGCAGTGATACACTGGCTTATTTAGAAGCCCTGGAGAATGATGGCAAAAAAATTGAAGATGAAGTCGATTTGCTCATCACTGATATCGAAATGCCGAAAATGGATGGTCTCCATCTGACGAGAAGGATCAAGACGAGTGAAGCCTTCAATAAGCTTCCTGTCATTATCTTTTCTTCTTTAATTACAGAAGATCTCCGCCATAAAGGCAAGATGGTCGGTGCCGACGCACAGGTGAGCAAGCCGGAAATAGGCAGGCTGATCGAATATATGGATGAGCTGATCCGCTAAAGACAGGATGGATCCCATGAATCATTTAATTGCGAAAGCAGAGCGGTTTGCAAGATCAGCACATCAGGGGCAAATCAGGAAAATAAGGGGCACACCTTATATTGAGCATCCCTTGAATGTTGCGGAGATACTAAAAAACGCCCATTTTGCAGATGAAGTAGTGGCTGCAGGACTGCTCCATGATGTGGTAGAGGACACTTCAGTTACCATTCAGGAAATCCAGCTGGAATTTGGACCGGAAGTTGCCAGGCTCGTTGCCGGCAATACAGAGGAAAAGCACCTCATCTGGGAAGAAAGAAAAATGCATACTATACAAAGTGTGAGAGACGCCGGCATGGAGCTGAAGGCGCTGGTGGCTGCTGATAAGCTTGATAACCTAAAAAGTATCATTAGTAATTATGAGGAATATGGGGATGATGTGTGGTCCCACTTCAAAAGAGGCAGAGAAAAACAGTATTGGTACTATTCAAATGTTTCACGTGCGATACTGGATCATACATCTCAAGAGGAGGTTCCCGGGTACTTCCATGAATTAAGGAAACTAGCCGAACGCATAAAACTAACATGAGTTTTCACCCGCAGTCCATGCCTGGAAAGGAACCTGGACAAGAGCAGGAACAAACACAATGCGGCTGGAGCGGAATAAAGCGCAGGCAGGAATGCCAGCAAGATAAATGATGGTCACACCAAGCTGCAGGAAGCTTTTTGATACATGCAGCTCCGCCTCTTTTCCCCAGAAAAAATAAAGGAGCCCTTTGCAAAGGGCTCCTTTATCTTTTTGGTTTGGGAAAAGAGATATCTCCGCCAAGGAAAGAGGAAGAGAAGCAGTCTGGTGTCTTTGGCTGAGGAACCCTTCTTGGGGTCCGGCTGTTTTTTTTCTCCGGCTGATTCTGGGCATGCTTGATACCTAAATAATCCTGGAGGATGTTCCTGGCTTTAGACAGTGACAAATGGGCCTTTGGATTTCTTTTACCGGAAAGGCGGCTTCCTAAATGGGGAAGGGATGTTTTATCCTCCCTGGTTGGAGGCAGATGGAAAATATAATCTCCGCATTCTACAATTACATCCGACTGCTGTCTTGAGAACCGGGGATTATCAGAAAAGTGGAGACCCACTTTCTTGGCTTTTCCTTCCTGCATCAGCTGATCTAACGCTTTTTGTTTGAGATGGTAAAGGTTTTGGGGCTTCAACGCTGTCTTGGCATGCTTGTTTACGACAAAGATGGCCTGGGCTAAGGTTTGGACGGAAACCGAGGTGCCCGGCTTGCCCTGATTGGGCTGGCTCATATAAATCTCCTTTCAGTTCCAATATTTTTTGACATTTATTATAACATTTTCTTATAGAGAAAAGAGATAAACTTTTACAGCTGTGGAATAGGCTTAAGCTTAGCTCCATATCATGTCATCTTCGTTTTGCCCTATATGTATAGAACTTAAACTTAAAATCTGCAATTAGATAAAAGATATAAAATATTCTTCAGCCCGATTAACCGAAGGGCTGAAGAATGCAGGGGCAGATTTTCTAATAATAGTAATAGGGCGGCACGGGCGGAGGATATGCCGCGTATACAGGATAGGGATAAAAGTAGGGTCTGTTGAACAGCAGGGGGCCGATGGCAAGGCCGGCTGCAAAGGGGAGCAGTGGAAAGAACCGCTCATCATTTCCCTGTTCCTGTTCACGGGGAGCCAGGGTTTGGCCGTACTGCGGATAATAGGATTGTTGATAATACAAAGCAACTCTTCCTTTCTATAACTGCATCTACACCTGTGAAAAGGTGTCTATCCTAAGCTATAATATGAGATGCAGGCCTGTATGGAGCCTGTCATGATGAGGATAAGGAGGGGGATCCATGCTGAAGAGTATTGCGGCCGCAGGATTCGGCGGTGCGGCCGGGGCCATGGCGAGATTCTGGGTTCAGCAGGGCGCGGCTGGACCTGAAGGCACATTAACTGCCAATATACTTGCGAGTCTCCTGATTGGATATATAAATGGATTACAAATCAAAGAAAAGAAACCTATGCTTTTACTCTTTTTAGGCACAGGTTTTTGCGGGGGCTTTTCGACTATGTCTACCTTTTCAATGGAAGTCTGCACATTACTGTTAGACGGGGGCCTGTCCGGACTTTTATACATCGTATCCACAGCCGTGCTGTGTATAGGTTCAGCTTTCTTGGGTTACTCGGCAGCAGGGAAGGCGGTGAAGTGAAATGGACTGCCTTTCAGTAGCACTGGGTGGATTTTTTGGATCGATTGCACGATTCCTGGCTGGGATGTGGTGGCTTGCCGGACGAAAGTCATCCATACCTCTTTCCATTGCAGCAATCAATATAGCCGGCTGTTTCTTGCTTGGACTTGTCCTGCCTATTTTAGAAAGCTCAGGGCAGCACTTCATTCTGTTTGCATCTGCTGGATTTTTGGGCTCTTTTACAACCATGTCTACTTTCAGCCTAGAAGCAGCACAGCTGCTAAGAGAAAACAATATGAAGGGCTTTGTGCTGTACATCATCCTGTCAATTGGCGGCAGCCTCCTGGCATTTCCAATCGGCCGCATAATAGGCATGTATGTGCCGAAGATATTCTAGAAGCAGGGAAGTTTTTTTATTTTCTAATTTTTGCTGTGCTTCATGCAAATTCGTTGTAAAATGACAGTATACAAAAACTAACAAAATACGGAATTTACTTCCACTGTATCTGTTTTTCCTGCAGGCTGGGGGACAGTATACAGCGGCATTCCTTAAGGTGCTGACATTATGGATTCATTCAATTATTATCTCGATAAGTTACATAAAAAAGGAAGCGGTAACATGGATACCATCCTTCTCGAAATTATGTTCCGGCATGTAAAAGACATGCTATTCATCATGAAGGTGGAAGGAGCGGGTCAATTCCGCTACTTATTTGCCAACGAAGTGGCTCTTGAACGTGCTGCCCTTACAGATGGAAGCATTGGCAGGCTGATTCAGGATGTGCTGTCATCTGATAAGGCCCATGAGCTCATCCGTCAATATAATCAGGTCCTGGAAACCGGGGAGGCGGTGTATTTTAAAGACTCCGGCATCTCATCTAGCGGCAGGCGCTTTTTTGGAGAATCCATTCTCACTCCGGTGGGTGAAGAAGCCGGACCGATTCAGTATATAGTCAGTGTGACAAGGGATATCACAGAAGCAGTGCTTGAAAATGAAAAGCTTATAGAAAGCCAGGATCGGTTTCGGTCGCTGATTGATCATAATATGGATTCTATCTTTACGCTGGATGAAACCGGGAATATTGTGAATGTGAATCCCGCAGCATACAAAATCACCGGTTTCAGCGGAATTGAACTGAACATGAAGGAATTTGTTTCATTCTTGAGCGGGGAAGATCAGGACAGCTTCAAGGCATTATTCAGCGGTTCGATGAAAGGTGCTGCCATGGAGTCGATTGATCTCTGTTTCATTGATAAGGGAGGATCCGGCATTTCCGTCCATATCCGGACAGTGCCCATCATTATTGCTGGGCAGGTGAGGGGCCTGTATATCATTATGAGGAATATTACTGCCCAAAAAGACAATCTGGAAACTATAAAATATATGGCCTATCATGACCAGTTGACCGGTCTGATGAACAGGACGGCACTCATACGTGATATAAATGAAGCAATTACCGAGGCGAGCGCCCCTGCAAGACAGATTGCCATATACAATATAGATCTGGACAGATTCAAGTACCTGAATGATTCCCTTGGACATAACATCGGTGATGCCCTTCTCAAGGAAGTGGGCAGGAGGCTTTTGGCCATCAGGGATTTTGACTACAAGCTTTACCGCCAGGGCGGAGATGAATTTACCGTCCTGCTCAGCCACAGCAGTAAAGAGGAAGCAGAGCAGTTTGCTGTTGTGCTGTTCAACCAATTTGGCCAGCCTTTTACACTTCGCGGCCAGGATTATTTTATTTCTCCAAGCATTGGGATAAGTATGTATCCGCTTGATGGGATAGACAGCGAAACCCTTTTAAGGAAAGCTGACGGTGCCCTCCATAAGGTGAAGGAAAGAGGCAAGGCGCATTTTCAGTTTTTCAGTAAGGACATCCTTCTTCATCAGCCCAATATTGTCGTGATGGAGTCCAATCTGAGAAGGGCCATTGAGAAGAAAGAATTAAACCTTTATTATCAGCCGCAAATCAATCTGGCCACCAATCAGATTGAGAGCCTGGAAGCATTGCTTCGCTGGCATAACCCTACCCTCGGGTACGTTTCTCCAGCTGAATTCATTCCGCTGGCGGAAGATACGGCCCTGATTGTCCCGATTGGGGAATGGGTGCTTGAGGAAGTATGCAGGCAGATTGTGGAATGGGATATAAAAGGACTGCCAGAAATAAAAGTGGCGATCAATCTCTCGCCGAAACAATTTCTGCAGCCCCAGCTTGCCGAGAGGCTGAATGATGTGATCAAGAAGTATGGAGTGAGTCCTGCGAGACTTGAAATAGAAATAACGGAGGGTGCCATTCAGAATACTGTGGAGAGCCTTGAGATCGTAACCAAGCTCAAGGAGATCGGATTATCCATTTCAGTGGACGACTTCGGGACCGGATATTCTTCCTTAAGCTATCTAAAACAATTCCCGCTCGATACCTTAAAGATCGATCAGTCCTTTGTCAGGGAAATTCTTTATGACAAGAAGGATGCAGCCATCATTACCACCATCATCCACCTGGGGCAGAGTCTCGGCCTTGAGGTGATAGCCGAAGGCGTTGAGGTGCCTGAGCAGGCCGGCTTCCTGAGGGAAGCAAATTGCCAGAAAGGACAGGGTTATCTGTTTTCAAAGCCGATGCCCCCCATTGAGATTGAAAAGGCGCTGCTGACTAAAAAGAACTTCGCACCTCAATAAGAAAGGAGCAGCGGCCTCATGGGCACTGCTCCTTCATTATTATACCTAAATATGAAGATCAATGTTTCCTCTCCAGTTCAAATATGGTGATCTCCGGCCTTGACAGGACTCTATAGGGAAGCCGTGTGGTTCCAAGCCCCCGGTTTACATAAAGCTTGACAGAACCGATGTCATAGAAGCCTTCGATGTATTTCTCCGCGAATGGAGGCTTCACCAGTGCACCGGCAAATGGGATCTGCACCTGCCCGCCATGGCTGTGGCCGCTCAGCTGCAGATGAACCGGATATGCGGAAATGTCGTCTGCAAGGTCGGGAGCATGTGACAGATTAATATGGTACCTGCCTTCTGCCCGGTCGAGCGCCCGGTTTAAATCCGGTCTGCCGAGCATCGGTTCATCAATCCCAGAAATGCAGATAGAGTCGCCATTTAAAAGTTTCACTAGCTTGTAATCATTTTTTAAAACAGTAAAGCCAGCCTGCTTCATGATGTTTTCATAGATATCTGTACCATAGCCGCCGTGGTCATGGTTGCCATATACGCAGAACTTCCCAAGAGGCGGGTTCAGCGAACTCAGCACAGGGATTATATCTTCCTGATGTGCATACTCATTTGGCGCATCCATCAGATCCCCTGTGAAGAAAATGATATCAGGCTGGAGGCTGCTGATTTTCTTTACAGCCGTCTTGAGGTCATCGAGCTGGAATTGAAAGCCGATATGCGTGTCGCTGAATTGAACAATCTTTATACCGCCAAACCCCCGCGGGATTAACTGGTGGCTGATTTTATATGAATTAACCTCAAGCCATCGCGGTTCAACCTCCTCAGCATAATACTTGCCGCCCGCACCTGCTCCGGCCGCTGAAAGGAGGACTCCCAGACTGGACTTCAAAAAAGACCTTCTTGTCCACTTTTTCATCTAATCAACCTATCTATACAACTGAATTCTACTCATAAATAGTAACAAAAACACCCGTGAAATAATAGCCATAACCCCAAGCCAAAATCTGCAAACCCTTCCGCCACGGACTATTTCCCGGGGGACAGTCCCCCATTTACCAAAATTCGAAGAAAGGGGATTGTTAAGCAGGGGTTTGTTCTTATAGTATTATGGTAGAGAAAATAGACGGGGGTTATATGAGTGATAATTAGAGATGCAGTGGAGTGCGATCTGCCGTTTTTGCTTGATATTTATAATGAGGCAATCAGGAATACGGCAGCGACGTTTGATATGAAGGAGCAAACGCTTGCAGAGAGGCGGCAGTGGTTCAGCAAGTATGGCGGGGATTATCCGCTTTTAGTGGCTGAGATCGATGGCAGGGCTGCAGGGTATTGTTCTTTGTCGCCCTTCAGGGACAAAGAAGCATACCGGCAGACCGTAGAGATATCTATTTATATAGATGCAGCGTATAGAGGAAGAGGCGCCGCAGGCAGACTGATGGGAGCCATCATTGAAAAAGCAAGGAGCTCCGGGTTTCATGTCATTATGGCTGGGATCACTGCAGGCAATGACACCAGCGTAGAAATGCATAAAAAGTTTGGTTTCCAATACGCAGGCTGCTTCAGAGAAGTGGGTTACAAATTTGACCAATGGCAGGATGTTTTATTTTATCAGCTTATATTATGACGACCTTGGTTATATGCGGGGAAATGCCCCCGTTGTAAAAGACCCGGTAGCTAAAAAAGAGCCGGGTTTTTCTTTTGTTGATTTAAGTTAGAAAATTTAGAAAATAAATGCTATCATTGAAATGAATGACTATTCATTTTTGGAAGAGGGGATCAGAATGAAAGATAAAGTAATCATCATTACTGGAGGATCAAGCGGCATGGGGAAGTTCATGGCTAAAAGGTTTGCGGATTCAGGTGCAAATGTAGTCATTACAGGACGCAACCCAGAGAGGCTCGAGCAGACAAAGAGTGAAATAGAAACGGGTGAAGGCCGAATCCTTACCATCCAAATGGATGTGAGAGAAGTGGAGCATGTACGGCATATGGTTGGAAAAACTTTGGAGACATTCGGTACGATTGATTTCCTGGTCAATAATGCAGCTGGAAATTTCATATGCCCTGCTGAAAAATTGTCGCCGAACGGATGGAAATCTGTCATAGATATTGTCTTGAATGGAACATTCTATTGTACAAGCGAAGTAGGGAAATACTGGATTGAAAAAGGTATCAAAGGCAGCATCATCAATATGGTCGCAACCTATGCCTGGGGAGCCGGAGCCGGAGTCATCCATTCAGCGAGCGCCAAGGCAGGGGTGCTGTCCATGACCCGTACCCTCGCCGTGGAATGGGGCAGCCGGTATGGGATACGGGTGAATGCCATCGCGCCGGGTCCGATTGAAAGGACTGGAGGAGCGGAAAAGCTCTGGGAATCGGAAGAAGCTGCCAGGAGGACACTGGACAGTGTACCGCTCAAGAGGCTTGGTACTCCTGAAGAGATCGCCGGATTGGCGAGTTACCTCTTCTCCCCGGAAGCCGGATATATAAACGGAGAATGCATAACCATGGATGGAGGACAGTGGCTCAATCAGCATCCCTTCTAGAGAGTTACTGCGCGCTGATGGGACTTGCCATTTTTCAATACATAAACCGGCCAGTTTGAAGCTTGAGTAACATCCCGGCTGCATAAACTTCACATAGCATCAGCCTTCCCATGAATATATTTTTTTATGATAAGCGGTGTAAAACACTACTGTATTTGTTGACATGACTATTCATAATTTTGCCTGCATGTCTTCTGGTGGTAAAATGAAAAAAAGATTCTTGGTTGGAGGGGCTGCTGTGGATGCTGTAGAAATATTAGAGAATACCGATAAAATATTCCCCTGCTTTCAGCCCGTATTCAGCGCGGATGAACATCAGGTGATCGGGTATGAGGTGCTTGGCAGGATTCAATCAGGCAGTCAGGCGCTCAGCCTGGAACCTTTTCTTAATGATCCAGATATACCGGACGAATACCGGATTGAAGTCGAGAACATCATTCTTGAAAGGGCGCTCTTCCAGCTTGGGGCAGCCAGTGATTCTGTGCTTTTTTTCATCCATAGAGACCCTGATCTGTTAATGCAGGATCATGGGGAAGGGTTTCTTGGAATACTGAAGCAGCACCTCCCGGACAGGCTGGATAAAATCGTGCTTGAAATATCAGAAGCAAACTATAGCGGGGAACTGGATCCTCTCTATCATATGCTGGCATATTTCCGTACATATGGAATTGGTGTGGCTATAGGCAATCTTGGGGAAAAGAGCCATATGGAGAGGATAGCCAAGCTTTCGCCGCACATCCTCAAAATAAACTTTGAGACCATGCGGAACAGCGGGGGCCAGAATGACTTGCTGTATCCCGTGAAGATGCTCGCAAGAAAAATGGGAGCAGCCCTGCTTTTTGAAGGTATCGAAAATAATTATGATATGCACTATGCCTGGAAGAACGGCGGCCGTTATTATCAAGGGGCATATCTTCATGCACCCATTGTGCACTTAGTAGAAAGGAATATCCTTAGAGACAAATTTAAGGAAGAATTCCATGAATTTATTCTGCTGGAAAAAAACAAACTGGAAAAGGTCTATGAAATTACGATGAATTTTCAGACCCGCCTGGCAGAACTGCTTGCAAAATTTAAGCGCCGCCAAGCGGGGACTGAGTTGCTGCAGGCGCTTGCCGTGGAATTGGAAGCTATGTGCTTCAGGCTTTATATTTGTGATGAAGAAGGCTTTCAAAAGTCACCCAATTTATTCAGGACTGACGGATCATGGATCATTCAGGAGGAGTATCGCAGCAAAAACTGGAGCTGGCGTCCATATTTCCTGGAAAACATTATCAAAATGAGACATGAAAAAAAAGGCTTTCTTTCTGATGTGTATAGTGATATTGAAACAGGAGAAACCATCAGGACATTTTCTTATCCTCTGAGCGGGGAAGATTTTTTATTCCTTGACCTTTCTTATTCCTTTCTATATGAACATGATGTATTGCTTTAACAAATTGCGGAAACCTCCATTTAAGGAGGTTTTTTTTGCTTTGTATGCTGGAAATATTATCCGATCAGGCATTATATGATGATTTCAAGTTTTTTGCCTTAAGGTTCGGGTAAAAAACAATATAGACATTCTATCCATACAAAATTGTACTAAGGAGTGACAAGATGAAGAAAAAACTGATGACTGTCTTTACTGCCATGTCCCTATTCTTTAGTACCGGCATAACTGCCATCTATGCGGAAGGCACTGAAAGCCGTCAATCCCAAATACATAAGGAATCAGCCTTTGATGTACTAACTGAAGCATTTGCCGCCCAGGTTTCATTGAGTTATGAAGGACAGAGCCTTGATGGCGTGAGGGAAACTCTTAAACCTTATTTCACAGAGTCATTCATTGATAAATTCATTAAAGAAAATGTAGTGGAAATAAACGGAGCTTATCAGACTCTCGGATCAGATGCCGCTGTGTATTATGTTCCATTTTTCAGTTATGATAAAAAGACTATGCTAAAAGCTGAAGAAGATACTGCGGTTATTTCGGAAAAATTTGAAGCAAGCAGTGAAGGTCCGGTGGGATATGATGCCCATACGGAAAGTGTTCATTTAGTTAAGGAAGGGAATGCATGGAAGATAGACGATATCCGAAACAGCCTGGCCGGTGAGGAAGAACTGGAAGAGGAAGCTGTCGTGGACGATGGCGGAACGGCAGCTGCGGGAGCCGGGGCCAATGAACTGAAAGGACTGACAGAGGGTGCTGCCGGTCTTGGGACTGCTTTTGCAGAAAGGTTTGACCTTGCAGTCAGTCTCTTTGGAACCGCCAGCATTTCAGCCAGTTTAGAATAAAAAAAGTCCGGTTCCCCCTGGTGAACCGGATTTCTTTATGCTCATTCCCCCTGTATGCCAAGTATGCGGCGAATCTCTTCCAGCTGTGAAGGCGTATAGGGTTTGCCTTTAATGACAAGTACAGGTGTGGAAAACATATTATAGGTATTCATCAATGTCTTTCTCGCTGCCCCATCACTTTTTATATTTTTTTCATCGTAAGCGATCCCGTGCTCTTTCAATAATAATTTGATGAATTCACAAGGGGGGCAGTCTGGCTGGGAATAAAGGATGACTTCCTGCATCATGCTGCTCCTTTCTTATATACCTGGCTTCATAAGTGTTATTTTAAGGCATGGAGCCGGTAAAGTGAAATTTTTTCAAAACATTTAATTTTTATGAACCTGCACTTATTTATGTACAAATATGCCGCATTAATTTATTCTGTTTATATGGGCATGGATATCTTAACATTTTTAATGGACATGCAGCATAAAAGGATAGAATCTTAAAAATGGTCCAACCTATTTTTAAGGTCTTACATAATGGAAAGGAGTGAGCGCATGTCTCAGTTACAGGGGATTCTGACAAGGTTAAAAAGTCTTCAGGATCAGGCTAAAGAAACTGAACAAGCTCAGCGTTTTTTTGAAATTGAAGGAGTTAGGAAATGCCAGGTGACTTTCTTCAATAAAACAGAAACCTTCGAGTTAGAGGTCTTCAATGATAAAAGTAAATCATCCAAATATCAATTCGACAATATCGATATGATCGCAATCGAAATATTTGACCTATTGAGCGCGTAAGAGTCCTTTATGGACTCTTTTTTTATTTTCGTAATATAACGGGTTCAATGTTATAATGTAGGCAGGAAACGGACAGGGCGGACTAAAGAGGCTGAGGCAGGCTTCCGGCTTTTTCAACTTTAAAAAAAGAAATTCCAGGTATGTTTTTCTTTCCCTCTCTTAAAACTAGTCTTAAGGAGGGATTCGATTGATGGATGTTCCCGGAGTCAGGTGCCCGGTCTGCCAAATGGAAGCAGTGATGGATGAAAAGGTGATCACTTCCCAATCTAACCAGAATATCATCTATACCTGCCCGAATTGCCATTTCACTAAAAGGAATATTAAAACAAACAAAGGGTAAACACATATACCGATATAAAGGCAGGATAGCCATCCTGCCAACATACAAGGGTGAGGAGATTTCAGATATGATGAGCGTTTATAGTGAAGAATTATTAGAACTGGATATCAGCGGATTTATCATCCCTTCGGAAAGGGTGGCCCATGTACAGGGCGGAAACAACCTGGAACATGCACTGCTCGTATTGACAAAGACAGGATATACAGCCATTCCGGTATTAGATCCTCAATATAAACTTCAGGGCCTTCTAGCAACACCAGCCATCCTGGACTCAATCCTCGGGCTGCAGCGCATAGAATTTGAACAGCTGGAACAAAAGAGAGTTGCCGAAGTCATGAGCTGCGACATTCCAAGGCTTAAAATCACGGATAAAATAAAAAAAGGACTGGCGCTTCTGATTGACCATCCGTTTGTGTGCGTGGAAAATGAAGAAGGGTTCTTTGAAGGAATATTGACCAGAAGGGCCCTTCTCAAAAAGCTGAATCAAGACCTGCATACCAAGAGGTCAGTCTAAGCTCCCTGTATCAGGGAGTTTTTTTACATGAAGGAATTATGGTCATTCAGCCTGCGGACTGCCTTGTCATACAATCAGGACTGGGTCATAATTATTTTGATTACGGCGACTAAAAATATCGTGGGGAGGCGCATATATGGCTTTCAATGAATTTAAGCTTCTGTCCGTCCTTGCGCAGGAAATGAATATGAGAAAAGCAGCAGAAAGGCTGTTTGTTTCCCAGCCGGCCCTTTCCCAGCGGCTGCAAACCATGGAAAAGGAATGGGGAGCCAAGCTTTTTATAAGATCTCAAAAAGGTCTCACTCTTACACCTGCAGGGGAATCCGTGGTGAAATTGGCCAATGAGTTCCTCGATAGGGAAGAAAGAGTCCGGGAAGAAATACAGCTGCTGGATTCCAGGGTACATGGCACCCTTAAAATTGCCTGTGCCTCCATTGTCGGTTTAAAATGGCTTCCGCAGGTGCTGAAAAAATTCCTGCAAAAGTATCCTGGTGCCAAAATCTCGCTGATAACGGGCTGGAGCAGTGAGATATTGAAGACGCTCTATGAAGGCCAGGTTCATATCGGCATCATCAGGGGGACTCCGGATTGGAAGGGTGTAAAAAAGCATCTCTTTAAGGATCAGCTTTTCCTTGTGGATACAGAGATGAAGCATTTGGAGCAGGTTATCGAAACGGACAGGCCTTTTATCCAGTTCAAGAGCGACTCAAACTATTACCAGGAAATCCATGACTGGTGGCATCGGCAGTTTCAGTCAACACCAAAGAGGACCATTGTGGTTGACCAGATTGAAACCTGCAAGCAGATGGCCATGAACGGGATTGGATATGCCATCCTTCCGGCCATCACATTGAATGAAAATGAAAAAAGCATATACAAGATTCCGCTGCTCGATGAATTTCAGCAGCCCATCGAAAGGGATACATGGCTCCTTGGCTATGAATCTGCCTTCTGTCTTAAACAGGTGGAGGCCTTTGTTGAAGTGGTTCAAGACCATCTGAACATGTAAACGAAAATGGAAACAGCCCCCTGCCGTTTTTTCGGCTTGTCATGGGTGATTTACTTTGGTAAAGTAAAAAAATACTATACATAGAGAATTGGGAGGAACTTTACTTTGAAAATGATGGATGCTAATGAAATTATTTCATTTATACAAAATAGCACAAAATCGACTCCGGTAAAGGTTTATGTGAAAGGCGACCTTGAGGGAATTAATTTCGGTGACAGCTCACAGGTATTCATAACCGGCAATGCGGGAGTTGTTTTCGGTGAATGGGCAGAAATCGAGAAAGCATTACGTGAGAATGAGTCAAGGATTGAAGATTTTGTAGTGGAAAATGACAGACGCAATTCTGCCATCCCGCTGCTTGATATGAAAAATATCAAAGCACGTATCGAGCCGGGTGCCATTATCAGGGACCAGGTCGAAATCGGGGATAATGCGGTCATCATGATGGGTGCTTCCATCAATATAGGTGCTGTTATCGGTGAAGGGACCATGATTGATATGAACGTAGTGCTTGGCGGACGCGCGACAGTCGGCAAAAACTGCCATATCGGTGCTGGATCTGTGCTTGCCGGAGTGATCGAGCCGCCTTCTGCAAAACCGGTCATTGTTGAGGATGACGTGGTCATTGGAGCGAATGCTGTCGTGCTTGAAGGAGTTACAGTCGGCAAGGGTGCGGTTGTTGCGGCCGGCGCCATCGTAATCGATGATGTGCCTCCATACACAGTGGTTGCAGGGACACCTGCCAAAGTCATTAAAGAAATTGACGAAAAGACAAAATCTAAGACAGAAATCAAGCAAGAGCTTCGCCAGCTTTAATTTACAATCCCTGTCAGGAAATCCTGGCGGGGATTATTTAAAGGAATCGAAAGGGGAATGGTGATGAATCCTTTTGTAACCATCAGACGCGATCTTCACAGAATACCTGAAATTGGATTCAAGGAGTTTAAAACTCAAGAATACCTGCTGAATTATCTGGAGGGACTTCCAGAAGACAGAATGGAAATTAAAACCTGGCGCACCGGAATCTTTGTAAAGGTGAAGGGAGCAAATCCCCAAAAGCTGATCGGCTACCGGGCAGATATGGATGGTCTCCAGATTAATGAGGAAACAGGGCTTGAATTTCAATCTCTGCACGACGGGCGCATGCATGCATGCGGCCATGATTTTCATATGAGCATTGCCCTTGGCGTACTGACACACTTCGTCCATAACGTGGTGGATGATGACCTCTTGTTTATATTCCAGCCGGCAGAAGAAGGCCCGGGCGGTGCTGAGCCCATGCTGAAATCCGAAATCATGGGAGAATGGATGCCGGATATGATTTTTGCCCTCCACATTGCACCCCAGTATGAAGTCGGCACAGTGGCCGTTAAGGAGGGCCTGCTGTTTGCCAACACGTCTGAACTGTATATCGACCTTAAAGGAAAAGGCGGACATGCTGCCTATCCTCATCTCAGCAATGATATGATCATAGCGGCGGCCTCCCTGATCGGACAGCTGCAGACCATTGTGTCAAGGAATGTAAACCCGCTTGATTCGGCGGTTATTACTCTGGGAATTATAAACGGAGGAACCGCACAGAATATCATAGCCGAAAAAGTGCATCTCGAAGGAACCATCCGGACTTTTTCGGAAGAAAATATGAGACATGTAAAATCCAGGATCGAAGACATAGCGGAAGGCATTGAAAAAAGCTATGGATGCCAGCTGGAGATTGATTATGGGGCCATGTATCACCAGGTATATAATCATGAGGAGCTGACCCGTGAGTTTATGGGATTTGCCCGTGAATACACAGACATCCACATTCATGAATGCAGCGCTGCCATGACTGGAGAAGACTTCGGATTCATGACCAGGGAGATTCCGGGGTTTATGTTCTGGCTCGGAGTGGCATCAGAACACGGCCTTCATCACGCAAAGCTTGTGCCCGATGAGGCGGCGATTGAAAAAGCGATCGAACTTGCGGTTAGGTATATAGAATACAAAGGTAAAAGATAAGAGCCGTCTCATATATAACAAAAAAAAGCCCGGGAGTTTCCCGGGCTTTTTAGGCGCCGCCTATTCTATTCTTTTGACAAAAGCTGGCGGTTTTATTTTCATTCACCTTCTTCCGGAAGGTCCCGGCAAATATCAGGAACTGCCATCCCATGCCTGCGCAGCGTCTCTCCCATAATCCGGAGCAGCTGCGTGAGCACAGCCGTCCGCTCACCGCTGGCTGTCCTGCCTATGATCCTGAGCTGATTCTGGGGAATGTATAGGTCGCTGCTCAATACACTTGGCCCATCTAAGATGGATGGATTGTCAGCCTTAAACCTATTAAATGCTTCCTGTATCAATTCCTGTGCCAAATCTGAATCTGATGGATACGAGATACGGAGGTCAATGAGAGTTTTCATGTTCGCCCTTGAGTGATTGCTGAGATTGGTGATGCCCCGGTTGGGGACATAATGGAGAGTCCCGTCAAATCCCCTGATGTGGGTTGTACGCAGACCTACCTGTTCAACAATGCCTGAAAATGTTCCGATTGTCACATGATCACCGACATCCATCTGTCGTTCCAGGAGGAGAAAGAAGCCTGTCACTACATCACTCACCAGCCCCTGGGCGCCAAATCCCACGGCAAGGCCAACAACACCTGCACCCGCTAGTACCGCAGTGGCGTGGATACCAAGGATCTGCAGGATGGTCACTATCAAAATGAATATAAAAACATATCCAATAATATTTGAAGTCAGGCTTTCAAGTGTTTTGACCCTTGCTGCAGATACCTTCTTCTGTGAGTGCAGGGTTGAAAAACTTTTATGTACCACTTTTTCGGCTATGGCTCTTGCAATATAGAAGATAATCACTATGGCCAGGATTTTGAGCAGACTGGCACCCAGCGAAATCAGTATCGAGGCATAATTCAATTCCATCAGGCTGTCGAAAGCCCCATTTCCCTTAAAAAAGTCAAGCATCTGTTTCAAACCTTTCGTTAAAAGATATTCCTAACGTACATCAAAGCGCCGAAAAAATACAGGGATAACTATGTTAATACATTTGTTTTCTTTTAACTAAAGGCTCTTTTCTAAAAGGTTGTTGTTGTCTGATGAGTTTTGGGAGGAGATTTATTTTATGCAATGTTGATTGACGGAAGGCGGGAGACTCCTGATCCGGCTGCGACACTTTCGACCTGCAAGTCTAAGTCTATCAGTCAATGGGAAGAAGACCTCACCCACAGCCTGCCCGCCTTATGCTTGGCTTTCGCATAAGTGCGGCTAAGCTTCTGTCGCAGCACACACCCGCCAATCAGCAAGTCTACTTTCGCTAACGCATAAGTGCGGCTAAGCTTCTGTCACAGCAATCGCTCGCCAATCAGCAAATCTACTTTCGCTAACGCATAAGTGCGGCTAGGCTTCTGTCGCAGCACACGCTCGCCAATCAGCAAGTCTTCTTTATCAGGTCGCTGCTTTTCATTTAGTTAATGGGATGGGTTCTATAAAATTTGTGTCTTCATTCTGCACCCATTAATTAGCCGTTCTCCGCCCTTCTGGGAGCAGCGGGACAGGTGAGACCCCGCAGGCAAAGAGGCTCACCGTCCGCCCCGCGCAGGTAGAGTGCCTGCAGCGGAGATCAGCGTTCTTATCCAATAGCCACAATATATACGAAAACACCCTAAACAAAAAAACGCACCCTTCTGTAATAAAATGGTATGGATCCGTAAATGATATGGTAGATTGCCTGATTGGACGCCGGTTTACAGCCCAGTCTGATTGGAGGTCTTCTCTTAATTGACGCCTTTTCAGTGTTCTACTATAATGAACAATGGAATGAAAACCTTTTACGAGGGCGACGGTTGTCACCCTCATTAAACTTATCTTTGGAGGGAATTAGATGCCAGAACGCATGGTAGGCAAGCAGGCTCCCCGCTTTGAGATGGAAGCAGTGCTGTCTAATAAAGAATTTGGAAAAGTAAGTCTGGAAGAAAACATGAAGAATGAAAAATGGACAGTGCTTTTCTTCTATCCAATGGACTTCACTTTTGTATGTCCCACTGAAATCACAGCTCTTTCAGACCGCTATGATGAGTTTGAAGATCTGGATGCAGAAGTGATTGGCGTTTCCACTGATACTATACATACACACCTTGCCTGGATCAAGACTGACCGCAAGGATAACGGACTTGGAGACCTTAATTATCCGCTGGCTGCTGATACAAACCACATGATCTCCCGTGAATACGGTGTCCTGATTGAAGAAGAAGGGATTGCCCTCCGCGGCCTGTTCATCATCAGTCCTGAAGGTGAATTGATGTATTCTGTTGTAAATCATAATAATATCGGCCGTGATGTGGATGAGACCCTCCGCGTCCTTCAGGCACTTCAAACTGGCGGACTTTGCCCGGCTAACTGGAGACCTGGACAAGCTACCCTATAAAACATACGGGACAGGGATGTCCCGGAAAAAGTCTGGCACCCGTTTCGGCCGCCAGGTTCTAAGAATGGGTCAAACCAACTGGATCCTGGCTCTGAATAAGGTGTCAGGCCTTTTTTATAGACAATAACGGGATAGTTAAAAAAATTCAGTGAGGTGGAAAGACATGAAACTAAGAGAACCTATGCCAGAAATGACAGGCGCAACAGAATGGCTTAATGGCCAGGTTACCAGAGAAGAATTAGTAGGGGAAAAGCCGACACTGATCCACTTCTGGTCTGTAAGCTGCCACTTATGCAAAGAGGCCATGCCGCAGGTAAATCAATTCAGAGACGATTTCAAAGACAAACTGAATGTCGTGGCGGTCCATATGCCGCGCTCGGAGGATGACCTGGATCTGGAAAAGATCAAGGAAACTGCCGCAGAGCACGGCATTTCACAGCCGATCTTTGTTGACAGTGAGCTTAAATTAAACGATTCATTTGAAAATCAATATGTACCTGCTTATTATGTGTTTGACAAGGACGGCAGCCTGCGCCACTTCCAGGCAGGCGGCAGCGGCATGAAGATGCTCGAGAAGCGTGTGAATCGAGTTCTGGATGAAATGAATAAAGAAGCATAGAAACAAAAGGGGTCTGGACTTTAATCCAGATCCTTTTTTTATTTTGATGCCGATGATATCCACCGGCTGAAACCATTTCTTTGTACATATAGTGAATAAGAATAAGAGGATAACGCTCTGCTAAAACTCTTGGCACCTGCCATCAGGCAGCAAAGAAGGGAGGATAATAAAAAATAATGAATTTTAAAAAAAGTATGGTAATTTATTTCGAAACCCGATATATTTAGTAATACGTGTTCTTCAGAATGCCCAGTGTTTTTCCAGCTTTTAAAAATGAAAGGGGGAAACTGTTTGGAAACCTTTAAGAGGCTGAAACAGTTTTATTGGCCGTATCGCAAGTATTTTTATATTTCACTGGCTTTTTTGCTGCTGGTATCAGGGATAACGGTATTTTATCCCATTGTTTTGCAGATAACGATTGATGATGTTGTTATTGGCAAGAAGTACGAATGGATTCCAATTCTTGCAGCCAGCTTCATCGGATTAATGGCGGTCAAAGGATTTGCTACATACATAAATCAATATTTTGGAGATCTATTCGGTATCATATCTGTTTTTAAGCTTAGAAACGCCCTTTATGAAAAACTGCAATACCTTCCTTACCGCTATTATGATAATGCAAAGACGGGAGATTTAATGTCCAGGCTGACCGCGGATGTAGAAGGCTTTCGTTTTTTTCTATCCTATGGATTCTCTGAGCTCCTGCGCTTTTTCTTATTGATTGCCATCAGCCTTGGCGTCATGTTTTATTATTCGGTGCCGCTGACCCTGGTCACAATCATGGCACTGCCCTTTCTTTCGATTGTGGTGTATAAATTCGATAAAACGGCCCATCCTGCCTTCCGCGGTATCCGCAAATCGTTCGGTAAGCTCAACACAACCGTACAGGAAAATATCAGCGGTATTAATACGGTAAAATCACTTTCGAGGGAAGACTTTGAAATCACTAAATTTAACCGTTCCAATAATGATTATAAAAATCAATATCTCCATACTTCGGAAATATGGGCAAAATATTTTCCCCTTATGGAATTCATAGGCAATATATCTGTTGTATTGCTGCTGTCATATGGAGGATATTTAGTTATCGAGGATTCCTTGAAGCTTGGTGAATTAGTGGCTTTCTACAGCCTGGTCTGGTATATCATCTGGCCCATCGTAAACCTCGGATTTGTTATCAATATGTTTTCCCAGGCAAAGGCTTCAGGCGAAAGATTGCTTGAGGTAATGGATGAAGAACAAAACATGAAGGAAAGCGAGGATGCTCCTTCCACGCAGGCATTGATGGGTGAGGTAGAGTTTAGGAATGTCACCCTTACTTATGGAGAGGAAGATGAACCGGCACTCAGCGGAATCAGTTTTCATGCGGAACCAGGTAAGGTTATCGGCTTGATTGGGCCGACCGGAAGCGGGAAAACTTCCATAACCCAGCTTATTACGCGCTTCTATGAGCCTAAGAGCGGCGAAATCCTCATTGATGGCCGGCCCATCGAGAATTACTCGCTTGAAACTCTGCGCAGCAGCATTGGGTTTGTCCTGCAGGAATCTTTTCTTTTTTCTTCTTCCATCAAAGCGGGCATCTCTTATGGAAATCCAGATGCAAGTATGGAGAAAATCATAGAAGCTGCGAAACGGGCTCAGGCCCATGATTTTATAAAAGAGCTTCCAAATGGATATGATACGGTCCTTGGGGAAAGGGGCAGAGGGCTTTCCGGCGGCCAGAAACAGAGAATTGCCATTGCAAGGGCCATCTGCATCAATCCAAGCATACTCGTCCTTGATGATGCAACGAGTGCCGTGGATATGGAGACGGAATTCAAGATTCAGAGTGACCTTCTTGAAGTCATGAAAGGAAGAACCACCTTCATCATCGCCCACAGGATTTCTTCATTGAAACATGCGGATGAAATTTTAGTCCTGAATCATGGAAGGATAGAAGAAAGAGGGACCCATGTGGAACTTTTGAAAGTAGGCGGGCTGTATAAGCGGATTTATGATATCCAGTATCAAGACAGAGAAAGGATTTTACAGGAATCCAAGTAGGAGGGAGGAGTAACTTTTGTCTAAAAAAGTAGTAAATAAAAAGGTGCTGGAAAGATTTCATTATTCTACAGAAGAAATAATTGAAAAGCCGTTTAACTGGGGCCAGATGACAAGGCTGATGACCTATATGAAGCCTTATTCCAGAAAGCTTTTGCCGCTTGCCCTTTTAATGGTCTTAATCACAACGGCTGTGAGGCTTGCTGTGCCTGCCCTAATCGGCATATACACCCTGGACGGGGCACTTAAGAATAAGGATGTCGATAGACTGGTCTTGCTGGTCTCCATACTCTCAGGACTTTATATAACTTCGTATGCTGCGAATATATTCAGGATCAAGTGGATGAATGCATTAGGGCAGAACATCATCTATGATCTTAGAAAAGCGTTGTTCACCCATGTTCAGACCCTGTCACACCGCTTTTTCGACCAGCGGTCCGCAGGATCCATCCTTGTCCGGATCATGAATGATATTAATTCCCTTCAGGAGCTCTTCACGAATGGGGTAATCAATCTCCTAATGGATATGATTCTCCTGGCAGGAATTCTGGTTATGCTGTTTACCCTGAGTCCACAGCTGACACTGGCCATCATGATTATATTGCCGCTGATGTTTTTCATATCAACCAGTCTCCGCAAAAATATCCGCAGGAGCTGGCAGGTAGTCCGTCTGCGGCAGTCAAAGCTGAATTCACATCTGAATGAAAGTATTCAAGGAGTCAGGGTCACACAGGCATTTACTCAGGAACCTGAAAATATCGCCTTCTTTAATGAAGTGAACAGAGAAAACTTCGAGAGCTGGAGGCAGGCTTCCAAAAAGAATGCCATGTTCAGGCCGCTTGTAGAAATGACGAATGCTGTCGGGACAATCATCCTTATCTGGTACGGTGCCAGCCTGATTCAGAATGAAACCATTACTATCGGTGTATTCGTCTCTTTTGCTTTCTATCTGGGGATGTTCTGGGAGCCTATTTCACGCCTCGGGCAGGTTTATAATCAGCTGCTGATCGGGATGGCTTCCTCAGAACGGATATTTGAGTTCCTCGACGAGAAGCCTCTTGTCTCTGAATCAGAACAGGCATTGGATTTGAAGGATATGCGCGGGGAAATCCAGCTTGATTCTGTAGTTTTTGAATATGAAGCCGACCGCAAAGCATTAAATGACGTTTCTTTGAAAATATCGGCAGGTTCAACAGCTGCGCTGGTAGGCCATACGGGATCGGGAAAAACCACAATTGCCAATCTGATCAGCCGCTTTTATGATCCAACACAAGGTTCGGTCAAGGTTGACAATCATGATCTTAGGGATGTGAGCATATCCAGCCTCCGCAGGCATATCAGCATCGTCCTGCAGGACACATTCATCTTCTCAGGGACAATTCTTGAGAACGTCCGCTTTGGGCGCCCGGATGCATCAGATGAAGAGGTCTTTGCTGCTTCAAAGGCTGTGGGGGCCCATGACTTCATAGAAAGGCTTCCTCAAGGGTATGATACCGAAGTTCAGGAAAGGGGAAATATCCTCTCAGTTGGGGAAAGGCAGCTCCTCTCCTTTGCCAGGGCACTCCTTGCAGATCCGAAGATTTTGATCCTTGATGAAGCGACTGCAAGCATAGATACCGAAACAGAAGTCAAAATACAGCATGCACTCCGGACCCTGCTAAGCGGCAGGACCTCCATCATCATAGCCCACAGACTATCCACCATCCGAGATGCTGATAAAATATTTGTATTGAAATCAGGGGAAGTTCTTGAAGAAGGAAGCCACTCCGAATTGATGGAGCACAGGGGAGAATACTTTAATTTAGTAAAAGCCCAGTTTAATATGCTAGATGCCGGCTGACGGTCTTCCTGCGCGGGTAATTGAAAAGCCGCCGTTCAGCTCTTATTTCACGTAACCGCTTTTTGAAGAAAGGATTGTGGTTTCTGGATTGATTAAGGTGTAAAATAATAAGAGTCCTGTAAAGGGACTCTTATTTAGCAGCAGCATCTGATGATCCAGGAGGATTTTTATGAAAAAGGAATTTGCCATAATAGGATTGGGCCGCTTTGGGGGCAGCATCTGCCGGGAGTTATCTGCACAGGGAATCAACGTACTGGCCATTGACAGTGATGAAGAAAGAGTCAATGAATTTGCCAATATTGCTTCCCACGCTGTCGTGGGGGATACTACGGATGAGACCGTCCTGAAGAGCTTGGGCATCCGCAATTTTGATCATGTAATTGTGGCTATCGGAGATAATATCCAGAACAGCATTCTCACCACCCTTATCCTGAATGAGCTTGGGGTGGCTAATATCATTGTCAAGGCTCAAAATGACTATCATGAAAAAGTGCTACAGAAAATTGGTGCCCACCGAATTGTACACCCGGAAAGGGACATGGGCAGGAGAATAGCGCATAGTCTCGTCCATAACAATGTTCTAGATTATCTGGCTGTCTCCGAGGAGCATTCCATCGTGGAAATCAGGGCCGGGAAGAAGCTTTCAGGCAATTCCATTCTGGATTTAAATGTGAGGGCAAGGTTCGGGCTCAACATCGTAGCCATTAAAAGGGATAAGGACATCATCGTTTCTCCAAGTGCCGAGGAAACCATACAGAATGAGGACATACTGATTGTCATTGGTGCAGATACTGATATCAACAAATTTGAAAAGCAGATGGTGGATTGACCTATAAAGAAAACCAGCCGGTTTGATCCGGCTGGCTTTTTTTATATTTCCATGATGATCGGAAGGATCATCGGGCGGCGCTTTGTTTTTTCATATAAGAAAGGAGCAAGTGTATCAGTAATTTCATTCTTGATTTCAGACCACTGAGTGGTTTTCCGCTCCATTACTTTGTTCAGATGCTTAGCGATAAGGGCCTGGGCATCGTTGATGAGATCTCCGGATTCACGCATATAAACAAATCCCCTGGAAATCAGGTCGGGGCCGGCGGATATCTTGAAATCCTTCATATTGATGCTTACAACGACAACTACAAGGCCTTCCTCAGACAGGATGCGGCGGTCGCGCAATACGATATTGCCAATGTCCCCGATCCCGCTTCCGTCAATATATACATTGCCAGAAGGAATCTTGCCGGCAACAGCAGCTTTGTCTTCACTCAGGGCCAAAACTTCCCCGTTATCCATGATAAAGCAATTTTCTTCAGGCACTCCACAGTCTACTGCATGATTTGCATGCATTCTCTGCATCCGGTATTCACCATGTATCGGCATAAAGAACTTTGGCCGGATCAGGCGGAGCATAAGCTTCTGCTCTTCTGAGCTGCCGTGGCCAGAAGTATGGATATCGCTGAGCGGTCCGTGAATGACCTCTGCTCCGGCTCTTGAAAGCATATTGATCGTACGCGATACGCTGATATTGTTCCCTGGAATCGGTGAAGAAGAAAATACGACCGTGTCGCCAGGGTGAATCTGGATCTGGCGATGTGTTCCATTTGCAATCCGTGACAGGGCTGCCATAGGCTCTCCCTGGCTTCCGGTACAAAGGATCGTCACCTTATTGGATGGCAGCCTGTTAATGGACTGCGCATCGATGAATGTATCCTTGGGACAGACGATATAGCCGAGGTCGCGGCCGATATCAATGGCAGCCTCCATGCTGCGCCCGAATACAGCTACCTTGCGTCCATGCTCGACCGCCGCGGCGATTACCTGCTGCAGCCGGTGGATATTAGAAGCGAAAGTTGCGAAAATAATCCGGCCATCCACTTTGCGGAAAACATCTTGTATGCTCTCACCCACACGTCGTTCAGACATAGTGAAGTTTGGCACCTCAGCATTCGTGCTGTCTGAAAGGAGGCAGAGCACACCTTCCTTTCCAATTTCCGCCATCTTGGTAAGGTTGGCTGGTTCGCCAACCGGTGTGAAATCGAATTTAAAGTCGCCTGTATGGACTATCTGGCCGTTCGGTGTTTTTACGACTATTCCGTAAGAGTCCGGAATACTGTGGGTTGTCCTGAAAAAGGTTACGGAAGTTTTGCGGAATTTGATCACATCGTCTTCCTGGAATTCAATCATCTTGGTCTGCCTGAGCAGACCGTGCTCCTCAAGCTTGTTCCTGATGAGGCCGAGTGCAAGCTTGCCCCCGTAAACAGGGATGTTTAACTGCTTCAAAAGGTAAGGAATTCCGCCAATATGGTCCTCATGCCCGTGAGTTACGAAAAGGCCCTTTATTTTATCTGCATTTTTTACTAAGTAGGTATAATCAGGAATAACATAATCGATTCCCAGAAGTTCATCTTCCGGGAACTTAATTCCTGCATCAATTAAGATAATTTCGTCCTGAAATTGAACGGCGTATGTGTTCTTTCCGATTTCGCCTAAGCCGCCTAATGCGAATACTGCTGTCTGGTCATTTTTTACAAATTTCATAAATCATCATAGCTCCAATACATTAAAGTCTTCATTCTGTTTTTCATAAGTTAAGTAACTTCCGCTCACTTTTGTGATGTATTCGACATTATAATTCCTGTCAGCCACCTTTTGGCGCACATCCCGCTCAGAATCGCCTTCCACATAGACTGACTTAGTCGCCTCGCGGACTGGAACCTCACTTGCAAGCTCTTGGTAGTAAATCTTAAATATCATCTTTGATCTCTCCTAACAACCTTGGTTTTAATATATATATTAATTTATATTATCTGTTTTTAAGGGAGTGGGTTCTGCCTTCCTTGAAACCGCATTCCTGCTGCCTGTTTCTATTATATATAATAAAAGGGAATTTTTCATGTTTTACAAATAATTAAGGGTTTAAAGAATAATTTCCCATCCATTTTTAGTATACTTAGTGTACTTTACAATAAGGAAAGAGCCCTTCGCAAGTTTTGGAGGGCTTTTTTTGAAAAAGTTTATGCGATTGTCTTTTTTCTAAGTAAATCCTTCCATTGTTCAGCGAGCTTTTTCCTTAATTTCTTTAGCATGGCGGATCACTCCTTACTCTTGATTTTAACTGAAAATTCAACAAAGTGAAACAACTTTCTTGAAGCTTGCCTGTCGAATGAACAGCTGAAGCAGATGCCGGTCGGATTGCTGCCATCCTATTTTATGCCTATTCCCAGTAAAAAAATGGTGGTTCTTTTTACCAGCAGGGCAGGGCAGAACTATAAGATTGACAGGCAAGAGGGAAAATTGTTTTATTTTTTGGACAGGAATATGAGATAATACCAAAAAAACAAAGCAGCCTTTTTACCTTAGTTGTTTTATGAGGAAGTGGAAAAATGGAAAAAATCGTATTTTTTGATATCGACGGGACATTGCTTGATCATGATAAAAAAATACCTGACAGTACAAGGGAGGCCGTCAAAAGCCTGCAGCAGAATGGTGTGTAT
This sequence comes from Paraperibacillus marinus, assembly GCF_046237605.1. Lineage (GTDB taxonomy): Bacteria > Bacillota > Bacilli > Bacillales > DSM-1321 > Paraperibacillus > Paraperibacillus marinus. The sequence continues at coordinate 3,018,068 of NZ_CP143542.1, read as the reverse complement.
GTTGCCATCGCCACGGGCAGGGCGCCTTTCATGTTCGATTACATCAGGGAAGAGCTGGATATAGAAACGTTTGTCAGTTTTAATGGCCAGTATGTAGTATTCGAAGGGGAGGCCGTCTACCGGAATCCGCTTAATACCCAGGAGCTTGCCAGGCTGCATGACGCCGCTGAAAAAGAGGGGCATCCCCTGGTATTCATGAATGAACAAACCATGAAATCTTCAGTTAAGCACAGTGACTTTATTATAGAGAGCATGGGTACGCTCCAGTTTCCCCACCCTGAACTGGATCCTTCGTTCTATAGAGACCGGGAGATTTACCAGACCCTCCTCTTCTGTTCAGAGGCTGAGGAAAGCTTTTATTACGATCATCATTCTGTTTTCAAATATATAAGATGGCACCGGCTGGCCATGGATGTGCTCCCAAAAGGGGCATCAAAGGCGGAAGGCATTAAGGCACTGATGGATAAAGCGGGTTTCAGGCTTGAAGATGTATATGCATTCGGGGACGGCCTGAATGATATTGAAATGCTCGGAGCAGTCGGGCACGGTGTCGCCATGGGCAATGCGCTGGATGAAGTGAAAAAGCATGCTTCCTTTGTTACCAGTGATGTAGCGGAAGATGGAATTTATCACGGATTAAAAAAAGCAGGCTTAATCTGATCATACAAAAAAGCTATCCGGCCGGATAGCTTTTTTGTATGGCTTTTTCTAAATAAACAATTTATATTATCTTTCAATCGGTTTGCCATCAATAGGTGCAAAAGGCTGTTCCTTATTGATATGGTCATAAAACATAACGCCATTCAAATGGTCGATTTCATGCTGGAAGCAAATGGACGGAAGGCCCCTGAGTCTGAGCTTGACGTTTTCTCCCTCCAGGGTCGTTCCTTCGACTGTGACCCTGGCATGCCTAGGAACATAACCCGGCACATCGCGGTCGACTGACAGGCAGCCTTCGCCGGCTGTCAAGTAACTCTTTTCGACAGAATGGCTTACAATCCTTGGATTAAAAAGCGCATAACTGATTGTATTTCCTTTGTCATCAGGGACCTGTACCGCGATCATCCGCTTAGGCACATTGATTTGAGGTGCCGCCAGGCCGATGCCTGGCCTAAGGCCGTACTTTAATGCAGTTTCAGGATCCTGGCTGTTTTGGATATATTCCATCATGCTTCGCAGTATTTCCTTTTCTTCTTCAGAGGCAGGCAGTTCGACCGGCTCTGCTACAGAACGGAGGGCAGGATGTCCCTCTCGGATTATGTCATTCATCGTGATCAAAATAAAAACCCCCATGCTTAACCAAAAAATATGTAAAACAAGTGTAGCAAATAATCATGAAAATGTTAACTTGAAGTTCGTGTAAAGGGACTGCCCCGTTACCGGGACAGTCATCATTTTTAATTATATGAACTCAAATTGAATTTTAGAATGGGAAGCAGGCACCAACGATAATTAACAGAATAAACAATACGACTAACAGGGCAAAGCCCCTGCCAAAGCCGCAGCCTCTTCCGTAAGGTGCTACAGGGTAGCAGCATCCACCATAACCGTAACCGTACATAAGAAATTCCTCCTGTCTTTTTTTCTCCTGATAAAGACTTTTGCTCCCAGTATAAAAGGAGCTCTGACATGAATCAGGATTTAATACAGCCTATGCTATGCCGGCCCTCCTGGTGAAGGCTATCGCCCATATATCAAAAAGAGTACAGGCTGATGCGGGGTTTACGCTGTTTCATTGGAATGGATTGCTGTTATAATGTAATCAAGCTATTTTGCCTGCGGCAAGTATTCGGGCTAAAAGACGGGGGGAAGGAAATGCTCAGACAACAGTCATGGCGGCTGCTTTTTATGCTGGCTGCTTCAATATTCATCCTCCAGGGATGCACGGGGACCGGCCTGGAGGGCGAGATAAAGGATGGCCTTGAAGCTGTTTCGAGTGAGGAAAGCAAAGTTTCTGAACGGCAGCTCTCACTCATGAAGCTGGAGGAGAAGGAAAAATCACTATATGACAGGATCGTCGGTCTCGGAATGGACGATTATGATAAAATCGTCCAATTATCCGATGAAGCCCAGAAAAATATCAGATCACGGACTTCCGAGATTCAAAAAGAAAATGAGGCACTCCAAAAATCCAGGGATGAGTTCAAGAAAATCAAAAAGTCCCTTTCCAAATGGGAAGACAAGGATAAAGCAAATAAACTTGCTTCCATTATGGTAGACAGGTATAAAGCGCACGACAGGCTCTTTGCTTATTATAAAGACAGCCTGAAGGCCGACAAGGAACTGTATACGATGTTCAAGGATAAGAACCTGGACTATGAAACCCTGCAGGACCAAATTGATAAAATTAATGTACTGTATGGCAAAGTCAGGCAGGAAAACAACCGGTTCAACAAGTTGACTGCAGAATATGACAACCAGAAAAATAGTCTGCTTGAAACGATGGATAAATAATGATCTAAAAAATAAGCGCCGGAGGGATCTGCCGCTTATTTTTTTTGGATGAATTTCACAAGCCATGGAAAAAGTAAAAAGGCAGAATGGAGATCTTGTAGCAATGTGATGGAAGCATCCTATTATATATTTGGAGACAGGGAGTGTGATACAGGCAAGTTAGATGATATGCTACAGATTATATGTTATACTGTTTAAGCGGTAACAAAAAGGGGTAAATTACCACTTTGCCTTATTAAAAACCTAGTGTTTGACTAGATTCTATAAGATGTTGTAAACTGTTAAAGGAAAATAAAGCATTGTACCATTGGTTAATCAAAAATGATAGATACAGGGTCATTTAGGCTTTCTTTTATCTGGCGGTCATGTTTCGGTCCTGGGTATAGAGGAAATAGTGAAAATGGCCACCGAGAAGGAATGGGTAATCCATGCTTTGTCTATATATTGTTCCAGTAGAAATGCTTTATATAATAAACCTTTTTATCTGAAAGGACAGGTGACGCAGATGGCTGGTAAAGCTCAAAAAAACCAATTTGATGTTAAAGAACAGCTTCAGGCTGTAGAAGATCAATTCCAGACTCTTCAAATTCTTAACGAAGAAGGAGAAGTAGTAAACGAAGCGGCTATGCCCGACTTAACGGACGACCAGCTTCAAGAACTTATGAAGCGCATGGTATACACCCGTATACTTGATCAGCGTTCAATCTCTCTAAACCGCCAGGGGCGTCTTGGATTCTATGCGCCGACTGCAGGGCAGGAAGCATCACAGCTTGCTTCACAATTTGCTCTTGAAAAAGAAGATTTCATTCTGCCGGGATACCGTGATGTTCCTCAGCTTATCTGGCATGGACTTCCGCTTTCACAGGCTTTCTTATTTTCACGCGGACACTTTAAAGGAAATAAAATTCCAGAAGGCGTAAACGTGATTTCACCGCAGATCATCATCGGTGCACAGTATGTACAAGCTGCCGGTGTTGCACTAGGCATCAAGAAGAGGGGCGCAAAAGCTGTTGCCATTACATATACCGGTGACGGGGGAGCTTCCCAGGGTGACTTCTACGAAGGAATCAACTTTGCAGGTGCATTCAAGGCACCGGCAATCTTTGTTGTTCAAAATAACCGTTTTGCCATTTCTACTCCTGTTGAGAAGCAGTCAGCAGCCAGGACAATCGCTCAAAAAGCAGTTGCTGCCGGTATCCCTGGAATCCAGGTTGACGGTATGGACCCGCTTGCAGTTTACGCTGCAACACGTGAAGCACGTGAGCGCGCGGTGAACGGCGAAGGACCTACACTGATTGAAACACTGACATACAGATACGGTCCTCATACCATGGCTGGTGATGACCCAACCCGTTATCGTACTTCTGATCTTGATAATGAATGGGAAAAGAAAGATCCACTGGTGCGTTTCCGTAAATTCCTCGAAGGCAGGAACCTTTGGACGGAAGAAATGGAAAACGAAGTAATTGAAACGGCGAAGGAAGACATTAAAAATGCCATCAAGGAAGCAGATGCAGAGCCTAAGCAAAAGGTGACTGACCTGATGGAAATCATGTACGAAGAAATGCCTTCCAACCTGAAAGAACAGTACGAAATCTACAAAGAAAAGGAGTCGAAGTAAGTTATGGCTCAAATGACAATGGTTCAAGCAATCAATGATGCATTGCGAAACGAACTCAAAAACGACCCGAATGTGCTATTGTTTGGCGAAGACGTCGGCGTAAACGGCGGTGTATTCCGTGTAACTGACGGTCTCCAGAAAGAATTTGGAGAGGATAAGGTATTCGATACACCCCTTGCTGAATCAGGAATCGGCGGATTGGCGATCGGTCTTTCCCTTCAAGGGTTCCGTCCAGTTCCCGAAATCCAGTTCTTCGGTTTCGTATTCGAAGTAATGGATTCAATCGCCGGTCAGATGTCCCGCATGAGATACCGTTCAGGCGGCCGTTACAATATGCCTATCACAGTCCGTTCACCATTTGGCGGCGGTGTGCATACACCTGAACTTCACTCAGACAGCCTGGAAGGCCTCATGACACAGACACCGGGATTGAAAGTGGTCGTTCCATCCACTCCTTATGATGCAAAGGGACTTCTTATATCTTCAATCCGTGATAATGATCCAGTTATCTTCCTTGAGCATTTGAAGCTCTACCGCGCCTTCCGCGAAGAGGTACCTGAAGAAGAGTACACCATTCCGCTTGGCAAGGCTGATGTAAAGCGCGAAGGTTCCGACCTTTCCATCATCACTTATGGCGCTATGGTCCACGAATCTTTGAAAGCTGCTGAGGAGCTTGAAAAAGAAGGCCATTCCGTAGAGGTAATTGACCTTCGTACGATCATGCCGCTGGATGTTGATGCCATCATTTCTTCTGTAGAGAAGACTGGCCGTGCCATCGTTGTGCAGGAAGCGCAGCGCCAGGCCGGCATCGCCGGACAGGTAATCGGTGAAATAATGGAGCGTGCGGTGCTGAGCCTTGAAGCACCGGTTCTGCGTGTTGCGGCTGCGGACACAATTTATCCGTTCTCGCAGGCAGAATCTGTATGGCTGCCGAATTACAAAGATGTAATGGAAACAGCTAAAAAAGTACTGAACTTTTAATTTCAGTCCATTATCTGCAAAAGCTCTCTAAATCATGAAATCATGGAAAAGAGAGCTTTTGCATGAAATAGGTTCATTTGAAAAAAAGTTATGAATATTTATTTTTTATTTTTCAACAAAAAGAATTTACGATAATATTAGGAGGTTAAATCCATGGCATTTCAATTTAAGCTTCCGGACATCGGTGAAGGTATCCGCGAAGGCGAAATCGTGAAATGGTTTGTAAAACCTGGAGATAAAGTACAGGAAGACGATGTACTATGTGAAGTGCAAAACGATAAAGCAGTTGTGGAGATACCTTCTCCAGTTGAAGGGACTGTTGAAGAAATTAAGGTTGAAGAAGGCACTGTTGCTGTAGTCGGCGACGTCTTGATAACTTTTGATGCACCGGGATATGAGGATCTTCAATTCAAAGGCGACGATCATGGTGACGAGGGTGCCAAGGCGACTGAAGAGCAGGTTCAGTCTACAGGCGAAGCTGGCCAGGGCGTCCAGAAAGAAGAAACTGCAGCACCTGCAGCAGCAGCTGGCACACAAGCACCAGCTGATGTGGATCCTAACCGACGCATCATCGCTATGCCATCTGTACGCAAATATGCCAGGGAAAAAGGAATCGACATCCGTCAGGTTTCAGGATCCGGCGATAACGGCCGCATCCTGAAAAGTGATATCGACGCATTCGGAACTGGCGGACAGCAGGCTGCACCACAAGAGCAGCAAGAAGCCGCTCCTTCAGCGAAAGAAGAAAAAACAGCAGCACCACTTGCTATTCCAGAAGGCGACTTCCCTGAAACGCGCGAGAAAATGAGCGGTATCCGTAAAGCAATCGCTAAAGCTATGGTTAATTCCAAGCACACTGCGCCGCATGTTACGCTCATGGATGAAGTGGATGTAACTAAGCTTGTTGCCCACCGTAAGAAATTCAAGGAAGTGGCAGCTGCTAAAGGAATCAAGCTTACATTCCTTCCATATGTGGTAAAAGCATTGACAAGTGCACTGCGCGAGTTCCCTGCACTTAACACATCAATCGATGATGCAACAAGCGAAATCGTACACAAGCACTATTACAACATCGGGATTGCTGCTGATACAGAAAAAGGCTTGCTCGTGCCTGTTGTGAAAAATGCGGACCGCAAGTCTGTATTCACTGTATCAAATGAGATCAATGAACTGGCCGGAAAAGCACGCGAAGGCAAGCTGGCTCCAGCCGAAATGAAAGGTGCTTCCTGCACAATCAGCAACATCGGTTCAGCTGGCGGACAATGGTTCACTCCGGTCATCAACCACCCGGAGGTTGCAATCCTTGGAATCGGCCGCATCGCCGAAAAACCAGTGGTAATTGGCGGCGAAATTGTGGCTGCACCAGTATTGGCGCTGTCACTCAGCTTTGACCACCGCATGATCGATGGGGCAACTGCACAAAACGCACTGAATCACATCAAGCGACTATTGAACGATCCAGAACTATTGTTAATGGAGGGGTAATAAATGGTAGTTGGAGATTTCCCAATTGAAACAGATACTCTTATCATCGGTGCCGGCCCTGGAGGCTATGTCGCTGCAATCCGCGCGGCTCAGCTTGGGCAGAAAGTAACAATCGTAGAAAAGGCCAATATGGGCGGTGTCTGCCTGAATGTCGGCTGTATCCCGTCAAAAGCTCTTATCACTGCAGGTCACCGTTATGACCATGCTCTTCATTCAGAAGATATCGGCATCAGCGCTGAAGGCGTAAAAGTCGACTTCTCTAAGGTGCAGGCGTGGAAATCAAGTGTAGTAAACAAACTGACTGGCGGTGTAGAAGGCCTTCTCAAAGGCAATAAAGTAAACATCGTCCGCGGTGAAGCTTACTTTGCAGATGAAAACAGCATCCGTGTGATGGATGAGAATTCAGCTCAGACTTATACATTCAAGAATGCCATCATTGCTACAGGTTCAACTCCGATTGAACTGCCGGCTTTCAAATATTCAGACCGTGTAATCAATTCTACCGGAGCGCTTGCGCTTAAAGAAGTTCCTAAGTCCCTTGTCGTTATCGGCGGAGGCTATATCGGAACTGAGCTTGGCGGAGCATATGCAAACTTCGGCACGAAGGTTACCATCCTTGAAGGTCTTGACGACATCCTTGCAGGTTTTGAAAAGCAGATGTCTTCACTTGTTGCCAAGAACCTGAAGAAAAAAGGCGTGGAAATCGTAACTAAAGCTATGGCTAAGGGCGTTGAAGAAAGTGAGAACGGCGTAGTCGTAACATATGAGGCCAAAGGTGAAACCCACACAGTTGAGGCAGACTATGTGCTTGTAACTGTCGGACGCCGTCCGAACACTGAGGAGCTCGGCTTAGAGCAAATCGGTGTGAAGAAGACGGAGAGAGGCTTGATCGAAATCGACAGCCAATGCCGTACAAGTGTAAAAAACATTTTCGCAATCGGTGATATCGTTGAAGGACCGCCGCTTGCCCACAAAGCATCTTATGAAGGCAAGATTGCCGCTGAAGCAATTGCTGGTCATCCGGCTGAAATTGATTACCTTGCGATCCCGGCTGTAGTATTCTCTGAGCCGGAACTTGCTTCTGTAGGTTATACAGAAAAGCAGGCTAAGGAAGAAGGAATTGCCATCACTGCTGCGAAATTCCCATTCGCTGCAAATGGACGTGCCCTTTCTCTGAACAGCACAGACGGTTTCATGAAGCTGATCACTACAAAAGAAGATGGCGTAGTAATCGGAGCTCAGGTTGCCGGTGCGGGCGCTTCTGATATGATCTCTGAACTTGGACTGGCTATCGAAGCAGGAATGACTGCTGAAGATATCGCCATGACAATCCATGCTCACCCGACTCTTGGTGAAATCACAATGGAAACTGCTGAAGTTGCACTTGGACTTCCAATCCACGTGATGAAATAATAGTAGCAACTCCGGCCCCTGCTTTTAAAAGCAGGGGTTTTTTTGTGTGAACCTTTTCATGAAATGGCCCAAGCCTTAATAGGATTGAATAAAGGCGGAAATTAAAGATCTATTGAAGCGGGGCTGGATACGAATGAAGAGCTATATCGTATTTTTATTCCAAACGATGGTATGGAGCGGCTATACACTGGCTGAATGGCTGTCAGATCATGACCGGTTCATATACAAAATCACCATGTTCATCATTTTTTGTTATTTATCACTTGTAATAGGGAAAACAATATTGAAGTCGAACCGGCGGACCATTTTGATCACTTGTACAAGCCTTTCCTTCTACGGATTGGCAAATTTATGCCTGCACAGCATGGTCCCGCTATAACTATGGACAGGGAAGGATTCTCAGGGAGTGATACGGTCAAGTCTGGGAGGACTTCCGATTTTAATGTCACAAAAGAACTAGAGGGGTATTACATATGGCAAAAAAATTACTGCTTTGCATCCTGATGCTGTTTACAGCGGCAGGATGCGCACAAAAACAGCAAGCGGAGCCTGACGCTGGAGAAAATGTTAAGAAAGCGGCTGGCGAAAAGAGCGGTGAAGCTGCTTCCGGTGAAGAGGAAAAACAGCCTGCACAAGAAAGAGAGGGTATGCCTGAGAAGCAGGAAGATGGAGATTCAGACGGTGAGCCGGAAGAAACTGCAGTCCAGGCCGTTCCCAAGTATCGGGTAAATCCTAATGACTGGTCTATCGTTCCAATAAAGGATGCAGCTAAAAAAGTGGCACTGCTCACAATCGATGATGCTCCAGATAAATACGCCGTTGAAATGGCAGCCATTTTAAAGGAAAAAGGCGTACATGCCATCTTCTTTGTCAACGGCCACTTTATTAAAACTCCGGAAGGAAAGGCGAAATTAAAAAAAGTCCACGATTTGGGATTCACTATTGGAAATCATACATACGACCATGTGAACTTAAAGGAAATCTCCGAAGAGGATCAAAGCCGTCAGATCATTTCCCTGAATGATGAAATTGAAAAGATCATAGGAGAACGTCCGAAATTTTTCAGGGCGCCATTCGGTGCTAACACACCGCACTCCAGGCAGGTGGCTTCAAATGAGAAAATGATCATCATGAACTGGACGTATGGCTATGATTGGGAAGCCAGCTACCAAAACAGCATGGCCCTGACTAAAATCATGGTTGATTCCCCGTTATTGAGAGATGGAGCGAATCTCCTCATGCATGACCGCCAATGGACCAAAGAGGCGCTGCCAGGGATTATTGAGGGCCTCCGCAAAAAAGGCTACGGATTTGTGGATCCCGGGGAGATCGAGGTAATGGAGTGAGGAGCTGACATGCTGCTGTGAGCGGGCCTATTAAACGTTTTAAAAGCGGATGTCCCAAACTTTTTGGGACATCCTCTGTATGCTGCTAAGAACCAGGGGGAGCTGCTCCACACCTTGGGGGGTGTCCTTTGAGACAGTGACTAAAATAAACCTCATCGGAAGCCGCCTTCATAGTTCCTGAGAATCTAAGCCCCATACTAAGGCATGCTGATGCTCTGCAGCCAGACCGCCGCACTGAAGGTCTCATCTGCGTCTGTAAAAATACATGACCCGGCCGTTGAATAAGTGCAGTTCCCCTTCCAGCTGTTTGGCCAGGAATTTGGAGAATTCGTTCGCCTTGCCTTTGTCACCGAAGGTAGAGGCAGGGGGCAGGGTAATCTGGATGGCGGATTGTAATTTACCGGGCTGTCCATCTCCTGTTATTTTTTCAGCAGTAACGCCGAGGATGATGGCATTGTACCGATCATGGGAGGAGGTAAGACTGAACCAGCTTCGGGAGTCTGTGGGAGTATCATCGATTTCGTAAGGAAAGGCCATGCTGCTGTAGTTCCATCCAACCTGCCGGCCGGTTTTGGTGGTTATCTCCTGATAATAGCGAAACCAATTCTTTAACTCGTCAAGAGTAATGGTTTGTTGTTTAGATTGTTCAACCAGCTTTATGAAGGCGGTTTCAGTCATAATTCTCCGCTCCTTTATGTTATAAGAATTTTTAGTTAATTTTACCCGAGTGAGGAAGTCTGTACAATAGTCATCCTTCCATTATATGTGGTATATATAAAAACAGTCCTATTGTTGAACATATTAGAGCCAATTTTTTATTAATGTTACATACAATTAGCACTTGATTTATTAAAAGTGATATATTATTATAGAACCAGAGAATATAAAGCGCTTTCACAGGTAATGACAAAACATTAAAAAGAAGGGGTTTGAGGCTATGGGTACGATTGTTTGTCAAACTTGCAACAGCACGATTGATCATTATGATGATGATAAGGTAAATGTTTTGTATTCAGCGAAATGCCACTGCTGCCAGAACGAGAAAATGGAGAGAAATGAGATTTAGGGGTTAATATAAAAAAAGCCTTGCCGGCATTCCGGCAAGGCTTTTATCTTTTTATCTCAGCGAATGGCCTTATGTTCCTTTATGACTCTCAGATGTCTTAGATCATAATCTTCAGGACCCTGAACAGGAAGGCCTGCTTCCAGGTTCTTCGTGATGTAATACAGATTTTCTTCGGTTATGATTTCACCAGGGATGAAGATTGGGATTCCTGGCGGATAGACCATGATGAACTCCGCAATGATTCTGCCTGCTGATTCTTCAAAGGGAACCACTTCAGTTTCTGCATAGAAGGCGTCCCTCGGTGTAAGAGCAAGGCCGGGGATACCCGGCAGGATCACAGGGATTTCTTTATGCTCTTCTGAATAATGCTTAAATTCTTCTGCCAGATCCTTCATGGCATCAATCAGCAGCGCGGCTTCTGTTTCCGTATCTCCTGGAGTGACAATGCATAGGAGATTATACATATCGGATAGTTCCACTTCAATATTATGTTTTTCCCTGAGCCATTTTTCTACATCATATCCGTTAAGGCCAAGCTTCTTGATTGAAATGATCAATTTGGTTGGGTCATAATCATAGGTAGCCTTGCTTCCTAATATTTCTTCCCCGACACAATACAGCTTGGGAATTTTGTTTATTTCCTGCCGGATATGATTGGCCAGTGTGATTGTCTTCTCAATAAGTTCCCTTCCCTCTGTTGCAAGCCTTTTCCTGGCCGCATCAAGTGATGCAAGCAGAATGTAGGAAGTGGATGTGGTGGTAAGCATGCTCAGGATGGATTTTACCCGGCTTACCGATACAAGGCCCTCTCTGACATTCAGGATGGAGCTCTGTGTCAATGAGCCTCCTAGCTTATGGACACTTGTTGCGGCAAGATCAGCACCAGCCTGCATGGCAGACATCGGCAGCCTTTCATGGAAGTGGATATGAACCCCATGTGCTTCATCAACCAGTACAGGAACAGAATAAGAATGAGCGATTTCAACTATTTTTTTCAGGTCGGCAGATATGCCGAAATAGGTCGGATTAATGACGAGCACGCCTTTTGCATCAGGATGCTGCAGCAGGGCCTTCTCCACAGAATCTGTCGTAATCCCATGGGATATCCCCAGGTTGACATCCACCTCAGGATGGATGAAGACCGGGACAGCCCCTGCGAAGACGATGGCAGACATAACGGATTTATGGACATTTCTCGGAACAATGATTTTATCTCCAGGCCCGCAGACACTCATGACCATGGTCATGATCGCTCCTGAGGTTCCTTGCACAGAGAAAAAAGTATGATCTGCACCAAAGGCTTCTGCGGCCAGAACATGGGCCTTGTGTATCATGCCTTTTGGAGAATGCAGATCATCAAGCGGAGCAATATTTATCAAATCAATGGAGAGTGCGTTTTCTCCAATGAATTCTTTGAATTCAGGATCCATGCCCTGTCCCTTTTTGTGGCCGGGAATGTGAAATTGAACGGGGTTTTTCTTAGCATGTTCAAGGAGTCCGGTAAAAAGGGGTGTTTCATATTGATTCATCTATGACACCTCTTTGTATGTAAAATATTTTACTAACTATAACAGCCCTTGTTAGTATTAACAAAACAAATGAATTATAGCATTTGTCAGCTGGTTTGCATAGCTGCATATATCATAGCAGAGATAAAATAGGCAAGGGCATGTGAAAGGGGTTTTTTTTGTGTGGGAAACGAGGGTCACTAAACTGCTTAATATCGAATTTCCAATCATACAGGGCGGTCTTGCCTATCTGGCTTATGCGGAACTGGCCGCAGCAGTTTCAAATGCAGGCGGACTTGGGCAGATTACTGCCATGTCGCTTGAGGACCCGTTTGCACTGACGATGGAGATCCGGAAGGTAAAGGAAAGGACAGACAGGCCGTTTGGCGTCAATTTTGCCATAGGGCAGCATGGGCGGCCATTTGAACACTTTGTGGAAGCTGCCCTGAAAGAGGGAGTCGGGATCATGAGTGTTACGGGGGGGAACCCAGTCCCCTTTTTCAAGATGCTCGAAGGCACAGAGGTAAAAAAACTGGTACTCGTCGCAGCGAGGAGGCAGGCCCAAAAAGCAGAGGAGCTTGGGGCGGATGCTGTCATGGCTGTAGGCCATGAAGGCGGCGGGCATTTAGGGAAGAGTGATACCGGAACCATGGTACTGATTCCCCAGGTGGTGGATGCTGTATCCATCCCGGTAATTGCATCCGGCGGCATAGGGGATGGGAGGGGCCTGATGGCTGCACTCTCCCTTGGAGCTGAAGGGATTGAGATGGGAACAAGATTTATTGCCACCAGGGAATGCATACATGCCCATCCACTGTACAAAGAAGCCTTGATCAAGGGATCCGAAGATGATACGGTGGTCATTAAACGGACGTTAGGTGCACCCGCACGTGCCATTTCAAACGGCTGGACTCAAAAGCTCATTGAAATGGAACAAAGGGGCACATCCTATGATGAAGTGAAGGATATGATCAGCGGATATGCCAACAAACGGTTCATCCATGAAGGCCAGGAAAATGGATTTGCCTGGGCTGGCCAGGTTATGGGCATGATCCGGGATGTGCCTTCGGCAGCCGGATTGATTGAGGTAATCATGAAAGAAGCTGGCGATATCAGGAGAAAATGGGCAGAATAAGTTTTATAATTATAAAAGCGGGTGAATGGAATGGAATATCAGTATCCAATTGATTACAGCTGGACCACCGAGGAAACGGTCGATGTGATAAGATTTTTTGAGTGTGTGGAACAGGCATATGAAAAGGGAATTCAAAAGGAAAGAATCATGGATCAATACCGCAGGTTCAAGCAGATTGTGCCTGGGAAAGCTGATGAAAAAAAGCTTACAGGGGAATTTGAAGAGATGAGCGGCTACTCTTCATACCGCACCATACAAAAAGCTAAGGATGCGGAACCTGGGACTGCCATAAAAATGTGACCAATACGAGGAAAAGGCTGAACGCTCATCTAAGAGGGTCCAGCCTTTTTCGCGTTTAAGATAATTTATAAAGGGGTATTAATGTCTCAAACACATCATGGATGACAGCTGTAAGTTTATCGGCTGACATAGAGACGGCTTCTTCTCTCGGGATGTGCAGCCCGCAAAGGATTTCAGCACTCTTTACATTTTGAACGCGCTGGAATAAGGCAAGAATGCCATCCTTTGTAAGCTCGGAGCCTGGTGCTGCGTCCGGGATGGTGTGGTCCCCTGACCAGACAAAATGTCCGGGGATGGAACTTACAATTTGATCTATATTCTGTTCGAAGGCCGCACCTGCAGCACCTTTATTGGGAGCTTCATAAATGAGGGCGAACCAGATAAAAACATGGGTTTCCCAAAGGCCGATCTGAAAATGCGGCATCATTTTATATCCTCTTTTATTAGAGGAAAAAGCCACCCAGGTATCATTAGGCGGATTAATCGTCCTCCGGGCATGCTTTGCCACATGATAGTACATTTCTTCACCTGTCATTACGGCAAGCTCACCTGCTAGGTGCTGTCCAAGCGCTTCAAGCTTTGGACGCAGTCTTTCTTGAAGAGCCGACATCCGGTCCTCAAGACCAGCTATCTTGAATACGTTGAAATCTGAGGCTGTAAAACCTGTAATTTTCACTGAATTTCCTCCTATGGATGACAATATGCCATGTATTTTATCACATCGTCCTGCAAAAAGAAGACATGGAGTCTTACAGGTTTGGAAAATAGATTTTAGCACAATTTTGTTGCCGTTTTAAATGGGCAAACATAATATGATAAAAAAATAACAGAAAATTTAGATAACTAAGCACAAAATCGAGTGAAGGGGTGCCTACTATGAAACAAGTTGTAAATCATGCACTTAAGGCTAAAGAAGTTGAAAAGCATAAAACAGCAGTTCTTAGAATGGAAATGGACTATGAACTGGCTACCTTATATGAAGCAATGAATGAGCACAATGAAGAGATAAAAACGAAATGCATGAAGAGACTTGAAAGAATCAGGCAGGAGCTTGTCCGCTTAAAAGGTTTCTAGCATTAATTTTGAATGGGAGTCTAACCTAATCGAATGGATATATTAAACAGCCGGATGGAAGAAATTCCTTAGGCGGGCTCAGGGTGCTGTCAAGACTGAGTCCGCCTTTTATATATCATTGGTAAAAACTTGAATGATTATGTGCAATGGCATAAGCTGAAAATATAGTGAAATAAACACATTCTTCATACAATAGTTCGGAGGCGTAATAGATGGATTGGAAGCGGATAGATACATATGCAAAAGTTTGGATTAAGGAAGCTGGCCAGAGGATAAGAGATTCTTTTGATCTTGAACTGACAGTAGAAACCAAGTCAAATGCCAATGACCTGGTAACCAATATGGATAAAGCCACAGAGGAATACTTCCATGAGAAAGTCAGCGAGAAATTTCCGGGGCACCGGATACTCGGTGAGGAGGGAGTCGGCTCTGACATCAATGACCTGAAGGGCATCGTCTGGATAATCGATCCGATTGACGGCACGATTAACTTTGTTCACCAGCAGCGCAATTTTGCCATTTCAATCGGAATCTTCGAGGATGGCGTGGGGAAAATCGGGTTGATATATGATGTGGTGCATGATGAGCTGTATCATGCCTTCAAAGGGGAAGGTGCCTACATGAATGAGGTAAGCCTTCCGTCACTCAAACCGGTTCCCGTCAAGGAAACGATACTTGCGGTAAATGCTTCATGGATCCACTCTAACAGGCTTGTCCCCAAAGAACGGCTGATCAGCCTGGTATCCGATGTCAGGGGTACCAGATCCACAGGATCTGCTGCTCTGGAGCTCGCCTATGTAGCGGCAGGGCGCTATGATGCCTATGTAACTTTAAGGCTCTCCCCGTGGGATTATGCAGCAGGAATCATCTTAATTGAGGAAGTGGGCGGGGAGGTCACGGATGTGTTTGGCGGCAAGATCGATTTTCTGTCGAAAACATCAGTTTTTGCTTCCAAACCCGGCCTTCATGAGGAAATCATCGATAATTACTTTACCGACTAATAAAAAAATTGCCGTCAGGCAATTTTTTTATGACTATAGTTCTCCTCTTGCACGCAGCTTCCTTTTATGAGAAAAACCGGTGCCCATAGATATGGCCAGAACAGCCAGACAAGCAAGGAATACAGCGAGGCTTCCCTCGGCGATGGCGATACCGATTCCCGCGATGCTCGCTGCTGCAAGAAAGGATAGGATTACAAATAATATCTTGTTTTTCATTGAAATCACCTCTATACTCCTATTGTACTCAATTTCGAATTTTGTTTCTAGTATCTTTGTGGTATAATATGTTGGTTATATGAATGTAATGGATAAAATTTAAATAAATCTAGGAGTGGAATTTTTTTGAACCTTCGCAGCGATATTCGTAATATAGCAATTATAGCACACGTTGACCATGGTAAAACTACACTGGTTGACCAGCTTTTGAAGCAGTCTGGCACATTTCGTGTGAATGAGCATGTTGAGGAAAGAGCCATGGACTCCAACGACCTCGAGAGAGAAAGAGGAATAACGATTCTGGCAAAGAATACTGCCGTTCAATATAAAGATACACGCATCAATATCCTTGATACTCCGGGACATGCTGACTTCGGGGGAGAAGTAGAACGTATCATGAAAATGGTAGACGGCGTTCTCCTTGTGGTGGATGCATATGAAGGCTGTATGCCGCAGACCCGTTTTGTCCTCAAAAAAGCCCTTGAACAAAAAATCACACCGATTGTTGTAGTCAATAAGATTGACCGTGATGCAGCCCGCCCTGAAGAAGTTGTCGACGAAGTCATCGACCTTTTCATCGAGCTGGGTGCAGACGAAGAACAGCTTGAATTCCCTGTGATCTATGCTTCAGGCATTAATGGGACAGCAAGTAACGAGCCAGATCCTGCCAAGCAGGAAGAAAATATGGAACCATTGTTTGAAGCGATTGTAGAGAATATTCCTGCACCGGTTGACAATCGTGATGAGGCCCTTCAATTCCAGATCGCCCTTCTTGATTACAACGACTATGTCGGAAGAATTGGAATCGGCCGTGTATTCCGCGGAACAATGAAGGTTGGACAGCAGGTTGCCCTGATGAAACTGGATGGCAGCGTCAAGCAGTTCCGTGTTACAAAGATCTTTGGATTTACAGGTCTTAAGAGAATTGAAATTGAAGAAGCTTACGCAGGGGACCTGATTGCTGTTTCCGGCATGGAAGATATCAATGTCGGTGAGACTGTATGTCCATTTGATGCCCAGGAAGCACTGCCGGTACTCCGAATTGATGAGCCGACCCTGCAAATGACTTTCCTGGTCAATAACAGCCCGTTCGCAGGCCGTGAAGGAAAGTATCTGACTGCACGCAAAATTCAGGAAAGACTGGATCTTCAGCTGCAGACAGATGTCAGCCTCCGCGTAGATGAAACGGATTCACCAGATGTCTGGATCGTATCCGGCCGCGGCGAGCTTCACCTTTCCATCCTGATTGAAAACATGAGAAGGGAAGGATATGAGCTTCAAGTGTCCAAACCGGAGGTTATCGTTCGTGATATCGATGGAGTCCGCTGTGAGCCTGTTGAACGTGTTCAGATTGATGTACCGGAAGAGCATACTGGTGCGATCATGGAATCCATCGGAGCCCGTAAAGGCGAAATGGTCGATATGATCAACAACGGCAGCGGCCAAGTGCGTATGATATTCATGGTGCCGGCGCGCGGGCTGATTGGTTACTCTACAGAGTTCCTTACGCTGACCAGAGGTTACGGAATCCTGAACCATACCTTTGACAGCTATCAGCCGATGGCTCAGGGCCAGGTGGGCGGACGCCGCCAGGGAGTGCTGGTTTCCATGGAATCCGGAAAAGCATCTCAATACGGTATCATGCAGGTAGAAGACAGAGGTGTGATTTTCGTTGAGCCGGGAACTGAAATCTATGAAGGAATGATCGTCGGTGAACATAACCGCGAAAGTGATATTACCGTGAATGTTGTTAAAGTCAAGCAGATGACCAATATGCGTTCTGCGAACAAAGACCAGACAACGACCATGAAAAAGCCGCGCATTATGTCCCTTGAAGAGGCTTTGGAATACTTGAATGACGATGAGTATTGTGAAGTTACTCCGGAATCCATCCGTCTTAGGAAGAAGATTCTGGACAAGAACGAACGTGAAAGAGTTGCTAAAAAGAAAAAGTATGCAGAATCTTAATCTGTAAACACTGGGGAGGTTAACACGATGGATGGCTTAGAGCATTTAAGCCCAGCTGCAAGGCTCTTTGTAGACCTGTTCGGCACGAAAGCCGGCACAAATGTACTTTACGCGTCGATTGTACTGCTTTCCATTGTGGTTTATAATCTAGGCTTTGCCAGGAAACTGTCTGTTTTAAAAAACCTGATTATATATATTTCGCTTGCGCTTGGATGCCTAGTGCTTACCATCCTGGCCATCCAGCTGCCGGTAGTCGAATCACTGCTGGTCGCTGCCTTCGTTCTTGGAATTTATAAAATCAGGCTGAATCAGCAGAAGCGCCAGCAAGTGGAGCAGTAAGCCATGAATTCACTTCAGGATGCATTATACAATTGGCTTACCATTAAAGTGGTATGTGATGCCAGGCCCGAAGACACCGCAGCCTTTGAGACGAAAGAAATGTTTGAAGGCCTCCTTACCGAGGAGCATGCTTTGAGTGCGCTCAAAGTCAAGAAGGATGGCTCTATGTATTTTGTGGATTTTGTGAAAGATGGATCGGCTGACAGCAGGAGGTTTCCTGCCGAACTGATTGAAGCAATGCTCCATCAGATTAACCTGGAACCTCAGAAATACAGGAATTTTACCTGATTCGATGCAATAAAGAGAATAGCGGCTCACAAGCCGCTAAAATATAGCCCGGGAGAAAAACAATGTGTTTTTCCCCCGGGCTTTGCTGCGTCTTTAGTTCATCAATATAAAGCAGCTGGCGGTTTTCTGAAGCTTTTTGGTATTATAGCCAGTTTGGATTTAAAACCTGAAAAAATCTTTTCGGCAGACAGAGATCAAAAAAGCTGTCAGAAGCATAACTGCATCGCTGGGAAAGCCGTCCGCAAGACCAGCATGAGCAGGTAAAGCATTTTTATTGAAGGACGGATGTTAAGAGGATCCCAGTCTCAGCTTTTAAGGGCTGTTACAGCCATTACCTGATTTTACTGAAAAAAATAGAGGATGTCCCACTGATTCAGGTATGGGCCATCCTCTATTTTTTTGCTTTTCACCAGTCATCCTGTTTTTTTGGGCTTCTATAAAGCCGGAAACTGCCTGTCGCGATTCTTTCCTTAGTCCGCACTTCAATGCGGCTGTAACAGTCCTTGCACAGATATGTATGGATAGGCCTGTTCCTCAGGCGCTTTGCTAACAGTGTGTCACTATTGATGGACTCGATTTTCTCACATAATACACATTTAACCCTCATTCGGCACCTCTTCTCCTGCCTATATTCTACCCCTAGTATACCATCTTTTAAGCAAGAAGGAATAACCCAGGAGCATACAGAATAATTTCTTATACTGCTGTCTTAGGTCTGCCTGCAAGAGAAACAGTGAAGGAGGAAGAACCATGCCTAATCTGGTGGAAACAAAATTGATTCCGTCTTTATTCGAGTTCCTGCAAAAGGAGCGCCTGGCTGTTTTGTCTACCATAGACCATGAAGGGGGAGGGCCCAATGTGAATTTGATTTCCTGGATACTTGCCAGGGATGAAAATACCATCGTTTTTGCTGCGGGTAGCCGGTCCAGGATCGTCCAGAACATTAGAAATCATGAGAGGGCGGTGCTGGTGCTTTTTGCAGAAGAATCCGCCTTTTCCATCTGCGGGCAAGTTATGATCAAAAACGAGCGGATCATGGATGTCCCGCTGGCCCTGACTATTCTTGAAATGAACGTGCTTGAGGTGAGAGATGTAATGTTTTATGGTTCCAAAATCTCACATAATCCTGAATATAGCAAAATGTATGATGAAAATGCTGCAGGCCTCCTCGACCGCCAGGTAATGGAGTCGTTAATGAAATCTTAAAGAGGAGGTCAGTCCCGGAGTCAGGGGCTGCCTCCTTCGTATCATCATTCCCGGTCTTTATAATGGTTGGATTGCTCATCCTGCTCTTTTTCAATCATGTTCTTTTCGTGCTGATTCATTTGTTTTTTGGGCTCTTCTGTTGTTTTATAGGGTGCATTGTCATTCTTGTCTCCAGGGACAGTAGGGATCAGCCTTCCCGCTATATCCCCCAGCTCATTCAGAATGCCTGACAGCGGCCGCCCCTCTTTAATATCCTGGGACAGCTCCCGAAGCCTTGCAGTAATGTCTGGATCAGCCACAACCATTGCGTGTCCACCCTCAGGGTCGTTTTCAAGCGACTCGCCAACGGCATACTTTATCGAACCTGTCTGTGACCGTTCTATGTCATCATCAATGTCAATGCCGATAATGGCATAGGGGCCAAGGACCACAGCGGCCGCTTTATTCACATTTGGGTTCCTGAGCGCCAATCCTTCCAGCCGGCGGGATACCTGCTGGCTGGTTTGGCGGTCACGATTCTGGATGGCTGAATTCCTGACGCCTGCCTGATGATTTTCTTCACTGTCAGGGTTTGCTCCATCCGCCCCGCAGGCTGTCAGCATGGAGCAGATCATCAGATACGGAATCAGCTTTTTCATGGGTGTCCTCCTTGTGCTGGCGCACGTTTTTTCCTAGTGTGGATTTTTCCTTCTATCCTTATTCAAAATCTCATATATTTTAGCAACACACTTGTCCCTTTCATAAACTACTATCAAAGCCTAAAGCCCCTTTATCCGCTTTGGCTTCGATTTTTTAATCAGGAGGCGTCCAATTGACCAAAATCTTTATATTAGATACAAACGTCCTGTTACAGGATCCTTATGCCATCTTCTCATTTAAAGACAATGACGTGGTAATTCCGGCTGTTGTCCTTGAAGAAGTCGATTCAAAGAAAAGGTATATGGATGAAATTGGAAGGAACGCAAGGCAGGTATCGAAGCTGATAGACGGCTTTCGATCGGCGGGCAAGCTTCATGAAAAGATTCCGCTCCATAATGGAGGCACTCTTAAGATTGAACTTAATCACCGGTCCTTTCATCAGCTTCAGGAAATCTTTGTTGAAAAAACAAATGATAACCGGATTCTGGCTGTTGCCAAAAATTTATTGATTGAAGAAGAAACCAAACCGGATGGAAAGGCAGTTATACTTGTCTCGAAGGATGCACTGGTCAGGGTGAAGGCAGATGCCATCGGTCTGACAGCGGAGGATTTTTTAAGTGACCGGGTCATCGAGACTGACCACATATATACTGGATTTCAGGAACTTTATCTTCAGGGTGAGGAAATGAATTCCTTTTATCAAAAAGGAGAGTTGAAGCTGGAAAAGTTAGTGCCAAAACCCCATTGCTATCCGAATCAATTCTTGATCATGAAGAATGCGCTTGGCGGTTCTTCATCGGCACTAGGAATGGTGGATGCGGCATGCAGGGGAGTGAAGAAGCTTGTCTGCGACCTGGACCATGTGTGGGGCATCAAGCCGAGGAATGTGCAGCAGACCATTGCAATTGAACTTCTGCTTAGGACGGATATACCCCTTGTTACTTTAGTAGGCAAGGCAGGGACAGGCAAGACGCTTCTTGCACTTGCAGCGGGGCTGCTTCAGACAGAAGACCTGGGTCTCTATAAGAAGCTGCTTGTTGCAAGGCCGATTGTGCCTGTGGGGAAGGATATCGGCTATCTGCCTGGTGAGAAGGATGAGAAACTGAAGCCTTGGATGCAGCCGGTATTCGATAATTTGGAGTATCTATTCAACACAAAAAAACCCGGGGAATTAGATGCCATCCTAGCCGGCATGAATTCCATAGAAGTAGAAGCTCTTACGTATATCCGCGGGCGCAGCCTCCCGGAGCAGTTCATCATTATCGATGAAGCCCAGAACCTGACGAAGCATGAGGTTAAAACGATCCTGACCCGGGTGGGGGAACGAAGCAAAATTGTGCTGATGGGTGACCCGGAACAGATTGACCATCCTTATTTGGATGAGTACAATAATGGGCTGGCATATGTGGTAGAAAAATTTAAAGACCAGCAGATCGCTGGCCATGTAAAGCTGATTAAGGGAGAGCGTTCGGGGCTGGCACAATTGGCAGCCAATCTCTTATGAATAAGGTGCATCAGAGACGGCAAGCATTTTGCCGTTTTTGCGGCCTTCATTCAATAATGAAACCTGTGACATCCCGGAGAGGATTTGCAGAATTTGATCCATCCTTGAAGTAAATATAAACAGGGCCGCCTTCCTTAATGGGCTTCCCAGCTTGCGAAAATCCGGCCAGCAGATTATCGGAGTCCGAAAGCGGGAGGCGCACGTTTCCTGTCCTGCATTCGATGATCAAGGTGGATGCCTCTTTCTTTGGCTGTGCATTTTTAATGAATGGAGTGAGCGGCATGCCGAAAGTCCCGTTCAGCAATTTTTCTTTTTCATATTTTTTCTCTGTCTTAAGCGTGGGTGGATGAATGGCACCTTCCATGATTTCGCGGTCCCAGTGTTTGGATGCCCTTTTGGTGTATTCCTCCAGGTCATCCTGTCCGTTCCCTGCACCGGTTGAAAAGAAGGTATCAAGATCAACCTTTCTGTCATCAAAAATCCAGACACCTGGATCAAGGGTGATGGGGAAGGCGACATTTCCTTTTATTGTAAGTATTGCTTCCATGGTGTATCCCTCCAAGATTAGTATCTAGCCTTAGTATAATCCTTTGCACGCTTCCTGTCCTATGTTTTGGTACAAGTAGCTTGAAATCTTGGCTGGTATCGTTCATCTCCTTGCTTTTTTCTGAAACAACAGGTAGAATTTATAGATAGAATTGTAAGGTCGCTCTGAAATGGGGGATTTAGGAATGGCGTCAGATATGCTAGTGAATTATCGCGATAAAGCATTCACCTTGCTGAAGGGCGATGCTGAAAAGATATTGAAATTAATAAAGGTGCAGATGGATAACCTGACCATGCCTCAATGTCCTTTGTATGAAGAGGTGCTGGACACTCAAATGTTCGGCCTGTCACGGGAAATTGATTTTGCCGTCCGCCTTGGGCTGATTCCGGAGCTTGAAGGGAAGGCGCTTTTAGATACATTGGAACGGGAATTGTCAGCTTTGCATGAAGCTTCCCTGCGCAAGTAAGACAGCTGTAGCTCAAACACTCTTTAAGTGTTTGAGTTTTTTTGTTTGGAACCTTTTTTAGCCGTATTAGACTCTTTTGCCGGCATTGATTATAATGTAATGAAGAAGTCATTGGAACATTATCATAAGATAATATTATTCCAAAGTGCGCTTTTTAATTTTCATAATTTTCAGCTAATGGTACAATCTACATAAGGCATAGTCAGCTCTGTGTTGGACAGGCTGACCGGGGTTTTTACACGAGAAACAATATGCCTTCCTGGCATAGCTGTTCTTAGGTCCTCCAAGGACTCGGCCGAGCCTATAGACATGGCCATCCCTGCCGATGACCGGACGAGGCATATCAATGCTTGACAAGGATAGGCCGGTCCTAATCAAAATACATTACAGGAAGGTGTTATCGATTGAAGAGACGCATTACAAAAATATTAGCCGCCAACCGCGGTGAAATCGCAATCCGTGTATTCAGGGCTTGTACAGAACTCAACATATCGACCGTTGCGATTTATTCAAAAGAAGATTCAGGGGCATACCACCGCTACAAGGCGGATGAGGCATATTTGATCGGCAAAGGAAAAGGACCGATTGAAGCTTATCTGGACATTGAAGGAATTATAGATATTGCCAAGAAAAGCGGAGTCGATGCCATCCATCCCGGATATGGTTTTTTATCCGAGAATATTGATTTTGCCAGAAGGTGTGAAGAGGAAGGAATTATCTTCATAGGGCCAGAAACAAAGCATCTTGATATGTTCGGGGATAAGGTTAAAGCCAGGCATCAGGCTGTTATTGCCGGGATACCGGTCATTCCAGGGAGCGACGGCCCAGTCACTTCACTTGAGGAAGTGGCATCCTTCGGACAGGAAGCGGGCTATCCCATCATAATCAAGGCAGCCCTTGGCGGCGGCGGAAGGGGCATGAGGATTGTCAGGGAGCCCGGCGAACTGAAAGAAGCCTACGCGAGGGCAAAATCAGAGGCAAAGGCGGCATTTGGCAATGATGAGGTATATGTAGAAAAATTTGTAGAAAATCCAAAGCATATTGAAGTTCAGATACTCGGGGACAAATACGGGGAAATAGTGCATCTGTATGAACGGGACTGTTCTGTCCAAAGGCGCCATCAGAAAGTAGTCGAGGTGGCTCCAAGCGTATCACTGAGCGAGGAATTGAGGCTTGAAATCTGCAGGGCAGCGGTCCATCTCATGGAAAATTCAGGTTATGTGAACGCCGGCACAGTTGAATTCCTCGTTGCGGATAATGAATATTATTTCATTGAGGTCAATCCCAGGGTTCAGGTGGAGCATACCATCACAGAGATGATCACAGGAATCGATATCGTCCAGACGCAGATCATGATCGCTTCTGGCGAAGAACTGCATGGAGAACTGATTGCCATCCCCGAGCAGGATGAAATAAAGACACATGGCTATGCCATCCAGTCCAGGGTAACAACCGAAGATCCGCTGAATAACTTCATGCCGGACACAGGCAAGATTATGGTATACCGTTCCGGTGGAGGATTCGGTGTAAGGCTGGATGCTGGAAACGGGTACCAGGGAGCGGTGATTACGCCCTATTATGACTCCCTGCTTGTGAAATTATCAACGCATGCGCTCACCTTTGAGCAGGCAGCGTCCAAGATGGTAAGGAACCTGAAAGAGTTCAGA